>CAKUVD010000005.1 GCA_934695325.1 uncultured Bacteroidales bacterium | reverse complement strand
CGTTCTTTGAGAGCACTCCGGACGATAGACCGTCCGGGGTGCTCTTTCTTTGTGCCCCGGCGTATGCGGCCCGGCGCCAGTGTATGTCTTGGGTGTGCATAGGTGACTGTGTGCTCGCCGTGACGTCTGGTGCGGAAAGGCTCAGGATGGCGCTCAGATCAGGCGCCACTTGGCTGTCTCACGGCTCAGGACCTCGTCAAGCGGCGTCAGAGGACTGGGTGACGTAGATGGGCGTTGCGAATTATTTCTTGTGTTGATGTCGAGCATTCCGGCCTTGTAGGCTGCCCTTTTGAACGTCCTTGACAAATCAGATTTGACGGCTGCTGCCGCATCCAGCCAGGGGATGTATTTTTCTGCGTCCGGCGAGCCGAGGCTGAGTAGATGCCGTATATTGCAAAGGCATAAGGCTTCAAGAAGTGTGTGGAAACGAGAGCCGTGGTTCGGCTCCTTCAGGTGACAGAGTTCGTGGAGAATTACGTAATCACAGAGAGGCTCAGGCAGACGCACGAGATTAAGATTCAAGTTTATGTTGCCTGCTCGGGAGCAGCTGCCCCAGTTTGACGAGTTATGTTTGATGGTCAGATTCCTGAACTTGAAGCCGTACTGCTCTGCGAACAGTGCCGCCTTCTGTGGCAGAAGAAGTTTTGCTTCTTCACGCAGGACCTCCACGAGCACTTTTTTAAGCGCTGCCTGAGCATAGGACATTTCAGCTGTTTCCCCTGTTAAACTCTTATTTTCTGACACCGCGCCAGCCAATTCCATCCCTCCAGATGCCTCGCTAGATAATGACTGAGGATATTCTATCACCTTAACATTGATTGGCTTGTCAAGTCCCAGCCAAAGCCTTCCGCTTTCAGAAGGATTCTCCACGACAGTCCTGCGGATTCGGACTCGGACCTTCTCGTTATCCTTGACCGTTCGCCGAAGGCTGCTGGAGCCATTGGTGACATCTGCATTGACCTGTTCCGCCTTGAATACGATCTCAGAGAGCAGAGTCCTTACGTTGGTTCCGCTCACGATGCGTCCTATGGCGTGTCCGTTCTCCGAGTCTGCGGAAGCCTTACTGTCCTGCTTGTCCAAGGCCTCCCTTACCCATTTTCGCCTTTTATCCAGATAACTGATGCCGTCCTGGTATCGCAGACTCCAAGGTACAGTCACGGAGACACGCCCACCTTCTCGCCCCTCGCTTCCGCGGACACGGATGCTTATGGCCCTGCTGCGTGCATTTTTTCGCAGCACCACCGTCCCGAACTCCGGATCGCAATAAATCTTGCTAGTCATTTGTTAGTTTAATGGGCTGTTTTATGCCTTTCTTTGATTGTTTTGAAGCGCAGCCTCAATCCTCCGTCGAGAGCACGTTTATCGCTTGCTCCACTGTCAATGCCTCCTCTACCCTGAACCCTCCTGTCCTTGTCCTGCGCAGTCCGTCCAGATGCGCCCCCGAGCCGAGCGCCTCTCCCAGGTCACGTGCCAATGCCCTGATATATGTCCCCTTTGAGCAAGCCACACGTATGTCGGCGTGTGGCAGATGAAGAGCGCTGTTGTCAGTCACATTGATGCGGCTGTTGCGATGATTCTCGCTGCCGTCGGCATTGCGCGTGGAAGAAAGCCGACCCCCCTCCATCTCCATACTGTCCTCCGGAAGGCCGTCGGGGCAGAACCTCAGAAGCTCCGTCTCCGTGATGTTTATCCGCTGCTTGCTCAGCGTCTCTGTCGCCGAATGGTCGAAATCCACCTCTCCATCCTTCATCCTCTTCCACTCCTTCCTCGCCAGTTCGTACGCCCGTATGCCGTCCACCGACTTCGCGGAGAAAAGCGGCGCCACCTGCTCCTGCTCGCCTACAAAGTCCTTCAGCACTCGTGTCAATGCCTCCTCGCTTACACCGTCTACAGGGTATCTCAGGTCAATGTCCTTCTCCAGATCGTAGGACGGAGTCGTCGCCCCGAAAGTGACTCCTGCGATATATTCCTTCTCGTGCCTCTGCAGCTCCTCGGCCATCTTTGTGGCCTTGCCGATGCAGACCAGCAGCACTCCAGTGGCCAGCGGATCCAATGTCCCGGCGTGCCCCACCTTCAAGTTCTTCTTGTGGAAATGCCGGCAGGCACACCACTTTATCTTACGTATCACGTCAGCGGATGTCCATCTGTAAGGCTTGTCCACAGGAAGAATAATCCCCTCCGGATAGTCATCAGTATTTCCGGAGAGGATCAATCCTTCTATGTTGCTTTTGCTTAGAATCAATGCCATCGGCTCGCCTTACTTTACAGCCATCTTTTCGATGCGCCTCTCGTGACGTCCGCCTTCGAAAGGAGTCTCCAGCCATACCTTGGTAATCTCCTGCACCATCTTGTAAGAGATGAAACGTGCAGGCATCACGAGGACATTGGCATTGTTATGAGCCTTTACGAGCCTGCCGATCTCAGTTCCCCACGCAAGCCCGGCGCGGATGCCCTGATGCTTGTTCAGAGTCATCGCCATACCGTTCCCAGTGCCGCACATCGCGATGCCACAGTCCACCTTGCCGCTTTCAACGGCCTCGGCGAGCGGGTGCGCGACATCAGGATAGTCCATACTTTCAGTGGAATGCGTCCCGAAATCCTCCACTTCATAGCCCATCTGCTCGAGATAGGGAATGAGCTTGCTCTTGTATTCGAATCCAGCGTGATCGCTGCAGATACCGATTTTCATAATAGGAATAAAATTATGTCAAAAACTTTATATATGCCCTTTCAGGCCTTCATCCTATAGATGATGTCCTTCGGAAATACTGCTTACTATCTCCCGAGCCTTTCGCCGGCATAGTCCATACGTGCGGCGAACTCCTCCTTTCCGATGAACGACAGAATGTCCGCTATTCCCAGGCCGCTTGCCGCTCCGGTGATAGCCAGGCGGATGCAGTTCATCACCTTGCCCATCGGCCAGCCATGCTCGCGGATATAATCCTCGAGATACGGCTCAATGTTCTCTTTCGTGAAAGCCCCGTCGTAGCCGCATACGTGATCGGCAGCCTGATATGCAGGCAGATAGCCCTCCGGCTTCCAGAACTTGTCGGCATCCTTCGCGAGGAACGGAGCCGTAAGGCTGTCGTCGAACACCTTCGCACGCGGATCAGCCGCACGTCTCGGGTCGGCAGGCTTCGCGGCTTCCGCTGCGGCCCCGGCCTTGACGCCGAACTTCTCATATTCGACAGGGGAGACGAACAGGCAGGAAGCATTCAGCCAGATGTCCTTCACGAAAGAGGCTCTCTCCTTTACGAATGCCACTACATCGTGGACATATTCCTTGGTCACGATATGCTTGCTGAAGTCCACGCCCTTTCCGGCGAACTTGGCTCCTGCGGTCAATGCGCACTTCGGGCACTCGACAACATTGATTCCGTGCTCCTCGAGGATAGGGATGAACAGGTCTGTAAGCTCGTCATCGGACTTCATCCTGAGGTACTCCTTGTTGTACCATTTCGCCTTCTCAGGGTTGAACCTTGCGCCTGACTTGATGACACGATCCAGCGAGAATGCCTTTATGAGCTCGTCAATGCTGAAGATCTCCTGGTCGTTCCCAGGGTTCCATCCGAGCATCGCAAGCATATTCACGAAAGCCTCCGGGAAGTAACCGTCCTCGCGGTATCCGTGCGAGACCTCGCCTTCTGCATTGACCCACCTGAGCGGGAATACCGGGAAGCCGAGACGGTCGCCGTCACGCTTGCTGAGTTTTCCTTTGCCGTCCGGTTTCAGAAGCAGGGAAAGATGTGCGAAACGAGGCATCGTATCCTCCCAGCCGAAGGCCTTGTAGAGCATATAGTGAAGCGGGAGCGACGGAAGCCACTCCTCGCCGCGGATGACCTCGGTGATTTCCATAAGGTGGTCATCTACAATGTTTGCAAGGTGGTATGTCGGCAGTTCGTCGGCACGCTTCCACAGGACTTTGTCGTCCAGTGTGTCCGTGTTCACCTCGATGTGCCCGCGGATGAGGTCGTCCATCTTTACGATAGTGTCCTCGGGCATCTTGAACCTGATGGTCCAGCAGTCCGTGGTCTCCAGAAGCTTCTTGACCTCGTCTTCTGGAAGGGTGAGGGAGTTGCGTAGCTCCATACGGGTCTCCTGGTTGTAGATGAAGGTCTTTCCTGCCGTCTCTGCCTCGGCACGCTTGGCCTCCAGCTCCTCGGCTGTGTCGAAAGCGTAATATGCGTATCCGTTCTCGATGAGCTGGTCTGCATATTTGCGGTAAATGCCTTTCCTCTGTGATTGGCGGTAAGGAGCGTGCGGATGCCTCTCTGAAGGAGTCTCCACTACGTATCCGTTCTCGTCCACTCCCTCGTCGGCGTGAATGCCGCACCAGTTGAGCGCTTCAATGATATATTTTTCCGCTCCCGGAACGAACCTGTGGGAGTCGGTGTCCTCGATTCTGATGATGAAATCTCCGCCGTTCTGCTTGGCGAACAGATAGTTGTACAGCGCTGTCCTGACACCGCCCATATGAAGCGGGCCGGTAGGTGACGGCGCGAATCTTACTCTAGTCTTTCTTTCCATTGTATGTCAATGCTTTCTTTTGACCGCAAAATTACTGAAAAATTGTGACAATTCAGTTCTGTTCCAGCGTCACTGGCTTGATGTCGGAGCGGCGTATCGCCGCAATGTCCTTCAGAAGGCTTATGTCAGTCCTGCTGTCCACCATAAGCGCAGGCTTGGCGGTGTAGTGGAAATGCGGCATATTCTCGGCGGAGTTGTATCCTACCTTGTTTATGCACGCCTCGTCCGTGATGGGCACTTCGCTTCCTTTCGACTTGTCTGTGTCGTCGTAAGTGAAGTCCTTGTTTATGATTATGAGCTTGCCGAAGTCATTTCCTGTGAGCTGTGATATGTCGGCCTGGAACCCGGTCGCTATGACAGTGATGTGGATGGTGTCGCCGGCGTTCGGGTCGTCATCCCAGATGAGTCCTCTCTTTGACTTGTCCACGGTGCCGGTATATTCTTCGATGAGCTTGCTGATCTGTCCGAACTCTTCCATCGTGAGGCCCTGCTTGTTCCTTCCGGCTGTGATGTTCACGAGGAGGTTCTTCGCTGTCTTGAGGTCGAAATCGTTAAGGAGAGGAGAACCGAGAGCCTGGCTCACCGCATCCTTTATCCTGTCCTTGCCGCTTCCGCTTCCGCAGCCCATCAGCGCCATTCCGCTGTTCTTCATCATCGTGATGACATCCTGGAAATCCACGTTGATATATCCTGGCTTCTTGATGATCTCGATGATGCCCCTGACGGCGGTGGCCAGCACCTCGTCAGCCTTCGGCCAGGCTTCCTGCAGCAGCATCTTGCCGAAATAGGAGTACAGTTTCTGGTTGTTGATTATCAGTAGGCTGTCCACGTTTCGTCTGAGCTCGTGGATGCCGTCGCAGGCCTTCGCCAATGCCTGCCGTCCCTCTTCCTCGAAAGGTATCGTGACGACAGCCACCGTGAGGATGCCCCTGTCCTTGGCCATCTTGGCTATTACAGGAGACGCTCCGGTGCCGGTGCCTCCTCCCAGTCCGGCGGTTATGAACAGCATCTTGGTGCCGCAGTCGAGAACTTTCTCTGCGATGATGTCCTGTGACTCCACGGCGGCGTTCCTTGCCTTGTCAGGCTTGGTGCCGGCACCGAGGCCATCGCCCAGACGCACCTTCACAGGCACGTTGCTTTTCTCGAGGGCCTGCGAATCGGTATTGCACACGATGAAGCTGCACCCCTGGATCTTCTGGTTATACATATATGTGACGGCATTGCATCCGCCTCCGCCGACACCTATCACCTTTATCATCGAGTTCTCCGGCACCCAGTCTGTCGGGAGAACGCTCTCTCCTATGAAGTCCATCATACCTGTTTCTCGTTTATTTCGTTATTTATTGCGTTGAGTTTCATCGTAAACTTGTCCTTGAATGAAGCGAAAAAGTTTTTCTTTGGCTTTTTGTTCTTCTTGTCTTGTTCACTGGCCTCTTCTTTCCCTTTGTCAGTTTTCTCGGCCGTCGGCTCCGATGCCTCAGGACTTCCGTCGCCATTCACAGGAGCATCTGCGTTGTCCTGGTCATTATCGGAATTTCCGTCAGCGGGCTGAATCGGACTTTCGGATGATGTTCCGTCCGGTGTATCCGCAGGCTTTTCGGCTCCTTTTTCTGCGCCATTGGACTCCTCCTCATCATACAGGCAGCAGTTTATATTCTCTTCACGTGCCAGCAGGAGCATACCGGCGATGGTGGTGGCGTCAGTCTTCAGGATGTTCTCATACCCCGTGGCGACGAAACCGTGCCTCGGATATGCCACGCGGACATTGTACCCTGAAAGTTCCTTGATGTAGTTCGAGAGGTTCAGAAGCTCTGCTCCTCCTCCTGTTATGACAATGCCTTTCCTCAGTCCGGTGGCGAGTCCGCTCTCCTGGATCGTATAGAGCATTGCATCAATGATTTCCTTCACTCTCGCCGTGATGAGCTGTGACATAAACCTGACAGGAATCTGTGTGTAGGCGCTCATATCATCGGTCTCCACCTGGATGATCTTCTCTCCCAGGGTGAGCAGACGCTCCGGCATACAGCCGCCGTATGCTTTCTTGATATTGTCGGCCAATGCGACTGATATGCCGCATTCTGTATGGATGTCACCGCTTATGGCATCGCCTCCGAACGGTATGGCGGCATACTCCACCAGCACTTTCTTGTTGAATATGCTGACAGACGTGGCGCCTGCCCCCATATCCAGGAGGGCTACGCCGTTGCTGGTCTCCTCCTCCGTCAGCACTGCCTTGGCCGTCGCGAGCGGAGTGAAGAAAGTCCTGGCTATGCTTATGCCGAGATCGTTGAATACACGGATCAGGTTCACTATTGGGGTGTTCTTCCCGAGGAACACCTTGAAATGTCCCGTGAGTTCGTCCCCGGTCATACCGACCACGTCGTTCTCTATGAGCTGGAAGTAGTCATCGGTGGAGAAGGACTGTGCGATGACGCCGTAGATCCGCTCCTTGCTGTTCACGGACTCCCTCAGGGATTGCTGCGCCATATCCTTGATGGCATCCACCTCTTCCTGGGTTATGCAGTCCTCTGACCTGTCCCTGTGCAGGGTGCCTTCCGCATCCTGCCTGTGGATGTTGCACCGCGGCATACCGACGACCACTTGCTTCACCTTGAGATGAAGTTCAGCCTCCGCATCGTTTATCAGCCCTCGCAGAACCTCCTTCGCCTGTCCGGGGTTCATAACTTCTCCGTAGGTGATGCCTCTCGACGGCACTGTCTTGTAGAACAGCACCTGCGTGTTGTTGCCTTCTACTCTGGCGACGGCGAGCGACGTCTTGCTGGATCCGAGATCCACGGCCGCTATTATCCTTTCGCTTAATGTATGATCTGTAGCCATAATCGTATTATTTTCTGCATACTATCTGCCCGTCGTAGGAGACGTTCACATCCGAATACGCCTTTTCTCCTCTGTCCGGGACAATGAATTTGTAGTAATCTTCTATCTTGGCGAACTTCTTCCCGAATTCCTCTGGACTGCCTATGTTGAACCTCTCGCGTCCCTTCGACGGGATGAGCACCAGCTGTCCTCTGGAATTGACATTGATCTGGGAAATGGCATTGCTCCAAGTCCGGCTGCCGTTCATATAGCCGGCCAGTTTCAGGACTCTGCCGAGCCACTCCCGCTCTCGTCCTGTCTTTGGCTCTCCCTTGAAGTCAATGCTGATGTCCAGTGGAATCGCTCCGTCCACCACCGGAATCCTTTTGGCGTAGGACTTCTGACCCGGGAAAATGTAGCCGGTCTCGTCCACATACCAGACCCCGTTCCCGGAGATCATCCTCAGCACTGGCTCTCTCTGCGATATCTGGATGTGCAGAGTCCCGTCATCGGTAGTGTAGGCGTCGCTCTTCAGAATGCCGTTTCTGTTGTCCAGCACCTTCTCGATGGCCGAGAGGTCGATTTCCTCAAGTCTCCTGCCTGAGCAGTTGCCATATTCTCTGGCGACGATTCTTTTGACATCATCGGCGCTGACAAGCCCCGTCCCGTCTCCATCCCGGAACTCGACCTCGATCTTGCCGCAGGTGGTCTCCTTGCGCGACTTGTCCAGCCGGCGCCCCGAAAAAAACAGAGCTCCGGCCACTGCCGCGATCACCGCCGTTGCCGCGGCATATTTCCAGAAGTCTTTGAGAGTCATAATAATGTCAATGTCTTTCCTCCAGCCTGAGTCTGAGCATTTCAGTTATAGGTTCGATGAATCTGTCGATGTTTCCTGCACCGAATGTTATGAGCACGTCCAGAGGCTCGTTCTCCAGATATCCCATCAGCTCTTCCTTCTTCAGGAGCACTTTCTCCGGAGCGGTCACTCTGTCATAGATGATCTCGGAGGTGACTCCAGGGATAGGCCGCTCTCTCGCCGGATATATGTCGAGGAGAATCAGCTTGTCCACCTTGCTGAGCGCCGCCGCGAAATCTGCCGCGAAATCCCTGGTCCTGGTATAGAGGTGCGGCTGGAACACGGCTGTCAGCTTTCTTCCTGGGAAGATGTCACGCATCGAGCTTATGGCTGTCGCCAGCTCTTTCGGATGATGGGCGTAATCATCTATATATGAGAGTTTTTCGGTGTTGAGATGAATGTCGAGTCTTCTCTTTACTCCGAGGAACGTCCCGATGGCCTTCTTGATGGCGGCAGGCTCGACGCCGTAAGTGAGGCATATGGCTGCGGCGGCAATGCTGTTTTCAACATTGACCCATCCCGGGGTGCCGCATTTTACGTCCTCTATCACTCCTCCCGGCCAGACTATGTCGAAACTGAAGTATCCGAGCTTGTCCGGATGCGGATTCCGGGCATAGAAGTCTGCGCGGCTGTCATTGTAGTGGTATCTGAGGATTCTCGCCTTCGTGTCTGCCTCTGTTATGTCCAGGCCGAGCTTGGTGATGACGGTGCCGTGCACCTGCGAGGCGAATTCCTTGAATGCCTCGCGGACGTGCTGGATGTCGCCGTAGATGTCCAGGTGATCTGCGTCCATAGCCGTTATGACGGCGATTTCCGGATGCAGCTGAAGGAAAGAGCGGTCGAATTCATCAGCCTCGGCCACCACGGTAGGAGTGTGGCTCATCAGGAGGTTTGTGTCATAGTTCTTCGATATGCCTCCGAGAAATGCCGAGCATCCTTCACCGCTTTCGGTCAATATATGTGCTGTCAGTGTGCTTGTGGTGGTCTTTCCGTGGGTGCCGGATACGGCCAGGCATCTCTGTCCATCCGTGATCTCCCCGAGGACGCGTGAACGCTTCAGCACCTTGTAGCCGTGCTCCTGCACATAGACGAGCTCCTGCATATCCTTCGGAATGGCCGGTGTGTATACCACCAGCGTGCTTTCGACATCCTTAGGGATGAAGCTGACATTGTCCTCGTAATGCACGTCAATGCCTTCTTTCTGAAGCTCTCCGGTCAATTCCGACGGAGTCTTGTCATAACCTGACACATTCAGTCCCTTGAATCTGTAGTATCTGGCGATGGCGCTCATTCCGATGCCTCCGATACCTATGAAATATATGTTCTTATATTTTGTAGCCATAATCTTGGATGTTAAACTATGCTTTGTCTCTATGTCCTCCTGTCAGTCGATAGACCTGCTCGGCTATCGTCATCGCCGCGTCTGGAAGCGCGAGCCTCGCTATGTTCTCCTGCATTGTCCTTATCCTTTCCGGGTCGGACAGAAGCCGGAGAGCCGTCTCCATCAGTCTTTCAGGAGCCTCGGAGTCCTTCACGAGCATCGCGGCGTCCTTTTTCACGAGCGCCATCGCATTATGCGTCTGATGGTCTTCAGCCACATTTGGAGACGGCACGAAGACGGCGGCCTTGTGCATAGCGCAGAGTTCTGATACGGTGCTGGCTCCGGATCTTGCGATTACGATGTCGGCAGCAGCGAAAGTCAAGGCCATATCACTTATGAAATCGCTGTAATGTATGGACTGCAATGTCTTTCCTCCCAGACCTTCTGCCCGGGCCTTCGCCATAAATTCATCGACGCCCTGCTTATAGTACTTGCCGCATTGCCATATCAGTTCCACATTTTCTCCGCCAGGGCAGCCGTCTGTGATCCACTTTTCCACAGAGCGGTTCAATGTCCCGCTCCCAAGGCTGCCTCCTGTGATGAGGATGCGCCTCTTCTCCGGGTCGAACTTGTTCGACGCTATCGCCTCCTGGCGCATCTTGTCGGTGACAGGTCTCATATCGTTCCTTATCGGGTTTCCTGTCATCACGATCTTGTCCGCAGGGAAGAACCGATCCATACCGTCGTAGGCCACGCAGATGCAGTCCGCCTTCTTTCCGAGAATCTTGTTCGTCAGTCCGGCGAATCCGTTCTGCTCCTGTATCAATGTCGGTATTCCCTTCTTCTCCGCGGCCCAGAGCAGCGGTGCGCTTGCATATCCGCCTACTCCTATGGCGATGTCCGGCTTGAAGTCACGGATGATCTTGCCGGCCCGGTGGATGCTCTGAATCACCTTGAAAGGGGCCTGGAGGTCATTGATGATGTTATGGAGGGTCATCTGCCGCTGCAGACCGACTATCGGCAGGCCTACTATCTCGAAGCCTGCTGCCGGGACTTTCTTCATTTCCATCTTGCCCTCTGCCCCGACGAACAGAATCTCGCTGTGCGGATTGAGCTCCCTCAGTTTGCTCGCGATGGATATGGCAGGGAAGATATGCCCTCCCGTGCCACCTCCGCTGATGATTATTCTCAATGATTTATAATTTCCCATAGTCTATCCTCTTTATTGTCCGTCAGGCAGTTCTTTTTCTGCCTCGGCATCTTCGGCGGACTTCGTCGCCTGAGTGTTCTTCAGTTTTGCCATTCTGCTGACTGAAAGAATTATGCCGAATGCGATGCTGAATGCGATGAACGCACTTTTTCCGTGGCTGATCATCGGGAGTGTCTGTCCGGTGTGTATCCTCATATCCAGGTTCACCATCATATGGAGCAGGGCCTGGCCCGATATGAGTATTATCAGGCCTGCTATGAGCGCCCTGGCATATCTGTCTTCGCATTGTCTCACGAGCATACTCCCTCTTGCCAGGAGGCTTCCATAGATGAACATTATGAAGAGGGCTCCGATTATCCCATATTCCTCTATGATGAAACTGAACATATAGTCTTCATATATTACGGAGACCACATATTTCTGGGTGCTGTTGCCGGGGCCTTTGCCCAGCAGTCCTGTCCCTTCGCTCACCGCTACCTTGGCGCTGATGCGCTGCCGGTTGGCATCCAATAATTTCTGGAATTCAGGACTTCCAGGCTTCTTCGTGTGCATTTCTGCCAGGATCTTGTCTGTGCTCTTCGTGAAGATTCGGCTTATGGCGGTCTCGATGCGCTGCGCAGGCAGGATGTCCAGCTTATATCCTACGAAGGCGATTACGCCGAGGCCTATGAGCGCTATTGCCAGGTACCACAGATATCTGTGCTCCAGTCCGGCTACCGCTGCCGTGGCGATCAGTATGGCTGCCACGATGATCGCACTGGAGTTGCTTCCCGGAGAGATCAATGCTGATACTATCAGGATCGGGATTCCGATATAGAACACGACCTTGCCGCTCTTCTCTTTAAGCAGTCTTATGTATTTCCCGATGTATTTTGTTTTGGAAAACCTGTCTGCAAGTCTGTCTGCGAGTCCCTGCTTGCCGGAGTTTATCATATCCATCGCCCAGGCTATGTACATTACCATAAACACTTTGGCGAACTCGAACACGTGCAGCTGAAATACTCCGGCGACTTTTATGACTCGCCAGGCGCTGTTTATATGACCGGCGGAGAATCCTGGAAATTGGATGTGCAGCGCCACCCAGCCCAGCAAGAAGGCCGATATTGCGAAACCGAATCTGGAGAAATACCAGAACCATCCGATTTTCTTTATCTTATATATGCCGAAGATGATGGCGAATCCGATGACGGACAACATCCCCTGTTCCATCGCATAGGATATTCTCGACCCCTTGTCCCCGACCAGCTGCGAAGTGGATGAAGACAATGCCAATATGGAACAGAGTATGAGCAAGATGACAATCAGCCATACGACCTTGTCTCCTTCCGGATTGTCCAGTATGTTCCACAATCTTGCGAACTTATGCCCGAATGTCGAACTTGTCTTTTCTGATTCTTCCGCCATAGTCGCTAAAGTTTTCTTACGGCTTCCTTGAATTTCTCTCCGCGGTCTTCATAGCAAGTGAAAAGGTCGAAACTTGCGCAGCAAGGACTGAGCAGCACTACGTCACCGTCTTTTGCGAATGCGGCTGACGCCTTTACGGCCTCTTCCGCCGAGAGTGTGTCTTTCATATTCTCTTTCCCGACAATGCTCTCGAACGCTTCGTGAAACTTATGGTTGTCCACGCCCATACATACGATGGCCTTGACTTTCTCCTTCACGAGAGCCTTCAGGACATCGTAATCGTTGCCTTTGTCGGTTCCGCCCACGATCCACACCACTGGGCGTGTCTGGCACTCCAGCGCATACCACGCGGCGTCTACATTGGTCGCCTTGGAGTCGTTGATGTAGAGCACTCCTCCGACGCTGAGAACCGGCTCGAGCCTATGCTCTATCGGAGCGAATGTCTCCAGCGAATTGCGGATGGTCTCATTGTCGATGCCGCTGGCCTTGGCCGCAAGGGCTGCCGCCATAGAATTGTAGATGTTGTGCTTTCCTCCGAGCGCCAGTTCTTTCAGGAAGATGTCGCACTCGTCGTCATCATATCTTACGACAATCTTGTCTCCGTCGAGATATGCTCCCGGTTGAGGTCTGTCCTTCTGCGAGAACGGAAGTCTTTTGGCCTCCATCACGATCTTGCTCAGATGGTTTATGGTGATTTCGTCATCTGAATCGAAGATGAAGCAGTCTTCCGGGCGCAGGTTCCTCGTGAGTCTGAACTTGGCCTTCACATAGTTCTCCATCTCGTAGCCGTATCTGTCGAGATGATCTGGGG
The DNA here is from genome assembly GCA_934695325.1 of uncultured Bacteroidales bacterium. GTDB lineage: Bacteria > Bacteroidota > Bacteroidia > Bacteroidales > UBA932 > Cryptobacteroides. Next base: position 166,079 of record CAKUVD010000005.1, on the reverse strand, counting down.
TTATGTTCGTGATTATGGCGATGTCAGGACGGAAGTCGTAGCAGTTGTCCAGTTGGAAACTGCTGATTTCCAAAACGTAGTAGTCGAAATGTTCGGTAGCGACCTGATATGCGTAGCTCTTCCCGATGTTTCCGCCGAGGCCGACGTTGAGTCCTGCCTCTTTCAAGAGGTAGTAGATCAGTGACGTCGTGGTGGTCTTGCCGTTGCTGCCTGTTATACATATTTTCTTGGCGGTATCGTATCTGCCGGCGAATTCGATCTCGGAGATGATATGTATGCCTTTCTCTTCGATCTTGCGGATCATCGGGGCCGTGGACGGTATCCCGGGGCTCTTTATGATCTCATCGGCGTTCAGTATCAGTTCTTCCGTATGGTGTCCCTCTTCGTATGGGATATCCCATTTCTTCAGGAGTGCGGCGTGCTCTGCGGCGATTTCTCCTCTGTCAGAGAGGAAGACGTCGAAGCCTTTTACTTTCGCGAGGACGGCGGCGCCTGCTCCGCTTTCGCCTCCGCCCAGGATTACGATTCGCTTTTTAGTATCCATCTTCGTATGCAGTTTGTCTCAAATTCAGTTAAACCTTGCAATTATCTTATCTTGAGGAGGGCGAGTGTGGCGACCGCGAGGATAAGCCCCACAAGCCAGAACCTCGTGACAATCTTAGCCTCCGGAATCGGGTGGCTCGGCCACTGAATCTTCGCATCTATCCCTATTTTCTGATAATGATGATGCAACGGAGCCATCCTGAAAATCCTCTGCCCCGTGCCATATCGTTTCCTCGTGTACTTGAACCAGAACCTCTGAATCAGCACCGACAGGCTTTCCACGAAGAAAATCCCGCACAATATCGGAAGCAGAAGCTCTTTCCTTATCAATATGGCGCTCACGCCTATGATTCCGCCTATCGCCAGGCTGCCCGTGTCGCCCATAAATACCTGCGCCGGGTATGAGTTGTACCACAGGAATCCGAGCAGGGCTCCCACGAACACCGACATAAATACAGCCACCTCTCCGGTGCCCGGAATATACATTATGTTCAGGTAATCAGAGTTTATGAGGTTTCCGCTCAGCCAGGCCAGGATGCCGATGACCGTGCCCACGATGGCTGAAGTTCCGGCCGCCAGCCCGTCCATTCCGTCGGTGAGGTTCGTGCCGTTCGAGCAGGCTGTTATGACGATCACTATCATCAGCACGTAGATCGCCCATTTGCAGTACCAGCCCCATTTCCCCTGGAACGGAGACAGCCACTTGTAGTCGAACTCGTGCCTCTTAACGAATGGCAGAGTGGTCTTTGTGCTCTTCACTATGTTCTCCATCTTCCATCCGCTGCGGCTCACGATGGTCTCGCTGTTCACGTCCAGGTCGGAACTTCCCTGCGGAAGATAGGTGGTTCCGTTTTCCGCTGTCTCGACCTTGACTTTCTCTCTTATGACAATGTCATTGTTGAAGCATACAGTAAGCCCTACGATGAAGCCGAGTATAATCTGCAGCACCAGCTTGCCCCTCTCGCTCATTCCATCCTTATTGTGTCTGAACACCTTTATGTAGTCATCGGCGAATCCGATTCCTCCACACCAGAATGTGGTGAACATAAGCAGCTGTGTATAGATGTTTGTGAGGTCACAGAAAAGCAGCGCTGATACGCCGATGGCGAGAAGTATTATGACACCTCCCATCGTAGGGGTGCCTTTCTTCTGCATCTGCCCCTCCAGGCCGAGGTCCCTGATCGTCTCTCCGATCTGTTTCTTCTGCAGCCAGCGGATGATGCGCCTACCTGCGAAGAATGAAATCAACATAGCCGTTACGCTGGCGGCCATTGCCCTGAAAGACAGGTAGTTCATAAGGCCCTGCCCAGGAATGTCATAGTCTTTCAGCAACTGGAACAAGTGGTATATCATTTCGCTTCCTCCATTGATTTGAACACTTCGCTGACGATTTCCCTTTCATCGAAATGCCTGTGCTCAGTGCCGATTATCTGATAAGTCTCGTGCCCCTTGCCGGCGAGCAGGATCACGGCTCCGTCGGGCGCCAGGGTGATGGCGGCTCTGATGGCTTCCTTCCTGTCCGCTATGGACAATGCTTTGGTTGCTCCGGCCGGGCTCAGGCCTTTTCGGATTTCCTCCATAATGTCTTCAGTCTTCTCTGTCCGGCTGTTGTCCGATGTGATGAAGATTCTGTCGGAGTATTTTTCTGCAACTGCGGCCATCTCAGGCCTTTTGGTGCGGTCTCTGTCCCCGCCGCAGCCGAACAGGCAGATTATGTGTTTCTTCGGCCCGATGTCGCGGAGTGTCTTCAGGACATTCTCCAGAGCGTCAGGCGTATGGGCGTAGTCGATGATGACGGAAAGGCCGCGCGGCCCCCGCATTGTCTCGAGCCTACCTTTCGCTGATTCCAGTCTGCTAAGCTGGATGAGAGCCTCGTCCTGGTCGGCCCCGATGAGTATGGCGGTGGTGTAGATGGCGAGCAGATTATATGCATTGTGCTGTCCTATGAGCCTGGTCCATATCTCCTTGCCGTCTATGCGGAGCTGCATCCCGTCGAAACTTTCCTCAATGATGCGGCAGGTATGGTCAGCGATGCTCCTGCAGGAATAGGTCACTACTTTTGCCTTCGTGTTCTGCACCATTACCATACCGTTTCGGTCATCAATGTTGGTGATTGCATAGGCGTCGGCCGGCAGCGTGTCAAAGAAAAGCTTCTTGCAGCGAAGATACTCGGCGAATGTCTTGTGGTAGTCCAGATGGTCGTGCGTCAGGTTCGAGAATATGCCTGCCTTGAACTTCAGGCCTGTCACCCTTTCCTGTTCCATACCGATGGAGCTGACCTCCATAAAGCAGTACTCGCAGCCTTCGTCGGCCATCTGTCTCAGCAACGAGTTGATGGTGATGGGGTCGGCCGTGGTATTGGCCGTCTCGAGTATCCTGTCTCCTACATAATTCGCTATCGTCGAGAGCAGTCCGCACTTGTATCCGAGAGCCGTGAAGAGGTGGTGGAGCAGTGTGACCGTAGTCGTCTTGCCGTTGGTCCCCGTTATCCCGACGAGCGTGAGTTCGTGTGAGGGGTTTCCGTAGAATGCAGCTGCCGCCATAGCCTCGGCGTGGCGAGAGCTTTTTACCTTGACGAAAGATATGCGGGATGTATCCGCGCCTGCTGCATCGGCCTGCGCCTTCATCTCATCCTCATCCTCGTAAATTACGGCGGACGCACCTTTTTCGATGGCGGACGCAATGAACTTGTGCCCGTCTCCGGCATATCCCTTTACGGCAATGAACAATGAACCCGGCTCCACTTTCCTGGAGTCGGCGCATATTGATTTTATGTTCTGAGCGGTGTCTCCGTCTGTCTTGACGATACCGCAGTCTCTTATGATCTCTTCAAGTTTCATAATAAAAACTACTCAAGTCTGATTGATATCTTTCCTCCGGCGTCCAGTCTTGTGCCAGGTGCCGGGCTCTGTCCCGCGACGTGCCCCGTACCTGTGTAAGAGCATCTGTATCCGTCACTTTCTATCACATACATCGCATCTGAAAGTCCAAGCCCTTTCAGGTCCGGGACTCTTCCGTCCTTGTCCACGGATGGAAGTTCCTGCCTGAGCTCCGGCATCCTGCCTTTGTCTTTCAGAAATTCTCCGTATGACGTGTCATAAGCATATATCTTGTCTACGATCTCCCTGAACACCAGGGCCGGAGTCGTTCCTCCGAAGAAAATCTCCTTGCTGGGCTTGGAGTAGATCACCACTATGGCTGAGTATGCCGGATTCTCGGCAGGAAAGAACCCTACGAATGTTCCCTGATAGCGTTTCCTGCCCTGTCTGTCCGTGTACGGGTCTCTTGGCATCGCCGTCTTCGGATCCACCACTATCCTGGCCGTCCCGGTCTTTCCAGCCACTTTGAGCTTGGCGTCTTTCAGCCTTCTCGCCGCGGTTCCTTCTTCGGTGATTCTCATAAGACCGGTAGTGAGGCTGTCCGCAGTCGCACGCGAGCAGATGGCCCCGTTCAGCACTGACGGACCTCTTTTCTCCTTCACGATCCCGCTCTCTTCAATGTCTTCCACCAGATATGGCTTCATCATCTTCCCTTTGTTCGCGATGGCATTGTAGAATGTCACCAGATGAAGCGGCGTCTCGCGGACTGAATATCCGATGGCTATGGAGCCGAGGTCGGTGCCGCTCCAATACTTTGAGTCAGGTGACGGCAGATAAGGCGCGGCGAAGCCGTCCAGGTCGAAGTCATAGCTTTCGCCGAGCTTGTACATATAGAGGTTGTCGAGCAGCTTCTTCGGCTTGTCTCCGTAATTGTCTATGGCGAGTTTCCTGAAAACGTAGTTGGAGGATGTCTCGTATCCGTGCATCACTGAGATCTTGTCCTTGTGCTGGCTGCGTTCGTAGGCCACTATATGTTCGTCGGCCTTGAACTTTCCTACGATTCCGTGGTTCGTCGGAATCTCGTCGGAAAGCCTTACCTTGCCGTCTTCCATAAGGCTCATCAGGATCGCCGACTTGAATACGGAACCAGGCTCGCCAGCACGCCCTATCGCGAGGTTGTAGTTCTCTCCGAATGTCCCGGAGGTGCTGTCCCTCGTAAGGTTCACCATTGCCCTTATCGCTCCGGTCTTCACGTCCATAATGATGACACATCCCGCCTCCAGATTGTCCTGGCCGGATATCTGTCCGCGCAGCGCATTGTCGGCGATGTCCTGCAGGTCAATGTTGAGAGTCGTCCGGATGTCCTTTCCGTTCTCGGCATCCACCCAGGAACTGTCTCTGTTCATTATGCGGCTTTTGTCACTTTGCCTTGTCCAGAAATAGCCGTCCTTTCCGTGAAGGATATAGTTGAACTTGCCCTCCAGGCCGATGGCCCGTCTCCCGGATTCCATATCATTGTCCTTCACGTATCCGATGGTCCTGAGCGCGAGCGCTCCGTAAGGGTACTGCCTCGTGTCGATGTCCTTTATTATTATGCCTCCCTTGTTGCCGCCTTTGTTGAAGAGCGGCAGCGCCTTGACCTTCTGAAGAGTCTCGTGGTCAATGTTTCCGCCTATCTTGAGGTATTTCTTGCCGGTGTTCCTGCCGTTTATTATCGTGCCGTTCCAGAACTGCGGTGACTTTCCGTAGATCCTTGACAGCCCTTCCGCCAGCCCTCTCACCGAGTCTCTCCACGCCTGTTCCTTCTTCTCTCCGTCCTTGTCCAGCAGCTGGCCGTCCTTGTCCTTTGCCAGAAATGCTTCTTTCTGTACGGTGCAGTCCATATAGATCTGATACATCGGCGTTGTAATGGCCAGGATCCTGCCGTCGGAAGCCAGTATGGCTCCTCGAGAAGGGGCGATGCCCTGTTTCCAGTTGGTGGCGCGGAAATACTTGAGGTAAGGGTCCGAATTCCGGAAACAGCACTGAATGGATACTATCCGACACAGCATTATAATGCAGATTATGGCGAATGCCACGTGCATCCCTTTCAGTATGTTGCTTTCTCTCTCGGGATTGTCATTCGTCATCATTGCCTTTCCTCCGAATCTATAGTGTCAGCCGGCTTTATAGGAAACGCCACGACGGAGCCCCTTTCCTTCAGCATCTCGCCTGTCTTGGACATTCTTCCGAGCCGAGCCATTTCTACCATCTTCTCTGTGTGGTATATCTGCATACTCTTCAGCGTCTTCTTGTTGCTCTCGACTTTCTCGAATGTGTTCTCTGCCAGTATCTTCAATATTATGGTCACCCAAGCCAGAAGGAAGACGAAGATAATGTGCACGAAATACTTGTCCAGTTTCATCTTCAGGAAGATCTCGCCTCTGAAGAAAGCTATTATTATGTCCCAGACTGAGTGTCCTATGGATTTCAAGTCGATCATATCAGGCCTCCTCCTCTATCCGTTCTGCGACGCGCAGCTTTGCGCTTCTCGCTCTTGTGTTTTCTGATATCTCGCTTTCTTGAGGCAATATCGGCTTGCGATTCAGCGCCTTGAGCGGAGCCAGTACGTTTCCGTAGAAATCTTTTGCGACTTCTCCGTGAATGTTCCCTGATTTTATGAAATTCTTCACCATACGATCCTCTAGCGAGTGATAGGTTATCACCGCCAGCCTGCCTCCGGCTTTGAGGGACAATGCCGCACCCTCGAGGAACTTCTCCAGGGATCTCATTTCATTGTTCACCTCGATTCTGAGCGCCTGGTATATCTTGGCGAGAGTCTTGTGGCTTGCGAAGCCGGGGAGTGCCGGCTCTATGGCCTTGTCAAGTTCTCCGGTGGTTCGGATCTCCACGGCCGACCTGGCCGAGACTATCAGTTGCGCTATGCGCTTGGCGTTGTCCACTTCACCGTAGATTTTCAGAATTCTTTCCAGTTCGTCCTGTCCGTAGGTGTTGACTATTTCGGCGGCTGTCGTGCCTCCTTCTGTGTTCATCCTCATGTCCAGGGGCGCGTCGAAGCGGAAGGAGAAGCCTCTGTCCGCAGTGTCGAACTGGTGGGAAGATACGCCGAGATCCGCCAGAATCCCGGTCACTTTCGCATTGTCATTCAGCGCCTCTTCCCCGTCGTAGTCTCCTATGGTGCCTTTCAGAGTCTCCCAGAGGACGAAATTGTGTATGTATCTGAAATCGGCTCTGATGAGGATGAGCCTCGGGTCGTCAATCCTGTTTCCTATGGCGTCGCTGTCCCGGTCGAAGGCGATGACTCTTCCATCTCCGGACAGTCTGGAGAGAATCTCGGCGGTGTGTCCGCCGCCTCCGAATGTGGCGTCAATGTAGATCCCTGACGGATCGGTGACAAGGGCTGAAACGCTCTCGTCCAGAAGCACTGGCGTATGGTATTCTGACATTTGGACCTCCGTTTTATTTGGAAAGTTCCCCGGCCAGAGCGATATATTCTTCATCGGAAATCCTTGTGGCCTCGAACTTCTCCTTGGCCCAGATCTCGATTTTGTAATCGTTGCCTGAGAATACGACATCCTTAGTGACACCTATCGCTTCCAGGAGTTTCTTGGGAATGGAGATCCTTCCGAATTTTCCGTCCGGCTCCACTATGGCGCGGTCTCGCATATACTCTCTCCAGAAAGCGGCGTGTTTTCTGTTGAAGAAGTTCAGTCTGGACTTGACCTCGGAACTCTGACGCTCCCACTCTTCGAAAGTGTACATCTCGAGACAATCCTCGAAGATGTCTTTCTTCAGCACGAACCTCATATCCCCGTCGGCAGGCATTGCGGATTTAAGCGCCGAGGGAAAAACGAGCCTTCCCTTGTCGTCAGCCTTGGCAATGTATTCGCCGATGAATGTGGTCATTACAATACTATTACAGAAAAATTCACGCACTTCGCGTCAGCCAGGTCATACCCGTGTCGACGCTTGCCGCAAATATAGTGAAAGTTTTACATATTGTTCCACTTTATTCCAAAATTTTCCACTTGCAGGATATTGCATCGCCCTCGTCACAAAACGATGTGAAAAATCATAAAAAGCGTTTGGACTCGTCCGGTGCGTCCGATAAAGACTGCTAATAATTCTTCAGTTTCTCAGTGATGTCTATGTCGTAGTAGCTGCCGACAAAATCGTGGAACTCTTTCTTCATCTCCTCGAGAATCTCAGGTTTCTCGGCAGAGATGTCGTGCTCCTGTCCGCGGTCATTGACCACATCGAAGAGAACATAGTCCGGTACATTGCCCAGGTCCACTTTCTTGGTCTTCCTGTAGGCCGGGCCGTAGTATGGCGGTATCATTATGTAGTCGCCCCTCCTCATAGCCAGACGGCTCTTCGCCTCCACGATGAGCGATTCGCGGCCCTTTCCCTTGCCGAGGAATGCGTCCATATAGTTCCTGGAGTCCAGGCTGTCCGGCGTCTCGGCTCCGATCAATGATGCCAGTGACGCATAGCAGTCAAGCTGCGACACGAGCTCGTCGGACACAGTCTTGCGGGTATGCCCTTTCCACCAGACGATCATAGGCACGTGGGCGCCGCCGTCGTATAGGCTGTATTTTCCGCCACGGAGCTTTCCGTATGCGTCGTGGTCGTTCCTGTGCTCGTAAGCCTGGTCTACATAGCCGTCCTGGAGAACCGGACCATTGTCGGAGGTGAAGATTACCAGGGTGTTGTCCAGGATGCCCTTCTTCTTGAGATAGTCCAGCACCTCTCCGACGCACCAGTCGGCTTCCACCACAGCGTCTCCTCTCGGCCCGAGATCTGTGGCTCCTACGAATCTCTGGTTGGGAGTGCGCGGGACATGAGGCTGATGGAGACCGTAATAGAGGAAGAAAGGTTTGCTCTCGTCTCTCGTGTCAATGTATTTCTTCACTTTGTCCACGAAGTAGTCTGCCATATCCTCGTCCACCCAGCGGGCCTTCTGACCGCCGCGCATATAGCCGATGCGAGGGATTCCGTTGATTATGGCTTCGTTGTGATGGTGGTCCCACATCATCCGTATCATGTCGAAGTCCTTCTTGCCGTCCGGCTCTCCAGGGAAGTTATGCTCGTAGCTCACCTCGATAGGGTCATCAGGGTCGAGTCCGAGCACGTCGCCGTTTTCCACATATACCGTAGGCACTCGGTCGTTCGTGGCCGCGATGAGGCAGGAGTAGTCGAATCCGATGTCATTGGCGCAAGGGCTGATGTGCTTGTTCCAGTCCAGGTTTCCGTCTCCCATTCCGAGATGCCACTTTCCGATGGCTCCTGTCTGGTAGCCATTGGCCTGCATCATCTTAGGCACTGTCGGCATTGACGGTGGAATCAGAAGAGGCGCGTCTCCCGGGAGTATCCTGGCGTTGGCGTTTCTCCAGGGGTATTCGCCTGTGAGGATTCCGTACCGGCTCGGGGTGGATGTCGCCGAGGTGGCGTAGGCGTTGTTGAAAAGTACGCCTTCCGAAGCGAGCGAGTCGATGTGTGGAGTCGGGATGGCTCCATATCCGTAGGCGCTGACATCTCCTATTCCGAGGTCGTCGGCTATGATAAGCAATATGTTAGGTCTTTGAGGTTCCTGCTTTGCATTTGCGCAGGCTCCGGCGACGACAGGAAGCGCCGCAAGTCCGAGAATCGATTTTCCTTTCATCAGCAAGTTGTTTTTCGGCCGACAGTCTCTGCCGGTATCTTCTGCCACGAAGTTACGCTTTTTTCCGGAAAACTGTTTACTCTCGGTTCTGTTCGTCAATGCAAAACATAACCGTGTCGGAATGATGGAAACGATTATAGAGATTACTTTTTTCATTGCGCTATCGGTGATTTAATGTTTACTGAACTCGCTATATCCAACTTTTCTTGTTAATGACGACTAAGGAATCTGTATTTATTATCTTGAAGTAATGCACTTCTTGAGTGTGGTAATTCACATCGTCTATGCGAGGGTATGAAGGCATAGTTATAAGCCTGAATTTTATGAAAGAAGTGTCAAGAGGTTGCGTGTGGACAAAATTTGACCCATCTAAGCCGTAACATTGGACAACCACATAAGTGCTGTCAATCTTATGAAAACCAACAAATTCCTGATGTGGACCATCATCGAAAACCCTATCTGTATTGATGCCTGCCCATCCATCGGACAGGACATAATATATGAGCGTGTCCGTATGCTCGGTCAGTATCATTACAGATAATATCTTGTTGTTCTTTCATATTCGTTTGATGAGCGAGCCGTTGAACATTGTTGAATATGATGATTAGAATAATTAGGACGGAGATTGCGGTAGGCTTCATATTATTTGTGATTTAGAGTGCCGAAATAAAAACTCTTATAACTTTGTACTTCTCGAATATATTGAGCGCCATATGTGGCATCTACATAATAAATACGTTTTGAAATAGGAAAATATACATAACTTTTCGTTGCCAGATTTCCATAGCGTTTGACATCTCGTTGTGCTTTCTTCCAATCGCAATAGTAGAGACCTGAAAATTGAATGCTATCCTTCTCCTCAAATACATTTGGCTCTGTGTCTGGGTGTGAGTGAACGCTTGCTTCAGGTTTTTGGTCGGTATAGTCTTCCCAACTTCCGACGTTATCTGGAGTGAACTTTGTTCCTATTGTATAGTTGTCCCCTGACCTGTGCACAGCCCACTCGGATGCCGTGTGGTCGGCAGCAAACTTGAAGACTTTGAATACGTCGTCGGCGTGTTTTGAATTTGCGAATGCTTTATGTCTTTTTTCCCCGAGAGGCTTGATTTCCGCCAGACTTTTCAGAACATCATCGTTTGAAAGCGTGATGTATTCCCCATTGTTGTCTTGGATATTGTTCTTTTTCATAAAGGTGATTCTTCCTTTAGCGTCAATGCTATAGAAATCATTGCCGTCAGGGTCGAAATTGTTCACAGGGTCTCCTGCGCAGAACAGGTATGGACTGAGTTCGTAATGTTTATCAGACATCCTGTCCGGTGTGCTCCATCTAATTTGTCTGGAATCATAATGTCTGGCCCCGAAATCATACCAGTTGATTCCGAAAGGTGTCTCGTCCTCTTTGCTGCAGAAACGCAGGGGCTGAGAAGCAGATTGGTTGTCGCTTATGGCGGTTCCTGACGGGTAATATATATAGGTCTGCTCCACGTGTCCGTCTTGGTTTATTACCTGTCTTACGCTGCCGAGATAATCGCATACATAGTAATGATATTTTTCGTCCTCAAGTGTTATATATCCTACATCTGTCAGCATAATCCACGGGATGCCATTCTTGCTTATGACGTTATCTGAATACTCCAACATATATCCAGCTGTCTTTTCAGAGACTTTGATTCCAAGTCCATTGTATGAAAAAGTGATATTCTGCCCGTCAGATATCTGTATGGATTTCTAATAAGTATATCTGGAATTCCTTTGTCCGGAAGCCCTTGTACACTTCTGTTTATTACGCCTCCACAATTGACATTCCACCCAAGTCCTGCCCATCCGGCGTTATCTGTGACTTTGATTCCGCCGGCGAGATATGAGATGGCTACAGGAATCTTGATGGAACCAGCTTCAATAGTATATATAGGTATGGTAATGTCAGGAAGTCCTATGGCATAGTTCATCTGATATTCTCCATATCTGAGAAACGATGCTGCTTCAGGCCCTGGAGGTACCAGATACGGGTTTACGTTGGGCATTGTATAGTCTGACATATCAGACGTTGTTTGGGCGTTGGAGGTCAGGGCGGAAAGGCTGGTGACTGCCATAACCGCAAGCAAAACCATATAGGGGTTCTTGAACCGCATAGTTATAAAACGTATTAACGTTGCAAATATAAGTAAATTGACATAAGTAACAAATCCGGCTTGCAAATTGGTGCGATGTATCGAGTGAGGTTGATGTTGCTGGCAGCATTAATCCGGACATTATATTTGGCAGATGTTGTTGGCGACACACTCATCGGCCGGTTATGCCGCCTGTATTGGCTTTATACCACAGTTGGCCCGTGGAATTATATAAATGTCTCCCGCTCCGGTGGTTTTTCTCTATGGCGCATATGAGAAATCTGGACTAAAAGGCTAACTTTGCACAATATGGAAGATACGTTCAAGACTACGATAACGTTGGCTGACGCCGCCAAGATGACAGGCCCGGCAGCTTTCAACATAATGATCAAGCCCGCCGGCTCACTGTGCAACCTTGACTGCCGCTACTGCTATTACCTGGGCAAGGCGGAACTCTACGGCGGCAGGGAGCCTATGATGTCCGAAGAACTCTTGGAGAAGGTCATCCGCGACTACATCGGCTCCTGCGACATACCTGAAGTCACGTTCAACTGGCACGGCGGCGAACCATTAATGGCCGGAATCGACTTCTACAGGAGAGCCGTCGAACTTGAACGCAAGTATGCTGACGGAAAGATCATACATAACACACTTCAGACGAACGGCACGCTTGTAACCCCGGAATGGGCTGATTTCTTCGCCTCCAACGGGTTCCTCATCGGCATCTCCATTGACGGCCCTCAGCATATACACGACACATACCGCAGCAGCAAGGCCGGTGCCTCGTCATTCGACAATGTGATGCGCGGGCTCGTGACATTGATCCGAGGAGGAGTGGAATTCAATACCTTGACCGCCGTCTCGAAAGCCTCCGAGGGGAACGGTGCGGAGATATACGCCTTTCTCAAGTCATTGGGCAGCAGGTTCATGCAATTCCTGCCGGTGGTCGAGAAGGTGAAGTACCAGGTCAATGCAAGAGGCCGCAGGCTGGACAATGTCCGCCCATCCGTGGTCGCCCCTGAATACGGCGGAGACGGCTTCGGCTCCTGGTCCGTGAGCGACATAGGCTACGGCCGTTTCCTTTGTGACATCTTCGACATCTGGGTGAAGTCTGACGTGGGGCGCTATTTCGTCGGGATGTTCGACGCCACGCTGGCGTCATATTGTGGAGTCACGCCTGGCACCTGTGCCTTCTGCGAAACCTGCGGCTCCAACGCCGTGGTGGAGCACAATGGAGATGTCTATGCGTGTGACCATTTCGTGTACCCGGAATACCTGCTGGGCAACATCGACTCGTCCAGCCTCAGGTCAATGATGACGTCCGACAAAGCTGTCTCGTTCGGCATATCCAAGCGCAATTCGCTTCCGTCACAGTGCCGCCGCTGCGAATGGGTGCATCTCTGCAACGGCGAATGTCCGAAACATCGCCTCTACAGGACAAAGAGAGGGGAACCTGGGCTCAATTCGCTATGCGCAGGGCTGCAGATGTTCTACAGGCACGTGGATCCGTATATGAAAAAGATGCGGGATCTGCTTCAGCAGCAGCGCCCCGCATCCGAGATCATGTCCTTGTAGAGAGCCTTATCTGAACAGGCTTCTGTGCAGGAGCGACACCACTGTGTCCATCGAGGAACGGTCCACGATGAAGCTGATGTTCACATAAGAAGCCCCCTGTGAAATCATATATATCTTGTAGTCACGCAGCGGCGCGAAAGTCTTCTCCAGGATACCGGTGACATTGTCCAGATTCTTTCCGATTACGGAGACCTGTGCCTTGTCCCTGTCCACATAGACCTCCGCGAAAGCCGACAGCTCCTCTATGACCTTGTCCACATTCTGTGACGCATCCACGGTCACTGATATGTTGGCCTCCGACGTACTGATGAGATCCACAGATACCTTGTTGCGGCTGAAAATCTCGAACACATTCATGAGAAAGCCTGCCACATTGATCATCTTGGTAGAGAATATGTTGATTACCAAGATGTTCTCCTTGCTGGATACAGACTTGACTCCATCTTCTATCATAGAACTTCGGAGAATGACCGTGCCCTTGCCCTCCGGGTTCATGGAGTTCAGCACATAGATGGGAATGTCTTTCCTCACGGCAGGCTCGATGGTCATCGGATGCAGCACCTTGGCCCCGAAATGCGCCATCTCGGCGGCCTCCTCGAACGAAATCCTCTCAAGACTCCTGGTGTTCTCCACCTTGCGCGGATCCGCCGTCTTGACCCCGTCCACATCGGTCCAGATCTCTATCCTGGTGGCCCCGACAGCCATTCCTATCAATGATGCCGTGTAGTCGGATCCTCCTCTTCCCAGGACGGTAGGCTCCCCGTCTTCGGTGGCGGAGACAAAACCCTGAGTGATGACGGCATCGCAGTCCGTATATTCTGCATTGACCTCAGCATTGACTTTTGTCGTGGTCAATTCCGTCCGTGGTTCGCCTTTGAGGAATACATTGTCAGTGATTATCATTTTTCGGGAGTCCATCAGGTGCGTGCGGATTCCGCGGGCGTTCATTGCGAGGCAGATCACGTTCGATGACAGGTACTCTCCGTTGCCGATTATGACAGCCTTGCTTCTGTCGGACAGCTCGCCGAGTTCGCATACTGCATCGACGAAATGCTCCAGGCGGTCGCAGATGGCGCCGATTCTGCATTTCGCATCCTCCAGCATTGATGCGCAATCTTGGGCTGAGGCGTTGCAGGTGTCTGTGTTGATCAGTTCCTCTGCCAAAGTGACGTGCCTAGTGCGCAACTGTGCCATAAGTTCATACGCTCCGCTCTTGTCCCGGTCTTTGGCCTTGTCCGAGATCTTGTAGAGCAAGTCTGTCACTTTGGACAATGCGGACACTACGACTACAGGTCGTTCCGCCAGTTTCTTCCTGATGATTTCTATGGTGCGCGAAATGGCCGTGCTGTCTGCTACGGACGTTCCGCCGAATTTCATTACTATCATATATGTCAATCTCGTTTTACCGCCGGCAAATATACAGAGAATCTGTTTAAATCCGTCAGCATCGGCCAGACTTTTCGTCAGGCTGATCGCAAATTCCTTATGACAGGAAGGAGACTTCGGCATATACTTTGAAATAACCTCATTCGTCTAAAGACTAATAGATTATGAAACAGATCATTACTACATTGGCCCTGCTTGTGCTTATGTGTACGGCTGGGTTTGCGCAGACTGAGAAGCGCATATATACTACAGAAGAGAAAGTCGCCGCCGAGAAGGCTCGCATCAATGCAGACCCGGTGTTGTCAGCACAGTCCAAGGCTGATGCGAAGGCTCTCAAGGCGATCCAGAAGAAACTTGAGGCTCAGATGGACTCTGTGGCAGCCGCCAAGGCTGTCAATTCATTGGAAAAGCTCAGTTTCGTACTGGAGGCGGACAAGATTGTGTCCAAATATGGAGATCTGGTGTATGTCTCCAGCATAACAAATTTCATCCGTGTGAATGACAGTCGGTGCACAGTGCAGATAGCCCCGTTCAACGGCGGAGGCCCTAACGGTGTCGGCGGCATTACTCTGGACGGCCGGGCCAACAACATAACGATGAGGACAGACAAGCGCGGAAACATCACTTGGTCAATGATGGTCCAGGGTGTAGGGATTTCCGCATCAGTGACCATCTCGCTGCCACAGGGAACCGACGAGGCTTCCGCCACGATCAATCCGAACTTCAATTCAAACCGCATAACTCTGACTGGCAAGATCCTTCCTCCGTCAGAGTCTCGCGTGTTCAAGGGAACTGCGCTGTGACCTTGCCGCGCAGCAGCACCTTGCTTATGAAGGGCGTCTGATGGCAGTACGGAATCCAGGTGAGTGACGGAATCTTCTTCGTTATGATGAGGTTCGCCAGCTTTCCGGGGGTGATGGAGCCGGCTATGTCGCTGACTCCCATCGCATAAGCCGAGTTGAGCGTGCAGGCGTTCAGTGCCTGTACCGGCGTCAGTCTCATCTGGATGCAGCCGAGAGCCATTATGAATCTCATATCCCCGCAGGGGGACGAGCCCGGATTATAGTCCGAGGCCAATGCGATGCCGAGTCCTGAATTTATATAGTCCAGGGCCCGGCCGTATTGCATTCGGAGGAAGAACGACGCTCCGGGAAGCATTGTCGGCATTGTCAATGCTGATCTGACCTTCGGCGCATCATCGTTTTTATCGGCCTGCCTTGACGTCAGAAGGCCTGGTATGCCTCCCAGGGCGATGATCTCTTCATCTGTAGTGCTTTCCAAGTGGTCTACTGACAGCGCGTTATGCTTTACGCCCACCTGTACGCCACCTGAGACGGCCAGCTGGTTTGCGTGTAGCTTCACCCGCATCCCGTGGCACTCTCCGGCTGACAGTATCCTGTCCGTCTGCCCTACGGTGAAGAATCCACTCTCGCAGAATACGTCTATGAAATCTGCGAGCGGGGTGTCGGTACGGCCGTTGTCTTGTGCGCTGCCGTCAGTGGCTCCCTTATCCGCGGAGGCTATCGCCGGAATCATATCGTCGCAGACATAGTCCACGTAGTCTTCCTGTCTTCCTGTGAAGGCTCTCCCTACGGCGTGGGCGCCGAGGAACGTGGCGCGGATTATGGCAGGAGACGTCTTGCGTATCCGTCTTATGACACGGAGAATCTTCAGTTCGTCTTCCGTGGTCAAGCCATAGCCGCTCTTTATCTCTATGGTGCCGGTGCCTTTCGCAATCATCTCGTCCACTCGCTCCATCGCCTGGCGATACAACTCGTCCTCCGGTGTGTCGTGAAGAAGGTCGGCGGAGTTGAGTATGCCTCCGCCGTGAGCTGCTATTTCCGCATAGGACTTGCCTTCTATCTTGTCCAGGAACTCTTGCTCCCTTGTCCCGGCGAATACGATGTGGGTGTGCGAGTCGCAGAACGCAGGAATCACCATTCCTCCCTCTGCGTCTATTATCTCTATGCCGGACCTCAGGGTTTCTTCATTGCCGCTGTGCTTCTCGGTGTTTTTTGGGGGAAGGCCGGCCAGCTGCTCCTCGGAAGGGCAGCCCTCCATCGGACCGAAACCGGCAATACGTTCATTGTCAATGAGAATCCACGCGTTGTCCAATGTCCCTGTCCGTGACATCTCCACCCCTTCCTTCCTAAGTACGCCCTCTTCGACGATCCCGGCGACCTGTCCGATGTTCCTTATCAATGTCTTCATTTCTGGCGATTTAAGTTTCTCGTATTAACACCACTGCGGATCTGTCGTCCGCGTCCCCTGGGAGGGGATTATTCTCCCTCAGGCTATGCCTGTGGGGCCCAAGAAAGTGGCAAGCACTTTCTCGTCACGGAGGAAGTCAATGCTCTTCATTATGAGCGGATGCATATAGGTGTCCACATCCAGGAACGGAACCTCCTTTCTGTAATCTGCCAGCAACTTTTCGATAAGCGGCGAGGACTTGCCGGGACGTCGGAACTCCAGGGCCTGGGCTGCATTGAACAGCTCGATCGCGAGAACCGTCTCTACATTGTCCACGACGCGGACGAGCTTCGTTGCTGAGTTGGAACCCATACTGACGTGATCCTCTTGGCCCTGCGAAGACGGAATCGAGTCGCAGGATGCCGGCCAGCAGAGCATCTTGTTCTGACTGACGATAGATGCCGCCGTGTACTGCGGAATCATAAAGCCGCTGTTGAGGCCAGGCTTGGCGACGAGGAACATCGGAAGGCCTCGCTGACCGCTTATGAGCTTGTAAATCCTTCTTTCAGAGATGTTTGAGAGCTCTGACATCGCTATCGCCAGAGTGTCCATCGGAATGGCGATAGGCTCTCCGTGGAAGTTCCCGGCCGAGATTATCATATCCTCGTCAGGGAAGACGTTAGGGTTGTCCGTGGCGCTGTTGATTTCATTGCTGATGACTGACTCCACGTAGCGGATGTTGTCCTTCACGGCTCCGTGCACTTGTGGAATGCAGCGGAATGAGTACGGATCCTGGACGTGCTGTTTCGGCCTGCGTATAAGTTCGCTTCCGTCAAGCAGTCTTAGGAAATTGTCAGCTGTCTCCAGCTGTCCCTTGTGACGGCGCAGAAGGTGGGTGAGCTCGTAGAATGGCTCGATGCGGCCGTCATAGGCCTCCAGAGACATCGCACCGATGCAGTCCGCCCAGCGTGAGAGCCTCTGGCTTTTTATCAATGCCCATACGGCGTGTGCACTCATAAACTGTGTCCCGTTGAGGAGGGCGAGGCCTTCCTTCGACTGGAGCCGTATCGTCTCCCATCCAAGTTCCTGCCATACGTCAGCCGACTGGCGCACCTGTCCCTTGTACCGCACCTCGCCGAGACCTATCAAAGGCAGGCACATGTGAGCGAGTGGAGCGAGGTCTCCGGATGCACCGAGAGAGCCCTGCTGATAGACGACAGGCAGGATGTCGTTGTTGAACATATCTATGAGCCTCTGAATGGTGACCATCTGCACTCCGGAGTGCCCGTATGAGAGCGACTGTATCTTCATCAGCAGCATCAGCTTGACGATTTCCGGGCGTACGGGGTCTCCTGTCCCGCAGGCGTGTGACATCACCAGGTTATGCTGGAGCTGCGAGAGATCCGCTTCCGGTATCGTTATGTTGCAGAGAGAGCCGAATCCCGTGGTCACGCCATATACGGGCCTGCCGATGTCCTCCATCTTGCTGTCCAGGTAGTCTCGGCATTTCTGCACCGCCTTGGCCGAGGCCTCAGAAAGTTCGAGCGTCTCGTGATTTTCGATTATTTCCTTTACCCTTGCGAGGGTAAGTGTCTCGTTGGATATCTTATGTGTCATTTCTTTTAAAGGTTGCTTAATTTATTTGCTTCGGACGGAATCCAGGGCCTGGCGTACCAGAGTCTCATCTGCATTGACAGGAACGGTGACTTTCAGCGACGGCGTGCGCCCCATTTCGCGGGTTATCGCGTGGAGTGCGCCTTCGTTGCGAGCCCAGCTTCGGCGCGCGATGCCGTTGTTCACGTCCCAGAACAGCATATCGGTGATGTGCCGGTCGGAATCCGCTGTGCCGTCGATGACCATTCCGAAGCCTCCGTTGATGACCTCGCCCCAGCCTACTCCTCCCCCGTTGTGGATGGACACCCATGTCGCGCCACGGAATGAGTCGCCGATGACGTTCTGGATGGCCATGTCGGCGGTGAACTGCGAGCCGTCATAGATGTTGGATGTCTCGCGGAACGGGGAGTCCGTCCCTGACACGTCGTGATGGTCACGTCCGAGCACGATAGGCGCGGTGATCTCTCCTTTGCGGATGGCTTCGTTGAATGCAAGCGCTATCTTGGTGCGTCCCTCGCAGTCGGCATAGAGAATACGGGCCTGCGAGCCGACCACAAGATGGTTCCTGCCTGCCTCCTCTATCCAATGTATATTGTCCAGAAGCTGTCCTTGGATTTCCTCCGGGGCGGTCTGAACCTCTTCTTCCAGCACTTTGACGGCAATGGCGTCTGATTTGGCGAGGTCTTCGGGATCCTCAGACATACAGACCCATCTGAACGGGCCGAATCCGTAGTCGAAATATAGCGGCCCCATAATGTCCTGCACGTATGAAGGGTAGCGGAACTTGCCGTCCGGGCCCATTATGTCCGCTCCGGCGCGGGAAGACTCCAGCAGGAACGCATTGCCATAGTCGAAGAAATACATTCCTCTGGATGTCAGCCTGTTGATTGCGGCCACCTGTCGTCGCAGAGACTCTCGCACACACTCCTTGAAGCGCTCAGGCTCTTCCGCCATCATCTTCTTGGACTCCTCCAATGTGTATCCTACCGGGTAGTATCCGCCCGCCCACGGATTGTGCAGGGAAGTCTGGTCGGAGCCGAGATTTACGTCAATGCCTTCGTCAGCGAGCCTTTCCCACAGGTCCACTACATTGCCTACATACGCCAGCGATACCACTTCCTTGCCGGTCATGGCCTTGCGGATGCGTGTCATAAGCTCGTCCAGATTGTCATGAAGTTCGTCCACCCATCCCTGGTCATGGCGCTTACGTGCCGCAAGTGGGTTGATTTCGGCCGTCACACTGACGACTCCGGCGATGTTTCCTGCTTTCGGCTGCGCTCCGGACATTCCCCCGAGTCCGGCCGTGACGAAGAGCAGTCCTTTCATATTCTCACGGCTTCCCTCGATGCCTTTGGCTTTCAGCTGTTTGCGGGCGGCGTTCATTACCGTGATGGTAGTGCCGTGGACGATTCCCTGAGGGCCTATGTACATATATGAGCCGGCGGTCATCTGTCCGTACTGCGAGACTCCGATGGCGTTGAACCTTTCCCAGTCGTCCTGCTTGGAGTAGTTCGGGATGACCATTCCGTTAGTCACTACTACGCGCGGGGCGTCCTTGTGGCTCGGGAACAATCCCATCGGATGGCCTGAGTACATTGCAAGTGTCTGCTCGTCAGTCATCTCGGCCAGATACTTCATTGTAAGGCGGTACTGTGCCCAGTTCTGGAAGATGGCTCCGTTTCCGCCATAGATTATCAGTTCGTGCGGATGCTGGGCGACACGCGGGTCCAGATTGTTCTGTATCATGGCCATGATAGCCGCTGCCTGGCGGCTCTTTGCCGGATACTCATCTATCGGACGTGCATACATTTCATAGTCAGGACGAAGCCTGTACATATAGATGCGGCCATAGTCGTGCAGCTCCTGTGCGAACTCCTCCGCAAGAATGCTGTGGAACTTGGCAGGGAAATACCTGAGCGCGTTTCTTATCGCGAGAATCTTTTCCTCTTCCGTAAGAATGTCCTTGCGCTTCGGGGCGTGGTTGATGGCCTTGTCATAAGGTCTTTTCTCTGGCAGCTCGGCAGGGATGCCTTCGAGTATCTGTTTCTGAAAGTCTGTCATATTGTTATTGTTTCCTGTTGCTATGATTGATTGTCAATGAGTTTCAACTCTCAAAGTTCAGCGGTACTTACATTTTGAATTTGTGACTTGCTGATATGTGATGGAATGGCCATTTCAGGCTATCCGATATGCTTGTCCACTTCGGAGAGGACCTCGGATTCAAGTTCTGCCGCCTTTCCTGCTATGGCACCAGCCTCGGCTACAATCTTTCCGGCCAGGTCGCGATCCTGAAGGCCGGCTGCATTGATTCGGACATTGAGATGGGCGCCTCTTACTGCAGCGAGTGCCGCTATGGCTCCCACTCCTGCGTCGGATGCGGAGGCAGGGTTGCCTGTGCGTGCCATCTCGAGAGCTATAGGAAGAGCTTCAAGAGCGGTCTGCATTGTCCTGAGCGGAACCTGGGTTGCGTACAACGTGGCCGTTTCCATCGCCTCTGCGCGGGCAGCCTTTTCCTCGTCGGTGCCTTTCGGCATCGAGAACACGTCCATTATCCTGGCGAATGCGGCGGTGTCCTCGTCCACCAGCCTCAGCAGGCGCTCCATCACGTCCTGCCCTTTCTCGGCCCAGTCGGAGAACTCCTTCCAGCGGTCATCCCAGCCGCGCTTGTGGGCGGAAAGGTTTGCGACCATTGTCCCGAGAGCCGCGGCGAGAGCTCCCATATATGCTGAAACCGAACCGCCTCCAGGCGCAGGCGACTCTGATGCCGTCTCCCTTGCGAACCCCTTGAGCGTCATTCTGATAAGCCGCTCCCGTCTTGCCTCCTCCGTTTCGTCTTCCATAAGGAACTCGATGACTTTCTCACGAGGGTTGAACGGCCTCAGGTCGTTGAGGCCCAGGGATTTCACGGCAATCTTTATAATCTCGTCCTCGCTTATGCCGAGCGAACGCTCCTGCCTGGCTAGGTAGTATCGTCCTGCTTCGATGAGCACCCTCTTAGGCACCAGGCCGACAATCTCCGTCCCTGTGACACGGAGTCCTCGGGCTGCCGCTGCCCTGCACACTTCCTCGAATGCGATGTGCAGCGGAGTCGTGTTCATATCCGTGATGTTCATAGATACCTGTGCGACACCGTATTCCTCTATGAACCAGCCTATTGCCTTGCACCCCTTGAGAGTTCCGGGAATCCATATCGTCTTTCCGTTCTCGTCTTTCAGAATCTTTCCTGTCAGGCTGCCGCCCTCTCTTGCCGGCCGTCCTTTCTCGCGCACATCGAATGCCACGGCCATTGCACGGCGCGTGGAGGTAGTGTTGAGGTTGAAGTTCACTGCGATGAGGAAATCACGTGCACCGACATTCGAGGCACCGGCCTTCGCCACAGTCTCATTATACTCCGCAGGGCCGAAATCCGGCTTCCTCTCCGGGTCAATGATTTTTTCCGGAAGCGCTTCGTATTCTCCTGCGCGGCATACTGCGAGGTTCTTTCTTTCCGGCTTGTATGCGGAAGCCTCATAGCAGTAGCAAGGGATTCCGAGTTCATCGTATATGCGCTTTGCCAGGCCTCTCGCCAGTTCGGCGCATTCTTCCAGAGTGATGCCGGAGACAGGGATGAGCGGCAGGACATCTGTGGCTCCGGAACGCGGATGCGCCCCGTGGTGATGTCTCATATCTATCAACTCGGCAGCCTTGCGCTCTCCCTGGAACGCCGCCTCCAGTACAGCCTCAGGTGAACCGACGAAGGTGACGACCGTCCTGTTGGTCGCCTCTCCTGGATCCACGTCCAGCACCTTGACAGCCTCCTCTCCATTGTCGGTAGTGATTCCTGTGTCGGCTATTGCCTTGACTATCTGGTCGATGACTTCCTTGTTCCGTCCTTCGCTGTAGTTCGGGACGCATTCGATGATCCTTTTCATACTATGATGTGTCAATGTTTTGATTTTATGTCGTCTTATGTGGTCGGAAGCTTCCGGATATGCTTAGCCAGGCTTGTCCGCACTTCCAATTGCGTATAAAATTACACAAAAAACCTCGCATTTTATTACTGCGCTGCCTGATTCTGCAAAAATATATTGCAATTTGAACGTTTTGTTGTATGGATATAACCACAGGAATGCGATATTTGCAATGCGAAAATAACCACAGTATGGGAAACAATCTGAAAATGCAGGCCGTGCTTGTAGCCGTGGCTGCCTGTGCCGCCTTTTCCGGCAGGATGACTGCCGCCGACTCTTATGAAAACACATCATTCTCCGTAGCCGAGGGGAAATCTGCTTCTCCTGCGCCACAATGGAGGCAGTATGCCGTCCGTGGCGGAAAGCGGCATACTAAGTCAGGCGTGGCGCAGCAGCCGTTCGGAAATCTCTCCACAGGGCAGCCGACCATATCATATACTATAAGGAATCGGAAAGGTGCGTCAATGCAGGTGCTGGACTATGGTGCCCGCATCGTAAGCATCAATGTCCCTGACAGGGAAGGACGCTTTGGAGATGTCGTCACCGGGTTCGGGGACATAGAGAACTTCGAGAAGACGGATCGCTTCATCGGACCGGTGATTGGACGCTATGGAAATCGTATTGACCATTCATCATTCGAGCTGGACGGGGTGAAGTATGAATTGACCCCTAACGAGAGTTTCGGAGGTGAGCCGGTGCAGTGCCACGGCGGCCCGGATGGTTTCGACCGTTTCATCTGGGACTCAGAGCCGGTGAGCGGTGAAGGGATGCTGGGCGTGCGCTTCCACAGGCTGAGTCCGGACGGCGAACAAGGATATCCCGGAAATATGGATGCGTATGTAACTTATTGGCTGACCGATGACAATACTGTCCGTATAGAATACGAGGCTTCTACGGACAAGCCGACCGTGGTCAATCTCTCGAACCACACATACTTTAACTTGAAAGGCAATGAAGGTGGCTATGTGATGGATCATCTCCTGACAGTGGAGGCCGACACCTGTGTCAGAAACAATACACATTTCTGCCCGGACTTGCTTCTCCCCGTGGACGGAGGCCCGTTCGATTTCCGTAAGCCTCACAGAGTGGACTATCGAATAGATATGCCGGATGAGCATCTCAGAATAATGCACGGGATGTCGGCCTGCTGGGTGATACGCGGTTGGGACGGCACTCTCCGCAAGGCAGCGGATCTCTATGACCGCAAGTCCGGCAGAGGCGTGGAGACCTGGACTACCGAACCGGCCCTGCTGACATTCACCGGAAGGACATTCGACGGTCATCATCAGGGGAAATACGGGCCGATAGAAAAATTCGGTGCGATGCTGCTGGAGACGATACATTTTCCTGACAGCCCTAATCAGCCTCGTTTTCCATCCACGGTTCTTCGTCCCGGCGAGCGCTATCACAGCGTGACTGAGTATAGGTTTTATGCGAAGTGAGGTGCGTGTGAAGTGTTTTGTTGCATATTTTGGATGTATTTTTTCATCGTCTGCGGACATAAATCAGTTACTTTGCGGAAAACACTTGAGAAATCGGCAGCCGTCAGATGCGGCTCCCGAAATGCACTAATACAATAATCGACAATATGAAAAGGAATTTTCTGCTGTTAGGTATGCTTGCCGTACTATCCGCCTGCAACGGTAACTCGGACAACAACAAATCACTTGATTACGAGAACATCGAAGTGAAATTCAGCCTGAAGTCCGCATTGGACATCCCTGATGGGACTGAATTTGGAGTCGTGGCGCTGTGCGCACGTGACGGTCAGCCGGACGTGAATATGCAAAGCAAGCCAGTCACTTCATATCGTCTGTCTGGAACTGATGGCGTCCGCAGGCTGCTCCCGTCATCAGAGGAAGACAATGTCCTTGCGAACAAGGCTGACCACGGGTTCAGTTTCTATGCGGTGTCTCCATACAAGGAAACTGTGGATGTGAAATCAATGTCGGTCTCGCTTCCTGCTGTGCAGAAGTATTCGGATGGATGCCTCAGCTATCTTCCTGTCGTGTCCGCCAAGAATGTCATATCTGTGCTCCCTGCGGTCGAGTTCAACGCTACCACACCATTCTCGGTACTCAATCTGTCAGTTCCTGCCGATATCATCGAAGAAGGCGTGCCTGCTGTTCTGAAATCATTGACATTCAGCCCTTCGGATGCCTCGCTGCTCGGAGGGCCTCTTGCCGGTGAAGGGACGATGGATATATCGGAAGGCAAATTCACATTGACTTCAGGGAACGGAAGCGACATTACGCTGGCCTTTCCGGACGAAGGACTCAAACTGGAAGGGGCCGGAGCGGTGCTTCCTGTGGTCGTGCTTCCGTTCACCGTCCCTGCAGGAGGTTTCGACATAACATTCACCGATGTGAACGGTAAATCCAACACTACGGCATTCTTGAACCAAGATTCCGATGCCGGCAAGGAAATCGCGGCCGGCGCCGTCGTCAATGTCAATGTAACCCGCTCGTCTGACGGCGTGGTACCTGTCACGTTCCCTGTAGTGTTCCCTCTTGGCGTCGTGGACGGAGTGAAGAACTTTACGGCTGACCTGCAGCCAAGATGGGTCTCGGAAGGATATTGGTCCTGCACTGCGCAGCCTCAGGCCTATTGCCAGTGGAACAAGGCCTCAGACCCTAGCGAGACCATAAAGCAGAAACTGGAGACTGTGAACAGTGGAGCGATATCTTCTCCTGGAATCAAGGGCATCTGGACAGGCGACAACTTCGAGTTCGTGATACCTGTGAAAAAGTTCGCCGCCGGAACCAAACTTGCTGTCAAGTTCCCTATGTATGGACGTCAGCAGCCTGTATTCTGGTATATCAAATATCTTGACGGAGAAGATTGGAAAATCGCAGACCTCCAGAATATCACGGCCAAGGACACCAGATACTCTATGGCGTGTACGTTCGCTATGCCTAGAGGTGGAATCGTGGTGGAGAAGACGCTGACGTTCGAGAACGCCGTGAAGAGTGGATATCTCAGGATAAAGATAGAATGTGCTGACGGAAGCATCCAGGCTGCCGCAGACGCCAAGTTCGAGAAACGCACGGCCCCTTATTACAGCAATGGAGCATACGGAGCACCGTTCTATCTATATTGCGCCAACTCGGATGTGAACAGCGTGTCATTCACGCTTGAGTGAAAACATAATACGAAATTTGTTTGAAATGCCAGTAAACCGGATGGCGAGGCTTGTTGCGGCCGTATCCTTCTTCGTTACAATATCCTCAATATCAGCTGCTGCGGATGACAGCAGCTGGTATTTTACTCATTTTACGTCGGCGAACAGCGGCTTGTCGTTCAATAACGCCAATGCCATAACCCAGGACGCCAACGGCTTTATATGGGTGGCCACGGAAGACGGCCTGAACCGGTTCGACGGTGCGGGATTCGTCACGTATTATAGGGAACGGCTGGGGGTGAGCACTGACTTCATCACTGCGCTGTGCCCGGATTCCGAGGGCAATGTCTGGATAGGCACGGATGCAGGAGCGACATTCTACTGCTACAGAGATGACGCTTTCATCCCTTTGGACAATGTCAGCGATCAGGGGACATCCATTGATACCAAGGTTACGCAGATCAGCATTGACAGTCACGGCACGGTATGGCTGTCGGCCAACGGTCACGGCCTGTTTTCTTACGACCGCGCCACCGGAACTCTGACGAACTACTTCTCGGAAAATGGAAGAAGCACTCTGCCTGCGAATATCCGCTCCTTTCTCATCGACAGCGGAGGCGAATTCTGGCTCTCGCTCTATTTCGCTGACCTCTGGCACTCTGACAGCAGCCTGAAAAGCATCGAGAAAGTTCATCTTGACGGCTGGAAAGCAAATGATGACATAATGTCTATGGCGCAGAGTCCTGTGGACAACACCGTCTACCTTGCGGCCTGGCAGAACGGGCTGTGTCAGGCAGACCTGAGGAAGGGCTCGTTCCGCACATTGATAGGAAACAATGCAGGGTTCCGCCCCACGGATCTGCGCATTGACAATGAAAAAGGCGTGTGGCTCTCCACTACTGGAGGTCTGTACAGATATGACATCGTCAGCGGTAGCGTGCGAAGGTTCTCGCACGACATAGACAATAAGTTCTCGTTGGCAGACGACAGCGTGAAGGCTGTGTTCATTGACCGTTCCAATGGCCTCTGGGCGGCGACATTATCATCTGGGATAAACTGGTCGGCTGAGTTCCAGCGTAACTTCAGCCGTTATTATGAGGCTGACGGTGAATCTCTTGCCGGATGTTATGTGATAGATATGGCCGTGGATGATGACGGCAGGATGTGGGCCGTCACGGAGAAGAAGGGCCTTTTGAGGATGGGAGATGACGGTCGTTTTCACCGATATGCTTCAGACCGCCTTCCGCTGTCGATGTTCTCCATCTGCTGCGATGACAATTTCCTCTGGCTTGGCTCCTGGGCAGGGATGTTCAGGCTTGACATCCGCTCCGGAAAAATCTCCAAATACGATAGAGGTCTTGCCACTGGGCTGAAGGACAATAAGATACATAAGATATTCAAGACATCTTCTGATGAGATACTGGTAGGTACTACCTTGGGTATGATGCGGTATGACAAGGCTGAAGATCGCTTCCGCCCGCTGCCTGTATTCAGCGGCATCTATGTGACGGATATCGCCGAGGCTCTGGACGGGGCACTATGGGTGGCGTCGTATGCAGACGGCATCAGCTGCTACAGCCTCAGGGAAGACCGCATACTGAAGCACTATGACTATAGGGAAAGCGACAACCGCCATCTTCCTGCGGACAAGATAATGTCTGTGCTCATTGACAGGGACGGCACTCTATGGGCAGGGGCATATGGCGGAGGAATAATGCGCTATGACCGTGAGAGTGACACTTTTGCTACGTTTGATGAGTCTGAACTGAAGAATAACCGCATAGCGTTCTCTATGGTACGCGATGAGGACGGCCGTATGTGGGTGGCTACCAGTAAAGGATTGACCTCGTTCTCCATACCGTTCGGTGATGTGAGGTATTATACTGTGAATGACGGACTTCTGGATGAAATCATTGACGGTCATACTGCTGTCCGGACACCTGACGGGAACGTGTGGTTCTCTTCTCACAATGGAATCGTCAGCTTCAACCCTCGCCGCTTCCACACGGATGGGAAAGTCCCGCCGATAATGCTGACAGGACTGTATGTAGGAGGAGAGAGAGTGGAGCCGGGCAAGGGCCGTCCGATCAATGTGAATGTGAACGAAGTCCGCAGTATGACATTGTCGCACAGACAGAATACGTTCGGATTCTCTATGAGCCTGCTGGGTTTCTCGTCTCCTGCCACCAATGCCCTGTATTATACGCTGGACGGCTATGAGAAGACTTGGCATCATCTTGAGGGTGGTCCCACGTTCATTTACCAGAATGTCCCGGCTGGTAAGTATTGGCTCAGGGTCAAGGGCATTGACGGGAACGGAATATGGAATGACTCTCATCCGCCGCTGGAAATTACTGTGAAGGCCGTATTCTACAAGACGGTCGCAGCATATCTGATATATGCCATCCTTGCCGTCATACTGGTGGCGCTGCTTATCAGATACTCGTCACAGGCTGCCGTGAGGCGTGAACGAGAGCGGGCTGAAAAGGCGAAACGGTCGAGGGAGGAGGAACTTTTCCACGAAAAGATGGACTTCTTTTCCAATATAATACACGAGATCAAGACACCTCTGACTCTGATCAAGACACCTCTGCAGAACATCATCGCCACTGGAGGGCTGAGCGGCGAGGTCAATGAAGACCTCAGCGTGATAAGCAACAGCACTGATTATCTGGACAAACTGGTCAAGGAACTTCTGGAGTTCGTCAGGATCGAAGAGCGGGGCTGGGTGATGAAATACAGCAGCGTGGACATCATCGAGAAAATAAGTTTCCTGTATTTCAATTTCAAGGAGTCTGCCCGCAACCGCAACTTGAAGATGTCGTTCGTGCATCCTGACGCTCCCGTGATGATCAATGCAGATGAGGCTGCGCTCCTCAAGATATTGAACAACCTGCTGTCCAATGCCCTGAAGTATGCGGAGACGTTTCTTTCCATCGAGGTCTCTGATTCCGGGGACGGCTATGTTAAGGTGCTGTTCAGAAATGACGGCCCGAGGATACCTGACGGACGCCGAGACGAGATATTCAAGCCTTTTATACAGTTCAGCGGAGACCGCTCGCCATATTCACAGAGCTTTGGGATCGGGCTTCCGTTGGCGCGGACGTTGGCGGAGATGCACGGAGGGACATTGACCCTGGAGGACGGAGAATACACTGATTTCGTCCTGCGTCTGCCGAAAGGAGATGCTCCGGTGAGAACAGACGATGAGAATTCTGATTCCGTGCAGGCTATGACCGCTTCCGATGAGACTGTACGAGATTCATCCAGACTGTCCATATTGGTGGTTGAGGACAATGCGGAACTTGCGGCATATATGGTCCGGAAGCTATGTGCGGAATACGACGCTGTCTCTGTTCCTTCGGCTGAGCGGGCTCTGGAGATTCTTGCGGATGGGAATGTGGACGTGATTCTTTCCGATATCGCGCTTCAGGGAATGAGCGGCATCGAACTGTGCGGGAAGGTGTCCTCGAACATCAGCTACTCGCATATACCGGTCATTATCCTGTCTGCATTGTCCTCATCTGATGTCAAGGTGAAATGTATGGAGGCCGGAGCGTGCCTGTATATCGAGAAGCCGTTCAGTCTGGAGTACCTTATCGAATCCATAAGAGTAATTGCGAAGAAACGCGAGTCCCTTCGCAAGGCGCATTTCTCCAGAAACTTCGTCTCCGATATGGGAGAATACGCCATCACGAATTCGGATGCGGTTTTTCTTGAGAGGATAGACAAGGCCGTTGCAGATAACATCAGTGACACGGAATTCGGCCCTGATGAACTTGCCGAGGCTGCATTGGTCAGCCGTTCCACTCTGGTGAGGAAGATGAAGAGCCTTTTGGATACGACTCCGAATGACTATATAAAGATACATAGGCTGAATGTGGCCGCCGCTATGCTGAAGAATGGGGCGACACGCATAAACGATGTCTGCTATTCCGTCGGGTTCAACACTCCGTCCTATTTCGCCAAATGTTTCAAGAAGCAGTTCGGTGTGTTGCCTGCAGATTTTATGAAAAAAGGCTGATTCGGATGCCTCTGGTGCATTTTGTTCTATCATTTGCATCGGAATTTCCATCAGTGCCGAAGTATTTTTCGGAAATTTGTAGGGTCCCGCAGGCGTAGCCTGTGGGAAGCATAGCCCCCTTGATGGGGGCGCGGGCGAAGACCGCAGGGGTGCATTGCAAAATCCCCGCAGGCGTAGCCTGTGGGAAGCATAGCCCCCTCGATGGGGTTGAACGATAAACTAATAACCTGTCAATATGATTAATTTAAAGCGAGTTTTATTGACGGCCGCGACATTGGTGATGTGCTTTGCCGCATCTGCACAGCAGCGGCTGATCAAGGGAAAGGTCTATGACGAAACGTCGCAGCCTCTTGCGGGAGCCTCCGTTTCCGTGCCTAATACGCTCAGGGGGGTGACCACTGACGGCAACGGCTCATTTGAAATCAAAGCTTCCACCGGGGAAGACCTCTCAGTGGCATTCCTCGGTTATGTCACCAAAGACATAAAGGTAGGAGACAAGGACTTCATCGAAGTGTTTCTCGTCCCTGATTCCAACAGCCTGGACGAGTTGGTGGTCATAGGATATGGCACCCAGAAAAGAGTGAACATAACAGGAGCCGTGGCTACCGTGGATTATGCAAAGGAATCCAAGTCACGTCCGGTTACCTCCACGGCACAGATTCTTCAGGGAATGAACGCCGGACTGGCAGTGAACCAGGCGTCCGGACAGCCGGGGCAGGAAAGTCTGTCGCTGCGTATCCGTGGCATAGGCACGCTGAATAATGCCAACCCGCTCGTCATCGTGGACGGCTTCGAGGGAACTCTTGCCAATGTGAATCCTGATGACATAGAGACTGTCTCTGTACTTAAGGATGCGGCTTCATGCGCCATATATGGAAACAGGGGTGCGAACGGCGTCGTGCTCATCACCACCAAGGATGGGACAAAGTCCGCCGGGAAGTTCAGCATCACATATAGCGGGATGATGGCTGTGAATGAGCCTGCCGGCAAATTCAAGGTCATCTCCAATTATGCTGATTACATGACCATAATGAACGAGTCCGCGGAGAATGTCGATGCGGCCCTCCCGTTCTCCCAGGCCATGATCGATCTCTGGAGAGAGAAGGAGAAGGATCCGAACGGCATAGCGGAGTCAGGATACCCGAACTACGTGGCATATCCTAACACCGACTGGATGAAGGCTGTCTATGACAGGGGCATCTATCAGAAGCACAATATCTCTGCGTCAGGTTCCGCAGGTGGCACTAAGTACCTGATATCTATGACGTATGTGAACAACCCTGGCGTCATCGACAATACCGGTGCCAAGAAATTCCTCCTCCGCGCCAATGTCTCCAGCCAGATCACGAAGTGGCTGGAACTCGGAGCCAGGATATGGGGTACGGAGAGCAGCCGCGAGACCAATAACCTGGCGTTCGGCTTCATGTCCCGCGCCGTCCCGGGAATCTATCCTTATTATGACGGCAAGTTCGGCTGGATGGAGAATCCGGAGCAGAATACGGCCTGCCGTAACAACCTCTACTTCTTCAACCGCAACTCCGGGTATGACAGAGTTCATTATGTGAACGCGACCGTGTTTACCAACCTCAAGCTTCCTCTTGGTATAAAGTACAATGCCTCATTTAATTACGGACGTACAACTACGGAATACAAGTCCGCTTCCAACATTCTGAGCGCATATTCGTTCCGGACAGGCCAGGTAGCCTACGACTATAGCAACCTTGACAACCTCTCCATCACCCAGAGCGCTGGTTTCACTTACCGCTGGACATTCCAGAACAGCCTTTCCTGGGCCAGGACCATCGCGAAGAAGCACGATGTCACGGCGATGGTGGGCTCTGAGACAATGTACCAGAACAACAATAACATGGAGGTGATCAAGAAACGTCTGGAGAATGACCAGCTGACGGAGTTGGACAATGCTCTGGATATGTCCAAGATAACCGGTACCCAGACTGACTGGGCTTCAGTATCTGTATTCGGACGCATCACGTACGCCTATGACAGCAGGTATCTTTTGGAGGCCAATCTCCGCTATGACGGCTCGTCCAGGTTCGCCCGCGACACTAGATGGGGACTCTTCCCTTCAGTGTCGGCCGGATGGAGAATTTCCAGAGAGCCGTTCATGAAGAACTCCGGCATTGACAATCTCAAGCTTCGTGCATCTTGGGGAAAACTCGGAAACAACAGTATCGGCAATTACGATTATATAGCGACTTATGCTTCAGGCTTCGACTACTCGTTCGGAAACAAGATGTCGGCCGGAATCGTCCAGTCATTGTCCAACAGGGCATTGACCTGGGAGACCACCACTTCGACGGATGTCGGGCTGGAACTTGGAGTCCTGGACAACAGGCTCACTTTCGAGGCTGACTGGTACAACAAGGTCACGGACGGAATCCTCTATAAGGCTCCTGTGTATGCGACGATAGGAAACAAGTCCGCCCCTTACCAGAATCTCTGCGAGGTCACCAATACAGGTCTTGAGCTTACTCTCGGATGGAAGGATGACATAAAGGATTTTCATTATGGAATCACGGCCAACTTCACCAGGAACTGGAACGTGGTCAGCAAATATAAGGGCAGAATGGAAGCTGGATGGACGACTGATGAAAATGGAAACCGTGTGTATTCCAGCAATATCGGTGACGTGACCACTACTGTCGGAAACACGCGTCGCGTTATGGAAGGGAAGCTCATAAACGAGTTCTATCTTCTGGATACCTATTCCGGTGACGGCTCGCATTTCTTCGCGGACGGCACTGTGAATCCTGCCGGAGGCCCTAAGGACGGTATGATACGCACGCCTGAGGATATGCAGTGGCTGCAGGCGATGTCTGAAGCCGGAGCTACTTTCCTGCCTAACAAGAACATCGGCAAGAAGGGCATCTGGTACGGTGACTATATCTATGCGGACAAGAACGGTGACGGTGTCTACGGTGACGTGAACGACTATATGTTCACAGGAACGTCTATGACTCCTAAGTTCTATTACGGCTTCCAGGTGGAGCTGGGATGGAAAGGCATTGACTTCTCGATGCTGTGGAACGGCTCCGGCGGAGCTCAGTGCTACTGGAGGTATGTCGGCTTCAATGCCTACTCTACAGGAACCAGCTTCACTTTGCCGAAGAAGATAGCCTACGACCATTATTTCTATGACCCTGAGAATCCTGAGGACCCGCGTACGAACCTCACGTCCAGGAATGCACGCCTGACGATGAACTATGGCTCGGAGCAGAATGACGGGCAGTGCACTTCACGCCTGTTCCTGTATGACACGGACTATCTCAGGCTGAAGAATGTAACATTGGGATATACTTTCCCTCAGAAATGGATGAAGAAGATTTCAGTGGCCGACTTCAGGCTTTTCTTCAGTGGCGAGAACCTTCTCACCATAACCAAGTATCCAGGAATGGACCCTGAAATTTCCGATACGGCCAACTACTACGCTCTCCTGCGTCAGTATTCATTCGGTCTCAGTCTCAAGTTCTAAAAAAAGCTATATCATGAACAATATAATAAAGATTACGGCGGCGATGGCAGCTGTGGCAATGGCGGCGGGATGCAATGATTTCCTGGACAGATATCCTTATGACACTGTAAGTTCCAATACGGTCTACAAGTCTGCCACGTTGGCCGAGAATGCCGTCACGGGCGTGTACAGCAGCCTTCTGGCTAACTATAACAATTATCAGTCAGGCACCAACTGGGATGCGTTCACGTCTGTGCTGGATATGAACGAGAGCCATATCTCTCTGCGCTATCCTTTTATGCTGGGGCTCGTCCAGTCCAATGCAGGCCTGTTCCTGAACAACTGGAAATACCTTTACGAGAGCATCAACAGGGCGAATGACGTTATTGCGAACATCGGCGGGACAGCCTCGCTTTCCGACGAGATAAAGTCGCGCAGGATCGCCGAGTGCAAGTTCCTCAGGGCTTATGCATATTACCGTCTCAACGCTCTCTGGCGCGGTGTCCCTGTATATCTGGAGAACCTGGCTCCGGGTGACTACACCAGAGGACGTAGTTCCGAGGAGGATGTCTGGAACATTGTTCTGGATGACTTGGATGACGCTATCGCCTGCGAAAATCTTCCTGACAAATATAGCGCCTCCGACAGCGACTATGGCCGCATATCCAAAGGAGCCGCTTATGCCCTCCGCGGAAAGGTGTTTATGTGGCTGAAGCGTTGGAGTGATGCGGAGGCTGATTTCCTCAAGGTGAAGGAATGTGGTTTCGGACTCTTCCGCGGCAGTTATGCGGATCTCTTTACGGAGAAGAACGAGAAGTCGGATGAGATGGTTTTCTCCGTGACTATGGAGGATTTATCCGGACACGGCAATGTCTATAGCCGTACTTATGGAAACTGGATGACGAGCGGAAACGGACAGGACCACTTCTATATGAATGTGAACTTCGTCAATTCCTATCAGTGGGCTGACGGAAGGCCGTTCTCTTTCGATGATGTCATTCCTGGCTATAGCGGTATGTCTCCTGAGGCGAGGAGTGTGTTCTTCCTCAGGAACAATATGACGGATGCCGAGAAGGCCAATATGGTCGCATACGGTGCCGATATGTCTCAGTATGACGAGACCGGCAACGAGGCTCGTATATCAGCTGCATACAAAAACCGTGATCCGCGCCTGGCTGCCACGGCTATCGTGCCTTACTCCAACTACCTTGGAGGCTTCGCGAAAGGCACTGCGCAGAACTACCAGATAAGATGGCCGTTCCGTTCTGAGAATGCTCCTTACTTTGACCTCAGGACAGTGTCGCCTACGAATATGCTCTATTGCATCCGCAAGTTCGTCACTGTAGGCAAGGAGTATAACAATGCAGCCTATAACCCTGTGGATGTCCCGGTCATAAGGTATGCCGATGTCCTCCTTTGCCTGGCGGAGGCTGTGAATGAGCAGGGACGCACGGCAGATGCTGCCGGCTATGTGAATGAAGTCCGCGGACGCGCCGGCGTCGCCCTTCTGAACTCCGGCCCAGACTGGCTCAACGTGACGGGCAAGGATGATATGGCGAAACGTATCCGCGATGAGAAGCACTGGGAACTCGCCTGCGAGGAACAGCTTTATC
Source organism: uncultured Bacteroidales bacterium (assembly GCA_934695325.1). Taxonomy (GTDB): domain Bacteria; phylum Bacteroidota; class Bacteroidia; order Bacteroidales; family UBA932; genus Cryptobacteroides. The sequence goes on along the minus strand of CAKUVD010000005.1, from coordinate 131,999 downwards.
TGGAGGAACTCCGCTGGGGTGTGTGGAAAGAGCAGAAGTTCGATTTCGCAAAAGGCCTTCAGCAGGTATGGGGCTCTTCAGTGTACGATTACAATTATGGCGGTGACGCTTACCTAAAGTGGCCGATTCCTGCATCGGAGAAAGAAAAGAACCCGAATCTGACACAGAACGAGGGATGGTATTAGAATCTGTTGGATGAAAGTCTTATTGAGTTGAATTTATTTGATGCTATAAATATATGATAATGAAAAGATTATTGCTGACATTCGCCGCTGCTGTGAGTGCGGTTTCCCTTAATGCGCAGACTGCGGGAAAAGATGCCGTGAAAGCGTATGAGGGGACATTGACAATGCCTACATATCTTCTGGATGCTCCTGAAGAGGCTCCTATCTTTGAACGTGACTGGTCATACCAGAGGGCTCGCAGGAGCGTGTACCCTTATCTTCTCAACGACAATATGACCAGGACGAAGGACACAGTCACATACAAGGCTCTCTATATGGAGAATGAATATGTGGAACTGTGCGTCCTTCCCGAGATCGGAGGAAGACTGATATACGCCGTGGACAAGACCAACGGCTATGACATCTTCTATCATAACCACGTCATCAAGCCGGCCAATGTCGGAATGCTCGGCGCCTGGGTCTCCGGGGGTGTGGAATGGAACGTGTTCCACCATCACCGCGCTACCTCTCACACTCCTTGCGACTATAAGATCGTGGACAACCCTGACGGCAGCAAGACCATCTGGGTCGGCGAGACTGAGTATCGTCACAGAATGTCTTGGGCGATAGGAATCACCCTGCACCCGGGGAAATCATATATGGAGATCTCAGGCCGCTTGATAAACAACACGATGAATGACAATTCGATGCTCTACTGGTCCAATGTCTCCACGCTTGTGGACAAGAACTACCAGATCATCTTCCCTCAGAGCGTCGAGTTCGCCACCTTCCACTGCAAGAACTGGTTCGCGCATTGGCCAATCACCCACGAGCCGTTCAACGGTATGGACTTCTACAAGAATGGCATAGACGCATCCTGGTGGAAGAATCATTATATGTCCAACTCGATGTTCGTATATGACTTGAAGGAAGATTTCATCGCCGGGTATGACCACGGCCGGAATGCCGGTACGATGCTCACGGGAAATCATAACATCATCAAGGGCGGAAAGTTCTGGCTGTGGGGCCCTAACTCTGAGTGGGATACGAAGATTCTGACTGATGACTCTGGACATTACTGCGAACTTATGGCAGGAGCATATTCCGATAACCAGCCTGACTATAACTGGTCAGCTCCATACGAGACCAAGACATTCTCACAGTACTGGTACGGAATCCGTGACATCGGAGGAGTAAAGGCCGGCGACAGGAACGCTGCCATAAATATGGATGTCCTTGACGGCTCCAAAGTGCTCCTCGGAGTGAACACGACTTCTCCTATGGCGGGGCTGAAAGTGGTGCTGTATGCCGGTGAGAATGAAGTGTTCAGCGCCTCGGCTGACGTGGCTCCGGACAAGCCTTTCGTGAAGGTCATCAGCATTGACAAGGACATTGACCCGAATAGCCTCAAGATGGTGCTGGCGGCAGCCGACGGAAAGCAGATGCTTTCATACAAGCCTGTGGTCAAGGATCCTGAAAAGCCGCTTCCTCCGATTGTGGAGCGTCCTAAGCTTCCGAAAGAGATAGAGAACACGGAGGAGTGCTATCTGGTGGGACTGAGAAACTTGCAGTTCCATAACCCTTTCATTGACCCTACGGATTATTTCAATGAAGTTCTCCGCCGAGACCCGGGCGATACCCGTGCGAATACCAGGATGGGCGTATGGTACAGGGAAAGAGGTGAATATGACAAGGCTGCGGCATATCTGCGCAAGGCGATCGCACGTCAGACCCACGATTATACACGTCCAAAGGACTGCGAGGCGATATACAATCTCGGACTTATCCTGAAGGAACAGGGCAGGACTGAGGCTGCATTCGATACTCTGTATAGGGCGGTGTGGAACTACAACTACAACTCGGCCGCAAACTTCCAGCTTGCACAGATGTACTCCTGGGCCGGTGACTATGATATGGCTCTTGACCGTCTGAATGAGGCGATTACATATAACGGGAACAACTTCGAGGCTCTGAATCTCAAGGCGAGCATCCTCCGTGCGAGGGGAGACAAGGCCGGGGCGTCCGCTTGTGTGGCAAGAGTCCTGGAAATGGATCCACTGAATGCCTATGCCACTGCTGAATATGATATGCTGGGCGGCACTGACAGCCTGAAGACTCTGATGCGCGAACAGGTGGAATCATATATGGAACTGTCGCTGAAATATCTACATAACGGATTTATCGACAAGGCTGTAGCCCTTATGAAATATGCTGACGGCATCAAGCCTTATCCTACAGCCAAGATGTGGCTGGGCTGGTTTGCGGACAAGGCCGGCGACAGGGCTTCAGCGAGGAAATGGTTCGAAGACGCCCTGGCTCTTCCGACCAAGTATTGCAATCCGTTCAGGCTGGAGACCATAGATGTGCTCAAGATGGCTATGGAGTACTGCCCGGACAATGCCAAGCCTCACTATTATCTCGGCAACCTTCTCTATGACAAGCAGAAGGACAATGCTATGGCGGAGTGGAAGCGCTGCATCGAGATGGATCCTTCCAATGCTATGGCCTACAGAAACCTCGGCTGGGCGAACTGGCTCTATACGAAGGACTATGCCGAAGCTGCTAAGTATTATAGGAAGGCCATTGACCTGATGCCGGACAATGCCCTGTTCCTGGAGGAGATAGACCAGGTGTACGAAGCCGGCGGAGAGGACGTGCGTGTGCGTTTCGACCTGCTGAAGAGTCATCACGAGACTTGCGTGAAGAGATATTACCCTCTTGCGGCGGAAGTCATCACTGGAACATTTGTCGGAGAATATGACTATGTGCTCGACCTTCTCAGGAACTGCTATTTCCCTACCCGTGAGGGTGTCGCCAATTTCCACGATGTCTATGTGGACGCTCTGCTCCTCGCAGGACAGAAGAAACTTTACGAGAGAAATCCTAAGGAGGCCCTGTCCCTCTTTGAAGAGGCGTTCAAATATCCTGTGAACCATCAGGTGTTCCTAGTGGATGAACGTACGCCGCGTGACGCCCAGATATGGTGGAACATTGCCCAGGCTTATGAACAGATGCACCAGAAGTCGAAGGCTATGGCCGCTTACAAGAAGGCTGCGGCCGTGGATGACAAGGGGACTGACTACAGGTTCTGGAAGGCGCTCTCTATGGAGAAGGCTGGCGATGCTGCCGGGGCAAGGGCGCTGTTTGACGGACTCGTCGCTTCCGGAAAGGACGGCATCGTGACGGAATTCATAAATTTCTACGGAGCGGAAGGAACGACAGGTTCTACAGTTGAGGGCATCAATACGAAAGCCTATTATACTATGGGGCTCGGATATCTCGGTCTCAGGGACAAGGTCAATGCTGAAAGATGCTTCCGTGAGTCTGTGCGCCTGAAACCAGACAACCTCTGGGCGAATGAAATGCTGAAAAGCCTTTAAATGAATGATTTATGATTAACGGAAAAATATTTGGCGCAATGCTTTCCGGGACAGCCGTCCTCGTCGCTTCCTGCGGCGGGGTGGCCTGGCCGGACGGCAGTGACGTCCGCATTTCGTGGGATAGGAGCACATTTATGGAGATGACTTCCGTCAATGTGGCAAACGCCGGATTCGTAGAAGAAAACCTGTATTATCCGCGTATAAAGCGCCTGTCTGACGGTGCCTTGCTGATGTCTTTCGAGAATGACCATTTCGGGTGGGATGTCTATGTGAGACGCAGCGAGGATGACGGCAGGACGTGGTCTGACGCCACCCTTCTAGTGCAGTCCAGTCCTGCGATGTCCACTGTCGGAGATGATATGAAAGTCTATGTCAATCCGGACTTTATTGAACTCTCTGACGGGCGGATCCTGCTGGCGTACCAGTGGCGCTATAAGAAAGGGTACAATGACCTCCCGAACACGAATTCCAACTGCGGCATAGAGGTGATGTTCTCGTCCGACGGGGGGCGGACTTTCACAGAACCTGTCGAGGTGTACCGCGGAAGATGCTGGGAGCCTGCTATGCTCCAGCTGCCGTCCGGTGAGATACAGATGTTCATAACTTCTTCGCAGGAACTCATTGACAAGATGTCTGCCCCGCAGACAGTCGTAATCCGTTCGCTTGACGGAGGAAAGACGTGGCAGGGCAAGGAGTGCTGCGGCATTGACGATAACGAAGTCATCGCCCGTACTGTGGATTCACGCTCGACTTACGACGGAATGCCATCGGGGGTATGGCTGGATGACGGCAACGGGATTGCTGTCCCGGTGGAGGTTTGGCACGGCAAGTATGTCGTGGACCAGACCCCTGTGGTGGTGAAGACTGATCCTGAGACCAATTGGCATAGGGATCTTGAGTCCATCAGGAAGAACGGAGGCCCGGAATGGCCTCTGAAGAAGCAGGTGAACAAGGATTTCTATGGATACGGGCCTTACAGCACCAAGCTCGGTACAGGTGAGATGGTGATTCTCAGCAACGGCCAGTATAAGGGCCGGCAGGGGATCTGGACTTTCATCGGAGACAAGAAGGCTGACAATTTCGGCAACGCCACATCTCCGTTCGACGGATACTGGGGCTCGATAGACTACATCGGTGACAACAAGGTCATAGCCACCGGGACTGTCAAGTACTCCGCTGACAATGTGACCAGGGGCAAGGTGCGTGTGGAGATCGGCCGTCTGAACTACTCCAAGGAACTGAAGAAGGGTGATCTGAAGATGTCTCCTGTCCGAGAATTCAACAGGGAGAGCAACAACTGCTGGTTTCTTGGACATTCATTCGATTCGTATGTTTTCGCGGATTTCGGCTATACCGATACTTCATTCACCTTTATTTCGTATCTTTATGACACCAGCATCACGGCTCTCTCTACAGAGAATTCCGATGCGGCTGAGATCCTTCTCGCACGTTGCGGAGGCCCACAATATAAGGCGGTCGTGAATGGAAGCGGCGACTATGCGGTCTATGTCGAGGACAACCTGTCCTGGAAGAAGATTGCCGACGGGCGCACTGAAGATGTGGAAGTGGCCGGGACGCTCAATGATGACACGGACATTGACCTCGGATATGCCGTCAGGCTTCAGATTCCGTGGAGCCTGCTGGGTGGAAGGCCGTCACGCGGCGAGGTGGTGAAGGCGCATCTTCGTCACCATTATAAGGCGAAGACTGCCGAAAAGCCTGCCTGGAGCATAGAAGATGTAGAGGGGGAGAACAGTGACTACCCGGCTGAATGGCTTTCCCTCAAACTGAAATAGAATGGTTATGAATAAATTAGGTTTAAGTGCCGCGGCGCTGGCCGTCATAATGAGCGCTTCGGGATGCAAGTCTGACGGTCTTGACAGTCCTGGGGGCGGCAATGTGCCGTCAGAGTCCACTGCATTGACATTGACCCCTTTCGAGAAGCTCAATGCCGGCGAGGATGCTGTCAATTCCCACAAGGATGACTGGAAAAGTTCCATATTGTCCCTGAATTACAGGAGCATCCAGAAAGTGGGGGCATCTGTCCTGGGAACGGACTCTCCGTCATACAGCCGTATAATCAAGCTTGCGGACGGGACATATATAATGACTGCCCACGACTATTATTCCGGAGGAAACGGCTCTACGGTGTATTGGGCTACCAGCCCGGATCTGGTGAACTGGACCGGACAGGGCAAGATGTTCTCTCCGTATAGTGTCACAAATGCCAGAGGACAGGAGGCTACGAGACTGTACACCAATGGCTTCGGCAAGGTCTTGAAGAACGGTGACATCCTGATGTTTGCGTCTTTCCGCACTACGGGGACGTACTCGTTCTGGCAGTGGCGTGACGAGCAGGGCATAGAAATGCGGCGAAGCACGGATAACGGCAAGACGTGGAGCGCTCCGTATGAGGTGTATCGCGGCCCTAACTGGGAAGGCATTATGCTTGAGGATGCCGACGGTGTCCTGGAACTTTATTTCTCGGAGAGCCGTCCGTGGATTTCGGGCAGCCATTCCGGGACTTCGATGGTACGTTCCGCAGACGGCGGCAAGACCTGGCTTCCGGAACTCGGGAAGGAGCCGTATCGTGTCATCAGGCACACCTGGTATGACGAGCATCAGAACAAATGGCTGTTTACTGATCAGATGCCGGGGCTTATAATATTGAACGAAAGCAGACAGAAGGCAGGAGTGTTCGAGTCCGCTCACGACTATCCGACCGGCGGCAAGGTCAATTTCAACATATCTTTCGCCTGGTCTCCAGAGGATGGCAACTGGCAATATATTGAAGGTGAGGAGAAGAACGGCGACGGCTTCGATGTGAAGACTGCGAAGGTAGCTCCGTCTGACAGGGCGATAGATGTATGGAGAGGAGGAGCGCCGAGCCTGCTGCAGTTCCCTTCTGGCGAGACGGTGGTGTCTTACGGTGAGTCCACATATCTGTGGCAGCGTATCGGGGACTCCCAGGCGCGGAACTTCGGGGACGCATTCAGGCTGCTGCCGGCCACGGGCTCCTGGGGTTCGATGCTTCTGGCGAATCCTCACGAACTCATAACGCATATGCGCAACAGCTCGGACAACAAGAACATCAATGTCACTCTCTGCAAGCTTGCGCTGAACCACACGATCAAGGCTTCCTCTCATACTGTCGTCGCGGACGGAGACAATGCAGACTGGGTCAATGCAGATGACGCTCTTTTCGTGGGCGGGAAGAGTCAGGCCCAGGCCACGCTTAGATGTGCCGCTGATGCTGACAACATCTATTTCCTCGTGGAGTGCAGGGATGAGAATGTCTCTAAGGATGACTATGTACAGGTGTTCCTCGCCCCTGCCGATGCGGATAAGCTGAACGGCAAGTCTCTGAGGGTGAAGGTCGGATTGGCAGGACTCAGGACACAGGGAATCTATGCCGGAGGCTGGGTGGAGAAGGATATGGGCGTCACGGCACACGTGAAGTACGATGCCACTCTGTCTGACGCTTCAGATACTGACAATGGATGGCTGGCTGAGATTTCAGTACCTCGTTCCTCAGTCGCTGCAGTGGACGGAAAAATCAAGGTGAATCTTGCATTGTTCGATATGGAAGGCGGAGAGGATGCCATAGTTTCCACCGGCGAGAAGAACCCTCAGAAGTGGATTACTGTCAGAGGTCTATAGTGTCTGTTTTTTATCGTTGAACTGTCGGGATGCCAGTCTTTCTTTATTAGGGGCTGCATCCTGGCGTTTTTTTCTAGAGTATGAAAATAATTGCCGTCGTTTCACTACTACTTCTTCTTAATGTCAATGTGCTAAAGGCTTATGCTGGTGACAATCCTGTGGCAGACCCTGCCGCGGTCGTGGTCCAGGGCAACGCCCGATTTACTGTCCTCGGTCCTCGCCTCATACGTATGGAGTGGGCTTCTGACGGTAAGTTCGAGGACAGGCCTACTCTCGGCGTCGTGAACAGGCTTATGCCGGTGCCGGAATACAGCGTCAGGCAGCGTTCTGGCAGCATTGTCATTCGCACGGAAGCATTGACATTGACCTATACCGGCAGGGAGAGATTCGACTCCACGAACTTGTCGGTGATGTTCGGTATGCCTGACCTGCAGACGAGAAAAGGGGTGCGGACCGTGGTTTGGCGGCTTGGTGCGGATGACAGCGGGAATCTGCTTGGCACTGTGCGGACGCTGGACAGCTGTGACGGTGTGCGGACGGCAGACCCGTTTGACAAGGGAGTCGTGTCCAGAGATGGATGGGCGGTTATTGATGAGTCTGACAGACAGGTGCTTGCGCCTGAGGATACGGATTGGGAGCATTGGGTGGAGAACCGGCCGGCAGGGGACAGGCAGGATCTGTATATATTCGCTTACGGCCACGACTACAAGGCGGCGGTATCGGACTTCATAAAAATCGGCGGAAAGATTCCTCTGCCTCCTAAATATGCGTTTGGATATTGGTGGAGCAGGTATTGGCAGTATTCTGACTATGAGATTGTGGACTTGTGTCGCCAGATCAGGCGCTATGACATCCCTATCGACGTGATGATCATTGATATGGACTGGCACAATACCTGGACTCTAAGTCTGGGACATAGCCAGAAGGACGAGTTCGGTCAGAGCATAGGGTGGACAGGGTATACGTGGCAGAAGTATCTTTTCCCTGCCCCGGAGAATTGCCTTCACAGGCTGCACGGGCTTGGAGTCAAGACAGCGTTGAATCTGCATCCGGCTTCAGGGATACAGCCTTATGAGGAGCCATACGGGAGGTTCGTGAAGGACTATCTTTCTCGGGCTTCTGATTATGACGGGCCTCGCGGCTATGTGAAGGATGACGGCGAGCCTGCCCCTGTCCCGTTCAGGATTGATGACGAGGCTTGGGCTGATGCGTATTTCAATTCTGTCATCCATCCTCTGGAGCGTCAGGGTGTGGATTTCTGGTGGCTGGACTGGCAGCAGTGGAGGACAAGCAGATATGTGCCAGGCTTGAGCAACACGTTCTGGCTGAACTATACTTTTTTCAATGACAGAGTGCGTCAGTCTGCGGTAGACGGGATTTATGCCGCTCGCCCTATGATCTATCATCGTTGGGGCGGAATCGGGAATCATCGTTACCCGGTGGCGTTTTCCGGTGACACCTATGCCACGTGGAAGGTCCTGTCATATCTTCCGTGGTTCACTTCCACGGCGTCCAATGTGGGGTTCGGCTATTGGGGACACGATGCCGGCGGTTTCAAGAAATTCAAGGGTATGACTGCTACGGATCCGGAACTTTATACTCGCTGGCTCCAGTCTGCCGTGTTTATGCCGGTGTTCAAGACGCACAGTTCCAAGGACCCTGTCATCGAGAAACGTTTCTGGATGTTTCCGGAGCATTTTCCGGTTATGCGTGATGCCATTCGCCTGCGCTATTCGCTTTCTCCATATATCTATGGCGCGGCGCGGGAGGCTTATGACACTGGCATTTCCATCTGCCGTCCTATGTATTATGACTGGCCTGAATCTGATGAGGCGTATTCTTTTACGGAGGAGTATATGTTCGGGGATGATATCCTGGCGACTGCGCTGTGCCAGCCTGCTGACAGCGTTACGGGGCTTACGGAACGTGTAATGTGGTTTCCGGAGGGGAGTGACTGGTATGATGTGGCTTCTGGGCGGCTGATACCTGGAGGCAGTATTGACACTCTGCATTATGCTATAAATGAGAATCCGTATTATGTGAAGGCTGGGGCGATAATCCCTATGGCTTCCGAAAAGATATCATCTCTGCAGGAAAAATCTGATGTGCTGAGGCTGTACGTGGCGCCTGGGGATGGGCGCAGTTCGGTCTCTGTGTATGAGGATGACGGCGAGACTCAGGCATATATGGCGGAATATGCGACTACCGTGGTGACTAAGGATTCAGACGCTTCTTCCCTGAGGCTTTATGTCGCCCCGAGGAAAGGGACATATAGGGGAATTGACCCTGGCCGGCGTATTCAGGCGGAGCTGGCCTGCGTTTTCGCCCCATCTTCAGTCCGCATTGACGGTGTCGAGATACCGTACAGCCGTTTCGCTGACGATGAGTGGGAGAGCCTGTCATCTCCTGTGTGGACATATTCCGGTGCCGACCTTTCGGTAAGGATATATCTTCCTGCGTCCTCTGCTTCTGAAGCAGTGACCATAGAGTGCGCCTGGCCTGAGGACCTGGCGCCGCTCCGTGGATTGCTTTATGGGAAGAAAGGCTTGATGCACAGGATGATGGCAATCTCTGAAGAGACGAAACTGATGTTCGGCAGGTATGTCAATCGCGTGCAGATGATGCCGTCAGAGTTTTTGTCTCTTCTTCAGTGCGGCAGTTTCATAACGGAGCACCCGTCGGACGCACCACGCTACCTCTTGGAACTCGATGTCGCATCAGCCATAGCCTCGATGGAGTCTTTCGGCAAGCTTCCGCCGCAATTCCTCTCCAAGCTTCACGCCTACGTGGAAGAATAAGGAAGGCGTATTGACCACGGGACTATTCTTCGTCCGGCGCTGTGCCGCGGCGGAAAATCCTATAGCCGAGAATTGCCATACAGATGCTCATCAGCGGACTGAGTATGTTGAAAAAGCAGAAGGGAAGATAGGCTATTGTCGGCACGCTCAGTATCGTCGCTTGAGTCATTCCGCAGCTGCTCCACGGGAAAAGCGGTGACGTCACAGTGGACGAGTCCTCCACAGAACGTCCCAGCAGCCTGCTCTCGTAGCCACGCTTCGCATAGATATCCTTGTAGATATCGGAAGTAAGGATGATCGACAGATACTGGTCCGAGATTACGCCGTTCAAGATCACGCCGGTGCCGACAGTCGAAGCCACCAGGCCGGTGCGGGTCTTCGTCATCGGCAGTATCAATGACGCCAGGTGGTGGAGCATTCCGCTGGCTTTCATGCATCCGCCGAAGCACATCGCGCAGATGATGAGATAGACTGTGTTGAGCATCCCGAGCATACCCCTTGACGAAACGAGCCTGTTCACATCCTCGACTCCTGTATCTACTGACACGGAATCATATATGGTCTTCACAAGTCCCGTGAACATTATGCCCGCCTTGCTTGTGCTCCCTGTAATCCCGAGAGACTCAAGGGCATTGCCCCCTATCTCGGTGATTATGTGCGGCTGGAGGATGATGGCGCAGACGGCAGCCAGCGTCATTGAGATTCCGAGCACCGGGAGCGCCGGCATCTTTCGTGCGATGAGGATGCCCGTCACTACCGGCACGATGAGAGTCCAGGGAGTGATGTTGAATTTCGAGGACAATGTCTCGGTATAGACCGAGATCTGTGCCGAGTCTCCGCCGTCGTGCATAAATCCCAGCACCAGGAAAATTATCAGTGTCAATGCAAATGACGGCACTGTGGTGAGCATCAAGTATTTGATGTGTCGGAACAGGGGAGTGCCCGAAATCGACGCCGCCATCACTGTCGTGTCCGAGAGAGGGGATATCTTGTCTCCGAAATATGCTCCTGATATAATGGCTCCCGCAATCATTCCGTCACTGAAGCCCTGCGCCTTGCCGATACCCATCAGCGCCACGCCGATGGTGGCGATGGTCGTCCACGAGCTGCCTATCATCACAGAGATGAACGCACAGATTATGCAGGCTGTCACCAGGAAGATTTTAGGAGATATGATCTGTACGCCGTAGTAGATAAGTGATGGTACAGTGCCGCTCATTGTCCAGGTGCCTGAGATTCCTCCTATCATAAACAATATGACGATTGCCGTGGTAACGTCCCCGATGTTACCGCGTATCGCCGCCTCGAAGTCGTCCCACGGCTTCTTGAACAGCCACATCGCCAGCCATACGCATATTCCTGCCGAGAACAGCAGGGACACCTGGCTGGCGCCAAGTATCGCGTCGCTTCCGAAGAAGCTGATATCCGTAATCAGGAGAATGACCAGTATGATGATAGGTATCAGTGAGATGCAAGTCCGTATAATTGAAGTTCGTTTCATTGTCTGTTTTGTCTAATTGTTCTTCCACACTCTCCGCTTTAGCCATAGGGTCAGAATCGGATCTGAAATCTCCAGGTTCTTCGGCGCGGTCATTGCGATGAGATCTTTTTCTGTCAATGCTTTCCTGAGCCTGCTGATGTTCGCGGCTGTCCCAAGTCTGTATTTCTCCAGGAGCTCACTTCTCGTGAAACCACTGTGAATTCCGTCTGCCAGGACGTGAAGAAAATTCATCTGGTATGCAGAAAGGCTTTCTGTCTGCTGAATGAACAGAGGCTCACAAGCATCCAGGAGACTGTCTATTGCATTATCCAGGTTGTCTTCAGTGGCATTGCTGCCGCTTCTTAGCCAGACTAGCCAGGAGAGTTGCTGCACATAAGAGGAATATCTGTCTGTTACTGTACATATCTTCTTTGCAATTTCCTCGGAAATCTCTTTCCCTGTGATGCGGAATCTTTCACAGATGAATGCGACCCAGTCCGCTTCCGGAATCTTTCCGAGGTAGAATATGTCCCCGAACCTGTAGAAAGGGTGGCTCTGGCTCTGGAACATCAGTTCCATCATGTGGCGTTTACTGCCGTATAGGCAATATGATACATTCTGCTGGCGTTGCCACACGCCACGAAGCTTCTTCTGAAAAGTCAGTGAGTCAGGAAAATCCGCAACCTGCTGGAATTCGTCGATACAGATCACTATTCTTATCCCTTTATTCTGCGCAATGAATTCAGGCAACTGCAGGATGTCTTCTGCCGCAGAATTGTCCTGGCTGTATTCAAGCGATACAGAAAAATCCGTCAACGGCTCCTGTCCAATGCTTATTTTCGGGACGAATCTCCCGAGGAATTTCTTGGCGTTCTCTATCCATTCTTCGAGTTTCGTGGATGTCGCCCGGATGACAGCTGTCGCGAAACTGTTGATAAAGTCATTCTCCGAACGGCATCCGAAAGCATCCATCTTGACTATCTTGAGCGTGTCGCTTTTCACAAGCTCGCTCGCTTTTTCGACAAGTGAAGTCTTTCCCATCCTTCTTGGCGATATGAGAATGGTGTTCACTCCGTACAGAAAGTTCATTTTAAGATGCCGTGTCTCTTCCTTCCTGTCAGTGAAAGTGTCTCCTTCCACCATAATTCCGAATACGAAAGGCGAATCGTTCTTTGCAGCCATAATTCATTTGTTTTCATCAGCAAAGATAGTATCTTTTGCGAAATTTAACAAGGTTGTTTAAAACAGGGTTGTTAAATTTCGCTGAATAGTGCGTCAAGTTCGACGTAGCGGTTAAGCTCAAATGCTTGCCGGTAGGAGTCCGGAACGAGGTGTGTCCAAGCAAGGTAATTCGTCGATGAAGATGATGACCTTCTTATTGCCGGATGTCTGTCTCAGTATGGATTTTAGAGCTTCAAAGGCTTCAATCCAGTTTTTGGCTTTTCTCCATAGTATCCGGCTTTCCTGAGGGATAGGAAGAAACTTGACAATTGGTCGTCTTTATCACCTTCCAGGACTCCGGTCATGTCGAAAGTCAGCCTGTCTCTGAAAATTTCGCTTATCAGGTATGTCTTGCCTATGCGGCGGCGACCGTAAATCGCAATGAATTCCGGTCTGGGACTTTCTATATATTGCTCAAGTATCTTGCGTTCTGTATTTCTTCCGATTAATTCGCTTATACCTAATTGTTTATATGTGGCAAAGATATGCTAAAGATTTCATAATGGCCTCTGGATTTTGGGCGCTTTTTATATCTGCGGTAGTCAAGGAATGTATTGAACGGCAAGAAAGGCTCTTTTGAATAGTGGCTCATTATGGGGTAAAGCATTCCATCTTTCATGACGAACCTGTCATAATAGTGCTCGTCGGTGTATTTGTAGATAAAAGCGAACCGCTCATTCCAGCAGTCCATAGGATTGCTTTCAAAATACTTTGAGCTCAATTTCAATGTGTCACCCTCCCTGCTCCAGGAGCCTCCGTATGTGATTCCAATGGATGCTCTGGTGTACTCAAACTGCCCATTGTCGTACAATTTCATCCTGAACTCTCCCTGCGATGAACGGTAGATGGTTAAGCTGTCAGAGCGATGTGCTCTCTTGAAAGGAATGAAATCCGGGCGAAACTTATCGTCTTCTTTTTCCGGTGCTTTTCTGTGGATATAAAAGGGGACATTGTAACTGTTTCCTGCCATATAGTCCTTTCCTTCAGCGTATTTCAACATTGAATGGTAGACGACAGGCAAGAACTTCAGCAACTCTGGATATCGTATCAGTCCGGATGAGATGACCTTATTTCGTAAATACGACTTTTCTTTGCCGTTTTTATATCGTATCGCCGACTGTAGCTTGACAGGAGTGTAATGAGATATTCCGTCTATATCCGGAACTTCGATTATACAGCGAACTCTGATGCTGTCGGCTTTTATTCGTTCAGATTGAAAATGCAGAGTCTTATAGTCGTATGGTGGTGTCTGCGCCTGTGCCCCACACCATATCGACATAAAAAATATGATGAAAAAGTTTCTCATTTTATGATGGAAGGATAATAACATCTTAAAAGCGTTGGGGTGAAAGTATCTAATATAGGTGTATTTTCATATAGATTTGTGCTGTTGACTATAGCGCCTTTTTTAAAGAATTTAACAGCAGTTTTAAATGCTGGCTCAATATTTTCTACGCCAGAAACAATTTTTGAAAACGCAGCTTCATATTTTCTCCCAGCAGCATTTTCTTGTCCCTCTCCACCGATAGAGTTTTGAAAATAAGTTTCTAAAGTACTTGTATAGTTGATGTATATAATGTTGCTAAAAGCATATGCTTCTACTTCACTCTGAACTGAAGTATCTTCAATCCCGTTATCTTGTTGTACAGCATGGAATAATTCGTGTGACAGAGATTCTACGGTAAGTGTTTGTTCGTACGTGCGGCTCAGGATGGCACCTGCTAGTATTATCCCGCCTCCATTATTTTTCGTAAATTGCATATTCCCTCCGATTCCACTGATACTGTCAATATAATAGTTGTTTTCAGAAGAAATAAGCCTATCCAATGCCTTGTCTCCACCATTTGCATAGATTTCGTTTAGAGCAGTTACTATTCTCTTTGTAAATGTGCTATTTTTAGTATATGTCATATTTGCGCTATAGGGGAGTTCACCATAGTTTTTTTGTCCAATGATTCTGCGTATTGTAATTCTATTCCCGTCCGGATCGATGATGTTCACCGGGTTGCCGGCACAGAAAGAATACGGAGATATGCTGTAGTATTTCTCGGCGAGGTCGTCTGCGGAGAGCCATGAGAGCATATTTTCCGGGTTGTACATTCTGGCTCCATAGTCTATATACGGAAGACCAAGAAATGCTTGCTCCTCCTTGCCGTTGAATCTATATCTGTTCTCGTATGTTACTGTCGGAAGTGTCACACTGCTCCTCTCCCATTTCATTCCGGAAGGATAGTAGTCATTGGTCTCTACGATGTTCCCTGCATAGTCCAGTTCGACTCGGACGCTTCCTATGTGGTCTGTTATGAAATAGTGAGGCTCGATGCCTGTATCGCAAGATATGATGCGACCGTGGCTGAAAGGCGCGCCGTCAAATTTCAGGACACCGTTCTTGACCTTATAGACCATCGTCCCGATATATACGAGCCCGTTTCCTTCAGCATCAGTCGCCGACAACTTACGCCCGTCACTTGAATAAGAATATCGGGCTAATGTCCTCCCATCTCTTGATAACTCGCAGAGATGGTTCATTCGGTTGTAACTTATGTCAATGCTATTTGCACCATCGAAAGTGAGGCAGCCTACGGCATTGTATGTAAACTGTGTCGGAGCATTGTCTATCAATGCTGTAAAAATCTGATTGCCACAATATTTATATTCCAATTGCCTTAGGTCGTTCTTGCTTTTTTCCCGGAATGACTTTCTTATGTTACCGTTTCGGTCATAGGTTATGCTGTTCTCTGAATGTATGTGCGCAAGGCTATATGGGAACGCCGCTACAAGTCTTGACAGATTATCATAAGTAAATATATATGATTTTACTGAAGCATCACTTGAAGGGTAGTTCCACATCATGTCTGATATGTTTCCGGAATAATGAGGCTCAATGTAATCATATGGCGGCGCTTCATAGTGCAGTTCCATGCAGAAAGCGGATGAGCGTCTTGATGTCAGCCAGTCTCGGATATTGTATGAGTCTTCGATAAGCATGTCTCCGCTTTCTGTCTTGAATGTCAAGCTTGTCTGCCTTCCGGTTTCATCATATCCGTATGCGACTATGGCTGGACGGCAGTCGTTCAGCTGTGAATACT
The DNA here is from genome assembly GCA_934695325.1 of uncultured Bacteroidales bacterium. Lineage (GTDB taxonomy): Bacteria > Bacteroidota > Bacteroidia > Bacteroidales > UBA932 > Cryptobacteroides. The sequence continues at coordinate 116,207 of CAKUVD010000005.1, read as the reverse complement.
CCTCGATGAGCCTCCCGGCATTGTCATAGGTGGCCTGATGGAGAATGACATCGGAGTTGTTTCCGTATGTGGTCGTTTCCTTGTTTGCGATGACATTTCCGATAAAATCATACCTGAATTCCTGGACGTTGGATATCTTTTCGGAAAAGACGCTGCGTGTCTGTATAATCCTCTTTCTGTAATCATAGTAGATTGAGGACCGAATGGTGTCTCTTTCTGGTAGTGAAAGATTTAATGTTCCTGTGAGAAGCAGGGCTGCAGCAGCGGCTGTCTCCGAATTTTCCGGCAGATTCAGCCTTCTGTCTGGATTCCTTTTCAGATAGTCGTAGCTGTCATAGTAATTCACTGACATAATTTCCTGAATGTCGCTTATTTCCGGTAACATGAATCTTTCACATACAGAACAGTCCGTCCATCTGTAGCCTATATGGGAGTCATCGGGAATCACTCTCAAATCGGCGGTTTCCAGATCTTTGCTGAAATTGTCAGGGACAAAAGCCTTTATCGCAGGTCGTCCAAGACCGTCCGGTATAGTCAGCAGGAACTCTCCGCGAGCCCTCATCAGAGAGTCTTGTTCTCCGACTTGAACTCTGTGGCTGTCATAGATATACCTGCACCAAGATTTCCCGGGAATACGTTTCCATGTCACAAGCCCTGACGTGCCGTATCTGTAGATGAATGCGTAGTCCTCTATCGCCAGGCTTATGTCACCGACTGCGGATGCCTCTGGGGGCAGTACATAATGGATGCGGTTCAGATTATCATATACATAATATGTGTCCAGAGTCTTGGCTTCATCGAAGCGCCTTTCCAGAATGAGATTTCCTCTGCTGTCAGTGAAGAACTTGCTGGTGTTCCAGTCTTCATCTGTGATAGTCTCTACATTGAGCATCCCGGCAGGATAATATTCTATGTCAATAAGATTGCCGTCTTCATCGACAATGAAGCGTCTGCATTCTCCGTCATTGTTCAGTCTGTAATCGTGCTTGACTGAACTGCCGTGGTCTCTCCAGGCTTGTCCAGGCCCTGAAGTCTTATGAATCCTGTCGAAGACATCCGCCGGATAGTCATTCTCGGTGTTGGCGTAGTTGTCCTGATAATGACTTGATGATTCCCAATATACGGCGGAAGGGGATACCGCTGCGCCATCACTGAGGTACGGCAGGTCCCTCCATGCTCTTGTGCTTCGGCCAGCCTTGTCATATTCTGTCAGTCGGACAATGTCCTTTCCCGATGGAGAGGCGTTGTGTGCGATTTCTTCAAAAGGTCGTCCTAATCGGTCATGATACTTTATGGCACATCTTGCATTATCGGTTGTCAGTCTGTATTTTGAATCTAAAGCTTCAATCGGATCATATTCAATGATGTAGTTGTATGTTTCCGTAAAAGAGTCTCCTTCTTTCAGAGTCGTTCCGACAATCTCCAGAGTGCAGGAGGAACCATTGGCCTCGCTTCCGCTGGTAAGGATGTATGTGCCGGCAGGCAATGTCTTGAATGCTATAGTCTTGTTGTTTGAGGTCAGGACAAGGGAATTTCCGTTGAACATCGAAATGCCGTCAGTGTTGCAACTTATCTGGACTTGCATCGGGACACTGATGCGGAATGAGTAGAAATCTCCGGGCAGGCATTGATAGGATTTATTGAAATCCTTGCCGAAACTCCCTATGAACAGAGGATTGTCAATGTCGCTTCCAGCTGGAAAAAACTCACCGCCCATAATATGCAATGCGATTATATCTTGTCCAGGGCTATATGATAGTTTGAATGTGTGTTTCCCTGGAGACAGTGCTATACTTGTTTGTGCACCGGGATTGTTTCCTGTGTATATGCAGACATCGTTTTGGTCATAGATGTCAAACTGATCGTATGCTCCTTCAATGAGTCCTCTGAAATGTCCGGAGAAATCTACGGTGACATATATCGCGGAAAGTTTCTCTGGGAGAGGAAATGTGTCGGTATGGCATATCAATGTGGTGTCTATTCCCTCTTTCACGGTTCCCAATGTCATAGGGTGCCCTTTTGAAAGACCTGATACAGAGTGAAAATGGAAGTTCGTCTGAATGAGACCTCCTTTGCTGCCTGCATTGGATGATGTTCGCTCTCCTATAAGATAGTATATACCTGGTTCAAGATAATCGTAGATGATTCCGAAAGTTGATTCCGCCGTTGCATCATAGCGGTCTTTTTCATAAGACAGAAAATTGAAATTGGAAAGAGCGTATTCCCAGTCGTGCAAGCAGTCCATTTCGGAAAGGTCAATGTCGAAGTCATCCGAAACCCCAAGCCGGACGAGGTATATGTAGGTTCCAGGGACTTCTGAATTGAAGTGATCGAATGTCACCAGCATTGGTTCTTCCAAAATGAACCGGTAAAACACATCATTTGACGAGGCTCCATAATGATTGAAGGTGTCATTTGTGTTGGCGATATGTCTTGCGTCCATATCATTGCTGATGACCCCTAAGTCGTAGGCTCCGGCATAATCATTTCCGGTACCTGAACTAAATGTCAATTCAGGGAGCACTTCAGCCTGGCAGATTGCTGCGGATAGAAAGAGCAGCAGGGTGGATGATATGCAATGTTTGATATTCATGGCTTGATTTTATTGGAAATGGCTCCAAGCGGTTATTAGTCATTCACTAAATGATAACGGTATGCCTTCAGAATCTCTTTTCTGCCGTCAGTGATCATATAGATTTCTGACAGTCTTCCTGCATTGTCATAGTCATAATATGTCGTGATGCCTGCGGGATCTGTCTCTGAAGTCATACCTATGAGAGGCGTATAAGTGTATGTCCAGACGTGTGCATTCAACAGCAATTCTCGGAGAGTGTTGAGTATGGTGAAATCTGGCTTGTCGAGCTCTGAAATCGTTTCCGGCGAGAATCCGAGTGCCGCTTTCACATCTTCATAGTCCGCGTTCTCTATCTTGGCGACGATGTGCTTACCTTGATATCCCCAGATGTAGACTGTGCCGGCCGTGCTGTCTCTTATGACTTGAAGAGCATTTGAATATCTGTCGAAATGACTGTAGGAGAGGCTGGTTGCCGGAACTTCACCTATTTTGCTTGTCTGAGACTCCAGGACAATGTCACCCCGATTTAGCCCGTAAGAACACTCCATTGTAGAGGAAAGAGTATGCTTGTCGAAGACCGAATGGACACTGGATATTTCTGTAGGTAAGCCTCTGACATTCTTGACGCTCTTGATGTCCTCATACTTTTCATCAGATTCATCGTTGATATAGCGATATGTGGTCTTGTCTGAAGTGCCGTCAGCGTTCGTGACTGATGCCGAGCGGAGATATCCGTCGTTCTCGTAGTCGTAATGTGTTGTCGTCTCTTTATGCAATTTCCCGTCATATTCCCTGACAATCTTCTTCTCTTGGAGGTACAATGTGAAAGGAACCCTGTTGATGTGGAAGAACTGACTCAGCGGCACGCCTGCTATTGGAAGAACAATGCTTGAATACAGACCGTACTTGCCAGTGTCAATTCTCTTATAATCATAATCTTCTGAATACTGCAGCGAGTCGGCGGAAAAATATACTTTCCTGCTCCTCAGCTTACCTCTTTCATCGGCTCGGCTTATCGGCTCCAGTGTGAATCTCTTCAGATACAGAGAATCTATGTCAGGGAAAGGCATAAAGGATTTCCTTAGGAGTCTTTCGTTCCAGTATGAATGAGAATCATCATAGATATCTGGATTTGACGCATAGTCCGTGTAGTTGGAAACAGTTGTCCGGCCTGTTATGATGTCGTGTCCGGAGCCTGGGAATCTTTCTCTGAATGACAATGTCATATTTCCGTTCTTCTTCAGTGCTATTGTGTAATCTCCTGGTGGGAGGCTGTCTGCAGGAGAAAAGACGATGCTATCGACTGCGGAGGAAGAAAAAACGAACTTCTTTACTTTTACCTTGCTTTGTCTGTCGAGTATATATGCCGCCCCCGCTCCGCCATCGGACGCTTTACCACTGAATGTCCATACTTGTCCGTCTCTTGTCACAGATACGTCACGGAAGATAGGTTCTCCGTCATTTGAGTTCGGAGACAGCACCATTCTGAAAGTCGAGTCCGGCTTGAAACTTCTGGACAGTTCCTCTCTTTTCGTGATGGTTGAATATAATATGTGGTCGGTATCGTAATCCTTGTTGTTGAATCCGTTGGATGTGACAGCCGGGAAATACTGATATCCCAGTCCTGCATTCCATAGCTTTACCTGATGTACGTATCTCGGCTCATATAGCAGTGTCCCGCTGCTTCTTTCCCCGGAATCATCCGCATACTCATACCAAGTCCTCTTCATCAAGTTACTTTCTTTTGCCGGAAGGGAACTGTGCAGTGAGATGCTTTTTATTCGTACACCTCCTGCCAGATGCGGAGTCGGCATCTGGCAGATATGCGGGAACCAGTCACTTCCATATTCGATTTTGCAAGAGTAGTCGTTGGGCTCATAACCAAAAACCGCAGATCCTCCGGCAGGGTAGGTTACTGATGCGAGAAGCCCCCAGTCGTGGCAGTCTCCGGTTGCCTCTCTGTTGGATGACGTATAGCGATATTCGTTCAGACTGTATATTGAGCCGATGGCTTTATTATCTATTTCCGGGATCAGCTCCGAGTTGTTTTCATCAGAATCTCTCTTGTTGCTTACGAGCCCTCTCCAGAATCCCCAATGGTCGATGTCCGTAGTCTGAGGAGATGGCAGATTGTTGGCGATATTCTTATAATTGAAGAGAAATCTGCCGTTTTTGGTATTTGACAATGTCTCAAGAAACATTCTCGGATATGCTCCTGAAGTATAAGTGTAGGTGAACTTAGTCGTCTCAATCTTTGATTTGGCGTCACCGTTTCTGAACAATTCAACGGAATCAAGCACCGTGCCGCAATATTTTCCGTTGAGAAACATATTCCTATCGTTCTCGAGAGTGGTGTGCTTTCGGGATGAGTAGTGAAAAATGATGTCCTTGTCGTCTGTGGTTATCCTTGACGGGACGGAAAGCTTGACCATAGTGTAGCTGTTCCCGTAATGAGTGCCTGTCGCCATAGGGCTGTTGAGTACGGCTTCCAGCGGAAATCCAGCGAATGCAATCTCGTCAATGGACTTTGTCCAGTAAGGTGAAGACTGAATGGAAAATTCCTGGCAGTATTCTTTGGCTTTGTCTCCTAAGGAAGTGTCCAGAATACGGTATGGATAATTTACATATTCCGAAGGAAGGCTGCCTTTATATTCGATGTCGAGCGTCCTTCCGTTAGGGGCGGTTATCCTTGTGAGATTGAACCCTGTTATCGCTCCTTTGTGTGGCGGCTGTTCATAGTCAAGGGTGCCTGCGTCTGAATTATTCCAGGAGTGTGCCTGATATTCCAGAGCCTTGTAATTGCCTCCGAAACTGTACTTATAGCCTTTGTCGTCAGATATCGTGATTTCACAGGAAAAACCGTCAGCATTGTAACTCAATGGGAAGAACTTGCTGATGTCTACGTCGTAGTGCCCGCCGTCATTGCTGACCACATTGACAGTCCCGTCGAAATTTATCGTGAACTTGCCGGAATGGTTGCCGAATCTAAAATGATAGATGTCTGACGAGAACTCTCCATACTCCGTACCGTCCAGTATCGGCTCGAACAACTGATGCGAGTATATGATGCCCTCATACGGGTTGGACAAGAGTTTCTGCTTTATCTTTCTGTCGTCATAGCTGTGGCTCCTTATGGTGTTGAGGAAGCCTGTTGAACCATATTCTCGCCAGTCTGATGTCTCATCCGGAGCGCCCTTTATTTCTCGATATATGGAGCCTCCAAAGTCGAGCATCCAGTTTCTGCCGACGAAATTATCCGTTTCGGACGGCTTGAAACCAGCCGAATTATACGAAAGCGATATTGGGAAGTCGAAGTCCGGGTCGGTGAAAGATATGACAGGAATTGAAAGATCCAATCTGCCTGATGTCTCCGTTATCGAAGTGTTGTCATACCTCACGAAATCTGCTGTCTGCGGGGACATTATCTGATATTTCTTGTTCTCAGGCATCTTCCCCAGGACATTGTCATTAGCGGTGTCGCCGGAATTCTGCCCTAATATGACAGGCTGGCAACACAAAAGAAAAAGTGCTGATAATGTGGCTCGTGGTACCATATAATTTGGTGTTGTTGTGCGGTTCTTGTTTCGTTACCGGGCAATCCAGAATGCGGCGAGGAGGGGGAGGTAGTCCTTCAGGCTGACGCGCAGTATCTTGAGCGCCTGCTGGATGCGATAGTCTATGGTCTTGGATGACACGCCGAGCATCGTGGCGATTTCTTCGTATGTCTTTTTCTCGTAGCGGTTTAGCTCGAATGCCTGCCGGTATGAGTCCGGAAGCTGGGCTATCGCGGCGCGGATGCGTCCCTCCAGTTCCTGCACAATGTAAAAGTCCGGAGACTCGAACTGTCCGTGCAGTTTCTTGTGAAGCTCGTCCAGGACTCGGCGCTCGACCATCTCGTGGCTGATATGCTTCAGGCATCTGTTTCTCGTCGCAGTGAAAAGATACCGGGACAATGAATCTGTGATATGAAGTTCAGAATGGTTCTCCCAAATCCAGAGCATAAGTTCCTGCACGATGTTCTCGCAGACGTCGCTGCTCTTTATGAACAGACGGGCGTATGCACATAACGTGCTGTAATAGCGAGTGAAAACCTTCTCGTATGCGGGCAGGTTTCCGTGCTTGAGCAGGTCAAGAAGCAAGGTGTCAGTGCTATTGTCATTAATATGCATAGCGCAAATTTATGTAAAAGTTAAAAAATCTGAAAAAAATCATAAAAAACGTTTAGGAGGTTTTCCTTGAGAACGGTCTTATAATCGTAACACGACTGAAATATGGAAGAAACACAGATGGAAAGTCTGCTTGTCCGCTACTACGGAGGGGAACTTTCGACAGAGGAGATACGTGAAGTCGAGACCTGGATGAAGGCCTCGGCCGCCAATATGAAGACTGCCGAGCAGATTTACTATATATGTTTCGCGTCAGATGCACTCGAGGCGAAGAAGAGCATTGACACAGGGAAAGCATACCGAAAAGTCCGTGGCAGGATATTCTACGGCAAGATGCGAGGATTCGTTCGCAAGGCAGAACGCATCGCCGCCGTTATGCTCCTTCCTTTCATCGGGCTGACGGCTTATCTCCTGTTCAATGTCGCCCGTGATTTTACTTCCACCGTGGAAATACGTTCCACTGCCGGTATGGTCAGCTGCGTCACCCTTCCGGATGATTCCAGAGTCTGGCTGAACTCCGACTCATATCTCCGCTACCCTTCCAGGTTCGGAAAGGAACGTCGAGTGACCCTCTATGGTGAAGGCTATTTCGAGGTTTCCAAAGATCCTAAGCACAAGTTTATCGTCGAGGCTCAGAATTCGGAAGTCGTCGTCCACGGCACTGAGTTCAATGTCGAGGCTTACGGAGACGACTATGTCCGTACTACATTGGTGTCAGGAATCGTCGATATGAACTATGACGACCAAAACCATCATCGCAAGGCTCTTCGCCTTATGCCTTCTCAGCAGGCGACATACAACACCAGGACAGGTGTTATGTACCTCAGGGAAGAGAACGTGCTCTGCAACACGTCCTGGCGCGATGGCAAGATTGTCCTGGACAATACCTCTCTGGAGGATGCCCTCAGGATGATCGGCAACAAATACAACGTGAAATTCATCATAAAGAATGCAGACCACAGGCATTACAAGTTCACGGGAACATTCTCCAACCAGAATCTGGACGTGATTCTGCGCTATTTCAACATTTCATCAGACATTCGCTTCAGACAGATAGATGAACGGCCGACCGGTCGCGACGGTTCAGCCGGCAGAAGTGTCTACGAGGTGATATAATCCACGTATGATAATCAACACAAAAACCATCAAAAAATGACACACGGCTGATAAAACGATAAAATATACGGGAAGGCCCTCAGGGCAATCCCGTACACATTACAGAAAACACACGGTAATCTCCCAATCCCGTGCAGAATCACAATATTTTCAAATTTATGAAAAAAAATAACCACAAGGAAATTTTTCTGTGGGGAAGGCAAGTTACGGCCAAAGCCGTGGCTTTGTGTCTGACACTGACGCTGCTGTCCTTCCAGTCCTACGCTCAGGAACAGAAAAACATCACCGTAAAGGTGGAAAATGCTCCTATCACGTCTGTAATCAAGCAGATAGAGCAGCAGAGCGGCTACACTTTCTTCTATAACAACGATGTGAACGTAAGTTCGAACGTCACGGTTTCGATGCAGAACAGCGACATCAAGTCTGCATTGAGCTCAGTCTTCAAGGGCACAGGCATAACCTGGGCCATCGACGGTGAGCACGTCATTCTCTCGAAGACACCGCAGGTCTCTAAGACCGTGGCTCCTGCAAATCAGAAACTTGAGGGAGTCGTCCTCGACAGGGCCGGGCAGCCTGTCACAGGTGCGGCCATCGTTATGGCGGGCAACGCATCTGTATATGCGCTTTCTGACATAGACGGAAAATTCTCTTTCCCGTGGAGCAGCCAGATTGCAGACGCCACCCTCGAAGTATCTTTCCTCGGCTATGTATCTCAGACCGTCCAGGTGAACGGACGCAGCGTCATCGAGATCGTGCTGCAGGAGGATACCCAGCTTCTGGAGACATCAGTCGTTACGGCGCTCGGCATCAAGAAATCAGAGCGTTCGGTGACATATAATGTGCAGTCGATGGACGAGAGCGTGTTCAAGAACCGTGACGCCAACCTCGTGAACTCCATTCAGGGCAAGCTCGCAGGTGTGCAGGTGAATGTCACTGGTGCCGGCCCTGGTGCAGAGACGAAGGTCGTTATGCGCGGTGCGAAATCATTGTCCAACTCTAACAATGCTCTCTATACTCTTGACGGAATTCCTCTGCCAACATTGTCTATGACGAAGCCGGGTGATAATTATTCCATCTATAGCGGAAGTGCTCTTTCCGGTGACGGTATCTCCAATTTCAACCCTGACGATATCGGTGGGATGACGGCGCTCGTAGGACCTTCTGCCGCGGCGCTCTACGGATACAAGGCGCAGAACGGTATACTGATGCTCACTACCAGGACGGCTGACGAAGGTGTTCACGTCTCATATAGCACCAACACGACATTCTCGTCTCCAGTGATGCTCCCTGAACTCCAGAGCACCTACGGCGCCAAGGAAGGAAACTATGCTTCCTGGGGGAACAAGCTCCTGTCTCCGCAGACTTGGTCCGTAAAGGATTTCTTCCAGACAGGTTACAATACACAGCATACAATCTCGCTCGGGATAGGTCGCGAGAACAGCCATACCTATCTTTCGGCCGGTATCAACGATGCCCAGGGTGTGGTTCCTAACAATGATTACAGGCGCTATAATGTGACAGCCAATCATTCGGAGGATTTCCTGAACAACAAGATGCACCTCAGCCTCCTTGCGATGTATGCGAATGTCAAGGAGCAGAATATGCTTGCCGGCGGTCAGTATTATAACCCGCTGATTCCTCTGTATCTGATGTCTCCTAGCGACGATCTTGACAAGTACTCCGTTTACGAGCGTTACGATGCTTCCAGGAATTTCCCTATACAGTACTGGGACTGGGGCAGCCAGGACCTGCAGATGCAGAACCCTTTCTGGACTGTCAACAGGAATATGTTCAACAACACCAAGAACCGTTATCTGCTGGGTGGCTCGCTCAAGTACGATATCACGGACTGGATGGACATATCCGCTCGTGTGAGAATGGACTACAACAACACTCTTGCAGAGCAGAAGAACTATGCCTCCACATCCGGACTTTTCGCAGGCTCGAAGGGGCGTTACTTCCATAATCAGTCGACCACTCTTCAGACTTATGCGGATGTTCTCCTCAATATCCACAAGACTTTCGGTGAGAACCTCATTCAGCTGAATGCCACTGCCGGTGCATCTGTCGAGGACTATAACTACCGCCAGACTTATTCTGCGGGCGACCTTCTCGGTGTTCCTAATCTCTTTACTTTCAATAATATGAACACCAGCAAGGGCTTCTATAAGAACACATACCGCGATCAGGTTCAGTCTGTATTCGCTACGGCGCAGCTGGGATTCAAGAATATGGTGTTCCTCGACGCCACTCTCCGTTCTGACTGGAACACGCAGATGGTGAACACTTCATCCCTTCCACTCGCATATCCTTCAGTGGGTCTTTCCGCGATACTTACCGATATCTTCAATATCAAGTCCAACTGGTTTACTTATGCGAAGATCCGTGGCTCCTATGCTGAAGTAGGTAACCCTATCACGAGATTCCTTACTGTTCCTACATACCCTGTCACCGCAGGTTCTCCTGCCGAGAACACTTATGCTGTCTCAGATGATTTCAAGGCTGAACGTACACGGTCATTCGAGGTCGGTGCCGATGTCAGGCTATGGAACGGCAAGCTCAATGCAAGCGCCACATATTATCACTCAATGACATACAACCAAGTGTTCACGCCTGAGGTTCCGTCATCGTTCAGATACAAGACCATCTATGTGAACTCAGGACGCGTCGATAACAAGGGTGTCGAGCTCTCTCTTACATTGAATCAGAATCTCGGGCCTGTGGACTGGACCTCGGGTCTCATCTATTCGAGAAACAAGAACAAGATCGTGGATATGCTGGATGCCGAATTCAATGGCAAGCAGTTCCAGAGCGACCAGCTCTCTGTAGGCGGACTCACCGGTGTGCAGATGTGGCTTATAAAAGGACACAGCGTCGGCGACATCTATGTAAGAGGCCTCAAGACTGACGAGCACGGATATGTATGGGTTTCCCCTACAGCTTCTACTGTGGTGCCTGCTGATGTCACCGGAGGTATCTCATCTATGATATATGCCGGCAATGTCAATCCTAGCTGGACCGGCTCCTGGAGAAACGACTTCAAATGGAATGGCATTAACCTGGGCGTGCTCATAACTGCGCGCGTCGGCGGTATCGGAGTGTCCCTGACAGAGGCTACACTTGATTCATTCGGTATGTCACAGCGTTCCGCTGAGGCCCGCGATAACGGTGGTGCACTTGTGAATGGCGTCCGCATTCCTGCAGAGGCCTATTATAAGACAATCGGTGGAACAGGAAGCAGCGCGCTCGGTGCGTACTACACGTATTCTATGACCAATGTCAGACTTGCGGAGGTGAGTCTCGGCTATGATATCCCTGTGCAGAAATGGCAGAATGTCCTGAAGGGGCTGAATGTGTCATTCGTCGGAAAGAACCTGGCGATGCTTTACTGCAAGGCTCCGTTCGATCCTGAGGTGGCTTCCGGTACGGGCAACTACTCCAACGGCATCGACTATTTCACAATGCCTTCTACACGAAACCTCGGTTTTTCTGTAAAAGTTACCTTCTAAGCTTTGATTCATATTATGAAGAAATTGAAATATACTATAATGATAGCTGCGGCAGTGACGGCAGCGGCATCCTGCACGGACGGGTTCCTGGAAAGGAACACGAATCCCGAGGAGGCTACCAGCGAGATGCTTGGCTGGGATAACCTCACCACGGGATCGGCATTCGCGCAGATGACAAGGAACATCATCCCGACTTACCAGCTTATCGGCGAGGAGGAATACGGAAGTGCGAATTATCAGGTGGTCCAGGACCTTACCGGAAACCTTTTCGCAAACTACATCGGCGTGGTGAATTCAGGTTTCACTGCGAACAATATGTATAACATCACATCCAAGTCGTGGTATGAGGCTATGTTCAATGACGCTTATGTACGTGCCACTGGATCGTGGGAGACATTGAACCTGCATAGGAATGACGCTCCCGAGGCGGCGGCCCTGGGTGATATCCTTAAGGTCGCTGTGCTCCATAGGGTCACTGATACATACGGCCCGATTCCTTATAGCGAGATAGGCTCCGGTAACGTGACGCTTAAATATGACTCGCAGAAGGATATCTATGCCAGCTTCTTCAAAGAACTTGACGCAGCGATCTCCACATTGACTTCATTCTGGCAGGCGCAGCCAGATACCAAGCTTCTTGCTGATTATGACAATATCTACGGAGGTAACATCGGAAGCTGGCTGAAGTTCGCCAATACTCTCCGTATGCGTCTGGCTATGCGTGTGGTCTATGCGGACAGCGAGCTGGCGATGGCGCAGGCCGATGCCGCGCTTGCGAATCCTGCCGGGCTTATGACCGCCGCCAATGATATCGCATACTACAACAAGCCGGCATCGGGCGCGTGGGAGAATCCTCTCTATGTCATCCAGTACAGCTTCAATGATGACCGTATCGGAGCGACTATCGATGCCTATATGAATGGATTTGAGGATCCTCGTCTCTCCAAGTACTTCATCGCAGGCTCGGACGGAGGTTACCACGGAGTCCGCAACGGTATAACCGTCAATGCGAACTATGCGAACTCTGACCTCCTTTCCACTTTCAACTGCTCGAATAATGACAATGTCCTTATAATGAATCCTGCAGAGGCCTGGTTCCTGAAGGCGGAGTACTGGCTTCGCAAGGGCGACAAGGCTCAGGCTCAGTCTTGCTATGAAGAGGGCGTGAAAGTTTCCTTCAATGTTTGGGGCGCTTCAGGAGCGGAGGACTATCTCTCTGATACAGAGCATCAGCCAAGTTCCTTTACGGATGTCGTCAGCGCCGGGAACTCTTACAGCAGCCAGCTCTCTACGATCACTCCTGCGTGGAATGCCTCAGGCTCTTTCGAGACCAATCTTGAGCAGATCATCACCCAGAAGTATATCGCAGTGTTCCCTGAAGGCCAGGAGGCCTGGTCAGAGTTCAGAAGAACCGGCTACCCTCACATTGTTCCTGTAGTGAACAACAACAGTGGCGGAAAGATTGACACGAATCGTCAGATCAGACGTCTGAACTATCCTTCATCAGAGTACCGTACGAACGCTGACAATGTGAATGCTGCTATCGTCACAATGAACGGCGAGTCCTCGCTTGGGACAGGTGATAACGGTGGTACCCGTGTATGGTGGGACAAGAATACAAGATTCTAATAATCAATGAGACAATTAAAGATTATGAACAAATCAGCAATTATACTGGCTTCAGCCCTTGCCTTTGGTGCGGCTCTTTCCTGCACCAAGGAGGAGGCTCTGAATCTCCAGCCTGAATATAAATATACAGATGCCTACTATGAGGCTCTGCGTGCATACAAGAAGAGCGACCACTCCATCTGCTACCTCTGGTTCGCTGATTATGGCGTTCCTTCATCATTGGCATACCGTTTCGCAGGTATCCCTGACAGCGTGGACGTGGTCTCACTCTGGGGAGGTATCCCTAAGGAGGGTACTCTCGACCGCAAGGAGATGCAGGAGATGAGGCAGAAGAAAGGCACCAAGGTCGTGGGCGTGAAGATCATCCGTCTTGCTCATACCACCTATCTTCCGTCTTGGGCTCTTGAAATCCAGGTTCCTTCATATATGAACGGCTATGGCGAGCAGAAGGGCTACAATGACACATATAAGGAGACTTATGATGCCCGCATCGAAGCCGGCGACAGCGAGACCATCGCAGCGGCAGCAGCCGAGTCCGCAGCACGTATGGCCGGAACCAGGGCGTTGATTGCGGATATGGGAGCGAACCCTTCCAGGACATTGAAGGAAGGCTCTACCGAGGATAATCCGGAGTGGGTATATCCTGAGTGGTGCGAGTATGCCGGCGGCTCCATAATGAAAGAGATCTGGGACAATGACCTCGACGGATATGACCTTGACTATGAGCCTGAAGGCGATGCCCTGAGCGGCGAGTGTATGAACACGTTCATCTATTATCTCGCTCAGTATATCGGCCCGATGTCACCGAACCCGGAGACAATTCTTGCAGTAGACGGAAACTCACCTGGCGCGGCGATGGCTCCATATTGCACATATCATATCTCGCAGAGCTATGGCGGAACATTGAGTGAAGGCAACTTCAACAAGTCCGGGTGGAAGAACTCCCAGCTTATCTTCACGGAGAATATCGGAGACTATTGGAAGACCGGTGGTAATCTGGAACAGCAGGCTGCTTTCCAGCCTTCTACAGGCGGACGCAAGGGAGGCTTCGGTGCATTCCACGGCCAGCGCGACTATAATACCACTGATTCAGGCGCAGACAAGGAGACGCCTTACGGGCATCTCCGCAGAGCTATCCAGCTCCAGAACCCTGCCGTAACCAAATAAATCAGGAGAATATAGAAATGAAAAACATATTGAAATATTCAGCAGCTGCGGCAATGTCAGTTCTTGCCCTCGCTTCCTGCGAGGAGATGGAGAATTACCAGACGACTATCGATGCCGCTCCGAAGCTTGCTTATGTTAATCTTAAAGGTGGAGATACATTCTCGACGAGAATCACTCATCGTCCGGTAGGTTCACAGGGTTCGTTCCATACGGAATTCCAGCCTAACTGCAATACCACGAATCACGGGGACGTCACAGTCACTGTAGAACTTGATACTGCTCTCGTAGCGGAATATAACCAGAAGCACGGTACGGACTATGAGGCTCTTCCTGAAGAGTACATAAAGATCACGAATCCGTCTGTCCGTATCGCCGCAGATACGACTGCCGCGCGTGATACCGTGAAGATTGACCTTGATGAGGAGCAGGATCTCTCGAAGCTTACTGAACGTGCATATCTGGCGCCGTTCAAACTTACTTCCGAGGGCCTGCAGGCCAGTGAGCAGAAAGGCAACATCTGGCTTGTCGTCAATACTGAGACCAATATCATCCGTCCTATCACTTCTGAGAACGATCTGGTCGGCTTTACTGCCGGAGGCTCTACAGAGTGGACTGCGGATTGCGGAAACTTCGCGAATCTTTTCGATGGAAATACCGGTTCTTATGTCTCATTCGAAGCCGGCAGCTCCGTCATCGTCGATATGAAGAAGGAACTGATGGTGACAGGTCTAAAACTTAACACCTCATCCACGGCAGCCACTTCCATAGAGTATAGCACTGATGGCCTTGAATGGTCACAGGCCGGAACTCCGGTATCAGGCGAGTATTCTTATTCTAACAGAGTATGGTGTGCAGCAGTATATGACTATTTCTCAGCACGCTATCTTCGTCTTACCTTTGAGAGTTACAGCCGTGTCAATGAACTTGAGGTCTATATGATAGAGAGCACGGAGCCTACGCTCTATACTCAGACTGGCGTCGATAATACGGTTTCCGGAAAAATCGTGCACGTAAAAGGCGTCGGCTCGTCTTCGGACTTCAGTTCTGCATTCAAGGTATATACGACCATATCTTCTGACAAGGGATATAGTGTCAATGTCTCTGTCGATAACTCTCTTGTCGCTGCATACAACGAGAAGCATAAGACATCCTATGTCCAGATGCCGTCCGAGAATATCGACATCCAGAACGCTTCGATGGAAATCGCTGCCGGTGACAATGCCACTCCGGAGGAAGTCAAGCTCGCGCTCAAGGGCGACCTTACAGGCCTTACCAATGAGAACGGTTACCTCATTCCTCTTACGATGAAGGCATCCGGAGCAGTGACCAGCGAGAGCCGCGGTACCGTATATGCTGTCATCGTGCCTGAGACCAAGCTCATCAAGGCTATCAAGTCTCCAGATGAAATTATCGGCTTTGTCGCAGGTGGAAGAAGCAGCTGGTCTGCGGATTGTGATGACGCAGCTAACTTGTTCGACGACGATAACAACTCGGCGGTATATTTCCAGGGTTCAGGTAATGTGCTCACTGTAAATCTTGGCGGAAAACATCTCGTGACAGGAATCAAACTGTATACATATAATGTGCGGAACGTGAACGTCCAGTATAGCGTAGATGGAAATACGTGGAAGTCTGCCGGTACGGCGGATGCCAGCGATGTCTATTTCTCGACATCGTCCAATTATCGCTTCGGTGATTATTATATCGCATTCGGTGAGTATCTTGAGGCTTCTTATATCAGACTTGCGTTTGACTATTATATGAGTAGCTCATACTATTGCAGGATGGCTGAGTTCAACATCTATGAGATTGAGAGCACGGAGCCTACCATCTATACGATATGCGGAAATGACAATGTGTTTACAGGCGAGATAGTCCATCACGTAACTGCGGGATCCAAGGGATCGCTCAGCGCTGAGTTCAATGTGATGACGACCATCGCATCTGCGGACGGCTGGTCAGTCAAGGCTGAAGGCGACGCTTCCCTGGTAAGTGCTTACAACAGCAAGAATGGTACGAAGTATGCTGCTCTCGATCCGTCATACCTCTCCATCACGGGAAGCCCTTGTCAAATCGCAGCAGGCGCCACCAGGTCTGAAGGCAAAATTTCACTCGCTCTTACCGGGGATGTGTCCAAACTTACGAATGTGAACGGATATCTGCTTCCTATAAGGCTTTCTGCTTCAGGCGCCGTGACCAGCACGAGCCGCGGAATAGTGTATGTGGTCATTACGACCAGGAAGAGCGCCGAGGCTATCAAGTCCATCTCTTCCGCTTCGGAAATCGAAGGAACTGAAGTTGCAGACAGAAGTGGCTGGAAGATTGTCGCTTGTGACGAGGACGGCATCTATACTGCGGATTCTTCTCCATATTCTTCTCTCTTCGACGGAAGCCGTGACACTTATGTCCGCACCTGGGGCGGCCCTGTGACTTTCACTGTGGATCTCGGCAAGGAATATGATATGACAGGTTTCGTGATTACGGCACGTTCCGGAAGTTATGAGAGATATCAGCCTAAGTCTATCTATATAGAGGGGAGCACTGACGGCAGCGAGTATGTGGAACTTGGAACAGCCTCTACGTCAGCGGGGACATTGCTTAACGCATCTCCGTCATCTTACGGCGCATTCTATGGCGTCAAGGTCAGATATCTGAAGATCAATGCCGATTATGGCGGATCCAATATGGGTACAGCTGAGTTTAATATCTATGCAAAATAGTAATTAAAGCATAAAGTGATGAAACTAAATAAATTAACAGTTCTTTTTCTGGCAACCGCAGCATTTGCTGCGGGCGCCTGCCAGAAATCAATAGAATACAGGGATGTGGTTTATTTCACGGGAACGGAAAGCTCTCCTATGACGAGTATGTATGTCGAAGGGCCTACTGCTATGGGACTGACTGTCACCACTTCCAATAAACTTGAGTCCGATGTTACGGTTGGTGTCAAGGTCGATCCGGCCGCTCTTGCCGCATTCAGTGAGTCTCAGGGTGTGGACTATGTGATGCTTCCGGAAGGCAGCTACAAGCTGGACGAAAATTCGTTCAAGATAGAGGCCGGCAAGAATGTGTCACTTCCTGTGAACTTCGAGATCACTTCGATGGATGATTTCGTGGATGGCGCCAAGTATTGTGTCCCTATCTCATTGACTGAGACATCCAACGGAATGGACATCCTTAATGCGTCCAAGACTACATACGTGGTAATCAATCAGATTATCACCACGCAGGGCCCTGACCTTAACCAGAGTTATTATATAAATTTCCCGACCATCATAAACAATGCGATGTTCAGCAATATGTCCGCCTGCACGATGGAAATCCGCGTGAAGATGGACGGCTGGCAGAACGGAAACCCTTACATTTCGTCCGTGATGGGTGTAGAGGAGAACTTCCTCCTCCGTTTCGGTGACGTGTCCTGCGACAAGAATCAGCTCCAGTATGCCGGACGAGGCGCTTCCATCACATCCTCAAGCCATTTCAATACTGGCGTATGGTATCATATCGCTGTCGTGGACAATGGCTCTACCCTGACTCTTTATGTGAACGGAAATGTTGAGGGTACGGTGGATTCGTCAGGAAAGAGCGCCATCAATCTCGCTTGGGACTATATGGACGGTTTCCATATCGGACGTTCGGAGAGAGGACGTCTTATGGATGGCGTAGTGAGCGAGGCGCGTGTATGGAACAGGGCGCTGAATGTCATCGAGCTTGAGAACAACCAGTGCTATGTGGATCCTAATTCTGAAGGCCTTATCGGCTACTGGAGGCTTAACGAACTTGTAGATGGCAAGTTCAAGGATCTCACAGGAAACGGCAATGACGGAGAGCCTACATCTTCCGTAAGCTGGTATGAAGGTCTTAAATGTCCTGTAGTTGAATAGATTAGTTCATATTTTGTTATTTGGTGTGGCGTACCTTGCCGGGGCATTCTCCCTGGCAGGGCAGACGCCACGTATTTTACGCTTCGAACAGTCTGTTGTCGAGATTGACACGGTACGTTATGATGCCGGTCCGGTGAAGGTGCGTTTCACCTGCACCAATATATGTAACAAGCCGGTGAGTATTGTGGCAGTGAATTCTCAGTGTGGATGTGCGAAGCCTTCTTTTTCCAGGGCTGCCATAAGGCCTGGGGCTAAGGGATATGTGGATGTCGTGCTGGATCCGTCATCATTGTTTGCGGAACAGAACAGGCACCTCACTGTCATCGCCACTAATGGCGACTACCGTAAGTTCAACACTATCACCGTTCACGGCTATGTCTCTAGAGGTGTGAGCGAAGAGGAAGTACGTTATCCTTACGAACTTGTCCCCGGTCTTCGTTCTGAAGTGGATGTGCTGGGTATGCGGCTGAACACTCGTGGCGAAGTCTCGGAGAAAGAGTTTACTGTGTACAATTCCACGTCTGGAGAGGTCTCGCTTAAATGGTCCTCGGACTGGAAAAATGTGAAAGTCGAGATGCCGCCTTCGCTGGCTTCTCATTCTGCGGCAAGAGTGCGTGTATGGCTCGACACTGCGAAAATGCCTTCCGGAGCATACGAAGAGGCAATGTATATCTATGTCAATGGTATCCGTGGAAAGGTTGTGCTCAGGGGGGCGGTAAAATAAGCTATGTTAAAAAAATTGAATCGTCTTGCCGGAGCTGCAGTCATCATATTGTCCGCCTGCTCGGGACATATAAGTACGGAATTGAATATTATACCCTTGCCGTCTGAAATAGAGGTCGGTAAAGGAACTCGCACTGTCTCGGAGGGAATGGCCGTGATGACCTCGGATTCTCTTCTTTTGCCTGCGGCGTCTTATCTGGAGGACGCTCTCCGCAGGGAGGGTGTCAATGCTGACGGCTCCGTTCCTGTGCGCTTGGCTATAGATACATCTCTGTATGGGCCTGCGTATCGTCTGGAGACATCTTTGTCGGGGATTGACATAGCCGGAGGCTCTTATGAGGGAGTCATCTCCGGAATAGCGACTCTTCGTCAGATTCTCTGGTCGGATGACCGCGGAATCCCGACCGTCAGGATCAATGACGCTCCTCGTTTTGCCTGGCGCGGGGTTATGCTGGATGTCTCCAGGCATTTCTTTACGGTTGAGGAAGTGAAGTCTCTCTTGGATGAGATGGCATTGTATAAACTGAATCGACTGCACTTGCATCTTACGGATGACCAGGGGTGGAGAATCGAGATCAAGTCATTCCCGGAACTGACTGAAAAGGGAGCCTGGAGAGAGATGGATCGGTGGGACAGCACGTGCGTGAAAATTGCGGAAGAGACAGGCGATTCTCGTTTTCTTCTTCCGAAAGACCGCATTCGGGATGGGCTTTATGGCGGGTTCTATACTCAAGACGAAATGCGGGACGTCATCCGCTATGCTGAGGCGAGGGGTATAGAAATCATTCCTGAGATTGATATGCCAGGGCATTCTCTGGCGGTGCTCAAGTCATATCCGGCATTGTCCTGTGACGGCGTTGGCGGTGCGTGGGGGAAGAATTTTTCCACGCCTCTTTGCCTGGGAAACGATGAGGTGCTCGCTTTCTGCAAATCTGTCCTGGACGAGGTCTTCGACCTTTTCCCGTCAAAGTATGTGCATATAGGCGGCGATGAGGTGGAGAAAACCTTTTGGGCTCATTGCCCGAAATGCGGAAAAAGGATACGGGAAAACGGCATTGGCGGTGTCGAGCGCTTGCAGTCGTGGTTTACCCGTGAGATGGAAAGATATTGCTGTGAAAACGGCAGGACTATGATTGGCTGGGACGAAGTGGCGTATGATGGATTGGCTCCTGAAAGCATTGTGATGTGGTGGCGGAACTGGAGCCCGGCGTCATTGACGAAGTCTCTTCAGGACGGCCATCCTGTGGTAGTCACTCCTTCGGAATACTATTATCTGGCTGATGAGCAGGACAAGAATACCTTGGAAAAGGTGTATTCTTATGAACCGTGTCCGGACAAGAGACTTGTCGCTGCCGGCTATGTGATTGGCATCCAAGGTAATCTGTGGAGCGAGAAGGCCGTGACGATGGACAGGGTGGGGGAGAGGATGTTTCCTCGTCTCCTGGCCATTGCGGAGACTGCCTGGTCAATGCCCGAGAAACGTGATTTCAGTGGGTTTGTGAAGAGGCTGCCTTCTCATCTGACAAGGCTTGATGAGGCCGGATGGTCTTACAGATTCCCTGACGTGGGGGGCGTCTATGACAGGAATGTGATGGCCAGTGAGGTCAAAGTGTCGCTCCGGGTGCCTGACGGTGCTGAATTGCACTATACGCTGGACGGCTCTGTCCCGGACATAACTTCTTCAGTGTATTCAGCTCCGTTCATCATAAAAGATAGCTGCGTGATGCGTTATCGCTGCTATAACTCGCACGGCATCCCCGGGGAACTGCACGAAGCGGTTTTTCTTGACGGGGACTATCTTCCGTCCATCAATACCGGGGCTGTGCTTGCCGATGGTCTGCTAGCCAGATGGTATGAATTTGACGGGACGTCGTGTGCGGACATTGACAAGTCTCCGTTGAAAGACAGCTTCGTATGTGGCCGGATTTGCATCCCTGATGACGTGAGCGGGAACATCGGCCTGGTATTCAACGGCTATATTGACATTCCGTCCGATGGTATATATGCGTTTTACACATACTCTGACGACGGCAGCGAAATTCGTGTCGATGACATTCTTGTGGTGGACAACGACGGGCTTCATTCCCGTGAGGAGCGAACCGGGAGCATAGCCCTCCGCAAGGGCCTTCACAAGTTCTCTCTGCGGTATTTCGACTCTAACGGAGGCATCCTTGAGGCCGGTATGACGGACGCTTCCGGCAGGCATATACCGTTTTCAGAGAATATGCTCAGGCATTGATCATAAAATAATTGAATGACGCGAATGAAAAGTCTTGGGATAGAATGTCGCTCTTTGGGACGTGCTGACTGTGTTTGTCATAAGTCGTTGGAAATCAAATTGTATTGAATTAAGTGATATGAAAAGAGCATTTATCATCGTTTTTGCGCAGGTTCTGGCATCAGCCATTTTGCCTTTTATGGCTTCTGCCCAAATCAAGTATCAGTCAGGAAAACTCACTATGGGAGCTGTTGAGCCGTATCTGTATTACGGGATAACCATAGCTGGAAATGGGGCATATTTCAAGAATACCGACAATCGGTTCCTTCAGATAAGCGTTGCTGCAACTGGGGCTCCGAGAATTGCAGGACATAATAATCAGGTGGTGTTTTATAACTCGCAGACAGAGACATTTAATAGCATACAAGTGAGCAAGGTGTATAACTATTCAGATGCACGTGCGAAAACGAATGTCAGGGCATTGGACAATGGACTTGCCATAATCAACCGCCTACATCCTGTTACGTATAATTTTATGGGGGACAACGCTTCATCGTATTCTCGTGCGTCGAGTTACAATCAGTATACTGGGAACAATTCGGAGATAGGTCTCCTTGCCCAAGAGGTGGAGTCTGTGCTTCCTAATTTAGTGTTCACTGATGATGAGGGGCGCAAACTTGTAGATTATACAGCCCTGATACCGGTACTGATAGATGCAGTAAAGACGCTTCAGGAAGAAGTCAATACGCTAAAAGCGAAATTGTAGTTGTATGTTGAGATTGGTATCGTCAAAGATAATGTCGCTGTCATTTCTATGTGTCAGTGCCATTCTGTCTTGCGTTAGGGAAGAGGCAATAATCACAAAAGACAATGCGATGGTGTCCTTGAAATCGCCGGTGAAGACAAGGTCTGTGGAGTCTGATGGATATGAACATCTAGAGAACCCTTACTCTCTCGGTGTAATGCAGTATGTATATGATACATATTCGACAATGAACGTCAAACAGTTGGAACCGACAGATATATATCTTAGGATACAGCCTAAGGATAGTTCACAATTGAAATATCTGCTCTATGAGTCAGGTCTGGATATATTCGAATATCCATTGGACATTGAACTTGGAGATGATGAGGACTATTATGACCAGTCGTTGTCTACTGATGAGTTTCCATGGCTATATGTGGTCGTAAAACCCGACTATGAATTAAGCAGTGAACTAAAATACGAGGTGCTTGACCTATGTTACATACCGGGAGATGGAGAATCTATCGCACAGACGCGGTCTGAGTCAGTAGACGTAGAAGACGCCGCCTATATGGCTTTGGGGTATGATGTCGATGGGACTACGGGTGAAAAACCTATGGGGTCTGGAAAGAGTTATCCGAAAGGGAGAATTACGGTCTATGATGACTCTAATGCAAAAGAGGTTCCGGTCAAGGGTGTAAAAGTTCGTGGACATAAATTCGTGAAATATTCTATCGGATATACAGATGAAAATGGCTATTATGAGTTGCGGTCTCGTTTCAAGAACAAACTGCATTATGCCATCGTATTCGACAATATAAAGGGCTTTGACATTTGGGGGAACTTCGGACCGTTCGCAAGAGCTCACTGCTCGATAGGTAAGCATTCTAGCGACAGCTGTTCGAAAAGAATCACGAAAGAGCACGATCCTAAATTATGGCGATGGTCTGCGGTTAATAATGCAGGTTATGATTACTATAAGATGTGCGAGGAAACTGGTATAAAAGAGCCTCCTGGTAGTTTGAAGATAATGACGCTCAGAAGTGCCGAGTCTTCTTCTACGCCGATGATGCGGCATATAAATGTGGAGAATTCTATGTGGCTTAGTTTCTTTAAGGCTTCTGGATTAGCTTTTGTGGACGCATATACCAATAGAATAATCTTTGATATGTGCTTTCCAGATATAACGATAGGAACAGACAAGAAGAATTATGCACGAATATACCAACATACTGCGCACGAATTGGCTCACGCAAGCCATTTCAGTCAAGTTGGGAAGACGTATTGGGGAAAATATATCGACTATGTCGTAAATAGATTTGGATATGGAAACGGTAAAGGTCTTTATGCGGAGCTTTGCGGAATCAGTGAAATGTGGGGGTATATGATGGAATACGCTCAATACTATGATTGTTATGAAAAAGATGCGCTTCCAGAAAACTTTCCTGCTAAAGATTGGGTTGATTGGTTTAAGCCGCAAGTATTCTGGCAGTTATATCAGCAAAAAACTCTGACAAAACGTCAAATCTTTGATTGCTTGACAAATGACATCTATTCGTTTGATAATCTGGCAAGTCTTATGTATTCTAAATATCCTGAGTCAGCGGAAAAGATAGCAGAGGCTTTTGAAAAATACGGGATAGAACTGAACGTGAGGAGAAATTTGACTCTCAGAGACCAAAGTGTGACGGCTTCTATGATATTGTCTGGAGAGACTGTTTCTGCTGAAAATGTTACTGTAACTGGAGGTGCGGAATTGGTGTTGTCAGGGAGGCTGGTAACAATCCGCTCTCCGTTTTTGGTGGATGAGGAATCGTCAGTGATATTACAAAACTCGTAGAATATGAAACCGGTAGCATTTTTACTGCCTCTTATGTTGGCTTGGTGTGGAGAAAACTTAGGGGAACAAAATGGAAACTATGAATGGTATGTGAAAAATTGTACAGATAAAACTGTTACAGTGTATTGTTCTTGGTTGGGAGATAAAATATATTCAATTGATGTCGGAGACTCAATGTGCGTGTGTTCCTATTTCCGTTTTAAAGGTAATCCCACTATCCCATTTGATGGGTTTTTCGATACGGGAAATGACCGGACGTTCAGCATACTTGATGAAAATGGAAAAGTTGTTAAATCTTGGACATCAAAGGATGACAATGAAGGAGAAAGGCAGTTTCAGGATGAGGCGTGCTGGCGTAAGTCTGAACGTGAGGACAAAGATGGCAAGATGTATTACACGTATATTGACTGGACCTTCGACATACTACCGGAGGATTTGGAACCGTAAGAATTTCAGAGAATATGCTCAGGCATTGATCATAAAATAATTGAATGACGCGAATGAAAAGTCTTGGGATAGATATAGGGTCTTCCTCTGTCAAGGTCTCTGTCCTTGACATCGAGACCAATGAATGTGTGGCATCAGCCACGTCTCCTTCTGTGGAGATGCCGATAAAGGCGCTTCGGAGCGGATGGGCCGAGCAGAGCCCGGAAATGTGGTGGAAATATGTATGCGAAGGCATCCGGAAGGTGTCGGAGCATTGTCCGATGTCAGATGTCGTGTCCATCGGGATTACTTACCAGATGCACGGGCTGGTGGCGTTGGATAAAAGCGGACAGGCGGTCCGCGATTCCATAATATGGTGCGATTCCAGGGCGGTCGGAATTGGTGCGGAGGCGCTGAAGTCCATAGGAAAGGAAGAATGCCTGAGTCGCACGCTCAATTCCCCCGGGAATTTCACTGCGTCCAAGTTGGCGTGGGTAAAGGCCAATGAGCCTGATGTGTTCACGCAGATATATAAGTTTATGCTTCCGGGAGACTATGTCGCATATCGCCTTTCGGGAGTGATGAATACGACAGTAAGCGGGCTGTCGGAGCAGATACTGTGGGATTTCCGGGAAAACAGGAGGGCTGATTTCATAGCTGACTATTACGGCATTCCTCATTCGATGATTCCGGGAGCCGTGGATTCTATAGGGGTCGGCGCTTTTACGGACAGTCAGGCGGAACGCCTCCTGGGCATTCCTGAAGGCACTCCGATTTCATACCGCGCCGGCGACCAGCCTAACAATGCGTTCTCCCTTAATGTCCTGGATGCCGGGGAGATAGCTGCGACCGGCGGAACCAGCGGGGTCGTGTATGGCGTCGTGGACACGCCGAAGGCGGATCCCGAGTCGCGAGTCAATACTTTCGTTCACGTGAACCATAGCCATGAGACGCCGCGCTACGGCATTCTGCTGTGCATCAACGGAACAGGAATAATGAACTCCTGGGTACGGCGCAATGTGCTGCAAGGAAGTCTCGGGTATGAAGATATGAACAATATGGCTTATGTCGTCCCTGCCGGATGCGACGGTCTGCTGGCTGTGCCGTTCGGCAACGGTGCGGAGCGGGTGCTTGGAAACAGATGTCCTGGCGCCGGCTTCGTAGGCATTGACCTGAACAGACATACATACGCTTATATGCTGCGTGCAGTGCAGGAAGGCATCGCTTTCTCGTTTCTCTATGGCATCGACATTATGCGCGGCTTGGGCCTTAGGCCTGATGTGATACGTGCCGGCAAGGCTAATATGTTCCTCTCGCCGGTGTTCTGCCGTGCGTTGGCGACAGTGACAGGGGCCAAGGTGGAACTCTTCAACACTGACGGCTCTCTGGGCGCAGCACGTGGCGCGGCTCTCGGGGCCGGATTCTACAAGTCTCGCGAGGATGCCTTCTCCGGGCTGCATTGTGTCGAGACCGTGATTCCTGTCTCTGCAGATGCGGCTCCGCTGGAAGACGCCTATTCTCGTTGGCGTGACCTGGTGACTGGCGGCAGCCTGCCGGGGCTTAGGTAAAGTAAGACATAATAAATAACATAACGACATTATGACGACAAAAAGTTATTTCCCTTCAGTGGAGAAAATCAAGTTTGAGGGTAAAGAATCTAAAAACCCTATGGCATTTCATTACTATGACCCTGAAAGAGTGGTGAAAGGCAAGAAAATGAAAGACTGGTTCAGGTTTGCGATGGCGTGGTGGCACACTCTCTGTGCAGAAGGGGCTGACCAATTCGGAGGCGGGACCAAGAAATTCCCATGGAACGAGGCGGAGACTCCGCTTGAAAGGGCAGAGGCCAAGATGGACGCCGGTTTCGAGTTTATGCAGAAGATGGGCATCGAATTCTACTGCTTCCACGATGTGGATCTCATAGATGAGGCCGCGACGCCGGAAGAGTATGAGAGGAACCTGAAGGAAATCGTAGCTTATGCAAAGCAGAAACAGGCAGAGACTGGCATAAAGCTTCTCTGGGGCACTGCGAATGTATTCGGTCACGCAAGGTATATGAACGGAGCCTCCACGAATCCTGACTTCGATGCGGCAGCGCGTGCGATGCTTCAGATCAAGAACGCCATAGACGCCACCATTGAACTTGGCGGCTCCAATTATGTCTTCTGGGGCGGACGCGAAGGCTATATGTCTCTTCTGAACACTGATATGAAGCGTGAGAAGGAACATCTGGCGACAATGCTGCGGATGGCACGTGACTATGCACGTTCAAAAGGGTTCACCGGCACTTTCCTCATCGAGCCTAAGCCGATGGAGCCGATGAAGCATCAGTATGACGTGGACACAGAGACAGTCATCGGATTCCTCCGTGCGCACGGACTGGACAAGGATTTCAAGGTCAATATAGAAGTGAACCACGCTACTCTCGCAGGGCATACGTTCGAACACGAACTCCAGTGCGCCGTAGATGCCGGGATGCTCGGAAGCATTGACGCCAACAGGGGAGATTACCAGAACGGCTGGGATACGGATCAGTTCCCGGTGGATCTCTATGAGCTCGTGCAGGCGATGATGGTGATTGTCCGTGGCGGCGGCTTCACGGCCGGAGGGACTAATTTCGATGCGAAGACCCGCAGGAATTCCACGGATCTCGAGGATATATTCATCGCTCATATTTCCGCTATGGATGTAATGGCGAGGGCGCTCCTCATAGCGGTAGATATCCTCGACAACTCACCTTATCTGCAGATGCTTCACGACCGTTATGCTTCTTTTGACAGCGGCGAGGGCAAGGCATTCGAGGAGGGAAGGCTGACGCTTGAGCAGGTGGCTGAATATGCCCGCCACCACGAGCCTCGACAGATAAGCGGCAAGCAGGAGCTCTACGAGACCCTGATCAATCTTTATATATAGAAGCTGTCGCATAACGTTCAGACTGCTTCTTTGGATTATGGGCGGCCGGTCCGCATATTCTGCTCTCCGACCGCCTGATTTTATGAAAATGCACACTGATTCTGATGACTGAAAATGTTAGAGAGGGCAGCCGCGGCTATCTGTTTTCGATAGTCCTGGTGGCTGTGATAAGCGGACTGCTGTTCGGAT
Organism: uncultured Bacteroidales bacterium; assembly: GCA_934695325.1. GTDB lineage: Bacteria > Bacteroidota > Bacteroidia > Bacteroidales > UBA932 > Cryptobacteroides. Next base: position 89,107 of record CAKUVD010000005.1, on the reverse strand, counting down.
ATGACACGGCAGTGATTTCCGGAGCGGAACAGGCTTTGGATCAATTCTTTCAGGGAGCGAAGGACTTCGTCTACTCACCTTGGCTGCACGGGTTTACGGCGTCGAGCGCATTGATAGGATGCGTCATAGGCGGAGCGGTCTCCGGGATCCTGGCGTCGAGGCTTGGACGTAAATGGGCATTGACGGTGGCCGCATCGCTTCTGTTCATATCTGCGGTCGGCTCGTGGTGTCCGGAGAGCGGAATCCTGCCTTATGGAGAGCCGTCATTGACCTTGCTGATTCTGTTCAATGTCTATCGCGTCATCGGCGGCGTCGGAGTCGGGCTAGCCTCGGCAGTGGGACCGATGTATATTGCGGAGATATCTCCTGCCAGGATACGCGGTACGATGGTGTCCTGTAATCAGTTCGCCATCATCTTCGGTATGCTGGTCGTGTATTTCATAAACTATATGATCCGCGGGAACCTGGGCGAGACCGGAGAGGCTGTGCAGGCGGCGATGGTGGAGATAGGGTGGAGAAGGATGTTCCTCAGCGAGGCGCTTCCTGCCGGCATTTTCTTGATACTCATCTGTATGGTTCCGGAGACTCCGCGCCTGCTCGTGCTTAAGGGCAATGACAGAAAAGCATTCTCCGTCCTTGAGCGCATCAACGGCACTTACGAGGCGATGGACATCCTGACTGAGATAGAGTCCACTGTCAATGAAAAGCGTGAGAGACTCCTCTCATACGGTGTCGGCGTGATTGCCATAGGCGTGCTTCTCTCGTTCTTTCAGCAGGCCATAGGCATCAATGTTGTCCTTTACTATGCGCCTCGCATCTTCCGCAGTATGGGGGCGACCGGTGATGTGTCGATGATCCAGACGGTGGTGATGGGCATTGTCAATATCATTTTCACGGTGGTGGCGATCTTCACTGTGGACAAGGTCGGCCGCCGTCCTCTTCTGATAATTGGCTCGCTAGGAATGATGGTCGGGATGGCGGCATTGTCTATACTGTCCTTCACGAATGCCATAGGCATTGCTGCGTTGGCATTCATCATCATCTACACTGCGTCATTTATGATGTCCTGGGGCCCAGTCTGTTGGGTGCTGATCTCCGAGATTTTCCCGAATACCATTCGCTCGCAGGCCGTGGCCATAGCTGTCGCCGCACAGTGGGTATCGAATTTCGCTGTGTCCGCCACGTTCCCGTCACTGAGCGGCTGGAGCATCGGAGGCACCTATGCGATATATGCCGCGATGTCACTCCTCTCGGCCGTCTTCGTCTGGAAATGCGTCCCTGAGACGAAGGGCCGGAGCCTCGAAGAAATGTCCTCCCTATGGAAGCGATGACTATACTTTTGGCATTTTGACGAAGGATTTGGAACAGAAAAAAATAGAATATGAAGAAAAATATATTGGTTGGATTGGCGGCGTTGGCTGTCGTATCTTGCGGGACACCTGATTATAAGGATGCCTCGCTCTCGCCGGAAGTCCGTGCTGAGGCTCTGCTAAGTCAGATGACTCTGGATGAGAAAATCGGACAGGTGGTATGTCCTTTGGGCTGGCCGATGTATGAAAAGGTAGACTCGGACTCCGTCACTGTCTCAGAGAAGTATAAGGATTTCATTGACAATCAATATGGAGGAATGCTCTGGGGCGTATTCCGTGCCGATCCGTGGACTCGCAAGACACTGGAGAACGGGCTTAATCCTCGTCTGGCCGCAAAGACATATAACCGGCTTCAACGCTATGCCATAGAGCACAGCAGACTTGGCATACCGGTAATTCTGGCTGAAGAAGCGCCGCACGGTCATATGGCTATCGGCACCACTGTATTCCCTACAAGCATCGGGATGGCGTCTACGTGGGACACGACACTGCTCACCGAGGTGGGCGCAGCCATCGCCGCAGAGCTCCGGGCACAAGGCGGCCACATCGGATATGGCCCGGTCATCGACCTCGCCCGGGAACTCAGATGGTCCCGCGTCGAGGAGACTTACGGGGAGGATGTGTACCTGACATCGGAAATGGCTTCTGCGATGGTGCGTGGAACGAGCCCCAGACACAATGGCTTTGACAAGGGGGTCATATCCACATTGAAGCATTTTGTGGCGTATGGCATACCTGAAGGCGGGCACAACGGAAATCCCTCTTTCGTGGGTGAGAGAGAACTCCGCGAGAACTTCCTGCCTCCGTTCAAGTCGGCCATAGACGAAGGCGCATTGTCAGTGATGACGTCATATAACTCCATTGACGGCGTCCCGAGCACAGGCAATCCGCATCTCTTCCGTGACATACTCCGAGACGAGTGGGGATTCGGCGGCTTTGTGGTGTCCGACCTTGAGAGCATTGACGGGCTCGCCGGCAGCCATCACATTGCCTCGGACAAGCGAGAGGCAGGAGAAATCGCTCTGAATGCAGGTGTGGACGTGGACCTCGGGGCGAACTGCTTCTCTCTTCTCGCCGAGTCTGTGCGCTCCGGACGGATTTCCGAAAAGACATTGGACAATGCAGTCCGCAATGTCCTTCTGTGCAAGTTCCGTCTCGGACTTTTTGACAGGCCGTATGTGGACGAAGATTCCGCTGCGAATCTCGTGCGTACTCCGGCAAATATCGAACTCGCTCGCCAAGTGGCGCGTGAAGGCATTGTCCTGCTGGAAAACAACGGAGTCCTGCCGTTGAGGTACGGAACGAGAGTCGCTGTCATCGGGCCGAACGCCGACAATATGTATAACCAGCTCGGAGATTATACGGCTCCACAGGAGCGGGCCAATGTCGTGACAATGCTGGACGGCCTCCGCAAGAAGGTCGGCCCGGCCAATGTCATCTATGCCAGAGGATGTGCCGTGCGTGACGAGGCCTCCGCTGACATCCCGGCTGCCGTGCGTGCGGCGCAGTCTGCCGATGTGGCCGTGGTCGTGGTCGGAGGCTCCAGCGCCAGGGACTTCAAGACGAAATACATTGATACCGGTGCCGCAGTGGTGGATGCCGGCTCGGTCAGCGATATGGAGGCTGGTGAAGGTTTCGACAGGGCGACATTGACATTGATGGGCCGCCAGCAGGAACTTCTGGAAGCCGTCCGTGCAGCAGGGAAGCCGATGGTCGTAGTCTATGTCGAGGGCCGTCCTCTGGACAAGCGCTGGGCGAAGGACAATGCAGATGCTCTCCTGACGATGTTCTATCCTGGGCAGGAAGGCGGCGACGCCCTGGCTGACGTGCTTTTCGGTGACTACAACCCTGCGGGCCGTCTGCCGGTGTCAGTGCCTCGCGAGGTGGGACAGCTCCCTGTATATTATAACAAGAAGTTCCCTGCCGGGCACGACTATGTGGAGATGCCGTCGGCGCCGCTCTATCCGTTCGGCTACGGCCTGAGCTACACTACGTTCACATATGGGAATCTTAATGTGTCGCCGGTCGTCGCCCAGGCTGAGGTCGGGGCAGATGCTCCGCTGCCGGTCTCGATGTCCGGGGAATCGATGTCAGATGACCTTGTGGAGGTGTCCGTGGTGGTCTCCAATGTCGGTGACCGTGACGGTGACGAGGTCGTGCAACTGTATCTTACAGATGTGCAGGCGAGTGTCGCCCGTCCGCAGAAGCAGCTGTGTGCTTTTCGCAGAGTTCATATCAATGCGGGGGCTTCCGAATCGGTGACATTCGTCCTGAAGAAATCGGCTTTTGCATTGTATGACAGAGATATGCAATATGTCGTGGAACCGGGGGACTTCATACTCTCAGCCGGTGCTTCTTCCGCCGATATCCGTGCAGAGCGCCGCATCTCTGTAGTGGAGTAAGCCTTCCGCAGGGATTATGGATTGACCAGGACGCGACTGTCTGGCCGTCGAAAACGAAAATGCGCCAAACCCAATGATTTCTGTTGGATTTGGCGCATATCTGTATGGTAAGCCTGCGGATTGTCATCCGCATCGTCGCGGGACTATTTCCCGACCATATCGGCTGTAGGGATGATTACCTGTTTCGTGATTTTTCCGACATTGCCGGCGGAATCTTTCGCCAGTGCATAGACTATGTACTCGTTTCCGAACTTCACGGCTCTGCTTACTGTCTTGAGATCCAGGTTGTCAGTCGTGCCTGTGAGTCCTCCGATTATCTCGCTGTCTGTCATAGGGTCGTCGAAGTAGTCTATGGCCACTCCGTCCTTGGCTCTGAAAATTGCGGCATACCAGTGCTCGGCTTTCTCGTTAGGAGTGATATATGCACAGATGTCGCCGTCCGCATAATCGTTCAGCGCAGATGGCGTCGTCACTGTAATCTTGGTTATCTCAGCCGCGGCCTCGCCGGCAGCCTCGTGGGCCTTAGTCTCGAAATCCTTTATGAAAAGTCTTGTCGTAGCGCCTCCCTTGTAGCCGAAAGCGAAGCATATATACTTCTTCTCGGCGAGGAGATGCCCTTTCTTGTCCAGTTCCTGGTCACCGTCGTACAATGTAAGGTTTCCATTGGTGATCAGATATTCCATAAATGCCGCATCATCATAGGAGCCGTCCTCTTTCTTATATTTGTCATACTCTGCTCTCTGGATGCACCCTGCCATATAGTCCTCATCCTTTACGGACGGGGTGATCTTTATCAATGCCCCGTCTGCATAAGTCTCTTCGACATTGATGTCGAACGTCATCGACGATACCGGAATCTTGGCGGTCGTGAACTCCTTGTGTGCCACCGCGGTGGTGCGCTCGCCGAGAGGACTGACGCCGAACACAAGGACGGAGTATTCTGTGTCCGGCTCGAGATCGCTGATGCCCAAGTCTTTGTACGTGTCAAGAGTATGCTTTCCTGAAATGAGGAGGTCAGTGCTTGCCCAATCGACTTCGGCCGTGTTGCCTAGTCTGATCATACCCAGTGCGATGTCCTCCGGCGTGCTCTGCTTCAGATCCTCACCGTCTGCGAGTCCCACATAATACTTCGTGGCGTTGTCCGACGGAGTTACCGTGAATGAGAATGAAAGCTGGCTGATTTCTCCTGCCGTAATGTCGAATGTGCACTTGTCGGCCACCTCGAATGCCTTTGTGGTGAAAGTGGCCACTATGACATTCTTTGCCGGGGTGCCGTCGCTGTCCACGCTGAATGCGAACGCTGTATATTCTGTTCCAGCCTCCAGACCGTTTATCCTCTGTGAGTCGAAACCGATGTTGAGAAGGTCTGTGAGAGTGCCGTTCGCATCCACTTCCTGCTGGTATTTTTCCAGCTGGGTCCAGAGGTACGACACGTGCTCGTCGATAAGCTCATCATTGTCATTGTATTGCTTCTTGAAATTCTCAGTCGTCATCATATCCCACGTGTAGTATGTGGAATTGTCCAGAGGGGTGACTTCGATTGTGGCTCCGGATGATGTGACGTCCTTGAAATTGAAGGTGAAGTCCGGCTGTTCGTCCGGAGTGTCCGGCTGTTCCGGCTGCTCCGGGTCGTTGTTCCCATTGCAGCCTGAGGCTATCGCCCCGATGGTGGCGAGAAGCCAAAGAAATTTTCTGGTTTTCATCGTTCTCTAAAAATGTTCGTTTCGTAAAAAAGTCTTCCAATTTACGAATTTTTCTGTTTTCCAGACAAATTTTTCTGCCATTGTCCCATAGGGCGGTCTCGTCTGACATTGAACTGTGCGTGACCAAAAGAAATCCGGCCTTTTTGACTGTTGCCGAGACCTTAGGACAGACTGTTACAGAGGGACTTTTCCGATCTCGCATAGACTTTTAAGATGGCCAGGGGTAGACTGGAGTGAAAAAAAACGTGGGCTATCGAATTATGTTCGGTAACCCACGTCTTTAATTCCCATGAGGAGATATTAGAATCTCTCTTCTGAAGAAACAGTCAGCTTCTTGCGTCCGTGACGACGGCGAGCAGCCAGTACGCGACGTCCGTTAGGGGTAGACATACGTTCACGGAAACCGTGCTTGTTAATGCGCTTGCGTACAGATGGTTGAAATGTTCTTTTCATTATATTACTTTTTTATATTTCCACAAATAGGATTGCAAAGTTAGTCTTTTCCGAAAGAAATACAAAATTTTTTCAAAAGTTTTTGTCGGTTTGGCCTGTCAAAGGTGGCCGTATGTATAGACGGTGGCCTCGCTTCGTACGAGATCAGGAGAAACGATTGCATCTAGGCGCACTTCCTCACTTGCTTCCTTGCCCTCAAATCGCCACTGCTGCGGTCGGAGGACTCATTTTTTTTCATATAGTTAATCGATTTTGTCATTTTTCTTAGTTCTCGTCCTGTTGATTTGTCACTTTTTCTCAGTGGCTTTGAAGCAGGCGCGTCATCCCGCTTGCCGCTGAAATGTAATCGATGTGCCGAGAAGCGCTTTATAACTCGAAGATGTTTTTGTTTATTTCGGATTATTTGTAACTTAGGGGAGGAAATAATGTGACAATCCTTAAACCGATCCTAATATGGCCGAAAAACATCTCCTTCTCGGTGACGAGGCATTGGCCCTGGGAGCGCTTCACGCCGGTATCTCAGGCGTGTTTGCATATCCAGGAACCCCGTCCACGGAAATCACGGAATATATCCAGGCGAGCCCGCTGACAAAAAAGCGCGGACTGCATTGCGAATGGAGCTCCAATGAAAAGACCGCGATGGAATCCGCACTCGGAATGTCCTATTCCGGAAAGCGGGCCTTGGTCTGTATGAAGCACGTCGGGATGAACGTGTGCGCTGATGCCTTCATCAACTCCGCCATAACAGGCGCCAACGGCGGACTTGTCGTCGTGGCCTGTGACGACCCTTCGCAGCACTCGTCCCAGAACGAGCAGGACTCGCGATTCTATGCCGACTTCGCTATGATTCCTTGCTTCGAGCCGTCAAGCCAGCAGGAGGCATACGATATGGTCAGGGAAGCATTCGAGTACTCTGAATCCAGGCATATACCTGTCCTTATGAGGCTGACTACCAGGATGGCGCACTCCCGCTCCGTCGTCTTCACTGGTGATATCCTTGAGGAAAATCCGATTCGTTTCCCGGAACCTGAGCGGGCCTCCAACTGGGTGACGCTTCCGGGCAATGCGAAAAAGCGTGTCCGCCAGCTTGCAGATGAGATCCTCTCATTCGAGGCCGACTCCGAAAATTCGAAGGACAATGCTCTCGTGCCTGGAAAGGACTGCGGCACCGGGGTCGTCGCCTGCGGAATCGCATATAACTATCTGATGGAGAACTATCCTGACGGCTGCCCGTATCCAGTCCTGAAGGTCACCAGGTATCCGTTCCCGAAAAGGCAGGCACGCGAGTTGGCAGGTCAATGCAGAAGGCTCATTGTCCTGGAGGAAGGCCAGCCTCTCATCGAGGAGCGGCTCAAGGGAATTCTCTATGACCAGGACAATGCTGCTGTCACCATCAGCGGCCGCCTTGATGGCACACTTCCTCGTACAGGCGAGCTGACACCGGACTGCGTAAGGACGGCGATGGGACTTGCCCCTGCCGAGGCATATAAAACATCGGACATAACAGTGCCACGTCCGCCGGCACTGTGCCAGGGATGCGGACACAGGGACTTCTATACAGCATTGAATGTGGTACTGGAGCATTACGAGCCGCAGGCCCGGGTCTTCAGCGACATTGGTTGCTATACTCTCGGATACCTGCCGCCGTTCAAGGCCTTCCATACTTGCGTGGAGATGGGCGCTTCCATAACTATGGCCATCGGAGCCTCCTGCTCCGGCGTATGGCCTTCCGTAGCCGTCATCGGCGATTCCACGTTCACCCACAGCGGGATGACAGGGCTCCTCGATGCTGTAAACGCAAAGGCGGACATCACTGTCTGCATCTCGGATAACCTCACGACCGGAATGACCGGAGGCCAGGACTCCGCAGGCACAGGAAGGCTTGAGGAGATATGCGGAGGCCTCGGGGTGGAGCCGGAGCATATAAGGACTGTCGTCCCTCTTCCGAAGAATTATCCGGATATGGAGAAGGTGATAGACGAAGAGATTAATTATCACGGTGTTTCAGTCATAATCTGCCGCAGGGAATGCATTCAGACTGCAAGACGTCACGCAGCCGCTGCCGCAAAGAAAAAGGAGGCATAATATGAAGCAGGATATAATTCTCGCAGGCGTGGGCGGACAGGGAATCCTCTCCATTGCCACAGTGATAGGCTGGGCCGCTCTGGACCAGAACCTTTATCTCAAGCAGGCAGAAGTACATGGAATGAGCCAGCGCGGAGGCGATGTGCAGAGCAATTTGCGTTTGAGTGACAGCAAGATATGGAGCGACCTCATCCCGAAAGGGGAGTGCGGTCTTATATTGTCGCTGGAACCGATGGAGGCGCTGCGCTATCTTCCGTATCTGTCCGCTGAGGGCTGGATAGTCACGAACACCACCCCGTTTGTCAATATTCCTGATTACCCGGAAATGCAGGACGTAAAGAATGCTCTTGATGCCGTCGGAAGGGTGATTTCGCTAGACTGCGACAGCATAGCGAAGGAAGTCGGCTCACCGAGGAGCGCGAATATGGTGTTGCTGGGCGCTGCGGCTCAGGTGATGAGGATCATTGACCCGGACAAACTTCGGGAAGGTATCGCGGAGGTGTTCTCCCGGAAGGGACAGAGCATCGTGGATATGAACCTCGCGGCCTTTGATGCCGGGCTTGCGGCAGGCCGTGAAAAAGAAATTTAAACAGATTATCAGAATGTTACCTGTTTCAGAAAAAGAACTCTCGGATGTCCTGAGGAGACTGGACATCTCGGATATAAGCCATACCACCATAAGGCAGTGTGTCAATGTAGCCCAATCCCTGGAGCGTATCTCCGGTGAGAAATTCGTCCACCTGGAATTCGGGATACCGGGCATAGATGCCTGCCAGGTCGGCGTGGATGCACAGAAAAAAGCATTGGACGACGGCTATGCGTCTGTGTATCCGCCTGCGGCCGGAATCCCTGAACTGAAGGAGAACGGCGCCAGGTTCATCAAGGCGTTCACTGGCATTGACATACACCCTGAGGGGATAGTCCCGACGGTCGGGTCGATGCAGGGATGCTATAATCTTCTTCTTGAGTGCTCGCAGCTGAATCCTGGAAAGAATGCTGTCATCTATCTGAACCCTGGCTTTCCGTCCCATTATGTCCAGGCCAATGTCCTTGGGCTGGAGACCCGCTCGTTCGACTTGTATGACTGCCGCGGTGAGGCTATGAGGGAGCGGCTGGAGACTCTTATGAGTGACGGAAAGGTCTGTGCCATAGTGTATTCCAATCCCAACAACCCTTCGTGGGTATGCCTTGCCGAGGAAGAGCTCCGCATCATAGGTGAGTTATGCACGAAATATGATGTCATAGCCCTGGAGGATATGGCGTATATGTGTATGGACTTCCGCAAGGACCGCTCGGTTCCGTATGCCGCTCCGTATCAGCCTACTGTGGCGCGATATACCGATAACTGGGTGATGATGATATCGGCGTCCAAGATATTCAGCTATGCAGGGGAGCGCATCGCGATGGTGGCGATCTCGGACAAGCTTTTCGCCAGGGAATATCCGTCTCTGCGCTCACGCTACGGACTGGGCCGATTCGGTGACAATTTCTCATTGACCTTTATCTATGTGAATACCTCAAGCAGCTCTCATTCGGCTCAATGCGCTTTTGCCGCTATGCTCGGGGCCGCTGTCGATGGCGTATATGATTTCGTGTCGAATGTGAGGGAGTATGCACGAAGGGCCGCACTTGTAAAGGCCGCATTCAAGGAAAACGGATTCTATCTGGTGTATGACAAGGATCTTGGCGAGGATGTGAGCGACGGGTTCTTCTTTACTGTCGGCTATCCAGGCAAGACGGGGAGCGAGCTCTTGCTCGGGCTTCTCCGCTGCGGTGTGTGCGCGATAACATTGACCTCTACCAGAAGCACGCGCGAAGGAATCCGTGTCTGTGTCTCGCTGATGAAGTCGGAGGATGACTTCAATAGGCTGGAATGTGGTCTGAGGATGTTCAGAAAACTTTATGGAGAATGAGATATATGACAGCGGACGAGGCTATGTCCCTCGTCAAATCAGGTGACTGGGTATATTTTCAGGGCAGTACTGCAGTGCCTGTGATATTGCAGGAGGCGATGGCCAGACGTGCCGGCGAGCTTCGCGATGTGAAGATCGTGTCCGGATTCAATGTCACCAGGGGAGTGGCTCCGTTCTGCAAGCCTGAATACAAGGATTCGTTCATAGTGAACAGCGTATTCCTGTGCGCGGACCAGCGGAAATATGTGGCTGACGGCTATGGCAGCCTTATCCCCGGATTCCTCGGAGAGATTCCGGGAATGTTCAGAAACAGGGAGATACCTATAGACGTGGCGTGCATAAACTGCTCATTGCCTGATGAGAACGGCTATTGCAGCTACGGCATTTCTGCTGACTTGGCGCTGTCCGCCGTAGAGTCGGCGAAGATAGTCATTGCTCAGGTGAACAAGAGCATACCATATCTGTACGGGGCGGCGATGATACACATATCCGATATCGACGCCGCCGTGGAGTGCGACGATGCTCCTGTGGATATGCAGTTCGGCGAACCTACCCCTATAGAAGCGGCTATCGGCTCGTACATCGCTGCCGAGATTCCTGACGGTGCGACCTTGCAGATAGGTGTGGGAGGCATTCCTAATGCTATTCTCAACGGCCTGAAAGATCACCGGCATCTGGGACTCCATACTGAGGCGATGACTGACGGCGTATTCAGGCTGATGCAGGCGGGCATCATTGACAATTCCTGCAAGAAGGTGGAGCCAGGAAGGAGCGTCGCCTGCCTTGCCCTCGGCTCACGTCATATGTATGAGTATCTGGACCATAACAAGGATGCGGTGTTCTACGATGTCTCCTGGACCAATGACCCTCAGCGCATCCGCCAGAACCCGAAGGCTATGGCGATCAACTCAGCCATCGAGGTGGATATCACTGGACAGGTCTGCGCCGACAGTATCGGGGATATGATATTCTCCAGCGTAGGCGGACAGCACGACTTTATGTATGGCGCGGCGTTGTCGGAAGGAGGCAAGACTTTCATCGCCCTTCCTTCCAGGACAATGAAGGGAAAGGCGAAGATAGTGTCTCATCTGGCGCCTGGAGCCGGTGTCGTGACCACCCGTTTCCAGACTCAGTATGTCGTGACGGAGTATGGCTGCGTCTATCTGAGGAACAAGAACCTGGCGGAACGTGCCAAGGCTCTCATCTCCATCGCCCATCCGGATGACCGCGAGGACCTGGAGCGTGCGGCATTTGAACGCTTCGGCTATATGTGGCTGAGGCAGAACAGTTGATGATTTTTTATATATGGACAATGCAGTAATAGAAGCGATAAAGACTCGTCGCAGTATCCGAAGATACAGACAGGAGCAGATAACAGATGAAGAGCTCGAGACAGTGCTCGATGCCGGGACATTCGCCCCTACCGGGCACAACAGGCAGGATCCTTGTATCGTCGCTGTCCAGAATCCGGGATTTCGTAGCCGCCTCGTGAAGATGAACGCTGAGATATTGGGCACAGATTCGGATCCATACTATGGGGCTCCGACGATTGTCCTGGTGTTCGCCCCTCTTCCGGAATTGAATGGCAATGCAGTGCAGGACGGCTCTCTCGTCCTCGGGACAATGATGCTGGCGGCACATTCCATAGGCTTGGCTTCCTGTTGGATAAACCGTGAACGTGAAATGTTCTCTTCCCCTGAAGGGCAGAGACTTATGGCAGAGATGGGTGTGCCTGAAGGATATATGGGCGTCGGGGCATTGTCCCTCGGCTATCCTTCCGTCCCGAACCCTAAGGCGCTTCCTCGCAAGGAGAACTATTACAGAGTGATTAAATAACGATGGCTATAAGACTTTCATTGAGCAAGACGCAGAAGCCTCTTTTCTGCGAGAGCAAGTGGTGGGGTGACCCTGATATGTCCCCTGATATGGAATACCCTATGATGAGCGTCTTGGAAAGACCGGACGGGACATCTGAGATTCTGAGAAAAGGTGACGAGAGAAATCAGGAGGGGGAAGTGTATGAGTATCCGCTGACATTCATCTGCCAGATACGTTGTGAGGACTTGATCCCTTTCGACCCTGACGGAAGGCTGCCTCACGACGGGATGCTTTATTTCTTCGCCGCGATGGACGAATACACTGGATATGACTCTCCTGTCCATCTGGGAATGGGTGAGTGGCCGAAAGGCTCTGTCGTGGTGAAATACACCAAGTCCATCAATATGGAGACATTCCAGGCGTGTATGATGGTGGATGATGACGATCAGCCGCTTACGGAGCCGGCGCTGGAGATCGGTTTCAGCCAGTGCGATGACGATGCTGATGGCCTGAAGATGCTCGGAGTGCCTTTCTTTGAAGATGTCCGCCATCAATATCCCGGCTACGTGAACCTTCTGCAGATGGATGAGGACGAGACCTCCGGAATGCGTTTCTATGATTCCGGGATGCTGAATCTGATGGTGTCCCCGGAGGATTTCGCCAAGTCCCTCCTAAAGCGTCCTGTCGCTTTCCTGCAGTCGTTGTAGAATCTTTCCTGTCTTTGGCGTATCGGCTCCCGCTTTGCAACCAGGTTGCAGTGCGGGGACTGTATCTTTGTGCCCGGTTACAAAACAGATTCTAAGCGATTGGTCATGGAAAAGGAACAGAAAATCACATTGGCGCGGATTGTCATCAGCATATCGTTGCTGGCCTGGGCTCATTTTACTTCTGGCACGGAATGTCTGAAAGTTGCATTGTATGCGGCTGCATATCTGGTTATCGGCGGAGACATTGTCTTCAACGCATTGAGAAATATCATTCACGGCGAAATCTTCGACGAGAACTTCCTTATGGCCGTGGCCACCGTGGGTGCTTTCGGTACCGGGCAGTACCCTGAGGCTGTGGCGGTGATGCTGTTCTATCAGATAGGCGAGATGTTCCAGGACATAGCCGTGGACAAGAGCCGTAAGTCGATATCTTCGCTGATGGATATCCGTCCGGACTATGCCAATCTCGATGACGGCAATGGGGGCTTCACCAAAGTGTCTCCGGATTCAGTCCCGTCTGGCAGCGTCATAGTCGTCAAGCCTGGAGAGAAAATTCCTCTGGATGGGACAGTCGTCTCGGGGACATCTTCTCTGGACACGGCTGCATTGACAGGGGAGAGCCTGCCTCGTGAAGTGGGGGAGGGATGCGACGTCCTCAGCGGTTCCCTCAATATGACTGGACTCCTCAGGATACGTACCAGCGGAGTCTATGGCGAGTCCACTGTGGCTAAAATTCTGAACCTCGTGGAAAATGCAGACACTGGAAAGGCAAAGACGGAGAAGTTCATAACCAGGTTCGCTCGATATTACACGCCGGCTGTCGTCGGTGCGGCTGTCCTTCTGGCCGTCATTCCGTCAGTCTTTGACGGTCAATGGCTCACTTGGCTTGACCGCGCACTCATATTCCTCGTTATATCCTGCCCTTGCGCATTGGTCGTCTCCATTCCTCTGACATTCTTCGCCGGCATAGGCGGAGCGTCACGCAGAGGCATATTGGTCAAGGGCTCTGACTATCTGGAAGCATTGTCCCGCCTGGGCACTGTGGTGTTCGACAAGACTGGCACATTGACCCGCGGCGATTTCACCGTGACGCGCACACAGCCTGCCGCCGGGTATGACGAGGCTATGTTGCTTGATCTTGCGGCTGAGGCTGAGGCATATTCTGACCATCCTGTGGCAGCGGCATTGAGAAAGGCCTGCGGCCGTGACATTGACAAGTCCGTGATCTCTGATGTCGAGAATTTCGCCGGAGAGGGGGTGTGCGCCAATGTCGCCGGTCACCGCGTGTTCGCCGGCAATGACAAGCTGATGCGCCGTGCAGGAGTCAATGCTGCCGTGGCGGACTGCCCGGGGACTGTCGTTCACGTGGCCTCTGACGAAAATTATGCAGGCTATGCTGTCATTTCTGACACGGTGAAGCCTCAGTCTGCGCCGGCCATAGCTGCGTTGAGGAAGGAGGGCGTCTCCAGGATAGTGATGCTTACCGGAGACCGTGCGGCTGCCGCGGATGCAGTAGCGAACCAGGTCGGAATCAATGAAGTCCATTCGGGACTCCTTCCTGCGGATAAGGTACGGAATGTCGAGTCAATGCTGAAGGCTTCATCCTCTGCGACAGGTGGCCTGGCGTTCGTCGGCGACGGCATAAATGACGCTCCGGTGCTGAAGATGGCTGATGTGGGCATCGCTATGGGGGCCGCCGGAAGTGACGCTGCCATAGAAGCCGCAGATGTCGTCCTGATGGATGACAATCCAGAGAAAGTGGCCGCTGCCGTCACGATTTCCCGCCGCACTATGCGGATTGTCCGCCAGAACATAGTGTTCGCCATCGGTGTCAAGCTTCTGTTCCTCTTGCTCGCCGCATTGGGGGTCGCCAATATGTGGGAAGCCGTCTTCGCTGACGTAGGCGTGACAGTGATAGCCGTCCTGAACGCTCTACGTGCGATGAGGTGATTTCGCACCGGACAGAGAAAAACGCCTCATCGTACGCAGGCGCAGGCCTGTGTCGTCTGTCGTGATGCTCGTCTGCGTCTTTCTTAAAGATTAAGGACAGGCCGGAAATCAGAGTCGATCCGTAGTGTCAGACAGGCCCAGCCATCTCTCGTCCGTCTCCGCAGGAGAGTCAGTCCATATTTAGCGGCCTCGGCCATAATATCGTCAATGTCAGACTCATAGAAGCCGCTCAGTATCAGCAGTCCTCCTTTCTTCAGAGACATAGCATAAGTGCGGAGATCCATTATGATGATATTGCGGTGGATATTGGCCAGAAGCACGTCGTAATGCCCCATCTGGAGAAGAGAAGCATCGCCGCAGTATGTCTCCACCTTGCTCCCGACACGGTTCAGCCTCGCATTGTCAAACGCCGACTGCGCCGCCACTGCGTCAATGTCGATTCCATATACCTTGGACGCTCCCATCTTGGCGGCCAGTATCCCGAGCAGAGCCGTGCCGCAGCCCATATCCATTACGACATTGCCACGTATGGCCGACGCATTGTCCAGCATTGACTCCATCATCATATATGTCGTGTGGTGGTGGCCAGTGCCGAACGCCATCTCCGGGCGGAGGCGGATGTTATACCGACTGTGCGGCGCATCATTGTCATCTGCCTGGCGGACAGTCACCTTGCCGTCTATGACGATAGGCTCGAAACGGCTTTCCCACTGTGCGTTCCAGTTGCTGTATGGCACCGGCGCCGCCGAGAACGAGGCCGTGAAAGGAAGACCTCCCAGCACGGCT
Source organism: uncultured Bacteroidales bacterium (assembly GCA_934695325.1). Classification (GTDB taxonomy): domain Bacteria; phylum Bacteroidota; class Bacteroidia; order Bacteroidales; family UBA932; genus Cryptobacteroides. Next base: position 73,920 of record CAKUVD010000005.1, on the reverse strand, counting down.
TTCAGAGCCTGCCTGTCAAAAAGCGGCTGCTGTATGTAACAATGAACCTCTCCGTCGTCGATCTCGAACGAGTCATACGGAAGGTCGGAGACCATCGCTTCCAGTATCTCCGCATTGTCCTCGGTGAAAGGGGCAATCTTCACCGTCACATCCAGATAATCACTGCTGTCCATCATAATTCCAAGTAGTCTTGCGTATCTTCCGGTCTGAGTGCGGCAGCCTTGCGCCTCTTGCGCTTCTCGCTGCGGCCCTGTCCATTCTTGTCCGTGCCCTGGACGGAATCGCCCACGGAGGAGCCGTTGCCTGGTTCAGGAATCACTGTAATGACTTTCAGGGAGTCAATTCGTGCGTTGAGGACGGAATCCACCGGATTGTCATAAGCTGTCTGAAGAGAATCCAGCATCTTCATCTGGCCTCTGTCCAGAGAATCCAGGCCGGCGTCAGGATTGAATCCCAGGGCCACCTTGCTGGAATCTATGGCATTCTTCATATTCTCGTTCTGCCTTACGGCCAGATCCACACCTTTCGAGAAGATGTTATGTATGGAGCTGACGAGATTCATCTGCAGTGTATCTATCTGCGCCGTGAACACCGGCACATTCGTGCTCTTGTACTGAGCCTTGCCTATCCGGTACTTCCAGTCATCGAAACTTCCGAATATATTGATCCCGAAGCGGAACGGTATAGGCGACTTCAGCACGGACACGTGATACCTGAACGTCTGGTCGAAGTTCTGCAGGCCGCTCATAGCCAGTGTATAGCGGTCTATTTTCAGCACGAACGGGAAGATTTCCAGACGGTTGTCGCTGATAAGTCCGCTCACTGACATATCAGCCAGCTTTCCGGTCTTCTTATTCTTGAACATCAGCATACGCGCCAGTTTCTTGAATGCGGCGCTCTCCTCAAGCGTCACGTCTCGGCCGGATATCTTCATTATTCCGCTCATCGATGGCGTGATGAAATTCATATTCGTATCGAGGTCGGTAGTAGCCGCCATCTCGCAGTCGAGCATTCCCTTGAACGATGTCAGCATCGGCATAATGGTATCCACGGCAGGGAAGAGCTGCACCACCTTGTCCGCCGTGATGTCAGAGAGGTTGAGGTCGAATCCGGCCTTTATGTCTTTCTTGGTGCGGGTGGAATAGAAGCCCTCAAAGAAGATGTCTCCCATGTTGGAAGTAGCCAGCGTGTTCGTGAGCTGTATGCAGCGCTCTTTCATCGTCATATCGGCCGCAAGCCAGGATATCTTCAGGTCAGAGTAGTCTATCTCATTGGCCTGCAGAGATACATTGGCCAGCAAGTTCGCCGGGATGACGACAAGGGCATAAGAACTGTCCTTCGCCGCAGTCTCGTGTGCGGAGGCGACATTCGCCAGATACTCCGAATCGTCTATATTGGAGTCGTTCGTCAATGTCAATGAATCCGGATGGAATTTCACCCCGGCGCTGTATGCGGCCAGAAGTTCATTCGCATCCATCTTCTGCGAAGTGATCTTCAGGTCAAGTTTCAGCGGACTGAATCCGAGCATCGCGCTCCTGAGCCCGGTCAGCTTTCCTGAAGCGGATATATCTGACACGCCGGGACGCACAGTGACATTGTCCAGACTCACAGCATCGTTGCTTATGGAACAATGTACATTCTCCACGATGTTCTTCAGCGGGAAATACGGTGTGATGACAATGCCGTCCTCTATGTCCAGACGTCCTGTCATATTCCATTCCTTCAAGTACTTCGCAAGAGTCTCGTTCAATGTTATATTTATATCGCTCTTCCTGAAGTCCGCCTCCTTTATGAAATCAGGCACAGCCTTGCCGGCCATCCTGGCATTGAGCATTCTGCGGAACAGAGAATCACGCGGGACACCTGGATATACACGCTGAAGTGAATCCAGGAAATGCTTGCGTTTCTGCGCATTCTCGAACGTGGACATAATCGCCGAAGCGGAAATCTTGGCGTCACGGAATCCATACCTGTTCACACCTTCGCGGGCGAACAGGCGGGAATTCATACTGGTGAGGGACATTCGCGGCTCCATCAGCCTGCCGCGTGCCACCTGGCTGAAATTGAATGTGTTCTCCGACTTTATGACACCAGCGAAAAGAGAATCCGCACCAGACATAAGAAGTCGCGAGAGGGTCAGCTGGCCCACTATCGGATGGTGACTTGTCTCCACGCCTCGCCCCGTCCTGGCGGCATTCTGCGCCTCGAAGTGAACTCCCGACCCGCGCACAGAAATGTCCTTTCCGTATGTCGCGGACAAAGTGTCTACCTTCGCTGTCAATGCCAGCACCTTGGTTCCGCGCGGAATTGTCCCGTCCACCTTGTTGGACACTGTGGAGAGTCCTATCTCGGGACTGCCCAGCCACATAGAGAGCGTGTCCTTCTCCGAGGTCACGGACAGGTCGCGGCTGCGAATGTATCCGTCCAGATTCGCTCTGTAGAAGTTGTACGGAGTCAGCTGCGACATCCTTATCTTCCCTGTGAGGACGGCGTCCAGGTCACCTGAGGCGTGATATCCGAGCGTGTCCGGGACAAATGCCATCATCTTGTCTATGGAAGCGTATGCCAGCCCCTCTATATCGAACAGCGGATCGTCGCCGAGAAGATCCGACACATCGCCTGTGGCGTCGAAGTCCAGTCCGCCGAAATTCAGGCAGAGCCCGTCAATGCTGAGGTCAAGGCGTCCCGACTCGTCAGTGGAGGCATTCAAATCAGCCTCGACGCTTCCGTCCGGAATGCCGGGATAGCCCACAGAAGCCCTCGGGATTACAAGTTCGGCAATAAGCTCAGGCAATGAATTCCTGTGTGGGTTATAATATCCGTCGCAGAGCGCGGTCAATGTCAGTTCTGCATCTGTCTTCAGCCTCAGGGCCTCCGGGAGGAAATTCTTTCCGAAATCCTTTATGACGTTCTCGACCTTGCACTTGTCTATGGACGCCTCTGCCTTCACATAAGTGCTGTCGCCATAGAAGCGAGCCATTCCGTTTCCTGTCATTGTCAATGATGCGACTTCAGCGCGCAGGTCATTGATCTCCACGGAAGGGACCTTCTCATCCGGCAGCCTGACCTTTCCATTCAGCGACACAGGCACCATCACCCTTCCATATTCGCTCATACCTGCGAAAGCCTTGGCGCAGGCATCGAATTCCATAGCCTTGTTCTTTTCTTTTATGTTGAAATGATCCACGGCCATTGCCAGCGTATCCGCAGGAAGCCTTCCCGAGACGAAGAGGCTGTCCACCTCCAGACCGAGCCTGTTCGCGGAAGCGGCCTTGGTGGTGAGCTTTCCGTGGAAGTGCATCTGGTTCATTACGATCGCGGCGAATACCGTGTCGATGCAGTCAGTATAGACTATCTTGGGGCGTCCGGTCAGGCAGACCTTGTTCACGGTGATCGGAGGCAGCGCCGCCGAAGACGTGTCCGCCGTATCATTATTGTCCGCAGATGCCGAGACCTTAAGGATATTCCAGTTCGCCAGTCCGCCGCCATAGCTATGCGCAAACACGTGAGGCCTGTCCACACTCGCCTCGCGCACATTGATACGGCCGAACATCGCAGCCAGATAATTCACGGACAATGTCATACGATGCGCCGAGGCAAGTGTGTCCATCATCTCCGAACGACCTGCGTGCCGGAGCAGTCCATCCACTCCGACCGAATCATATTCCGCATATCTGTTGTGCGGATATGTCACCGTAAGGTCTGCCACCTCTATGTTCAGGTTCGGAAAACTCTTGAATACGGAGGCTTTTATGCCACCTATATGCACGTCCGCATCCACATAACGCGGTATGTATTTCTCAGCCGTGCTCATCAGGAACGATGAGTTAAGCGCGATCTGCATCACCACGAGGAATATCGCCCATACGGAAACGATGACCCCGGCGATGATCTTCAATGCCCTGGAGCGCCTGCGGCGGGCAGGCTTTTTCACGATTTCAGCTTTTTTGTCCATAACAGCATTCCACAAACATACAAATATAGCAATCATTGAAAAATAACTTGATAATCTTTGTGTGTCTTTTCGGTCTATATTCATTTTTTCATCAGTCGTGTACCCCGGTACACTCCTTCTTCGAAAGCGAACCTATCCTTGAAAATCCACTACAAATCTTTACCAATTTATTTTTTAACGCTTACATAACGAGACTCCGTATAAGAAAAAAGGGACAGGCCGATATGGTCAATCCCTTTGTATATCTTTTCAGATAAATGATATGTGCCGATCTTACTGCTCGTCTTCAAGCTGCAGATGCTGCACGTAGATAGCCTTCTGAATCTGCTCTCTTCTCTTTACAGATGGTTTTACGAAATTCTTTCTGGCACGGAGCTCGCGAATGGCACCTGTCTTCTCAAATTTTCTCTTGAATCTCTTGAGAGCTCTCTCGATGTTCTCACCTTCCTTAAGCGGTACAATAATCATATCTGAATCACCTCCTTTTGTTACAAAATCTGCTGAATCCTAATAAGTTACAATAGACTTACCGGATTTTGCGGGTGCAAAGATACGACAATTATCCGGATTGCCAAGACAAAAGGAGAATTTTTCGTCAAATTTTCTCCTCGAAGACTTTCATTCCTTCAGTCGCCTTCGCCTTTATGTGCTGTATGCGGGAATCACGGACATTGACCTCTCCGGGATCGATCAGATATATCGGCGCGTCAAACGGAGCATATCGGTAAAGTCCGGCGGCAGGATACACGCTGAGAGATGTCCCGACGATCAGCAGCACGTCAGCTTCGGACACAATGTCCATTGCCCTCTCTATCTTCGGCACAGGTTCTCCGAACCAGACGATATGCGGGCGCAGCTGATGGCCGTTCGGCGCCAGGTCACCAAGATGAATCTCGCCATACCCTATGTCGAACACAGTCTTTTCAGAGAAGCCGTCTTCCTCGTTGCAGCAGTTCTCCGGACGGACCTTAGTGAGCTCGCCGTGAAGGTGCAGGACGTTTGAACTGCCGGCACGTTCGTGAAGATTGTCCACATTCTGCGTGATCACATTGACGTCGAACCTCTCCTGGAGCGCGGCTATCGAGAGATGAGCAGCATTCGGTCGAACATCCTTCAGTTCCTTTCTACGGACATTGTAGAAATCCAGCAGAAGCCCTGGGTCGCTGCGCCACCCGTCTATGGAGGCCACCACCTGTGGGTCATATCTGTCCCACAGTCCGCCGTTGTCACGGAATGTGCTTATGCCGCTCTCGGCGCTGACGCCCGCCCCGGTCAATATCACGAGTCTCTTCATATCATACCTCCTTTAAAACTGTCTTGATCTTATTCATCTTCGACGTACATCATATTTCCTGTACATCAAAATACTTTTTCCTCAGCCAATGCTCGAACAGGGGATCCTGCAGCTCGGGTTCTTCCCGTTCATTGAACATTATCACTTCTTTCTTCATCAGAGCATCCTTCAGCCTCTTGACGTTGGCCGACGAGTTCAGGCCATATCGCTCTATGACTTCCGTGGTGCTGAACTTCACATTCCCGTCCAGGATCGCTTTCAGCATCCGTTCCTGAAAACCAGTGAGCCCGTCCATCACGGCCCGGAACCTGGGTTCATTGACGGAAATCAGACTGGCAAGCGCATCATTCAGCGTCAATTCACTGATATAGCCTTTGGACAGAGAGTCACAGATGAAGAAAAAGTGATTTATATACCATATATTATTCTTGAAGAGCCTGCATATGCCCTGGATAAGGTCACGCTCGATGACTTTCCCTCCCGCCGTGAAGCCTCGCAGAACGTGATCCGATATCTCCGTCTCGGTTATGTCACGCAGGCGGAATTTCTCCACCTCCCTCCAAAAGAAGCGCCTGCGCAAGAAAATGCTTTCCATAGCGTTGTTTCTGGAACCCAGGAACACGAAAGAGCATAGATGCTCCTCCCGATGGCGAGAGATGGCGCATTCCAGGGCCTTGAAGAACTTCTCGCTCTCGTCAGAGTCAATGTTCTGAAACTCCCGGAGGACGACGACCATCTTCTTTCCGGCCTCGGCGGCAAGCGCGAACGGGAGCTCGGCCACGGCCTCGATATCAGCCCCGGTCACCTTCCCTGTCGTGCCGGACATCAGACTGTCACGGGAATACTCCTGCCTGTCAAAGGTCAATGATGTTCCTGTCAAGTGCCTTTCTGCCGCGGCCTCCATACCGTCAGCGTCAGCGACGGCAGCCGAAATGAGCTTTCCGGCAAGCACTCTTATGAACATACTTGTTTCACGCACGCCTGTAAGGTCGATGGCGCATACGAGGAAATCACCGCCTGAAGCCCTCATATTGGCAAGGGACTGCTGTACCGCGGACAACCTCCCCTCCTTTGGCGGCCCCCACAGGGCGACGCTCTCTCCCGAGGACATAATACCTGCAAGTGCGGCGCAATCCTCTCTTCTTCCGACGAAATACTTGCCGGTCACATATCTGGAGAACTGGAACGGTATATCCATATATCAGTTGCTTAAGTACCGCAAATTTAGCAAATAATTTTGCGGAATGTCAGAAAATCAGTAAATTTGCAGTCTTAAATATCAGATGACTGTCAAGCCCCGTGAAGTTCCGCACCAAGAAGCGGACGCTTGCAGCCGAAGACTTAAAATAAGTTTTTTACAATGTACGCAATCGTAAACATTGCAGGCCAGCAGTTTAAGGTAGAAGCTGGAGCAGAGATCTTCGTCAATCGCCTCGCAGCGAAGAAAGACGAGACAGTAGAATTCAATCAGGTTCTTCTCGTTGATGACAACGGCGAAGTAAAAGTAGGAGCTCCTTACGTAGAGGGCGCTGTAGTGAAGGCTACAGTCCTCGAGGATGAGACAAAGGCAAAGAAAGTGCTTGTGTTCAAGAAAATCCGTCGCAAGGGATATCAGAAGCTGAACGGTCACCGTCAGAAGCTCTCCAAGATCCGCATTGATTCCATCGCTTAATTTTAACAGGTAATTTACAGGAGAATTTGAATTATGGCACATAAGAAAGGTCAAAGTAGTTCCAAGAACGGTCGTGAATCACAGAGCAAACGTCTCGGACTCAAGAAATTCGGCGGTGAGGTCGTAAAGGCCGGCAACATCATAGTCCGCCAGAGAGGCACTGTCCACAGCGCTTCCAAGAATGTCGGTATGGGCAAGGACCACACTCTCTATGCACTTGTAGACGGCACGGTGGTTTTCACAAGAAAGAAAGAGAACAAGTCATACGTGTCGGTCGTACCTTTTGAGAACTAAAAACTCGAAGGGTCTTGAAAGACAGAAGAGGATTGCACTTCGAGTTCGGCGTGCGGTCCTCTTTTAATTTTCCCGGCAGGGTGGCACGGCAAGTCCTGGATCCGAGATTCTCAGATTCGCACATTGACTTGCACGGCCGGACAAAAAGAATCAATTAAAAAAAGACAGATATGCTGACACTTAAAATGCTTCGCGACGATCCGGATTTCATCGTCAGGAAACTTGCGGTCAAGAATTTCGACGCAAAGGCAATAGTAGCCAAAGTCCTTGAGCTGGACACACAGAGAAGGGCTCTCCAGACCGAGAGCGACGCTCTTCTCGCACAGCAGAAACAGAAGGCGGGCCTCATCGGCGGCCTTATGAAGGAAGGAAAGAAGGCTGAGGCTGAGGAGGCGAAGAAGGAAGTGGCCGAGCTTAAGGCGAAGTCTTCAGAACTTCTCGCCAAGTCCGATGCTACAGAGAAAGAGCTTGAGTCACAGCTCGTTCTGCTTCCTAACATTCCTTGCGACCTCGTCGTTCCGGGAAAGGGCGCAGAGGATAACCAAGTAGTGAAGATGGGCGGCCCGGAGATCAAACTCCCGGAGAACGCTCTTCCTCACTGGGAACTCGCCAAGAAATTCGACATCATAGACTTCGACCTCGGCGTCAAGCTCACCGGAGCAGGATTCCCAGTATATAAAGGAAAAGGTGCGAAACTCCAGAGAGCGCTCATCAGCTTCTTCCTCGACAACAACACGGCAGCAGGATACAAGGAAGTGGAGCCGCCTATAATGGTCAATGCGGCTTCAGGCTTCGGCACAGGCCAGCTTCCTGACAAGGAGGCGCAGATGTACTATGTCGGTCTCGATGATTTCTATCTCGTGCCTACGGCAGAAGTGCCTGTCACCAACATCTACAGGGATGTCATCCTCAACAATGACCAGTTCCCGCAGAAACTTACGGCATATACTCCTTGCTTCCGTCGCGAGGCCGGATCCTACGGAAAGGATGTGAGAGGCCTCAACAGACTGCACCAGTTCGACAAAGTGGAGATTGTCCGCATCGAAAAGCCGGAAGATTCATACGCCGCCCTTGACGAGATGATCGCACACGTCGAGAGCCTCGTGAACAAGCTCGGTCTGAAGTACAGAATCCTTCGTCTCTGCGGCGGTGACCTGAGCTTCACATCCGCCATCACCTATGACTTCGAGCTGTGGTCAGCTGCACAGGGAAGATGGCTGGAGATATCTTCAGTGTCCAACTTCGAGACATATCAGGCCAATCGTCTGCACCTCAGATACAAGGACGCCAACGGCAAGACACAGCTCTGCCACACGCTGAACGGAAGCTCGCTGGCATTGCCTCGTGTCGTGGCAGCGATGCTTGAGGACAACCAGCAGGAAGACAGGATTGTCATTCCTGAGGTTCTCCGCCCTTACACCGGGTTCGACTACATCGACTAGGCTGATGGCTACAATACTAGGAATTGACCCCGGAACCAACATACTTGGCTTCGGGGTCATTCGTACTGAGGGCCGGAGCGCTGAGTACGTCGAGATGGGGGTCATTGACCTTAGAAAAGAGAAGGACCCTTACGAAAAACTTCACAGAATCTACTGCGGCATCAGCGATGTCTGCGAAAAGTACTCACCGGACGAGATGGCGCTGGAGTCGCCATTCTACGGCAAGAACGCCCAGGTCATACTCAAGCTCGGACGGGCGCAGGGCGCGGCGATGCTGGCTGCGGCGATGAGGGGCATCCCGATAACGGAATATGCGCCGCGAAAGGCGAAGGAGGCCGTCACCGGAAACGGGGCGGCGTCCAAGATGCAGGTGAACAACATCCTGCAGAGGATTCTCCGCATTGACATTGAAGAGAAGTTCCTGGATGCGACGGATGCTCTGGCGATAGCGCTCTGCCACCATTATCAGATGACCAACCCGCTTTCAGGAGTCAAGTCCACGTCCTCTTGGGAGAAGTTCATCGCAGCCAATCCGGACAGAGTCAAAAAGTGAAATACAGAATTAAACCTTTCGTGCGTATGTCTGTCTATATATCCGTTGAACAAAAAATAAACGGACAATGAAGAGAATCATTGCTATCATCTGCGGGCTCGTGACAATGCTCGCGGTTTCTTTTGCCTCGCAGGCGCAGTCGCGGAACGTCACTGTGACACTGCAGGATTCGTCCTCTGGAGAACCTGTAGGCTACGCCACGGTCTCGCTGACAAAGAATGGGGCGACATCGGCATCCAAGTATGCCCTGACAGACGACAAGGGAAAGGCCACGCTTGAGAAGGTGCCGGCCGGGACTTACACGCTCAAGGCGGAACTGCTTGGCTACAAGAACGTCACTAAGGAAATCACTGTGAAGGACAACCTCGATCTCGGGACTCTGAAGATGGATCCTGACAAGCAGGTGCTGGACGCGGCAAGTGTCTCGGCTGCAGGGAATCCTATCGTGATAAAGAAGGACACCATAGAGTATAATGCGTCATCATTCAAGACGACCGACAATGATATGCTCGAGGACCTCCTTAAAAAGCTTCCTGGAGTGGAAGTGGGCTCGGACGGCTCAGTGACAGCCAATGGACAGACGATCAGCAAGATTACGATAGACGGGAAGACGTTCTTTCTCGATGATCCACAGCTGGCCTCCAAGAACATTCCTGCCAAGATCGTGGACAAGGTGAAGGTCGTACAGAAGAAATCCGAGCAGGCCCAGTTCACTGGCATTGACGACGGGCAGGAGGAGACTGTCATTGACCTTTCCATTCAGAAAGGAATGATGAACGGCCTTTTCGGCAACGTTATGGGCGGTGGCGGACACGACTGGCCGGAGAACACTTCCGGCGGTGACGGCGACTGGAGATATCAGGGCGCCGCATTCATAGGCAGGTTCACTGACAAGAGCCAGCTGAGCATAATTCTCAACGGCAACAACACGAACAACAGGGGATTCAACGATGTCGCAGGCTCAATGATGAGAGGAATGCGCGGAGGAGGCGGAGGAATGGGCCGCGGCTCCGGCGGCTGGGGACGCGACAACGGCATAACTACCTCCTGGATGGGCGGAGTGAACGGCTCCTGGGATCTGTTTGGCGACAAGATGGACCTCGGCGGAAACTACCTGTTCAACGGCACGAAGACCGATGTGCAGGAGAAGAGCCTGAAGAACACGTTCCTCGACGACGGCTCCAGCCTCATATACAACAATGACGGATACAGCCTGAACAACACATACGGACATCGTTTCGGCGTGCGTCTGGAGCACAAGTTCTCGGACAACACCTCCATATTGTTCCAGCCGCAGTTCAATTTCGGCAAGGGCGACTTCTCGGAGTATTCCAAGTTCTCCACTGACGGATTGGCCGCAGGAAGCACTGAATCCACAGCCAAGAACGAAGGATTCAACAGCAACACGGGGAGCAACAACAACTGGACAGCCAACGGATTCCTGCTCTTCAGGCAGAAGCTCGGCATACCCGGAAGGACATTGTCCTTCAATATGGACTATAATTTCAGCAACAACGACCTCGAAGGGTTCAATCAGTCATTGACTCGCACATTCGGGACTTCCGATACCGGCGAGGACGAGAACGAGATCGTGAACCAGTGGTATTCACAGAATTCCAGGTCTTCCTCGATGAGCGGAAGGCTGGTCTATACCGAGCCTCTCGGCGCTGGCTTCTATCTGGAGGCCAACTATCAGTACAAATGGAGCCAGAGCAAGTCTGGCAAGGATACCTACGACTCCGGGGTGGGAGCGGACATTGACAACAGGGAGTTCATCTGGGACGGCAAGACACGGAACGACACCTATTCCAGCGACATTCTCAACAGATACCAGACGCACCGCGCAGGTTTCAATTTTATGTATCAGAAGGACAAGTTGCGTGCCCAGGTAGGAGCATCTGTCGTCCCTACTATCACGCATAACGAGACGAACGGGCAGAACTATGACAGCAAGGTCGTGAACTGGTCGCCGTCGGCAATGCTCTGGTATGATATTAATGACAATTTCAATATCCACGGGTTCTATTTCGGAAACTCGTCCCAGCCGAGCACATCACAGCTTATGCCTGTGCCTGACAACACGAATCCGCTGAATGTCTCCCTCGGAAACCCGTATCTGGAGCCTTATTTCAGCCACGACATAAGGACGAGGCTCGGCTACTCCGACAAGAAGAAGTTCCTGTCAGTGTACGGCAATGTAGAAGGCGGTTTCGTGCAGTCTCCAATAGTATATGCCAGCTGGTATAACACAGACGGAACGGCGTTCTCGCTGCCTGTGAACGGCCCGACTTCAGGAAACGCTAAAGTGAGGATGTTCATCAATGCGCCTATCGGCAAGTCGAACTTCAGCCTGTCTTCCATAACATCAGGAAGCTGGTCAGAGGCATCGTCTTATGTCGGCAAGAGCTCGTTCAGCACTGACGCATATTATAAGGACAGTGAGTTCGACTACACGAAATTTCACGAGGATTTCCCAGATCTTGGAAAGAGTGACCTTTTCATAGAGAACAAGACTCAGACAATGAATTTTATGCAGAGGCTGAAACTGACTTATCGCAATGACTTCGTGGAACTCACGGCCTCCGGCAGATCCAGGGTGGCGAAATCGTGGTACACGATAGCCTCTGTGAACACCAACGTAACGAGAAACAACCAGGTCAGTGCGTCAATGAACTGGACCATACCTGGAGGAGTAGGCCTGGTCTCTGAATTCAACTACAACTGGTATAAAGGCTATGCCACGCCACAGGACTCGGAGTATATCCTCAATGCTGAACTGACGAAGCTTCTGTTCAAGAACCGCTTCACGCTGTCTCTCAAGGCCTATGACCTCTTGAACCAGTCCAAGAACCTATCCGTGAGCGATTCTTCCAACTATCACACGGAGACCTGGAACAACACGCTGGGCCGCTATGTCATACTGTCATTGACTTGGAGGTTCGGAAATATGAACAATGCCTCCAAAGGCAAAAGAGGCCCGGGCGGCCCCGGACGCGGGCCTGGTGCTGGTGGCCCTCCTCCGATGATGTAGGTTTTAATATTCTCTCGCAGGCGCAGGCCTGCGGGGCTCAGAGAGCGACCACATTTGTGGTCACTCTCTTTTTTTTTATTATATTTGTAGTCTCAATACATATAAAATGGACACACATTCTTTATTGGCGGTGTCGCCTGTGGACGGCCGCTATGCTTCCAAGTCAGAACCGCTGAAAGACTACTTCAGCGAATACGCATTGATAAAATACAGGATACGAGTCGAGATAGAGTATTTCATAGCGCTTTGCGAAATCCCTCTTCCGCAGCTTGCTGATATTGACAGAGGCAAGTTCGAGGCGATGCGCGACATCTACCGGAATCTCACTCCGGAAGAGGCTATGGAAGTCAAGGAGATAGAGAAGACCACGAATCACGACGTGAAGGCTGTCGAGTACTTCATAAAGAGGCATTTCTCTGCCCTTGGACTTGACAAGTGGTCCGAGTTCGTCCATTTCGGGCTTACATCACAGGATATAAACAACACTTCTCAGCCGCTTATGCTCAAGGAGGCTATGGAGAATGTCTATATGCCGGCGTTGAAGGAAATCCTGGACATCGTGACAGGGATGGCCGACAGATGGAAGGATGTCCCGATGCTCGCCAAGACGCACGGGCAGCCGGCCTCACCGACAAGGCTGGGCAAGGAATTCAGGGTATATCAGGTCCGCATCGAGGAGCAGCTGAGGCAGTTCTCTCTCCTTACATATCCGGCCAAGTTCGGCGGTGCCACTGGAAATATGAATGCTCAAAAGGTGGCTTTCCCGGAGGTAGACTGGATCCGCTTCGGAAATGAGTTCGTGGCTTCGCTGGGACTCAAGAGGTCGTTCCCTACCACCCAGATCGAGCATTATGACAACCTTGCCGCCATATTTGACTGTCTGAGACGCGTAAACACCATATTGATAGATCTCTGCCGTGACATCTGGACATACATCTCGATGGAATATTTCAGGCAGAAAGTGAACAAGAACGAGGTCGGTTCGTCCGCTATGCCTCACAAGGTGAATCCGATTGACTTCGAGAACGCGGAAGGGAACTTCGGGATGGCTGACGCCATATTCACATTCCTTTCGATGAAACTTCCGATCTCGCGCCTCCAGAGAGACCTCACCGACTCCACTGTCCTCAGGAATGTGGGGGTGCCTCTTGCTCACGGCCTCATAGCCTTCGCTTCACTGAAGAAAGGGCTCGGAAAGCTTATTCTCAATGAAGACGCTCTCCAGGCGGATCTCCACAGGAACTGGGCCGTGGTGGCGGAAGCCATCCAGACCATCCTGCGCAGGGAGGGCTACCCGAATCCGTATGAGACGCTGAAAGCATTGACAAGGACAGGGAGTACGATCGACGAAAGCACTATCGAGGCGTTCATAGATACCCTTGACGTCAGCGAAAGCGTCAAGTCCGAGCTCAGAAGCATCACCCCGTGGAACTACACGGGATATGCAGACTGATATCTATTCAAGTTCCCTGTATAGCGCGACTGTACGTGACGCTTCGGCGACATCGTGCACCCGGAGGATGTCGGCGCCGAGACATAGAGCCTTGTAATGAAGGACTTGAGTGGCCGGAAGCGACTCTTCTGGCGTTATACTGAATTTCTTGAATATCATACTCTTGCGTGATACTCCTACGAGAATTCTCTTTCCATATTCCGTGAATTCTCCGAGGTTGCGGAGGAGTTCGTAGTTCTGTTCCACGGTTTTTGCGAAACCGAATCCTGGATCCAGTATCCATTCACGGACACCGGCTTTCGCCGCTTTTTCAGCGAAGGCGGTGAAATATGAACGGATGTCTTCAGTGATGTCTCCGTATTCTGTCAGACTCTGCATTGTCTTGGGGTTGCCTCGCATATGCATCGCCACGAACGGGAGGCCCAGTCCTGCGACGGTGGCGAGCATCTTCCCGGGTTCATCTGCATTGACTTTTTCATACATTCCCTCCCCGGCAGTCACGTCATTTACTATGAACTCTCCGATGGCGTCATATATCTTTCGCACGACGGACGGCCAGTAGGTGTCCACTGAGATGGTGATGGCGGGAAATTCCCTCCGGATGGCCTTCAGGGCCGGCTCCAGCCTGCGCCACTCCTCTTCTTCGCCTACCGGATCCGAGCCAGGGCGTGTGGAGCAGGCTCCGATGTCCAGTATCCCGGCGCCGTCACGTATCATCATTTCCGCGCGTCCGAGCACTTTCGTGATGTCATCGCTTCCGTCGGCCCCGAGACAGCGGCTTTCTGCGAAATAGGAATTGTCCGTGAGGTTTATGATGCCCATCACGTCTATTTTTCTGTTCTTGTCCATTATCTGTTCCTTTAGATTTATGTAGAAAGGTTTTTTATGGGCCTTTCCGGTATAGCTTTCCCGACCTTCTTCGGTCAGATGGTCTCTGCTACCCTTTTCGGAATCTCGAAAAACTTTCCTCGGAAATTCCCCATAAAATTTCTGACGAATAAAATTAAAACAGCTTTATAGAGCGCAAAAATAGCAAATAATATCGGCCATACTGCGGAAAATCGACGGATTTTAGTTAAGTTTGTATATATATGCGGCGTTGCCGACGTGTAATAAAAAATGAACTATGCTTATCGTGATAGAAGGCCTTGACGGCTCCGGGAAATCCACTCAGGTCAAGCGCCTGAGGAAATATCTGGAATCTCGTACGGGAAATCTTGAATACATACATTTCCCCAGGTATGATTCTCCTGTATATGGAGAGCTCATAGGGAAATTTCTCCGCGGGGATTTCGGATCCATTGACAGCGTGCACCCTCAGCTGGTGGCCCTGCTGTATGCTGAAGACCGTCACAGGGCGGCAGATGATATGAGGCGGACGCTGGATGAAGGCGGTATCGTCCTCTTGGACCGCTACGTCTACTCCAATGTGGCGTATCAGTGTGCGAAGGTATCGGATCCCGAGGAGAGCGAGTCTCTCCGCAAGTGGATATTGGATACCGAGTACCATCAGTTCGGGCTTCCAGTCCCTGACCTCAACATTTTTCTCGACGTCCCCATAGGATTCGTGGAGAAGAAGCTCGAGAACCCGCGCGGAGGAAGCGACAGGGATTATCTGGAGGGGCGTGACGACATCCACGAGGCCGATATAAGATTCCAGGAGAAGGTCCGCGAAGTTTATCTGGATCAATGCGGAAAGGACCCGGCTTTCGTGAGGATTGACTGCAGTGGGACGGACGGCTCGATGCTTCCTCCGGATGTGATCTCCGCCGCTGTCAGGAAGGTTGTGGACAAAAGGCTTTAGGCTATGGGAATACACTATGTCAGTTCCAAGATGAGGCGGCTCTGCGCCGTCATTGTCGGATTCGTCTTTTTCGTGGCCGGCGTGCTCAAGCTTATGGATCCGGTCGGGTCAATGCTGATAGTGCGTGAATATCTGTCGTTCCTTCATCTCGGATTCTTCCGTGTGGTGGCGGGGCCTGTGGCGGAGACGTTCGCCATTGTCGAGACGGTGTCAGGAATATGTCTCGTGACGGGAGTGTTTAGAAAAGTGACGGCCTGGATTGTCACCATCCTTCTCACAGGCTTCACTCTCCTGACTCTGCTTCTGTGGGCATTGAACCCGCAGATGGACTGTGGATGTTTCGGGGAGGCGGTTCATCTGACGCATTTCCAGTCATTTGCGAAGAACGTGGTGCTGTGTCTCCTGACATTCGCTGCCTTCTTTCCGTACAAGGACCTGGGAGCACCGAAGAAAAGCAAATATGTCACATTTGCATTGACCTTTATCGCAGTCATTCTCTTTGCGGTGTACTCTCTGATGTTCATCCCGTTGCTGGAACTTACGCCATTCAATCTGTCAGCGACACTTGAGGCCGCGGCCGGGGCGCCTGAAAATGAGGAGGATTCGTATCTTTCTACATTCATATATGAGAAGAACGGCAAGACCGGTGTGTTCACACTGAACAACCTTCCGGACTCCACCTGGACATTTGTCGAGACACGCACGGTAAGGCAGCAGGAATCGGAAAGGGATTCCGAATATCCGAGGCTGTCGTTCCGTGATGCCGCAGGGCAATATCGCGACACTCTTGCGGTGTCATGGCTGGTGATGACGGTTTCCGTTCCGGAGCCGGATAAATTGAGCAGCGCTGAATGGAGCCGGACAGCATCTTTCCTGGCTGACGCGTCAGATGCCGGGTTCACTCCGATTCTTCTCGCGGCGTCCGACCCGGAAAAGTTCTCCTCGGAGATTGCCGGGATGAAATTGTCCCGTGAAGAGTCGATGTTGCTGATGACTACGGTGTATTATTCTGACTACAAGACACTTGTCTCTCTGAACCGCTCGAATGGCGGCGCTGTCTATTTCAATGAAGGGAATCTGATAGCGAAATGGGCGGCCAGAAGCCTGCCGAGCAGGAGAAAGCTCGCGAGGCTCGTGAGTCAGGACAGTACGGAGGTGATGCTGGCCTCCGACGGACGCGGAAGACTTGGCTTTGAGGCGTTTATGCTTTATGCTACGGCGCTTATGCTGATTTTATGACTTTTTAACGATACGGATATGAAAGGAGTTTACGTGTTTCTTGCCAACGGCTTCGAGGAAATGGAAGCATTGGCGCCAATAGATATCCTCCGCCGCGGGGGAGTCGATGTCCATACTGTCTCGGTGCATAATGACAAGTTCGTCACCGGGTCGCATAAGGTAACTGTCGTGGCAGATATGACCTATGGCGAGTTCAAGGCCGAGGTCGAGCTTGACGGGACTGACGAGTCAGACATCCTGATATTCCCTGGCGGTATGCCCGGGACGAAAAATCTGGCGGAGAATGCCGAGATCATCAACTTTATGCGCCTGCACTATGCGGAGGGCGGTACGGTAGCGGCTATCTGCGCCGCGCCTGGACTTGTAGTGTCACAGCTGCCAAGCCTGGCCGGCAAGCACTTCACTTGTTTCGACGGCTTCGAGGACGCTCCTGAGGCACGAGGCGGCATCTATGAACGTAAGCCGGCCGTCAGTGACGGTAACCTTATAACTGGCCGCGGCGCCGGCTGTGCCGTGGATTTCGCTCTGGCCATCCTGGAGCATCTGAAAGGTGCTGATGTGGCGGAGAAAGTGAAGCACGGACTTATGCTATAGGTCCTGTATCACTTGATTATCTCACGGTCGATCCTTCTGGGGATTCTGGTCATTATCTCGTAAGGGATCGTGCCGAGTATGTCAGCGAGTTCGGAGACAGTCGGGTCTTCACCGAAGATGGTGACCGTGTCTCCGACTTTCGCATCTACTCCGGTGATGTCCAGCATACACATATCCATACAGATGTTCCCGATGGTCGGAACCCTGTGACCGTTGAGTGAGAACGATGCGTGCCCGCAGCCCAGGTGCCTGTCAATGCCGTCCGCATATCCTACAGGGATGGTGGCCGTCACCGTGCCTTCAGGGGCGATGATTCCGTGCCTGCCGTATCCTATGGTGCCGTCTTCAGGCTTCAGATTCTTGATCTGCAGTATCTTGCATTTGAGTGATGCCACCGGGGACAGTCTGACCCCTGGGAGGGCGCTGATACCGTATATTCCGATGCCGAGCCGGACCATATCGTGCTGGTATTGCGGGAATCTCTCGATGCCTGCGGAGTTCAGGATGTGGAGCATTGGCCTGTAGCCTATTTCCGAGATGATTCTGTCCGCATTGTCCTCGAACATCTTTATCTGTCCGAGCGTGAAGTCGTCGGAAGCGGGATCCTCAGCTGCGGCGAGATGCGAGAATATGGATTTGACTCTGACAAATTTGCAGTCTTTCAGGAATTCTGTCAGTTCTGCCAGCTCACTTGTCATAAATCCAAGCCTGTGCATCCCGGTGTCCAGCTTTATGTGTATGGGAAAGTCCGTGATGCCGCGCTTTTCCAGGATTCCGCATAATATGCGGAGGGAGTACATATTCGGGATGCTCGGCTCCAGCCTGCTGTCAATGATTTCATTATAATAGTCCGTCCCGGCTGTCAGCACGAGTATGGGAAGACTGATTCCTGAACGTCTGAGCTCGATGCCTTCCACTGGATATGCAACTGCAAGATAGTCAGCTCCTTCTTTCTGGAGCATAGAGGCGAATTCCACGGCTCCGTGCCCATAGGCGTTGGCTTTCACGAGGACCAGAAGCTTCGTGTCCTTCTCCAGGAGGCTTCTGAAATATCTGTAGTTGTCACGGCAGGAGCTGAGCCTCAGCTCCAGTCTTGAAAAATCATTTTCCTTCAACATTGTCTTGAAATCATTGCCGGGCCGTCCGGCGTTCATTTTTTCTGATTTTGAGGTGCAAAAATACAGAAATTATCTGACAGGTTGAATAAAATTCGTGCTATCTTCATAATGGCCTGCTATTTGTTTTCGATTATATGTCACAACTATATTGAATTATGGGATATTGGGGATTGTTCATACTTCTGATGATCGGCGGCATCATCGTGCAGAATATGCTTCAGAGCCGTTTCAGAAAGTATTCAAAAGTACCGACAAGAAATGGTATGTCGGGAGCGGAAGTCGCCCGCAAGATGATGAATGACAATGGCATCTATGATGTCAGGATTGAGTGTATCCAGGGGAGTCTCACGGATCATTACAATCCTGTCACGAAGACGGTCAATCTGAGTGAAGCGGTCTATAACGGCCGTTCCATCGCTTCGGCTGCTGTGGCGGCTCACGAGTGCGGGCACGTGATTCAGCATTCCGTGGGGTATGCGCCTCTGAAACTGCGTTCGGCTCTGGTGCCTGTGGTCTCGTTCGCCAGCAACACTGTCCAGTGGGTGCTTCTTCTTGGAATTCTGGTCGTTAATGTCTTTCCTGCATTGCTCTGGCTTGGCATCGCATTGTTCGCTCTGACTACGCTGTTCAGTCTTGTAACTCTCCCTGTGGAGATCAACGCCAGCGCTCGGGCCGTGAAATGGCTTGAGTCGGCTGGAATCACGGATTATGAGACTCGCCCTATGGCGATCGATGCTCTGAAATGGGCTGCATATACGTATGTGATTGCCGCAGTCAGCTCGCTCGTGACATTATTTTATTATATAGGAATCGCAAGAGACAGAAGTTAGAAAGATGGTCGTGGATTCTTCTCTTGACGAAAGATTTATGCGTGAGGCGTTGCGAGAGGCTCGTTCCGCGGAGGCTGAGGGGGAAATTCCGATCGGTGCTGTGGTTGTGTGCGGCGGACGTGTAATCTCCAAGGGACATAATATGACTGAGAGGCTTCACGACCCTACTGCTCACGCTGAAATGATAGCGATTACTGCGGCTACGGAGGCTGTCGGGGGCAAGTATCTGAATGATTGCACTCTATATGTGACAGTGGAGCCTTGCCCGATGTGTGCCGCGGCTTCGGCCTGGGCACAGATGGGACGTGTGGTATATGGGGCGATCGATCCCAAGCGTGGGTATTCTCTGTTCACGCCATCTCTGCTTCATCCGAAGACTGAAGTGGGGGCTGGTGTCTTGGCAGACGAGTGCGGCGGTATGGTATCGGAATTTTTCAGGAACAAGAGATAATGGATATGGAAAATCTTGGAGATGATTATAGAATCGTATCGGATACTGTCAAGGACGGTGTCCGTCATATAACAGCCGAGCCAAGTGCTCTTGTCTGCTCGAAACAGATAGATTTCGACATCAAGGACGGCAAATTGTATAATGTGAGATATGTCCGCGGATGTGACGGCAATCTGCAGGCTGTCGGTCGCTTGCTTGAAGGGATGGATGCCAAGAAGGCTGTTGAGATTCTCGGTGGCGTGAACTGCCACGGACGCGGTACATCGTGCACGGACCAGCTGACGCGCATCATCACCTCAGTCGGCGCTTCTGAATAGTGCCATATGTCGATGCTTCTGAATAGTGATAATTCATTCCTTTTACTGGAATATACCCTTTTGGGGGACACTATCAAATAAATCTGCAGATTTGGAAAAAAGCATTATTTTTGAGAAGTCTTGTAAAGTTTTGCGTATTGACGGTGTCGCACTTACTCTCTTATGCGATTGACGATACAGGCAATATCGTTGATATCGCATCTGTTTCTGCGCACAATAGGAATTGCAAATTCTATTGCATCAGTTGTGGTGGAGAGATGTGTCCACGTTGCGTTTACCCAAGGCAAGAACCTCGTCAAGGTTCGGCGTGAACATATCCTCCCAGACTCGCACCGTCGAGAAGTGGATAGCGCGATAGGCTTCTTATTTCAGCATTAGAATCTTTTTCCAATCGAAATCGGGCTTTATGCTAAAACTCCTGAATACATTGACGATAACCACCACGGTATAGGCGAGCAGAGGATTGAAGAGAATCATTCCTTTCCAGTGGTATCGTGGCAGGTAAAACAATATGCCGAACACTCCGAATATTATGATCAGGACAATGCTGGTTATGCGTATCCACTTGATGGACATAAGTCTATAGGTAGCTTTGCTCTGGGCGCATCTGATGCCGTACCACACTGCTTCATTCGCTGTTGCGCTCACGTAACCTCCAATTAATCGTGTATTCGCACCTCTTACCGCCATAGAAAGTGTCCAGGACCTGTGCGAAGACATCATCCGGCGACACGATATCGAACAGCGTCATACAGGACTTGACCTTCATCGCATCCAGTTCTCCGAAGATATCCGCTGCCGCCAAATCACTATGCTTCAGCAGTTCGGAGGTTATTTCCCGCAGCCTGAGCCCGAGAACCGCGTGGTTTAGATATGCCTCGGCCTCGTTCAAGTCGCGTATCCCGTACAGATTCGAGAAGCAGCTATGCCCCAGACCGCTCAGCTGGGGAAATATATACCAAATCCAATGTGCCTGCTTCCGCCCATTCTTTATTTCTGTCAATGCTGTTGTCCAATCTCGCTCCTGCGCCTCCACGAAACGCTCGATCCCCAACTGACGATAGACCAGCTCGTCATCCTTCTTGCTGAAAAGTTTTTTTAACCAGTGTGTCATTTTACAATACTACGTTATTTTTTAGTTAATCCTTGATGTATAATTACTTACATATTCAACAATCCGTCAGATGGTACTCTGCAGTTCCCCGAGAAAATTATAAAAACAGTCAAAAAGTGTTAAATAGAATGAAAATTTTGCTTGAAAAATGGATAAGTGTTTGATTCTTTTGTAACTTGGTAATAGCAAACAAAACAGGTTACGGAGATGAAAATCAAGCCGCTTACCCAGCTCAAATAGCTTATTACGGACGCCATGAGAGCCAGACAAATTTAAGCAAATCTTTTCAATCTTTCTTCATAGAAGTCCTGGAACTTTTCCTTACCGATCAACTTCCTCCAGATGGGGAGGTTCTGTCACTTGTCCGAGCAGCGCTTCCGTATGGACTTTCGGAAGAAGTGCTGCAGCTGGATCCGTTTCAACAGATCGTTCATCGCCGACTTCAATGAACCTGATAAGAAGTCCCAGTCCAGGAAGGTGTTCTTCTCCACTAACACATCCAAATCCTTTAATCAAAATGATTAAAGATAATAGTTTTATTGACGAGTTCAGAGAATTTCTAATCAACTATTTATGAGTTTATAAAGTCCTTTCCTTACAAGGAAGCAGAAATTGGTGCAAACATGTCTATCGTTCCCAATTCTTTTTGGCATAGAAAGAGTAATCGTGTTCCTGTTGAATAACCAAGGCATAGCATTTTTTACAAGCAGAAAAAATGAATTGTCCGGTAATGAGACTTTCCACCGGACAAAAGTTGCGCAACGCGGATCTGTCCTCGAAAATCCACTGCGGATCTTTACCGACTTGTTTTTTTGAATGATATACGTAATGGCTTTAAAATCAGGCCAAGTAGACGTTTCGGGTGATATCTCCGTCCCGCCTATGTGCGAGGAAAAGAGGAGTCAAAAATAACAGCCGGGGAACTATGTGCTCCCCGGCTGCGCCTATTATATGTCTGTCAGAGACTACTTCTTGAAGTATCTGTTGTAGAGACCCTGGAAGCCAGCTCCGTGACGAGCCTCGTCCTTTGCCATCTCGTGTACTGTATCGTGAATGGCATCGTAGTTCAGCTGTTTTGCCCTTGTCGCGATTGCGAGCTTGCCCTCGCAGGCGCCGCTCTCGGCTTCGATTCTCTTCTCGAGGTTGGTCTTGGTGTCCCATACTACGTCACCGAGAAGCTCAGCGAACTTGGCTGCGTGCTCAGCCTCCTCGAAAGCATATCTCTTGAACGCCTCTGCTATCTCTGGGTAGCCCTCACGATCAGCCTGGCGGCTCATAGCCAGATACATACCCACTTCGCTGCACTCTCCTGTGAAATGAGCCTCAAGTCCTTCGTGAATCTCAGGGTCGCATCCTTTGGCGACGCCGATTACGTGCTCGCACGCCCAGCTCTTAGGGCCTTCTTCTTTCACTTCTACGAATTTGTCTGCTTTTGCGTGGCATACAGGGCACTCTGCAGGAGGGTTCTCGCCTTCATAGACGTAGCCGCAAACGAGACATCTGAATTTCTTTTTCATAACGAATTCCTTTTTTAAATTGTTGTCTTATATTTGCTTATCAAAGTTCTAATTTAGAATAATTCTAAATTCTGAAGCAAAGTTACTAATCTTTCCCATATTTGCAAGCACTTTCTGCACTTTTTTGCGAAAAAACGTGAAAGATTTACCATCCGGTGCGGTATATGTTTATGAACATCCGACGAAGCTATACCCTACGAGTTGCCTGGCGGGATATGTGCTTCCTGGAGGGGAACTGGGTGGACAAAAATATGCATAATATTTAAAGTGCTTGTGGTTCAATGCTTTAAATGTGCAAAAATCAGGCCGTTCAATAAAAAGATGTGTCGGATATTGTATCAGGCCCAAATAGAAAGTAACTTTATAGAAAAATGGATATATGATACCATTCCTGAGACAAGTAGCGGAGCACTACTATATGAGCGGAGGAGAGGGCCTCTCATCATTGTGCTTCATTTTTCCGAACAGGCGTTCTCTTTCGTTCTTCCGCAGATGGCTTGCGGAAGCCGTAAGAAAGGATCCTGCGTCACATCCCGTCGTCGCACCGGAGATGCTGACGATGAATGATTTCTTCTATCGGATCAGCGGAGCGTCAGTGACAGGCCGCGTCACCTTGCTGCTGGAACTATATGACTGCTATAAGGCGCTGAACCCCAAGGCTGAATCTCTGGATGACTTCATATTCTGGGGCGATGTCATCCTCGGGGACTTCGATGATACCGATAAATATCTGGCCAAGCCGGATGCTCTTTATAGGAACGTCGCTGAGTTCAAGGAGATACAGGATACGTATTCATATCTGACGGAGGCGCAGGAGATGGCTATCCGTCAGTTCATAGGCCATTTCCGCAGGGACGGTGAACTGACGGTGAACCTTGACGGTGACAAGAAAAATGTAAAGGAGAGGTTCCTGATGATCTGGAACCTTATGTATCCGCTCTATGAAAAGTTCAGGAAGGCATTGTCTGACAAGAATATGGCATACGAGGGAATGGTATATCGGTCTTTTGCTGACCGTCTGGAGACTGAGAGTGCCGTCGATATTCTCGGTGAATCTATGCCGGGCAAGAAAAAATTCGTATTCGTAGGTCTCAATGCACTGAACGAGTGTGAGAAACTTGTCTTGTCCAAGATGCGGGACGCCGGAATCGCCGAATTCTGCTGGGACTACTCCTCACCGATGCTGCGTGACGAGAAGAACTGCGCGTCCAAGTTTATGTGCCGGAATGTCGAGATGTTCCCGCAGGCGTTTACGCCAGACGAAGGCTGCGATATGACGGCCGGGCCGAGCATTCATCTTGTGAGCATATCATCATCAGTCGGGCAGGCCAAGCAGCTCCCTGAGATATTCAAGTCCATCGCCGAGGCTGAATCCGGAGGCGATATGAGCTGCATAGGCAGTCTGGACGTGCCCGGGGCGGACACTGCAGTCGTTCTTCCTGACGAGACGATGCTCATACCGGTGCTTAACACCATTCCGGACGGTATATCATCAGTGAATGTGACTATGGGCTATCCTATGTCCGGCAGCGAGATATACGGTCTTATGAACGGCATCTCGGCCCTGCAGCTCCATATCCGCAGAAAAAAAGATGGCTGGACTTTCTATCATAAGCCGGTCTGGGAGGTCCTGGAGTCTGGTATCATCGCCGCCCTGATGGATGACGAGACACGGGAGAAAGTCGCGATGGTCAAATCAGACGCCAAGCTTTATGTGCCGCAGTCCGACTTGTCAGGGACGTGGCTGCTTGACCTCATATTCCGTCCGGTGGTGACAGACGCCAAGGAGGCGGACAGCCGGCAGGTCACGTGCCTTGCGGAATACCAGCTGGACGTCCTCGGCAAGATCGGGGCGAAAATAGCGGCGATGCCTGGAATGGCGCTGGAGGTGAGCTTCGCCAAAGAGTACTATCTTGCGGTGAACAGGCTGAAGTCAATGTCACTGGCCATATTGCCTGTTACGTATGTCCGTCTGCTTCAGCAGCTTGTGGGCGGAGTGTCAGTTCCGTTCGAGAATGTCGGTGTAATGGACGGGGGGACAGGCGGGAGAAGACGCAGGAAAAAGGACGGTGAAGGACTTCAGATTATGGGCCCTCTGGAGACCAGGGCGTTGGACTTCACGAACCTGATAGTGCTTTCCTGCAACGAAGGCATTTTCCCGCGCAGGAGCGTCAGTTCATCCTTCATACCTCCCGAACTCAGGAAAGGCTTCGGATTGCCTACATACGAGAACCAGGATGCCGTGTGGGCATACTACTTCTTCAGGATGATCCAGCGCTGCAAGAATGTCTGGCTCCTGTATGACTCCAGGACGGAGGGCCTGAAATCAGGGGAGGAAAGCCGGTATATAAAACAGCTGGAATACCAGTATAAATATAAGGACATTGACCGGAAGGTGGTGCGCTACGCCATAGGCGCCGAGGCCAATGAAGATGTCATAGCGAAGACTGATGAGGACGTTGCGAGGATAAAGTCGATGACATACTCCGTGTCTTCCATCAAGCCGTATCTCTCCTGCCCTGCGCAATTCTACTATAGCAGCATAAAACAGCTCAAGAAGGAGGATGACGTGACCGAATCGCTGGATGACAGTATGATAGGCAATGTCTATCACAATACGATGCAGGCTCTGTATCTCGGCGGTGACGCGCTTTCTCCGGAGTTCGATATGTCCAGGGACAATGTCGCGGCCGCCATTAAGTCGGGAAGGCTTGTTCCTCTGGAGAAAATCACCAAGTCATATCTTCGTGGCCTTCTCGATGAACACGGCGGCATTGTCAAGGAAAAGATCCGGGCGTTGATAAAAAGTGAGCTCAGGACCGACGAGGTGGCGGGGAAGAACCTCATTCTGGAGAGCCTGCTGAACGCATACGTCAGGACGACATTGGAGAAGGACATTGCCTTGATGGGCGATGGCGACAGTTTCACCATCCTAGGCCTGGAGAAAAAGTGTATGTGGGAGCTTGACGGTTACAAGTTCACCGGCTATATCGACAGGCTGGACTCTTTCGGCGGAGACTTGGTTCGTGTGGTGGACTACAAGACGGGAAAGATAAAGGATGAGGAAATGAAGAGCTTTGCCCTTGACAGCGGCAAGGTCGATGAAGAAGCGCAAGAGAGGGCTGTGAATGCCTGTGTGGAGAAGCTGTTCTCTCCTGACACTAAAAGCAAGAGCCGTCCGGGAATCCTTCTGCAGCTTTTTCTTTATGACAAGTTCCTGGAAAAAGAACTGGGAGGGAAGCGTATGAAGAATGTGGTGTATCCTCTCCAGACAATGGCCAAGTCCGGCATATTGGAGTCGATGAAGAATGGCCGATTCAATGAACTTGCAGAGGGACGCCTGCGGGACGTGCTTGCGGAACTCGGAAATCCGGCAGTCGGATTCAGGAGGACTGACGATAAGGACACCTGCAAGTATTGTGATTTCAGAAAAATCTGCGGAAAATGAAAAAGCTTGAAAAAGAACTCAGTATAGTCAAGGCGTCTGCCGGATCTGGAAAGACGTTCACATTGACCAAGGAATACATAAGGCTGCTGTTGGAGGACAATGACCCTTATGCGTATCGCCATATACTTGCCGTCACTTTCACGAACAAGGCGACGGAGGAGATGAAGAGCAGGATCATTAAAGAACTGGATATCCTCGCTTCGGACATTGATGGCTCCAGATATCTGTCCGGGCTGATGGAAGATACAGGCAAGAGCAAGGGAGTCATAAAAAAAGCGGCGCAGACTATCCTGTACAATATCCTGAATGACTACAGCGCCTTTTCCGTGAGTACCATCGACAAGTTTTTCCAGAGGACTCTCAAGGCTTTCTCCAGGGAGATTGGCCAGTTCGCATCGTACCAGGTGGAACTTGACAGGAAATCTCTCATCACGGAGAGTGTGGACCGTATTCTGGATTCACTTACCGAAAAGGACGATGCACTGGTAAAATGGCTCACCGACAGCGTGAAGGCCAGAATCGCCGCCGGAAAGAAATATGACATCGGGTCGGGACTGTATGATATGGCTGTCGCGCTGAAGAGCGAGGAACACAGGGATGTGGTCGAGGAAAGCGGCATTGACGAGTCCAGGATGTACTCCAAGGAAGCCCTCATAGCATTGAAGGGCAGATGTGACAGTGTCATAGATTCATTCCTCTCGGACGTGCGCTCCGCGGCTTCGGTAGTAGTACGCGGGTTCGATGAGGCAGGTGTCGCTCTGGCGGACACTTCATATAGGATTCTGTCTTCGCTGCCGAAATATGCTGTGGCCAAGCAACTTTCTGACCTGCCTGACAAGGACGACGGTTTCTTCTCCAAGATATCGGACAAGGCAAAATGGTTCGGCAAGAAAAACGAGAAGGCGCTTCTTCCTAAGGTCACACATCTTGAAGGCGATATGCAGAAGTTTGTGAAGCTGTTCGGAGTTCGTTATATAGAATGCCGTACCGCTGAGATACTTCGTGACCAGATTTTCGCTCTCGGGCTATATTCGGAGATTAACGCCTCTTTCGATGCGCTTATGAAAGAGAAGAATGTCCTCTGCCTGGATGACTCGAATACCATATTGAAGGGCATCATCGACGGCAGTGACGCCCCGTTCATCTATGAGAAGCTCGGAGTGCGTTTCGACCATTTCCTCTTGGATGAGTTCCAGGACACGGCCCGTATCCAGTGGGAGAACTTCCGGCCGCTCCTCGAGAACAGCATCGCCTCAGGTAACAGGAACCTCATCGTCGGTGACGTCAAGCAGAGCATATACCGTTGGCGGAATTCAGACTGGAACCTCCTGAACAAGGAAATCCAGGACACGTTTGATGAGAAAGTCGCCGAGGTCATACATCTTGAGGACAATTGGCGAAGCACGCGAGAAGTGGTGAATTTCAACAATGATTTCTATAAGTTTGCTGCAGGAAAGCTTGCTGCGCTGGCGGGGACGGAAGAAATCTCTTCCATCTATGCGGACAAGGACGTATGCCAGAATGTCAGGGCTGCCGATGAGGCGAGCGGCAATGTCAATGTCTTTTTCTGCGCAGGCAAGGACGATGTCTGCAAGCAGGCTCAGCTTCAGGTGACGCTGGAGGAGGTGGACAGACTGCTGGCGTCAGGGGCGAGCAACTCAGATATATGTATATTGGTGCGGGCCAATAAAGATGGATCACTTGTCGCCGAGGCCTTGCTGGAGAAGGGAATCCCTGTGATCTCGGATGAGGCTCTTTCCGTCAAGTCATCATTGGCTGTCAGGCGGCTGGCTGCGCTGATGTCGTATGCGAACAATCCCGGGGACAGGCTGAACTCGTTCCTGGCGTCATCTCTCGGCGTCAAGGTGCCTGAGGAGTGGCATTCCCTCGTGGATCTCTGTGAATGTTTCATAAGGGAGATGAAGACCGCCCTGAATACTGAGTTCGATGGGGAAGTCCCATATCTACAGGCGTTTATGGATACAGTCCAGGACTGGGCGGGACTGAACGGCAATGCTCTCGGTGAGTTCCTTGACTACTGGGAAGGCATCGACCCTAAGATCAGTTCGCCTGATGACGCTGACGCAGTGAAGATAATGACTGTCCATAAGGCGAAAGGCCTGGAACCTAATTATGTCATATTCCCTTTTGCCGAGTGTGGCCTGTATAGTCTTGATGACCGGTGGTGCCGGCCTGAAGTTGCCGGTACCGATCTGGAGGATGTGGACGGCATATACAGGGTGAAACTGTCAGGCAAATCAGAAAAGACGTATTTCCGCGGCTCGTATGAATGTGAGCGGAAGATGCAGATGGTGGATGCCATCAACATCTATTATGTCGCCACTACCAGGGCGAAGAAAGGAATGACCATAATAGCTCCTATGCCGTCAAAGGAGTTCATTAATGGTAATGCTCCGTACGGCAATATGTCGGACATTCTGTATGACTACGTCCTGCGAGACAGGACAGGGGTCGGGTTCGGGTCGATTCCGGCGCATCCTGAAAAGGACGGCATTCCGTATTCTGGTGAGGACAAGGGATTTGCGAAAGGGGAGTCTTATCCTTTTAAAAAGTCTGAGAGTGTGGATGCGGTGTCTGATGCCGGATCCTCCGGTTATGCCTCATTTGTCCTGAACCCTGTGGACGGAGAGCCGCGCCTGAAGTTCAGTTCTGCGTCGCAGGATTTCTTCTCGGAGGACGGAATGACAGGTTTTGAGGCTTCAGGAAGATTGAGGGGTATTGTCCTTCACGACATTATGTCCAGGGTAATTGTCCCCGGGGACCTTGCCGGGGCCGTTGAGGAAAGCTTCGTAGACGGCAGCATTGACCTGAAGGAAAAAGATGAGATACTGGAGCTTCTGGCGGGGAGGATCGAGTCGGCGGCGGAGCGCGGATGGTTCCCTGGCGACAGGTCTATGGTCCTTACGGAAACTTCGGTGATAAGTTCTGACGGGGAGATTCATAGGCCAGACCGTGTCATCGTGGATGGCGACAAGGTCGTCGTAGTGGACTACAAGTTCGGGACGGAGGAAAAATCCTATCTCAGGCAGGTGCGGAGGTATGCGGAACTTTACAGGTCGATGGGGTATTCGGATGTGAAGGCGTATCTGTGGTATGTGGAGAAAAATGAGGTCGTGGAGGCCTGAAGGTCTTCCGGAAATCGGAGAAAAATTGCTAAATTTGCAAGGTTTGGCCGATGCGGTATGCGGCGGCCTCTAAATTATTGAATTATGGACAAATATTACGAGGAAAACCCTATAGTCCTGGACTATAATACTGAGCGTGAGAAACTTGCTATGCCTGAATACGGGAGGAATGTGCTCAAGATGGTCGAGGAGGTGAAGGCTATGAAAGACAGGGAGAAGCGCACAGAACAGGCCAAGGCCGTGATCCGTGTTATGGAGATACTGAACCCTCAGGTTCATTCTGAGGACAACTGGGAGCATAAGCTCTGGGACCATCTGTTCATAATGGCCGGATATGACTTGGATGTGGATTCCCCGTATCCCGTGCCGTCACCTGAGCAGCGTATGTCACGTCCGGACGTAATACCGATAAAGAAGAAGCCTATCCGCGCCACTCATTATGGCAGGAACATAGAGAGCATCATTGAGCTTATCGCCGGTGAGCCTGACGGAGAGCAGAAGACTGCGATGATACGTTCCCTGGCGATGTATATGCGCCAGCAGTATCTTATATGGAACAAGGACAGTGTAGCTGATTCCACCATATTCAGCGACATAGAGAAATTGTCCGACTACAGGATTCGTGTCCCGGAGGGGCTTGCATTGTCGAGAATATCATCTGACACGTCGTTTGCTCGGCCTGGTATGAATATGGATTTCGCGACCGTCCGCAAGAACGGCGGCCCGCGGAGAGTTTTCGGAAGGAAAGGCAATCAGAAACGATAGTGTGATGGCGGTGGCTGCTGACAAAAGAAAAAAGGCGAAAGCAGGGAAATCTCATATGGGGCTCAGACGGGCTCTGGCGATAGCCGTCGCTCTTTTTGCCTTGCTGGCTCTGTTAGGGTGCTTCTCGTTCCTTTTCACCTGGAAGCAGGATCAGAGCCTGCTTTCTGACTCGGCTTTGCTTAATGATGCTGATGTGAAGGCTGCGAATGCTGGCGGTGCTTTCGGCCTCAAGCTGGGGGCGCTGCTTGTCGGAAGATGGCTCGGCCTGGGGGCTTTCGGAATCGTTGCGGCACTTGGCTTTGCTTCCGTCAGGCTCTGGGGATGGAAAAATGAACGCCCGATGGTGCGATATGCCGTGCAGTCTTTGGCCGGTGCGTTCATCGTCTCTCTTCTTCTGTCTTATGTGTCAGGACTTTTCGGCCTCGGAGACTCGTTCAGAGGTGGTCTGGGCGGGGCCTGTGGAGCGCAGTTGGTGCTTTGGGCGGAGAAACTTGTCGGCTCTGTCATCACTGCCTGTTTCATACTGGTCCTTTGTGTGGCGTGGTGCTATTTCTCCAGCAGACGTTTCGCCGTATGGTTCGAGACTGTCGCTGACGGAAGCGATGAGGAGATCAGAAGAAAGCCTGTGACATTCAACTTCCTGAAGGAAGAAAAAGAACAGGAGAATGTCTCTGGGCCGGAGCCGGAACCAGAAGGAAATCGTCCGGCTCCGGAGCCGGACGCTGTTCCGGATCCTTCTCCTTTGCCGGAGATACCTGCGCCTGTGGCGAGTGTGCCGAAACCCGTTTCTGCCACGGCTGTGCCGATGACTGCCGGTGTCCCTGAAATCATAAAGGGCGGAGACCTGTCCACTGATGTCAAGGAAGAGCTCCCGAGAATAAATGTGAGAGATGAACTGCCTGATTATCAGTTCCCCTCACTCAATCTTCTGAATGACTATACGGACATGATCCATACTGTCTCTTCAGAGGAGTTGAGGCAGAACAACTTCAAGATACGCGCTACTCTCCAGACATATAAGATAGGTGTGGATGACGTGAAAGCCGTAGTCGGGCCGACAGTCACGCTTTATAAGGTGTATAAATCAGACGGCGTCCGCATTTCCTCCATAATGAATCTGCAGAAGGAAATAGCGATGGCGCTCAATACTGACAGGATCCGTATGCGTCAGCTTCCAGACTCGATCGCTCTGGAGGTTCCGAACTCGAATCCGTCTGTGGTGCCGCTCAAGGCCCTGCTCAATGACGCTTCGTTTCGCAACAGCAAGGCTGAACTGCCGGTGGCCATAGGTTATACCATCACTCAGAAGGTCGAGGTGTTCGATCTCGCTGACGCTCCGCATCTTCTTGTCGCCGGTGCTACCAAACAGGGTAAATCCGTGGGACTCAACGTCCTCATTACTTCTCTGCTTTATTCCAAGCATCCTTCTGAACTCAAATTCGTGTTCGTGGATCCGAAGAAGGTGGAGTTCACGCCGTATCGTCACTTGCTTAAGCATTATCTCGCCGTCCTGCCGGATTCTGGTGACGCCCAGGACGAGATGGACAATGCCATCGTGAAGACAGCCGAATCCGCGGCCAAAGTGCTCAAGTCGCTATGTGTCGAGATGGATGAACGCTATGATCTTCTCAACAAGGCGGGAGTGAACAATGTCGTCCTATATAATGACAAGTATCGTGACCGGCATCTTCTCCCGACGGAAGGCCATCGGTATCTTCCGTACATAGTCACGGTGATAGACGAGTATGCTGACCTCATTATGTCCACCGGTGCCGGCAATGAGGCGAAGACTCTCGCCAGGAACATCACGAATTCCATTATCCGTCTCGCTCAGAAGGGACGTGCCGCCGGACTTCATATCGTTCTCGCCACACAGAGACCGTCCGTAGATGTCATCACCGGTATGATCAAGGCGAACTTCCCGAGCCGTATAGCGTTCCGCGTATTCTCCCAGGTGGATTCCAAGACTATCCTGGATCAGCCTGGAGCTGAAA
Organism: uncultured Bacteroidales bacterium; assembly: GCA_934695325.1. Taxonomy (GTDB): domain Bacteria; phylum Bacteroidota; class Bacteroidia; order Bacteroidales; family UBA932; genus Cryptobacteroides. Next base: position 41,889 of record CAKUVD010000005.1, on the reverse strand, counting down.
AGCTGATAGGACGCGGAGATATGCTGTATTATGCTGGAGTGGATATGTTCCGTGTTCAGTGTGCCCTGATAGGCGGTGCCGAGACAAGTGCTATCACCAAGTTCATCGGCTCGCAGGAAGGTTATAAGAAAAGTTTCAATATCCCATATTATCTGCCTGAACCTGAGGATGAGAAGTCTGAGGGCACCAGCGCCCTTGCGGTCGGAGATATGGATGAGCGCTTCGAAGAGGCCGCAAGGATGGTGGTTTCCACGCAGAGAGGCTCCACATCTGATATCCAGCGTCGTCTCGGAATGGGTTATGCTAAGGCTGGCCGAGTTATGGATCAGCTTGAGGCAGCCGGCATAGTGGGCCCGCAGGAAGGCTCGAAACCACGTCAGGTACTCATCGCTGATATGGACGAACTGGATCTGAAACTGAAGGAACTGGCCGCCAGATAATCTCGGGACGATAATAGAAATCAAGAAAGAATACTATGTCTGCATTTTCAAGACAGTTGATGGTCTCATTGACCTGTATGATCTTGTCTGTCGGAGCGGAGGCGCAGTCTGCCGATGTCACCGGACGTTTCCTGTCGTCAATAAAAGGAAAATGCGTCTCTTTTCCGTATGAGCTGAAAAGCACGTCGCCGAAACGACCGTCCTCACTGGTTACAGGCTCGGTCAAGTTACAGGGAACTTGTTATATCCTGACATTCGGGGAGTCAAGTCTATATTGCGACGGTGTGACAGAGTGGCTTCTTGACAATGAAGATAAGGAACTCGAAATAGTCCAGGCGTCCGGGGAGGATGTCTGTGACATAAATGTCGGCTCTATTATGAACCCTGCATCTATCGTGGGGCATCTTGACAGATATTTCGAGAAAAAATCCGAATCTGTCGTGACGGAAGGAGGGCAGAGACTCGTGCGAGTGGATTTTGTTCCTATACATCTGAGCGGCGGTGCGCTTTCCATATCGTCATTGTCCGTATGGCTCAAGGACGTGGAGTCTGGGCCGGTCATCGTAAGAAGTGTTTTTCAGGGGAATAATGGCTCACGTTATGAATTCTCGATTCCTTCGATGAAGAAGTCCGCGATGCTTCCTTTGAGCGTCTTCAGATTTGATGAGAAGAGCCTGGGAAAGGAATGGGAGATCTGTGATTTGAGGTGAGATGTGCTCTGTGGCTCTTCTATTCTATTTCGTGGCCGCGGATACTAGATTGAAGCCGTCGGACGCCCATTCTTTCATATTCCCGTCCTTGTCAGAATATATCAGATAGCCGGCGATATCATCAGGATTGTCCTCGATGAATCTTCTCGCCTCGTCAAGCCCGATCACCATACAATATGTCGCATAGGCGTCAGCGTCGGTGGCAGTCCTTGCCACTATCGTGGCGCTCAGCAGATTATGCTGCACCGGGTATCCTGTCCTGGGGTCAATGGTGTGAGCATACTTCTTCCCGTTCCGTATGTAGTATTTCCTGTAGTTCCCGGACGTCACTATGCCGCAGCCTGTCCCGTATGACTGCCATACACCGTCAATGTCTGTCCCGGGGTCGTTGTTGCCGTCGAACGGCCTGTCCACCCCCACTTTCCACGGATTACCGTCCGGATTCACGCCGTCGCAATAGATCTCACCGATGTCCACGAGCATATCCTTGACACCGAGCCCATATAGATATGCCGCCACGAGGTCACAGCTGTATCCCTGGGCTATAGCATTGAAATTCAGCACGGGCGGATGGCCGGACACTCCAGTGGTGTCGGCAAGCAGGTCTGACGGCGACAGCGTCCCGTCAGCATTGACCTTCTTCCGGATGTCGCGCACGAGCCGTTTCATCCCGCAATAAGACATCACTGCATTGACCTCATCGCTGTCAGGCAGTGAATCTCTGGTGAAACCGAAGCCCCAGAGGTCGAACAGCGGGCCTGACGCCGCATCCAGCGCTCCGCCGGTCTCTTCTGAATAGTCGTAGGCTCTGGTGTAGACATCCTCGAAAATGTCATTCATCGTGATGCGGTCGCCGGCGTTGAAGCGGCTCAGCAGAGAGCCCTTGTTGTAACCGGAGAGCGTGGTGTCAATGTCGTTGAGGATGGAATCGATCGCGGTCTTGAGTGCTTCCGGACTCTTCTTTATCATTCCGTCGCTCCCTTTTAGGTTCATTTTCACGCTATAGGTCCCGCCCTGGGCGTAACCTTGTATGGATATGTATCTGTCTCTGTCTGAACAGGAACCAGCCAGAATCACTATGGCCGCTGTCAGTGCGGCTGAACGGAAAATCTTCATTGGGTCAGGATGTTTATGGCCGGATGCGGTTCATTCGGCAAAGTATTTGTACAAATTTAAATGTTTTTCAACAGAAAAGTGCGATATTTGCGTTTTATTGAATATACTTTAAAGATGGATTTCAAGAGGTTGATGATTTTTGCCGCGTCTGCGTTGCTGATATCAGGTTTCGTATCCTGCAAGAAGGACAAGAATGACGATACATATACTTCATCCAAGACACTTCCCGGGACTTTGAGCATAAAAGTCCCGAGATTTGTGGAAAAGGGGACAGTGCTGGTCCTTGAGCCTAAGGGCATTGATACTGACACCGTGGATTTCGGTTTCTATTGGACGGCATCACCTCTCTATACCGCAAAAGATACTACAAGGCGTGCTGATGATCCTAAGTCCGTCACCGGAGCTTACACGCTGAATGTAAAGGATACGCTCTGTACGATGACTGTTTCCTGCACCGTCTTCGCCAAGGGTTATTCCACGCAGACCGTGTCGGCATATTGTACGGTCGTGGATCCTGCGCTCGGGGGAACATTGACAGAGTCAGGAGTCGAAGAAGATGAGCATTTCACTGATTCTCGTGACGGCAGGACATATTATTATAAGACTATCGGAAACAGGGATTGGCTCACCAGGAATGTCGAATGGACCGGCGCTGGGAAGTCCTTTGAGGACTGCGATGTGATGGATGATATCTATGGCCGCTATTATACGTGGTCTGAGGCTCAGGCTGCCTGCCCTGAAGGATGGCGCCTGCCTTCAGACGATGACTGGCTGGATCTTGCGAAGAGTGCCGGATATGCCGGAGAGGATGCCGACGTAAGTTTCCTGGGCATAGGCGGAGCGATGATGGCTGACGCTTACTTCAACCTTGACAAGATGTGGGAGTTCTGGCCGAACGTGAAAATCACGAATGCCACTGGCTTTTCGGCGATTCCTGCCGGCTTCGGTTCGAAGTCTTCGTCTTCAGTCAAATACGGCTCTGATTTCGAGTATGCCGTGTTCTGGAGCGCGGAGAACAATGAGGAGACCGGCGTTTACCGTATGATCAATGTGAACCGCCCGGACTTGATGCGCGGCGAGCTTAACAAGGGAAGTTTCATCGCATCCGTCAGATGCGTCAGAAAGTAGCATTCTCACATCGTCGAAATTACTTTCATTATAAATATCAATGCAGATGCGGCGTGGTCTGTCATCTGGACGATGAAGTCCGGGCAGAGTCCTGCTGCGGAGAGCGCTATTGTCGTGACTGACAGCAGCATAAGTATGCTTGTCACGGGAAGGGCCAAAAGGTTGGTCAGCAGAAAGTATCTGGGGAATGTCCCGAACATTGCGTATGCGAGAGGCCCCGTCAGCAATTGGCAGGATACTGTCAATGCCGATATGTCCCAGATTTTCCTTGTCAGCCGTGTCATTCCGCTGCCGCCCTCTGGATACCAGGATTTGAGTACCGGATATATGAAAAAGATTCCGGCCATCGCCAGATAGGACAGCTGGAAGCCTGCGGAGGCGATCACTTGTGGAGTTATGATGAGCTGGATTGTCAGAGCCGCACAATATATTCCGACGGGACTGGCCTTTCTGTGCATAAGACGGGCGGACTCGTTTATCAGAATGAACAGAAGTGCCCTCATCAGAGATGCCGGAGCACCTGTCATATATGTATAATATCCGCACAATGATACTATCATCAAGCTTCTGGCTTTTCTTGCCGCCGGCGATTTCCCGAGCACGGAGGTGACTTTCAGCAGGATGGCGTATATTATTCCGAGATGCAGTCCTGACAGGGCAAGTATATGGGACGCCCCGCTTGCCCTGAAGGCCGATGTCACTTCTGCGTCGAGTCCAGACTTGTCGCCTGTCGTGAGGGCCGTGACGAGGGCGGCGGTGTCACGGCCTCGGAACGGAATGCTGGAAATCATTGTCTTCAATATCTCTGCCGTATGTGGAGCCGCCTCTGTCGTGCCCAGTCCCGAGAGAGCGCTTGCCGCGGAGCAGAAAATGCCTGCGCTGATGAACAGTGCGGATATCGAGGCGATGGTCCTCCGGCGGAAGAATAATGTGATGGTCAGCATTGTCAATGCCGCGATGGATGATGCGGATGCGAGAAACACGCGCCAGTCCGTCGTTCCCGCCGCCTTGAAGAGCAGCAGTCCTGCGGCGATGCCTGCGGTGAATGTCAATGCAGGCATACGGATGTCGTACGCTTTGGTCATAACAATGGTCAGCTTCTGTGTGTCGTTTGCTAAAGTAGTGATTTCTTTTTAACTTTGCCACAGTTTTTTCGGAAGAAAATCAAACAATTTCGTGTAACTATGATAATACTTGTTATTAACTGCGGAAGTTCATCGATCAAGTATCAGCTTCTTGATATGAAGAGCGATGACGTATATGATGTCCTTGCAAAAGGTATCGTGGAAAAGATCGGCCTGGAGATGGGATGCCTTCAGCATACCGCCACCGGCAAGGAGAAAGTCGTCAAAGACCTTCCTGTCCCTGACCATAAGGTGGGGATGAAACTCGTCCTCGAGGCCCTCACGGACAGTGAGCACGGAGTCCTCAAGTCATTGGATGACATTGAGGCGGTCGGCCACAGGATCGTGCACGGAGGCGAGTATTTCTCTTCCAGCGCCCTTGTCAATGAAGATGTGATGAAGAAGATTGAGATCTGCTGTGATTTCGCACCGCTCCACAACCCTGCGCATCTTCTTGGAATCAGGGCTGTCCAGGCTGTGCTTCCTTCAGTTCCGCAGGTGGTGACTTTCGATACGGCATTCCACCAGTCGATTCCTGCATACGCCTATATGTACGGCCTTCCGTATGACGCATATTCAAAATATCGTGTCCGCAAATACGGCGCTCACGGAACGAGCCATCAGTTCGTGGCTGAGAAAGGCGCCAAGTTCGCCGGCCTCGACATAAATAACTCCAAGATAATCACCTGCCACATCGGGAACGGCAGCTCCATCACAGCCATCGTGAACGGCAAGTCAGTGGATACTTCTATGGGATTCACCCCGCTTGACGGCGTGATTATGGGAACAAGGTGCGGAAGCATTGACCCTAATGTCGTGCCTTATCTTATGAAGAAGGAGAACTTGACTCCTGACGAGATGACAGAGGTTATGAACAAGAAGAGCGGTTTCCTCGGGATCTCCGGCGCTTCATCGGATGCCCGTGACCTGGATGCGCTCGCCAATGCCGGCGACGCCAAGGCCAAGCTTGCTCTCAAGATGCTGACTTACGGCATCATCAAGTACATCGGTTCTTATGCTGCGGTGATGAATGGCGTGGATCTTATCATATTCACAGGTGGAATCGGTGAGCATAACAGCCGTCTGCGTCGCAGGGTCTGCGAGAACTTCTCATATCTCGGGCTCAAGTTCGACTATGAGGCGAATGTAGCCTGGGGAGAGGACGCTATCATCTCGCTTCCTGACTCCAAGGTCAAGGTCGCTCTCATCACGACCGATGAGGAGATTGTGATTGCGCGTGATACTATGCACATAGTTCAGAGTGAAGAGGAAAATTAATAGCATACAACAATGATTACAAGTTTTTCAGATGTTTTTGCGGAGCTCAAGGCAAAAGGAGTCTGCAAAAGAATGGTCGCTGCCTGGGCAGTGGATGAGCATACCATCGAGGCCGCTTCCAAGGCTGTGGATCTCGGATTCGTCAAGGCTACACTCGTCGGAGACGCGAAACTCATAAATGATGTCTGCTCAAAGAACGGCATCGATGCTTCAAAGTTCGAGATCGTGGACAATCCGGATGAACTCAAGGCCGTGGCGCAGGCTGTGCAGCTTGTCCACGACGGTGAGGGTGACGTCCTTATGAAGGGACTCTGCTCTACGGACAAGTTCCTCCGCGCCATTCTCAACAAGGAGACAGGCCTCCTTCCTCCGAAAGGGCTCCTCAGCCACGTAGGAGTAATTGAAAGCCCTAATTATCATAAGCTTATTTTCCTTACCGATATGGCTGTCGTTCCGCTTCCTGACCTTCGTCAGAAGATGAAGCTCACGAACTACATCGTGAAAGTGGCCAAGTCATTCGGAATCGCCAAGCCTAAGGTCGCATTCATCGCCGCTTCCGAGCAAGTCCTGGATTCAATGCCTGCCTGCCTTGAGGCTGCCGCTCTCGCCAAGATGGCTGACCGCGGACAGATAAAGGGCTGCATCGCAGACGGCCCTCTGGCGCTGGATGTCGCCATAGACCAGGAGTCAGTGGAGATCAAGAAACTCTCCAGCCCTGTCGCAGGTGACGCAGACTGCCTTGTGTTCCCTAACATTGAGTCTGCCAATGTGTTCTGGAAGACCAATTCCAAGCTTGCCACAGGTGTGCGCCAGGCCGGTATGCTGGTAGGTACTACGGCTCCTTGTATCCTTGCGAGCCGTGCTGACAGCGTCGATACCAAGCTGAACTCCATCGCAGAGGCTGTGATGAGCGTGCTGTAATAAGTAGCCGTAAGGCTTGCGCGAAAAGATGCTCAAAAGATAAAGAGACCGACCCTTTCTGGGGCGGCCTCTTTATCTTTTTAGACTGGCTCGAAGAAACTGAAATGGACGCGGCCATAGACTCTTTCTTTTACGAAAGCCGGATGGTCAGTGAATGAATGTTCATCACCGTGCTCCAATATGAGGTATCTCTCCGGATAGACCAACCCTGCATCCAGGACTTTGTCAGGAATCGTCTCCAGTCCTTCCAGAGCGTAAGGCGGGTCTGCGAACACTATGTCGAATCTTTCTCTGCATATCGGTATGAAATCGAAGACGTTGTGATGGACGGCAGTGAGATTCTTCAGCCCTAGCTTGTGTGCCTGTTCCTTTATGAATGCCGAATACTGCGGATTCATCTCTACGGACCACACGTGCCCGGCGCCCCTGGATGCGAATTCGTATGAGATGGAGCCAGTACCGCTGAACAAGTCCAGGACATTCAACCCTTCGAACTCGAATTCATTGTCCAGGATATTGAAAAGCGCCTCTTTAGCGAAATCTGTCGTCGGTCTCGCCTTGAAATCCTGTGGCGCAGAGATGTTCTTCCCTTTCAGGGACCCGCCTATGATTCTCATAATACCTCCACTGACTTGAAATATCTATACATCGCCATTTCCTGTTCTGTTGTCACCGGAGTGCGGAAACAGATGGAGGAAACCTCTGGATTCAGCTGTAGTTTCTTCATTGTGCTGAAGATGAAATACTCTGCCGTGGTGAAGTCAGGAGCCTTGAATGTGTTCGCTATCTGGAGGCTCTTGCCTTGCGCTATCACGAGATGCAGATATGAGTCCGCATACGAAGCGATGATCTTGTTGTAGTCGCCGCATCTGTCCAGCGCCTCCAGCATATAGTACATCTCGGGAAGGATTCTCGCCTGATACCCGTCAGTCGTATATACTGTCTGCGTTATCATACGGGACAGTGTCTCCCCGATGTTGTTGGAGAACAGTATGATGGCGCCCAGCTGTGGCATTCTTATGAACTCGACCTGGTCGGAATCATCCAGCCTGACCACGTCGGCCAAGGCTTCCCGGGTCTCCACTGGATTGAAAAAGTGTTCCGGGACGAGCGCCACCTTAGGTGTCATTAGTGACACTTTCACGGAATCATATCTTTTCTGGAACTCCGGAGTGGTGAAGATGTGCTCCGGGCTGAGCCAGCCGGAGCATCGTTCTCCTTCGTTGTCCGTTATTCTAAAAGAATATCCACTCAAGGAGACTTGAATGGATATTCCGTCATTTGTTTTCTGAAACATAGTCTTGTCAGTGTGACGGCAGCGCCGCCGCTCCTATGCGGGACTACTCCCAGTTACCTGCATTGTTGTTAGGTGCGGAGATGCTTCCTACCTGAAGACCCTCATAGCGGTTCATTGCCTTGCGGTCAGCGTCGAGGTTTATCCTGAGCTGGTTGTCAAGACCTCTGAGAAGAGACTTGTAAGGCATCCTGGCCTCGAAGAGAGGAACTTTCACGCCTGAAACTTCCTTCTCGATGGCCTCCATCTGGATGGTGTCGCCGTGTGAGAACGGAATGTATTTGAGTGAATCGATGTCGAAGTTTGACCTGTTCTTGAACAGTGTATCCTTTACATTGACCTTGTTGGATACTGAGAACACGAGGTGCTCACCGTTTTTGTAGAGCTCATACATCTGCTCAGGGGTGATTCCGCGGCGTGTCTTCTTCAGCTTCTCGGTATTTGCGACAGCGAGAGAGTCGTCATTGGAGCCGATCTGCATAAGAACTTCCATCTTTCCGTTCTTGTAGAAGTCCACGAGAGTGTCCGCAGATGCCGTGAATCTTCCGTTTACTGTTTTGAAGGCCTCCTGAAGGGTACGTAGATCCTTCATTCTCTGGATGCCGACGGATTCGCGGTAGTCTTTCTGTTTGTTGAAATTAATAGGCTGCATTATGCTCTTGATGTTGGCATATACCAGTCCGGCGATGACAACGAGCAGCAGAAGGCAGACAATCTTTTTAACTATTCCTTTCATTTTATGCTTTGAGTTTTATTATTTCAAATCAAATTCAAATCCCTCAGGATTCAAATCGGTTCGGACAAAGTTATGAAATTGATTTATGAAATGCAATATAATTTGTAAATTTGCACTTGATAACAGAATAATGATGAGACTTGTGAACAAAGACGATATACAGGCTCTGGACGCGATGATTGGCACGTGCGGAAACGCTGTGCTGGTAACGCACATCCATCCTGACGGAGACGCCGTGGGGAGCACGTCGGCAATGTGCCGGTATCTGTCGAGACGCGGCATTGACGCTGCCATAATATATTCGGACGTGATTCCGGAGACTTTGAGATTCATTCTTGACGGGATTCCGGACGGTGGCGTGATACATTATCCAGAGGACAATGAAAAGGCGCTGGAGCGCATCTCCCAGGCGGATATGATCTTCCTTATGGACTGCAACTCTTTCAGCCGTACCGGGGCGTTGGAAAGGCCTTGCCTGGAGTCTTCGGCCAGGAAGGTGCTCATTGACCATCACCTCGGACCTGACAAAGACTCATTTGGCCTTGTGTTTTCCGAGACGTCGGTGTCATCTGCCTCGGAACTTCTGTTCAATGTCCTGATGGCGATGCCTGATGTAGCCGGGAACGCTTCGTCCATACCTCCTGCCGCTGCTTCGGCGCTGATGACAGGAATGACCACCGATACTAACAATTTCGCCAATTCAGTATATCCTTCCACGCTGGAGATGGCATCTGCGCTCCTCGCCGCCGGGGTGGACAGGAACGGGATCCTGTCCGCATTGTACCAGAGCGGCCGTGAGACCAGGACGAGGATGTGGGGATATATGCTGTACAAGAACTTGATTGTCACGCAGTTCGGTGTGGCTTATATGATAATGGACGAGAGCTTGGCTACCAGGTTCAATGTCCAGGAAGGGGAGACGGAAGGTCTTGTGAATGAACCTCTTAAGATAGAGTCCGTGAAAATGAGCATTTTTCTGAAGCAGGACGGTGACGGCTTCTTCAGGGTGTCAGTGCGCTCGAAGGCCGGATACTCGGCCGTGAAGTGCTCGTCCAGGTATTTCCACGGCGGCGGACACGAAAATGCCTCCGGAGGCAGGCTGTTCTATAAGGATATGCCAGACGGGACGAAGGCTGACATCGCGTCGCCGGAACTGGCTGCGGAATATATCGAGAAGCATATTGCTGATTTCTTTGAATCCGGTGAGTATGTTTCGGAATAAGGTCATAGCCATTGCGGCTGTGCTGGCTGCGCTTGCCGTATCCTGCACTAAAGAGGATGTCAAGACTACCTACTCCAGGCAGGAGCAGAATATCGAGGCTTTCGTGAAGTCCATATTGTCATCCGTGGACACCGCTTATGTCGTGTACAATAACGGTGCGAGCCGTGTCGTGGTCAGCTACGGTGATGGTGACAGCCTGTCGGCCGGCGGTAATGTAGCGTTCAGATATGCCGGCTATGTGCTGAGCGGCTCGTCTCTCGGCAACTCGAATCTGTTTTCGACGAACAGCAGTGAAGTGGCCTCCGCCGCCGGCTGGTCGCTTTCTGACGAGTCGATGTTTGAAGTCAAGGAGGCGGACCTGGACAAGTCCGGCTTCATAGAAGGGCTGAGATATGGTCTGGAGGGAGTCAGGGCCGGACAGGAATGCTATATTCTTTTTTCGGGGAAATACGGCTTCGGCAAGAGGCCGTTAGGCACGATTCCTGCAAATTCAGCCCTTGCCTATCATATATGGGTCGAGAGTATATCAAATGATTGATACGATATTTATTTGAAAATGAACAAGATAGTAATCAAGACGGGCATTTCGGCCTGCATAATTGCGGCGGCTTTGGCGATTTCAGGCTGCGCAAAGTCCGAGAAAACATATCCGAATGATGCGGAACAGCGTTATCTTGAGGCGTGGATAAAGGTCAGGCATCCTGAGGCTGTCGGGACAGATCTGGGCACATATATGCTCGAGGACACACCAGGGACAGGCGCCGTTTACGATGGGCAGAACTTCGTCATAGTGGACTGCACCGTGAGAGACCTTGACGAAACCATAACATCCACGACGAGCTCCAAGGTGGCGCAGCAGCTCGGCACTTATGACAAGTCATATTATTATGGCGCCAAAGTGTGGGCTGCCGCGAACAGCAGCCTTCCTGTGGGCGTAGAAGATGTGCTTGACGGAATGAAGGTGGGCGGAACGAGGACTTCGGTGATTCCGGCCTGGCTTCTGACGTATGACCGCTATAAGACACCTTCTGAGTATCTGAAGCATTCCTCTGACAATTCTACCGCCATCTATACCGTTACTTTGCGCGGGATCACGGATGACATCTACAAATCGCAGATAGATTCCATCGAGACTTATGCCTCCAGATATCTGGGCGGGGCGGACTCCACGTCTTACGGGTTTTATTACAAGGAGCTCAAGGCTCCTGCGGACACGAATGCGTTCCCTTCAGACACGACGGTATATATAAACTACATAGGCAGGCTCCTGAACGGCCAGGTGTTCGACACCACGATCAAGGACACTGCCAAGGTCCACAATATCTACAGCTCTTCCAAGACATATTCTCCGGTCAAGATAGAATGGGGAGAGAAGTATTCTGACCTCAAGATGTACTCTGACGATTCCAGTGACGGCTCGTCAGTCATCACCGGTTTCTCGATGACACTCTGGAAGATGCGTCATTACGGAAAGTCGGCCGGCCTGTTCGTGTCCGCCTATGGATATGGCAGCAGCGGAAGCGGAAACTCCATACCTGGATATGTGCCGCTGATGTTCGAGATAGAGATCGTGGACAAGCCTTAAACGGAGGGATATATGACGGAAACAGGTGCTGTACCTACAGAACTTGGCGATAAGAGAATACGTGATTTGCTGATGCAGTATGCAGTCCCGGCTATCATAGCTATGACTGCATCTTCTCTCTATAATATGGTAGACAGCATTTACATCGGCCATATCAAGGATGTCGGCTCCTATGCCATTTCCGGCCTGGCCGTGACGTTCCCTCTTATGAACCTGGCTACTGCGCTCGGCACTCTTGTCGGCGTAGGTGCGTCCACCATCCTGTCAATGCTGCTTGGGCAGAAGAACTATGAGACAGCCGGCAAGGTGCTTCTTAACGAAGTGCTGCTCAACATCATCATCGGTGTAATTTTCTCCGTTGTCACGCTGGTGTTCCTGAATCCGATACTGGTATTCTTCGGCGCTACCGAGAACACATTGCCTTTCGCAAGAGATTATATGATGATCATATTGCTCGGTAATGTCATCACTCATCTCTATTTTGGCCTGAACAATATGATAAGGGCGTCCGGAAACCCGAAACTGGCTATGGCATTGACCATATTCACTGTGGTTTCCAATACGATACTCGACCCTATATTCATCTTCACTTTCGGGATGGGGATAAAGGGCGCGGCCTTGGCGACTGTGCTCTGTCAGCTTCTGGCATTGTGCTACACTCTCAGGTATTTCTTCGACCAGACGCATTATCTGCACCTGCCGAAGCGTCTTCGCGACTACAGGCTTGACGGCAGGATAGCGAAAGATTCCCTGACCATAGGAATGGGGCCGTTCCTGATGAATTCGGCCGCCTGCATCGTGACATTGTTCATAAACCAGCAACTTCTGAAATATGGAGGCGACCTGGCCATCGGGGCGTATGGCATAGTGAACCGCATATCGTTCTTCTTCATTATGATCAATATGGGGTTCAATCAAGGGATGCAGCCTATCGCAGGATATAACTTCGGTGCGAGAAAATATACGAGGGTGAAGCGGGTGTTCAAGCTGACGCTTGTCTGTGCCACCATAGTCACTTGCATAGGTTTTCTCGTGTCAGAACTCATTCCGGATGTCGCAGTGTCGCTCTTTACGGAAGACCCTGAATTGAAGTCATTGGCTGACAAGGGACTTCGTATCATTAACCTGGCGTTCCCTCTGGTGGGTTTCCAGATGGTGTCCACAAACTTCTTCCAGAGCCTCGGGATGGTTCACAAGTCGATATTGCTGTCATTGTCCAGGCAGCTTCTGTTCCTTGTGCCGCTCATATATTTTATGCCGATGTTCTTCGGACATAGGGGAGTATGGATGAGTTTCCCTATAGCGGATTCCGCCGCGATAATACTTTCCGCCATTATGCTCCTGGCATTGTTCCGTAAATTCCGGAGACTCGATGACGGTGATGACCCTTCTATTCTCGGAAGTAAGATAAAACAAGCATAATGATGAAAGACAATAAATTGATAATCAATGTCGGGAGACAGTTCGGAAGCGGCGGCAAGCTTGTCGCCCTGTCTCTTGGACGCAAGCTCGGCATCCCGGTATATGACCAGGAACTGATAGCTAAGGCCGCCGAGGAGAGCGGCTTCAGCAAGGATCTGTTCGCCAAGAGTGACGAAAAGCGCAACCTCCTGGCTCTCTCCAGTTTCATCGTGGACGTAGGACGTTTCGGCTCCGCTAATAATTATGTGAGTGATAATCAGCTGTTTGTCATACAAAGCAATGTCATACGTTCCATCGCTGACAAGGAGTCGGCCATCTTCATCGGACGTTGTTCTGACTACATCCTGAGGGACAGGCCTTGCCTGGATGTGTTCATAACGGCCCAGGACGCCGTGAGGATCAAGCGCATTGCGGGGCGGATGAACATCACTCCTGAGCAAGCAGAGGCGCTTATGCGTAAGAAGGACAGGACACGGGAGACCTATTATAATTATTATACGTTCGGAAACTGGGGCGTCGCATCCAACTATGATCTCTGCGTGGATTCTTCCATTCTGGGGATTGACGGTACCGCCGATATGATAATCGATTTCTGCCGCAGGTCAGGTCTGCTGGCCGCAGACGCTGTGATTCCTTTGTCGGACAATGCTCAGGAGACCGTGAAATGAAAAGACGGTGGCTGCGTATAGCATTGATTCTAAGTCTTGCGGCCTCGGCGGTCGGACTATGTGTTTCACTTGCATCATCGCATAAAGAAGAGAATGTCCTGCCAGACGGCAGGGTTCAGGTTCGTCTCAATGAGGTCCTTAAAAATGACCTGTCCGATACGTCTGCATTGTCTGGAATGGACTCTCGGATAGAGAATTATATGAGTCAGTGGGGACTTCGCGGGGCCTCCCTTGCCATTATGCGTAAGGATTCGCTGATATATGCCAAGGGATACGGCTGGGCAGACGAGGAGACCGGGAATAAGATGAAGCCTTCTGACATTATGAGAGTTGCATCTGTGTCCAAACTCATTACTGCGACAGGCATTATGGTGCTGCAGGAGCGTGGATTGCTGACGTTGAAGGATACTGTGTTCGGCCCTCGCGGCATACTTACGGATTCTGTCTACACATCTGTGATGCATGATCCGAACTATAATAAAATTACCGTGGAAGACCTTCTCCGTCACAAGGGTGGCTTTACGTCGTACGGAGGTGACCCGATGTTTTCCACTCGCTATATTATGCAGCAGAATCATCTTGACACGCCTCCTGATCACCTGACGTTGATGCAGACGCAGCTGAGACGACGACTGAGGTTCGTCCCTGGGACATCACAGTACTATTCAAATTTCGGCTATCTGCTGCTGAGTATGATCATCGAGAAGGTGTCCGGCGAGGATTATGAGAAGTTTATGCAGGACAACGTGCTTATGCCTGCGGGGTGTGTGGATATGCACATCGCTGGCAATTACTATGAGGACCGGTACGAGAATGAGGTGAAGTATTATAATGGTGCGGATTCCGGGCTTGTGGAAGAGTATAACAACAGCGGAAATATGGTGGACAGATGCTATGGAGGCAATGACATCCATGCTCTTGCTGGGGCGGGAGCCTGGGTGACTTCCGTGCCTGAACTTGCCCGTTTTGTGGCCTCCATTGACGGCCGGCCGGAAGTCCCGGACATCATCTCGGCTGAGAGTGTCTCAGCGATGACGGAATGGTTTGACGAGAGCACTTACTCTCTTGGCTGGAATGACACTAAGCCGACAGGGGAGTGGACGCGTACCGGGACATTCTCCGGAACGAGCGCACTGATAAAGTATTATCCTGACGGGGAATGCTGGATAATGGTGACTAACACCAGCACGTGGAAAGGCCCTGGGTTCACACGTTATACGGCTGGCCTTTTCAGGGATCTCCGTACACGTTATTCGTCGAGACTTCCTCATCGTGATTTCTTTTATGCGACTTCAGGGAATATGGCGGAGTGATTTTCCTCGCCCAGGTTGGCGACGGGCCTAAAAAAGAATTCTACCAACCGGTTTTGGCAATTATACCCAGTTATACAAAAAGAGACCGCAAAGTCGTCTTGGCTTCGCGGTCTCTTCATCTTGAGCCACTCAAGGGGTTCGAACCCTCGACCTGCGCATTACGAATGCGCTGCTCTACCAACTGAGCTAAAGTGGCGTCGCGTTCGCATCTTTCACCTATTGGGTGATGCGGATTACAAATGTAATGCTTTTTTTCGGATTTCCGATACTTATTCCGGAAAATCGTCAGAAAAAACATTATTCTGTCACCTCTTTATAATAATGAAGCCCTGTATCTCCTGATGAAATGATCTCAGGGTGAAGAATCGAGACAAGGTCCTGGAGAATCAGATCCGGACGGACGGCCCCGCTTTCCCAGAAATCATTTCCGCCACCTTCCGTCATCCGTCGCGTGTTGTTATATATCTTGCCGATTCTGAAAGAACTGAACAGTGCGTTGCTGCTGTATAGCTGCTCCCGGGCGTCACACCACCCTGTGTTCAGCCAGACGTCTGCATCCCTGGACAGGGAATATGCTGTCTCCACGGGAACTATAGAAGACTCTGTCTCGCCGGGAACGGCACCGAGAATCTCGCCTCCGGCATCCTGGATCAGGCGTGACATATAATTGTCTCCTCCTGGGATGTACCAGGCATCGGCATATGGAATGTTCATCAGCACTTTAATACGTCTCGCCCCTCCGGATACATCAGCATTGACCTTGTCGGCCAGTGCATCATATTTTTCGGCAATGACATTGAACAGCGAGTCGGCCGTGTCGAGCCTGCCAGTGAGTGTTCCGAATACCTTTATATATGACGCTCTCCCGAGCGGACTGTTCTCCAGATAGTCGCTCAATGCCAAGACTTTGATGCCTAACGAGCGCAAGTTCGTGATGAAATCGGAGCCTGGCATCTCATATGCCACCACGAGGTCAGGTTCCAACGACATTATCTTCTCATAGTCCGGTGCTGCGTCCGACCCCACTTCAGCGATCCTACCGTCGGTGATTCTCGCTTTCGCTCCTGGATCTGAAATATATCTTCCTCCGGAGACCCCGCAGATGACCGAATCGCATCCCAATGCCGACAGATATGCGACATAACTGGATGACATACAGATGATTCTGCTCATACTTCCGGAAATGGAGATGCTGTCTGACATCGTTCCGTCCGGGTGGAATGTGCGGATCGTGCTGCAGTTCCTGGAGGTGTCAATGCTGAACAGAACCGATCCTTCGTGTCTTTCCGGTACGCTTCCGTTGTTCCGTACACATCCACATATTATAAAGGTCAATGCCGATATGGCGGCCAGTGTTTTTCTCATTATGCTTTCTTTTTCGCAAATTTAGCAACTTCTGACTATCTTTGCACCTATGAACGATATTAACCTGAAGGTACAGATGATGGACGCCGGAATGACACTCTTCAGCAGTGCGGAGAACTTCGGCAATACACTCGGTCAAGTGAAGGCTGAGATGGAAGAATATGGGCGAGTGCTTAGAGTAAATGACCTGGAGGGCGTCTCCCTTCCGGAATCCACCGGAGATTATGACTTGTTCCTGGACTGGTCCACTGTCTGGCGGGTAAGATATATCTCCTGCCATTTGGAGAGTGCCGGGGAGGAATTCTGCGACGGAAAGACAACGTATCGCTATGCCGCCACGTTCAAGGAAGGCAATAAGAGCACCGTTTTCAGAGGAGTTGTCATAGGGGTTCTGCTCATTGCTCTCATCGTTGGGACAGTGGCCGCTCACGGAGCTCTGAACACGTCGCTTTGTGTCTTGCTGGCCGGAGCTACGGCATATCTCTGGATCCTGCCGAGCCGCAGGGCACGGAAAGTTGTATCCTCGCTTATGTCCAAGCTGCGTGCTCCTGAGGATAGGTCAGGCATCTTCGAGGCTTAACGCTGCCGACCTGCCGGCGAGAAGACCTGTAGAGAATGCGATATGGAGGTTATATCCTCCAGTGTCAGCGTCAATGTCAAGCACTTCTCCACAGAAATACAGGCCAGGGCATTTCCTGGAAGCCAATGTCTTGGGCACTATTTCCTCACAGGATATACCTCCGGCCGTGATGACGCATCGTTCATAACCGACATATCCATCTATCTCGAACTCCCAGCGCCTGACCGCATTGACCAGCGCCTTCTGCTTCAGCATCTCCCTTCCTTTGGGACCTGAGATAATCTCCGGATGGCATTTCATAAAACCAGGGATAAGATCCATAGGCATAAGTTTTCCCAGTAGGATCTTTACTGACTGCCTCACAGGCTTGCCTGCGCTTCTCCTGTCATCCAGTATGTCCTTCCAGAGCTTGCTTACCCTGTCCGAGAATTCTTCCTCCGGAACTCCAGGTTTCAGGTCAATGCTGATTTTCACTTTGCCGCCGTTCACCATTGTCTTTACGGCATTCCTGCTGATGTTGAAACCGGCGGGTCCCTCAATTCCTCCGTCCGTAAAGTCGATGTCTCCGTCCGCTTCTTGGATCTCGGTTCCTCCGGCATAGAGATGCAGGCCTATATTCTTCAATGAATTGCCGCACAGGGCCACTCCCATATCGGAAAGCGGCAGGCTTCTGTCGAGGTGGCATTTCATATCTGCCCTGTATCCGTCAGGAATCATCTTGTATCCTTTCGGGACGACTGCTGTCAGCGAGGGGAAGCATTGTCTTATGCTGTGCCCCATTCTTTCTGCGATGCGGTAGCCGTCACCTGTGGAGCCTGTGGACGGGTAGGAAAGGCCTCCGGTTGCGACTATAAGTCTCGATGCGGAGTATTTAGCCGAATCTGAAGTGGTTATGATGAATCCTGTGTCTTCTGCATTGACCTCGGTCACTTCCTTTTCTGTCTCTATTCTTGCACCTGAACGGACTGCGGCATCTGTCAGTGCATCCACCACGTCCATTGACTTATGCGATTTCGGGAATGCCCTGTCGCCTCGTTCCACTACTGATTCGAGTCCTGCCATATCGAAGAACTCCAGAAGCCTTTCAGGTGGCAGGTTATAGAATGACGGCCTCAATGCCTTGGAATTCGACTTGACGTGTGTGGAAAAATCATTCCAGCCTTTCACATTGGTGAAGTTGCAGCGTCCCTTTCCTGTGATCATTATCTTCCTGCCGGGCCTCGGCATCTTCTCGAGCACCAGGACACTTGGCTTCTTGCTCGTGGCTGTACGCGCCCCGTATGCCGCCATCAGTCCTGCGGCACCTCCACCTATGATTATGATGTCGTAATGCATCTGGAGCTATTTTATATTGAAGTCGATTGTCTTGTTTTCGCAGAATGTGCCTGTGATACATATGGCTCCGTCCTCTTTTTCCCACAGCGGAGCCCTCTCTGCAAGTTCGACGGCGATGATGTCACCGGTGCGTATGTAGATGCGCCTTGTGGCTTCCTCGATGGCTTTTTCGATGATTTCCAGGCCGTCAGCGCTTGCTCCGTATATCTCGTCGCCGTTCCTGTAGAGAACGAACTCATTCTCTCTGTTCTCTAATACGCATTTCTGGTATAGCGGTGCAGGAAGGAATGATGTATGGTCGATGCAGGATGCGGCGGCGAAATCTTCCGCTCCACCACCGATTATGTTCTCGGGGTAGAGCAGAATTCCGTAATTCGCCGCATCATAGTATCTGGACGCAAATCTCAAGCCTACGCTCTTGCCGGGCTTGCATATCCTGGCGAAAAGCACTGGCGTGAAGGTCAATGTCTTTATGAAGTCCTGGGGGAAAAGGTCTTCATTGTCCTTCTCCCAGGTGGTGTCCGGACGCACGATCACATTCCCAGCGCCCGTCTTGACTATGATGTTCATATCGTTGCCTTAGAACAGCTTGCCCTGCTGGAACTTGTCCTTGAGCAGTTCCGCCGCGTTCTTCAGCGCCTCGCCTTCGAGCGGCTTCTTCTTCTCGCTTTCAAACTGTTCCTTGAGGCGTGCGAACTGGCGCTTCGTGTCCATAGTGAACTCGCCGTTCATTATCCAGGCGAAATATGCAGGCTCGGTCTCGTAGACTTCTCTGGCAGTATGGCCCTTGTGCTTTCCGAAACTGATTGTAGGCTCGTCATTCTTTCCGAGGATGAGCCTTCCTGCATAATCCACAGTGCGCGGACGTCCGCCGACTCCGGATAGGAACTCGACATTGTTCTTTAGCGCATTCTCGTGGAACTTGTCCGGCTCCTTGTACATATCGAGCTCACCTTTCAGCACTTCGTATGTCGCCATAGTATCTGCTTCCGCAGAGTGCGCGTTCTTGAAGTCCTCGCCTCCGCAGTAGAAGCGGTATGCTGCCTTCAGATTCCTCGGCTCCATATAATGGTAGATGGTCTGTACGTCGATCATCTGCTTCGCGTGAAGGTCAATGTCGATGGCTTCCAGTACTTTATGAGCCTTCTCCTTTTTCTTCTCGTCTGATTTAGGGTCATCGATGCGCTTGTTGCAGTATGTCCGGACGCGCTCTATCTCCTCCGCGAGCATCGGGAGGTCGAACTTCGTGGAGTTATATCCGGCCAGGTCGCTGTCCTTCAGCCAAGAGACGACCTCCGGGGCTATCTCTATGAATTTCGGCTTGTCCGTAACGTCTTCATCGTGGATGCCGTTCACCTGGCTGGCGCCGGGGTCGATGCTTTTCTGTTTTCCGGCGCTGTAATCCCACGGGCATACTCTCCAAGTCTTGACCTCGTGGTGATGGTCAGGGAACACTTTTACGAAACTGAGCTCCACGATGGCGTCGGACACAATATTCAATCCCGTGCTTTCGATGTCGAAGAACAGGAGCGGTCTTTCAAGATTCAGTTCCATATCACTTGACCATTATAGGCATCACGATGCCGAATACTTTCTCGCTCTTTGCCTCTTCCTCGGACGGCAGCAGGAGAGCTGACCGCCTCTTGTCCACGAATTTCATCACCACTTCTTCGCAGGTGAGGTTTGAGAGCATCTCTATGATATGGGTGGACTTGAATCCTATCGACAGGTCACTTCCGTCATATTGGCAGGATACCTTCTCGTGGGCGGCAATCTCGAACCCTGGATCCTGTGCGGAAATCTCCAGAGAGCCAGGCGTCAGGTCGAACTTGATATGATTTGATCCCTTAGGCGAGCATACTGAGATTCTCCTTACGGTGTTCAGAAGCTGAAGCCTGTTGATCCTCAATATGTTGGAGTTGTTCTGCGGGATGATTGTCCTATAGTCTGGGTATTTTCCTACCACGAGGCAGCAGATGACGGTGGTGTCATCGAACTTGAACACGGCTGTCTTGGAGTCAAACGTGATGGTGACGTCCTCCACATCTTTTCCGATGATGGACTTCAGAACTGCCGCGTGCCTCTTGTTCAGAATGAATGAGCACTGGGCGTCGGCCTTCACGTCATCCGCTGTATAGCAGGTGAGCTTCTGAAGGTCGGATGCCACCAGCGTCGTCGCATCCGGGGCGATGTCGAAGAAGATACTGTTCATCACCGGGCGGTTGTCCTCGTCGGAAGAGGCGTAGATGGTCTTTCCGATTCCGTCGGCGAGGCTCTGCCCAGGGAAGATGACGGTGGTGGCATCTTCTCCGGCTGACTGGCTTTCAGGGTAGTCGTCCGGGTTGAAGTACGGGAGTGTGGACGAGCCGCTTGACCACGAGCACTCAAACTGGTTGTCGCCCAATGTGCTGATCGTTATCGGCTGATCCGGCAGCTCCTTGAGCAGGTCGTTCAGCTGTCTTGCCGGCACCGCTATCCTTCCCTCATCCTCGGCTGACACCGGCTCCACTCCGATGAGTGTCTTCATCGTTATCTCCTTGTCAGAAGCCGTGACTTCCAGTCTGTCTCCGGAAAGGACGAACAGATAGTCTTCCAGAATGGCTTCAGTTGTCTTTGCCGGGATGGCTTTCGATACGGTCATAAGACCTTTCAGCAGCTCTGAACTTGATATGACAAGTCTCATATATCTTTATTTTTACGTTTATTGTTCTTTTTCAGTGCCGTCAGGCTCCGATACGGCTTCATACAAAGGTAGGTAATTTTCTTGAATTATGGCATATATTTTGATTTTTCAGGTCACTTGCCGGGCAGCTGGAAAAATGTCATCAGCGGCCCTGTCCGGAGTTTGAAAATATTAAAAGATCATAGATATGAAGAAAACAGTCATTACAATGCTGGTATCAGCCGCAGTCGCCGGTCTGACAGCTTTCGGCGTAGTCAAGGCTTGCACGCCTCATCTTATTTCAGAGGGAGAAGCAGCGATCCTTTCTGCGGATGGCGCTTCTTACAGAACTGTCAATCTGTCACAGACAGAATATCCTGATTTTACATATGCTGCAGAGTCGGCCGTCGATGCCGTCGTATATGTGAAAGTCACGATAAAGCAGCAGTCATCGGCGATCGCCGATCCGTTCTTCAAGTTCTTCTTCGGAGACCAGATGGCTCCGCAGGCGAGGGAACAGCAGGCCAGCGGTTCCGGCGTGATAATTCGCTCTGACGGATATATCGTCACCAACAATCATGTGGTTGATGGCGCTACGAAAGTCGAGGTCACTCTGAACAACAACAAGACATATCCGGCCACAGTGGTCGGCACGGATCCTGCGACAGACGTCGCTATCCTCAAGATAGACGCTCAGGGACTTCCGGTGGTTCCGTTCGGAGACTCGGACAAATTGAGGCTCGGCCAGTGGGTGATAGCCATCGGCAGTCCGTATGACCTCCGCTCCACCATCACTGCCGGAATTGTCAGTGCGAAAGGTCGTCAGATGCCTCACGAGCAAGGGGAATTCAAGATAGAGTCATTCATCCAGACGGATGCGGCCGTGAATCCTGGAAACAGCGGCGGGGCGCTTGTGAACCAGAAAGGAGAACTGGTGGGCGTGAATACCGCAATTATCTCACAGACTGGTTCTTTCACTGGCTATTCATTCGCTGTCCCTTCAAATATCGTAAAGAGAATCGCCGATGACCTGATTGATTTCGGAAGCGTCAAGAGAGCCATTCTCGGAGTCACTATGTCGCCTGTTGATGACAAAAGAGCCAAAGAATTGAAACTTTTTTCTCCGAAAGGTGTATATATAGAGGAGGTTTCAAAGGGAGGAGCGGCTGACAAGGCCGGAATCAAGAAGGGAGACGTGCTCGTCTCCATCGATTCCACGGAGATCACGACTCCTTCTTCTGTGCAGGAAAAGGTCAGTTCATACCATCCAGGTGACAAGGCTGAAGTGACAGTCATCAGGGACGGTGAGAAGAAGACTCTGGAGGTCAAGTTCCAGGGGACATCTATGGAGACCGGTTCCAAGGACATTGACGGATCAGTCGCATTCTATGGAGCGAAACTGAAAGAGGCTTCAAGGGAGACACTTTCTCAGCTTGGCCTCAGGTCCGGCGTCGAGATTGTCTCCGTCGGCCCGGGAAAGGTTCAGGAAGCAGGAGCGAAGGAAGGCTTCATCATCCTTTATGTCAATGACCAGCCTGTAAGCAAACCTGAGGACGTGGTTAATGTCGCCAAGAAAGCGAAGAGGGCGGTCTATGTTGAGGGTGTCACCCCTTATGGCAAGGAAGCGTATTTCGCCTTCGGCAAAGAATAACTTTATTATTGAATGAGACAACTTAAAATTACAAAGTCGATCACCAACCGTGAGAGTGCATCGCTGGACAAATATCTCCAGGAGATCGGCAGGGAGGAGCTCGTTTCACCGGAAGAAGAGGTGGAACTGGCCCAGAGGATCAGGAAAGGTGATCAGCGCGCATTGGAGAAACTGACCAGGGCGAACTTGAGGTTCGTGGTGTCTGTTGCGAAACAGTACCAGAATCAGGGACTTAGCCTGCCGGACCTTATCAATGAGGGAAACCTCGGTCTGATAAAGGCTGCGGAAAAGTTTGATGAGACGCGAGGATTCAAATTCATATCTTATGCGGTATGGTGGATCCGGCAGTCCATCCTGCAGGCCCTTGCAGAACAGTCCAGAATCGTCAGATTGCCTCTGAACCAGGTGGGCTCGCTGAACAAGATAAACAAGGCTCTCTCCAAATTCGAGCAGGAGAACGAGAGGCAGCCGTCAAGCGAGGAGCTGTCAGAGATGATAGATGTCCCGAAAGACAAGATTTCCGACACCTTGAGAGTGTCAGGAAGGCACGTGTCGGTGGATGCGCCTTTCGTCGAGGGAGAGGACAACAGCCTTCTGGACGTTCTTCCGAATGATGATTCTCCGAGTGCGGACCGCGGACTTGTGAACGAGTCTCTCAACACTGAGATAGAGCGTGCGCTCTCGACATTGTCCAGCCGCGAACGCGAGATCATCAAGTCATTCTTCGGCATCGGATGCCAGGAGATGACGCTCGAGGAAATAGGCGAGCGTTTCGGACTGACGAGGGAGCGTGTGCGCCAGATAAAGGAGAAGGCCATAAGGAGGCTGAAGAGTCCTTCGAGAAGCAAACTTCTGAAAGGTTATCTCGGATAGGTTTTCCTGAAAATTCAGAGTCCCTTTGGACCCTGGATTTTCGTGTTTACGACAATAAGACAGAAATGACACCGGAATCATTCATACAAAACAAGGCCGCGGAGGCCATTAAAAGTCTCTACGGAGCGGAAGTGGACGCATCTTCACTTCAGATACAGGTTACAAGGAAGGAGTTCGAGGGCGACTATACTCTGGTCGTGTTCCCTCTTCTCCGCATATCTCATTCTTCACCGGAGAACACTGGCAATGCCATCGGTGACTGGCTGAAGGACAATGTGTCAGAGATAGCAGGCTATAACAGCGTGAAGGGGTATCTGAACATCCTCTTCTCGCCGCTTTATTGGAACGAACTGTTCTTGGACATCGCTTCTGCCGAGGATTTCGGCACGCTCCCTAAGACCGGCAAGAACATAATGGTGGAGTTCTCTTCACCGAATACCAACAAGCCTCTTCATCTCGGGCATATAAGGAACAACCTTCTCGGGGACTCTGTGTCCCGTCTTCTGAAGGCTTGCGGGAACAACGTGATGAAGGTGACGCTTGTCAATGACCGCGGAGTGCATATCTGCAAGTCTATGCTTGCGTGGCTGAAGGTGGGCAACGGTGAGACTCCGCAGTCCTCAGGCAAGAAAGGTGACCATCTGGTAGGCGACTGCTATGTGGCTTTCAATAATATCTACAAGGAGGAAGTCGATAGACTCGTGGCCGGCGGAATGAGCAAGGAAGAGGCTGAGAAGGAGGCCCCTTGTCTAAAGGAGGCTCACGAGATGCTCGTCAAATGGGAGCAGGGAGACAAGGAAGTCCGTGACCTCTGGAAGAAGATGAACGGCTGGGTGATGGAAGGCTTCGACGAGACTTACAAGGCTCTCGGGATTTCCTTCGACAAGACTTATTTTGAGTCCGATACATACCTTCTCGGAAAGGAGCTTGTCCAGAAAGGATTGGATATGGGTGTGTTCGTGAAGGATCCTGACGGCTCCGTATGGTGCGACCTTACGGCTGACGGCCTGGACAGGAAGCTGCTTCTCAGAAGCGACGGCACATCCGTATATATGACACAGGATCTGGGAACTGCCGAAAGGCGTTTCTCCGAGTACAATCTCGATGAACACGTCTATGTCGTCGGAAATGAGCAGAACTATCATTTCCAGGTGCTTAAGCTCATCCTGAAAAAACTCGGATTCAAGTGGGCGGATGACATCTTCCATCTTTCATACGGGATGGTGGAACTTCCTGAGGGCAAGATGAAGTCCAGGGAGGGAACCGTAGTAGATGCCGACGATCTCATCGAGAAGATGTATGAGGAGGCGAAGGCCACTTCAGAGGAGTCAGGGAAACTTGCCGATATGCCTGAAGAGGAACGTGATGCGCTGTATCACGCCATCGGTCTCGGAGCATTGAAGTATTTCATAATGAAGGTGGACCCTAAGAAGACTATGCTCTTCAATCCTAAGGAATCCATTGACTTCAACGGAAATACCGGGCCGTTCATCCAGTATACTCACGCCCGTATAAAGTCCATCCTCAGGAAGGCTGACGAGAAGGGAATGCTCCACGACGCGACCTCGGTAAAGCCTGGCATTGACTTGTCCGCTAAGGAGATACGTCTTGTGAAGATGTTGAACCTGTATCCTTCAAAGGTTGCTGAAGCCGGTGCTGAATACTCTCCTGCGATCATCGCGAACTATGCCTATGACCTCGCCAAGGAGTTCAATCAGTATTATCACGAGACGAGGATCCTTCAGGAGGAGAACGCTGATGTGAGAAGTTTCAGGCTGGTTCTCATCCAGACTCTGGCGGAGGTCCTCACTAAGGCGATGGGCCTTCTCGGCATCACTCTGCCGGAAAGAATGTAGTATATGTCTGAACAGAAGGAAGCATATATGTTTCCTACCTCTAAAAAAGAGGTGGACGCATTAGGCTGGGACTACATTGACGTGATTCTCTTCACTGGGGACGCATTTGTAGATCATCCTTCTTTCGGTTCGGCTTGCATAGCGCGTTGGCTTCAGAAATGGGGCTGGCGCGTTGCTGTTGTTCCACAGCCGAACTGGCGAGATGATCTTCGAGACTTTAAGAAACTGGGGACTCCGCGTCTTTATTTTGCCGTCAATGCGGGTGCGATGGATTCTATGGTGAATCATTATACGGCATCCAAGAGGCTGCGGCACGATGACGCATACACTCCTGACGGCAAATTCGGACAGAGGCCGGATCGTGCTGTGACGGTTTATGCCAGTATCTTGAAGAAACTGTATCCGGATGTCCCGGTCATAATCGGAGGCGTGGAGGCGTCTCTGCGCAGGCTTACGCATTATGACTATTGGAACGACTGTCTGATGCCGTCTGTGCTGGTGTCCAGCGGTGCTGACTATCTCTGCTACGGTATGGGGGAGAAGCCTATGCTTGAGTTCACGCGGGGGATAGAGGCCGGCAGGAGCCTGCACGATATGCACAAGATTCCACAGCTTGCGTTCTTTATGACTGGAAAGCCGAGGATCCGTGATGGAATGTTTCAGCTTCACTCGTATGAGGAATGCAGGAAGGACAAGCGTGCATTTGCGGAGAACTTCCATTATATAGAGATGTATGCGAATATGATGCACCCTGACACTCTCATTGAGTGCTGCGGCAACGGCTATGTCCAGGTTAATCCTCCGTATCCTCCTTCATCACAGGAAGATATGGATTCATTCTGGGACCTGCCGTTCACCAAGAGACCTCATCCAAGATATAAGGGGAAGAGGATTCCGGCGTATGATATGATAAAGTACTCCATCAATACGCACCGCGGCTGTTTCGGAGGCTGTAATTTCTGTACTATCGCCGCTCATCAAGGCAAGTTCATACAGTCTCGGTCGGAGTCTTCGATATTGAAGGAAGTGAAAGGGCTGCTGGATGTGCCCGGCTTTGCAGGGAACATCTCAGACCTAGGGGCGCCTACAGCCAATATGTACGGGATGCACGGCAAGAATCCGGCTCTCTGTGATGTGTGCCGGCGCAAATCCTGCCTCTTTCCTGCACCGTGCCCTAATATGGACAGGAGTCACGAGAGGGTGCTGAAAATGTATCATAAAGTGATGTCGGTCAAGGGTATCCGTCACGCATATATCGGCAGCGGAATCCGGTATGACCTGTTTCTGAACGAGGATGGCTTCGTGGACAAGACATCGTATCCGTATCTAAAGGAACTCATATTGGAACATACCTCCGGACGTCTCAAGGTGGCTCCGGAACACACTCAGGACAATGTCCTGTACTATATGGGCAAGCCGTCTTTCAATCTGTTCTGCCGCTTGCGAAAGGAATTCGACAAGATAACTCGCGAGGCCGGCCTTAATACAGGCATTGTCCCGTATTTCATATCGTCACATCCCGGATGTCGGATGAGCGATATGGAGAAACTTGCGGATAATCCTGCATTGAAGGGCATCTATATGGACCAGGTACAGGATTTCACTCCTACTCCGATGACTACTTCTTCTGTTATGTTCTATTCAGGCCTGGATCCGCGGACTATGAAACCTGTATTCACGGAACACGATCCGGAGAAGAAAAAGATGCAAAAATCATTTTTCTTCAAAAAAAAGTGAATAAACATACATCTAATTAGAAAAAATGTCCTATAATTGCACCCCGAAACAAGTAGTGTGTTAAAACAATTGTACGAACTATATGGCAACTAATCAGAAAAAGAGGGCTGTGGTCAGCTACGAGAATATGTCACCTGAACTGGCTGCGGCATTCGCCGAGAAATATCCGAAGGGATTCAGCGACTATCTTCCGGATCTCATAAAGTATGACAAGCCTGACGGCTCCTGCTTCTATGCAGTCACCGTCGAGATTCCGGATGCGATATACCTTGTGAAGATCAAGGTGAAGACTGACAATGCGGATGATATAGAGAAATGGCTGAATGAAGATGACGACACGTCAGAGGAGGGAGGAAACACATCTGCGGAAGATGGAGGTGAGACTCTTCCGGACGACAACATCGCCCAGTATTCTTCCGGAGATGATGACTCTGCGGACGCATAGCGTGAAAAATATGGAAATTATATGGAGCCGGCTGAAATTGTATTTTTAGTCGGCCCCAAATGTTTTTTTGTCCATCGTTTTTGTGTATGTTTGCATAATGACCGACCGATTTGTCGCCATAAAAAATGATCAGAAGATTTCTTGCCAGAATGCGTGACATATTGAGGGGAGCTCCGGAAAAAAACAAGCTCCTCATCTTGTCTCTTGTAGTGGGGGTGAGCAGCGGGCTTGCCGCCGTCATCCTGGAGACATTGGTAAAGTCCATACACAAGGGACTTACGTTCTGGTTTGACGGTGTTGTGGACAACTACCTCTTCTTGGTGTATCCGGGAATAGGAATGCTGCTCTCATTGCTGATACTGAAATATCTCGTAAAGGACAATATCGGCCACGGAGTGACCAAGGTCCTGGTGGCGGTGTCCAAGAATGAATCGCGGATACGGCCTCACAATATGTGGTCTTCCATCGTCACGAGTTCATTGACCATCGGGTTTGGAGGATCCGTTGGTGCTGAGGCGCCTATCGTCTATACAGGCGCTGCCATCGGCTCGAATTTCGCCAGGTATATGGGAATGTCATACAGGAATATGACGATTCTCCTGGGGTGTGGCGCGGCCGGTGCCGTGGCCGGCATATTCAAGGCCCCTCTTGCCGGAGTGCTGTTCACTCTTGAGATCCTTCTCTTCAACATCTCGATGACCTCGATGATGCCGCTGCTCCTGTCCACGGTCTCGGCTACTTTGGTGTCATATATCTTTCTTGGGGACAGCCTTCCGTTTGAATGTACATTGACCCCTTTCGCACGGAAGAATGTGCCGTTCTATGTTTTGCTCGGATTCTTCTGCGGGGCCTGCTCTCTGTATTTCCTCCGTACCACGCTGTGGCTTGAGGACAGGCTGGGAAAAGTCAGGAATCCTTATAGGAAGTGGGGATTTTGCGCCGTCGGGCTTGGACTTCTGATTTTCCTGTTTCCTCCGCTTTATGGAGAGGGGTATGACGCACTCGGCCCTCTCCTTAACGGTCAGGCGATATCCTATGACGGGGACACGATACTTGCCTTTATGCTCCACAGTCCCTGGCTCGTGCTTGTGTTCTTTGCATTGATCCTGGTTCTGAAGGTGTTCTCGATGACACTGACCAATGCAGGAGGAGGTGTCGGAGGAACTTTCGGCCCGACATTGTTCGTCGGTGCGATAGCCGGATTCCTGCTGGCGAGGACGACCAACTTGATAATGGCGGGGACTGAGTTCACTGTGCCGGAACAGAATTTCGTGCTGGTAGGTATGGCTGGTCTTATGGCCGGAGTGATGCAGGCCCCTATGACTGCGATCTTCCTTATAGCGGAGATTTCAGGTGGATATGAACTGTTCATACCTCTGATCATCACATCGACCATATCATTCGGTACCATAAGGATATTCGAGAAGTATTCCATTTACACGAAACGTATCGCTATGAAAGGAGACCTTCTGACCCACGACAGTGATCAGGCGGTGCTCACGCTCCTGAAAACCACCGATCTGGTCGAGCGTAATTTCAGCCCGGTACGTATCGACGCCACGCTGGGCGAGTTCGTTCAGGTGATTTCCAATTCGGCCAGGAACATTTTCCCGGTAGTGGATTCGCGTAACCATTTCCAGGGCTACGTATCCCTGGAGGATGTCCGCAAGGATATGTTTCAGCCTAATCTTTACGGGCAGATGCACGTCTATAACTATATGAAGTCGTCTCCGGCGTATGTATATGAGAATGACAAGATGGACAGCGTGATGAAGAAATTCGAGAAGACTGACGCCTGGAACCTGCCTGTAATAAAGGATGACAGGACTTACGTCGGGTTCGTGTCGAAATCGAAGATATTCTCGGCATATAGGGAAGAACTCAAGGAATTGTCACAGGACTAATAATCAATATAATGAAAGAGATCTACGTGAAATATATCGCCTCCTCGCTTAATGTGAAGGACTGGCAAGTGGAGAACTGTGCGGCTCTGTTTGAAGAGGGTTGTACTATACCGTTCATCAGCCGCTACCGCAAGGAGCGCACGGGAGGGCTTGACGATGAGCAAGTCGCCGCGATCAGGCATCTGACGGACGTGTTTGGCGAGATGGAAAAACGCAAGGAGACCATACTTGCGACCATAGACTCCCAGGACAAGCTGACTCCGGAACTTCGTTCCGCTGTCGAGAACTGTGTCAATGCCAATGAATTGGAAGACCTTTACCTGCCGTACCGTCCTAAGAGACGGACACGTGCGACCGTTGCCAGAGAAGCCGGGCTGGAGCCTCTGGCGGATAAGATGTATGAGGTCAATGTCCGTAATCTGGAAGCTGAAGCGGCTAAGTATGTGGGGGATAAGGTTCTTGATGTCGAGGCGGCTTTGGCCGGGGCGAGGGATATCATCGCCGAGCGGCTCGGTGATTCAGCAAAAGTCAGGGAGACACTGCGGTCCATATTCCGGACTCGCCGTATCGTCTCCAAGGTCACAAAGGCAGGGAAGGACAATGTCGAGGCTCAGAAATTCAAGGGATATTTCGACTATGCCGAGCCTCTTTCGCGCATTGCTGCGCACAGGCTTCTGGCCATACTCAGAGGCGAGTCTGAAGGCTGGCTGTCCGTCAAGATAGACGCTGATGCCGAGAAGTGCGGTAACAAGCTTTATTACGACTTCTGCCAAGAGCGAAGATATCCGTCGGGGGCCCTTGCGGAGCAGATACGTATGGCTGTGGATGATGCGTATAAGCGTCTTCTTGAGCCTTCCATAACTACTGAGATACTGAAGGAGTTCAAGCAGAAGGCTGACCGTGAGTCCATAACAGTTTTCGGTGAGAACCTGCGGCAGCTGCTCCTTGCCGCTCCTGTGGGCCAGAAAAGGACGATGGCGATTGACCCTGGGTTCAGGAACGGCTGCAAGACTGTCTGCCTGGATGAGCACGGCAATCTTCTCCATCACGAGATAATCTACCCTCATCCACCTCAGAATGAGAAGATAAAGGCGATAGGAGCAGTCTCTTCTATGTTGGAAAAATATGGCATCCAGGCCATAGCCATAGGAAATGGAACGGCTAGTCGCGAGACCGAGGAGTTCATAAAGAGGGTGCCTCTTCCGGAAGGATGCAGAGTCTTTGTCGTGAGTGAGGACGGAGCTTCTATATATTCCGCTTCGGATGTCGCGAGGGAGGAATTCCCGGACGAAGATGTCACAGTGAGGGGAGCGGTATCTATCGGAAGACGGCTTATGGACCCTCTTGCGGAATTGGTGAAGATAGACCCTAAGTCATTGGGAGTGGGGCAGTATCAGTATGATGTCGACCAGTCTCTGCTGAAGGAGAAACTGGACAACACGGTGGAAATTTGTGTGAACACCGTTGGCGTGAACCTTAACACTGCGAGCAGTTATCTCCTTAGTTATGTGTCAGGCATCGGGCCTTCGTTGGCGGCCGGCATTGTCAGAAAACGTTCTGAGAACGGCGGTTTCCGCTCCCGTCGGGAATTGTTGACTGTTCCGAGACTGGGGGAGAAGGCGTTCGAACAATGCGCCGGCTTCTTGCGTATCCCTGGAGCGGATAATCCTTTGGACAACTCTGCCGTGCATCCTGAATGTTACCATATCATTGACAGAATGGCTGCTGACCTGGGCGTCTCGGCGAAGGACTTGGTCGGGAACCCTGAACTTTGCGGAAAAGTCAATCCGGAGAAATATGTCGAGGGTGATTTCGGCCTGCCTACAATAAATGACATATTGAAGGAACTGGCTAAGCCTGGGCGGGATCCGCGCGAGGCTGCGCAAGAGTTCTCGTTTGCCGATGACATACACTCCATAGAGGATCTTCAGGAAGGGATGGAAATTCCTGGCATTGTCACCAACATCACGGCGTTTGGCGCATTTGTCGATGTGGGTGTTCACGAGAACGGCCTTATACACGTCTCTCAGATGGGGCGCAGGGATGGCAAGGTTACATTGAAACTGCATCAGCACGTCATTGTGAAGGTCATTGGTGTGGACCTTGTCAGGCGGCGCATATCGTTGAGACTTGTAAGATAAAACCTTTAATCTCTCACAAACTCTCACGAATTCTATATATTTTCTTTCGGATTGTTCTTGTTTTCTGTGAAAAATATTACTTTTGTAACGGAAAACAAAAACAGTCCGATGGGAGAATGTAAAAAATGCGGAAAGGCAGGGCTTGCAGGTGTGTATCTGCTTTCGCTGCTGGCCATAGTGCTTTGGGGAATGTCATATTTGTGGAGCGATTCACTGCTGTCGCAAGGCGTTCCCGTCGAATTCATAGTCTTTACGCGTATCTTCCTCGCCGGGACGGTCCTGCTCATCGCCAACAAATGCCTCGGCAAGAGTCTTGCCATAAAAAGGAAGGACATCCCTAAGTTCCTGCTCATCGCTCTGTTTGAGCCGTTTATCTATTTTGTCGCTGAAACCTATGGGATACGACTCACAGATTCCCCGACGATAAGTTCGCTTCTCATAGCCACCAGCCCGATTTTCTCGGTTATGGTCGGCATATTCATATTCAGGGAGAGGTTCTCCTTGTTCAATATGGCCGGAATACTTGTCTGCCTCGGAGGCATAGTTATGGTGACGTTATGCCACGGGACGATAGGCAGTTCATTCCTTCTTGGAATTGGCCTGCTTGTCATAGCTGTCTTGGCTGAAGTCGGGCACGCATCACTGACGAAGTATCTTACAGATTCTTATGAGCCTCTGGTAATCGTGATGTACCAGTTCCTCATAGGCTCTGTGTATCTTCTCCCTTTGTTCCTCGGCCCGGGCATAAGGAACTTCAATGCAGAACTCTACTTGTCCTGGTCGGTCATCAGGCCGATTCTCTGTCTTGCCGTATTCTGCTCCAGCATTGCCTTCGGTCTCTGGGCATATACCATAAAATATCTTGGCGTGGCGAAATCCAGCATATTTATGTCCACCATTCCTGTGTGTACTGCATTGGCCGGCTGGGTTCTTGGGCAGGAGATGCTTACTCCTCTTCAGTGGGCCGGCATTGCCGTCTCCTGCATAGGCGTGGTAATGTCGCAGAAAGCTACACGGTGCCTTCGAAAAGAGGAAAGGTAGAGCTGTATATCATCAAGCGCTGTAGACTAGCTTTTCTCCATACGGAGCCCTTGATGTCAGTCGGCCTCCTCTAACTACGAGATTTCCATTGAGGTAGACATCTTCGACGATTCCTTTGAGGCGTGCTCCCTCATAAGGAGTCCAGCCACATTTGTATGCAGCTCCGGCTGCACCGTATTCAGATTCCCCGACTGTGAATTCCTTTTCCGGATCAATGACGATGAGGTCTGCGTACCAGCCTTCGCGAATCTGCCCGCGCCGGTCAATGCCGAACATCCTCGCAGCCTTTTCGGATATTGCCGAGGCTATTGTCGTCAGCGGGATGCCTTCCTCTGAGGCTATTGTAAGCAGGACGGAGATTTCCTGCTGCACGGACGGCATTCCCGAAGGGCAGGTCAGATAGGGCCGGGCCTTCTCTTGCAGAAGATGTGGGGCGTGATCTGAACCGATGGTGTCAATGATGCCCTCCTTGAGCGCTTTTCTCAGGGCGTCCCTGTCTCGTCTTGTCTTTATGGCGGGATTGCATTTGATCCTGCTGCCCAGCCTGTCATAGTCTTCATCGCAGAACCAGAGATAGTTGGCTGATGTCTCGGCGGTTATCTCCGGGTTATATTGTTTGGCCGCACGTATCATCTCCACCTCCTCAGTCGTCGATACGTGGCACACGTGCAGCATTGTGCCTTGAGCCATCGCCATTTCCAGAGCCTTGATCGTACTCTTGATGCAGGCCTGGCGGCTGCGTATGTTCTCATGCTCTCTCATCGGGATATCCTCGCCGAAAGTGGCTCTCGCCTTTTCCAGATTCGCCTTTATGATTGATTCGTCTTCACTATGGACAAGAACCCGTGCATTTCCGAGGCTGAACAGTCTTTTCAGGGATGTATCGCTGTCCACGAGCATATTGCCTGTCGATGACCCCATAAAAACTTTCACTCCGGCGAATTTCCTGTCACAGGACAACCATTCCCTGATGTCGTCTGCATTGACATTGTCCGCACCTATGTGGAAGCCCCAGTTTGCGAAGCACCTTCCGTCGGCCAGTGCGCATTTCTCGTGGAGCCTTTGGAGGTCTGTGGTCGGCGGTTTAGTGTTTGGCATATCAATGAAAGAAGTGATTCCTCCCAGAAGTGCGGCGCGTGATTCGGAAGCCATATCGGCCTTCTCCGTCATACCAGGCTCTCTGAAATGTACGTGTGCGTCTATACCGCCTGCCATAAGCACTTTTCCTCCGAGGTCTTCAAATACGGCGTCTGGATGATCCTTCAGGATCTCCTGTGCGAGACTCTCCATAGTCACTTCTCTGCCGTCGTATTCTGCGGAACCCTTGTCATCGGCATACCATATCCTGCTTATCTTTTCTCCTTCAATCAGAAGCGCCCCTTGCCCGGCCTTTTCGGCTGTGACAATGGACGCTCCTGAAAGAAGAACTTTATGAGTGTTCTCCATAATGTTCTATTTTATCTGTGCTTTCGGCTTGATTTTTCTGAACTTGAGCTTGAGTACGCCCCAGAATGCTTCTCCGAATATGCCACCGCTCATCTTGGACGTGCCGGCCTTGCGGTTAACGAAGATGATAGGAACTTCCACGATCTTGAATCCTAATCTGTAGGTCGTGTACTTCATCTCTATCTGGAAACCGTAACCCTTCATCTGTACATTGTCCAGGTCAATGGCCGCCAAGACTTTGTTGCTGTAGCATTTGAAGCCTGCCGTGCAGTCATAGACCTTCATTCCGAGCACTGTCCTTACATATACGGAGGCATAGTATGACATTATGATCCTGCCTATAGGCCAGTTTATCACGCTTATGCCGTCACAATATCTGGAGCCTATCGCTAGATCTGCTCCATCCTTGCAGGCCTTGTACAGCCTCGGAAGGTCATCCGGGTTGTGGGAAAAGTCCGCATCCATCTCGAACGTGTAGTCGTATCCGTTGGCCAATGACCATTTGAATCCGGTGATGTAGGCTGTTCCCAGGCCTTGCTTGCCTTTGCGTTCTATCATAAAGAGCCTGCTTTGGAATTCTTGCTGGAGGCCCTTCACGATAGCGGCGGTTCCGTCTGGCGAGCCGTCGTCGATTATGAGTATGTCATATCCGCCGTCTAAGGAGAATACCTTTCTGATGATGTTTTCGATGTTCTCCTTTTCGTTATAGGTCGGGATGATGACTATTTTCCTGTCTTCCATATTACATTATTTTGCTGATTCTGCAAGCATCTCCTTCACGGCTGCTTCGAGTTGCTTGTCCTCTCCTTTGAGGACAGACACAGGGTCATTGTAGACGAGGATGTCAGGATTGACCTGGTGGTTTTCACTGAAATGTCCGTCCTTTATGCACCAGGAGCCGACCTGCGGAATGCCGAAGATGATGCTCTGGTTAATTTGCGTCTCCCACCATACTGCAGTCATAGTTCCTGCGACTGGCGTGCCGATGAGCTTTCCGATTCCGAGAGCCTGATATGCATAAGGGAATCCGCAAGCGTCAGAGTAGTTGTCCTCGCATACGAGCACGCAGGACGGTTTTGTCCATTTGCTGTAAGGATCTGTGCCGATATATTGTCCTCTAGGCTTGTAGTCTACGTATGCCTTGCCGCTCAGGAATGTCACGAGGTCATCGTGCAGCCATCCGCCGCCGTTATGCCTGGTGTCCACGATCAGAGCGTCTGCCGTGCGATATTTTCCGAGAGCCTTTGAATAGACCTCCCTGAAGCTTGGCGAGTTCATCCCTTCCACGTGCACGTAGCCGATTTTCCCACCGGAGAGTTCTGCCACTTTGGC
This sequence comes from uncultured Bacteroidales bacterium, assembly GCA_934695325.1. Taxonomy (GTDB): domain Bacteria; phylum Bacteroidota; class Bacteroidia; order Bacteroidales; family UBA932; genus Cryptobacteroides. Next base: position 6,564 of record CAKUVD010000005.1, on the reverse strand, counting down.
CTCACGCTGCTTGACCCAGCGCTTGTACAGAAGTCGGTAGTCTGAGTATGAAGGCTTCACGAATATCTCGGCCTCCTTTTTCCCTCCTTTGGATATGACTATGGATGTCTTCTTTCCTGCTTTGCCGGTGAGAAGCTGATACCAATCCTTGCCAGCCTTGATATCCTGCCCGTCAATGCTCTTTATGATGTCTCCTGCCTTGAGCTCCGGAAAGGCGACTGCAAGTACGCCGTCTGTCAGGACCTCCTTTATCTTGAGGCCGTCGCCCTCATAGTCCTCGTCATAGATGACTCCGAGATGGCCGAAGTTAAAGCCGCCGCTATATGAGTAGCGCCCTCCGGTATGCGAAGCGTTGAGCTCGCCGAGGATTTCGGAGAGCAACTCCTGGAAGTCGAAGTTGTTGTTTATGTAAGGAAGGAACTGCGAGTAGTTCTCCTTGTAGAAGTCCCAGTCCACGCCGTGAAGATCAGGGTCGTAGAATTTCTCCTTGACCTGTTTCCACATATGGTTGAAGATATATTCCCGTTCAGCCTTCGGCTTGAAATCATAGTCTCCTGCGTATGTGATTGTCTTGGAGTCACCTCCGCTGACGCTGATCCTGCTGATGCCTAAACCGGTGGCGAGGTAGATGTATTTGCCGTCAGTTGAAGGTATCATAGAACCGGACACGCCTTTCTTGAGCACTTTCACGCTGCCCTCTTTCATATCCATCACGCACAGGTCGTAACCGCTTTCCAGCCTGGTCACATAGAACAGTTTCTTTCCATCGTCTGTAAGATAGTGGTCTCCCAGCCTTCCTGAGAATCTTGTGAGCCTGAATATCCTGTCGGCCCTGCCTGCGAGATCGAGCTTGAGTTTCTCGACTTTCTTAGCGTCTGTGCTGTCTTTTTTCTCGCTCTTCTTTTCTTCTTTAGCCTCCTTCTTGTCAGGCGTGAGAAGCTTGGCGATTTCGTCATCTTCCTTGTCTCGGAAGAACTTGGTCATCGCATCGGCGTCGAAGAACATTATGTAGACATCATCCTCCGCGCCCCAGCTGCCGTGACTTCTGTAACCGTCCTTGTCGGACTGCCATACCATAGCCTTTCCTCCGAGGGCCCATCTGAAGGCTACATCGTTGTATCCGCTTTCAGTGAGGTTGGTCACTTCTTTGGTGTCAATGTCAATGAGAGCGATGTCCACGTTGTTCCAGCCACCGTTTGCCTGATATGTGGAGAGCAGATAATGGCTGTCAGGACTCCACTCGAAGGATATGTCTCCGTCTGCATAGGAATAATTTGCCCCCTTGAGCATTGAGATGGCCTTACCTCCCTTTGTGGGCTTTATCACGAGTTCCGTTCTGTCCCTGAGGTATGCCACATATTTTCCGTCTGGGGATACCTGTGGCTGGAAGCAGGTCTCGCCTTCGTCAGAGAAAAGTTCCTCCTTGAAATCATTGGCATAGGTGAACCCCTTGTCATCTTTGTTCACCAGAGATGTCCTCCAAATGCCCCAGTTGCCGTTTCTCTCTGCTGCATAATACAATGCCCTGCCGTCGCTTGCGAAACTTACGCCTCTTTCCTGCTCTGCTGTATTGGTGATTCTTTTGGTTGTCCTGTAATCGGCTGACGTGACGAACACGTCGCCTCTAACTACCAGGGCCACTTCCTTCTGGTCAGGGGATATGGAGAGTGCGGTGGCTCCTCCTGACATAGTAAGCTTCTCGATGTCTCGTTCATCCTGATCCGAATAGACGCTGATTCTTACCTTTTCCGGCTTTCCGCCTTCCTTCAGGGTATAGAGGTCTCCATTATATGAATAGGCGAGAATCCCATTGTCGGAAACTGAAAGGTATCGTACAGGATTCATTGTCTCGAATGTCAGCTGGACGGATTTCGTCGGTGCGGAAATGGAACTTCTGTAGACGTTCATTGCCTTTCCGTCGCGCTCGCTGAGGTAGTAGAACGTGTCACCGTCTGCGGCGAACACTGGGTTGCGGTCCTCGCCTGCATAATCGCTGAGCCTGCTGAAAATCCCGTTCTCATTTATGCTGAGCCGTGAATTCGTCCCTTTCACCGGCGCCGCTCCTTTGTACATCCAGATATCTCTTGTGACTGCTGATGTATGATGTTTCCTGAAAGGATCCTCATAGCCTTTCAGATCCTCATAGATGATCGTGCCGTCCTTGTTTACGCTTATCTCCGAGATGGGAAGCGATGTGACTCTGACAGGCCTTGCTCCGGTGGTGTCTGTGTAGTATAACTGAGCGTCTCCAGGGAAGCCGTCAAATCTCACGTCCGGCTCAATGTTGGCTGAGAACAGTATTTTTCCGTCCGGCAGCACTGCCAAAAGGGTTTCCTTCCCAGGATGGAATGTAAGCCTTTTCGGGACGCCTCCTTCACAGGACGTCATAAATATGTCCTTGCTTCTCTCTCTGTATGAAGTGAAAATGATGTTCTTGCTGTCCGCTGTCCATTTCGGCTCTGAGTCGTATGCGTTGTTTGTCGTTATCTGAAGCGCTCTTCCTCCGGATACCGGGACTACAAATATGTCCCCCTTGTAGCTGAACGCAATCTTCGTCCCGTCCGGAGAGATGCAGTTCTTCCTGACCCATCTGGGGCTTTCTTGCGCCAGGGTCATTCCGGAGGCGAGTAATGCCGCCAAGATCAATGCGAAAATCCTTTTCATATTCAGAATCTGTTTTTAAGTTTCAATAAACTTTTCAAAAATAAGTCTTTTTTCTGAAAAAACTTGGTTTTCTCGTAATTAGAGGCGGTTTAAATTTCATTCAGCTCTTTCTGACTCTGCTTGCATATTTCCCGGGAGTCTCCCCGAAGGTGCTCTTGAATACTGTGATAAAGTAGCCGGAGGTCTGGAAACCTGTCCGTTCGGCGATCTCGGATATCGGAAGGCCCGTTTCTTTCATAAGTGCGCAGGCTTTCTTCATCCTCATAGTCTTGATGAGTTCCACTGGCGTTTTCCCGGTCAGCGCCTTTACTTTCAAGTGCAGGTTTCCGCGAGAGAGACATACGTTCTCCGCCAGAGTTTCCACTGTGAATGTCTGGTTCGGTATATTCTGCTCAATGCAGGCGAGCACGGAAGACAGGAATGCTTCTTCCTGAGGCTTTAGGTTGTATGACTCATCGACGTATATCTCCAGCTTGCTCTTCTGAACCCTCTCCTCGTAGGTCTTTTTCAATTGCCTTATTTCCTGGACTTTGTCTTTTTCTTTTTTTGAGAAGCCAGATTACGAATGTGACCGTAGCTCCCGCGATCAGCGCAAAGAATAGAAACTGTGCGATAGTGCTTTTATACCATATTGGTCTGACTGTGATTTCCAGTCGTTTCGTCGTGTCGCACCATATACCGTCGTTGTTAGCAGCTTTCAGCAGGAATGTGTATCTTCCTTTATCCAGGTTCGTATATGTCGCTTCGTGTCCTCTGGCCTCGTTCCAGTCCTTGTCAAACCCTTCCAGTTTGTATTTGAACGTGTTGCTGTTTCCGGATACCATATCGGCGCACGAGAATCGAAGCGTGATGGAGTTTTATGTCTTTTGCGAATCTGATGCTTTCTTTCAATATCCCGGATCCGTCATAGGGCTTTATGTAGGAGTTGTTCACTATCAACTCCGTTATGGCGGGACTCCAAGTCTCGGTGTTCGCAAATATCTCATCAGGACGGAATACCTCTACTCCATTTATTCCGCCAAAATATAATGAGCCTGCTCCATCACTTTATCTGAGTCCTTTTCTTTGTATGCGATAAGGCCGTCCAAGGTTCCTATCCACATTGTGCTGTCGGATGTCTCGTAGAAGCATTGTATCTGGACGATGTCTTTGAGCGCAGGTGGCGTTATGGCACGGACTGCATTGTCATTATCCGTCCTGAATACCATCAGGTGCTCCTTTGCTCCCGCCCAGAGCCGGCCTCTGCTGTCCTTGTACAGGTTGAGGAAACGGATCAGTCTGTTCCCTGTCTCCGGTATGATGCGTTCTGCAAGGTCAGTCTCGGGATGATAGAGCTAAAGTCCTACAAGTGATCCTAGCCAGAGCTTACCATTTTCGGCCTTGACTATTGACATAATGTCTATAGGTGTCTTGAGCAGCCGTACTGCTCCTGTCCGCAGGTCTATGGAATGCATTCCGTTCACCTCCGCACCGGTATAGGCGTATCTTCCGTCTTCGCTTATGCAGATAGTCCTGACATTGTCCACCTCATAGTGGTGATGTTCTCCTGTCGCAGGAAAGTATCTGTCGAGTCCGTTGTATCTGGTTCCTGTCCATATAGCGCCTGAGGGATCACAATATATCGCCGTGATGATTTCATCCTCAATGTCAGGGACTCTGTCAGGGATCACATAGGGCCGGAATTTGTCTCGTTTCTGGTTCCAGTATTTGACTCCTGCGAACTCGGTGCCTATCCATATTCCGCCGGAGGAGTCTCTGAATAGGCTTCTTATGCTTTTGTCCTTTATTGTCTTGAAATCGGACTTATATATGCAGTGGTCATTTTCCAGAATCATCAGTCCGTCTTCCGTACCGACCCATATCTTTCCGTCAGGAGCAAATGCCAAGGCGAATATCTGGAACCATCCGTCTTGGCCAATGTTTAGTTTCTTAAATGTGCCGTGCCGAACATCCGCCTTTATGAGTCCTGCGACCCTAATGCGGAGTTCAAGAGAAAGGGCCGGTTGGCTCTCATCAGCGATGTGGACAGCCGCAAGGATACGATCACTATCAAGCAGAGAGGATGGCTCGTTGCAAAGCTTGCTATGAACAATACCTCAATTGTCGCTGACGGTTCGGCAGGACTGGTCAAATCAGCATTGTCCACGAACATTCCGTTCAAATATATGGATGTGACCACCGAATATGCGACAGAAGGAGACGAATGGGTTCAAGCCGTAAATGTCTCCGAGGATGGAGATGGCGCAGGAGAGCTAGAACTGACATTGTCAGGAAATCCTGATGAAGTAGCGCCTCGTGCTGCGAGTGTTATGCTGTCATATACTGACGGCTGGGGAGACAAGGTGTCGCTTCTTGTGAATCTTCTTCAGAAGAGCGCCAACAATACGCTAGGTCGATTGATCTCTCTTGATGAATTTATTGAAAAATATTCTACGGGCAAGGTCATCAATGATTATGTCCTGATTGAAGGATGCGTCGTAAGCAATACGGCAAGCGGCAATGCAGGGGCTAACGAACAGAAGACTACTTCATCCATCGACTATTCTATATCGAACAGGACAGTATATCTGGAGTCTGAGGACGGGAGTAGAGGCGTGTCCATTCTGACGACCACGGAAGGGGACAATATCTTCGAACAATATGACAAGGTCCAGATACTTATGCACGGAGCGGTCGCGGATTTGAAAGAAGAGCCGTTGCGTTGCGATATTACCGGGGTTACCAAGACTATGGTCACGTCCAGGGTTTCGGGCACGAAGTCATCTGTCCCTGTCAAGGAATTGTTCATCAGGGATTTGACGGATAATGACGTGTACACTTATGTGACATTGAAGGATGTGGAGTTCCCTGTCAGGAAGGGATCTCTCGTCCCTGTCAATGACGGATACACGGCGGCGACTAACGCAAACCGGTTCTCTGAGTATCCTCGTCTTGTCCGTGACATCAACGGCGATGACATATATATGGTGACAAATACCGTGTGTGTTTACAGAAGCGACGGGACGCGTCTGCCTTACGGCTCCGGCAAGATGTCTGGTGTCATTGTCCACGATGCCTTTCCTCGTATGGACTGGAGGAATGGTGCGGATCCTGCCGAAATTGATGACGACCCTACTCTCGCCAACATTGGCCGTTATCAGATACGCCATCAGAACAAGAGCGATGTATGGGGGCAGATGAAAGACGACTTTGAGGATGGTTTCTCCGCACTTCTGACGGAATATCGTTATTGGGTGCCGAACAAGGCTGACACTACGATGCGTCCGTCGTATGGTACAAACGGATGGATGGATCATACCTATAGCCGCAGATATACTCACTCGGTGGCTAAGGAGTATGTGCAGACAACTGATATACAGCATATGTATGATGGACAGACATTCTGCTACCTCGGCCCTGTCGGCAACGGCACCAACAAGGCGCTGTTTCCGTCCGTAGACAAGAATAATACGAATAAAAATGGATGCGGCATTATCCTGGACCTTTCGGCCGGCAGGGATCAGGTCCCTGAGGTATCCAAGTATGCTGATATGATAAGCCGAAATCCAGACGGGACTGTGGAATGGGCTGGGCCGTATGCCAGCAGCAGCGCTGTCAAATATGTGAACAGGGGAACTGAAGCGAATAATACGAACTTTGGAAAAGGCTGGTGTCAGAACATCGGTACCGGCTTCTCCAATGTGAACTGGTGGGATTATGAGACCAATCGCCCGTATGCTTGGATATTCAATTTCTCTACCGAGGGAATATCCACCGGAAGGCTGTCAATGCAGATATCTGCCTGTTGCAGGTTTTCCGCATTATTTTTATGAACTTTTTAAATTTTTGCTGAATGTCGTGCCAATGCCCTAAAAGTTAGCCTATTACGGTGTAAAATAAGCAGAGCGTCTGATGTTATGA
>CAKUVD010000004.1 GCA_934695325.1 uncultured Bacteroidales bacterium | reverse complement strand
CTTACGCCGTTCTCAATATGCACAAAACTCATCGAAAGGCGTCCGTCCTTATATGTACCTGTAAACGTGGTCATCATCCCGAAGAACTGGATGCTATTTAGTTTCGTAGGGTCCTTGCTGTCATAATTCGCCTTGTTCAACGTCGATGACGCCATATAAGTAATAGACGGGCTACCGACAAAAGAAGCATCACTCGTATTGGCTGCAGATATCGCAGTTTTACCATACTGTCCCGTGGCAGAGAATGATGCCTTCTGACGGTTACCTGCGAACACGAAGTTCCATCCGAGCTCATTCGCTTTCTTCACAGAGCCGTAACCTGCAGTCTTGTCCCAGAACAGGGCATTCTCATCAGTGATGACAGCATCGTCATTGGCACCCTTGTTCGAGTATCCGCAGAGAGTCAGATATTCAGCCCTTGTAGGCACGTGCCATCCGTTAGGGCAGATACCCTGCTTGCCCTCGAACGAGCCTGCATTGTCCGCGGTGATTTCCTCGCCGAAGATAGCCTGATAGTCATAGAGATATCCGTTCTTCTCCACCAGAGTCTCGTCAGTGGAAGGCTTCCCGGCGCCGTTCTCGATGGTATATGGAGCCCATATATGAGCATCCGCAGCGGCAGGATCAGTAGAGACCGTATATCCTTCAGGAACATAACGCATAGACTGCGTCATCCACACTGAGCCGTCGGACATCTTCGCCGTGGTATATTTCTCATTCTTGTAGATGAAATATCCGTCATACTCCGCAAAGTCAATGTATGTAGGCACATCGCCGCTTATCTCTCCGCCGTCGCCCCAGTTCTCTATATCGCCGGAAATGGACACCTTGATATCGGACGGCATGACTTTCACATTCACAGTATATTGAAGCCCCTGCTTCAGCTCCGTGGAGACAAGTTTCTGTGTAAGTTCCTTGCCGGTGGAAGTAGTTACCGCCAGTTCGAAAGCCACGGTCTGAGGCACAACGATGGCGCTGTAAAGTTCACCGGCATTGACCTCGAGAGCCTTGACGGCCTCGACAGCAGATGATTCCGAGGCAGACGCTGTCATATTGACGAGGTCAACGTCAGCGGTGGTCTTGGAGCAGCGGAGCTCGACAGAGGCGATTCCGGCCTGGGACTGGTTGTCCACCTTGAGAGAGATCTTGGAGAGCATGTGCTTGAAAGGCACGACTATGGCATTTACAGAAGGAGTGACATTCTCCTTTCTGCCGGCAATGAGGTCGGATGCCGCATAGCCCTTCGTCTGGTCCGAGGCGACCGTGAATGATGAAGGCACCCCTGTCTCGGAATAAGGATAGTACGCTGTCAATGTCGATGGTGTCAAAGCCTCCGCATACCACATCAGAGAACCGGAGAACACATTGTCCGAATATGTGAGAAGCTGATTGCTCGCATAGGCCACTTCGCCCTGCATTATGGAGACGCCCACCTTGTCACCATTCTCGAAATTCACGTCTGTAACCTTGGTCATCACCGGAACTATCTTTACAAGTCCGGGAGCCAGGGTCTCGACCTTCTCGGTCTGGCAGCCTGCCAATGCGGCGACTGCAGCTGCGAGGAAAACTACTTTCTTCATAATTATCTGTCATTAAAAATTATATCCTATTTTAAGCGATGCAGTGTATCTATATTTGTCCTTTCCGAAATCCACTCCGGAGACATCCTTAAGAAGCCTGAGGACCTCATAAGCGCCCTCGATATAGACGCCCTTGCGGAAATTATATCTGACAGCCATCTCGGCATCACCCTTCGCACAGGTCTTATATGCCGTCATTATGGACTCATAATCATCCATCCTGAAAGGTTCCCCTGCCACATCGATGTCAGATGTCCGTCCATGCACTTCATCGTCTTTTCCTTTGGAGAATTCCACCCTGGCTTTCCAATCTATCCTTCCTGACTTCAGAAGAAAAGCTGCATAGGCACCGAAGACGTCGGTCCTGCACGTATTCACGAACGGATACATCAGCGTGGACACCTCACGGTCCTGATTCCAGGTGGCACCGGCATTGAAATACTCCCCGGTATCGAGAAGGACTTCCCATTCCAGCCCTGCATGGATATTCTGGCGCGTATGGATAGTGTTCGCACCATACTTTCGTGTAGTGGTCACACCACTCTCCGTAACATCCTCAAGGACATTCTCATCATTGTCCTGGGTGCGGAAGGTGTAGTTGCCGCGGATATAGTGGTTCATCTCCTGAGCCGGAATTCTGTAATCCACACGCGCCCCGAGAGACCAGCCGCTGAAGTCATACCACATTTTCTGCTTCTCGCCTGTGCTTCCGTGGCTGGAAAGCGCCTCTATGTCGGCATAAAGGTTCCTCCACTGAATCTGTGCGGCGGCTCCGTGGGAAAGTTCCCTGGACGGGAACCCGCTCACCCCTGACTCCCTTATATGCAGACTGGAATTATCCCAGATATCGCGGACTCCGTACATCATTCCCTTGTCAATGAATGCATAATAGACTCCGGAGGTTATTCCCAGTTCCTCAGCCGTGATAGTCTCGGAAGTCTTGGTGAATATATAGTTGGCACCGACGGCCAGATCTCCCCTGTGCCACATCAGTCCCGGAGCAACTGTCATATCCAGAAGATAGTCCGTATGGCGCAAGTCCTTGCGTTTCGTATAGTTCTCCGCTGTGAAATCCATCTTTCCTCCAATGCGCCAGCTGTCATTCAGGTCCACGGTTATTCCCCCGAGGAACGAATATGTCTGCCTGGTCTTCCTGCCTGGAGTGAACTCGTAGATGTCCACCGGATAAAGCCCCGGGCGGGCAGACATCGACCCGCAGGCCTTTCTTTCCTCCGCATTCCTGAAGGAGAAAGCTCCTATCATCGAGAACCTCTTCAGATGCGTGATGGTTCCGGCCTCGGCTCCGGCGCTCCACTGCGAGACAGGATCGCTGACATCCCGAAAACTGCCGCCGGTATAGTCCCCGCGAAGTTCCGCATAAGATACTGTCAATGAATCCATACGGAGTCCGTTCACATTCCTTCCGGCATTCCAGAAGTCTCTGCGCTCCACGATATCGAATGTCTGCGCAAACAGCCCGGCAGACCACATAAGAAAGGCCGAAGCCGCTAATGTCCTTAATATCCTATTCATGGAGTGACTGTTTTTCGCGTTCATAAAAATCATTTGTAGAATTGTTCGTATCCACGAGAACCTCATATCCAAGCACCTGGCTGGCTTCTTCATCAGCCTTACGGAATATTGTATGTCCCTGGTACGAACCCGAGAAGTCCACAGCCCCCGCATCTATGCCTGGAGCCAGGCGCTTCTTGTTCATGCCGCCTTTCACGAAGACCTCGACACCATCAAGCACCCAGTCCACAGGCAGTTTCACGATACGGTCATTCGTAGAGCCCGGCTTCTGCATGATATTCCCCGCATCCGCCACGAAATCCTTCATCGTAGTGCCCTCCGGAGCCCTGAAAATCACAGGAGCAGGAGAATTATTCGAGAAGACATAAGCATTGGACGTACCTGTCTTGATGACCACATCCAGAATATGATCCTGCCGTATGTTGTTTCCCGGCGCCGGGTGATATGAAGGATTCGGGAAATACGTGGTATTGTAGCATACGAAATATTCCTCCTTGTTAAGATTCACCGAATTAGGATACCTGGATGCATGGTCGACAGCTCCATATATGACCACTACGGCATCCTTGCCAGGGGCCAGCGGGAATGTAGCCCCGTCTCCACCTATCTGCCAAATGGCCTGAACTATCGGCACGAAATCAGGATATATGGTCTCCCCCGTCTCGGGATCCACGGATGTCCACACATTCGTGGCGGTAGAGTTATACGGATCCAGGGTGCCGAAGCATAGCCCGTCAAGATATTGTGTATCAGACGTATTGTTATGCAGAATCACATAAGAGTCGCTCATATAGTTCCCCTGCTCCGGATACCTCGTGCACCCACCGGAGTAGATTTCCTTGAAGACGATCTTGCCGGAACGCGAGTCCTTCACCTGAAGTCTGACTGACCTGGCCCCGTCCAGTATGACCTTGTCAATGGAACCGTTGTAGGAGACTCCGTCACTGATATGGCTATACGCCACCCTGTAGCTGCCCGCCGGCAATTCCATGACAGCGGTTCCATCGGCACCTGTCGCCTGTGAATACTGGCTTCCCAGATTCCTGTCCGTAGCCGTGACCGCGACCCCGGCCTTCTCGCTCTCCGGAAATCCGTCAGGATAAAGAGGCTCCACTACGAGCCTATGCAATGCACCATCGTACTGGTCCCCGGTCTTCATGCTTACGCAGGAGGCCAGGGTCAATGCAGAAAGCACAATATATATTATCTTTCTCATATCGTTCAGAATTTAAGTCTGCAGGTAAGTCCGTAATAGAATGACGGGGTGAATATGGCGCTCACGCCTGTCGCCTTCGAAGTCACGAACATCCTGGAGTTCGTGAAGTTGTTTGCAAAGAAAGAGATAGACACGTGGTCACCTATTTCCTTCGTGACGCTCAGATTGGCCGATAGATATGCTCCGTAACCGTCCTGGGCGAATGTATAGGCGTTTCCCGACTTTATGATCAGGTTCGCGAACTCCGGATCGGCAGCCTCCTTGTCAGTGAAGTCATACACAGCCCCGTTCTCGTCCATATATTTCACAGGACGTATGGCTGTATAGCTTTTCGAGCCGTAGATACTTCCGCCTATGGACTCGGTGCCGTCAGCATTGACATTATAGGCATATTCGTGTCCCTGGTAGCGGGAGAGGTTGCGGAAGCGGTTCAGCAGTGACATTTCGAGCCGACAGGTGATGATGATCCTTGCCTCCGGGATGTGAGTGATGGCTGTCAGATTCGCATCCAGAGTATGCGACTCCTTGCCGTTGGATGTCCCTGACGCACCTCCGTTTGCATATATTCCCACATATTGATAAGACCTGTCCTTCAGCGTCGTATGCGACCATCCTGTCCTGTAGAAATAATTCAATGTATTATCGATGTAGTGGGTATAGGCATAGTTCGCATCGAATCTGAACTTGGTCCTCAGCGGCGCTATCTCAGGAAAGTCTATGATGAGTTCCGCTCCTGTCCTGTAGATGTCATCGCCGTTGCCAGGCATCTGCGACTCGAAGAATGTCCTGTCTGTGACCTTGGTGTCCATAGGAGTCCAGAATTCCTCGTCTCCGCCTCGCATATACACCTGACCAGTCTGGCTATCCACGCGAATCTGAGGGTCGTCAGGCACTGTGTATCCTGACGGAATGGACATTATATTATAAGAGAATGGGGTATAGACATTCTGATAGGTGTATGGATCCCTTGTCTTGTTGAAGAAGCCCACTAGAGACACCGATGTCCTCCAGAAGTAAGCCTCCACGCCAAGCTCTGCGTTGTAGTTCTTCTGCCATTTCAAGTCATCGTTATACAGCATCTTATACGGCTGAGTATAATACACATACGAAGAAGCGTCCCCGTGCGAGAAACCGAAAGTCCGGATATCACGATACTTCTGGACCGGATATAGGATGTAGAATGACGGAAGTTTCTCGCTCACGCCCCAGCCGCCGCGGATGGAGACATTGTCGGAGAGCTTCCACTTGGCGTTAAGCCTCGGCGACAGACTGCTGACATTCTTGTAGTCGGTGTCTTTCACGAACAGGTTCTCCAGACGGAGTCCCGCAGAAACCTGAAGCGAAGTCTTCCCTATCGGGAAGGTATAGTCCTCCTCGACATAGGCGGCGACATTGTGCATAAACGGATACTGGCTGTAAGGGCGCGGGCGATAGCCGTTGGCGGCAAGGGACGGATCCTTATAGTATTCTCCGTCACCGACATTGCCGTTAGCCTTCCACTGCACGCCTGCCTTCAGCTTGCTGAGCCGTTTCCCTGACTTCCTGAACCACTCGTACTTGAGAGATGCGGCATAGTCAAGTTCGCGCGAATCGACTATCTTGTCCGAATAGTAGCTGAGCGGCAGTCTGTCCGCCAGATAATAGCCCTCCAGCTCGGAATGCACAGCCGGAAGCATTGACGCGGACGAGCCATAGGCGTGATCCTGCGAACGGTTGTCATTATAGTTCACAGATGCGTCGAACTTAAGGTTCGTTATCCAGGATTTGCGCAAGAGCCAGGTAAGCGAGGTGTTGGCACGGAACACATTATCCCTCACCTTATTCCACGTACCTGTATATGCGTCAGGGTCATTTTTCGTGTTCATTCCGCCGATGTTACCGGTGGCACCCGCCTCGAACTTCAGCACCTTTCTGAACGTGTTGCTGTACGAAGCGGAAAACCCGCGCCTCGTATAAGACGTGTAAGGGGAAGACAGTTTCTGTGTCGCGCGGGTCCATTCGGCGCTGACGTTAAGCACCCCCCTGTTCTTCATCAGGTCAATGCCCTTGGATGCCGACGCCTGATATGTCCTTGGATTCACAGCAAATGTTATGTTCCACGGAGTGAGGCCCTTGCGGGTGTTTATACGCACCATTCCGCTGTTAAGGTCTCCGTATTCCGCTGAAGGGACACCCGTTATGACCTCTATCGACTGGACGTTCTCCGTAGAGATGTTACGAGTCCCCGTTCCGGACATCGCGCCGAAAGAAGCATTGTTCCCGACCCTCACGCCATCCACTTCGAGCGCAGTACCGAATGCGGCATTCCCGGCCGCCAATCCTCCGCTTCTGAGAGAGACCGCATTGTCAGAAGTCAGGTCCGGATTCACTGTCTTGCCTCCCGGAAGGAGAGAGCTGATATCGGTGACATTGCTCATCTGCAAGTGGTTGAGAGCGTTAGCTCCGAACTTCAGCGAGGTGTTCATCCCTTCCTTGTCACGCTCAGCCGTAACGACAACGCTGTTAAGCGCCAAGGTGTTCTGGTCCAGCTTGATAGTCAGGCTCGGAATGTCCTTGCGGACGGTGAAGGATAGCTTCTTGTCCACGAATCCGAGACAGGAGAAGACTACCGAATATGTGCCCGGACGTATCTCCGTCAATGTGAATGCGCCATTCTCGTCCGAAATGGCCCAGATGCCGGTGTCCTCAACATTGACCGCCGCCCCGATGACGGCTTCGCCAGTCTTCGTGTCAATGACCTTGCCGGAGATGCTGTAGGTCTGCCTGCTCTGCTGAGCCGCCGCAGTCTGAACCGCCGCCAGCATAAGAGCAATCAGCAAAATGTGTCTAATTCGTTTCATCTGCATCTTCTATTTGCTTCATTCACAAATATAAACAATGTTCGTCAATATCGTGCCTATCTGACATTCAATTTTTCGGCTGCCTACGGACAAAAATTATTGCTATCTTTGTATGATTTTGCGGAATTGCCGGAAAGGCAGGCGTCCCGCACATAGGCAAGCAAGCGTAACTCCAACAAAAATCAGAGAGAAAAAATGGCTTTCGTACACCTTCACGTACATACACAGTACTCCATCCTGGACGGCCAGGCGTCCATAGAGAACCTGTTCAACAGGGCCGAGGAACTCGGTATGCCGGGACTGGCCATAACAGACCACGGCAATATGTACGGCGTGAAGGAGTTCTTCAAGTTCGCCGCCAAGCATCCGTCAGTAAAGCCTATCATCGGATGTGAGATATATGTGTCCAAAGGTGACCACAGGTTGAAGGAGAAGGGGTATTACCATCTCATCCTGCTCGCCAAGAACTACAACGGCTACAAGAACCTGATGAAAATCGTGTCCACTGGGCATCTGGAGGGAATGTACTACAAGCCGAGGGTATCTCACGAGGTGATAGAGAAATACCACGAGGACATAATATGCTCGTCAGCCTGTATGGCCGGCGAGATACCTAGGCTCATACTCGCAGGCGACATAGAGGGCGCCGAAAAAGCCATAGAATGGCACAAGCGAGTCTTCAAGGACGACTACTATCTGGAGGTGATGCTCCACAAGACCGAGATCCCGGGCCAGTCCCTTGAGGTATATGAGAAAGAGAAGGAATATGACGAGGTCATCTTCGACCTCGCGGAAAAGCACGGTGTCAAGGTAATTGCCACGAACGACTCACATTTCGTAAGGAAAGAGGACGGCCCAGCGCACGACAGGCTTATATGCTTGACTACCAATGCCTACATTGATGACGCAGACAGGCTGAGATACACCCAGCAGGAGTATCTGAAGAGCGAGGATGAGATGGCGGCGCTGTTCCCGGATCACCCTGAAGTCATTTCAAACACGGTGGAAGTCTGTGAAAAGATCGAGCGCTATACCATAGACCGCGGACACGTGCTTCCCAAGTTCCAGATAGACCCGTCATTCCTGGCCGACATCGACAACCAGCTGGAGAAATACAAGGATGTGATAGACGCCGGGAAGTGTGACGAGAAGGGCAATGACAGAGGCGAGGAGTTCAGATATTCTGTAGCGTTCCTATGCCACTTGTGCTACAAGGGAGCGCAGGAGCGGTACGGAGACACTCTGAACAAAGAGACGGCGGAAAGGCTTGATTTCGAGCTGAAGACCATCTCCAGGATGGGTTTCCCGGATTACTTCCTCATCGTCCAGGACTACATAGCGGCAGCCCGAGCACAGGGGATATCCGTAGGCCCTGGACGTGGCTCCGCCGCAGGTTCAGCGGTAGCCTACTGTCTGGGCATCACGAATCTGGATCCTATAAAGTACGACCTCCTGTTCGAGCGTTTCCTCAACCCGGAGCGTGTGTCAATGCCAGATATCGACGTGGATTTCGACGATGACGGACGTTATCGCGTAATCCAGTATGTACAGGAGCATTACGGAGTGGATCACGTGTCACACGTCATAACGTTCGGCACTATGGCGGCGAAAGGTGCCATAAAGGATGTCGCGAGAATCAGCCGCCTGCCTCTGGACGAGTCCAACCGTCTGACGAAGATGATTCCGGACAAGCCTATCACCGTCACTGAGACATCCGAAGTGGAACTGAAGGATGGAGAGGAGCCGGAGAACGGGGAAAAGGTGATCGAGAAGGACGGAAAGAGATACAAGGTCGTAAAGAAGGACGTGGACAAGAAACCTACGCTGAAGAACTGCGTGAAGTATATCCCGGAATTGAAGAACGAGCTGGAGAACGGCACGCCCCTGGTGAAGGAAGTGCTGAAATATGCTCTTCAACTGGAGGGATGCATCCGCCAGGTGGGAATCCACGCCTGTGCGATGATCATCGGCCGAGGAAACCTCACTGACTATATACCTATCACCCTCGGTGTGGACAAGGCTACGGATCAGAAAGTATGGGTCTCGCAGTACGAGGGCTCATTCATCGAGGATGTCGGTATGCTGAAGATGGACTTCCTGGGGCTCAGGACATTGTCCATCATCAAGATTTGCCTCGCAGAGGTCAAAAAGAGGTTCGGAATCGACATTGACATAGAGAAGATTCCTATCGACGACCCGAAGGCTTATGAGATTTACTCGAACGGAGATACGAAGAGCGTGTTCCAGTTCGAGTCCCCGGGTATGATGGAGTGGCTCCAGAAACTGCATCCGGAACGTTTCGAGGACCTCATCGCAATGAATGCGCTGTATCGTCCGGGGCCTATGGACTACATTCCGTCGTTCGTCGCCAGGAAGAGAGGAGAAGAGCCTATCACATACGACCTTCCTGCTATGGAGGAATTCCTGAAAGAGACCTACGGCGTGACCGTCTATCAGGAGCAGGTGATGCTTATCTCGCAGAAGGTGGCAGGGTTCTCTAAAGGCAAGGCGGACAAGCTCCGTAAGGCAATGGGTAAGAAGAAGATAGACATCCTTCAGTCCCTTTACGGAGAGTTCATCGAAGGCGGAAAGAGAAATGGCCATCCGGAGGATGTCCTGAAAAAGATATGGAAGGACTGGGAGAAGTTCGCTTCATACGCATTCAACAAATCCCACGCTACCTGCTATGCCTGGGTAAGTTACCAGACCGGATGGCTAAAGGCACACTATCCTTCTGAGTTCCAGGCTGCCAATCTCAGTATGAACAAGAGCAATATGACTGAGATCCAGGCGATCATGGCAGACTGCAAGAAGCACAGGATCCGTGTCCTGAACCCTGACGTGAACGAGAGCGAGTCCAACTTCACCGTGAACAAGAACGGAGACATACGCTTCGGTATGGGGGGAATGAAGGGATTCGGCGCCAATATCGTGGACGCCATCATAAAAGAGCGCGAGGCGCACGGGACCTTCAGTGACGTATATGATTTCAGTGTAAGGATGGCCGGCGTCGTGAACCGCAAGGCTATGGAGGCTCTCGTGGACTCGGGTGCACTGGATTCATTCGGCATAGAGAGGAGCAAATACTTCACCGCTTGCAAGAGCGGGCTGATGTTCATAGACGAACTTATGAACTACGGCACTGTCACTAACCAGAATGCTGAAGATGATGCTGCATCATTGTTCGGAGACGCAGAAGAACTGAAGATAGAAAAACCAGAGCCGCCAGCATTGACACAGGAGCCTGATATTCTGGAAGTTCTGAAGAAGGAGAAGGACATTGTCGGTATGTATCTATCCGACCATCCGCTGAAGCGCTACGAGTTCGAGATGGACACATTCACTAACTGCAGGCTCGCAAGCCTGAACGACCTCATCACCGAGTGCGAACGCGAAAGAAAGACAATGCCGGTGTATCTGGCAGGGTTCATAAACAATGTGGAGATAAAGACTTCCAGGACAGGCAAGCCGTTCGCAAAAGTGCTGATAGAGGACTTCAGCGGCACGTATGAGATGGCTTTCTTCGGCAAGGATTACGAGACCTATATGGAGTATCTGAAGGATCACACAGCCATATATGTGGAGGGGGAAATCAAGGAAGCATATTTCGTGAAACCGGAGGACAGGGCCAATATGACAAGTGTTCCGTACAAGTTCCGCCCGAAGAAAATCAGCCTTCTGGGAAATATCGCTGACAATATGCTGTCAGGATTCGCCCTGGAGATTCCAGCCCAGGACATCACTCCTGATTTCCGCAGACAACTGGTGCATATCGTAAAGTCGAGCAAGGGCAACATTCCGCTGACAATGTTCATCAACGACCCTAAATCCCGATACATAGTGGAGTTCATATCCAAGAAGTATCAGGTCGCCGTGACTGCGGACTTCATCGCTGAAATAAAGAGTCTGGGGCTGAAGTATAAGGTCGCGCGTAAGAGCGCCTCCTAAGGATCTGTTTCATCCGCCTGGAGATGATACAATGCCAAAATAAAAATGTGCTTTTACACAGCTGCCATAAGATCGGCAAGCCGTATAAAAGCACATAGATTTCAATCGGAGAATCAGAACACCAGGACGGCCTTGACGGGGTAATGGTCTGAGATATATGTCCTGTCCATATATGGCTTTCTGATCACCTCGAAGAGAGGGCAGGCGCTGAAGCCGGAGTAATATACATAGTCGATGACACCTTTACCCTTGCCCCAGCCGTTGAAGGTGTCGCCATTGTCGGTCCTGACCGCAGCCTTGCGGGCGCTTGTCATCATCTTGTCCAGGTCGTTGAGAACCGGATTTGAAGGATCCACATTGAAGTCCCCGGTAAGGATCATAGGATAGCCTTCCTTGTTCATCTCCTTGATACGGCTCACGATAAGTTCAAGACCTTTCTGCTGCGCCACAGGACCTACGTGATCCAGATGCGTGTTCACATAGTAGAACTTGCGGCCGCTCTTCTTATCCTTCAGCAGAGTCCAGGTGGCTGTCCTCATACAAGCCGCATCCCAGCCTTTTGAAGGGATATCAGGAGTCTCGGAAAGCCAATATGTCCCCCATTTGAGAAGTTTTATCCTCTTCGTGTTGTAGAAGATGGCCATATGCTCTCCCTTGTGCCGTCCGTCCTCCCGTCCGACGCCTACTGCCTTGTAACCCTTGCAGTACTCTTCCATATATTTCTTCTGGTAGTCGAACGCCTCCTGAAGTCCGAAGATGTCAGGCTTCTGGTCCTCGATCATCATCGCCGAGGCCGGATAACGGTATTCCCAGGAGTTGGTGCCGTCTTTTCCCGCCCCCATCCTTATGTTATACGAAATCACTGTTATTTCCGCAGGAATGTCCCCGGCTGCGCGAACCGCAGGTATGAGGGCCAATGCCGATGCAACGGCAGCCAAAATTCTCTTGAATGACATATTTTGTTGGTTTTCCACAAATGTAGCACATATAATCGGTTCGGACAAATGTGGAAATAATTTGTTAATTTTGCAGGCTAAAGACATTGACGGAGATGGAAAAGAAGAATTTCAGCGACATAGGGAAAGTGGAGGCCATCGACCAGCTCTTCGCCGCATCACATTTCAGACAGGCGGACGGCACGGCATTCCTCAGCGGAGAAAGAGGCTCCGTAATACGGACAGCATCCAAAGTCTGGCTTGAGGGAATCGATTTCGACCTCACTTATTTTCCGTTGAAGCACCTCGGATACAAATGTGTCGTCGGGACGGTCGGGGAACTCTATTCCTCGATGGCGAGACCTCAGTCGATTTCTGTCAGGCTGGGCATTTCCGCAAAACTGGACCTTCCTCAGATAAGCGAACTCTGGAGCGGCATCTGCGCCGCGACGGAAGAGCACAATATACAGAAAGCGGACTTAGATCTTACACCGTCACGCAACGGATTGGTTATCAGCATAGTTATAGCAGGCATAACCTCTCCTGAAGTCTCTGAGAATCGAAAATCCGCAAGCAGCAAGGATCTCGTATGTATATCAGGCAATGTCGGAGCGGCATTTTTAGGTATGAGCATCCTGGAATCCGAGAAGAGAAGATTCGAGAAGGCGGGAAGCCTTTCCGGACAGCCGGACATCGAAAGATACAAGATGCTCGTAGGGGCATACCTCAAGCCGGAGCTGAATCCGGACATCGTGGGACAGCTCGGCGACTCAGGCATAATCCCGTCTTATGGATACCTTTTAAGCCGAGGCCTTGCCGATGCAGTCAAGCGGCTGAACAGAGACAGCGGACTCGGCGTGAAAATATACACTGACAAGATTCCGTTCGAGGGGAACTCTTTTGAGGCCGGGAAAAAGCTCAACATCGACCCGATGTCAGCAGCGCTCAACGGAGGAGACGACTTCAGACTCCTCTATGTGATTCCTATGTCAATGTATGAGACATTCCGACACGACTTCCAGACATTCTCCATCATCGGTCATCTCGCCAGGCCTGAAGTCGGGAGCGTGATAGTGACCACCGAGGGAGCGGAGATGCCGATACATTGCCAAGGGTGGCCGTCAGAAGAAGATTAAAAATACATAATACAATGAAAAAAATCTCTGTTGCAATCATCGCTGCGGCTATGGTTATCTTTACGCCTGCAGCCTCAGCCCAGAAACTCGGAGACATCCTTAAGAAGGTGGCGTCTTCCGACGTAGTCAATTCAGTCGTAAACACTTATGTCCCGGGAGCGAACGCAGTAAGCCTTCCAGGCACGTGGAGTTACACGGGAGCTGCCATAGCCCTCAGCGGAGAGAGCGCTCTTTCAAATGTAGCCGGAGCCGCAGTCACATCCGGAATCGAGAGCAAGCTTGACAGTTACCTCCAGAAAATCGGCATCAAGCCTGGTGCAGTAAGCTTCACTTTCAACGAGGACAAGACCTTCACCAGCACCATCTTCGGGATTCCCCTCGGAGGCACTTGGCAAGTGAATGATGATGCCAAGAAGGTCACTCTCCAGTACGGAAAGGTTATGAAATACCTCTCTATGACAGGGACATTGACAAGAACTTCTGACGGCTGCGAGATTCTCTTCGACGCCGACAGGTTCCTCACCTTCCTCAAGACTGCGCTCTCATACGCAGGAAAGAGTTCATCTACGGCATCAGGTATCTCCAGCCTCACAGACTCATACAAAGGGATGAAGATGGGCTACAAGCTCGCCAGAAAATAGCTCAGTATGAACAGATATAGCATTGTGGCCGCATATTGTCTTATGGCAGTATGCGGCTGCTCTGTAAATCAGAGCGACATCGAAAGACTAAACGCCACTGCGGCAGCGGAATATCAGACACCCATACGCCCGGCCTCGGAGGGAAGAAACCCCTGTTGGAACAAGTACTGCAAGAAATTCATATATGCTCCGGCCTTCGACATCGAGCCGAAAGAAGACGCCCTGAAGTACAGATTCATAGTAAGAGAAACGAGCGGCAGCGGAGGAGAATGGTCTTTCGAGTCAGCATCGCCTACATCCGACTTGTCTCCAATCTGGGAATCAATTCCGCCTTCAAACGTGATTCTGACAGTGCTCGCCATAAAGGACAATGGCGCCGACACCGTCTATCAGAGATCATTTCTAAGGGACTTCCCTTTTCATAGCCCATACAATTCAAATGTCAGACCCTACAGAGAAGCCGCGATGATGGCGGCGCTGTACATTCATAATATGCCTGGAGTCCAGAAACTAAAGATTTCCGATGAGCCAGACTTGGATCTCTATTCGCATTTCACCTACGCCAATAAGATTCTCGGAAGCCTGATTACTGTAGAATCACTGATAGCGAAGAATGTGGCAGGGCTGCGGACGGAAGCATTGACAATAGCCAAGAACGCCGCAAGCTTCCTCATACGAGAAAGCAGGCCTGCGGGAGACAGGCTCGAGTTCTTCCCTCCCACCTATTATGGAGGCCTCGTCGCATCAGGAAAGGACTGGAATGCAGGAAGGACAATGACGATGGACGCCTGCTATGCAGGAAATGCCTTTCTGGACCTATTCAATGTCACCGGAGATTCACTGTACTACGACCGTGCTATGAAGATAGCAGCCACATTCGCAAAGATTCAGAACGAGGATGGCTCCTTCCCTATAAAGGTCGATTTCCAGACCGGAGAGCCTGTCAATGCGGCAAAGGCTATGCTTCACCCTATCCTGAACTACACAAGGCGGCTGGAGAACGAGTACGGAGTCAAGATATACTCCGCAATGAGAGAAAAGGCAGAAAGATGGATGAAAGAAGTGGCGTTGGAGACCTTCGATCTCACAGGCCAGTTCGAGGATGTCACAGTGGAAGGCCTGGAGCCTTATCAGAACCTGACGAACTGCACGGCTGCGCCTTATGCCTCATACATATTGCACAGGAAGCCGTCAGACAGGGATATAGAAGACGCAAGAGACCTGATCCGGCTGAGCGAGGACCAGTTCGTGCATTGGGATGCCATTCCTGACGAATATGGGATCAGGACCATCGCCACACCTTGCGTATTCGAACAGCACAAGTATCAGGTCCCGGTGGACAACAGCACCTGCAATGTGGCCAATGCGTATCTGGACCTCTACGAGGTGACCGGTGACAAGCTGGCTTTCTCCAAGGCCAAGGCCCTGATAGACAACTTGACGGTAGTACAGGATGTCACGGACGGCAAAATTCCGACTACATTCAATCTGCGAAGCCCTGAAAAGAACAAGAGCCGCACCTTCTGGATAAACTGCTCGAGAGCATCCATCGTCACACTTCTGCGCATGGCAGCATTGACAGACGAAGCCCGTAACATGGAGTAAAGCGGACAAAGAACACAAAAGCACGCCCATGCCTTGGTCAAGACCTTATCACGGGCGTATTCTTATAATCGCGGCAGATAGATGCTACTCCGCAGAGAACCTATAGACAGTATGTTGTGTGTATACTTCCCCAGGACGGAGAATGGTATTCGGAAAATCCGGATGATTCACCCCGTCTGGCCATTTCTGCGTCTCCAGGGCCAACGCCTCCCGATGTCCGATAGGCAGCCCCTGGACTTTGCCACAATACTTCCCATCGAAGAAGTTACCGCTGTAGAACTGAAGCCCCGGCTGGTCGGTCAGAACCTCCATCTTACGCCCGGAGACAGGATCGCTGAGCGTACATACAGGATGAACTGCTCCGTCAGAAGGGACATTAAGTTCCCAGTTATGGTCATATCCGCCTCCGAGGATTAGCTGCTGATGGCCTTCACCTATCCTCTCGCCTATGCTGTGGGGCTCACGGAAATCAAACGGAGTTCCCTCCACGGCAAGATGCTCGCCGGTAGGGATAAGGACATCGTCAATGGCGGTGATATGGTCTGCATCGACAGTGAGGATATGGTCGAGAATCGAGCCGCCCTTTCTGCCGTGCAAGTTATAGAATGCGTGGTTCGAGAGATTGACAGGTGTCGCCTTGTCGGTGGTCGCCTTATATGCAATGTCCAGACTGTTGTCTGAAGTCAATGTATATGTCAGTTCTATGCTGAGGTCTCCAGGGAATCCGTCCTGCCCGTCCGGTGCGGTGTAAGTCAATGTCAATGAGGAGTCCGTGCGGTCTTTCATCTGCCATACGACCATATCCAGCCCAAGCAGTCCTCCGTGCAGAGTCTGCCCATTGTTATTCTTAGGCAAGTCGTATGTCTTTCCGTCAAGAGTGAATCTGCCGCCGGCTATACGGTTCGCCACACGCCCTACTGTCGCCCCGAGGAAACGCTCCCCTGTGTTGTGGACAAAGCGTTCAGCGTCGTCGTAACCTACGATGATGTCATCAGCATTGCCCTCTCTGTCCGGAGCGAAGAGGCTGATTATGCGAGCGCCGAAGTCCGTCACCTGCATAGTGATGTCTCCGTTGCGGAGAGTGAACAGTTTCAGGTGATGAGCCATCCCCGCGTCCTTGTAATGGAAAGCCGAAGGACGGACAAGAGGCAGGGACGGAGTCTCTGGAGCACTGATTACAGATTGGTTAGCCTCACGGATGCGGTCTGCATTGACCTTCAGCACTTCCCTGTCGTAGGTGTAGAATCCGTTCACTTCGCCCTCCACATCGGTGGTCTGGGTATATACAGCGGCGGCGCACATATCATTCTGCTTTATGTCGATGAGGTCACATACGTACATACAGTATGTGTCGGTGACCTTCTTCTCCGTGTCATACTGCACGTACCCCCATTTGCGGCCTATGTCCCAAGTGTGCCCCTCCACAGGGCGCCCTATGCCGCCATACTCGCCAAGGACATTGACCATAGCCGTGTCCAGGATGCGCATACGCGGATTAGGATAGGTATGTGAATCGAGGATATCCCCTGCTCCCTGAACCCAGTTTCCACCAGATGCTGCATTGACAAGCCTTGTATGGTCCTGCGACCTGGTGAACTCGACTACAGTCTCAGTATCGAACTGCCCCCAGGCCTCGTTGAACGGCACCCAGACCACGATAGACTGGAATTTCTTCAGCTGGGACAGGATCTCTCCCCATTCCTTATAATAGTTGGCCTTGTTTTCATCGTTTCCGGCCCAATAGTCACTTCCTGCGCCATATCGGTCATCGCCCTGCGCCCACTGGTCGCGCTGGTTGTAGCAACCGATGCACGGCATATCCTGCCATACGAGCATTCCGAGCCTGTCACAGGCATAGTACCAGTGTGAAGGCTCCACCTTGATATGCTTACGTATCATATTGAAGCCCAAATTCTTGGTTGCTTCGATATCCCAGACTAGAGCCTCAGCCGTCGGTGCGGTATAGAGACCGTCAGGCCACCATCCCTGGTCGAGCGGGCCGAACTGGAAAAGTATCTTGTCATTCAAGGCCAGGCGCTTCACTCCATTCTCATCTTTCATCTCCGATATCTTGCGCATCGCCGTGTAGCCTTCCACACGGTCAATGACCTTGCCGTTGCGGATGAGTGATATCCTCAGACCATAAAGATACGGCTTCTCGGGGCTCCAGAGCCTCGGGCGACGAACCTTGACAGTAGCCGCCTCGCCGGCCTCCACGGTGGCGCGTCCTTTACGGAAAATGCCCCATCCCGGCTTCCTCGTGTCATAGCCCACCTTAGGACGGAGCACATCCACACGTATCTTGTCCCCGGACACGGCGCCTCGGCAAGATGCCGTAACGGAGATCTCACCTGTGGCTATATCTGTAATGACATTGTAGTCTTCTATATAGGCGTCCGCATCGACCGCCTCCATCCAGACGCTCTGCCATATACCGGTCACAGGGGTGTACCAGATTCCCGACGGCTTCGAGACCTGTTTCCCGCGCGGGACCGAATATGCCGGGTCATCTGTAGGATCCCATACTTTCACGACCAGTTCGGCCTCCCCTGATGTCAGATAATCAGTGACATCCAC
This sequence comes from uncultured Bacteroidales bacterium, assembly GCA_934695325.1. Lineage (GTDB taxonomy): Bacteria > Bacteroidota > Bacteroidia > Bacteroidales > UBA932 > Cryptobacteroides. Next base: position 167,821 of record CAKUVD010000004.1, on the reverse strand, counting down.
CGCAAAGGCGGTATATCCGCCCGTATGTGTCGCGGCAAGATTCCCGTCAATGTAGACCTCGGCAGACCAGTCCACAGCATCGAAATGCAGCAGGACACGTTTTCCGTCCCACTCCTGAGGCTTTTCTATCTTAGTCCTGTACCAGAGCAGGCTGTCTCCGCCCACACGTTTTCCGACGCCGGAGAGTGACGATTCGACACAGAATGGAACAAGTATGCGACCGTCGGCCTGCAAAGGCATCAAAGAGGCGTCTTTAGGACTTATGGCATAGTCCCAGAGTCCGTTCAGGCTCTGCCAATGTTTTCGTACCATCTGAGGCCGAGGATATTCAGTGTGTGAATTCTCAGGGCTTACCTGCGCAGCCCAGCGCGTCCGGATGTTCTCTCCGGCAGGTTTCCACTGCTGCGCCAGGACAATGTTGCAGGCGGCAAGCAGCGCAAGGATTGCTGATATTGACTTTTTCATCTGATATGTGGTTTTCTGTCCATAAATGTACGAAAAAAAAGCCTTTCAAGCGTGGAAAAACAAGTTTTCACACTTGAAAGGCTTTTTTATTGCATCAAAAGAGCCTAAATTGCTCTTTTACTTATCAAATTCTCGGACTATCCCTCGATTCCTCTGAGCAGGTTGGACATATTCACTTTCTTGTCGATCATCGCACGAAGCTCCGAGATAGGAACGCGTACCTGCTCCATCGTGTCGCGGTCGCGAACAGTGACACAATGATCTTTAAGCGATTCGTGATCCACGGTCACACAGAACGGAGTTCCGATGGCATCCTGACGGCGATACCTCTTGCCGATGCTGTCCTTCTCGTCGTACTGGTAGTTAAAGTCGTATCTGATCTCCTTTACCACCTCCTGTGCAAGCTCAGGAAGTCCGTCTTTCTTCAGAAGAGGAAGGATGGCGACCTTTACAGGTGCCAGAGGTGCCGGAATGCTGAGCACTACACGAGACTCGCCGTTCTCAAGCTGCTCTACCTTGTATGAGTGGGAAAGCACAGCGAGGAACATACGGTCCACACCGATGGATGTCTCCACGCAGTACGGAGTGTAACTCTCGCCAGTCTCAGGATCGTAATACTGGATCTTCTTTCCGGAAAGTTTGGCGTGATTCCCGAGGTCGAAATCAGTCCTGGAGTGGATACCCTCAAGCTCCTTGAAGCCGAACGGGAAGTTGAACTCGATATCGGTAGCGGCATTGGCATAGTGTGCGAGTTTCTCGTGGTCGTGGAAACGATAGTTCTCAGCTCCCATTCCGAGATTCACGTGCCACTTCATCCTGGTCTCCTTCCAGTATTTGAAGAATTCCATCTCAGTCCCAGGCTTGCAGAAGAACTCCATCTCCATCTGCTCGAACTCCCTCATACGGAAGATGAACTGACGTGCCACGATCTCGTTCCTGAACGCCTTTCCGATCTGGGCGATACCGAAAGGAATCTTCATACGGCCTGTCTTCTGGACATTGAGGTACTCGATGAAAATACCCTGTGCAGTCTCCGGACGAAGGTAGATCTTGTCGTCAGCCTCGCCTGTATTGCTTATCTGAGTGCTGAACATCAAGTTGAACTGACGGACGTCTGTCCAGTTAGCCGTACCTGAGATCGGATCCACGATGCCGCAGTCGAGAATGATCTGCTTGTATTCTTTGAGGTCGTTGGCCTGCTCTGCAGCCACATATCTGCTGTGAACGGCATCATATTTGGCCTTCTCGCGGAGGACATTCGGATTGGTCTCGCGGAACTTGGCCTCATCGAAGCCTTCTCCGAACTTCTTGCGGCCCTTTGCGACCTCTTTCTCGATTTTCTCTTCGATCTTGCCGAGATAGTCCTCTATGAGGTTGTCCGCACGATATCTCTTCTTGGAATCCTTGTTGTCGATAAGAGGGTCGTTGAACGCAGCCACGTGACCGGAAGCGACCCAGGTCTTTGGGTGCATAAAGATGCAGGAGTCGATGCCGACCACATTCTCGTGAAGACGGGTCATAGCCTCCCACCAGTATCTCTTGATGTTGTTCTTCAGTTCCACGCCCATCTGGCCGTAATCATAAACGGCCGCAAGTCCATCATAGATTTCGCTTGAAGGGAATATGAATCCATACTCCTTGCAATGCGCAACCAGGACCTTGAAAAGTTCATCCTGTGTCATAAACAGTTATATTAGTTAAAATACATTCAGCAAAGTACAAATGTAGTCATTTGGCTTTTGTTTTCAAATAGCCGAGGGGACACGGCATCAGAAGTTTTGTCTGCCTGCGTCATCCTAAGCGCCCAGCAGGGCTGAAGACATCAGGGAAAGCCTCTATGACATCACTGCCTGCGACCTGCCTCAGAGGTACCATAACGAAATCACGCTCGGCCATCAGAGGATGCGGAACCGTGAGCCTGTCCTGACATATCCGTATCAAGCCAAATAGCAGAATGTCAATGTCTATGGGCCTGGAATGGTATATCCTCTTGCCGTCTCGGCTGAATTCCACCTTTTCCTGACGCCCAAGCCTTCCTTCAATGCTTTTGCACAAGTCCAGGAGCATCTCAGGCGTGACACAGCTGTCCACGATCACCCTCGCGACGCAGTTCAGGAAATTCTGTTCGGCATCAAACCCCCACGGCTCAGTCTCCAATATATCCGAGACCATATCAACGTGAACCCCAGGGGTGGAATCCAGCATTGACAATGCGGATCTCAAGTTACATTCGCGATCTCCCTCGTTCGACCCGAGCCCCAGATATACTGTCACACAGTCCGGCATCAGTCCTCACCGTCAAGCCCGAGCTCGACCTTGGCCTCCTCGGACAGCATACTCCTGTCCCATACCGGCTCGAACACCAGGTCAATGCTGCAGGACTTTACTCCAGGAACATCTTCCACGGACGTCTTCACCTCAGCCATCACCTCGTCTGCCATCGGGCAGTTAGGAGCTGTGAATGTCATCTTTATGGATACCTCGTGAGCCTTATTTATCACAAGCTCGTAAATAAGCCCTAGATCGTAGATATTCACAGGAATCTCCGGATCATAGACCTGTTTCAATGCCTTTATTACATCGGAATACAATGGAGCCAAGGCTTTCGCATCTTCAGCCGTAAGCACTTCGTTTTCCATATTCTTATTCTCTTCCATATTCAAAATTCGTGATTTTCGCCAGATCTCTCGTCAGAAGGGACGACATTATTTGCCGGCGTTTTCCAAAGCCACAGCCTTGATTGTGGCAATCATTGACGCAAGTCCGTTCGCCCTTGTCGGGGACAGATTCTCTTTCAGACCTATTTTTTCGATGAAACTGAAATCCGAGGAGGCGATTTCTTGCGGTGTGCGTCCAGAATATACGCTGATGAGCAATGATATGATGCCCTTCGTAATGATGGCGTCACTGTCCGCAGTGAACCAAAGTCTGCCGTCTTTTACCTCATAATCCAACCATACTCTTGACTGACAACCTTTTATGAGCTTATCATCTGTCTTGGACGAATCCGGGTATGGCGCCAGGTTCTTGCCTAGGTCTATAAGGTACTCGTATTTGTCAAGCCATTCATCATACATCGAGAAGGAGTCCACAACCTCTTCTTCAGCCTCTTTCAATGTCTTGTTTTCTTCCATATTAGTTTCGATATACGTATTCTGTTACTGCAGCATCTTTATTGCCTTGTCCAGGGATTTGATGAAATACTCAGCTTCCTCCATCGTGTTATATGGCGCCAGTGAAAGCCTTAGCATTCCTGTCACGCCGAATCTGTCCATAGCCGGTTCCGCACACATCTGACCTGATCGGACGGCAATCCCCATCTTGTCCAATATCAATGCCAGGTCCTCGTGGTGCGCTCCCTTGACAGTGATGGAGAACAAAGGAATCTTCTCTGATGTTCCACGAGGAACGCCATACAATGTAACTCTGTCATCCTGGCTCAATGAATCATAAAGATAATCCCTCACAGCATCGCAATATAACGATAACTCATTATCTCTCATCAGTTTAGCCATCTCAATGGCAGGTCTTAGCGTGGGCACCCCCGTGAAGTTCTGAGTGCCGGCCTCGAATTTTTCAGGAAGCGGGGCATAAGTAGTTCCGCTGAACTTCACTGTGGCTATCATCTCTCCGCCGCCCATATAAGGAGGCATCTGGTCAAGCCACTTCTTCTTGCCATATAGTACGCCTACACCGGTGGCCGCATATATCTTATGACCGGAGAATGCGTAGAAATCGCAATCAGTCTTACGGACATCGATACCTTCGTGGACAACGCCCTGCGCTCCGTCAATAAGGACAGGAACGCCTTTAGCGTGGCATTTCCTGACTATCTCGTCTATGGGATTGACAAGTCCCAGGACATTGGAAATCTGCGTTACGGAGACAATCCTGGTGCGGTCAGTCATCAATGAGTCCAGGGAGTCAATGTCGAGGTGACCAGTGTCATCGACACGAAGGACCTTAAGGACGGCCCGCTTCCTCTGACACATCATCTGCCAGGGAACGATGTCCGAATGGTGCTCAACTTCAGACACTATAACCTCATCCCCCTCACGTATGAAGGCCTCTCCGAAACTGAAAGCGACCAGGTTAATGGAAGCCGTCGTACCGGAAGTGAATATGACCTCTTCGCGAAACTCGGCATTGAGGAAGTCCCTTACATAGTCTCTCGTGGACTCGAAAGCATCAGTCGCTTCTTCTGCAAGGCGATGAATCCCGCGATGGATATTGGCATTTGACTGTAGTGTAAGACTGTTCCAGAGGTCAATGACAGACTGCGGACGCTGTGCTGTAGCGGCATTGTCAAAGTACACCAGATTCTTTCCGTAGAGCTTACGCGAAAGTATCGGGAACATTTCTCTTATTTCATTTACCAAAGCCATATCTGAGATCATATTTAAACTACAAATTTAAGTTTTTTTTCACAAATTGAATTCATTATTTTTGTGGCATAAAAAACAATGCTATGTATGATTATATAAAGGGCGAGGTCGTGGAGATAAACCCGACGGAAGCGATACTGGAATGTTGCGGCATCGGCTACAGCATAATGATATCATTGCAGACTTATGATGCGCTGAAGGAACTTACCGAAGCGAAAGTCTATATATATCATTATATCAGAGAAGATGATGAACAGTTCTACGGATTCGCTACAAAAAACGAGCGAGAACTCTTCAAGCTGCTGATAAGCGTTTCAGGTGTAGGAGTTGCGTCAGCGAGAATGATGCTATCCTCACTTTCCGATGAAGAAATACGTAACGCCATCATAGGAGAAGACGTCCGGAAGATTAAAAGCGTGAAAGGAATCGGGCTGAAGACAGCTCAGAGACTTATACTTGATCTGAAGGACAAGATTGTCAAGGGCGCCGGAGTAGACACCCCCGATATCACTGCGACAGCATCCAGCAAGAATGTGGATGAAGCGACCACCGCACTGCTTAATCTTGGATTTACGAAAGCAGGGATCAGCAAGATCATTCCGGAGATTCTCAAGTCAAATCCAGACGCAAGCATCGAGACGATCATACGCGAAGGGCTGAAACGTCTCTAGCCCACAAACACTCATATCGAAAGCGAGCGCTATATGTTCTACGTGGAACACATAGCGCTCGCTTTATGCAAATGACTAAACACAGGATGAAATATCACTGACAATATATACTCTCACTCACGAGTACCCATTATCTTCCAAAGTGCATAAGAAGAATAGATACATCAGCAGGAGATATGCCGGAGATGCGAGAAGCCTGTCCAATTGTCCGTGGTTTATACTTGAGCAACTTCTGCCGACATTCGATCGAAAGGCCGGACACTCTGTCAAAATCGTAGTCTTCCGGGATCAACAGTCCTTCGAGATGGGAAATCTTATCTGCGAGCTCTTTTTCTCTTTCAAGATATCCACGATACTTTACCAGAACCTCTGCATCCGCGACAATGTCATCAAGATATTTCTTGAAGACAGTCTCTGAATATGTACGCATCACATCAGCATTGAACTGCAAGGACTGGTTGAACTGCATTATGATGGTAGCATAAAACATCGCCTCATTGTCATCGAAATCAGACATTGAAACAGATTCTGGAGTAAAGTGAGGCATAGCAGTGGCGTCTTCCCGGAAAGAATCAAAAAGTTTTGTTCCACGTGGAACACATTTCAAAATCTCAGAGAAAGAGACCTCCGGCCTGGAAAGAACATCCTTGACCTTCTTGGATTCGTGAAGCGGGGTCTCCCCTATTGCAGAGAAATATGCGGAAGATTGTTCAGCAGTGATATTATTATTGTCCGCAAAATCGACAAGTGCATCCACCCTGGAGTACTTTCTCATCGTATAAGAATACCTAAACTCATCGGCAAGACCGATAGCGTGAGACTTTTCAGTCAGACGTCTGTCAGCATTGTCCTGCCGAAGCAGGATCCTGTACTCAGCACGGGAGGTGAACATACGGTAAGGTTCATCGACACCTTTCGTCACAAGATCATCAATCAGAACGCCGATATAGGACTCGTCACGCTGAAGAATAAACGGTTCCCTATCCTGAACGAGAAGAGCGGCATTGATGCCGGCCATAAGACCTTGTGCGGCGGCCTCCTCATAACCTGTAGTGCCATTGATCTGGCCGGCAAAGAAAAGTCCTGGGATGTTCCTCAACTCAAGAGAGGACTTTAACTGCAAAGGGTCGAAATAATCATATTCGACGGCATAGGCAGGCCGGAATATCTCTACGTTCTCGAATCCATCTATCGCACGCAAAGCATCCACTTGAATTCTCAGCGGAAGCGATGAGGAAAACCCCTGAAGGTAATACTCATTCGTAGACCTGCCCTCAGGCTCCAGGAAAAGTTGATGAGAATCCTTGTCAGCAAAAGTACGAAGCTTATCTTCTATGCTCGGGCAGTAACGCGGTCCACGTCCGTGAATAAGGCCTGTGAACAGCGGTGAGTCGCCAAAGCCGGAGCGCAAGATATCGTGCACAGTCTTGTTAGTATGAAAGATGTAGCACGGCATCTGAGGATTACCATTCTGCGCAGCCGACAAGAAAGGAAGATACGAGAACTTCTCCGGATCAGCATCACCTGTCTGCAAGACAGACTTGGATATATCAATGGAGCGGATGTCAATCCTCGGCGGAGTTCCGGTCTTCATTCTGCCAGTCTCCACTCCAAGAGACAGAAGCTGCTCTGTCAATCCGTGGGACGGAGACTCCCCTATCCTGCCGCCAGGAAATTCAGTACGCCCGATGAAGATCTTGCCATTAAGGAAGGTTCCGGCGGTCAAGACAACCGCACGAGACTTGAAAATTGCCCCGGTAGACGTACAGACCCCGGCAATTTTTGAATTCTCAAAGAGGAAAGAAACAGCAGAATCAATGTAAAGCGTTAAGTTACAATTACTTTCAAGGATTTTACGCCAGTACAGGGAAAATTTGATTTTATCGCATTGAGCACGAGGACTCCACATCGCAGGCCCTTTGGAGCGATTAAGCATCCTGAACTGAAGAGTGGACGCATCAGTGACGATTCCCGTATACCCACCAAGCGCATCGATCTCACGGACAATCTGTCCTTTGGCGATTCCACCTATCGCCGGGTTACAAGACATTTTGGCAAGTCCAGCGAAGTCAGATGTTATCAGGAGGACAGAGGAGCCGAGATTAGCGGCAGCCATAGCCGCCTCACAGCCGGCGTGCCCCCCGCCGACTACTATGACATCATAAAAATTATTCATTATCAAAGAAGATGTCTACAAATCTAGTTCTAATGCTCTATATGGTTTCGTAGTTCGAGATAATAGTTCTCTTTCTCTCGCATAACCTTCTGATCAGCCTCAGTATGGTCATCATAGCCGATAAGATGAAGAAGACCGTGGACAATGACTCGGTTGAGCTCGTCCTCAAACTCTGTCTTGTAAAAGACCGCATTTTCCCTTACAGAATCAATGCTGATGAAGAGATCCCCTGAAAGGACATTCTTTTCACAATAGTCGAATGTAATGATATCCGTGAAGTAATCGTGCTGAAGATATTTCACATTGACATCAAGGATATAATTGTCCGAGCAGAAGATTATATTGATAGTGCCAAGCTTGCGTACCTCGCTTTCGGCTACCATCTTAAGCCACGCATTATTAAGCCTCTTATGCTTGAACTCGAACTTAATGTCCTCAAGATAATACGATACCATAATATAATTATTTATCAATCAATCTATTAAATCACCTATCGGCGGCCGTTCGGGTGACGTCTTTCATATATGGCAAATGAATACTCCATCCCATTCTCAGGATCAGTCTCAGGCTGGGTTTCAGAGACATTGACCCAGACAGCAGAATCGATGCTCGGGAAGAAAGCGTCGGCATCAGGTACTCTAGTCCTGACGTGAGTGATGTAAAGCTCGTCAGCCATCGGCATTGACCTTTCATAGGTCTTGGCCCCTCCGATGATAAAGCATTTCTCCGGTGCAGTTCCGCCCACTGATGCATTGCAAGCCTCATCTATCGCCGAAACGACATCCCTAACCTGAATCACGCATTGAGGAGCATCGAAAGGTTGCCTGGTAATGATAATGTTCCTGCGCCCAGGAAGAGGCCGCCCGATGGAGAGCCACGTCTTATAGCCCATTATCACAGGATAACCCATAGTAGTCTTCCTGAAGTATTTCATATCAGCCGAGATATGCCACAGAAGGGCGTTTTCGCGGCCTATGGCGCCATCATCGGCCACAGCGGCTATAATTATCTTCTCCATCACAATAAATTATACAGACAAAGATATATAAAGCCCGTCATACCACAAAACAAGGCGCAAAAACTATACAGCCACAGGGGCCTTTATGGCTGGCCAAGGGTCGTAGCCTTCAAGGGTGAAATCCTCGTACTTAAAATCGAAGATGCTCTTGACATCCGGATTCAACTTCATAACAGGGAGCGGGCGAGGCTCACGTGACAATTGAAGGTCTACCTGATCGAAGTGGTTAAGATAGATGTGGGTATCACCCGTTGTATGAATGAACTCACCTGGTTCAAGACCACAGACCTGGGCTATCATCATCGTCAGAAGAGCGTAGGAAGCGATATTGAACGGGACACCGAGGAATGTGTCGGCGCTACGCTGATACAGCTGACAAGAGAGCCTCCCGTCAGCGACGTAGAACTGGAAAAGACAGTGGCAGGGCGGCAGCGCCATCTTGTCCACCTCGCCCGGGTTCCACGCCGAGACAAGCATTCTGCGAGAATCCGGATTATTCTTTATCGTGTCAATGACCTGGGACAGCTGGTCAATGCTTCTCCCGTCGGGAGCAGGCCAGCTACGCCACTGATGGCCATAGACAGGGCCGAGATCACCGTTTTCGTCGGCCCACTCATCCCAGATGGAGACATTATGGTCCTTGAGATACTTAATGTTCGTATCGCCAGCAATGAACCATAAAAGCTCATAAATGATGGATTTAAGATGAACTTTCTTGGTGGTCAGAAGCGGGAAGCCCTTGGAAAGGTCAAACCGCATCTGATATCCGAAAACGCTCTGCGTACCTACTCCGGTACGGTCGTGTTTTATAACCCCGTCCTTTCTGATATGGCGGAGCAAGTCAAGATATTGTTTCATACTCAAAATTTGTCCGGAGGTGCAGCTCCCCCCCGGATAAGATTATTTTCTAACAGAAAAAGCGAAAATGATAGCCTGCTCGAACACCTCTCCAGGGCGCAGGACAGTAGATGGATAGTCAGGCTCGTTCGGAGAGTCAGGATAATGCTGGCATTCAATGGCTACACCATCATAATCGTGGTAGATATGACCGTTCTTGCCTACCGGGCAGCCTTCAAGCCAATTTCCGGTGTAAACCTGCACACCTGGCTGAGTGGTAAGCACCTCCAGCAAACGCCCAGAGACAGGAGAGTAAAGCTCGGCAGCAGACTGGATCTGACCAGGCTCGGCGCCATCAATGACAAAGCAGTTGTCATAGCCCTTACCGAATTTCAGCGCAGGGAAATCAGCCTTGATATCACGACCGAGAGACTTAGCATTGACAAAGTCCATCGGAGTGCCTGCGACATCCTCCGGAGCGCCGACAGGGATGAGAGTATCGTCTGTCGGCAAGTACTCAGATGCATTAAGCCTCAATTCGTGATTAAGTACAGTACCCGACCCCTCGCCATCAAGATTGAAATAAGCGTGGTTCGTGAGGTTCACGACTGTCGGCGCATCAGTCTCGGCGGTGAAGGTCAATGTCAACTCATTGTCATCTGACCACTCGTAATGAGCGACCGTCTTCAGATTGCCTGGATACCCGGCCTCACCATCCTCGGAGAAATACATAAATTCGACGGCATCTCCCTCTATCCTGCTGTCCCACACCTGGTTCTGAAATCCCTCCGGGCCGCCGTGCAGATGATTGCAGGCATTGTTTATAGGCAATGTATACTCTTTCCCCTCCAGAGTGAAATGCCCCTTGGCGATTCTGTTGGCATAGCGTCCAGGGCATTTTCCGAAGCACGGGCCGTCACCGAAATAGTGCATCGGGTCATCGTAGCCCAGAACGACATCAGCCAGTTTTCCATCCTTGTCAGGAACAATGACCGAGACTATTCCAGCACCGATACTGGACAGCTTGACAGATGCTCCGGAAGCATTCGTCATAGTATAAAGGAATATCTCCTTGCCCTCAGAAGACCTTCCCCAGAGTTTCTTTTCTATCTGCATATCAAGACCTGTTTTAAAATTTGAATGATGCGGGTTCAGATCGTCGCATCATTCAAATTTATCACAAATCTCGCTTTTACGCAAAAAAAAGGTTGGCAGTCATGAACGGCTTGAACCATGCTTACGTAGACATTGCATACCAGATGCTGATTATTATGCCGTTCTTCACTTCCGAGTATACAATTTCATCCCACAACTGATAAATGATATAAACTGTCACGCCGTCTTCTCTCTTGATATGTATTGTCGGACTTAACGGCGAGGCCTTCGTGATAGGATCTCCTACTCTTATCCCGCCCTTCATTAGGCTGGTCAATGCAGCAAATCGACTGTCGTTCAAGCAAAAGTTTACAAAAAAACCATCCGCTTCGAAATGTAACCAATTTTTTCCATAGTAATAATCATCGCTCATTCCGTCTTCCGCTTCATACGTGTCGTGTGAATCTGGCTTGCCTAATTTTGCGACCACATCAGAATATCCGTTCTTTGTGCCGATGAATATGCCGTCCACGTCAATTTCGATTTTTGTATAGTCTTGCGCAGACATCGAGGCTGACAGCAGAAACATACTGAGAATTAACAGAAACTTCTTCATTGTATAGATTGTTAGTTAAAGATTTCCACACCGTTAAACTCCGGGTCGCATTTTATTGAACGCAATGCGGCGCTCAGCACTTTTGACATCGTCTCATTCCAGTCCACTTTCCCGTTCAAGATATTCTCTGGATTCCTCCTGACGCCATTGACTTCATAAGTCAAGTGAAGATGCTTGTTAGGAACCTTGTATGCATTGCCCGTCCTTCCGGTATGCCAGGAATAGGGGTCTCGTGCATACACGAAACGGTCAGTTCGAGAGCCATAACTATGGCAGGAATTCTTCTGAAGTGCATATATTTAGGTTGGTTATTGTTCAGGGTATGTGGTTCTGCCTCTGAAACTATTCAACAAAAAACAAAGTTAGAAGTTTATGCGACATTTGCAACAGTGGCTATAGAATTTATGGATCCTCAGAAGAGAAAATCCTGAAGTTTAAACAGAATCAGACGTCCCGCCGAAATTCACGGAAATAATAAGTCCATGCGCAGAAAACATTGTCCTGCACATGGAATCAAGATTCATTTCCCGAAATAACTATTTGCGGACGTAGTTCACGGCAGATTCAGACATTATCAATATCGGGCAGTCCCACAACGGCAGATTTGAATAAGTCGTATGATCAGGCTGGAGGCACCGCGAAGCACGACCGTATCCGTCAGCCTGTGAACCTCTCCGGTAATCGGCTCCACATATACAAGAGCGCCTAAATCTGGATGAACATCAGCAGTCAAAACCCAGGCAAGATGCTTGACTCCATAAAAAGAGAGTCTCTTATAGAGAAAATTACCTATAAGATTCATTCTGAGAAGGCCGAAAGACTGAAGCATATTCTCATAGCGCAAGTCAATGAAAGTAAATATATTACCCGTCTGGAAGTCATTCGCCATTCTTCTCATATCTCCAGTTCAGGCAAGAACTTGCGATATTCATAAAAATTATTGTTCAGCTGAAAGCCTGTAGCGAACAGACCAGCGGAGGGTGGCGCCGGAAGGGATGTAATATGGTGTATGCGGCTCAATGCAGGCCACACGATTTATGCCCCAGAACACGGAATGATGTAGCTCAGCATCAGAAATCACCTCTACATTGAGACGTACGGCTGCTGCGCTACGATCATCGCTCACGTCTGGAGTCCCACCAGAAGCCAATGCAGGCAGGACAGAACTGATGCTGAAGCCATAGGTATTCGGCCCGCCAGCATTATGCACATTACCCATATAGACGACCTCGCCATTCCTCAACGGTCGCAAGAAACGGAATCCCCGGCCATCCACTGCGACACTGTCATACTCGCTCCTCCACGTCCCCGAAGGCTCGAAAGGCAGGTCAATGCGTGTCCACGGCCCGACGCCTCGTCCTCCAAGAGTGAAGAAATTATGATTATAGACAAAACCCGAGAGAGGCCTCATCCCAGTATTCTGGAGGCTATGGTCAATGCTGAAAGAACCCGGCTCGTCTCCTATCCGGATACTCTTCGTGTAGGCATAGCCATATCCGGCACCACTGATCACCTGCCGGAAGACCACCCCGTCATCCATAACCTGCACTTCACGTTTTCCTTCATCCTCAACAGGATAAAGATGGAACCAGTCGTAAGGAGACCTGTCCTCGCGGCGCAGAATTCCCACGCCAGGCTTTACGAAAAGGCCGCCTGGAACGGCATCCTCATATCCATTCTGCGAGAACTCTTCCACCGGGCCGGTAAGACTGTCGTGGCGATACGGGTCGTGACCGTCAAGCCACTTGTCAGAAAAGACAATGCCTTTATACTCAATGCGCCCGAAAACGCCGGCATGGTCAAAACGTGTCCCCCTATAGAAGCCGTTGTCCCTGTCCGGAACAGAAACCACCAACCTCAAGCCGTTTGACTTGAGGTCGATAAAAGGATATTTTCCGTCCATACTACTCTTTCTCGAAAATAAGCACGGCAAGGTCATACTGCCCGAGCCTTACAGAACCTGTCTTGGAGACTTCAGCGCCTCCGAGCACAGACCAGTCCACAAGACGAGCGCCAGGTACGGAAATGCGGGTCTTCACGACAGATGCGGCACGGTTCTGATTCGCCACGACTACCGCAATACGCCTCTCCCCGACAAAGGCACGGGCATCAGCGGCAGCATTTGAGTTGAAGAAGCCGAGCACATCATTATATCTTCCCAGCAGCAGTTCGTCCTGATACTTCGTCTTAATGGCATTGACCTTATTCAGATAAGCCTGATATAGAGGCGTGTCATCGATGAGATTGCGACAGCGGTAGATTTCGATGTCATTTCTCTGTCCGTCCAGGAGGGTGTTGTTCACGTGCCAATAGACATCGCTGTCATCACGCTGTCCCCTGTCGGTGAACACAAGCTCCGGGAAAGTATAGCGGAAGAAGTTCATAAAGCGCTCCTTGCCGTCATTCGCAGGATATCCGTGTGTATAGTCGCAATACTGGGCAAGCACATCCACAGTGCCCTCCGCACCGAGGGCGAACTCCGGAGCTTTCTGAGCATAACGGTCGCGCAAGGTCTTGAGCATCTGCGCACGCTTGGCAATGCTGAACACATCCGGGACAGGGTATTCCCCAGTGCAATCCCAGTCAGTGCTCTGCTTCTCGATATAGCCGAGCTGGTCGAAGAATACGCTGGACGCACCCAGATTGTAGGCCCTGTCCTGCAGTCCGAAGAGGACATCATTCCACTCAGGGTCCATCATCTTAGCCACGGCGAATGTACGCGCGTCATATTCTCCAAGCCAAGTGCCCATACCGGTAAACCTATAATGCTCGTGAAGCTCGGAACCGGTGTTGTCATGACGACATACCCTGCTCCCTGCACCGCTCCTGTAGAAGCGGCTCTCCTTGTCTATGAGCTTGCCGTTATAGTATAGCAGCAGGCGGCTTCCGTCAGCCTGGTACTTGGCTATGGCATCCTTCAGTGCTGCATCACCTCCCTGAGACTCGTCCGGAGAGTAATCCGGGTTCCCGTGATCCATACCCTCGGCCCACCAGCCGAACAGGAAGACAGCATTCGAGTTCACGCTCTTGTCCACGTCTTTAAGGCGGCCATATAGGTCAGGATACTTGAAGAAGTATTCGCCATACTGATGCTTGAAGATTACTCTCTGCCAGCTGTTCATCTGGCGCACCCACATAGGTGTCTCGCGATGATCCCACCAAGTATCCACCCAGCGGCGGTAGATGCGTGAGGCGACGTGCCAGGTGCCGGCATAAGGAGCGACGACATTGGCATCGCACTCCCATTTCTCGCCGCAAAGACAATGCGGATATTTATAGAAGCCGACTTCCAGTTCGTCAAACTTGCCATCAGCCCCCTTGTACACACGTATGCCGTGCCAGGTATCCTGGAAAGAAGAATCGTGGCTTCCCAGATAAAGTCCCTGCTTGTCACCGATAAGGGCGAAGCAGTTCATAAACACCTTATAGCCATATTTCACGTCAATGCTGCGGAAATACTGCTCTGGAGACTTGTAAGGCGATGCGGAGATGTGTCCGCCGATGAGACTTACAGGATCGTCATACAGCTTTCCTCCGAACTCGGACGTATAGAGCTTGTGATCCGATGGAATGTTCACATTCCGGACGAGAGGATAGTGTATCTCGCGGATGACCGTATGATCCACATTGTTCCGCATCGACACTCCGAAGCGAACCTTGTCACTTTCCAGGGACACACGGAGATCCATCTTCATATCAAGTTCTGCATCACGGCATTTCAGTGACTGATAAGAAATGGTGATTACATTCCCTGACCTGGACACGGACGGGTTCTGACCCTCGCCTGTCACCTGTATCTCCTTCTCCGCAGGGGAATCATAATATAGCCTCCAGAGATATCCTCCCGTGGCATAATCCTGCCCTGTGATCTTATCCTTCAGGCTTGTCAATGAACCGTCAGCGCCGATGGTGACGCTCATAAGGTCATTCGACATCGTATAAGTCTGCGCAAACGCCCCCATACAGGAAAGCGCAGCAGCTGCTGTAATAATGAATCTTTTCATTCTATCTGGAAATCTTCACATCCGCGCTGACCGGAAAATGGTCAGATGCGTAAAGGTCGTTATAAAGTGTGTTATTACAATGATATGCAGTGACTTTCACATTGTTTCTGTACCAAATGTAGTCAATGCGTGTCTTCCCCTGCTGAGATGACCATCCGTTGTAGGTGTTAGGCGCCCCGTCACGCACGTCTGCACCAGTGAAAGCATCTGTCCACCACGTCTTGTAAGTCGCTACGGCCTCAGATGACGGCACGGCGTTAAGGTCTCCTACGAAGAAAGATGGGAGATTCTCCGTATTATATTTCTTCTCAATGTCTATGTAAACGTGTGCGAACTTGTTGTTCGGCTCCGTGTTGAGACAAGCGTGCGAGCACATCAAGAAGAACTTTACGCCTGTTTCCTTGTGCGTAAACACGGCACAGCAGCCACCGCGGCTGAAATTTCCCTTGTCACCGGTGTCGTTCACAGAAAGTACGTCAGGATTCTCTGACGCCCAGAACCAATGCCAGTCAGACATAGTGAACTTAGAGGTGCGGAACAGTATTCCCATAGCCTTGTCGCCCTGACCGTTCTGATAATACGGACTGAAGAAATTGATCGTATAATCATTGCCGAGAGCATCTTTCAGATCTTTCTGAGCCTGCGTGCTGACTTCCTGGACTCCGAAGATGTCGAAGGCATTGTCCTTTATGGAGGACAGCAGCCGAGGCTTTCTTGCGCTCCAGACATTGTCCTCGTCCTTGTCGAGATTCGACATACGAATATTGTATGTACCGACACGGATCTCGGCAGTCTTCATATCCTGTCCATCTTTCGCGGCAGACTGTCTGACGGTGACTACAGCCTCGTTCCCGGATGACTTGAACGTGACAGTGGCTGTCCGCTCCTGATTATAAGAGTTCTTCATTATTCTCAAATTCACATCGGCATCGCCAGTGCCCTTGGACTTGGAAAGAATGACGTAAGAAGCCGCATCTTCATTCACTTCCGCAGTCCAGCCGCCTCCAGCCTCCACTCTTACCGTGGCCGTATTGAGTTCAGCCGGCACCTCCAGAGATGACGGGCTTACAGAAAGGTGGTTCTCTCCACCGCCGCCCTTCGAGCAGGACACGGTGAAGAGAGCCATTACCATAAATACTAAATCAAACCTTTTAATCTTCATTCCCTATTTCTTCACCTTAATCAGAATATCATCTATGAAGAAGCGCTCGTCCGGCTTTCCGGCCTTGGCTGAGTTCTCAGCACCAACGCTTTCCAGTCTCAGCACAGTCGTCTGGTCTGCACCTGTAACCGTGAATGAGAACTCCTTGAACTCGTCCGTAGGGAGCGCTATCGTCCCGCCGTCGCTCACCGTGCCCTTCGTGACCGTAAGCACAGGCTTGGCGTTGCAGGCCTCACCGTAACAGGTGGTCATTCCTCCAGCCTTGAAGCTTACTGTGACATCCGCCGAGTTGATGCCCATTTCCTTCAGGCGTTCGCCTATATTGACTGAATATGAGCCGTGTATATAGAATTCGTTCGCCGAAAAGGCCATCGCCTCATCTGCATAGCCTACCTGAAGGAATCCGGGCCTTGAATAGCAGGCCGCAGGGGTCACTACGGAAGGCATATCGCTGACATTCTCCATAGTGTATGACGGAGCCGTCCTTGTGCCTGAGGTCCAAGACTCCAGGAACGTGGCCTTCATAAGGCAGAATGCAGGAGCTGATATGATATTGTCGAAGCCTTCCGAGAAGACCACATCCGTGGCATCCTGTGCCGGGAGACCGCTCTTCACACCTTCCCCAGGGACGAGAGCGACACCGTTCTGCATAGTGATTCCTACTGAGGCTGATGCAGTGGAAACAGTCTCCTTCAGGATAAGCTTGCCCCCAGCATTGACCTTCTGCGCCTCGGGAATATCGAAGTCGAGATATTTTACCGCGGCATCGGATTTTCCGGCGGACGCAGCCCCAACCTTGTTCCAAGTGACGCCTTCATCCGTGCTCCAGCTATAGCTGTCGTTCTTCTCCTTGCGCTGCCCCTTTACGAAGCGAACCTTCCCATATACTTCAGACTTGAACGGAATCGTGTAGGTCAATGTCCATTCGGTATTCCCTGTGATGCAGAGCCCTTCCTGATATCCCGCGAACTTCGTAGGATTGGTATGGGCAGGACGTGCCACCTTGAACACTGTAGGCTCCGCTCCGACAGCCTCTATCTCCAGCCCGTCAGTGAATGTCACCTTGTTTCCATCCACCGTAGCACCGATTATAGGCATCTCGGAAAAGTCCACCTTCACGATTCCCCCGCTCGTGATGTCTATATCCTGCCCTGTAGTGAACACCTGGAGCATCGGGAAAGCATATCCCGCAGGATCCGGTTCCGGGTCTGGATCAGGGTCCGGTTCTGGATCAGGGTCCGGTTCTGGATCAGGATCAGGCACAGGCTCATTAGGATTTCCTTTCTGCGTCACATCCAGGAAAGCCTTTGCGGACTCTCCGGCCTCGAATGTCAGCACAGCTGAACGCTCTTCCTTGCCAGGATTCTCCAAGACCTTTATCTGCATTGACACAGACCCCTTTCCGGCTATCCTGTCCACCTTCACCCATTGAATCTCATTTCCGTCAGTATCGGTACGAGATATGGTCCATTGCGTATTCGCCTCCACGGCGATGTCAAACACCTCTGACACATAGTCTGCAGAAAGTGTCGTCGGCTCCACGCTGATGGAAGGATCCACCTCCACCGCATCCTCCGATTTGCAACCCCAGAGCACAGTCGCCAGGGTCAATGCCGATATGATATATTTTCTCATATTATCAATGTTTTTCTTATTACTGTCCTGAATTCTACAGCCACTGCCAGCCCTCGTTCTGACCGATCTTAGGGTTCACGTTCGCAGCCGACACAGGGATCGGGAAGAGATACATCTTATCCTCCCACTGAAGCTTATAATTGTAGATGATGTAACCGTATCTGCCTTCCGACAATGTCACTCCCCTGTCGTCAGCAGACGTAATCTTATAATTGGTCTCGCTTGAAGCCTTCGTCGTGGAGACAGTGAAATGCTTACCGTTGAAGTCAAAGCCGTTCTTGGCCTCGTCCTCAGTGACATAGACACCACGCCAGCCCTTATGGGCATACCTGCGCTCGATAAGGTCACCGAGATTCCATCGCATCAAGTCATCATATCGGCTGTCCTGCTCGAACATAAGTTCCGTTGCACGTTCACGTCTGATTTCCAACTGGACATCGCTGAGAGCAGCGGCATGGAGAACATCCTCAGTATAGTATTTCTTCAGCCAGGAGTCAGCCTTGTATCCGGCGGAGCCAGGATATGCCGCATTCGTTATGCCGCCGTGCACCTTACGGAGCTCCCCGATGGTTCTGTTCCAGATGGACTCTGTCATCTTGCCCAGTTCAGCCGCCGCCTCGGCATAGTTCAGGAGAACTTCGCCATAGCGGAGCACAGGCATTGAGTTCACGGAAGTGTTCGCAGATGAGTTCATCGCCGCATACTCAGCCATAACCCACTTGATCCATACATATCCTGACACGGTCCAAGTGAAGTCAGGGGCGAAGTCAATGCTGGCGCCTTTCTGATCAGTCATCTTCTGCCCAGGGCCGAGCACAGTAGCCGCAAGCCTCTTGTCACGCGACTTGAACTCTTCGGTCACAGACACGGCGCCGCTCTCCACAGGCTTCCCGTCAGAACTGAGGAACATCATCACGTAATCCTTTGTAGGAGAATACAGCTGAGACGAAGTAGTGGAGCAATACTTATATGTAACGCTATGCTTTATGCCCAGTTCTTCGCTATAAGTCCTTCCCCAGATGACCTCGTCCACAGGAAGCTTCGCACTTGTGAAGAGTTCCCTGAAATTGGCGTGGAGAGAGAACTTGCCGCTGTCCATAATCTCGCCTGCGAACTTCATAGCCAGCGCCAGGAGATCATCCGCAGACTCATATTCACCGTTCCAGGCCTTTCCTGTGGAAGGGTTCACGCTATGGTATTTCCTGTAAGTCCCTTCATAGAGACAGACTCTGGAGGCATAGGCAAGCGCCACATATTTGTTTATGTAGATTCTGCCGTCGGTATTCACACCGACTCCGTCTGAAAGGCAGTTCTCACAAGCGAATGTGAGGTCTTCCACCACCTTGTGCATTATGTACTCCCTGTCCTGTCTCGGGCCATAGAGCAATGTGGAATCCGACGGGTTGATGACGTGGTCGATCCAGTACACGTCCCCGAACTTCTTCACCTTGTTGAAAGTGGACATTGCCCTGAAATAGCGAGCCACGCCTTCATAGTGATTGTATTTCGCATCAGGGACATTGCCTTTTGCATTGGACATATTGTCCAGCATATATGCCACCCTGCGGAGAAAGCTCCAGTTGGAATATGACCATCCGGACGCTATGGCTGCGGTATATCTATCTGGCTGGAAGAACTGCTTGGAGTCCTTCGTGCCGCAGAAGTCAGTAAATGCGTCATCGCCCAGGGCAATGGCATCAGCATCAGGAAGAGCCGAATCTATGAGACCGTTCGTGTATGACTGCAGATCCGTCTCAGTCTTGAAGAAAAGATTGGCGGCGAACTTGTTCTCAGGCTCCCTTTCAAAGAACTTCTCGCAGGAACTTAACCCGAGAACGACAGCGCAGATATATAGTACTTTTTTCATAATCCTATTACAATGAGATGTTTATACCGAAAGTGAATGACCTGAGCATAGGGTAGCTGTAACCGTCTCCCATACTCTCGGACGTACCGTCGTGGAAGTCTGAGTCACCATTGCCGATGACCTCAGGGTCGAACATCGAAGTATGCCTGAACATCGGCGACCAGGTGAACAGGTTCTCGCCTGTGACATATAGTCTGAGCTGCTTCAAGCCGATCTTCTTTATCATCTTCTCAGGGAATGAATAGTCCACGGTGAGAGTCTTGAGACGGATGTAGGCCGCATTCTGCAGGAAATGGTCATTAGGGAAGGTCAATGCTCCTGTGTTGTTGTTCGCTACACCATAGGTGCGACGTGTCCAGTAAGGGTTCTTGTCGGCATTGGCCACCTTCCAGTCAGTCGTGCTCTTGTCGAGGATGACGTGTTTGTCTCCTGCCTGGTCCTTGAGCACATATGCGCAGTATGCACGGGCATATCCGCCCCAGAAGAAGTCAGAGCCTCTCGAAGGATACCAGTCCCTCTTTCCTACACCCTGGAAGAATGCGCTTAGGCCTATTCCGTTCCATTTGAAGTCGAGGTTGAGACCGAACTGATAGCGAGGGGCCTCGTTGCCGATGCGCTCCAGGTCACCGTGGTCGTCAAGTGTCCAGGAACCGGTATTGATGACCTTGTCACCGTTGCGGTCGAGGAACTTGAGGTCGCCGGCATACGGGCCGGTCACAGGCACGAAGTTATGGAATTCGTCCTTGTACCAGGAAGCGGCCTCGGAGTTCGACATAAAGATGCCGTCAGTACGGAATCCCCAAATCTCGCCGAGCTCCTTGCCCTCGTAGTAGTTGAATATGCCGCCGGACTGATTATAGTACTTGGTAACCCATGTGCGGCTGTCCCACATACTTGCCTTGACATTGTAGCGGAAGTCCTTTCCCGCCATCTTGAAAGTATCTTTCCACGCAAGTGTAAGCTCCCAGCCTTTGGTCTGGAGCGAGCCGTAGTTGCCCTTAGGGGTAGACGAACCGAAGATTGCAGGAATCTCAGGACCGGCGATATAAAGATCCGTAGTGTTTCTCACATAATAGTCAGCAGAAAGCGAGAGCCTGCTCTTGAGCACGTCCATATCGAGCCCCACATCATAAGTGGTGACTTTCTCCCAGGTGAGATTGTCAGGAATCACGCTCGGGTTGCCCACCTTGTTCTCAAGAGAGCCGTCAAACACGCTCTTGGTCTTGTCTATGGACATTGTCGTGAGGAATGAGTACGGAGATATGGTTCCGTTCCCGAGGGAACCCGCATTGGCGCGGATCTTGAGATTGTCGAGCCAGCCTCTCGTGGCCTTCATCCACGGTTCCTGAGAAACTCTCCATCCGAGTGACGCTGAAGGGAATAGGCCCCACTGCTGTGAGACAGGGAACTTGGAGCTTCCGTCATAGCGAGCGGAGACCTCGAAGATATATCGGCTGAGAAGCGTGTAGTTCGCACGGCCGAAGAAGCCGACGAGACCGTATGAGCTGCCGTCCTGGGTCAATGTCACCTCCTGACCGTCCATAAGCTCAAAGTTAGGCTTGGAAGGATAGAGAATGCCCTGACGGAGAATGCCGAGGCGATGATAGTTATAGTTCTCAAGGTTCCATCCGGCCACCACGTTAAGGTTATGCTTGTCGCCGAGCTTAGGAGTGAATGTGGCGACGACATTGGCCGTTACCTGCTCTGTATTGTAGTCGTATCTGCGCTTGTATGAGTCTGCCTGCGACACATAGCTGGTCATCGCCTCGGGAGCGGTGCTGTACTGCACTGGTGCGATATATCTTTCGAGACTGCGCCTTATGGTCTTATAGGAAAAGTCTCCGCGAACCTTGAACACATCCTTGAAAGGCTCGATGGTGACACCTGTGGAAGTGGTGACAGTGAGCTTGTTGTCAGTCTGGGCGGAATTTCCGTCATTGAAGGCAGCATAGCCGCTGGCCGCGGCACCGACAGTATATGTACCATCCTCATTATAAGGCGGCAATACAGGGAATCCCATCATCGCTATCTGCCACAACTGGCTACCTACTCCACTGGAAAGTTTCTTGGAGAAGATAGGCTGGTCGTAGTTCATCTTGTAGAGGGATGTATTGTTGTCGAACGAGAGCCAGTCATTGGCCTGGACACTTATCTTGCTGCGGAGGTTATAGGCATTGTAGTTCTCGTCGCCTATCTTGTAGATGCCGTCCTGCTTATAGTAGCGTCCGGACAGACCGTATGACACCTTTCCGGACGAGCCGTTGATGCTGAGGCTGTGCGTCTGCGTGGCGTTATGCCTCTTGTAAAACATCTTGAGATAGTTATAGTCACCATAGTAGAGATATGACTTGCCGTTCATCTCATAATTGTTGGTGGCTCCGGAGGCCACGTGCTCACGATAACGCTCAAGATAATCTGAAGGAATGGCATAGATGTTCATCTTGGTCGGGCGCTTGCCCTCTGCCGTAGGAGTGGCAGAATTACCGAGCCAATGGTCATACATCGTCTCCACGTATGTAAGTCCGTCGCTGATGACATTATCCTCCCATTTAATGGTCCTGGAGTTGATGGAGACCGAGCCGTTGTACGTCACGCTGATCTTGTCTCCCTTGGAACTCTTGGTGGTCACGAGAATCACACCATAAGCCGCCCTGGCTCCATAGATTACGGATGACGACGCATCCTTCAGGACAGATATGCTCTCCACATCGTCAGGGTTCACCGAAGAAAGCTCGCCCTCGACACCGTCGATAAGAACAAGAGCAGAACCGCCCTGGCCGATGGAATACTCGGTCTTGGCACCGCCAGAAGCGCTCTTGGACACATATTTGGTGGAGCCGCCACGAATATATACAGACCCTCCGTGCGTCGGCTTTCCGTCAGCCTGGATGATGTTCAGTCCCGGCACCTGTCCCTGAAGGGAGCGAGTGATATTGGAATTGGAACGGTCTTCAAGGACTTCTCCGGAGACATTCTCCACAGAGCCGACAAGTTGTGACTTCTTGAGAGTACCGTAACCGACGACGACCGTGCCGTCAAGAAGCTGTGAGTCTTCCTCAAGAACGAAGTTGAGCACGCCGCCGTTTGATGGGACCTTCTTCTCAAGATTGGTATATCCGAGCTGCTGGCAGACCAGCATAACTCCCGGAGAGACCTTGATCTCATACTTTCCGTCCTGGTCAGTGATCGTGCCTTTGTCAGCGGATCCATTGACCAGGATCGCCGCCCCAGGGATCGTCTCCTTGGTCAGAGCGTCAGTGACGACTCCACGGACCAGGACACTCTGGGCCGAAGCCGCCAGACATACGGACAATAAGCCCGCTAAAGCCAAAAGAAATCTCTTCATAATATGAACAATGTTATTGGTTTCAGAATTATTTTCTTATACGGAAATCCACATAGACAGGACAATGATCTGACGGGAATATCCCTCCGTCCATCCTGTTGTCACAGGTATAGTGCAGAGGCTCCACCCCTTCTCCGCGATAATACACGAAGTCTATTCTCGGGGCCGTCTCCATCTTGCCCAGGTTCAGTCCGTGGTTGTTGAATGTACCTGCAGAGCCCGTCTTCATACTGGCCGGAAGAACCATAAAGGCATCATTCCAGTACGTTCTGAACAACTGCGAAGACGGCCTCTCCTCACGTGTGTTAAGGTCGCCTACGAAGAATGACGGGAGATTGTCAGGATTGTACATCTTGGCTCGTTCCAGTATTATCGGGGCCGAATGGGCGTTGGCCTCGTGTCCGAGCGGCATATGGCTCATCATCAGGAAGAACTTCATCCCGGACACCTTGTCCAGGAATATGCCGCAGCAGGCTCCCCTCCGGAACTTCATCTCGTCCCAGCCGGAGCTCATCTCGTCAGGTGTAGGGGAAAGCCAGAACCGATGGCTCTCCAGCATCTCGAATCGGCTTTTCCGGTATGCAATTCCCTGTGCTTTCGACCCTTTCCCGTCCTCGGAATAAGGGCTTACGACGAACCATTCGTAGTCTCCGCCCTCTTTCTCCACGAGGGAAGGAAGTTCACGCTGAATCGTCGTATCCACCTCCTCTATGCCGAAGATGTCGAAGTCAATGCAGGCAATCGCCCTGGCCAGTTTTTCTTTTCTCTGCTCCCAGCAGTATTCGCCCTTGCCGAGATCAGAACGCCAAAGGTTGTATGTGCCTATGCGAAGTTCCATAGAAGATTCGGCGGGCGTGGCTGTCACCGCCTTTTTCCCTGTGCCGCAAGCATTCAATGTCAATGCGGCAAAGGCAATCATCGCAAAATGTTTCATCTTTGTCAATAGTGTGGTTTAGTGTGGTACTTTAATGATGCAAATTTATAATTTTACACGGAGAATACAAACATTTCCCCTATAAAATTTCCTGCCGGACAGATATCTTCTATGCGCTTATGAACCTTCTCAATCCGTTGAAAGTGGCATTGCCGAAATCTGACACGACAGAGATCCTTTCCAGCAAAGGGACATCGCGCAGAGCCTTACGCAACGGAAGTTCCATAAGGTCGAACGACCGGGATATCTGCCCTCCGAAAAGCAGGCATCTGATGCCATATTCAGCGAGGACAGGAGAGATTACGCTCCCTATTATGGACGCAGCCTCGGAAAATGCGGCCTGCGCAGCCTCGTCCCCACTATGAGCAAGACCAGCTATCTCCCTTACGGTCAATGCAGTGGAATCAATGCCCTTGTTCCTTAGATAGCCGCCGATTATGCCTCTCTTGGAAGCATAGTCCTCCAGGATTCCGTCTCTGAATGGAAGATTGTATATGGAAACCTTCGGAGACTTGAGATTATTCTCCAGGATCATTCCGTTCACATACATCGAGAATCCAAGCCCTGTCCCGAGCGTGACGAGAGCCGTATTTCCAAATCCTTTCGCGGCGCCTACGGCAATCTCCCCGAGCAGCATGCAGTTCACATCGTGGATGAAACGGAATTCGACATCATCCTCCGTAAGATCCGTACCTTCCAGGACAATGTCCTGAAATCTCTCGCCATACACCGCCGCGAACTTATGTTTCATAAGGAAGACGCCCCTGTCGTAGTCGAATGCGCCCGGAATGGCCACAGCCACCTTCATTCCTTTTCTCAAAGGACCGGCCGCAGCCTTCAGCGAAGACATTATCTCCTCCCGGGTTCCGTCGGAATCCACAGGGACTTCCCGCCCGTCACCGCATTTAATGAATGTCCCCCCGACATCCAGAAGGACCGGGGAGACGTCTTTATTCAATGAATCACACATTATGCAGGGTCGTTCTGGTAACCGTCCCGCAGCATTGTCTTATGTATGCGGATCGGCTCCTTGCCGAGATTCTCGATTACATACCTGCCCATATCGGCAGGCACGCAGACGATGTCGAGATATTCGGCATCGTAGTATCTTTCCGGATGCTCCACACTGCGGATGCGCACTTTCTCGCCGTCCACAAGGGCAAGCACGTGGAAACGCTCCCCGTGAGTGTCCTGTTCACATACATTGTCGAATTCAAGCCTCCTGAGGGAGAAGTAGAGAAGCGGATTCTCGCCTACGATGTACTCCTGCCAGCCATAGCCTTCAGCGGCGAGACGAGGCTTCTGGACAATGTTTCCCCTCACCCAGCTTGTGCGTCTGTCCTGAACCACAGTCTTCTCGCCGAGCTGCGTATGGATAGGACGCTGTTTCCCGTCGAAGTCGAGACGCAGATAGTCATACATCTTGTAGGTGTAGGAGCCGATGGTGAGGGAGCCGATCTCCAGAACGACCTGATTCCGTCCGCTGGAATGTATCGTACCGGCAGGAATCATCACCTGAAGACCCGGCTTGGACTCCTCATAACTAACGTACTTCATATAGTCGCAAGGCTTGTGCTCCGTATCGGCAGCCTCTATCTCCTTGAAGAACTGAGGAATGTCCGCATCATCACGGAAGCCGATGAAGGTCTTGGCATCGTGACCTGTGGCACAGACATAATAACTCTCGTCCTGACGACCGAACTCACCGTACTGCTCTATGTTGAATTTCGCTCCCGAATGGCACTGAATACTCATATTTCCCGTGCTGTGATAGCTGTCGTCATAGTTGAAGCGGATAGGGAAATATCCGTGGAACTTCTTCACGCAGTCCTCGCTCATAAGCTTCACTCCTTCCTTATGGACGAACGTGCAGTAGTTTATGTCCAGGATGTTCTCCCCGGCTTCCACCAGCACGCTGACCTCCATAGGGATGAAGTCGAACACCCAAGCGGCGTTGCGCATCTTCGCAGGCAGGTTACGGAGTTTCTTCATAAATGTTCCTCCCCATACGCCCTCCAGATACACAGGCTTGGCC
The DNA here is from genome assembly GCA_934695325.1 of uncultured Bacteroidales bacterium. Classification (GTDB taxonomy): domain Bacteria; phylum Bacteroidota; class Bacteroidia; order Bacteroidales; family UBA932; genus Cryptobacteroides. The sequence continues at coordinate 141,575 of CAKUVD010000004.1, read as the reverse complement.
CTGAACGGATATTTCACAAGCTGCGAGCAAACCTCATTGAATGCTTCGCGCGGAACCATCTTGACGTTATGGATATCATCAGAAAGCATCATATAGTCGATGACATCAGATTGCAGAAGTTCCTTTCTGCTGTTCACGGCCATCTCGAAGTCGCAGTAGTAGCAGCGGCGGATCACGCGGGCCGGTATGTCAGGATGCTTCTTCCCGATGTTGGCATATTCACCTCCCCTGATGCGCAGGATACTGGTCTTAGGAGTGACGTCGAAGAACAGCCTTACATCGTAGAGTTCACGAAGTTCAGGGATCAATATGCCATAGCCATATACAGCCGTGACCTTGCCCTTGCCGGATTTTTCTGCATTGACACGGGTCTTAAGCTCCTTCACCTTGTCTGCGTCGAGCATTCCCTGGTATCCGCCCTTATAGATGCGCCCGAACAGGAGTGTCGGATCCTTCTTGGTGTCCCACTCCAGCATCGGGTCGATCATCGCATCGATCTTCTCGTCGCTTATGAATGTGGCGGCGTTGCCGTCGATAGTGTCCAGGTCAATGCCGAGGACTCCCAACTCGCGTGCGAGAAGGTTCAGGAAAAGCTGCCACTGAGCAGTGGTATATCCGTCAAGGCCTATGACAATACTCTTGTCAGCAGCCTTCCCGGCAAGTTCCGCGGCAAGTCTCTTCGCGGAAGCCGCCGTACCTGCGGTAATGGACTCTCTTGTCTTCTTGCTAAGTTCCGGACGATTGACCGGTCTAGGGTCATCGTAAGGGAACGGGTTGTACATAAAACTCATTGTGTTCCTTTATTTTATATTGTAGAATTCAAATCCCATAATATCGGCCAGATCCTGCAGCTCGGCCGTCCAGTCACCGTCCACTACGGCATAATGTTGTGTGGCGCCTATCTTCAGAATCTGCTCGAACAGATGCTTCACAGGCACCACGGGCCTGAATATGGTGTGCGAATATGTGGCAAGCAGATGCTTTCCAGGGAGAGACTCGACCTGAGTGCAGACAAGCTTGTACTTTCCGTTCTCTTCGTAAAGCCCCGCCATAGTCTTCATCCCCGGGCTGATACGATACCAAGCGAACGGAGCCCCGGCGTATTTCCAGGATGTCTTCGCAAAACGTACATCCCTGGCTATTACGACATTGTCCTGCCACTTAGGGTCGTTATGGTCGTTCGGACCTGCGTGCCCGCCGGCAAATGTGCCGAAGTCGTCCTCTATGTGGAACGGCTCGATAAAGTTCACGTGCCTGCCGGTCATCAGCTTGAGCATATAGGTGATAAGACCTGCTCCTATGTCAGCCTCCGGGACAAGCACGCTGACATTGTCATTGAACCACTGCGGATAGAATCCCGCACGGCAGCCGGCAGTCTTGAAGGTCGCACGGTCGATGTCGTTGTAGACGAAGCAGTCGATGTCGTTGTCCCTGGCCATATTCTTTATGGCCAATGTAGCTTTCACGCAGCCTATGAACTTGTCGTATTCGACGTCTTCCATCATCTTGTACTTGGAAGTGAGTTCATCGGCATAAGCCTTCACATCCTCGTCAGTCAGCTTTTCTATGTACTCGCCATAATCGCTGTACGGGAGATAGTGAATCTCCGGGCCGATCTTGGTGAAAAGGTCATAATTGTCGATGTATGTGCTCCACATAGCCTCGTTCATATTCGCCATAAGGCCCACGCTCGAATGGCGCAGCACAGACCTGGTGAGGGCCGCCTTGGAGAATACTCGTATCTTCTCTGTGACTTCGGCACGGGTGCCCATCACCACCTTCACGTTCTCCCTCGGAATGCGCCTGACGCTTCCGGACCCTTCCAGAGAGCCTACGAGCGTACCTGCGCAGAGATAGTCTATGAAGTCGTCCTCATCGAGGGTGGTCTCGAATGTCATCTTGTCCTTGGCCACGTTGGTGAATATCATCGGGACATCCGGCATATCGCGCAGGAAACGAATCCACGCGAAGTCCTCGCTCCAGGAAAGGAATTCCGAGACAATGAAGTCCACGTCATTGTCATAGAACATCTTCATCGCCTTCTCGGCATCCTCGCGCTCATAGACGATGCCAGGATACACCAGTTCCAGGAAATCCATTGACGCCTTTATATCCTCGACCGCCTTCAGCTTGCGGTCATTGTAGGTCCCGCGCTTAGGGCCGCTCAGGTTCTTGAACCGCGGTGACGCAATCAGAAGCAATCCCGCTCTTGGCTTGCGCTGTTTCTGTTCTTTATTCATCAGCAATCAGTTTATTATAGTCCTTGTTATAGTGAAGCTTGGCGGATACGTACATCATTACCCCGCTCACAAGCCATATTATTCCGAGAATCGGGAATGTGGACGAAAGGCTGCCCATACTCTGCTTGAGAGCGCCGAGCACCACAGGCGCCAGGGCCCCGACGGCAAACCCGGTCATTATCATCGCACTGGAGCAAGACGAGTGAAGCCTCTCAGGAGTGACATCATACAGTACCGAGTAGGTGTTGGCATCGAAGAACGCCCTGAAGAAGCCCCATCCTGCAAACATCAGATACACAAGCCATACGGACGTCCTCGCCCCCATAAAGAATAGGAATATGGCTCCACCGGCGAGACCTATGGCCTGCAGAATCATACGAAAGGAATGGCTGCGCGAGGCCAGCCTGTCCGACAGGGAGCCGGCGAGAAGCACTCCTGCGAATGCAGCCACATAGGTATATACCATAGAGTTGAAACCTGCCATCGCCTGGCTCTGTCCGAACTCTTCCTGGAGATATGCAGGAACCCAAGTCATATATCCTGTGATGACGAATATCTCGCAACTGAACCCGATAGTGAGCACAAGAGCCGTCGGCGTGGTGAACACCGTCTTGAAGCCCTCGAAGAAGCCAGGCTTGTCAGCGGCCTCAGTTCTGGCCGGCACCTCCTTGTCACGCAGCCTGAATATCATTATCAGTCCCCATACGATCCCGGCGACGCCGAATATGATGAACGAGTACTTCCATCCGAGAGCGTCTGCTATGAGCCCGGCGAGCCACCCTGCCAGGATCACACCTACATAGTAGGCAGTCTGATGTATGGACATCGCCCTGGCCCTGGTATCCGTATGGTATTGTCCCAGAAGAGAATAGTTGGCAGGGCCGAAGAACGCCTCGCCTCCTCCCGTGGCCACCGAGCGCAGCACCACGAGCCAGATGAAACTGGTGGCAAGCCCGGTGAATGCAGTGGCTACGCTCCAGAACAGTATGCTTATGGTAGTCACCCACTTGCGGCTGAACCTGTCTCCAGCCCATCCGCCGACGGGTACCATCACGGCATAGAAAAGATTGAAAATGGTAGCGATAAGGCCGACGGAGGTATCCGTCAGGTTCAATGCGTCTCTTATGGCCGGAAGGACAGTGTTGAAAACCTGCCTGTCCCCCTGGTTCAGCAGATATGCCATCCAGAGGAGCAGCAGGACTTCCCATTTATAAGAGTTTCTTTCAGTAAACTTGCGGTTCATTATTCTTAATGTTACAAGTGGTCCGGGACCTTGCAAAAAAAGTTCTTCACGGGAACGGTCCCCGGCAGCCGGCCCCAGTCTATGTTTGGTTTGTTGTAGTGTGGTGCAAATATAAATCTAATTCTCCACCCCGCAATGATATTTATAAGATTTTTTTCATATTTTTGCAACAACCCGGAAATTGTGCTTTGGTGTGTTTTGGTTCACGAGTTCCGGACAAGGTTGTCGATTTCACTTAATTAATTCATATTATGCCCATTAGACTCGAGTTGGATAAGAATTCACGGACTCCGATGTACAAGAACATCGTGAACGCTATAGAAAAAGCCATAAAGTCCGGAGAGTGCAAGAGCGGAGACCTGCTGCCTTCAATGAATGAGCTTTCCACAGATCTGGACGTATCCAAGGAGACCGTCAAGAAAGCATATTTCCTGCTGAGGGACAAGGGCGTGCTGGTCTCGACTCAAGGCAAGGGGTACTTCGTCGCAGAAGAAAGCGAAAACCGCAAGATGCGGATTCTCGTGCTGTTCGACAAGCTAAGCAACATAAAACAGGTACTGTTCAACGCCTTCGCATCCACGATAAACGGCAAGGCCGACATAACGATGTATCTGCACAACCAGCAGGTCAATCTGCTTGAATACTACATAGACGAGAATCTCGGAGACTTCGACTACTATGTCATCACGCCTCATTTCCCTCTGGACAAGTCCACACAGAAAAGAGTGCTGAAAGCCCTGAGACGGATACCGAACCGCAAGTTGATTCTACTGGACCACGACATAGAGGAACTCGCCGGGAACTATGGGGCCGTATACCAGGATTATGAGAATGACGCCTGCACAGGCCTCTCGATGGGAATGGACAAGTTCAGCAAGATATCCAATCTGAACGTAATTATAGAGACGTCTTCGCTTTACCATCCTTATGTGCTGAAGGCCGTGGAGAAATTCGGCACGGAGAACAACATAAAATGCAGATACTTCAACCAGGTCACAGCTGACTCCGTCCACGCAGGAGAGGTCTACCTCATAATAAACGGTCAGCTGGATATGGAGCTCATCCACCTGGTACGCGCGGCCAAGTCGCTCGGCCTCAAGCCAGGCCGTGACTTCAGCATCATATCATATAACGAGGCTCCTATCAATGAGATAATCCTGGACGGACTTACGACGATTTCCGCCGACTTCAACCAGATGGGGCGTCTGGCCGCAGAAATGATCCTGGACGGGAATCTCAGGAAAGTGAAGTGCACTTTCAAGATGACACGCCGAAGCACATTCTGACCAGAAGGCTTCCTAAAGAAGAGAATTGAGTTTTTCGAAGACCTTGTCCTGCGGTGCATCTTTCATAATGACACGCTTGTCCATGTCCAACAGATAAAGTGACGGTATGGCGCGTACATTGTAAATCAAGTCATTACGGATGATGTAATCAGGATCGTAGCCGCTCAGCCACTCTTTTGGATATTCCGGGGCATAAGCCTTCCACTTGTCGATCTCCTGATCAATGTAGATGTCCACGACAGCGAGACGTCCTGATGACAGGAGCTCAGAAATCCCAGGGGAATTTTCTATCATTTCAGTGATTTCCTTACAGTTAGGGCAGCCTGGATTGGCGAAGAAGAGCAAAGTATAGTCCGCCTTTACGCCATAAAGAGTATAGTTTCTGCCTCGCAGATCCCTGAAACGGAAGTCGGCAGCCTTAGTGCCTATGCGGTTAAGGGAGCACATAGAAGCGTCATACGAATATGCAGGACGCATCGTGTCCGGGACAAGTGGCGACTTTGAAAGTCCTTCTACATAAGGCAGATACAGCTCCTCGTTGCGGACTGGGGAATTAGGATCATACAGATACTTCTCCATAAACTTCGTCATTGTCCCGAACACATTGGAAGAGGTGTCCTGAATCTCGCGCTTCTCGACGTCACGGAAAAGCTTGGCGACGGACTTTACTGCATCATCCAGCGGCGCTTCCCACAGAATAGACACATACAGCCCGAACTTCTTTTCCACCTCAGCCATAAGGACGCCTTCAACGTGCGTGGAATCGCACCTCCCTTTAAGAGATGATGACATCAGTCCGTCCCAGAAATGATCCAGCACGAATTCCATCCTCTCTGAAGGCTCTGTAATCATTCCCGGAACCTGCACCTCGGGAAATGGCACAGATTTCTCTTCAGTGGTCTTCTCCGTCTGTCTGCCGCGCCCGCAAGAGCATACAATGAGCACAAATGCCGCAATGGCGGCAAGTATCCGTCTGCAACTAGCCATTTTCAGCGATTTTAGCCTCAGATACATTGATAATGAAATCACCCATCTTCTCCAGTTCTGCGACAATGTCCATATAGAACACACCCACTTGATAGTTGTAATCCGGGTTTTCCTCTATATTGATGATATGCTCTTCACGCAGAGTGTTGCGGCATTCATTTATGTTATATTCCGCATCCTGGGCATTGGTTATATCCTTCAGGCTGGTGTAAGGGGCCTTGAGGTTCGTGTTCATCGCCTTGAAGGCATCATCCAGAAGGTCGCACATCCTGCCCAGACGCTTCAGCTGCTCCTCATCGAAAGACAGGCCGTGCTCATTTCTGCGAGCAAGAATCCTCCCGACTGCATCTCCGGAATCACCCAGACTCTCGAGTTCGCCGATTATCTTGTACATTCCCTTTATGCGCACAGCCGAGGATGAAGAGATTTCACCTTTGGACACCTCGTTCAGATAATCCGCTATCTCGTACTCTATCCTGTCAGTGATAGCCTCATATTTAATCAGTTTCTCACGGAGTTCACCGAGCCTTACAGGATCCTTCTCGACCATAGCCTGCCTCATATATCCGAAATCATTGTAACATATCTCGGCGAAATGAACGATTTCCTGCTCAGCCTCGTCCAGGGAAAGCTCGGCGGTGGAGAGAGGGCCGCCCTGGATATACTTGAGCCGGAACACCTCTTTCTCGGCCTTCTGCGGGATGATCCAGGACACTATCTTCTCTATCTGCGGGATGAACCATATAAGGATCAATGTGTTGGTGACATTGAAAAGGGTGTGCATCGTGGTGACGCTGTACAGGAGGGAAGCCTTTATGGTCTCAGCATTGGTAATATCAGTGAGGTCCGCGGTATTAGGGTCCGGAAGTCCGCACGAACTGATGATGAAGCCTATCAGTCGAAGGAACCATGGGAAGATGCAGAGAACCCAGACGACTCCGAACACATTGAAGACAGTATGAGCCATAGCTGCACGCTTGGACGTGGTATTCCCGACGGATGCAGCCACATTGGCCGCGATGGTGGTTCCGATGTTCTCTCCGAGAATCATCGCGGCGGCCAGCTTGAACGGGATGACGCCCGTAGTGATGAGCAGCATTATTATCGCCATCGTAGCGGCGGACGACTGGAAGCAGACGGTCATTATGGTTCCTATGAGAAGAAACAGCAGAATCGATACATTGAGAGGGCCGGCGTGCAGATTGGTAAGGGACTGTAGAGCAGTGAGATCAAGATTGTCCAGAAGTATTCCCGATGTTTCCTTGAGTTTGGCGAAGCCGACGAAGAAAAGCGCGAATCCTATGATGATTTCCCCCAGATCCTTGACTTTCTTGTTCTTCTTGTTCAGCATCATCAGGAAACCGATGGCTATCAAGGGGAAGGAAATCGTAGAGATGTCGTAGGAGAATCCGAAAATCGCCATTATCCACGAAGTCACGGTGGTGCCGATGTTCGCTCCCATTATGACTCCTATCGCCTGAGCCAACGTAAGCAGTCCCGCATTCACGAAGCTGACGACCATAATGGTTGTCGCGGTGGAGGACTGGATGGCAGCCGTCACGCCGATTCCCGTGAGAAGTCTCTTGAAGCCGTTTGAGGTCATTGACGCCAAGAATGACCGCAAACCGTCTCCCGCCACTTTCTGAAGGCCTACGCTTAATAAATTGAGTCCGAACAGGAATAGAGTCACCGCCCCCACGAGGGTCAGGAATTGGAACATCATCTGCATATATCGTGCATCATAGAGATTTAACCTCGCAAAAATATAAAAAATAGTTAGATTTGCCTTTGGAACCTGTTTAAAATTATGCCGAAAATGTCGCCTTTGCATACGGATCGGCATAAGACAACCCCCGGAATCCAGCTTATGAGACACAAAATAGCGTTATCGACAATAGTCATCACTCTGCTGGCGGCAATGACTGAATTACCGTCAGCCGCCCAGTTTTTCACCAACGGAGATGACCCCGGAAGGCTGCATTGGCATAGGATGGACTCCCCTAACTACAGGATAATCTTTCCCGAGGGACTCGACTCACTGGCCAGAGTCTACGGCAGAGAACTCGAACGCTTCCGCCAGGCTGAAAGCGCCAGCTCTGGACTGATTCCAGGTGAGGGGCACAGAAAACGGACTCCTGTCATAATCCACGCCTATCACGGTGTCTCCAACGGCTCTGTCACCTGGGCGCCAAAACGTATGGACCTATACACCCTCCCGGATGCTTACGACCCCGAGCCTATGCCGTGGATAAAATCATTGGCAGTACACGAAAGCAGGCACCTGGCACAGATGCAGTTCGGCTACAAGGGATGGCTCCGCCCGCTGACATACATCATAGGAGATATGGCGACAGGTGCATATTCGGCATTGTGGCCGAACACTTGGTTCCTCGAAGGTGATGCGGTGACTGCCGAGACGGCTCTCACGAAATACGGAAGAGGACGCTCAGCAGACTTCCTGGACTACTATATGATGGCATTCGACAACGGCGACTGGAGGAACTGGTACAGATGGAGATACGGTTCTTACAGATATTATGCGCCGAACCACTACGCACTGGGATATATGACCATCGCCGGCACGAGGTACTGCTTCGATGACCCTTCATTCACAGAAAGATATCTCGCCCGCCCTGCACATAATCCGTTCACTTTCTTCAACACGCAGAGGACCGTACGTGAGGCTTCCGGAAAGAGTTTCCGCGAGTCATTCGACACGGTGATGACCACATTCCATAACATCTGGAAGCAGGAACAGGAGGCAAGGCGCCCGTTCACAGAATCCAGGGCCGTACAGAATGCTGGACGATGGTTCACGACAATGGGCGGCAATGTCGCATACGGCGGATGTGTCTACGGCATCTCGTCAGGCATCGCCGAATCAGAGAGCCTGGTATGCTATGATCCCCAGAAAGGGCAGACCCGCAGACTGCGGCCATTCGGCTCCACGACAAGCGGACTGAAGGCAGGCGCAGGCAAACTCTGGTGGAGCGAGTCCGTGCCGGACGCCAGGTGGTCGCTGAAAATGACCTCCAGGATACGCTCCTACGACATACGCACCGGACGAATCCGCAACCTCACCACCAGAGGACGCCTGTTCAACCCTGACATCTCTCCGGACGGGTCAATGCTGGCCGCTGTGGAATACCCGACCGAAGGCGGCTCCGCCATTGTCATTGTCAATGCAGATGACGGCAAGATCATCCGACGCAGGCAGATGCCTGACAGCCTTCAGACCGTAGAAGTATGCTTTATGGGGGATAGATTGGCTTTCAGCACAGTGTCCGAGGCCGGATCGGGAATATATTTCATCAGCATTGACCTGGATGGAGAAATCGGGTGCCTATCTGAGCCGCTTCCGGTCAGCATAAGCGAGCTCGGGTACTGCGGGCCAAGACTTTATTTCACGTCAGATAGAGACGGCACGCAAGAGATGTACAGTGTCGAGCCTGAGACAGGAGTATTCAGGCAGCACACATCGTTGCGTTATGGAGGGAAAGAGTTCTCATTCAGCGGTGACACATTGTACTTCTCAAGCCTGGAGCCGTCCGGAAGGCTTCTTAATGAGGCGCTTGCCGGGGATCTGATGGACAAAGAGGTCGATTTCGGGGACATTCATCATTACAAGGTAGCGGATTGCATCTCGGAGCAAGAGAGAGCCTTGGCGGCCTCGAAAGGCATACCTTGGGCCGATTCGGACACATCTTCGATGCCGGAGATGTCCGAGCCTGTCCGATATAGGAAAGTGCCGAACATACCAAGGTTCCATTCCTGGGCACCTCTGTATTTCAATTATGACAGGGTGCGCAGCCTCAGCGGCGACTTGAACTACGAGACCGCATCCGCAGGAGCTACGGCTCTTTTTCAGAACAGCCTGGGAACGGCGTGGGGTTCGATAGGATACTCATTCCACAAGAATCCGTATTCGTATCTGTATTCTAATGGAGGGCACAGGTTCCGCCACTCCGGACATCTGCTTTTCACATACAGCGGCCGGTATCCGGTGTTTGAGTTCTCCGCTGATTTCAATGACAATGCCGCCATCCAGTATTACCGGCAGAGTGTGTCATACGGAGGCGGTATCTCACGAGAAAGGATCCTGGGACTGATTACGGACAAGCCTTCGTTCAAGGGCTCGATAAAGGTCTATATACCTTTCTCTTTCTCGTCCGGAGGGTGGAGCCAAGGACTTATTCCACAAATCAGTTACACCGGGAGCAACGACCTCTTCGACAAGTCATTGACTTACGTCAGTTCAGATGGGTATTTTCCGGGAACGCAGCTGAATCCTGCACTGACAGGATATCGCAAGGGCAGGAATGTATTTATGCAGACAGTCAATGCTTCCGTGCGCGGCTACGTCCTCAGACCGGCGGCATCGTCCTGCACGTATCCACGCCTCGGTGCCGGGGCAGAGGCAGGATATTCAGCCAGGATTATGCTGGATGACATATATTCCGCGGCGGCTTATGTCTATGGATATTTCTACCTTCCAGGGATAACCAGGACTCAGGGGCTGAAGGTGTCCGCCAGATATCAGCATCAGTTCGAGGCAGGCGTCAGGCGCGAGAATGCGATTTCCGTAGCGCCGCGCGGTCTTTCAGGCTCTGACGCAGAATCTTTCATCAGGAATTTCTCTCACGACCATCTGAAGCTCACTGCGGACTATGTCATCCCGATATGGGTCGGAGACCTGTCTTTCCTGTCCCCTGTAGCCTATATAAAGAATTTTGAACTCACTCCGCATTTCGACTACACTATGTTTTCGCTTCCGGGTTATGCGAATGGTTCAGAGGCATTGACCCGTGGAGGTCTGTTCAGCGTCGGTGCGACATTGACGGCAAAACTGGCCAATATCCTCTGGATTCCTTATGACTGCAGCATCGGCATATCAGCAGGATGGAACAGCGGAAAGTCCTTCGATCTAATAAAGAAAAGCGGCTATCCGATGGACAGCCGCTACATAGGATTCGTTTTCAATCTTGCATTATAGGGCGATTCTCAGAACCTCGTCCCTATGAACACTCCCAGCCCGGATAGAGAATGAGCAGCGTATGCATTGAACCCGAAGTTTATTCCCAATCTTCTGAATATGGTAAGATCGAAGCCTGTCTTGAGCAAAAGGTGAGGTGTGCACTTATATGTCTCATCCGTGAATATCGGCTCAGCAAATAAAGTCACGCCACCCTCCGCACCGAGCAGGAATGTATGCCTCGGCCTTTTCCGGAATGGAAAGTATCTTATATAGTCCATAAATATAGGGAACGAATTGATTACGCCTTTCTCCAAATCCGGAAATTCCGGGGAATCCGGAATGGAGCCTTGTTGCCAACTGATGCCTGAGCCTATCCCAAGATATCTTTTAGGAGTAAACCTATATCCCGCAGAAACTGTAGCCCGTCTGGATGATAACGTAATGCTCTCATTCAGATTAAATGCTGCCGATGCCTGAAAGCCCCGAAAATTCTCCGCCCCACAACATACCTCCACAAAAGACATCAGTGAACATACGGCCGCAACAGTCATCAAACTATTAATTTTCATATGTTCAAATCAATGGTTTAGCTCTCTGAGTTATCGAAATCTCTGCAGTCGAATAGAACATCCCGTCGTGGGATGTCATTTTGCCGATGATTTTTCGGTCTTTACCTGTAGTGTTTTCATACAAATGTATAAATATAATTTCTTCTTGGTGGTCTATTATTATCTTATACCATCCAACAGCAGACTGCTCGGTATATCTTTCACCGCGATGCTCCCGATAGCCCTCAGATTCAGGTTCTGAATATATATCAAGCACTCTTTCTTCAAAAAATCTATTATATGATATTTCAATATCGTGCGCCTGATAGCCCACATCATCAGGATAGTCAGATACTTCTATCTTCTCATACGAACACCCTGAAAAAAGGATCCCTGCCAGAGCGAGCATCATAAAAACTGATCGGTGCATAAATGTATGGGGCTATTTCAATCTTACCTAAGCAAGCGCAGGCTTGATTATGCCGAAGATAACGTACGCTATGACAAGGGTAACGAAGACATTGAACGTCTGGGCGGTCAGGAACACCTTCAGAGGCGTACGGTTCTCTCTGCCGAAGATATCTTTCAGCCTTGTCTCCAGGCCGATGCAGACAAAGGCGATGCTGAACAACGTATTCTGGAAGCCCTTGGTAACCTTGCCGACAGTCTTCGCCATATCAGGGGACAGCAGGAAACTGAACACCAGAGAGGCCAGAATCATACCTATGACAAATTTAGGGAACCTATCCCATATCAGTCCTGCCGTAGGTCTTGTGTCGCTGTTGGTTCCGCGGTATGCCCACATCATAGAAATGAAGAAAGCAGCGAGACCGAGAAGCACATTCTGTGAAGACTTGACGATAATGGCAGTCTGCTCGGCTGCAGGATCCTCAATCAGAGAACCTGCGGCAGCCACTGCTCCGGTTGTATCTATAGTTCCGCCTATCCAGGCTCCGGCAACCTCAGGAGACAGGTTCATTACATTGGCCAGCCACGGAAGAAGATACATCATAGGAATGGCTATTATGAGCACCAGAGAGACGACGTATGAAAGTTTCTTGTTGTCACCCTTGATGACTCCGCACGTAGCGATGGCGGCAGACACTCCGCAGATGGAGACAGCACTTGAAAGCATCGTGCCCATCTCCGGGTCCACATTCATCTTCTTGCCCACCCAGAAGCAGAAATACCATACAGTGAACACCACGATGAAAGACTGTGCCAGTCCGTATGCCCCGGATTTCATCATCTCCCCGAAAAGTATGGTGGAACCTAGACAGATGATGCCCACCTTTATGTAGAATTCGCTGTTCACGGCTCTCTTCAGCCAGTCAGGCAGCGTGAAGCAGTTGTTCAGTATGAGGCCATATATCACAGCGAAGAACACGGACTCGAAGCCCCATTCCTTTATTATCGGGATGTTCGCAGTAAGCTGTGCGAGAAGGGTTATCGCAAAGATGAAGAGCAATGACACCAATGTTCCTCTGAGCGGTTTCCTCAATGCCGCAAGTGTGACATAAGTGAGAATGAGCACAAAGCCGAACATATATACAGCATTGACCCAGTCAGCTCCGGAAGTCAGTTTCTTTGGCATTGACGGCATAGCTGAAGGGAAGATGCACGCCAACGCAAGCACAATGGCCCCGACGAAGACGATTATCCAGTCCTCGGAGGTGAATTGTTTAAGCCACGTTTTCATTGAATAAGATTTAGTTTTTAGTTACTTTTCCGGGCGGTCGCTCCGAAAATCTGTCAAATATAGTAATTTTGCATTGATTTATAAAAAATGAGGAGCTATGACATCAGCGATTCCAAATACAGCGACGTGCCCGGGATGCGGGATGGAGACTGAAATAAAGACATACCCGAACATAAATGTAAAGGAGGCTCCGGAGCTCAAAGGAAGCCTGAAAGACGGTTCACTATTCCTATGGACTTGCCCAAAATGCGGCAAGGTCAATCTCTTCCCATACCAGACATTATATCACGATCCAGATGAAAAAGTGATGATATGGCTTACGCCGGACACTATGTCATTTTCCGAGAAAGCACTGGTGGAAAGCCATATAAAGGCGATTTCAGGGCAGATAGCCTCAGACAGGAGCGGTGAGTTGCTGCGCGGCTACATACTCCGGAGGGTGAAGGAGGCAGGCGAGCTGATAGAAAAGGTCAATGTCTTCGATGCCGGACTGGACGACATCGCCGTGGAAATGTGCAAGTATGTCACCAAGATGGAACTTGTCGAAAAGGAATCCGACAAGGATAAGGCTGCGGCCATTATGAGCGCCAGGTTCAAGTTCTATAAGATGGAAGGCCCGGACAACGACATCACGCTCACATACCCTCTGAACGGCCAGATGCAGGGGCTTCAGATAGGTTTCAATGTCTATGAGGACTGCCGCGGCATAATAAAAAGAAACCCCGATGTCCAACCGGCACCGGGATTCTCTATCGTTGATGCTGAATGGCTTGCGACAAAGATGCGCTAGCCGTCGGCACTGCCTTATTCAAGTTTTCTCGCTCCGTCGCTGATCACTACATCATAGATCTTAGGAGCGTGACCGAACTTCTCGCTGAACTTCTCGATGGCTGTATTGATGAAATTATCATAGCACTCCTCCTTGACGAGGTTGATGGTGCATCCACCGAAGCCGCCGCCCATCACTCGGGAACCGGTGACATCACATTTGCGGGCAAGCTTGTTCAGGAAATCAAGCTCTTCGCAGCTCACCTCATAAAGACGGCTGAGTCCGAAGTGCGTCTGGTACATCATCTCGCCGACAGTCTCATAGTCACCTCTTTCGAGAGCATCGCAGACATCCAGAACTCTCTGTACCTCTCCGATTACATATTCCGCCCTGAGGAAATCTTCTTCAGTTACCTGGTCACGCACCTCCTCAAGCCATACTCTCTTGGCATCACTCAGGAATTCCACGTCGCTGTGATTCTTCCTGATGGCGGCGCAAACATTCTCGCAGGACTGACGCCTCTTGTTATATGCGGAAGACGCAAGCTCGTGCTTCACACAAGAATCCAGAAGCACCAGCTTATATCCGGCTTTCTCCGGGTCGAATGGGAAGTATTTATATTCCAAAGTCTTGCAGTTAAGCCTTATCAGGCTGCCCTTCTTGCCGAACACTGACGCGAACTGGTCCATAATACCGCAGTTCACGCCACAGTAGTTGTGTTCCGTGGACTGTCCTATCTTCGCGAGCTCAAATTTGTCAATCCTGTTGTTGAACAGGTAGTTCAATGCGTATGCGAATGTGCTCTCAAGCGCTGCAGATGATGAAAGGCCGGCTCCGAGAGGGACATCTCCGGCAAAGACCGTATCGAAACCTTCCACCTTGCCGCCTCTTTTCATAGTCTCGCGGCACACTCCGAAGATATATCTCGCCCAGCTCTGCTGAGGTTTGTCCTCCTCATTCAGACTGAATTCTACATATTCATCATAATCAATAGAATATGCGTGAACCTTATCACTTCCGTTTATACGGATCTCCGCCATTATCCCCTTGTCGATAGCTCCAGGGAACACATACCCGCCGTTATAGTCGGTATGCTCACCGATAAGATTGATTCGTCCGGCAGAGGCGAACATTTCCCCGTCAGTGCCGTAGAGGAGTTTGAATTTCTCCTGGATTCTGGATTTCATCTCCATAGTCTATGTGGTTTTAGCATTTATTGTTCAACTATTAACATTCGATGACAAGCCTCCACACAAGGCGAGTCACCTATTCAAGAATCTGATTAATAATCTAAACAGCTTCCAAGTAACAAATTTAATTATTTTTATCGTAAATCCACTATCCGCCGCGCCCTATTTCCACCACTATCGGACAATGATCGCTCACGCCTCCCGCATAGGACGGACCGACATATGTGCGCAGAGGCTTCTCACCGCCCATAACATTGTCCCTGGTCATCAGAAACGGTATCTTGAGCACTGACGCTGACGCTTTGCCGGCCATACCTTCCGTAGCCCAGAACATATCTATAAGATCCCATTTGCCGTTGAAACGTATGCTGCCCTCCCCTCTTGCGGCCAATGGAGCCGAAAGGTTTGTCATCAATGTACTCAGCACATTGAATTCACTCGCTGACGGGACATCATTGAAGTCACCCATCACCAGTATGTCCCGGCATCCTTCGGAATATATGGAATCGACCACGGAGCGGAGCCTCTCCGCAGCCGTCTTCCTTTTCCTGGCAGTCTTTCCTCCTCCATATTTAGACGGAAGATGAACCACGGCACATCCTATCTCCCTGCCGTCGTCCCTGCATCGAAGCCGTGTAGCCAATATATCTCTGGTAGCCATTCCATCAATATGGCACGGCTTGGATGAAAGCAGTTCCATAGTCTCATTCCTCCACAGAAGTGCGACGTCTATCCCCCTGTGGTCCGGAGAATCATAATGGACAATGGAATAACCGGCTTTTCTCAATGCCGTCGAATGAAGCATCCTCACCAGCACTTCCCTGTTTTCGACTTCAGCCACTCCTATCACGTCCGGTAATTTTCCGTATCTGTCCGCAATCCAATATATCGACTTCGCTATGGCGTTGCTCTTCGCATAGAATCTGGACGAATTCCAGTGCCTTGCGCCATCCGGAGTGAATTCGCTGTCCGACGCCCCTGTCCCACCATCCTTATAGTCGAAGAAATTCTCCAGATTCCAGAACATAGCTAAGAATCCAGATGAATCACAGCCGCCGACAGGCATATTTCCGCAGGACAATGCTGATGTAAGCAACAGTGCGACAATTTGCATAAAAAACATAGTACAACACAATTTTTCGGCGGCAATTTGCGAATATTCCTGACAATTCCATTTAAAATTCGTAAAAATATGATTTAAGAATCATACAAATTTATTGCTACCTTTGTAGCCCCGTTTGCGTAGTGCTTCGGATGAATGATAAAAAATCTAATATATGTCATTGAAATGCGGTATCGTCGGACTTCCTAACGTAGGAAAATCCACATTGTTCAACTGTATAAGTTCAGGAAAGGCTCAGAGCGCCAATTTCCCTTTCTGCACAATAGAACCTAACCTCGGTTCAACGAATGTCCCGGACAAGAGGCTTGAAGCGCTCGCCGATCTATGTAATCCAAAGAGAGTCGTACCGGCCACTGTAGATATTGTGGACATAGCCGGCCTCGTGAAAGGAGCGAGCAAAGGAGAAGGACTTGGCAACCAGTTCCTGGCCAATATCCGCGAGACTGATGCCATACTTCACGTCCTCAGATGCTTCGACGATTCCAACATAGTGCACGTGGACGGGTCTGTCGATCCAGTACGTGACAAGGAAGTCGTGGACACGGAGTTGCAGATAAAGGACTTGGAGACCGTTGAGAGCAGGCTTGCGAAAGTCCAGAAGCAGGCTCAGACCGGAGGGGACAAAGAGGCTAAGAAACTTATGGACCTGCTGCTCAGATATAAGAGCGCATTGGAGTCAGGAAAATCCTGCCGTACCGTAGAAATAGGCCCTGAAGAAGAGTCTATGGCACACGATCTTTTCCTGTTGACTAATAAGCCGGTGATGTATGTCTGCAACGTGGATGACAAGTCGGCAGTAAATGGCAACGCCTATGTGGATGCAGTACGTGAAGCCACTAAGGATGAACACGCTGAAATTCTCATCATTTCTGCACGCACGGAGTCTGACATCGCTGAAATGGACAGCTACGACGACAGGAAAATGTTCCTCGACGAACTCGGCCTTGAAGAGTCAGGTTCTGCCCGCCTGATCCAGGGCGCATACAAACTGCTTGGCCTGGAGACTTTCTTCACTGCCGGTGCCGATGAGTGCCGTGCCTGGACCATCAACAAGGGAGAAAAGGCGCCTAAGGCGGCAGGAGTGATCCACTCCGATTTCGAGAAAGGATTCATCCGTGCAGAGGTCATAAAATACGACGATTTCATCACATACAAGTCCGAGGCTGCCGTAAGAGCCGCAGGAAAGCTCGCCACGGAAGGAAAGGACTACACGGTTCAGGACGGAGACATAATGCACTTCCTGTTCAATGTATAAAGCCCGATAGACTATAATATCAATGCAAACTAAAAACAGGGTGTCCAAATCGGGCACCCTGTTTTATATAAACTTTTATTTTCTACTAATAGAACCTGGCTCTGTTGTCTTTCACGTCAGCATCCTGCATCATCATAGGGATTATCATCTGTGAAGCATACATATTCATCTGTGCCTGACGGGACTTGGCGTCATCCTCAGTATAGAATGAACCTGTATCACGTCCTGTGACCTTGAAGACATATACACCGATGGAGCCGGCGACAGGTGCACTGATTTTCCCTTCCGGAGCCACTGAAACGGCACCGATGAACTTAGGATCAAGTCCCTGGGAGTTCATTGAAGAGAATGCCACACCAGCCTGTGAGCTTACAGTCGTACCAAGTTTCTCGGCGATGGCCTGAAGGTCATCCATTCCCTTGATTTTCTCTGCCACTTCAGCAGCCTTCTTGTCAGCAAGCTTCTCATAATAGAGCTGCTGCTTTATGGAAGAAGCCACCTCATTTACCTTGGCATAACCCTCCTTATGGATAGCACGTACAGTAGCTATCACGAAATAGTTGTTGTCTACAGTGAAGATATTGGATACCTTGCCAGGCTTGTTATCAAACGCCCAACGAGTCACCTCCTTGGTATTCTCGATGGATCCGAGCCTGTCAGTGCCCTCAAGCATATTGTTCACCGGATGAGAGTAGACACCGAGGGTATCTACGGCTTTCTTATAGTTCTCATAGTTTCCGGCTGCGGTGACGGCGAACTTGTTGGCCTTGGCGTAAGCAGTCTGGAAAGTCTCCTTGCTTGCGATAGTCTCCTTATAGAGTATGGCTACCTTCTTCTTGAGAATAGGTGCAGTAGCCTTGGACACCTCCACGACGTGAACACCATAGTTTGTCTTGAGGACGAACGGAGTATTCTTCGCAGCGGTAAGGACTGACTCAAAACCAGGAATCATATAGTTCTGTGTCATCCAGCCGATGTTTCCCTTCTCGCCGTCAGCTGCAGAATTCTTGTCCGCAGAATAGAGAGAAGCGAGGCTTGAAAAGTTCCCGCCTTTCTCAATCACGGTCTTGAGGCTGTCGGCCTCTTTCTCGGCGTTCTCGCCCTGGAGAAGTATATGCTTCACATATACAGAATCAGGAATCATCCTGGTGTCCATTATTCTCGCGATATAGAAATCGTTGCCTTTCTCCACGACAGAGGATACATTGGCATTGCCGTTCCATACGAAGTCCTCGATCTCAGGGGAAACACTCTTGAGGTCACCAGGCTTGTAATATACATCCTCGTAAGGCTTGTCAGAGTTCTTCATAAGGAAAGACTTCATATTGTCAGCCGTAGCGAACTCGTCATAAAGTTCAGATACTTTCTTTCCTTCCTCGGCGATATCCTTGGCAGAAGGCTTCACCTCATATACGACATATTCGATGTCGCGGCTCGCCTGCTGCTTGTAGAATTTCTTGTGAGAGTTATAGTAAGACTTTATCTCGCTGTCCGATACAACAATCGTGGAGTCCTGCTGATAACCGAAAGGAACCATCACGAAGTCCACATCCGACGTATTGTTGTTCTCGGCTATGGTTCTCTTGAGCATCATCGGCGTCATTACATTGCTCTGGTTGAACAGAGAACTGTATTTCGCAAACAGCTGCTGATTGTAGATCGAACTCTGGAGGTAGTTCCAGTAGAGCTTAAGATTGCCTGTCTGGTCAGAGTCGAGATTGTTCACGAACTGAACGAGATTAGCCTTGGAGAAGTTTCCGTTCTCATCCATAAAAGCAGGGTTCTGCGCGATGAGCGGAGATATCATATTTCCAGTGGTAAGATCCAGCATCTCGGCATCACCTACCCTGAGGCCAGCCTCACCTGCCTTCTCATCGAAGAGATACCTGTAGATGAGATCCTGCCAGGCCGCATTTCTGACCTGTGCCTGCTGCTCAGCGCCCTGAGCGGAAGAGCCTGTCATAAATTCATTGATAGTCGTGAATTTCTGGATATCCTCCTGGAAATTATTATATGACACTGACTTTCCGTTAATCTCGCCCACGTCATATTTTGAAGACATACCGTTGAATGCGGAAATGACCTCATTCGGGTCTATAATGAATGATAACAGTCCGATAGCGATAATAATGGATACCGCCATACCGAATTTAACGCGTAACTTTTCAAGAACCGCCATTGTGTTATAGTTATTTTAATTAATTACATATTATTGGGGGTACGAAGATAGTAATTTTCCCGGAAAAGAACATTATTTTTTTAGCAAAGGCCCGATAAAATTAGCCGAATCTATCGCTACTTCCGTCGAATCCTGGACAACGACCATATAATTGTTGAACGGTTTCATTATTATGGAATTCCTCGCCCTTTCATCGGAACGCATTCCGTAGCCCTGCATAAGACCGTCAGGAGAATACATACGCACATAACAGTCAGTATATATTTCCTTCTTGCTCCTGTCCCAGTATATGGTGTCAGTCTCCATAGTCTGCTGCTTGACAATGTTCCTCACGACCACGTTTCCGAAAGCCTTCCAGATTTCCTCGTCCGTCTTCTTGTTCTTCTCGTGACTGGCCTCGTCAGACACGATAGTGGACTCCAGCACTTCATCATCCGTATAGGCATACACCCACAGGCCGTCCGGAAAATACTCGTAAGAGACGGAATCATTGTCAAAACGCTGCATCTCCCCTGTCACGACACGCATCTCTATCTTGCCGTTCTTTGTCTGCAGCATATACATACTGTCCACAGTCTGGAGCGGCGTCTTGGCCAGGTCAAGCCTGTCGGCCACTGACAATTTGGATTTGCACGAATAAACGATGAAAGCAACCGCTATCGCAGTTGCTGTCATCTTCATCATATTTCCGTACCTTCCCAAGATAGAATTATTTTTGGGTCCTTACGGTAGTGTTGGCTCTCATTCCGTTGCAAGATACGGTATAAGGCTTTCCGTCAGTAAGGTCATACATAAAGGCCTCCGCAGTCTGAGGATAGTATACCCTGTACTGTGAAATCATCCTGTTGCAGTCTTCAGCAAGAGATGGATCTGCGGCCTTAGCCCTTTCCATATAATCCACGGCTACCCAATAAGGAGCCCTTCTTGCGATTTCATCGCCACCGCAAGATGTCACGCCCCATACTGTCCCTATAAGGTAGTAAGCCTTCCCGGTATATGCAGAGGAGAGTTCCTTCGCTTTCTCGGCAAATTCCACAGCCTTGGCGTTCTTGCCGTTCTTCAGGCAGAATGTAGCGGCCTCATAGTTATAGTCAGCAGCTACCTCCACACTTATGTCAGGATATGTAAGAGACTCGGAAAGGTTCTTTATGGCCTCGTCATAGTTTCCTCTGGCGGCATTCAGCTTATAGAGGAAATATGCAGACTGATATGTAGGCTGAAGCTTATGGAGAGATGTGGCAGCCTTCAGGTAAAGATCATTGTCAGTACAGTTGTCAGCCGAGCTCATCATCTTCACGATATTTGTCACGAGAGCGAGATCCTCTGGAGCGGCCTCGAAACGAGGAGTGTACACCTCGAGAATCTTCTCGCAGCTCGCCACTTTGCTGGATATGAAGAGACTCTCCATATCATCCTTTATCTTCTCAAGCTCTTCCTTTGCATTGGCGTCAGCCGGGACAGCCTGCTCGAGATATGCCATATTGTTCTGATATACACTTATGAGGGCATCGGCATCGAGCTGATTGTCCTGATACATCTGGATGGCGGCGTTCAGGTCAATGAGGAGGACTGAAGGCTTGGTGAGTTCCTTGTTCTGCGCAATGACATCGTTAAGGCCGTTGAAAAGTTTCTCAGGGTCATTCTTGTAGAAATTGGCCATATCGAAACCGAGATTGTTCACGGCAGCCACCTTATATTTAGGATAATACTGAGCACGTGTCCTGTGTATCGTGAACAGCGTATCAATGAGAGCATCGCGATACTGCGCATTGGCGGCATTCTTCTGGATGAGCCTCCTCACCAGAGTGGTACCGTCAATAAGCATAGTCTGGTTCGCCGTAGGAGGGCAGAGTGTATAAGCCTTTCTCCAATTAGGCAAGGCAGCATCATAGTTCTTGCTCTTATAATACTCCTTGTAATAGGACAAGTATTTTATGCACTCGGCACTGTCAGCGCCATACTTGCCCTGGGCGGACATAACATTGCCGCCGAAAACCATCAAAACCGCCGAAACGACGATAAATCCAATTTTTTTCATAATTATGATAGACTTTTTGTTATTTCAGATTATTCATATTTAGGCTTCTGGAACCAGATGTCGTGAATGTTGAATCCCACAGAGAACTTCGCGTAGCGCTCCAATATCATCCCATTCTTTTCAGAGCCGCGCTGACCGAGGTCAATGCCGATGGATACTCCGTTATGCCATCTGAACACAGGAAGAGTGATACCGAGAGTTATTCCGTAAGAATTCACGGTATTCCCGTTCATCTTATAATAATCCCTGTCATAATACGCACCGGCACGATATGCGCATCTCCTCATATAATACCTAATGTCATTCCTGTTAGGTACGATCTCGAATCCCGCCCTGAACGACTGCGCGAAAGTAGTGGAGAATGTGGCGTCGCCCCTGTTGGCGAAACCAGTGGTATGCTCGAAATTTGAATTGCTCCAGTTCGAGCGCGTATAATCGAACTCAACACGCCATTTGTCTCCCTTGCGGAGAGCTATTCCGACACCGTACTCATCAGCTATCTTCACGGCCTTTCCTTGAGCCAATGTGTCAATGTTATGATGAAGCGTATCGCTCGAGCTGGAAATGGTCGCATACTTATAGTCCTTGACGAAGCCCTTCAGCCTGGATGAAGTCCTGTATGTGGCGCCGACGGTCATATTAAGTCCCGGGGCAAGCGCCTGGTCATACTGGACACCGAATTTCCCGCCGACAGCGTGCAGGTTCAGAGAATATCCGCTATATATGTCACGGTATGAAGATGACGAGAAGTCCATAGTGGTGGACTTGTCAATGTTTCCGAAATAATAAAGGAACTGGGCTCCCACAGATAACTTTTTCCAGAAAGTGGCACCGCCGCCTACGAATATCTGATACAGGTCACCGTCACCATAGGACCTGTAGTTCACATTCCCGGCCGAGGCGAGGATGTCAGGATCCTCGATGTCGTGAGAGAAATCGTACCCAACGGAACTGAATGGCGTGATGCCGGCCACCAGCGCCGACCTCCTGTATACAGGTACGGAAAACACGAAGTTATATATGTTGAATATGTTGCTGGCGGACTTCACATCTCCCTGCTTATACATCTTTCCGTCCAGGTTCACGCCGAAATCCAGCATAAAGGACAATGTGTCGCTCGCAGATACAGCGGCAGGGTTCACATAGTTCACGAATCTGTTCGTCCTGGAGGCAATCCCCACTCCGGCCATACTCTTGTTATAGGCCGTACCCTGGCGGGCAATGTCACCAACTCCGAATATTGAATATGGAGAATATGCACTATATGCGCCATCCTGGGCATTCATAACGTTACAACCCAAAAGCAGCGCTACAGCACAAAAAAAATTTCTAATCGACTTCATCGGCATACCCGTCAGCAATTAAAGCTAACCCCATAAGCACAAGGTTACAAACTACAAATATCGAGTTTTTCATCCGTTTTGCAAAATAATTCGCATCACCGCCTGTAAAAACGATAATATGCCCAGGAAAACTCGAAACATATCCTTCTATTTCAAACATTATGCCCGATATGACACCGGATGCCACAGACTCATCAAAAGACCGCCCAAGGAGAGGTGCGTCCGCTGGCGTATCTATAAGTGGCAATGCTCTTGAATATCTGTTGAGAGCCTTGAACCGGGTACGGCATCCGAGGGAGACATTGCCTCCTGACCAGGTACCGTCCGCATTGACGACATCCACACTCATAGTGGTGCCTAAATCCATTATCACGCAGCCTTTTCCGCTGAACAGATGCCTGGCGGCGACTATGGAGGCCGCTCTGTCATAAGTCACCCATCCAGGGATTCCGCTCGCCTTCAGCACGTCAGGATGCGCCTGGTCCAATATCAGCAATCTGCCGCATACACTCCGATAGACATCCTCGTCCTGCCGAGATATCTCATAGACAGAAGATATCACCATCAATGAAGGATGCTCTTTCTCACAGAGAGACAAGATGAAATTTCGCACCCTCTCCCCCTGATATCTGAAAATTCTTCCTAGGACAATGCCGTCAGCCCACGCGGCCTTGACAGCAGTATTACCTATATCTATTATAAGACTACGCAAATCAATATGATCTTTAAATCCACCGCAAAGGTAGGCATTTTTTCTAAACAAGTTTTCCGAGCGCTGAATAAGCCTTAGACAAGGAATCTATATTCCTGGCGATCACACGCAACTTGGAGTCAGCCTGCTTGAGTTCAAAGCCATTGCTCCTGTCCGACACTTTCTCCAGTATAGACGTGAACACTTTCGATTTGTAATACGCCGACATCGGGTTCGTGACGAAGAACGCTATCATAATGCCGTTCTTTATTATTATCTTCTCGAATCCGAGTCTCTCGCCGATATGCCGAATCCTTACAATGTCGAAAAGATGTGAGAGTTCCTCCGGAATCGGGCCGAACCTGTCTTCAAGCCTGACGGCAATCTTGTCGAGACCGCTGTCCTTGTCCACAGAATCCAGTTCCTTATATATACGGATCTTTTCGGCAGGAATGTCAATGTACGAGTCAGGTATCATCGCCTGCTGATCCGTGTCGATGGAGCAGTCCTCCACATAAGAGTCCGATACATTCTTGGTCGAGATTCCTGTCTCCACACCGAGTTCATCCATCGCCTCCGCAAGGATCTTCTGGTAAGTCTCATATCCCATATCGGCGATGAAACCGCTCTGTTCCGCACCGAGGAGATTTCCGGCGCCACGTATGTCCAGATCCTGCATAGCGATATTGAAGCCGCTTCCGAGGTCAGAGAACTCTTCTATCGCCTTCAGCCTGCGCCTGGAATCTTCGGACAATGTGGCGAGAGGCGGGACGATAAGATAGCAGAAAGCCTTCTTGTCGGAACGTCCCACGCGCCCCCTGAGCTGATGAAGGTCGCTGAGTCCGAAATTCTGCGCCTGGTTTATTATTATGGTGTTCGCATTAGGTATGTCCAGGCCGCTTTCTATGATGGTAGTGCTCAGAAGCATATCATAGTCTCCCTGAATGAAGTCCATCATCCTGTCCTCAATCTCTTTAGCTTCCATCTGCCCGTGAGCCACGCAAATCTTCATATCAGGGACGATCCTATGAAGGATGTCATACACGCCCGGCAGTTCCTGGACCTTGTTGTGAAGGAAGAATATCTGCCCTCCCCTGTCAAGTTCGTAAGTGATTATGCTGCGGATTTCATCCTCATTGAAAAGTATTATCTCGGTCTGGACAGGAATCCTGTTAGGCGGCGGGGTGCTGATGATGGAGAGGTCCCTCGCGCCGAGAAGAGAGAACTGGAGCGTCCTCGGTATAGGAGTCGCCGTCAATGTCAATGTATCTACTGAAAGTTTCATCTGTCTCAGCTTTTCCTTCGCCCCCACTCCGAATTTCTGTTCCTCGTCAATTATGAGAAGACCGAGATCCTTGAACTTGAATGCAC
Organism: uncultured Bacteroidales bacterium; assembly: GCA_934695325.1. Taxonomy (GTDB): domain Bacteria; phylum Bacteroidota; class Bacteroidia; order Bacteroidales; family UBA932; genus Cryptobacteroides. Next base: position 116,638 of record CAKUVD010000004.1, on the reverse strand, counting down.
CTCCGAGAATCTTGTGAGTCCCTATCAATATGTCTATGGCACCCCTCTCCAGCCTCTCCTTTATCCCGCTCAGTTCTTTCGCGGTCCTCATCCTGCTGACATATTCTATATTGCAAGGAAAATTCTTCAGCCTCGACTTGAAAGTATTGTAATGCTGGAAAGCAAGGATTGTGGTAGGCACGAGCACGGCCACCTGCTTGCTGTCGGCCACAGCCTTGAACGCCGCCCTTATGGCCAGTTCCGTCTTGCCGAACCCGACGTCGCCACACACGAGACGGTCCATCGGGCTCTTGTCCTCCATATCCCTCTTTATAGCCTGAGTCGCCGTCTCCTGGTCCGGGGTGTCCTCATACATAAAGCTGGACTCCAGTTCCTCCTGAAGATAAGTGTCGGCGGAGAAAGCGAAGCCTTCCGCGGCCTTCCTTTTAGCATAGAGGTTTATCAATTCCCTTGCGATGTCCTTCACCTTGGCCTTCGCATTGTTCTTCAACGTCTGCCAAGTCTTGGAACCCAGCTTGTTTATCTTCGGAGGTACGGCGTCCCTGGACTTGTATCGTGAAATCTTATGCAGAGCGTGCACGGAAACGAACACTACATCATTATCCTTATACATCAGCTTCACCACCTCGTGCATACGTCCCTTGTCATCCTTCATCCTGACCAGGCCGCCGAATATGCCGACCCCGTGGTCAATATGCACGACATAGTCCCCTATATTGAAAGAACTTAGGTCATTCAGGGTGAGTTGCTCGCTCTTCTCCACGCTTCTCCTCATAGTCACCCTGTGGAACCTGTCGAATATCTCGTGGTCGGTATAACAGCAGATGCGGTCATCATTGTCAATGAATCCCCTGTGTATGCTGGCTCCGGTTATGAACTCCGGCATCACTCCATTGTTCTGATACAAGATGGAGCGAAGCCTGTCAGCCTGTGTCTCTTTCTCCGAATAGATGTAGAATCTGTATCCTTTCTCAGTCTTGCTCCGTATGTCTTCGGTAAGAAGCTCAAAGTTCTTGTTGAATACAGGCTGAGGGACAATGCTGAACTTCACATCCTCCTCTCCTTTCTTCGCCAGAGGAGTGTCAATGTAGATTCGCTTGAATCTTTCCAGCATAGGAAAGAACGTCCGTTCCTTATAGACGTCAGAGGAGTCCAGCCATACCGTCGTTCCTTCCGGAAGTATATCCGATATATATGCGCATCCAGCATTGTCATCTTCGTCTGCGATTATGTCCGGAAAGATCTCGGCTTTTTCACGTTCCTCTTTTGAGAGCTGAGTGTTGCAGTCGAAGACATTTATCTTTTCTATCTCGTCTCCGAAAAAAGATATTCGGAAAGGATTATTGTAAGAGTACGAAAAGATGTCTATTATGGAACCCCTCATCGCGAACTGCCCTGGAGCGGAGACGAAGTCCGATTTCGTGAATCCGGCCGAGAACAATGCTTCCTGAATCGAATCGTAACGGACAGTTTCTCCTTTCTTCAATGTCATCAGAGCTCCCGATATCCTGGTCCTCTCAGGAATAGGTTCATCCATAGCGTCAGGATAGGTGACGACATACAGGACAGAAGAATCGTCCTGGCTGGAAAGGATGCTCCCGACGGCTGATGTCCTCTGGACACCCAGGGAAGCCTTGTAATTACTGCGGACGACATTCTTCCCAGAGTCCGGCAGGAAGAACACAGAGTCCCCGCTGACCAGTGTATAGAGATCTGCCGCGCAGTACTCCGCCGAGTCCTTGTCCGGAAGGACAATCAGCTGTACTCCCCTATCGGCGACCTGCGACACGACGAACCATCTGGCGGACAGGAAAAGTCCTCCGCAGAATGTTTCGGAGTTGGTCTCCGAGTATTTTTTCAGCAGTTCAGTTTTCTTTTCACTTATTAACATAGCACCTATTTTTTCGGTTGAAAACCCGTTGATAACCCTGTTGATATCCAGTGAAAACTAATTCGTGCACATCCGGAATTTAATCTTATGCAGAGCCGGAGCCAATCTTCCAAATAAAGATCCGCACATTTTATCACAAGGCCACGTACACGGATATCAACATTTTCACAACATCGCAATTAATTGACATTCAATAACGAAGTATCCATTATAAACATATTGACAACAATATAAAAAACATCATATTAAAAATAAATATATAAATTTGTATTAATAATGTTGATGAAAAATGCCAGATGATTTCTCCCCGTATTCAGCCGGGACTGACAAAGATAAGGATTTAGACGGAATAATACGTCCGCACGAACTGATGGACTTCACCGGTCAGGACAAGATCGTGACCAATCTGAAGATATTCATCCAGGCCGCCAAGATGAGGGGCGAGCCTCTTGACCACGTCCTTTTCCACGGACCTCCGGGACTTGGAAAGACCACCCTCGCCAACATTGTCGCCAATGAGCTTGGCGTGAACATAAAGATCACTTCAGGCCCGGTTCTTGACAAACCTGGCGACCTGGCAGGACTGCTGACGTCGCTGGACGAGGGGGATGTACTTTTCATAGACGAGATTCATCGTCTCTCCCCTGTCGTGGAAGAATATCTCTACTCTGCGATGGAGCAGTTCGCCATAGACATACTCATAGACAAGGGACCTGGGGCTCGGTCTGTGAGACTGGCATTGAAGCCATTCACTCTTGTCGGAGCCACTACCAGAAAAGGTCTGCTGACGGCACCTCTGCGCGCTCGCTTCGGAATAGACTTCGCTCTGGAGTACTATGACGCAAAGGACCTGATCAGAATCGTGAAGAGAAACAGCTCTCTGCTTGGAGTCAATATAGATGAGGACGCAGCATTGGAGATAGCCCTCAGAAGCCGCGGCACGCCTCGTATAGCGAACGCTCTTCTGCGCCGGGTGAGGGACTTCGCACAGGTCAAGGGTGACGGACACATTGACCTGGAGATAGCCCGCTATGCGCTCAATGCCCTTAACATTGACAAGAGAGGCCTGAACCAGATTGACAATAAGATTCTCGACAGCATAATATCGAAGTTCAAGGGCGGTCCCGTCGGCATAAGTACCATCGCCACTTCCGTAGGCGAGGATCAGGGGTCAGTAGAGGAGGTCTATGAACCTTTCCTTATCAAGGAAGGCTTCATTCAGAGGACACCTCGCGGGCGTGTCGCCACAGACCTCGCCTATGAGCATCTGGGCATAGAGAAAGGGCCTGGGCAATATGACGGGCCTGAGGTAATACAGAACACCCTGTTCTGATTTTCCTTATTTTCCAAGTGATTTCCGAGGTATTTCGGACAAAAATCACTAAACTTGCAAATTAATTGTACAATTTTCATAATAACTATAAAATGGCCGATAAATTTATCTCAAAGATTCCTGACGGACCTTTGGCTGAGAAATGGACCAAAAGGAAGTCAGAAATTCGTCTTGTCAGTCCTAACAACAAAAGGAAACTTGAAATCATTGTAGTCGGCACCGGCCTCGGCGGAGCTTCTGCAGCTGCCACCCTCGGTGAACTCGGATACAATGTAAAGGTTTTCTGCATCAGCGATTCACCGCGTCGCGCACACTCTATCGCGGCTCAGGGCGGTATCAATGCTGCAAAGAACTATCAGAACGACAACGACTCTGTCTATCGTCTTTTCTATGATACCATTAAAGGTGGTGACTATCGTAGTAGAGAGGCTAATGTCTATCGTCTTGCGGAAGTCAGCGCCGCTATCATTGACCAGTGCGTCGCACAGGGTATTCCTTTTGCTCGTGAGTATGGCGGATACCTCGCAAACCGTTCATTCGGCGGTGTACAGGTAAGCCGTACATTCTATGCCAGGGGACAAACCGGACAGCAGCTTCTTCTCGGTGCCTATGCCGCTCTCAACAGACAGATTGCGGCCGGTACGGTAAAGAGCTATCCGCGTCACGAGATGCTCGACCTTGTAGTTATCAATGGTGAGGCTAAGGGTATCATCGCCAGAAACCTTGTAACCGGTAAGCTTGAAAGATTCGGAGCTCACGCTGTCGTCATCGCCACCGGCGGTTACGGACGTACATACTTCCTTTCGACCAATGCGATGAACAGCAACGGTTCCGCTGCTATGCAGTGCTTCCGCAAAGGTGCATATTTCGCTAACCCTGCTTTCGCTCAGATTCATCCTACCTGCATCCCGGTTCACGGTGACCAGCAGTGCAAGCTGACCCTTATGTCCGAGTCTCTTCGTAACGATGGACGTATCTGGGTTCCTAAGAAGATGGAAGACGTGATGAAACTCCGCAAGCACGAGATCAAGCCGTCCCAGATTCCAGAGGAGGACAGGGATTACTATCTCGAGCGCAGATATCCTGCATTCGGAAACCTTGTGCCTCGTGACGTGGCTTCACGTGCCGCAAAGGAGAGATGTGACGCCGGCTATGGCGTGAACGAGACAGGTCTCGCAGTGTTCCTTGACTTCAAGGACGCCATCGAGAGACTCGGCAAGCAGAGAGTCGCAGAGCGTTATGGAAACCTCTTCCAGATGTATGAGAAGATCACGGCATCAAGCCCGTGGGAGGAGCCTATGATGATCTACCCTGCCATCCACTATACTATGGGCGGTATCTGGGTTGATTACGATCTTCAGACGACCATACCTGGACTTTATGCAATCGGTGAGGCCAACTTCTCCGACCACGGCGGAAACCGCCTCGGCGCATCAGCCCTTATGCAGGGCCTGGCTGACGGTTACTTCATCCTGCCTGTAACCATAGGAGACTATCTCTCTCATAAGTTTGCAGAGCCTAAGACAGATACTTCCGCACCGGAATTCGACGCTGCTGAAAAGGCTGTCCAGGAACGTATCGACAAACTCTTCGCAGTCAAGGGCACTGAGCCTGTAGACGCAATCCATAAGAAACTCGGCCATATTATGTGGGAGCACGTCGGAATGGCACGTACCGCTGAAGGCCTCAAGGAGGGCATCGCCCAGATCCAGGAGCTCCGCAAAGAGTTCTGGAAGACTGTGCGTGTGACAGGAACCCAGTATGAGTTCAACCAGGAGCTTGAGAAAGCTCTCCGTCTCGTTGATTTCTTCGATATCGGCGAGCTTATGGCCAAGGATGCGCTTAACAGGAACGAGTCCTGCGGAGGTCACTTCCGTGAGGAAAGCCAGACACCGGAAGGCGAGGCTAAGCGTGACGATGAGAACTATATGTATGTAGCTGCCTGGGAGTACAAGGGAGAAGGCCAGGAGCCTGAACTCCACAAAGAGCCTCTCGTATATGAGAATATCCATGTTGCTACCAGAAACTATAAAGACTAATTAAGAGATGGATTTCAAGTTAAAAATATGGCGTCAGAAAAACGCTCAGTCTAAAGGTCACTTCGAGACCTACTCCGTGACCGGAATTGAAGAGGATGCTTCATTCCTCGAGATGCTTGATATTCTTAACGAGCAGCTCGTACGCAAGGGTGAGGATCCGGTAGCTGTAGAGAAAGGATGTCAGAGCAGCGGCCCTGTGTCATTCGACCACGATTGCCGTGAGGGTATCTGCGGTGCCTGCTCGCTCTATATTGACGGAAGGGCACACGGTCCAGACGATCAGGTTACTACCTGCCAGCTCTTTATGCGTCATTTCAAGGATGGCGCCACCATCACTGTGGAGCCGTGGAGAAGTGCAGCATTCCCTGTAATCAAGGACCTCGTCGTGGACAGATCCGCATTCGACAAGATTCTCCAGGCCGGCGGCTTCATTTCAGTCCGCACAGGTTCTGCACAGGACGGTAACACGCTTCTCATTCCTCACGACAAGGCAGAGAAGAGTATGGATGCAGCTGCCTGCGTAGGATGCGGTGCGTGCGTGGCTACCTGCAAGAACGGCTCTGCGATGCTCTTCGTGGCAGCAAGGGTAAGTTCCCTCGCTCTGCTTCCTCAGGGACGTCCTGAGGCCGCAAGAAGGGCACGTGCGATGGTTGCAAAGATGGACGAGCTCGGCTTCGGTAACTGTACCAACACCAGAGCCTGTGAAATGGAGTGCCCTAAGGGTATTTCCGTCGATCACATCGCCCGCCTTAACCGCGAGTTCCTCGCAGCTAAGTTCAGCGAATAATTCCTTGCAATATAAAAAGAAAGAGGCTGACAAAAATTTTTGTCAGCCTCTTTCTTTTTATATTGCACGTATGATATTAAGAAAGTAGATGATACTGCGTAAGCGCCCCTACCAGAGGAAATTATTGAAAGGATATCTTCCTGCGTGGATTTCTGCGACCATCTTATAGATGTCACTGCGGAGCTTGTCTATGCCGATACGCTCCTTGGCCGAGATGAATATGCACGGAGTCTTCTCCTTGGCTATCCAGCTGTTCTTCAGTTCGTCCAGGCTGACGTTGTTCTTTCCCTTAGGCTCGAGAGAGAACTCGTCATACTCCTCATATGTATAGGCGTCCACCTTGTTGAACACTACATATACAGGCTTGTTGTCGGCCTTGATGTCTCGGAGGGTCTGCTCCACCACCTGCATCTGCTCCTCAAATCCAGGATGCGAGATATCCACGACGTGGATGAGTATGTCAGCCTCGCGGACCTCGTCAAGCGTGCTCTTGAATGCCTCGATAAGCTGTGTAGGCAGTTTTCTGATGAAACCTACAGTATCGCTGAGCAGGAATGGCACATTCTCCAGTACCACCTTCCTTACAGTGGTATCCAGTGTGGCGAACAGTTTGTTCTCAGCAAATACGTCACTCTTCGACAGCAGATTCATAAGCGTGCTCTTGCCCACGTTTGTGTATCCCACAAGTGCAAGACGCACGAGCTGTCCCCTGTTGCCGCGCTGCGTGGCCATCTGCTTGTCCACCTTCTTCAGCTGTTCCTTCAGCCTGGAAATGCGCTCCTTGACGATACGGCGGTCGATCTCTATCTGAGTCTCACCCATACCTCCTCTCGTTCCCATTCCACCCCTCTGCCTCTCAAGGTGAGTCCACATTCCCGCCAGCCTCGGCAGCATATAATTATATTTTGCCAGTTCGACCTGCATCTTCGCATAAGCCGTCTTTGCCCTCTGTGCGAAAATCTCCAGAATGAGGCTCGTGCGGTCAATGACGCTGCACGTCTTGATGATCTTCTCTATGTTTCTCTGCTGAGTGCCGGACAACTCGTCATCGAATATGACATACTTGATGTCATTCGCTTCGCAATAGTCCGCTATCTCCTGAAGCTTTCCGCTTCGGATATACGTGGCATTGTCCGGCCTTTCAAGTCTCTGGACGAACTTCTTGTCCCTCGTCGCCCCGGCTGTCTCGGCAAGGAATTCGAGCTCGTCAAGGTATTCCATAACCCTGCTTTCCTCGTCCTTGTCAGTTATGATGCCGACGAATACCGCCTTTTCTATATTATTGTCTGTCATAAATATATCTGGCTGTCTATGATCAACCTATTATTTTCAAATCTGTCTTCCGGAAAATGTCCGAATTCAGGCCAACACGAATTTTAACGGATCATTAATGAAAAGGGCCGATCAAAAATGAATTTGGTCGGCTCCTCTCATATATAGATCTGATTATTATCTCAACTGGAAAATAACAGGGAATGTGTAAGTTACCTTTACAGCACGATCTCTCTGCTTTCCTGGCTTCCACTTAGGGGAACTTGAAACGACCCTGACAGCCTCCTTGTCAAGTGATGAATCCACACCACGGAGAACTTTCACGTTGGAAACTGTGCCGTCAGCGTTTACGGTGAACTGAAGAGTTACACGACCCTGAACACCATTCTCCTTTGCGATCTCCGGATAGACAAGCTTGGAGTTCACCCATTTTGAGAACTCGTTCGCATCGCCGCCGTTGAATGAAGGTTTCTCCTCTACCAACTGGAAAGGAATAGCCTCTTCTTCCACTGTCTCCTCCTCTGGAGCGCTCTTGATGTAGTCCATAATTTCGACACCGGCGTTAGCGTCATCCTCGAGGTTCTGGAACATATTGTCATCGACCTTGATGTTATCATCGACCACATCAATCTGGTCTGAAAGCACAGGAATCTTCGGCGCTGCCTCTGGTGGTGGAGGTGTCTCCTGGGTAATAGGAATCATATCTTCGACTTCGACAGCTGCGGCCTCAGCTTCCAATGTGGCTACCTGCTTCTCCTTGCTTGAATAGTTGAAAGCGAACAGGACAGCCACCAAAGCTACCACAAAGCCGATCTCTGTAAAGAGAAGCCTTTTGTTTTCAAGGCTTGCCTTTGGTGTTTTTTTAACTTCCATATCAATATGTTTTATTTTTCCATTTGCGTCGTAAAGTTATAAAGAATTATTTTCTTTTCAAACATTTTGCTGTTCATAAGTTTTTTCGGACTTCATTTCATAGCGGTCTCCCAAGAAATATATCACTGAAGTTCCGCATCGTCTCGTGAAAGCGGAATCGCTTGTCGAAGTCTTCGGCCCATTCGGATGATTCGCTCGGACCTTTCAGGCCGTGCCGCCATAGACAATATCAATAAAATTTATATGAATATTTAAATATGATGTTTTTTATATTGTTGTCAATATGTTTATAATGGATACTTCGTTATTGAATGTCAATTAATTGCGATGTTGTGAAAATGTTGATATCCGTGTACGTGGCCTTGTGATAAAATGTGCGGATCTTTATTTGGAAGATTGGCTCCGGCTCTGCATAAGATTAAATTCCGGATGTGCACGAATTAGTTTTCACTGGATATCAACAGGGTTATCAACGGGTTTTCAACCGAAAAAATAGGTGCTATGTTAATAAGTGAAAAGAAAACTGAACTGCTGAATCTGTATTACACCGAATTGAACTATCTTTGCGAAAAGACCGGGTCAGCGTGTCCGGCAGAAAAAATAAAATAGAGTCGAAGATGCAGAAAATATGGAAAAAAGCCCTCGTCTTCCTGGGCATAATAGCCCTCTTCCTGGGCCTGTCATACGGTTTCGTCCCTCAGGTACTTGACGGAAAGATAGTGAATCAGAGCGACATATCAGGATATGTCGGAATGTCACACGAGGCCAGTGAATGGAATGCCGCTCATCCTGGGGACCGCACCGCCTGGACAAATTCTATGTTCGGCGGAATGCCCACCACTATGATAACCGGGAATCCGGAGGGCGACTGGACGCAGTCCATATACGATGCCTTCCTCACCGGGAGGCGTCCTGCCACCTACCTGTTCATCGCGCTGCTCGGAGCCTTCCTTCTTATGCTCTCGCTTGGTGTGGACACCATACTCTCCATCGGTGGAGCCGTCGCCGTCGCTTTCTGTTCATATAATATGCAGATCATACAGGTAGGGCACAACACCAAGATGATGGCCATAGCGTGGCTTCCTTGGGTGCTCGCCGCCGTGATATTCACCTATCGGACTGCCATAGGCCAGTACGGAAAGGTCAATGCTGATGACTCTTCCCCGTCCAGTTCCTGGAGGGTATGGCTCCCACAGACCATCCTCGGCGCCGCACTTTTCGGAATGGCTCTCAACTTCCAGATAAAGGCGAACCACATTCAGATTTCATATTATCTTGCCATAATCATATTCTGTTATGTCATAGGGCTCTTCATCTGGATTGTCTCAGATGTGGAACGTCGGCGTAGCATAGGAAGATTCTTGGCGGCGTCATTCATTCTGCTGTCCCTGGGACTGGTCGGAATAGGGGCCAACGCCAACAAACTCATCCCGATGTACCGTTACTCGCACCAGACGATGCGAGGCGGGTCCGAACTCTCATCTGGCGGCGAGGACAATGCTGAAAAATCCAAGGGACTGGACATCGAGTATGCCACATCCTGGTCCTACGGATGGCAGGAACTTCCGAATATGATGATTCCTGACTTCAACGGCGGCTCATCCGCCGGAGCAGTGAACCCTTCCAACTCCGAGACCATAAAGCTGCTCAAGAAGTACGGGCAGACTAATATCAGGGAAGTCGCCAAGACTCTGCCGCTGTACTGGGGGCCTCAGCCTTTCACTGCAGGTCCGATGTATATGGGGGCGATAACCGTCTTCCTGTTCATCCTCGGCCTTCTTATGTGTGACGGAAAGGACAGATGGTGGATATTTGCCGCGACCCTTATCGCCGTGTTCCTCGGCGTCGGAAGCCACTTTATGCCGTTCACGAAGTTCTGGTATGAATATATGCCTTTCTACAGTAAGTTCAGGACTGTGTCTATGGCATTGACAATACTTCAGGTCACGCTGCCGATGCTCGGATTCATTGTCCTGGACAAGATACTCAAAGGCGGGTACACAGCAGAGCAGTTCAGAAAACCTGGAGTCATAGCATTGACGCTGACGGCCGGGGTGAGTATGGTCTTCTGGTTATTCCCGGGTCTTGCCGGAGACTTCTCTGCCGCTTCTGACGCACAGATGCATCCGGATCTCGTAGCCGCTCTTCAGCAGGACAGGGAAAGCCTCCTGTCTCACGATGCGATGATGTCATTCTGGCTCATAATAGTCACATATCTTATAATACTTTGGGCATATTCCAAGCCGAAAGATGTCCCGGGTGAAGATGCCTATGTAGGGACAAGGAGCCGTGCGGCCGGCATCGCCATCTCTGTCCTCATCCTTCTGAATATGTTCACGGTAGGCAAGAGATACCTTAATTCCGACCACTTCATCACTCCGAGGAATTTCAATGGACAATTCGCTCAAAGGCCCGTGGACAAAGCCATATTGGAGGATCCTGCTCTTGACTATCGAGTCCTGGACTTGACTTCCAATGTGTTCAATGATGCCCATCCGAGCTACTGGCATAAGAATATCGGCGGGTACAGCCCTGTGAAGATGCAGCGCTACCAGGATCTGATAGACCGTCACCTTACTGGAGAGATAAACTCCATCATAAAGTCTGTCAATGCGGCCGGTACCATTGAGGGTCTTATGGCCTCGTTCCCGTCCGTTCCAGTATTGTCAATGTTGAATGACAAGTATATAATACTCTCCGCTGACAGCGCCCCTGTCGAGAATCCGTATGCTATGGGCAATGCCTGGTTCGTCAGCTCCGCCGCGCGTGCCGTCTCCGCCAATGAGGAAATATCAATGTTGGACGGCATTGACCTTCATACGACTGCAGTAATAGGGTCTGATTTCACGTGGGCCGCTGATGCAGTAGAGGCGTGCGCATTGAAGTCGGCGGGAATGGAGGACAGGATGGCTGCCGGTAGGGATACGATATATATGACATCCTATGCTCCGAATGAACTGCATTACCATTATCGTGCTGCCTCAGACAAGGCTGTGGTGTTCAGTGAGATATACTATCCTGATGGATGGACTCTGAAAGTATCTGGAGACGTCGCTTCGGAAGAACTGAAACTATTCCGTGCCGACTGGACTCTCCGCGGAGCCATCCTTCCTGCCGGTGAACACGACCTGGTGATGAGGTTCGATCCTGAGTCATATCGTGTGAGCTCTAACATATCCCGCGCTTCCTCCATCATTCTGATGCTCCTGATGATTCTCTCTGCCGTAGGAAAGCTCTGCCTCCGGATGGATGGTGAAAAATCGCACAAATGACAAGGATTGGCGCAATGACCGTGAAAAGTCCAGGACAACTTATTATATTCGCATTTTAGAATATTAAGATTAACAGAAAGCCACATACTGATGGTCAGGGAAACTACTTATCTTGCATCTAAACCGCGTTATGAAATTCTGGACGGACTCAGGGGAGTCGCGGCATTGACGGTACTTATATTCCATTGCTTTGAACCTTACAGGACAGCATTCGGAACTCAGATCATAAACCACGGATACCTTGCCGTGGACTTTTTCTTTGTCCTCTCTGGTTTCGTCATAGGATACGCTTATGATGACCGCTGGGACAGGATGACTACTTGGAGTTTCTTCAAGAGGCGTCTTGTCAGGCTGCATCCGATGGTTATTTTCGGAACGATTTTCGGTGCCTGTATGTTCTTCTTTGAAGGATCCGGCTATTTCTATCTTATAGACGACTGCCCAGGATGGAAATTCGCGTTGGTATTCGTGATGGCTCTCCTGATGATACCTTGCGGCCCTGGGATTGACATACGGAGCTGGTCAGAATTCAACCCATTCAACGGACCTAACTGGTCATTGACATTCGAATATATAGGAAATATATTGTATGCACTGGTGTTCAGGCATTTGCCTACATTGGTGCTGGTCATTCTCTGCGTCGCTTCCGCATTCCTTACATTGAACCTTACGCTGGGATGGGATCTGTTAGGAGTGTTTGACGTACCTAAGTTTGATGTCATCGGAGGGTGGAGCCTTACGACGAATCATCTTTTCATCGGGTTCACAAGGTTTCTCTATCCTTTCTTCTGCGGTCTTGTGATAGCCAGGCTGCTGGCGTCCAGGCGCAGTGATGAGAATCCGAGCGGAAGCCCTCTTTCCGTCAGGGGCGGATTCTGGTGGTGCTCGTTGATATTGGTCTCCATTTTCTCCGTGCCGATGATTTCCGGCGAGGCCGGATTTGCTGACGGTCTGTATCAGTCGATAGCGATTATCGCGATATTCCCCGCAGTGTTGCTGCTTGGTGCGGGAAGCCGTATTACAGATCAGCGCAGCGCAAGGGTCTGCAAGGCTCTGGGCGACCTGTCGTATCCATTGTACATCACACACTATCCGTTTATGTATCTTCAGATGTCGTGGATCTATAACCATCCTGACGCTCCTGTATGGATGCACATCGTAATGAATGCAGGAGTGGTCATAATGTCCATATTCCTTGCGTGGGCTTCGCTCAGACTCTATGACGAACCTATGCGTAAATGGCTTACTGAACATTGGTTGAAAAGACGTTCCGCATAGTGAACGGCTTATGGAAAAATATGCGTAACTTTGCATCTTAGGACGGCCGGGGAATCCTTTCCGTCAAGTTAGGGCGTACAGCCAGGTAAAAGTTATTCGTATGTTTGAAATGTTATTTGTCCACTGGCACGTGGACCCGGTCATCTTCCATATCGGTTCATTCGGCCTCAGATGGTATTCTATCCTGTTTGTCTCGGGATTCATTCTTGGCTGGTTCATCTTCAGATGGTTCTTCAGAAGGGAAGGAGTTTCGGAAAACCTTCTGGATTCGCTTCTATACACGTTGCTGATAGCCACTATCGTAGGCGCACGTCTCGGGCACTGCATATTCTATCAGCCTGAATACTATTTCGGCAGTTGGCAGGGGTTCCTTGAGATATTTATGCCGTGGAAAGGAGGGCTTGCCAGCCACGGCGGGACGATAGCGCTGCTGATAGCGATGCTTTGGTATGCGCATCATTACGGAAGAAAGAACAATTTCGATTTCGTATGGCTGATTGACCACCTATGCATTGCCGTAGCGTTCGCGGGAGCGTTCATCCGTCTGGGAAACCTGATGAACTCCGAGATTTACGGTAATGTCACATCTCTTCCGTGGGGATTCATTTTCGACTTGCGCGGAGAAACAGAGCCTAAGCATCCGACGCAGCTCTACGAGGCGCTCAGCTACCTGATTCTCGGCATTGTCCTTATAAGTCTGTATAAATTCCGGCTCGACAAGATATACAGAGGCACATTCATAGGAATTTTCTTCATAGTATGCTTCGGAATGCGCTTCATCATAGAATTCATAAAAGAGCCTCAGGTGGCGTTCGAGGACAGTATGTTCCTGAATATGGGGCAGCTTCTCAGCATACCGTTCATTCTTCTTGGAATAGGTTTTCTCGTGTATGCCTTCGTCAAGAAACAGCCTGCCGCAATAGTGCACCCTGTCAAGGGACATCAGACAAGATAGCAGTCGTTATTTCAGTCAGTCAGTTGTCTTGCAGTAGGCAGAGACATTTTCTTGTTGTGACGAGACGTCACTGTATGCCCGTATATATCATTTTAGGGGTAATATTGATAATTAAATGTATAGTTAGTGTCATTTTTGGACATTTATATGGTGCAGTATTTGCACCAAGCCGCGCCGTTGGTTACATACGACAGAATATATATAATTATTAGAGTTTAAGTTATGAAGAAAGACTTTCCGAGATTGCTGCTGGTTGCGGCCTCGGTGATGATGTCCCTGAATGCCGTGGCGCAGGAAGTGGACAGCTCGCAGACCAGAACGGTCATCACATTGGACGAAGCACTGAAAATAGCGTTGAGCGAGAATGCGTCGGTGCAGGTGGCGGACAAAGAAATAGAGCGTACAGGATATGCGAAAAAGGGTACATACGCATCATTGTTCCCTCAGATAGATCTTACTGGAGCATTCCAGAGGACCATCAAGAAACAGGTTATGTATATGGATATGGATATGAGCAGCTTTATGGGCGGCTCATCTGACGGAGACGGCTCTGAAGGCGGCTCATCTGATTCTGACACTGGTGCGTCTTCCGGAATTCCAAGCGGCGGCGGAATCGAGGTCGGCCGTTGGAATACCTGGAATGCCGGGGTGTCCGCCAATATGCCTCTAATCAATGCCCAGCTCTGGAAAAGCCTCAAAATATCAGGGCAGAACGTCGAACTTGCCGTGGAGAAGGCCCGTTCTTCAAGGCTGGAGACAGTCACACAGGTGAAGCAGTCATTCTATGCCGTCCTTCTCGCCAAGGAAGCGTTCAACGTATATAAAGAGGTATATGACAATGCCGTGAGGAACTTCGAGCAGACTGAGATGCGTTATAATGCGCAGAAAGCTTCAGAACTGGAGTACACGAGGGCTAAGTCCACTGTGGCCAATGCAGTTCCTAATGTGTACAATGCAGAGAGTTCTGTCATTCTGGCATTGTGGCAGCTGAAGGCTGTGATGGGCATTGACCTTGACCAGAACATTGATATAGCCGGCGAGCTCGGTGACTATGCGGATGCGATGGGCACCGAAAATTATGGTGCTGACGCTATGAACCTTGACTATAACACGACAATGCGCCAGCTTGCCATTCAGGCTGACCAGCTTGCCGAGACTGTCAGGCTCCAGAAATATGCCTATATACCTACGCTGGCCCTCGGCTTCTCGTTCAGTATGAATGCAATGACCAACGACTTCAAGTTCAGCAACTATAAGTGGACCCCGTATTCTTATGTAGGACTCAGCCTTAACATTCCTATATTCTCCGGCGGAAAGCGCTATAACGATGTCCGCCAGGCCAAGGTGCAGGCTTCGGAGCTGGCTATACAGGTCAGCGATACTGAACGTCAGCTGAAGATAGCCATACGCCAGTATCTTAATACTATGGAGACTAAGATGAAGAGTCTTGCTGCGGCACAGGATGGAGTGGAGACTGCACAGAAGGCATACGATATCGCCACGCAGTCATACAACGTAGGCCGCAGCACCATAACGGAACTTAATGACGCCCAGCTCGCCCTTACGCAGGCAAGGCTTGCGGTTTCACAGAGCATATATGACTATGTCGTCGCAAAATCCGGACTCGAGCAGATTCTCGGCAAGGATTTCATAGATGGGGACGGCAATGTGGATCTCAACAACAGATAATAAGACAATAAGAAATATGAAATTCAGAACTATCATTTACGCGGCTGCCGCTGTGATGGCAGCAAGCTGCGGAAACAGCAACTCCAAGAATGCGGAGCAGGCTCAGACTGCCGAGGTGAGGCTTACCAATGTAAAGGTCCTGCCGGCAGAGTCCAAGGATATTCCTCAGACAGATGTATATACTTCTACTGTAGAGGCTTATGCAAAGAACAATATAGCTCCTCAGAGTATGTCCAGGATACAGAAGATATATGTGGAGGTAGGCGACTTCGTCCGTGCCGGTCAGGTCGTGGCGAGAATGGATGATGTGAGCCTTAATCAGTCAAAGCTTTCAATGGCTAATGATTCTCTCGAGTATAGCCGTATCAAGAAACTGTATGAGCAGGGTGGCGTATCGAAGTCAGACTTCGACGCTATGGAACTGAAATATAACGTGACTCGCAGCCAGTACAATAACCTCCTTGAGAACACGGTGCTCCGTTCCCCTGTATCAGGTGTCATCTCCGCAAGGAACTATGACAAGGGTGATATGTACAGCGGTACACCTATATATGTAGTAGAGCAGATCACTCCGGTGAAGCTTCTTGTCGGTGTATCCGAATCCGACTATACAAAGATTAAGAAGAACGATGTCGTCACTCTGACGGCTGACGCTCTCCCAGGGAAGACGTTCACAGGACGTATAGCCAGGATATATCCTACAATAGATTCCGCAACCCACACATTCACTGTAGAGGTCAATGTGGCTAATGGAGACCGTCTCCTCAGGCCTGGAATGTATGCGAGAGTGACCGTAAACTTCGGTACAAGCCACAATATCGCCGTGCCTGACGACTGTGTCGTAAAGCAGCAGGGCTCCGGCGTAAGGTCAGTATTCATCCTCCAGTCGGACGGTACCGTAAAGGAGTCTGTCGTGACACTTGGCCGTCACTTCGGCACCGAGTATGAGATTCTTTCAGGCATCTCCGAGGGAGACAATGTCGTTGTAAAGGGACAGGCCAGCCTCAAGAACGGCTCCAAGGTCAATGTCCAGGAATAATCTAACAGGAATTATCTATGAGCATATATAGAACAGCGGTGAATAAGCCGGTAACGACTGCATTGGTCTTCATAGCCTTTGCGATCTTCGGTATATTCTCGTTTATGAAGACATCCATAGCCCTGTATCCGGACTTCGATGCGAACGTCATCCTCGTGATGTCGTCCTATCCGGGTGCCAGTGCGGCTGATATTGAGACTAACCTCACCAAGGTCCTGGAGAACGGACTTAACGGTGTGAGCGACTTGAAGGATATGACCTCCAAATCCAAGGAGAACATTTCCATAATCACTCTTGAATTCAACTACGGTGTAGATATCGAGGAGGCGACGAACAATGTCCGTGACAAGCTGGATATGGTGAACTCGTCATTGCCGGACCAGGCATCAACTCCGGTCATATTCAAGTTCAGTGCGGACGATATGCCTATCCTCATTCTTGCGGCTACCGCTGAGGAGAGCCTTCCTGGACTGGACAAGATCCTGGATGACAAGGTGACCACACCTCTGTCCAGGGTGAAGGGTGTAGGTACCGTTTCCGTGACGGGTGCCCCTACCCGTGAGATACAGGTGTATTGCGATCCTAACAAGCTTCAGGCTTACGGACTGTCGATTTCCACCGTATCGAGCATCATTGCTTACGAGAACCGTAACATTCCTTCCGGAAGCATCGATATCGGTTCGGATACATACTCGCTTCGTATCCAGAAGGAGTTCAAGGACCCTTCAGAGCTTCTTGACATTGTCCTCAGCTATAAGGACGGCAATGCCGTGTATCTGAAGGATGTGGCCACTGTCAATGACGGTCAGGAGGAGAAAGAGCAGCAGGCGATCACGAACGGCACACGCTCTGCCCAGATTGTCATCCAGAAACAGACAGGTGCCAACACTGTGAACGTAATCAACGGCGTGAAGAAGGAACTCCAGACTATCGAGGAGACACTTCCTTCCGATATACATATAGAGACTGTCATCGACTCTTCAAGCAACATCGAGAACAGTATCAACTCCCTGAAGGAGACTATCATCATCACCTTCATTGTCGTAATGCTGGTGGTTTACGTCTTCCTCGGACGATGGAGAGCTACATTCATCATCATACTTTCCATCCCTATCTCCCTTATGGCATCCCTGGTATATCTGTTCGCTACAGGCAATACGTTGAACGTCATATCAATGTCTGCATTGTCGATTGCGATAGGTATGGTCGTGGACGACTCCATCGTGGCGCTTGAGAACATCACCACCCACATCGAAAGGGGTGAGAAGCCTAAGGAGGCTGCGGTGCACGGAACAGAAGAGGTGGGTATCTCCATCATTGCATCTACATTGACAATGCTCTGTGTGTTCCTGCCGCTGACCCTTATCTCCGGTATGTCGGGTATTATGTTCCGCCAGCTCGGATGGATCGTCAGCATCATTATGATCGTGTCCACTTGCGGTGCGCTCTGCCTTGTGCCGATGCTTTGCTCCAGGATGCTTCGCGGCGACAGGAAGAAGAGCAAGCTTCACGATATATTGTTCACACCTATCGACAAGGGCCTGAATGCTATTTCCGAGGGATACGCCAAGATTATCAACTGGGCTGTGCGCAATAGGAAGACCGTCATATTCGGAGCTTTCGGCATCTTCGTGCTTGTGGTCGTGCTTCTCGGGCCAAAGCTAAAGAGTGAGTATTTCCCGCACGCCGACCAGGGCCGTCTGACTGTGTCCATCGAACTCAATGCAGGTACATCCCAGGAGGTTACAGGCGAGTTCGCACGCAATTTCTATAACAGAATTCGCGAGGAAATCCCTGAAATCAAGATCTGCAGTTACACATTCGGACAGGCTGACTCTGACAATGCTTTCGCAAGTATGCAGACTAACGGTTCCAATATCATTTCGATGAATATAAACCTCGGAAGTATGGAACTCCGTGAGCGTTCTGCAAGTGAGATCGCCGATGTCATCCGTGCTGATATCAAGGAATATCCTGAGATTCATAAGGGTACCGTCACTGAAGGTATGGGAGGTATGGGCGGCGCTGCCACAGTTGATGTCGAAATCTATGGATACGACTTCAATACCACAGACCAGGTTGCGAATGAAATCCGCGAGAAGATGCTTGCTGACCCTTCTTTCGCACAGGTAACCCTCAGCCGTGACCAGTACACTCCTGAGTATCAGGTGGACTTCGACAGAGTCAAGCTTGCTGCCAACGGTCTGAACTCTACAGCGGCTGCAGCAGCGGTAAGCGCTGCGATGAGCGGCTCCGTGGGCTCTTACTATAGAGAGGATGGTGAGGAATATGATATCCGTGTGCGCTATGCACCAGGCTTCAGGACAAGCGTAGAGGACATAGAGAACATCATCATCTATAACGGCTCAGGCAACGGAATTCGTATCAAGGATTTGGGCAAGGTCATTGAAACAGAGGTCCCTCCTACTATCGAGCGTAAGAACAGGCAGCGTATGATCACTGTGTCAGGCGTCATCGAAGGGTCTCACGCGATGAGTGACGGTGTGGCCGCGGCAGACAAGGCTATCAAGGATACAGACATTCCGTCAGAACTTAGCGCCATCATATCAGGAGACTATGAGGACCAGCAGGATATGTTCTCAGACCTCATCACCCTTATGATATTGATTATCATACTGGTGTATATGGTGATGGCATCTCAGTTCGAGTCGTTTATGAGTCCGTTCGTGATTATGTTCTCAGTTCCGTTCGCATTCGTCGGCGTGATACTCGGTCTCTGGATTTCCAACACTGCACTGGGTGTGATGGCGATGATCGGAATCCTGATTCTTATCGGTATTGTCGTGAAGAACGGTATCGTGCTCATCGACTACCTCATACTTCTCCGTGAGAGGGGAATGGGCATTCTGGATGCCGCTGTGGCTGCAGCACGCAGCCGTCTGCGTCCTATCCTTATGACCACGCTCACCACCGTGCTCGGTATGATTCCTATGGCCATAGGCACCGGCGAGGGTTCTGAGATGTGGAAGTCGCTCGGTATCACAGTGGCGTGGGGTCTCTCCATTTCCACAGTCGTTACTCTGGTGCTCATTCCGACAATCTACTGCGTATTCGCTACGAGGCAGGAAAGGCATAATCAGAAGAAACTCGCCAAGAAGTCCGCAGCGTTGAACGCCTAAATATAAATAAGATGAAAGCGATATTCATATCATACAACCAGGCATATAACGAGGAAATCGTGGATGTGCTTGACGCTCACTCCCAGAGGGGCTTCACCCGCTGGCAGGACATTGACGGACGAGGCTCCGTCGATGGTGAGCCGCATTATGGAAGCCATGCGTGGCCGGTGCAGAACCACGCCATCCTGGCATTCGTGGATGACGACAAGGTGCAGGGCATCCTGGCTGATCTAAAGGCCAAGGATGAGGCCACGCCGGACCTCGGTCTGCGAGCCTTCTACTGGAATGCTGAAATGGCATTTTAGGGAATGATTTCTTGATTAATGGAAGATGACTCCTAAGGCGTATCGCCACGGGGTCATCTTTTTTTTGTCGCTTGATGCTCTGGCGTGATTTACGGCGCACTTATTGGAGTGCACAAGAAAATTTCGTATGTTTGTAAATTGATTAAAAACAGATTCGATTATGGCAAAAGTTGTTACGAACGAGAATTTCTCGGATATCATTTCCGGATCACTTCCGGTAGTAGTGGATTTCTGGGCTACGTGGTGCGGCCCTTGCCGTGCCCTTGCGCCGACAGTGGAAGAAATCGCATCTGAATATGCGGGAAAGGCTGAAGTAGCCAAGTGCAATGTCGATGACTGCGAGGAAATCGCCACTCAGTTCGGCATCAGGAGCATTCCTACTCTACTGTTCTTCAAGAACAGACAGATGGTGGACAGGCTTGTAGGCGCGGCTCCGAAGGCAGACATTACGGCCAAGATTGACGCATTGCTCTAAATTTCAGGATTATGCTTAGGAGGGTATTTATCGCCGCGGCTGCTGCGATGGCGGTGCTTGCGGTGTCTCTGGATGCTGCTGCGGGCACCCGTGACAAGGCCAGGGCAGGCATTATTGCCGGTTTCACATCGTCTTCGTCCAATGCGAAGAATGTGGACGCAAGTTCCATCGGAAGATATCATATCGGGCTTACGGCAGAGCTTCCTATCGCATACGGATTTGCCGTACAGCCTTCCATATTGTACCAGACCAAAGGAACGAAATTGAGCGATGTCGGTCCTGAAAACTTCAGGCTGGATGCACGTGCGGCATATCTGGAGATTCCTGTTCAGGTACAGTGGGGTCCTGATCTCGTGGCTTTCAGACCGTATGTGTTCGCGGAGCCTTTCGTGGGATATGGGCTTTTCGCCAAGGCCAAGAGGTCTGAGAATGGTGCCAGTCCTATGAAGACCACGTCTTTCAAGGGTGCCGGAATGGCGCGCTGGGAGTATGGTCTCGGACTTGGAGGCGGAATAGATGTATGGAGATTTCAGCTTTCTGTCAAATACTTCTGGAACTTCGGCTCACTGTATTCTGAGAACGGGAAGATGAATGATGTCGGTCAGACTGTGAAGGAGGCGTTCAAGGACGGACGCAACTTCAACGGAGTCACGTTTTCATTGGCCTTTATGTTCTGATATGGCCGAGGAGAAGAAAATAGTGGTCTATTGCTCTGCAAGCGAGAACATTGATCAACAATATAATGAGGTTGCCGCGGAGTTCATCAGAGGCGCCGTGGCGGAAGGTTTCACGATAGTCTCCGGAGGCACCGTGAAAGGAACTATGGGCGTAGTCTCCGACACAGTCAGACAGTGTGGAGGCCGTCATATAGGTGTCATCCCTCGTTTTATGGAAGAGTTCGTATATGACAGTCTTTCTGAGGTCATATATACGGATACTATGTCGGAGCGCAAGGAGAAGATGAGAGAGGGGACGTGCGCTGCGATAGCGTTGCCAGGAGGCATAGGGACTCTTGATGAACTCGTGGAGACATTGGCCCTGGCGAAGCTCCGCAAATATGACGGAAAGATATATGCCCTCAATATAGACGGGTTTTATGATAAATTCATTGACCTTCTCGACTTTTACGTGGAGACAGGAATGCTTGGCTCCGGAGATCGCGGCCTGATCGCTTTCCCGTCTTCAGTGAGTGAGATGTTGTCAATGCTGAAGTGACAGGATGGATTTCAAGGACATAAAAGAATATCTGAAGACCGATCTTGACAAGGTGGATGCCATAATGGCGGCCTCCCTTGCCAGTGACATATCATTGCTGGACAAGACCAACAGGATGCTTCTCGGCAGAAGCGGAAAGCAGATTCGTCCAGTACTTTGCCTTCTCGCCGCGAAGGCGTGCTCGGGAGGATTCATCACTGAGGACACATTGCACTATGCGGCTGCCGCTGAACTCTTGCATAATGCCACTCTCTTGCACGATGACGTGGCTGATGACAGTCCGGTGCGTCGCGGAGCCCCCACGGTTATGTCCTTGTTAGGTGGCAGGGCTTCTGTCCTGCTCGGCGACTATTGGCTTGTTAAAGGAATGGAGAACATACTTTCCTGCAAGAATTCTTCAGACAGGGTGATACGCATCTTCTCCAGGACATTGGCTGATCTTGCGAAAGGCGAACTTCTGCAACTTCAGAAGGCAGGCACCGGGGATGCTTCAGAAACAGATTATTACAGAATAATATACAATAAGACAGCATCTCTCTTCGTAACTTCCGCTGAGAGTGCGGCGATATCGGTTGGCGTTTCCCCTGACAAGAACATTGCCGTGAAGAAATACGCCAAGTGTCTGGGAATAGCATTCCAGATAAGGGACGACATCTTCGATTATGAGGACAATGCTCATATAGGCAAGCCGGCCGGCCAGGATTTGAAAGAGAAAAAGATCACTCTTCCTCTGCTCGGGGCGTTGGCGAATGTCGGTGATGAGGAGTCGAAGCGTATCCGCAGAATGGTATGCGGCATAGATGAGCACCCTGAATGGCAGAATGACATCGTCGAATTCGTCAAGATGAACGGAGGAATGGAGTATGCCGAGATGCGTCTCAGAGAATATGTTGACAATGCGAAGATAGCGCTGAAACCGCTTGGCTGCCGCCGGGAGGTCTCAATGCTGGAAGATATAGCGGAATTTACAGCGGACAGGGAATCGTGAAATTTGCGGACATTACAGGAAATTCGGATGTGAAGGCTGCTTTGGTCAGGATGGCTGACAGCGGCCGTGTCCCTCACGCATTGATGTTTCACGAGAATGAAGGTTGTGGTGCCCTTGCTCTTGCCGTGGCCTTTATGCAGTATCTGAACTGCAGGCATCATTCCGGAGTGGATTCGTGCGGAACGTGCCCTTCCTGCAACCAGATATCCAAACTGATATATCCTGACATTCATTTCGTCTTCCCTGTGGCGGGAGAAAAGGTCACCTCTGAAAATTTCATACAGAAATGGCGTGATCTGTTCGTGAGGAATCCGTTCTTTATGGAGAACGAACTCTATGAGACTCTGGAGATTGAGAAGAAGGCTGCCGGAATATCGGTGGCTGATGCCAAGAATATATTGAACTGGCTGTCATTGAGTTCATTTTCTGACGGTTATAGGGCTATAGTTATATGGCTTCCGGAGAAGATGCAGACAGAGGCGGCAAACCGCCTGCTGAAAATCGTCGAAGAACCATCCGAGAAGACAGTGTTTCTGTTTGTGACACATCAGCCTGAACGAGTGCTGAAGACAATTCGATCCAGGTGTCAGCTGATAAGGGTGATGCCTTCCGGCAGAGAAGAAGTGGCGTCCGCGCTTCCTAGATGGACGGGAGTGGACAGGGAGGCAGCTGAATATGCCGCTGAATTCGCCTCCGGAAGCATAGGCGTCGCAATACGCAGCCTGGCCGAGCGGGATGAGAATGTCGAGATGATGGATATGTTTATGCGTCTTATGGACGGCATATTGTCAAGAAATTATCTGGATGTGCTGGAAACCGGCGAATCTGTGGCTGCATTGGAATCACGTGAAAAACAGAAAGCTTTTTGTAAATTTGCGGGTGAATGTGTCCGCAAGATATATATGCTTCAGAACAATATGGCTTCCATAGCCGGAATAAGGCATGAAGACAAGGATTTCTATGCGGAAGCCGCACGTAAATGCGGTCCGTCATTCTGCCGGAACGCCCTTATGGCGATAAGCAAGGCTTATTCGCTTGTGGTGCGTAATGTAAATCAGAAAATAATTTTCACGAATCTGGTGAATCGCCTGTTCGTGAGTTAATATATATGCAAGATGGATAACAATGAGAATATTCAGTTCGACTGTAACCGCGGATGCACGGTGACCCGCGACGGTAACGATGAACTGAACTGCACATATAGGAGAGGCTGCTGCAAGCTGGAAGACTACAACTGGCTGAGCGGCATCACACAGGGCCAGTATTCCGATCTGTTCGAGGTTCGTTTCAAGAATACCCGTAAGGGAATATATGTCAATGCCTCCGGACAGAGCATAAAGATGGGTGACCTGGTGATAGTCGAAGCTCAGAGCGGTCACGACCTGGGGATAGTCACGCTGGAAGGGCCTGTTGTCGGCAGGCAGATGAAGTGCAAAGGCATTGATCCTGACAATACCGAGTTCAAGAAAATATACAGGAAAGCGAAGACTCTGGACATCGAGAAATGGCAGGAGGCCATAGCCCGTGAGCAGGAGACGATGATCAGGGCCAGGCAGATAGCCGTTGAACTCGGCCTCGATATGAAAATCGGCGATGTGGAGTTCCAGGGCGATGGGACGAAAGCCATATTCTACTATATCGCCGATGGGCGTGTGGACTTCAGACAGCTCATCAAGGTGTTTGCCGAGGAGTTCCGCATCCGCATAGAGATGAAGCAGATAGGCGCGCGTCAGGAAGCCGGTCTCATCGGAGGCCTCGGCATCTGCGGACGCGAGCTGTGCTGCGCTAACTACATCACGAACTTCAAGTCCATCACCACTGCTGCCGCACGCTGTCAGGACCTGTCCCTCAATCCTCAGAAACTTGCAGGACAATGTGGCAAGCTCAAGTGTTGCCTTAACTATGAGGTCGCCACATACTTGGATGCCCAGTCCAGGATACCTCGCGTGTCAGAGCCTCTTGAATTCCAGGATGGTCTGGCATATCTGATGAAGACAGATATCCTTAAGGAGGTGATGTATTTCTCTTATGACAAAGGCTCTCTCGCAAATCTTTTCCCTCTTGCCGCTTCGGAAGTGCGTGAAATCATAAAGATGAACAGGAACGGCGTCAAGCCTGAGTCTCTCAAGACTGAACCGGAACCTGAGATTCCGGAGTTCATAACGGCGGTAGGTGACGACAGCATAACCAGGTTCGATACTCCAGGACGCAAGAAAGGACGCGGTCAGGGCCGGAACAGACAGAAAGCCGGGAAGCAGCGCGGGGCACGTGATGAAAAGGCCCAGAACGCACCGCAGGAGAAGCCGCAGATGAATGCGCGCCCTCCGCGCCGTCAGGGGAGACCTCAGCGTCCTCGTACGGAAGGGCAGCAGAAAGGCAATAATGAATAGCGGACGCTTATTATGTATGCTTTGCGCGACGGTGTCGATGATTGCGGCGATGTCGTGCTCTCGTCCTGTGACGGCCGAACAGTTCGTCAGGAACAATGAAAGGGACGCTTGGGGCAGATATGCGTTCGACATTGATATGACGGATTCATTGTCCGTCTATGACATCTCGCTCATATCATCTTTCTCCTGCATTGACAGGAATTTCTCTTCTTTCAGGTCAATGCCTCTCCGGCTTATGTGGGAGGCGCCTGACGGTCGTCTTTTCGAGGACAATGTCATCCTCGGCAGAGATATGCTGCGTGATTCGTCATATTATGACAAAGTGATTGCCGATAAGCTCGGCGAGAGCCTGGCGCCAGTCGAGAACGGAAAGTGGCGGCTTTATGTGAAGGTGGATGAGGATTCTCTGAAGAGATATGGGATGACAGGCGTAGGCATACGGGTGGACAGAAAACAAACACAAGACAATGGGACACGGTAAGTTAAAGAAATTCAGTGAAAACGAGACATTCCCCTGCCTGCTTCAGCCGGCATCGGAGGAAGTCCTTGAGGGAAAGGAAGGCGGAGCGTGGACTCCTCTGAATCTGAAGGCTCACCCTGTAAAAGGGAACTGGAACAGGATGATGTTCCACGACAGGGACTGTCCGGTCGTCCTGGAACTCGGATGCGGAAAGGGAGAGTACACTACGGCGCTTGCGGAGAGGAATCCTGACGTGAACTATATCGGTGTGGACATCAAGGGGGCGAGGCTATGGAAGGGGGCCAAATATGCCACTGAGCATCAGTTGCCCAATGTCGCTTTCCTGCGCACGCGCATCGAATTCATAGAGGCGTTCTTCGCTCCCGGGGAGATTTCCGAGATATGGCTTACGTTCTCTGACCCTCAGATGAAGAGCGAGAACAGTCGCCTGACTAGTCCTATGTTCCTGGAACGATACCGCCGTTTTCTCAAGCCTGGAGGCGTCATACATCTAAAGACTGACAGCACTTTCCTGTACGAATATACGAAGTCTGTATGTGAGGCAAATGCCCTGCACGTCCTGGCCTCCACATCTGATCTTTATGGCGTGGAGAGCGGCTCCGGGCGGGAGGCCCTGTATTCTTCCGAATTCTCATCTGTCTGTGGAAAGGCAGCCGTGGACGCTCTTTTCGAGGTCCAGACATTCTATGAGCAGAACTTCCTGTCCCAGGGATTCAAGATAAACTATATTGCATTCACCATAGACCATTCGGGCGCCTATGTCTATCCTGACTTTGACGCCGCCGTGTGGCGTGCCGCCGAGGCACCGCGTCTCCTGCCGGGCCACAGCATACATCTGAAATGACTACTTGGAGATAGAGTCGAGCAGTTCTGCCATCCGAGCCGTCAGGGATTTGCGGGAGAACTGGCGTATGGCGTCGGCCTTGTCGTTGTCTGTCAAAACCTCTTCAAGTTCAGCCTCGCCTGAATGTTCCACCTGGATGTCTTCGTCGTCATCGGCCGTATTGAAACGCTTCCAGCATAGATTAATATAAGCCGCCACGGAATCCTTGTCTTCCCATCCGAAAACCACTCCGGCACCTGTCTGGTTCACGATACGCGCCATCGCCCCGTCTGTCTGCCCGATGCCGAGAATCGGATTCATCGAAGCCAGATACTCGAACAGCTTTCCCGGCAACGTGGCGCGGTACTCCGGTTCCTTGCGCAGAGGCAGAATCAGCATTGAGGCATTTTTTTGTTCACGTACCGCCACATTGTGGCTCTGATATCCCAAATCGACAAGATGAGACCCCAGTCCTGCGGCATTGATCGAGTCGATGATTTCCTTGTCCGTCTTTCCTACAAGCCTGATACGCAGCATCCTGTCGAAATCGGAGTCGGCCCTGCATTTCTCGGCGAGAGCCTGCCATATTATCTCCGGATTGCCGTCCGAGGCGAAAAGCCCCGTGTGGGTGACATTGAAATACCCGTCCGGCTCCACCACCTGGCTGAAGTCATCCTCGTCGAAACCATTGGTGATGAGCTCTACCGGAGTGTTCGTCATAGCCTGGAATTCCTCTTGCACGAGAGGTGAGACGGCCACGATTACCGTGGCATCGTCCAGGACCTGTTGCTCCAGGCGATGATGTTTTCTTTCTGCCCAGCCGCATAGGCACAGGTGCTTGAAATAGAACATCTTAGTCCACGGATCGCGAAAATCGGCGACCCACGGTATCCCTGTGGCTTTGGCGAGCCTTCCGGCTATGAGGTGCATAGACTGAGGAGGGCCTGTGCTCACGATGGCATCTACCGGGTGTTCTTTCAGATATTTCTTCAGGAAGCGTACGGACGGCCTCACCCAAGTCACTCTCGGGTCCGGAATGAAAAGATTCCCCCTGAGGAAAAGCATCAGTTTCTGCTTGAAGGTCTTCTTCTGGCTGTTGATGGGGTTCACCTCCTGCTTCGTCGCGTCCTTCTTTCCTGTCAGTTTTCTGTACAGTGAATAGAATTCCGTGATATGTCTGCGAATGACGACGGCATCCTCAGGTATGTCTTCCTCCAATGTCTTGTCAATGCTGGTCATTTCCGGGTTCTCAGGCGTATAGATTACCGGCTGCCACCCGAACTGCGGCAGATATTTGCTGAACTTGACCCATCTCTGAACTCCGGAACCTCCTGCAGGCGGCCAATAATAAGTGATGATGAGAACCTTTTTCATCCAGTCGAAGATTTTCAATGAGGCATCAAAGATAAGAAATTTTCGTCGGCGCTTGTTGATTGGTGGTGCAAAATCCGTAAATTTGTTTAATCTGAAATTCATTATATCGTTATGGCGAAGAAACAGGCGGAGGACACTCCTCTGCTAAAACAATATTTTGCTGTCAAGGCACAGCATCCGGAAGCAGTTCTGCTTTATAGGGTGGGAGATTTCTATGAGACATATTCCGATGATGCCGTGCTGGTCAGCAAGGTTCTCGGGTTGGTGCAGACAAAGCGCTCCAACGGAGACAAGGAGGCCGTTCCGATGGCGGGCTTCCCTCATCACGCCATAGAGCAGTACCTTACGCGCCTTATCCGTGCCGGATACAAAGTAGCCGTATGCGACCAGCTGGAAGATCCGAAGCTCGTTGGAGGCAGGGCTCTGGTCAAGAGGGGGGTCACGGAAATGGTCACCCCCGGCATTGCCTTCGGGGAGAATATGCTTGACCAGAAGGAACATAACTTCCTGACAGGGCTTACGTTCTCGAAGGATCAGTGCGGAGCTGCATTCCTGGACGTATCCACGGGGACATTCAGGGTGGCGCAGGGAAGCACGGCCTATATAGGGACACTCATAGCGTCATTGTCCCCGAAAGAAATCGTCGTTCAGCGTGGATGCGAAAAGAGGGCGCGGGAACTTTATGGTGACAATATCTATTTGTCTTCGTTGGACGAGTGGGCTTTTGTATATGATTCCGCCGCAGAGAAACTGAAGAAACAGCTGCGCGTTGAATCCCTTAAGGGGTATGCTGTCGATTCATACCCGCTCGGTGTATGTTCTGCCGGAGCCTTGATAGTATATCTTGAACAGACCCAGCACGTAGGGCTTGCCAATATCTGTTCCATTTCTCGCATTGATGAGGATAAGTTCGTCTGGATGGACAGGTTCACTATCAGGAACTTGGAGATATTCAGCGCCTCTGCGGGAGGTGAGGGCGTGGCCCTGGTGGATGTGATGGACAAGTGCTGCTCCCCGATGGGGTCCAGGCTTCTCCGCGGCTGGCTTGCGATGCCGTCGATGGATCTGAAGGAACTGGAAGACCGTTTCGACATAGTGGGGCATTTTACGGAACACTCCGCGCTATTGTCTGAAATCCAGCAGCATATCAGCAATATTGGGGATCTGGAACGCATTATCTCGAGAGCCGCCACAGGCAAGATAATGCCGCGGGAAATGTTGCAGCTAGGAAGAGGTCTCTCACAGCTCGCCCCGATAAAGTCTCTGTGTTCTGAGGGAGTGAAGGACAATGCGGATGGCGATGTCAGCGGAACTGCCGTATGTGAACCGCTCGCCGCTTTGGCTTCCGCCATTGACGGATGCTCGCAGCTCAATGAAATCATCTCCGGGACGCTGTCTCCGGATGCTGCGGCTGCCATCGGAAAGGGGGACGTGATAGCGAAAGGCGTGGATGATGAGCTCGACCGTCTCCGTGACATTTCCCACGGAGGGAAAGACTATCTCCTGAAGATGCAGCAGCGAGAGACGGAGCGCACGGGAATATCTTCATTGAAAATAGGTTACAACAATGTCTTCGGCTATTATATAGAGGTTCGTAATGCGCATAAGGACAAAGTCCCGGAGGAATGGATCCGCAAGCAGACGCTTGTCAATGCTGAACGTTACATAACTCAGGAACTCAAGGAATACGAGGAACAGATACTCTCGGCTGAGGACAAGATATATGCGCTGGAGTCCACCATATACAATAAGTTGATATCCAGGATTCAGGAAAACATAAGGGTTATCCAGAAAAATTCAATGGTCGTGGCCAAGCTGGATGTCCTGGCTGGTTTCGCAGAGCTTGCCGTGGAGAACCATTATTGCCGTCCAGAAATGAACGACGGTCTCTCTCTGGACATCAAGGCCGGCAGGCATCCTGTCATAGAGACTCTTATGAAGCCAGGTGAGGAATATGTCCCGAACGACATACATTTGGACAGGGACAGGCAGCAGATCATCATACTGACTGGGCCTAATATGTCTGGAAAGTCAGCACTGCTGCGTCAGACTGCGCTCATCGTACTGATGGCACAGATAGGCTCATTCGTGCCGGCGGATTCCGCGAAGCTTGGTTTCTTCGACAAGATTTTCACCCGTGTCGGGGCTTCTGACAATATCTCACGCGGAGAGTCCACATTTATGGTGGAGATGCTGGAGACGTCGATGATTCTGCACAATCTATCAGAACGTTCCCTGGTTCTTCTTGATGAGATAGGACGAGGAACATCCACTTATGACGGGATGTCCATAGCCCGTGCCATCGTAGAATACATACATCAGTACGGCAAGGGGGCCAAGACCCTGTTCGCTACGCATTACCACGAACTCAATGATCTTGAGGGTATTTATCCCCGCGTGCGCAATTTTCACGTAGCGGTGAAGGAAGTAGGGAAGGAGGTCATATTCCTGCGCAAACTGAAGGAAGGCGGCACGGCGCACAGTTTCGGTATTCACGTAGCCAGGATGGCGGGGATGCCTAAGGAAGTGCTCGCTTCGGCCGAGAGGACATTGGCTTCTCTGGAAGCAGGGAGTCCTTCGGTGATAAGTGAATCGATGAGGTCTGACTCTTTATCAATAGGTAAACCTTATAATACAAAAGAAGGAAGAGTGGAAAGCGACGGTTCCATACAGCTGTCCCTGTTCCAGCTTGACGATCCTACATTATCTTCAATGAGAGATACTTTGAAGTCTGCTGACCTGAACAATATGACCCCGATGCAGGCTTTCGATCTTCTTCGTGATATGAAGAAGGAACTTGGTATATGATAAATATGATTTATAATTTAAATAAATTTACATTATTATGACATTTAAAACTTTACTGGCGGCTGTGTCTCTTGCATTGGCCTCGCCTATGCTGGTTTCGGCAAATGACGGCACCTACCAGGTGGTGTCTCCTGATGGACATCTGTACGCTACAGTCATTGTCGGAGACGACATATCTTATATGGTGGCGAGGGATGAACAGCAGATCATTGCACCTTCCTGTATATCAATGACAGTCTCCGGCGGTGTCGTCTTCGGCGACGGCGACAAAGTCCGCAAGGTCCGCAGGACAAGCATTGACCAGGTCTGGCAGGCTGAGATTTACAAGAAATCAGATGTCCGCGATCATTACAACGAGATGGCTCTGGATTTCAAGG
Source organism: uncultured Bacteroidales bacterium (assembly GCA_934695325.1). Classification (GTDB taxonomy): domain Bacteria; phylum Bacteroidota; class Bacteroidia; order Bacteroidales; family UBA932; genus Cryptobacteroides. The sequence continues at coordinate 85,834 of CAKUVD010000004.1, read as the reverse complement.
AGTTCTCGCTGGTGTTCAGGGCTTATGACGATGGGGTGGCCTATAGGTTCGTAAGTGGGCTTAAAGGTGATTTCGAGGTCGTCAGCGAGCAGGCGGAGTTCTCGTTCGCACAGGACTGGACCGGTTATATTCCTTATGTGAGGCAGCATACCCAGACTCTGGAGACTCAGTATTATAACTCATTCGAGAACACTTATTCCGTACATCCGCTTTCCGGATGGAACAAGGAGCGTCTTGCCTTCCTTCCTGTCGCTGTCGCTGCCGACAACGGCGTCAAGGTCCTGGTGACAGAATCAGACCTGAGACATTATCCCGGTATGTTCCTTTACAATGAAGGTAACGCCTCCACGCTTACGGGACGCTTCGCACCATATCCTAAGGAGATAAGACAGGGAGGTCACAATATGCTCCAGGGGGAGGTCCAGACTCGCGAGAACTATATTGCGAGATGTTCCGGCAAGGAGGCGTTCCCGTGGAGAATCATAATGGTTACGGACAATGATGCTCATCTTGCCGTCAATGACCTCGTATGGAATCTTTCCACTCCTGCGGACCCTTCGGCTGATTTCAGTTGGGTACGTCCGGGCAAGGTGGCCTGGGACTGGTGGAATGCCTGGAACCTTTATGGAGTGGACTTTCGTGCCGGCATAAACAATGATACATATAAATACTATATTGACTTTGCGGCGGCCAATGGAATCGAGTATGTGATACTTGATGAAGGATGGGCCGTGAACAAGAAGGCTGACCTGATGCAGGTCATTCCGGAGATTGACCTTCCGATGCTCTGCCAGTATGCGCAGGAGCGTGGAGTAGGGCTTATTCTCTGGGCCGGATATCTGGCTTTCGACAGAGATATGGAGAATGTCTGCCGTCATTATTCGGAGATGGGCGTCAAGGGCTTCAAGGTGGACTTTATGGACAGGGATGATCAGATGATGGTGGACTTCCACAGGCGTGCGGCGGAGATGACTGCGAAGTATCACCTTCTGATAGATTTCCACGGCACATACAAGCCTGCAGGGCTGAATAGAGCATATCCTAACGTGGTGAACTATGAAGGCGTGCACGGCCTGGAGCAGATGAAATGGAGCGACACTTCAGTAGACCAGGTTACTTATGACGTGACTGTGCCGTTCATCCGTATGGCGGCAGGCCCTATGGACTATACACAGGGTGCGATGCGTAATGCGGTCAAGAAGAACTACCGTCCTGTAAGCTCAGAGGCGATGAGCCAGGGTACACGCTGCCGTCAGCTTGCCGAGTACGTGATCTTCGACTCTCCGCTCAATATGATGTGCGATTCCCCGTCCAACTATATGAATGAGCCTGTCTGCACGAAATATATCGCAGAATGTCCTGCAATATGGGATGAAAGCGTGGCTGTAAATGGCGAACTCGGCAAATATATCACGCTTGCACGCCGCAGCGGGGATGTGTGGTATGTCGGCTCTATCACCGGATGGGACGCCAGGGACATAGACATTGACCTTTCCTTCCTCGGCGATGGCGACTGGGCGATGGAGGTCTTCCGCGACGGTGTCAATGCAGACCGCGCGGCCCGCGATTTCCGTCACGAGGTGGTAAGCGTACCTGCTGACCGTCACGTCAGTGTCCATATGGCACCAGGCGGCGGCTGGACGGCCCGCATCACTCGGCATTAGGCTGACGCTTGTACAGCATGCAATTAATAATGGGAACGATAGATGTGATTGCACCAAAATTTCCGTAAGAATCTGAAGTCCAGGCTAAAAAAGTCTGGACTTTTGTGTTGGAATTGGCAAGGTTTGCGGTATGGATATTCTGAGTTTTTCAATTTATTGTCCTAATCCTGCCATATATTCGTTTCCTCCCGCAACACCCCGAGCCTGACACTATATTCAGCCTGGCTCATTATCGACACGAGCCCCGTGCCTCCCTTCACATTGGAAGGATAAGGAATCCCTGACACGAAAGACCATCCTCCCTGTTCCGAATGATCGAACATATAATCGTTCATATATATGTATGAAAGCTTGGGCATTGACCATACTCTTATGTTCACCGTCCTGTCCTGGGCAAGTCGGACACGGTTCTCATCATATTCATAACGGTCAATGTTGCGCAGTGAGCCGTTATGCACCACGACGAGTCTCATAGTATAGTCTGAATCCCTGAACTTATTGTCTGTAAAGATATTATACCTATTGTTATAGAAGTTCCAGTCACTGTCGTCATCATCCTTGCCGATTTTTCTCCTGAGCAGCGGCTCCATAGAGTTATCTATGTCCAGACGACTTGTCACCTCTCCCAATATATCACCTTTCCTGTACTGCTTTTCATCATCCGACACCCAGTCCACATAGAATTCAGAGTCCAGATCCATCACCACCCTGTAGTAATTGTCTTCTCCTCGGACATCCTGGACATTGACCTCATATAGAGAATGATCTGTCAGGTCACCGAAATAGTCCTTCGTCATTACCGTAGAGGTGTCCACCGATGGAATCACAGGTGCGGCCGGCACATTGGACACGACATACACCTTCACATCCCCCACCTCGACGGTTATCCTCACTTCATCACCAGGCTTAAAGTCAGCACTGAAATTCATCTGTCTTATGACGGCATCCTTCTCGCCAAAACTCAATACATCCTGCAGGTCTGACGTCTCCGCCACTTTCGTTCCGTTTATGAAGCACTCAAGGTGCGCAGATTCCACCGGTCTGATGTCCCGGAACGTACTCCAGGCCAATTTCACCGTATGGACAGGCTCCCCCGCCACGACATTGCCATTGACTATGAGAAGTCTTTCAGGCCCGTCCTCTTTCAGGTCAATGTATTTCTCACAGGACACACACATCGCAATGGCGACGGCCGCCAACATAATATTTCGTATCATTGTCATCAGAATTTGAATGTGTAGCTGAACGACGGAAAGAATAACAAGTATGAGATTTTATGCAGAGCCGGCACCTCTATATTCTTTCCTGTATCCGGATCCTTTTTAGTGTATGGGTCGAACGTCAGCAGATTAGGGTTGCGAGCACCATAGGCGTTGTACATCCCGACATTCCATATACGTTCTCCGTGGCGCTTCTGCCTATGAAAACTGAAATTGAAGTCCAGGCGGTGCGTCGGAGGAAGCTTGTAATTGTTACGGCTTTCGATATAGTCGGTTTCGCCTCCAGCCTCCCCGTCAGGATTAATAGTGAATGACTTTCGTGTCGGGACTGTCATCCAGTTTCCAGACATAAATGTCCATATCGCACTGAGTTCCACTTTTCCGCCCAGTTTCTGGCTCAGACTCAGGCTGAAGTTGTGCCTGCGGTCATATACGAAAGGGAACCATTCCCCATTGTTGATAGTCCCGCCATTGAAACGTCTATCCGCCCAGGACAATGTGTATGAAGCCGTTCCCTTAGTCCGTCCTAATGTCTTCTGCACATAGAATTCGGCACCGTAGGCCCTTCCCTCTCCCATCTCCACATTCTGCTCCCAGTCCTCGGCCGACATAAACGCCATCTTTCCATCCTTGTACTCGAGGACATTGTTCAGTCTTTTCCAATATCCCTCGACGGAGAACTCCCATCCTTTCAGTCCGCTGAAATATGCTCCAAGCGACACAATGTCTGATGTCACTGGACGTATATTCCTTGTTATGGGCACCCATAGGTCTGTCGGGAGGCTGAGATTGCCTGAAGTCAGCTGATGCACATACTGAGACATCCTGGAATACGCCGTCTTCAGCGCCCATCCCCTGCCGAGAGAGTATTTCACGGCCAGTCTCGGCTCCGGGCTGAAATACGTCCTGCCATCCGTGAAGAAAAGGCTTAGATGGACGCCGGGATTCAGAGAGAAATGCTCGCCGAGCGTCATATCATCTTCGATATATACGGATGCCTCCGCCCCATACATATCCGGGCTCATATTCGACTTCTTGTCCGTGTCGGTCCTTTTCGTCCCATCTTCATTGACCTCCCTCACTCTCTCGACGGAAGGACGGTATGCGTGGTGGACAAACTCGCCTCCGAACTTCACAAGATGCTGCGGCGCCGGGGTATAGTCGAAATCCATTCTGCCTCCGAAATCGACGATGCCGGAATTATATCCATACTTATAGGAATTGTCATAGTTCTCTTTTTCGGACTTCACGATCTCGCGGCTGTAGGAGTCCAACCGCATATCGTACTTATTCCAGGATACTGACGTGTTGGCGAACAGCCTGCTGCTGAAGACGTGATTCCATCTCATCACAGTAAGCATATTGCCCCATTTCAGATTCACCTTCATATTGTCTTCAGAGTACTCCTTATATGTCTCTGACCCGACGCTCACATCAGCATATCCCTTGCTGCTCTCCCCATAGCGGAAATAGTCACGTCCGTGATAGAATGAAAGGAACAGGCGGTCACGGTCGCTGAAGCGATGAGTCACCTTGGCATTGACATCATAGAAGGCGTAATTTGCCGGGCTGCCGCAGGCTTTTATCAGACGGTCGAACAGGAATGTGTGCATTCCGCGGGCGCTGACGGAGAACGTAGTTCTTTCGTTTCCGAGAGGCCCTTCGAGATGAAGTTTCTCGCACAGCATCCCGGCGCTCACCGAACCGTGGAAACCTTTGAAGTTTCCGTCATTGGTCCTTACATCCACGATGCTGGATACTCTTCCTCCATATCTCGCCGGAAATGAGCCTTTATAAAATGTCACTTTCTTGACCGCCTCAGGAGTGAACACAGAGAACAAGCCCAAGAGATGGCTCACATTGTAAAGTGGAGAGCCGTCCAGCATCATCAGATTCTCGTCCGCCCCTCCTCCGCGCACGTAAATACCTGAGAATCCTTCCATTCCAGGCTGCACGCCTGGCATCATCTGAAGCGTCTTGATGACATCTGCCTCGCCTAGGAACACAGGCATATTCTTTATCATCTCCTGCGGAATCTCCAGGGCTCCCATATATGTGGAATGGATACCGGCGTCCCTACGTGCGACCACCGTCGCGGCATCCAGGACATCCGCCTCCGTCAGAGAAATGTTTATGACAGTGTCCCTGGCCAGGTCAATGCTGATGGTTTCGGTCTTGCATCCCACGTACGAGAAGGCCAGCAACGTCTTTCCTGTCGGGATGGTCAATGTGTAGAAGCCATAGTCGTTGGTTACGGCTCCCGTGACGGAAGAGACAGGGCGCATATCCACGACGCCTGCGCCTATCAACGTCTCTCCTGTGGCTTCGTCTCTGATGTATCCGCTCACCGTGGCCTTCCGGACCTGGCCGAATGTGCCAGCGGTGATGAGCAAGGTCATAATGGCTGTCAGAAGTATCTTCTTCATCTATAATCTGTTTTTCGTGCAAAAAAGTCCCTGCGCACCAAGGACTGGCATATTCTGAAGATTTCATTAATCGACCGAGAACAGCCTCTTGATAGATGCGTATCCAAGCCAATTAGTTGCAGCGCTCTGTCGATTTGAAGGAAATTTCATCCCTCACGGATGTGGCGACATAAGAAAATAAGCACTATCTTTACATCCTCTGCAAGTCACTACGATAAGTTCCTGCGTCAAGAGGCTTTGCCAGATATGCGGCGGGTACATACTGTGATTGAAAGCAGTTTGACTATATATAATATGACGACACTGAAATTGTTCCTGGCAGCCGCTGCTGCATTTTTTTCAATATCCCAGGCGGATGCCGCCTATTCATCTGACATATCCAGCATTGACCAGGAATACCGAGACACGGAAAGCGTGGAAGACTCTTCCGTATCAATGGCTGCGCTACAGAGGCGTTTCGTGGATCTGCGCTTCGGGATGTTCATTCATTTCAATATGCCCACATTCGTGAATGAGGACTGGCCTGACCCGGATGCTTCTCCAGATCTGTTCAATCCTACAAGGCTCGACTGCCGCCAGTGGGCGAAGGCCGCCAAGTCAGCCGGAATGACTTATGGCTGCCTCACGACCAAGCACCACAGCGGTTTCTGCATCTGGGACACACGCACCACGGACTACTCCGTGATGAGCAGCCCGCTCAGAAGAGACGTCGTAAAGGAATATGTGGACGCATTCCGTGATGAAGGTCTGGATGTGATGCTGTATTATTCCATTCTGGACACACACGCACATCTGCGTCCAGGCTGGATTACCCCAGAGCATAAAGAACTGGTAAAAACCCAGTTACGAGAGCTTCTGACTAATTACGGAAGGATAACGGCATTAATCATCGACGGATGGGACGCTCCGTGGAGCAGGATATCTTATGACGACATACCTTTCGAGGAGATATACGCACTGATAAAATCCATACAACCCGAGTGCCTGGTGATGGACCTGAATGCAGCGAAATACCCGACTGACGCCCTATTCTACACGGATATCAAGTCTTATGAGCAGGGGGCCGGACAGAAAATCGACAAGGACGGCAACGCCCTTCCTGCATTGTCCTGCTATCCTATCCAGAAGAACTGGTTCTGGAAGACGACATTCCCTACGGCTCCTCTAAAGGACATCGAAGTGCTGGTGAACGAGAACATTGTACCGATGGGAAAGGCTTATTGCAATTTCATCCTGAACGTGGCGCCGAACAGGGACGGACTGATGGATGACAACGCACTGAAGGCATTGAAACAGATAGGAAAAGCCTGGGAGGCCGCAGAGCCAGGTGCCGCAAGAAGAGCCGCATTGGCTATAGACCCCGGCTACAGGGCCGACGATTCGCGTTTTTCAGAATGCGCCGCGCCGATAACAGCATCGAACCTGGCAAAGCATCGCCGGGCGGACAGCAGCTGGAGCTACGATATGGAAATCTCGGAGTTTGCGTGCGATGACGATTTCGAGTCGGCGTGGGTGGCCAATGCTCTTGCAAACGGAGATCCACACCTGGAAATCTATCTCGACAAAGAGCTACCTTTCAACCAGATAGTGCTCACCGAGGAGACTGGTTCAGAAATCAGCGGATACCGCATCGACTACCGCAGGAACGGCGAGTGGAAGGAGCTTATGAAGGTCAATGCAGATGGCACAGCTACTTCAGTCACTTCGACAGGACAAGACATTGTTCCTGATGGAACCGACGAGTCTCAGATTCTCTCCGCATTGAAGAGCGGCAGAGTCACCATACTGAATTTCAATGAAGTATATGGCGACGCAGTGCGGATTTCCGTGACTGATTACAGGAAATCATTCGCCCCGGATGGTGTGTACCGCTCGGGAAGCACCGTGGCCATCTCAGAATTTGGAGTCTATAGGACGAGACGATAGATTTCAAAAGTCGCAATCCACGCCTTAAATCGAATATGACTGATTTTAATGCACTTAGTACACGATACGTGGCTTACGTGAGAAAAATTCACCTTAGGGCCACGAGGAAACACATTCCACGCAGCTGAGGGCCACATTCTCGAGGCACACAACTTTAGACGGAACTAAGAAGCCGCTGTTTGTAGATTACGCCGGAATAAACCTGAACTGACCATCAGCAGCTACTGCTTGGCAACCGCCAGGACTTTCTTATAGATATCGTCTATGATGAGTCCAGAGAGTGTCATTCCAAAGATTGCCGTGATATGAACAGTAGTGCCGTTTATCTGAGCCTTGGACGAACACCACTCGTGATTCAGCAATTCGGGATCACCAGGGCCGTTCTTTGCCTTAGGACACATACATTTCTCTGTTCCGCAGCTCTGGCAATGCCCTCTGTTAGGCAGCACCTCGTCATCATAGACGCATAGGAACTTGTGCGCAGGGAACGTTCCGGCACGCTTCATCTTCTTACGTAAAGCGGCACCGAGAGGGCATCCACGTACATTCCAGAACTCGGCGACCTTTACTTTCAGCGGGTCAGTCTTCAATGCAGCACCCAGTGAGCAGTAGAACTTGGCCTTGCTTGCCGTCGCCCTGAGAATCAGCAGCACCTTGTCCTTCAGCGAGTCCACGGCATCTATCACATAGTCGTAGGAATCCAAGTCGAATGAATCCGCAGTCTCGGCACAATATATTGCCTGGATGGCCTCTATCTCGGCTTTAGGATTGATCTCCAGGAGATGTGCCTTCAGGGCATCCACCTTTACCTGCCCCACCGTCTTGGTCGTCGCCATAAGCTGGCGGTTCACATTGGTGATGCAGACCCTGTCCGAATCCACTATCGTAAGATGGGTCACACCGCTGCGCACAAGCCCCTCGGCACACCAGCTGCCCACTCCCCCGACACCGAAGATGATGACCTTCGCAGCGGCAAGCCGCTGCATAACATCATCTCCGAGAAGAAGCTCCGTCCTGTTATATATCGCTTTCTCTATCGTGCTCATAGTTAAACTGCTTGAACAGATTCTCATTCAGCCGATACGTCGAACTTGATCTTGTCCACGCAGACGGCATACGACTCACCGACAAACAATTCACTGAAAGCAGTCGAGTAGGAAGCCGTAAGCCCTACCTTGTTCACATTGCCAAGAGCGGAAAGATCCACTTCTGTCCACGACTCCATAAGGAACTTCTCCCCGTCACGATAATCAGCCATCGGAACCACCACGGAGGCAGTCTCATTTCCAGCGGCATCATATCCCGTGAATATGGCCTCGAAATAATCACCGTCAGAGAAGCCAGGCTTGGAATAGAAGCCTATCTTCATCCTCTGCCAGTACTGTGCGACATTGTTCACCTTAAGGGAGACTATCTTGCGGGTGACACCCGTAGAGAAAGAGAATTGCGGGACGTCTTTCGACACATAGGAGTTATAAGCCCATACGGAATACTTGGCAGAGCCGTCAGCACCATATTCCGCTTTCTCCTCTTCACCTTTTTCCGGCTTCACATAATCGTTATTCACCACGCACTTGTCACTTGCATTATTGTAGTATTCGCTTTCAACGACTGGTTTTTCGCAATTGTCGGCGACAAGGATTCCGCTTGTCTGCGTATAATAATTCGTCACTGTGAAATCGGCACCGAATTCTGAATAATCCGCAGAGCCGGACTCGGAAGGGTAGTTGTTATGTTTTCCGTCATCGAAACGACAATCTTCAAAAGATATAGTATAATATGTGTGATCCGGATCGTTCTTGGAACTGCACGCCGCAAGAACGAGAAGCGGCATAAGCCATAGAGTTTTTTTCATAACTGACTGGTTTTTATATCATTTGTCTTTCTGCCACAGGTAATCGCAACACTCGGGTCCTCGCCCCGGACGCCACGTCCAAATGTGCGCTTCATATCTGGCAAAGGTAATAAATTCTTGACAATTTTCGTATCTTTGCCGTGCTGCATAATGCAGCACGGACTTGACAAACAAAACATATTATGATAATAAATAAGACTCTTCAATTTATCAGACTCGCAGTTGCCGCAATGCTGACACTCTTCATCTCATCTTGCGAAAAAAATGACGGAGCACCGTCAGCAGAACCGACGCAAGTCACGCTTGACACTTTCCACGATGGACTCTATTTCGGAGACTTTCATAAAGAAGGATATGCGGACTATTATTTCTTGCTTTCAAATGGGGAGCTCGGCCAAGTCTCGGAAGTGGACGTGGTCCCTATGAACCCGGGAGGATATGTCCTCAGGTGCGACATCTGGAGCAGCATCTCCGCCGAACATACGAATGCAATAATCCCGGAGGGGACATACACATCCAACGTCGGACGCAAGAACGGCACTTTCAATACCGAACTCACTTTCGCGACATTCAATGAAGAGAAAGTCGGGGATCTCTACCGTATCAAACAACTGCTCACGAACGACGGAGTCATCACTGTCAAGCACACTTCGGACGGATATGACATCCGCGCGGAACTCACCACGACTGACGGAGACAAGTATATCTACTCATATCAGGGGCCTATAACGCTCCGGGATATGAGCGGAGAAGGAGACAAGTACGACAACGGGCACATCAAGGCGAATCTTGACATTCAGACCAAGCGCGTCACCAAGCAGCTGTTCGGCTCCGGGGACAATTACGACAATTATGTCCTGAGATGCTTCGACTCGGAAAAAATCACAGGTGACGGCCTGTATCCCAAAGGGACGGGGCACAAGATCCAGCTCGACCTCTACACGGCGAAAGGCGCTGACATAACAGGCACATACAAAGTCGGTGAGAGACGCGAATACACGGCCGGGACATTCTATCCAGGCGTGTGGCTCGGTGTCCAGGCGATGGGTACATTCTGTATGCAGATAGACGAGACATACAAATCCCGTTTCTGCGCCATACAGGACGGAAAAATCAACATCAGCAAGAACAGCGACGGCACATATACCGTCAGATGCGACCTAACGGACAGCGACGGATACTCTGTAAAGACATCCTGGACAGGAGAAATCGAGGACTTCAAGGTCATGGACGAACCTCAGACGACACTGACCGCAGACATTACGATGAATCCAACGCTCTGCTCCGAGATAAACTACTACGGTGACTACTACGCCAACGGAGCGGCGAACTACGGAATCGGCTTCACCACTGACACAGAGACACTTGCGATTGATTTCATAGCGCCTGCAGGAAACAATGCAGATGCTCTCCCAGAAGGGACGTTTACAGTCTCTACATCCAAGGAGCCGGGTACCATAACCCCGGGAAGCATCGGAATCTCTGATGCCGAACCGACCTGTTACATTCGTTACGAGCAAAGCAACGGACAGCTGTTCGCCAAAGACAAGGCTCCTGTGGCAGGCGGGACAATGCAGATCAAACGCAATGCAGACGGGACCCATACTGTCACGTTCGACTTCACGGACGACAATGACTTGGTGGACAAGAGCATTGCCCCTAACAGAATTTCGGGCGAATGGACAGGAATCATTCCTGTCATAACCGACTACACCAAGGTGAATTAATCACCTGTCCTTAGGGAAAATAGAGAATAAGACCAAAAAGCCGTTTTGACTTTTTGGTCTTATTCTTTTGCACCCCGCAGGCTTCTGCTCTAGAATGTATATCCGACTGTGAAGCCGTATGAAGACTCCGGTACAAGCAAATCGTGGTTGATGGAGTGATCCAGATTTGCTGACACCAAGAAACGCCATACCTGAATGCCGACCCTTGGACCTGCCACGAAGTAGCGGCTGTCCGTTCTTTGGTAGGATGCCCCATTCTTATACATTACACCTCCACCGAGACCGATGCCGACATATGGGGCTATCAGTCTGTTCCTGAGTATTATCCAGTCTGCTACAAACTTGATGTTCAGCTGATTGAAATGCAGGAGCCTTTCATGGTCTTCCCCTTCTCCGACATACGTTACGGAGTCTCCGCTGTATTTGTATGAGATGTTGGCTCCTATATCGAAATGCCTTGCCACATCATACCTATACTCGAAAAACGCCTCAGTTCCAGCCATCCTGCCGGAACCTCCGACCTGACCGAAAGACGGGAAGACATCGACCCCGGCACCTATTGTAAAATGGTGATTCCCCCTAGTCTGCGCAGCCAATGTCCACATTGAAAAAGTGCACATTGTCAATATCAGTACCCGTGACATCACTTTGTTTGAAATCGCAAACCTTTGTTTCATTTGTTTTTGAGCAAGAAATGCAAGAGGCAATGATAAGAAAAAGAATAACTTTTTTTCATTGTAAAATAGTGTTATCAGTTTCCACAGAAATAAGTAATTTTTATAAAAAACAATGTGGACAATAAAAAAGAAGATGGCCGGCACGATGCAGACCATCTTCTTCTATAAATATGTAATCCGGATTACTCAGTGAAGTCCGCCACGTCTTCCTTGCAGGTAGGAAGAACCTCCAGTTTTTCCTTATACTGCTCTACCACACCTTTAACGCAGCCTGTGCCCTGCTTGACATTCAGATCCTTGAAATCGGCCTTGCTGGTCACATATACGGTGACTGTCTTGCCGTTCTTTCCTGTGAAATCTGTGTTGCCGTTGTTCTTAGGATTTGTGTCGTACCATTTGGTCGCACTAGCCGGAGCCGTCACATCAAGAACCTTAACATACTGGCCCATATAGTCGGCCAGTTGATCGTCTCTGATTTCAGGAACGACAATTTCCACCTTGTCAGTCTTTACGTATGCTGTGACATTCGTAACTGTCCGCAGGTTGTTTTTTATAGTCAGAGAGGCTCTCTGAAGAGAAACCACCACCTTGGTGCCGACAGGAAGATTGTCATTGCTGTCCTTGATGATCAGTCCTGAATTAGGCTTGCCTGTATTGTCTACGAGTACAATGACACCGCTGAGGTTTCCGTGTGCATTATTTGCTGCTACATATCCTTTCACTGCTACATAATCCTTGAGAGATGCTCCGGACTCGAGGCCGTCAAGTTTTGCGTTAAACTGCTCGACTGTGAGTGCATCGGACTCTGACGGCTCTACATCATCTACTGTAGGCTTGATAGATATGGCCATAGTGTTGGCATATTTAATGTCGTCTCCTGTAGCACCGACAAGGTATCCGGTGACTATGATCTCCGAACCTTCATATTTGGTGATGTTCAGCTCGTTTCCAGGATAGGAAACAGCGCCCTGGACCTTGTCTGTTCCTGTGATGACGACATTGTTATGCCACTGGTGTATATCGTCCACAACGGATTTCAATGTCCCCTTATAGGTTACATACTTGATGGACGGGCTTTTTACATAAGCCTCAAGCTTGGCGGCGTCGAATTCTTCCGGAGCAGGCTGTGATACAGTGCTGTTTCCGTTCACGACTACGGTTGATGTCCCGTCGAACTGCTTCATTCCGCCATATTCCGTGGTAGGCCCCTCGACGGTGACATTGTCACCTGTCTTGATGGTATGACCTTTCTTGAACACCAGGATTATGCCTGTATTGTCCTTCACGAGGAATCCCTTGGTGTGTGTGGCGACTGCCTGTCCGGCAATCTTGTAAATCTCATCCACAGGCTTGCTGAGGACATCGCTGATGCTGGACAGAGGTGTCTCTGCATTCTTGCCGAACTCGACCTGCTGACCGCCTTTGCCCTCGACAAGCAGTACATCGTCAAGTCTGTTCACGCTGTATGACTTGGCTACGAACTTGACATAGAGAGTCTTCGTGCCTGCGGGAAGAGTGAAGTCGGCAGTTGCCATACGCCAGTTCCCGCCATCTGGATCCTCTACGTCGAAGCTATAGGAGACAGGTGCGGACCACTTCTCTCCGTCAGCTGACAATGTCAGCTGGAAATTCGACTTGATGAACGTGTTGGCGCCTCCCTGCGAATAGTACTGCGCTCCGAATTTGAGACGGAGGTTCTGCGAAGGGACAGATATCTTTTCGATGGTGAACCAGTCAGGCTGCTCGTCTGAGCCTCCGAAGAAGAGATTATTGTTGCCTGAGCCCTCATATAGAGAGTGGTCACCCTTGGACGGTTCATTGGCGCGGACTGACATCTGCTGATAAGAGTATGTCACGTCAGCCACTCCTGAACCCTTCTGGTTCTGCCATCCATCGAACTGGTCAAGCCACGGCCAGCCTTTTGTCGTGCCGTATTTGGCGGCATCCTGGACTGCAAGTTCCTTGTCGAAGGTGTTGTAATATATCGCGCCTTCCGGAACTGGTTCCTGATATTCGCCATTGTCAATGACCTCGACCGGCACGATGTACATATATGTCTTGTAAGAACCGAAGAGCCATCCTGAGATAGTCAATGAATGCCCGTTGTAGTTGTTTTTGAACTCGTCTGTCATATAGTCGAGGCTGCCGATGTTGTCGGTGCCTGCGATCTCGAGATTCGAGTAGTTGCCTGCGACCTTGAGCGTACCTGAAAGCTGGACATATTTGATTTCGGGAGTTTTCATATAGGCATCCACGTCAGATGCGGAGAACTCGGCCGGTGTAGGCTGCGTATAGTCGTATTCCCAGGTCTTCGTGATCTCCGAGCCCTTTGAGAACTGGATGAGGCCGTTTCTCTTGGTGGTGGTGCCTGAAATGTTCACCATATCACCTACCTTGAAGCTGTGAGCTTCACCGATGTAGGCATAGATGCAGTCTGACGATTTTGTGGAATTGAATTCCTGGAGTATGATGCCCTGGCTGTTGGCAGCCACGACTGTAAGGCATTCTACATTAGTGAAAGTGGACCCCTCTTCTGCATTGTTGACATCAGAAAGTGTCGTAGGGTTTGTCTTTTCCGGCTTTCCCTTGAACGGGTCTTCCGGTGTGTCTTCAGAACAAGCTGCAAGTGAAATACCCGCTGCAATGGCGATCAACGCCTTGAGGGCGGTTTTCCAAATCGAGTGTGTCATAAGGTTTTATAAAAAAATAAGTTGTGTCAATGCTCATTTTCACACATAAAAACACTTCCGGAAACATCTCTGCTTCTAGAAGTGTCTTAATCAATGTGTTCTGCGGAAGCGGCAGGATTCGAACCTGCGAACCGCTTTAGGGCGGTCAACTGTTTTCGAGGCAGCCTCCTTCAACCACTCGGACACGCTTCCTATTAATTTTCCTCTCCGGGCACCATTATGGCGTCGCTTCAAGTTCACAGACATCAAAATTACGGCGACTTGGTGAATTAAGCAACTTTTTTCTTGCCAAATTGAAAGCCCTGGTCGGAAAAATCATGTTCTACGGCATATCCACTGCCTTGACCAGTTTTTCCGCCAAGTCTATGAAGGCCAGCCCGTCAGGGCGTGACGACAAGGCGGCAGGCTCACCGGAGTCTCCGTTCTCACGGATGCTCTGCACGATAGGAATCTGCCCGAGCAGCGGCACGCCGTATTTCTCGGCCATCTTTCGCCCTCCATCCTTGCCGAAGATATAATACTTGTTCTCAGGCAGTTCGGCAGGAGTGAACCACGACATATTCTCCACGATACCGAAGATACGACGGTTTATGTTCTTGTTCCTGAACATATCCACGCCTTTCTCCACATCCGCCAAGGCCACGTCCTGAGGGGTCGTCACTATGACTGCGCCCTCCATCGGAATGTCCTGTACCAGCGAGATATGGATGTCGCCGGTTCCGGGGGGCATATCAATGAGCAGATAGTCCAGGATTCCCCAGCGCACCTGCAGAATCATCTGTTTCAACGCATTGCACGCCATAGGCCCTCTCCAGATAAGAGCCTGTCCCGGTTCAGCGAAATATCCGATGGACATCCACTTCACACCATACTTTTCGATAGGCATTATGATTTCGCTGTCGCCTTCCTTGACGGCCTCAGGAAGCGCCCCCTCCGTGGCCGTCATCTTAGGCACCGATGGGCCATAGACGTCCGCATCGGCGAGCCCGACCTTATATCCGAGACGGGCCAATGCCACTGCCAGATTCACTGCTACGGTAGACTTGCCCACGCCTCCTTTTCCGGAAGCCACGCCGATGATGTGGCGGACATTGTTCACCTCATCCAGTGACAGGTTCAGCCCCGTCTGCTTCTTAGGTGCGCTCTCATCCTTCACGACGGTCTTCACCTCCACTTCCTTGACCTCAGGTGCGTGGCGATATATGGCGGCTTTCGCACTGCCGACGATATACTCCGTAAGAGGGTCGCGATGCTTAGGGAAGGCCAGGGTCAATGTCACCTTGTCCCCATCTATCTCCGCCTTGTCCACGATCCCCAGCTCGACGATGTTCCGGTCACCCTTGGCGGGATGCTTGACATCGTAGAGCATTTTCATTATTTCATTTTCTTTCAACATATTACATAATTTAACAGCCGCCTGGTCTCCAAGCGGCTTAGTCACAAGGCTACATCTCTATATTCATCTCGTTCAGCAGGTATCCGGCGCCACCGAACTTGTCCATCATAAACAGCACATAGCGTATATCCACGCAGATGCACCTCTGAAGGTCCGGCTCGAACATCACATCGCTGGACATAGACTCCCAGTTTCCGTCAAACGCAAGACCGATGAGGCGGCCCTCGGCATCAAGCACAGGGCTTCCTGAGTTTCCTCCCGTAATATCGCAGTTCGTAAGGAAGCAAGTAGGAACCATGCCATCTGCATTGGCATACTGACCGAAATCCTTTGCCTCGTATAGAGCCTTCACCTTGGCAGGTACGCGGAATTCATAATTGTCCGGGTCTTCCTTTTCCATCACGCCTGCGAGAGTCGTATAATATCTATAGACAACCCCGTCAGCTGGGGAGTAACCCTTTACGGTACCATAGGTAAGGCGCATAGTGGAGTTCGCATCAGGATAAGACGGCTTGCCCTTCTCCCACTCGAGTAGTCCGGCCGCAAAAGCCTTGCTTCCGGCTGAAAGAGCCGCGTTCGCCTTCATCAGAGGCGTGCGAAGATTCAGATATACCGAGACAATGGCATTGTAGAGCGTCACCGCAGGGTCATTGGCGAAATCGGATCTGGATTTCAGGTCGGCGTTCTTCAGATTAGCCTCCGAAGCCAGGAAACTATGGTCGAAAAGGTCATTGACATAAGCGTCAATGTCCATAGTCGCAAAATCGCAGCCGTCAATCTCCAGAAAATCGGAAGGCCTGGCATTGTCGCGGTAGAATTTCAGCAGTCCGGCAGCCATCTTGCGCTCAAGCGGCTCGTAGTAGTCCTTGTATGAGACAGCATCCTTTCCAGCCTGCAGCGCAGCCAAGGTATCTTCTGCATTGGCCTGCAGCTGGCCCATCATCCCCTGAGCGAATTCACCGACGAGGTCGCACAGTCCGATATTGAATGGCGCCTCGAGGAGAAGCCTGTAGGCAAGTTCGTCCGCGGATGTCTCGTCGATGCTGTTCTTTATGTCTGTCAATGCAGATCCGTATGCAGCCTTGCGCTTCTTGCTGGCATTGACCCATTTCATAAAGTCCGCCTCTTTCCGCTCCTCACGGCCGATGATGTCCAGGTTTTCGAACGCCTTCTTCTCGCCTATCCACTTTTTCCAGCCATTTGCAGAACCAGCATATTTGTTCGCATACTGGAGACGTACAGAAGGATCCGCCTCCATACCTTCCTTCATTATGCTCTGTCTCAATGTCCTGGCGGCGATGCTGACGTCCTGTCTCTTGATCATCTGCTCCAGCATTGACGCTGTCTGGAATCTCTGGGTGCGTCCAGGGTATCCCATCACCATCGCGAAGTCGCCTTCATTGACGCCTTTCAGTGAGACTTTCAGAGACTGGCGCGGAGTCATAGGGACATTGTCCTCGGAATAGTCGGCAGGCTCATTGTCCTTGCCGGCATATACTCGGAACATCGAGAAGTCGCAGGTGTGGCGCGGCCACATCCAGTTATCCGTCTCGCCGCCGAACTTGCCCATGGATGCAGGAGGGGCTCCCACGAAACGGACGTCGCGATATACCTTGTCGATTATGAGGTAGCTTACGTTGTCATTGTAGAAGTTCACGATGCGGACCTCGCAGTTCGGATTGGCTGTCTCTGCCGTGCTGATAAGCTGCTGGCGTGCAGCCTGGTATGCCTTCTCCGCGAGTTCCTCCACGTTTGCGCTGTCCTTGTATTCCTTCAGAGCGGCAGACCTGGTCTTCTCCAGTACGTCCGTAACGTCCGACATACTCTGCAGGAAGCGCACCGTGAGGCCAGGTACCGGCAGTTCGTCCGTATTCTTCATAGCCCAGTATCCGTCTTCCAGATAGTTGTGCTCGGGGGTGCTGAGTTTCTGGATGCTTCCATAGCCGCAGTGATGGTTCGTCACGAGAAGGCCCTTGTCGGATATCATCTCGCCTGTGCATCCTCCGCCGAACTGTACGATGGCGTCTTTCAGCGAGTTATGGTTGATGTCATATATCTGCTCAGGAGTCAGCCTGCAGCCGATATTCTCCATCGCCTTGCTGTTCATCTTCTGAAGGAGCGGCAGCAGCCACATTCCCTCGTCGGCGCGGGCTCCCAGCGAGAGCATCAGGAACGCCGACAGTGCAATCAGTGTTTTCTTCATTGATGTCGATAGTTTAAATTATATATGCCCAAGCCCCGAGTGAAGCTTGAGCATACAAAGATAACTCTTTTTTAGTATTCCGTCTGCGTGCTATTCCTTCTCTTTTCTCACCATTCCTGCATAGAGCGGGATAAGTATGAAAAGAGGCGTGACGAATGTCTCGGGGCAGTGCCTTTCACAAGAAATTATGGAATATAATGCGATAAGGACAATGTAGGACCCGAGAAATGCTGCGATAAACTTTCCCCATCTGAACTTGCCATTTATACGGATGAGATTGAAGCACAATGCGTAGAATGCGACGCAGAGGCATCCGTTCAAGGCGCTCTTGACGAGTCCTTGCATATCTGGCTGAAGGATGGACGACAGGATGAATACTGTGGCGAAAACGATGGCTGCCACCCCGGGGCGTAATGTGAAGTTGCTTGCCATAAATAAATGAATTATAGTTTATTCGGCAAGTTGCGAAAAAAAATGGCAGTTGCAAATTTTTTCAGGGCTTCCACAAGCCCCATACACAAAAACGGCCGACCAAACTAGTCATAAATGAGGATTGCCAGGAACAGGAGAAGTCACTAATTTAGCAAGATAAAAAGACAGACTCTATGGAGAATCCAACGCACGACAGCACTCAAGTCAGCATAAGCCATATAACGCACAGATACTCCGGAAGCTTCACGGCGGTAGACGATGTTTCGGCACAACTCGGAGGACATCACGTGACAGGCCTCCTCGGCGCGAACGGAGCAGGAAAGTCCACATTGATGAACATAATATGCGGAGTCCTCACTCCGACGGATGGGGACGTCACCATAAATGGCTACAGCATCCAGAAAGCCCCTGTGGAGGCAAAGCGGCACATCGGATTCCTTCCGCAGAAGCCGCCTCTTCTCCCTGACCTCACAGTTGAGGAATATTTGCGCTACTCAGCCGAACTCAGGCTTATGGTGGACAGCGGCAGGGCCGTGGACGAGGCCATATCAAGATGCGGGCTGGAGAAGTACCGCAAGAGACTCTTAAAGCATCTGTCGGGAGGCTATCAGCAGAGGGCCGGAATCGCACAGGCGATAATACACAAGCCGTCCTGCATTGTCCTGGACGAGCCTACTAATGGTCTGGATCCTATACAGATAGTAGAAATCAGGCATCTGATACACGATATCGCTGAAGACTGCCTTGTCCTTCTCTCGACGCATATCCTGCACGAAGTGGAGCTCTCCTGCGACCATATCCTGATGATGTCATCCGGCCATCTGGTGTTCGATGACAGCCTCGGCGAGTTCACCAGGACAATCCACCGTGACGCAGTCCTCGTATCGATGGGGTCAATGCCTGCGGATGAAGTCCTTCTGTCCATTCCCGAGGTCAATGCTGTCTCTCCGTCGGAGCAGCATCCCGGTTTCATACGCCTCGCCATAACCGGAGACGCCGACACGGTATGCGAAAAGATAATCGCATTGTCCTCCGAGAACGGCTGGCATCTGCACGAAATAATGAAGGAAGCCCCGTCTGCGGACGACATATTCAAGTTCCTTAGCAGACTTTGAGAATGTTTGCATTGAACGACACAGGCAGACACAAAGCGTCTGTTAATATAAACATATCAGCATTCTTCAAAATCGTCATACATACTATTTCAGGAAACGACAGATAAAGCTCATGGAGTCATTTTTCAGGATCATATAGCAGCACGGAAAAACAGGTAATGAGACAAATAAAGGCAATATGCAGAGCGGAGCTGAGCCAGCTCTTCTTTTCACCGATAGCGTGGATAATCATAGTCATCTTCACCTTCCAGGCCTATCAGACATTCACTGACAGCATCTCGTCACTGGCCGACGACCTGGAACTTTTCGGAGGCGCCAGCAACATCACATACAGCATATTCTCACGTGTCGGAGGCCTCTGGAGCGTCATAAGGAGCAACCTCTATATGTTCATCCCGCTGCTGACGATGGGACTTATGAGCCGTGACATGAGCAACGGAGCCATCAAGCTGCTCTACTCCTCTCCTGTATCGTCATTGCAGATTATCATGGGCAAGTACTTGTCAATGATTGTACTGTCCCTGATAATGACAGCGCTGACTCTCCCTGCGACAGTATTCACTGTCTGCCACGTTCCCGACACAGATTATGGACTGATATTCAGCGGAATGACAGGTCAGCTGCTGCTTTTCTGGGCATATTCCGCCATAGGAATGTTTATGTCCTGCCTCACCAGTTACCAGATAGTGGCGGCCATACTCACTCTGGTCACGCTCGGCTTCCTCAACAAGCTGGCGGGAATGGGACAGGACATCGCGATAGTGCGCGACTTGACATACTGGGCCTCCCTGTCAGGAAGGACGTCACAGCTCACCTCTGGCCTGATTTCATCGGAAGATATAATATATTTTGGAATCGTCATCGCGCTTTTCTTCTGCTACTGCGTCTTCCTGCTCCAGTACCGCAGGGACAGATGCAGACTCGCCTGTGCCGTCAGATACGTATGCACCACAGTCGCTCTCGTCCTGCTCGGATACGCCAGTTCCAGGCCCAGGCTCATATTCTATCACGATGCCAGCCAGATACGGGCAAACACATTGACAGACAACAGCATCGCCGCCATCAAGGCGATTCAAGGGCCGCTCTGCATCACCACATACGTGAACGTGGCGGATTATGACTGCTGGTTCGCCGCTCCCTCCACTATCAATGAAGACAAGGACAGGTTCAAGATGTATCTGCGCTTCAAGCCGGACATCCGGATGAAATACATCTATTATTACGACGAGCCGTATCATAACTCAGATTACGGCACAGGAGGCATGAGCACGGAGGAGCTGGCGATGAAAATGGCTGAAGGACTGCGCATCCCATGGAGGAAAGTACTGACGCCTGACGAGATACATAACGTCATAGACCTCTCCGGGGAGAAGAATCACGTGGTCAAGGAGATGATGACCGCCGACGGCAGAAGGACATGGCTGCGGATCTATGACGACATGACCAAATACCCGGGAGAACAGGAGATAACATCAGCATTGGCCCGATTGGAGGATGGAGCATTGACCGCCGGTTTTCTGGCAGGGCACGGGGAGCGCAGCATCGTCAGGGACGAAGACGGCGACTACAGCGGGTTCGCCGCAGACAAGGACTCCAGGTCCTCTCTCGTCAATACCGGATTCGATGTGGTCCAGGTCAATGCGGATTCCACCGTCGCCCCTGACTTGCTGGTCATCGCCGACCCGTCCCGTCCGATAAGCCCGGATGAGCAGCGCAATATCCTGTCATATCTGGAGCACGGTGGCAATCTTCTGCTGACCGTAGAGCAGGAAGATGCCGCACAGGTGGACTGGCTGCTATCGTATCTTGGCGTCAGCGTAGCGGACACCATACTCACGCTTCCTGGCAGTCCTGCTGCCCCTGACCTGATTCCAGGTACCGTCACGGAGGCGGCCGTGGCGCTGAGCCGATACCTTGCCGCAGGACTGCCGGTGTCAATGCCTTCAGCCGCAGCACTTTCTGTCAATGCCGAGTCCTCCTGGCTATGCACTCCTGCCCTTGAGCTAGCGAGAGGTTCCATGCTCGGCGTAGCACTCTGCCGCCAGATAGAAGGTCGGGAGCAAAGGGTTATAGTGCTGGGAGATGCCGACTGCCTGTCCAATGCAGAGATGTCCATAAAAAGGAAGTCGCTCAAGGCATACAATTCCACTTTCCGTACAGGTGTGTTCAACTGGCTCTCCGGAGGAAGACTCCCTGTGGACATATCGCGTCAGAGTCCAGTGGACAATACCATACGAATCTCGAAGAGCAGCGCATTCATCTGGATGCTGATTTTCAAATGGTTCTTCCCTGCCCTTCTGGCAATATGCGGCATAACGCTGATACTCCGCAGGCAGATGCGGTAAATCGCCTCTGCTACGATGAATGAGGGTGACTGAAAAGCAAATATATTCCTCTGTAAATGAATATCCGGGGACGATGCCACCTCACCGAAGAACAAGAAAAAGGGGCTGGCTAAAAAGTATTAGTCAGCCCCTTTCAAATCATATCAGTGCACAGAGCAGCTGTCTTGCACACTGAAATCATCGGTATTACTCTTCAGTATCATGGGCGGCATACTCCGCAAGCAGTTTCGTCTGCACATCGCCAGGAACCGGCTGGTAGTCGGCGAACTGCATGGTGAATGTAGCGCTGCCTGACGTCAGTGAACTGAGAGCGGTAGAATACCTGTAGAGCTCGGCGAGAGGAACCCTTGCCTTGATGACCTCGAAACCTTTCTCGCTGCCCATTCCCTCTATGATAGCACGTCTGTTCTGCAGATCCGACATACAGGCTCCCATATACTCGCCAGGAGTGAGCACCTCAAGATTATAGATAGGCTCCATAATTTTCGGTCCGGCATTACGGAACGCCTCTTTAAAGGCATTGCGTGCCGCAAGGATGAACGAGATCTCATTGGAATCCACAGGGTGCATCTTTCCGTCATACACGAACACACGGATATCTCGTGCATACGAGCCGGTAAGAGGGCCTTCCGTCATCTTCTCCATTATTCCTTTCAGGATGGCCGGCATAAAACGGGCATCAATAGCGCCTCCGACGACGCAGTTGTAGAACTCCAGCCTTCCGCCCCAGTCAAGATTGTACGCCTCCTGGCTCTTGACGTTAAGCGTGACATCCTTTCCGTCAATCTTGAACTTGTTAGTGAACGGCACTCCCTCTACGATAGGGCATATCAGCAGATGAACCTCGCCGAACTGACCGGCGCCGCCGGACTGTTTCTTATGGCGGTATTCTGCCGTGGCCATCTTGGTGATGGTCTCGCGATATGGAATTTTAGGAGGGTAAAGCTCTATATTGACCTTGAACTCATTCTCCAGGCGCCATTTGACCACGTTTATGTGCTGCTCTCCCTGGCCGCTTAGTATGGTCTGTTTCAGTTCCTTGGAGTATTCCACGATGACTGTCGGATCCTGTGCGGAAATCTTGTTGAGAGCGTCTCCGAGCTTGGTCTCGTCAGCCTGCACCTTGGCCTTTATTGCTGTGCGGTACTTAGGGGACGGGAATTTTATCGGCTCATAAGAGATATTGGTTCCCGGCTGTGACAATGTCACATTAGTCTTTCCGGCACGCAATTTCACGGTGCAGCCTATGTCTCCGGCCATCATATCCGTCACTTTCTCCTTCTTCGCCCCGGCCACGGCATATATGGTAGAGATTCTCTCACGGTTTCCGGTAGCGGCATCCTCCAGATCCATTCCCTCGTCCAGCTCGCCGCTCATAACCTTGAAGTATGACACCTCGCCGAGATGAGGCTCCACATCCGTCTTATATATGAACAAGGTCGTAGGGGCATCCTGCTTGCACTTGATCTCCTCTCCGTCCTTAGTCATTGTCTTTGTTATCTCGGGTGAAGCTGAAGTCTTGATGGTGAATTCCATAAGTCTCTTCACTCCGATATCCTTCTTTGCCGAGAGGCAGAATACAGGAAGGACCTTTCCCTCCCTGATTCCGATGCCCAGACCCTTGCGTATCTCATCTTCCGTAAGCGAGCCGGCGTCGAAGAATTTCTCCATCAATGTATCATCATATTCTGCGGCAGTCTCTATAAGCGCCTGGCGCAGAAGCTCTGCTTCATCTTTCAGATTTTCAGGGATTTCCAGATCTTCTCTGGCTCCATTGTCGTCCTTGAAATGATAGTATTTCATCTTCAGGACATCCACGAATCCGTCGAATGACGGCCCTGGATTCACTGGGAACTGAACTATGACAGGCTTGTTCCCGAAAGCCTCTTTCATACTTGACTGTACGGATTCCCAGTCAGCCTTTTCGCTGTCAAGCTGGTTCACAGCTATTATGACAGGCACTTTATACTGCTCAGCATAGCGGGCATATATCTCCGTTCCCACTTCCACCCCGTGCTGGGCATTGATGACGAGTATTCCGTTCTCACACACCTTGAATGCCGATACAGCACCGCCGACAAAGTCGTCAGCGCCCGGCGTGTCAATGATATTGAACTTGGTGTCCATGAACTCCGCATACAGCGGTGTCGAGAAAATGGACCTCTGGTTCATCTGCTCTATCTCCGTGTTGTCGGATACTGTGTTCTTGGCCTCGACAGCGCCTCGTCTGTCGATGACTTTGCCCTCGAAAAGCATCGCCTCCGCTAATGTGGTCTTGCCTGACTTCGTGCTGCCAAGCAAGACCACATTCCGGATGTCTTTGGTAGAATAGGATCTCATCTTCTTAGTATGTTATTAGTTTATAATATGTCATACGGCGAGCCTTGAAACCGCCCAGTATAGTCCGAGACACTGCTTTTGGGGCTCACCTACGCAAATCTAATAAAATAAATATGCAATAGCAATGAAAATCCACTATAATTTAAAACCTTTTTATATGTCAATGTGCGGCTGACGACCGCCTATAGGCCTCAAGCAGTTCCCGGCCTGACATCCCGAGCTCCCTGCGAACGATCTTGTCCAGGTCCATACACGATATTCCGAGTCGTCGGCATATTACAGGATAACATATCCGTCTTTTGCTGATGACTGCGGTTCGGACAAACGCTTCATACGCTCTTTCCTTCTCAAATGAAGGTCGGTTCTTCCTGATGAAGATTCTCTTGATTGATTTCATTTTTCCTCCTTTATGACAGTTTTTGATTGTCATCGCAAATCTCGCCACAAGAAGGCGCTTTTCCACAGAAAAGTACCTCAAACGTACGTAGAAATTGACGAATCTTAAACTTTTGGACAATTCTTAAATGATTTTTGACAAGTTATCATTGGCAAAGGCGTAAAATGTGATATCGGAATGAATGGTTTTTCATTTCATCCGTATTTGAAAATAATGACTACCTTCGCTTGAAATCCGGACGGAACCGTCGGAGGACTGACAAGACGCATACAATGAATATGACAAGAGAAGATAGACAACCTCACCTCAGAAATTACCTGAACGAAGACCTCATAGAGGCAGGATGCGACGAAGCCGGGCGCGGCCCCCTCGCAGGGCCGGTCTTCGCAGCCGCAGTGATTCTGCCGAAAGATTTTTTTCACCCATTGCTGAACGACTCGAAGAAAATGACGGCAGCGCACAGAGATGAAGTCCGCAAAGTCATTGAAAAAGAGGCCGTGGCCTGGGCTGTCGAGGAAGTCGGCCCTGAAGAGATTGACGAGCTGAATATCCTCTGGGCGTCTGTCACAGGTATGCAGAGAGCCGTATTGAGACTGACTCCAAAGCCGGATTTCCTGATCATCGACGGGAACAAGTTCAGGCCGTTCGATACGTATACACAGAAAGATTACCGCACAGTGGTCAAGGGTGACGCTACGTATGCTTCTATTGCTGCCGCATCCGTTCTCGCCAAGACCTGGCGTGACGAGTATATGAAGAGACTTGCCCTGGAATATCCTCAATACGGCTGGGACAGGAATATGGGCTATCCCACGCCGGAGCACATAGCCGCCATCAAGAAATATGGCTACACGCCCTGGCACCGGATGAGTTTCCACCCTAAGGAGCTGGAGCCGACATTGTTCTGAAAGAATGCGTCTTTAGCGAATTCCACATATTCAGTCTATCTATTGGAGATAATGAAAATAAGCGTATCTTTGCATAAAACGTTAAAACAGTAACCATTATGGAACGTATTAAACTATTATTGGCTATTGCATTCGTTTGCCAGTGTTTGGCATGCTCTAAATTCGACAAACAAGAAACGTCGTATCTTAATCTTGAGGGGAATCATTTTGTATTCTCCGAGAAAATTACTACAAAGGATGCAGGAATGCTTGCTAAGTTATTTGTCAGGGAAACTTTTCCTGATACAAAAGCTTCATCTGAATCAGAAATCAAGAATTATGAGAGTGAAAATAATCTGATAAAAGTGAATTATGCGGCAGCTGGATTATCCAGCGCACATGTGGCATCTTATTTTTGGAACGAATATCATAAAAATTATATAGTATATAATAGTTATCCTCTTGTTTATACTAAATGGCACCAACACGAGCCATATAATAAATATAATCCTGATGGTGCAAATAGTTTTGCCGATGTTAAATATTTATTTGTAAGAAAATGAAACCACATATCTTTTTTATTATTTTGACGGCATTATGCGTCTGCTCTTGCGAGAAAAAATCCACGAATGAGGATGGCTGGCCACCTTATGGCATTTCGTATTCTCCATTGGTCGCTTTCATTGATCAGGACGGAAATGATTTGTCGTCCAAGGTAAGACTCGAAGAGAAAGATGGAAGCCCTAATGCAGATAAGTCGTATAGTCTTATGAATGAGGGCTATGCGCTGAGATGTTATGTCGATGGACAGGAATTCCGCAATGGAGATGTCAGTGAGACGCTAATGGGGCCAGCCCCTGTCAAGATAGCGATATCCGGATATAAGCCGGAAGGAAGCCGCTATGTCTTTTTCAGGCTTGACTTCTTCCAGTATTGGATGCCCCTCGATGAATATGTGAAAGGAGACATCCATAAGTTTGAATACAGATTCACCTTGCCTTCGATTCTTGGAGCGGGAGAGAATGTATTGACAATAGAGTCCGTTCCGCAGGAATTCCATTACGGGAAAGTCAAGACCGCCCGCTTCAATGACCAGGAACTCCCCGAATGTGACGGCAGAGACTACGGCTTCAGTGCATCGAACGGCGAGCACTATTTCGTCATAACGCTCTGATTTAGAACACTCGGAAAAAACTGCACCTGAAAGGATCGATCCGAGTAGGCGCATAGAGGCTCTTTACTTATCACAAGATTTGCGTAACTTTGCATTGTCCGGTATGGGGAGAGGAAGACTCCGTGCCGGATATTTGCTGTTGAGGCCTGGTCGCCTGACGGCATCTGAGAAGCTGGGAGAAAAGGACATTGAAAAAGACATTGACCATAATCATTTTTTTTTGCGTTTCGGTGTGCGCCGGAGCGCAGGATGCTGATTCCTTGGCGGCTGGCACGGCAGTCCGGAGGAAAGTCTGGCCAATGAGGATTCTTGACGGGGCCCTGGATCTTCGCGACAAGATAGTGAAGAACGACTCTCTTTATATATCTCGCGTGCCTCAAAAAATCAAGCTCGGGCTCGCCGTGAACTGCTCCGGTGCGGAAATCGACGCAAGGGGCGCCAGGAGAGAGGCCGGTGAGTTCAGGACAATGCTCTCGTCCGAGATGAAGACCACGATGAGTGTCAATGTCGCTTACCGCGGCCTCGGGATAGGGCTGAAGGCGAATCCTGCGAAACTGTTCGGCAAGAAATCATCCACGGAACTGAATATGTCGTTCTATGGCAACAGGATAGGCATAGACGCCATATATCAGTCTTCCGGCAATTACAAGGGACGGATCCACTCCGGCGGGGACAAGGTCTATGTGCCGGCAGGAATGGTGAATATGGATATGCTTCTCGTGAATACATATTATGCGTTCAATGCCAAGAGATTCTCATACCCTGCGGCGTTCTCCCACTCCTGGATACAGCGCCGCAGCGGAGGCAGCATTTTGGCCGGCCTGTCGTATTCCCTGGGCAAGCTGAGTGCTGCGGCGGACGAGGATCTGGGCAATGCCCCTATGACATTGAAAACCTCATTCGGCAGTATCGGGGTCGGCTACGGATATAACTTCGCGATGAAGAGACAGTGGCTGCTTCATCTATCGGCCATACCTCAGGTGGTGCTATATAGCCATAATAGGCTGAATATCGGTGATGACAGCGAGAAGGCACCGTATCGTTTCCCTGATGTCCTGATGGTGGGCCGCATATCTCTCGTCCATCATTTCGGGAAGTACTATGTCGGAATGTCCGGGAAAGTGACCACGACGACCATAGGAGACAGGGATCGCCTCCTCCTTAACAATGTGAAGTGGATAGGCCAGGTGTCGTTCGGGATCAAACTAAAGTAATTCGGGTAGTTTTTTCCGTTAATGAAATATGCTGCACTTTCCTGGAATATGCTATTTTTGCATTTGTGAAAATGTATATGCAGTATGACTTCTGAAACACCTGGAAATTCGCATATCCAGCAGATGGATAATGTCGATGACTATAACAAATGGATCGGCGTACAGACGCTGAACCCGCTCGTAGGCGTCATCGACTTCTCGAAGTGCAACGACGTCACCAAGGGTCTGAAACGGTTAGGATTCTATGCCGTGTTCCTGAAGGATGTCCACTGCGGAGATCTTGTATATGGTCGTCAGACCTATGATTATCAGGAAGGTACACTTGTGTTTATCGCTCCGGGCCAAGTGGTGGGCGTCATAGATGACGGGATCCCTGTCAAGCCTAAGGGATGGGCGCTTCTTTTCCATCCGGATCTTCTCCGCGGGACGCCTCTTGCAAAGGAGATACATACATATACGTTCTTTTCCTATAAGTCCAACGAGGCCCTGCATCTTTCAGAGCGAGAGCGTGAAGTGGCCATTGAGTGCTTTCAGAATATCCTTCACGAACTGGAGCACGACATCGACAAACATTCCAAGAGATTGATAACCTCCAATATCGAGTTGTTTCTGAACTATTGCGTGCGTTTCTATGACCGCCAGTTCATCACCAGGGACAATGTGAACAAGGATGCTCTCTCTCGTCTGGAGGAAATCATAAACGACTACTATCTTTCAGGCAAGGCCGCTGAGGAGGGTCTGCTTTCCGTGGCTTACTGCGCAGATGCTCTCCATCTGTCTCCCAATTACCTGGGAGATATGATAAAGAAGGAGACAGGACTCTCACCGCAGATGCACATAAGGAACGCATTGATAAATATGGCGAAGGACTATCTGGCTGACCCTCAGCTGACTGTGAATGAAATTTCATATAGGCTGGGTTTCCAGTATCCGCAGCATTTCACCAGGATGTTCAAGAAGGAGACAGGGAAGTCGCCTAAGGAGTACCGCGACTCCTTCTACACGAGGAATTAGGCGTTGTTATTGATTATCAGGCACTAAAAGAATAGATTTTAAGATATGATACTTGAAAACATAAAGTCACCGGCGGATGTCAAGAGACTGGATGCCGGTCAGCTCGAGACGCTGGCTACGGAAGCCAGGACAGCATTGATACATAAACTGTCCGTACACGGCGGACACGTGGGGCCGAACCTCGGTATGGTCGAGGCCACGATTGCCCTCCATTATGTCTTCGACTCGCCTAAGGACAGGTTCGTATTCGATGTGTCTCACCAGTCATACGTTCATAAGATGCTGACCGGCAGGTCCGCCGCATTCACGGATCCAAGTAAGTACGACGATGTCTCCGGTTACAGTGAGCCGCTCGAGAGCGAGCACGACTGGTTTATGGTCGGTCACACGTCCACGTCTGTCAGCCTTGCGCTTGGACTTGCCAAGGCCCGCGACATCAAGGGTGAGAAAGGCAATGTCATAGCAGTCATCGGCGACGGCTCTCTCAGCGGGGGAGAGGCTTTCGAGGGGTTGGACAATGCCGGCGAGTACGGCACAAACTTCATTGTCATTGTCAATGATAATGAGATGTCCATCGCAGAGAATCACGGAGGCCTCTATGGCTCTCTGGCACGGCTCCGCGCAACCGGAGGCAAGTCAGAGGACAATTATTTCAAGTCTCTGGGCCTGGATTATGTGTATGTTGAGGAAGGCAATGATATCCAGACCCTTATAAAGGCTTTTGAAGGAGTGAAAGACTCGACGCATCCGGTTGTCGTACATATCCATACACTCAAGGGAAAGGGCTACAAGCCTGCCGAGGAGCATAAGGAGCAGTTCCACTGGAGTATGCCGTTCGACATCGCCACCGGCAAGGTCAATGTTGATCTCGGCGGGGAGAGCTGGTCTGAGATAATGGGCCAGTACCTCATTCGCAAGATTCACGAGAACCCGGATCTGGTGGTTATGCACGCTGCCGTACCTGCCGGCATAGGTTTCGGCCCGGAGCGCAGGAGAGAGGCCGGGAAGCAGTTCATTGATGTGGGAATCGCCGAGGAGAACGGTGTGGCTATGGCCTCCGGAATTGCGAAGGGCGGTGCCAAAGTGGTGTTCAGCACTCACAGTACCTTCATACAGAGGACTTACGACCAGCTGTCGCAGGATCTCTGCGTGAACAATAACCCGGCCGTGATTATGGTCACGATGGCAGGCGCCGACGGAATGGATGACACCACGCATCTGTGCATATTCGACATCCCTCTGATGGCCAACATCCCTAACCTCGTATATCTTGCCCCTACCTGCAAGGAAGAGTATGTGGCTATGATGGACTGGGCCATCGCCCAGAAGTCACATCCCGTGGCTGTGAGAGTCCCTAATTCCGTGATTTCCAGGGCTGATGTGAAGTTCGACACGGACTACAGCGACTTGGATAAATATGTGGTGGACCACAAGGGGAGCAAGGTGGCTCTTGTCGGACTCGGAGACTACAGGCAGCTGGCGGAGCAGGTGGCCGTGCTCCTGAGGGAGAAGGGCATTGACCCTACCATAATCAACCCTCGCTTCATCACAGGTGTGGACGCAGATACGTTGGAGAGCCTTCGTGGCGAACATTCTCTGGTGGTGACCCTGGAGAACGGCGTTCTTGCGGGCGGGTTCGGCGAGAAGATAGCGTCCTACTACGGGCCTTCGTCAATGCGTGTGCTTTGCAAGGGCCTGCGGAAGGAGTTCTACGACCGTCGTCCATATCCTGAGACAGTCTTGCGCAACCGCCTTTCACCGGAACTGATCGTGGAAGATATCTTTGCAGCGCTGAAGTAAGGCTCTGACGAAATATAAAGCCCGTCCGCATCATTTTCATACGGACGGGCTCGTTTATATGTCGCAACCTTATTTCTTTGGACTGCCTTTCACGACCTGCTTGCTGGAAATCAGATCCTGATAATCCTGCATTGACCTGAGAATCACATCTTTCGCCACGTCAGCGCCATATATGCTGATGAACTTCATCCTCTGGCTGTTCTCTCCAGGGATGTCCTTGTAGGTGGTGAAATAATGGATGAGCCTGCGGATGATGTCCTTCGGAAGTTCGTCAATGTCAGTGAGATGGCCATATACGGCGTCATTCTTGAGCACCGCTATGATCTTGTCGTCGGCCTGGTCGTGATCCAGGAGCCTGAGGCCGCCGATAGGCCTTGCGCGGACTATTATGTCACCGTGCGTGACATCTTTCTCGGTCAGGACGCATATGTCGAGAGGGTCGCCGTCACCTTCGATGTCATATCTTGCCAGGGCCTGATTCGTCAGTTCCGCCATATGTGCGGCGCAATATGTCCGCGGAAGAAAGCCATAGAGTGACGGGACGATGTTCGAGAACTTCTGGGGCCTGTCAAGCGAGAGATATCCGGAAGCCTTGTCCACTTCATATTTTACTGTGTCGGTAGGTACTATCTCAATGAATGCGCGTACCTCGTCAGGAACGTTTTCTCCGAGGTCGATTCCGTGCCACGGATGTGCCTTGTGTGAATTGCTTATGTCCATTGGCTTGTCAAATGATGGTTCTTGTTCAATAGCTTTTCGGCAAATTTAAACAGATTCCCGGTTACTCCGGCACTTTCGATGCGAAATTTTCACTTTTCATATCGAAAATATCCCCGACAGCCGTAAGGAGGCGGTCAGGCCAGAAGATTTGTCAGAGAAATGAAATCCTCGACGCCGAGACGTTCCGGGCGCAGCTCGAAGACAGGTGCCGATATGAATGAGGACAATGCCTCCGCGTCCCAGCCTTCACGTGCCGTTTTCGCGGCGATGATAGGTTTCAGGGAATTTCTCAATGTCTTCCTCCTCTGGCCGAACGCAGTCTTGACAATGCTCTTGAACGCATCCTCGTCGCATCCAAGCACCGTCCTGGAGTTCCTCGTGAGCCGAATCACGGCTGACTGCACCTTTGGCGGCGGTGCGAAAGCCCCGGAACCCACTGTGAACAGATACTCGATGTCATACCACGCCTGGAGAAGGACGGACAGTATCCCGTAAGTCTTGGAACCAGGCCCTTCAGCGATTCTTTCCGCCACTTCCTTCTGTATCATACAGACGGTCTGCGGGATGCGGCTCCGACAGTCCAGTATGCGGAAGAAAATCTGGGACGAGATGTTGTACGGGAAGTTCCCGATGACATTGAACTCTCCGGGGAAAAGATGGTCGATATCCAGTTTAAGGAAGTCTCCGTATATGATGCGGCCCGTCGCCTTCGGGAAGTGCTTCTCCAGATATTCTACGGATTCCGTGTCTATCTCTATCATCTTGAGGTTTACATCTTGTCTCTCAAGAAGATACTGCGACAGTACGCCCATACCGGGGCCTATCTCCAGCACATCCATCCTGTCCTGTGCCGAAGGGGCGTCAGAACTATCTGCATTGACCTCCTCCTCTCCGGCGGAGGCCGACATCTGGAGCGCGGCAACGATGGATTTCGCTATGTTCTGGTCGGTCAGGAAGTGCTGACCCAATGCTTTCTTCGCACGTACTTCCATACAAACTTGATTTTTGTCCCGCAAAGTTACTCCTTTTCATTGAGAAATTGCTAAATTTGCACGTTTGACCGGGAAAATAAAATCGGAAAATAAATTCAAGCATATTATGTTCAATACTTTCTACAGAACAAACACTTGCGGCGAGCTCCGACTCGGGGACGCCGGTAAGAAAGTGGTGCTTTCGGGCTGGGTGCAGCGAACCAGGAAACTGGGAGGAATGACATTCATCGACCTCCGCGACCGCTACGGAATAACTCAGCTTGTCATCAGTGCGGACGCTCCGGCGGAGCTTGTCGAGGTGGCCAATTCGCTTGGCCGCGAGTTCGTCATCCAGGCGGAAGGCGAGGTGATCGAGCGTCAGAGCAAGAACCCTAAGATGGACACCGGCGAAATCGAGATAAAGCTCAGCGCTATCCATATACTGAACAAATCCGTCACACCTCCGTTCACCATCGAGGACGAGAGCGACGGCGGAGATGACATCAGGGCGAAGTATAGATACCTTGATCTCAGGAGAAACCCACTGAAGAACGCTCTCGTGCTTCGTCACAAGATCGCTCACGAGGTGCGCAACTTCCTGGACTCAAAGGGCTTTATGGAAATAGAGACACCTTACCTCATCAAGTCCACGCCTGAAGGTGCACGAGACTTCGTGGTTCCTTCCAGGATGAACGCAGGCGAGTTCTACGCATTGCCGCAGTCTCCTCAGACATTCAAGCAGCTCCTTATGGTGGCCGGCTATGACCGTTACTTCCAGATCGTGCGCTGTTTCCGTGACGAGGATCTGCGCGCTGACCGTCAGCCGGAATTCACGCAGATTGACTGCGAGATGTCTTTCGTGGAGCAGGAGGATGTGCTTAACACATTCGAGGAGATGATGAGAAATCTCTTCAAGAATGTCCTGAATGTGGACATCCCGAACCCGCTTCCGAGGATGAGCTGGTACGATGCGATGGACAAGTACGGCTCTGACAAGCCGGATGTGAGATTCGGAATGCTTATCCACGAGCTTACGGATCTCGCGAAGGGCCACGGCTTCTCGGTCTTCGATTCTGCGGACTATATCGGAGCCATCGCTGTCGAAGGTGCTGCGGACTATACCCGCAAGCAGCTCGACGAACTCACGGAATGGGTGAAGAGACCTCAGGTAGGCGCCAAGGGACTGGTATATATAAAGTTCAATGCAGACGGCACATTGAAGTCTTCAGTGGACAAGTTCTATTCTCCAGATCAGGTGAAGGCTATGGCGGAGGCTGCAGGCGCAAAGGCTGGCGACCTCGTGCTGATTCTCTGCGGCCCTAGGAGAAAGGCGCAGACGATGCTCGGCGTTCTCCGTATGGAGATGGCCAACCGTCTCGGACTCAGAGACCCTAAGGTGTTCGCGCCGCTCTGGATCGTGGACTTCCCTCTTCTCGAGTGGGATGACGAGACACAGCGTTTCTATGCCATGCACCATCCGTTCACGGCTCCTAAGCCGGAACATCTCGACCTGTTCTACAGCGACAAGAAGGAAGATCTCGAGAAGGTGTGTGCCAACGCCTATGACTTCGTGCTGAACGGCACAGAGCTCGGTGGCGGTTCCATCCGAATCCACGAGGCCGCACTCCAGGAGCGTATGTTCGAGGTCCTTGGCATCAGCAAGGAAGAGGCCGCATACAAGTTCGGCTTCATCATCAATGCCTTCAAGTTCGGAGCTCCGCCTCACGGAGGCCTGGCATTCGGCTTCGACCGTGTATGCGCATTGTTCGGAGGAAGCGACTCTATACGTGACTATATAGCGTTCCCTAAGAACAACCAGGGCCGCGACGTGATGATCGACTCTCCGTCCACCATCGACCAGTCACAGCTCGACGAACTTCACCTCGACGTCCGCAAGAGCGGAAATCAGCAGGCATAAGCCTATAGGGCTGCTCTGTGGTAATTTGGTGCCACTCAGATGCCGGCTTGTGTGTCTGTAAAGACTGAAAGGCAAAATTTCTCTCTTAGAAGTGAATGCCTGGAACGAGGTAGACCTCACAGAAAAAAAGGACTTGACTAATACTTCTTAGTCGGCCCTTTTTTTATGCACCAGTTGCCTGACGTCCACATCCTCCGTCAAGGAAGCTATGCGCCTGCGGATCCCGGAAGAGTGTCTCGAAATCTGACGGCTTTTCGGCATCTCTCGTTATACGCCATTCGGGACAAATTTATTATTTTTGCACACGGGACTCCGGAAATCGCTGTCCCTGTATAAAGACACAGATGATGGTTACACCGTTGGAGATATTCGGGTTCCTGAAATTCTCAGTGACAGATATGCTGGACGTCCTGCTGGTCGCCCTGCTCATCTACTTTATATTCAGATGGATACGGGACTCGGCGGCGATGAACATATTCACGGCGGTGATATCCATATATGTCTTGAGAGTCATTGCGGACGCATTGAAGATGAAGCTTGTGAGCGCATTGCTCGGCACCTTCATTGACGTAGGCGTGCTGGCCGTGATCATCATATTCCAGCCTGAGATAAGACACTTCCTGATGCGTTTCGGCAGCGGTTCTCGTTTCGGCGAGAGGACCAGGCATTTCCTGAACAAGTTCCTTGGCAACGAGGACAAGGCTATGGACAGCGGAGCCGTCAAGGAAATAACCGAAGCGTGCAGGACTATGTCCGAGCAGAAGACAGGTGCGCTCATCGTAATTCCGCATCACATAAGCCTGGATTTCGTCATCGAGACAGGAGACCGGATAGATGCGGCGATAAACAGAAGACTGATAATGAACCTGTTCTTCAAGAACTCGCCGCTGCACGACGGAGCCGTCATCATTGACAATCATCATATCGTGGCGGCTCGCTGCACTCTTCCGATAACAGAGCGCACGGACATCCCGGCCAGATACGGAATGCGTCACAAGGCGGCCATAGGCATTACGGAAGAGACTGACGCTGACGTGATCGTGGTGTCCGAGGAGACCGGCGAGATTTCATTCGGGCACGGCGGGACATTGACAGAGATAACCAACATCAATGAGCTTAAGCTCAAGCTCGGGGCGGCATTGTCCTCCGGGCAGGACAGAACTGACGAGAAACCGCAGGCCCGATGATGCGGGGCGGTAGCGGTAAAACCTGGGAAGATTATGACAGAAGAGAGGATAGAGGCAATACTGGGATTTGACAGGGTCAGAAGAATCATTTCTGACAGATGCAGTACTGAATACGCCACGGTCAGGACTGCGGAGGAAAAGTTTTCGGCAGATGAAAAGGAGATACGCAGGAGACTGCTGCTGACGGACGAGATGAGGCTCATCGTGATGTTCGAGGAGTCTTTTCCGTCGAGCGGCTATATTGACTGCGTCGGATTTCTCGAGACTCTGACCAATACTGGCGCGAACATTGACCTGGTGTCTCTCGGGAAGTTGAGGACAATGTTGGAGACACTGCGCAAGGTGTCGGCGTTTTTCGGCAATATCAAGGACGGGGTATATCCGAATTTGAAGCGGATGGTCGGTGGAATCACACTGTTCCCGGAGGTGCAGCGACGCATCGACTCCATTCTGGACAAGTTCGGCAACGTGAAGGATACGGCGTCGGACGGGCTTTATGACATCCGCAGAAAACTGAAAGAGAAGGAAGGCGCCATCTCCAAGCGAATCAATATGATTCTGAAGAAGGCGCAGACGGACGGCCTTGTGGACGGCGACGCCTCCATCGTGATGCGTGACGGCAAGATGCTGATCCCGGTCAATTCCGCCAACAAGAGAAAGATACAGGGTTTCGTCTATGATGAGTCCGCATCCGGGAAGACCACATTCATAGAGCCTGCGGAGATAGTGGAGATAAGCAATGAGATAAGCGAACTGCATTTCGCCGAGACTCGCGAGATTGCACATATATTATATGAGTTCAGTGATTGGGTTCGCCCGTCAGTCCCGGAACTTCTCGAAGGTGCCAAGTGCATAGGGGAGCTGGACTTCCTCATCGCCAAGGCGCAGACTGCTCTGGATTTCATAGCCGGTATGCCTGTGATATCCGAGGAGAATGAGATGGATCTGCGCAAGGCCAGGCATCCGCTTCTGGAGAAGTCGCTGAAAAAGGAAGGGAGGGAGATCGTCCCGCTTTCCGTAAAGCTGACTCCGCAGAAGCACATCCTCCTGATATCCGGACCTAACGCCGGTGGCAAGTCCGTATGTCTCAAGACAGTGGGACTCCTTCAGTATATGTTCCAATGGGGGATGCTCATCCCGACATCTGAGACCTCGGAAATGATGGTGTTCGACCGCATAATGGTGGATATCGGGGACGGCCAGTCCATTGACAATGACCTGAGTACATACAGCTCGTTCCTGGTGTCAATGAAAGATATGCTCAGCCTTGCGGATTCCAGGACGTTGGTCCTCATTGACGAGTTCGGGTCTGGTACTGAACCTGCCGCCGGAGGCGCGATAGCGGAAGCGATACTCAGTGAACTGGACAAGAGAGGTGTGTATGGCGTCATCACCACGCATTACACGAATCTGAAACTCTATGCGTCAGGGGCGGAGACTGGAGTGGTGAATGGTGCTATGCAGTTCGACGCCAAGAACATAGCGCCTCTGTTTAAGCTCGAGATGGGACTCCCGGGAAATTCTTTCGCATTTGAGCTGGCGAGAAAGATGGGACTTCCGGAAAGCATTGTCAAGGATGCGGAGAGCCGTGCGGGAGAAGAGTTCGTCGGCATCGAGAGAAACCTCAGGAAGATAGCGAGAAACAGGAAGATCCTGGATGAGAAGATCCAGAAGATCCGCAATACGGACAAGACCCTGGAAAGCATCACCGGTAAATATCAGAAAGAACTGGAGGATATCCGCAAGATGCGGCAGGAGATATTGGACGAGGCGAAGAAGGAGGCGGAGGAAATAGTGAAAGGTGCGAACCGCCAGGTGGAGAACACCATCAAGACTATCCGGGAGAAGCAGGCGAAGAAAGACGAGACTCGCAAGGCGAGAGAGAATCTCCAGGGTTTTGTCAATGCTCTTGCTCTCAAGAAGGAACAGGACAAGATGGACCGGGACGCTTATCTGGAAGAGAAGATTAAGAAATTGAGCGAGCGTCAGCAGAGGCAGCAGCAACGTAAGGCGAACCGCGCAGACGGAGAGGAGAGGCAGAGAATGAACGATGAAGCCGAGAGGGAAAGGAGAATAGGCGAATTCCGCAGCGGCCCGATTCGGGTGGGAGAGAAAGTGCGGGTGAAGGCGAACGGGATGGTGGGCGAAGTCTCCATCGTCTCGGACAAGGCGGTCACTGTCATCATCGGCAACATAAAGAGCAAGATGCCTTTGGACAAGGTGGAACGTATAACTTCCAATGAATACAAGGACGCTATGAAAGCGGTTCCGAAGCCTGTCCAGTCCACGTCCTCTATGGACAGTTCCATTTCTGAACGCAAGCTGAATTTCAAGATGGAACTTGACGTGAGGGGCCAGAGAGTGAATGAGGCGCTGGAGAATGTTATGCACTATATAGACGATGCGATAATGCTCAATGTCTCGTCTGTCAGGATAATACACGGAAAGGGCACAGGTGCCTTGAGGGACGAGATACAGAAGTTCCTGAAATCAGTGCCCGGTGTGGTCTCGGCGAAGGATGAAAGCGTGCAGCTCGGCGGCTCGGGAGTGACTGTGGTGACATTTGACAAATGATGAAGACGAAGGGAAGAGGCGCCTTGGGGCGACGTGGCGAGGATGAGGTCTGCCAATACCTTATGGAACACGGACATACGATACTTGACAGGAACTGGAGATGCGGGCACCTTGAAATCGATATCGTCTCACTGGCTCCTGATGGAATACATTTTGTAGAAGTGAAGAGCCGTATGGCACCGGTGCAGGGAGAGCCTCAGGATGCCGTCAATTCATCGAAACAGCGGCATATCGCTTCCGCGGCCGGAAGATATATGTCAATGAAGAAATGCACGTTGGGTGATGACTTGGAGGTCTGGCTTGATGTCGCGGCGGTGACTTACGACGGCGGAAGTTCGGAGCTCCGATATTTCCCTGCGGCTTATGTGCCGATGTACTTTTGAGAGATAACACAGACTATATAATGAAGGACAATAAATACTGCGTGATTATGGCCGGCGGGCATCTGAACCGCTTCTGGCCCATAAGCAGGGAAGATATGCCGGGGCATTTTATGGATATCTCCGGAACGGGAAAATCTTTGGTGCGGATGGCTTATGACAGATGTGAAGGGGTGGTTCCCTCCGAGAACATAATCGTCATAACGTTGGCCAAATTCAGAGATGTCATCAGAGAGCAGATCCCGGAACTTCCTGAGGAAAACCTCCTGCTGGAGCCATACGCCAGACGTACCGGTCCTTGTATAGCATACGCCACATACTCGCTTTTGAAAAGGAATCCTGATGCTGTTGTCGCGGTCACTCCGGCGGACATCATCATAAATGACGAGGCTTTGTTCAGAGAGACATTGACCAATGCTCTTGACTATGCGGAAGCCAATCCTGTCTTGGTCACTCTAGGCATTAAGCCTAGCAGGCCTGATACGGAGTACGGCTATATTCAGGCAGTAGGAGGGAAAGGCGCTTGTGAGAGCACTAAGCCGGTGAAAGTCAAGACATTCACCGAGAAGCCTGACGCTGATATCGCAAAGGTGTTCTATCGCAGCGGCGAATTCTTCTGGAATTCCGGTATATTTGTGTGGCAGGCAGGCGTCATCAAGGAGGAAATGGAAAAATACATTCCGGAAATCACCAGGCTCTTTGACGGGTGGGAAGGCGCTCTGGGAAGCGTCGCCGAGAAAGTATTCGTCGAAAGGGCCTATACCGACTGCATAAAACTCTCCATAGACTATGGCGTTATGGAGAAGACTGACCGGGCCTGGGTATATCCGGTGCATTTCGGATGGTCTGACATCGACAGCTGGGAGAACTATTACTCAAGTATCCGCAACAAGGATGGAGACGGCAATATCTCCAATACGAAGAAGCAGATCCTTCAGAATGACAAGCGGAACATCATTCTTACGCGAGATGGTGGGAAACTGGTGGTTATCAGAGGACTGGAGGACTGTATCGTGGTCGATACAGATGATGTCCTCCTTATTTGCCCACGTGATGACAAGCAGTACAAGGAACTGGTGAACAGCACCAGGATGCCCGGGTACGACAAATACAGATAAAAAATTATATTATGGCATTAGAACAGCAGATCCAGAAAGATATTATGGAGGCGATGAAGGCCCATAATACCGTGCGTACAAATGCAGTACGCGCCATCAAGTCGGAAATTCTCCTGGCGAAGACGTCGGGTGCAGGAACGGAACTCACGGACGGCGACATACTCAAGCTGATACAGAAACTCATAAAGCAGCGCAAGGAATCGGCGGAGATGTACGCCCAGGGCGGGCGTCAGGATCTGGCCGACAACGAGCTTGCCGAGGCTGCCGAGATGGAAGGCTATCTGCCCAAGCAGCTCAGCGAGACCGAGGTTGAGGAGATCGTTAAAGGAATCATTGCCGAGACCGGGGCTTCAAAGATGTCCGATATGGGGAAGGTGATGGGGCTAGCCACCAAGAAACTGGCCGGACAGGCTGACGGCCGTACCGTGTCGGGTATCGTAAAGAGACTTCTGGCTCAATAATAAGGCGTTAAGGACTTATGAACAGAATCGTGTCTGCCTCAGGGGCTATGCTCCTGAGTTTTGCTTTATGCGCATACGCCGGCGCTATGGATCCCGGACGGATTCAGGTCGGTGCGATGTCCGGCGCAGTCTCGCCAGTGGCGGAATCTCCTGACACTGTGACGGTGACTACCGAAGACCTGGCGGACCGTATTGTCGCCGAGGCGATGAAATACGAGGGGACGCCGTATTCCTATGGGGCCCGCGGGCCTAGATACTTCGACTGCTCCGGATTCACAAGCTATATATATAGGAAATTCGGATACGAATTGTCCCGTTCTTCCGGCGGCCAGGCTGGCGATGGACGTCCGGTCGAGGGGTCGCTGTCGAATCTTCAGAAAGGCGATATCGTGGTGTTCGGCGCCAGGCGAAGCTCCGGAAGAGTGGGCCACGTGGGACTCTTCATTGAAATGGACAAGTCAGGTCAGGACTTCACGTTCATTCACGCTGCGACGAAAGGAGGCGTGACCATCTCTCATCTGAGGGAGCCGTATTACCTGTCCAGATTTATGGGGGCTCGGCGAATCATCCCTGATTTCATCGCCCGCAGCCGTGACGATGACTCCGCCTATGGATTCGATGTGGACAATGCCCGCCTCGGTGACCGAGATGCGCTTGTCCTTGCGGACGGAGACTCCAGGATTGTCCTTCTCGGTGACGGACAATGGGTGTATGTCAATGCGGACGGAACGTTGAGGACTCCGTCCGATTCCGTAAAGATCGTCCTGGAGCCGTCAGGTAAATGGCAGAGCATCAGGATGTCCACTCATCAGATACCGTCTCTGGCGGGCGCTCCCGGCACTGCTTCTGCAAAAAGTCAGGCGGCGTCGAAGTCTGTCTCCTCCAAGTCCGGTTCCGCCGCGGCAGCGGGGGTGGTCGGGACAGCTCCTGATGCGGATGACGCTGAGGGGCAGGCCACATATCATACCATCAAATCCGGAGATACTCTCTATGCCCTGGCCCGCAAGTATGGCACGACAGTCTCGGCCATCTGCCGTATGAACGGCATCACGGCATCATCGACACTGAAGATAGGGCGCAGGATAAGAGTGAGATAGGTCGCTGAAAATTTATTGGAAGTCATTGATAATTAAAAAATTATTCGTACCTTTGCGCTCCGCAAAGTATGCGGAGATACGATAAAGTATTAATAAACAATTAATTATCAAACCAATGCCTGGATTAATTGGAAAGAAAATCGGAATGACTTCCGTTTTCGGTGCTGATGGAAAAAATATTCCATGCACCGTTATTGAGGCTGGTCCGTGTGTTGTTACGCAGGTCCGTACGGTAGAAAAAGATGGTTATGCCGCCGTGCAGCTTGCCTATGACGAAACCACTGAAAAACACGCCAGCGCCCCTCTCAAAGGGCATTTCAAAAAGGCAGGAACCACTCCTCACCGTAAGCTCGCCGAGTTCGAGGCGGACTTCGCAGGAGAGCTTAAATTAGGCGACACCCTGACAGTTGCTGACATCTTCGAAGGTGTAGAGTATGTCGATGTCGTCGGTACTTCCAAAGGAAAGGGTTTCCAGGGAGTCGTTAAACGCCACGGCTTTGCCGGCGTAGGCGGTGCTACACACGGTCAGCACAACAGACTCCGTCACCCTGGTTCTATGGGCGCATCATCTTGGCCTTCACGCGTATTCCCGGGAATGAGAATGGCTGGCCATATGGGCAATGAAAGGGTAAAGGTGTTCAACCTTCAGGTCGTCAAAGTGATTCCTGAGAACAACCTTCTCGTATTGAAAGGCTCTGTACCTGGAGCCAAAGGTTCTTATCTAATGTTGGAGGCTTAATTATGGAATTGTCAGTTTTGAAGATTGACGGATCTGAGTCCGGAAAGAAGGTCGTCCTCGATGAGAAAGTCTTCGGCCTGGAGCCGAACGATCACGCTATCTATCTTGATGTCATCCAGTACCTCGCTCACCAGCGTCAGGGAACTGCCAGGACCAAGGACAGAAGCGAAGTCTCATACAGCACCAAGAAGCAGGGTCGCCAGAAAGGCGGCGGTGGAGCCCGTCACGGCTCGCTGAAAGCTAATATCTATGTAGGCGGTGGCCGTGCACACGGTCCTAAGCCGCGTTGCTATGATATGAAGCTGAACAAGAAGCTCAAGCAGCTCGCAAGATTCTCAGCCCTTTCTTACAAGGCGAAGGAGAACAAGATCGTCGTTGTGGAGCCGTTCACGATGGAAGCTCCTAAGACCAAGGAGTTCCTGAACATTCTTTCAGCCATCAAGGCCGGCGACAGGAAAGTCCTTTTCGTGCTTCCTGAGAACTCTGCCAACATTTACCTTTCGTCACGTAACCTCGAGCAGGTGAAGGTCATCTCCGTAAACGAGATCAACACCTACACTATTATGAACGCACATTCAATGGTGCTCGTCGATGGTGTCCAGGATATCCTCGCCTCCAGGGTTAATCGCTAAAAAGATTGAGAGATGGGAATTATCATTAAGCCAATAGTAACAGAAAAATTGACGGCTCAGGGCGAAAAGTTGAACCGTTACGGATTCATTGTGGATCGCAAGGCCAACAAGCTTGAGATCAAGACTGCTGTGGAGCAGATGTACAACGTCTCAGTCGCTTCAGTCAATACATTGAACTACCACGGGAAAAGAAAATCCCGTTATACAAAGGCCGGTATGCTCAGAGGCCGTATGAATCACTTCAAGAAGGCATACGTCACTCTCGCCGGTGAAGACAAGATTGATTTCTACAGTAATATTTAAGGGATAAGGCAATGGCAACAAGAAAATTTAAACCGGTTACTCCTGGTCAAAGGAACAAGGTAATCAGCGCTTTTGACGATATCACCGCCAAGAAGCCTCAGAAATCATTGCTGGAACCTCTTAAGAGCACAGGTGGACGTAACAATACCGGTCAGATGACTATGCGTTACATCGGTGGCGGTCACAAGAGAATGTACCGTATCATCGACTTCCATCGCGCTAAGGATGCTTGCAAGGCAACTGTTCTCACAATAGAATATGACCCGAACCGCAGCGCACGCATCGCGCTCGTGCAGTACGAGGACAATGAGAAGAGATATATCATCGCTCCTAACGGACTGAAAGTAGGTCAGGTCATCGAATCAGGCTCCGGTGTCGCTCCAGAGCTTGGAAACGCTCTTCCTCTTGGGGAAATTCCAGTAGGTACACTCGTACACAACATCGAGCTTCGTCCTGGCCAGGGTGGTGCTATGGCACGCTCTGCCGGTACTTATGCTCAGATCGCTGCACGTGAGGGAAACCACGTCATTCTCCGTCTGCCTTCAGGCGAGACCAGGATGGTGCTCGTTACCTGCCGTGCCACTGTAGGTGTGGTATCTAACCCAGAACACAATCTGGAGTCTTATGGAAAGGCTGGTCGCAGCAGATGGCTCGGCAGACGCCCTCACAACCGTGGTGTCGTTATGAACCCGGTGGATCACCCGATGGGTGGTGGTGAAGGCCGTGCTTCCGGTGGACATCCAAGGTCTCGTAAGGGACTTCCTGCAAAGGGCTACAAGACACGTAATCCTAAGGCTACTTCAAACAAGTTCATCATTGAAAGAAGAAAGAAATAACAGGAATTAAACTTAAGAGATTATGAGTCGTTCATTAAGAAAAGGTCCATATATCCAGGAAGCTCTGGAAAAAAGAATTCTTGCTATGAATGAAGGCGGCAAGAAGAAAGAAGTGGTGAAGACCTGGTCACGTGCCAGTATGATCTCTCCAGACTTCGTTGGTCACACTATCGCGGTTCATAACGGGAACAAGTTCATTCCTGTTTATGTCACCGAGAATATGGTTGGCCACAAGCTCGGCGAGTTCGCGCCTACAAGGACTTTCAGAGGCCATTCAGGCAACAACAAGAAGTAAAAACGCTTAATTGATCAGAAATTATGGGAAAACGTAAAAGAGAAATGGCCGAAAGACTGAAAGAGATTAAGCGACAGACCGCCATTGCAAAGGTAAAGGATGTTCCGTCCTCTCCTCGTAAGATGCGTCTCGTTGCAGACACAGTCAGAGGTGTGGAAGTGAACCGTGCGCTTGATCTTCTCAAGTTCTCCAAGAAGGCTCCTTCAAAGGTTCTTGAGACTCTTCTCCGTAGCGCCATCGCTAACTGGGAGGCCAAAAATCAGGACAAATCAAAAGAACTGGATAACGGTAATGTAATCGTCAAGACCATTATGGTCGATGAAGGTCGTACACTCAAGAGAATCCGTCCTTGCCCTCAGGGTAGAGCCGGCAGAATCCGCAAGCGCTCCAACCACGTTACTATTATCCTTGACGTAAAGAAACCAACAACAGTGGAGGACAATAAATAATATGGGACAGAAAACTAATCCTATCAGCAACAGAATCGGTATCACCCGTGGTTGGGTCTCTAACTGGTGTGGTGGTAATTACGCTGAGAAAATCGCGGAAGACTATAAGATCCGCAAATATCTCGTGAACCGTCTTGCCAATGCAAGCATCTCCAAGATTGTCATCGAGAGAACACTGAAGCTCATCACCGTGACCATTCAGGCTGCAAGACCTGGTGTCATCATCGGCAAGGGCGGAAGCGCTGTGGACAAGCTCAAGGAAGAGCTCAAGAAAGTCACCAGCAAGGAGGTTCAGATCAACATCTTCGAGGTCAGAAGGCCTGAGGTTGATGCGAACATCGTCGCAGACAGCATCGCCCGTCAGATCGAGGGCCGTGTGTCCTACAGAAGAGCCATCAAGATGGCTGTCTCTACAGCAATGCGTGTAGGCGCTGAGGGTATCAAGGTTCAGATCAGCGGCCGTGTAGGCGGCGCCGAGATGGCAAGAAGCGAGATGTTCAAGGAAGGACGTACTCCTCTCCACACATTCCGCGCTGATATCGACTACGCTCTCGCAGTTGCTCACACAAAGGTCGGAGCTCTCGGTATCAAAGTATGGATCTGCAACGGTGAGGTTTACGGAAAGAAGGATCTTTCCCCTAACGCAGGCATCGCTGCTGCATCTGCACAGTCACAGGGCCAGGGCCGTCCATCTCGCGGA
Organism: uncultured Bacteroidales bacterium; assembly: GCA_934695325.1. Lineage (GTDB taxonomy): Bacteria > Bacteroidota > Bacteroidia > Bacteroidales > UBA932 > Cryptobacteroides. The sequence continues at coordinate 40,952 of CAKUVD010000004.1, read as the reverse complement.
GACCGTGGCGGTCGCCGTGGCGGCAGAGGCCGTGGAGACAGAAAAGAGAACAAGAACTAGTTTTTGTCTTGCATAATAAGAATCCCGACAGGTTTGTCCTGCCGGGATTCTTTGTGTCGAAATACGTCAAGCTAGTATTCTATCATTCCAATCTTGTTCAGCTCGAGCACTGTATCCACCTTCAGGATTGTATAGATGATGTCTGCCACATCCCATTCATCCTTCTGAAAAGCATCAAAATAGGGCTTCAGAACAGTCTGACATTTATCTATGTCCTCATCTTTTGGGGTATTCTTGGGCTTCTCTGCGGCGATAAGGTTCTTGAGGGTGTCTTCCTCCCCGGACAGGATCATCTCTAGGCGTCCGATGCCTTTCCTCTTGTTCTTGTCAGTATCTTTCAGTTCCTTGTTCTCTTCCGCATAGCGTTCATTGAAGAACTTCTGGAATTCTTGCCTTGAGATTTTTACGTTGAAGCCGCCGTCCTTCTGTCTCTCGAACGTCAGGAATGAAGTCTTGTAGTCATTGTCTTCGTCTGGTTTCAGCAAGCCTTTTGTTATGCTTCTGTCGATGCTGTCATTCTTCACGCCTATTCTGCTGATGAAAACCTTGTCGTCTGCGATTCCTTTCAAAATCTCCAGTTCATTGTGTCCATTGGACGCCAAAGTGGAGAAACTGACTTTCTCAAGATGCTCTTTTATGAATGCGTAGATTGCATAAGGAGCATTGTCCTCTGAATATGAATCTTTATTCTCACCGATTCCTGGTTTTGCTAACTTCTTCTTCAAGGATGTCCATAGTGAATTCTGCATTGGCTTGGAACTGTTGTTCTTGAATATGGCAATCCTATCTTGGAGCTCAAACATCCTTGACACCAAGTATATAGGCTTGAACAGCAGATTGTCATAGTCGTTCTGTAGAGAATTGTCTGAAATTTTATTGTTCGCAAAATGCTCCGCCGCAGTCTTGACTTCCATATTATAATTGCGGAGCAGCAGTTTCTCTTCGTGCATCTTGCAGTAGGTCTTCTCATCCGTGGCATCTATCGGAAGAATGAAATCGTCCGGCAGCGTCATAAGTTTCATCATATTCGCTTCTGACGGATAACTGAGCCTGATCCCTTTTCGAGTGTTGGCTGAAGAACGGAATTTCATCAATGCGGCGCAGGTGCAGGCCAGATTGCGATAGAAATGTCTCGGCAGATCCTTCAGCACACCTATCTGGGCCTCTATCGGCGCTTTCTGCGTATGCTCCTCGGTCTGCTTCTGTGAATTGAAGGTCTTTATGGCATAGTAGAAAGAGAATGCGGACACTAACAATGCCAGCCACCCGTAGGCATTCCAATTGTCCTTGAGGAAGTCCTTCCTTGTATTGTCCTCAATGTTGGACATCACGCCATATTCGGTGGATACGTCGTTTTCGTTGTTGCTGCGATGCTCCACTGCATCCATCATACGTCTCTGATTCTCTTCCTGTATTGACCTGATGGACTCCAGTTCCTTGAGAATTCTTTCTTCCGTGGTTCGTTCTGTGAAAGTCTTGACCTCGGTTGTATCCTTCGCCGAGATTTCAGCCCCGGAGATGAAAATCAAGGTGAGGCATACGCCGATTGCCATTGCCACAAGCGGCGCCGTTTTCTTCTGCAGTGTCATTATTTCAGTTGTTTTATGTGTATTGCAAAGTTGCGCATTTATCTTGTATGCATCAAGACTAATCTTTGCTAATCACGGAATTATTCACTACTTTTACACGAAATAGCGGTATTTATTGCAGAAAAAAATTTTTGACGATATGAACAAGTATATCATCGGCTCATTGGCAGCCATCTCGGCTGTGGCCTGCACATCAAACAAGACCACGATTCAAGGCAAATTTTCCGGAGCTGACGTCCCGGAGGAAGTCAGCATTGTCATTCCTGGCGTCATAGATACGACGGTCGCACTTCAGAATTCTGCGTTCAGACTGGAAGTCCCGGCGGACAAGGCGGTCGTCGGAAGGATATCCGCGGGAAATGCCAGGACATCGTTCATCTCCGACGGGACGGTTCTTGCGGTGGATCTTAAAGGCGGATACCTCACCGTCAAGTCGTCCAAGCCGGCCGCTTCATTGACGGAGAGGCTGAGGAAATTCAATGAGAAGTCAGACGAACTCGGAAGGGAGTACAATACAGGATTGGAAGCCATTGTAGACAGCACAGGCCTGTCGGACCAGCAGAAAGACAGCCTTATGGAGGAATTTTACGATTCTTTCAGCGAGAAGTACAGGAACTATAATTTCGAGGTGCTGAACGAGAATAAGGACAATGCCATCTCGGTATATGCCCTTCGGAATGTGTACAGTGATATGTCTGACGATACTCTCGAGCTCGTTTATGCAAGCATTGACACGGCGGTAACCGCAAGGAACAGGTTTGCATCATCGCTTCTTAAAGGTATATCTGCGAGAAAGGCCACTGCCGAGGGGATGCACTTCGCCGACTTCTCGGTGACGCAGCCTGATGGCAGCGAAGCCAGGCTCTCGGACTATGTGGGCAACGGCAAATATATGCTCGTGGACTTCTGGGCGTCCTGGTGCCGACCTTGCAAGAATGAGATACCTAACGTGAAGGCCGTATATGACAAGCATCACGGCAAGGATTTCGATGTGCTCAGCGTGGCTGTATGGGAGAAGACCCCTAAGGAAAGCCTTGACACAGCGAAGGCTTATGGAGTGACCTGGAACCAGATAGTCGATGCGAAGAACATTCCTACGGATATCTATGGTATTAATGGCATCCCTCACATAATCCTCTTCGGCCCGGACGGCACTATCATCAAGCGCGGTCTTTATGGTGAGGCTATAGAAGAGGAGGTCTCCAAATACGTAAGATAGGCTTGACCGTAAGAGAGAAAATAGCATTGTTCCCACATTCCCCCGGAGTCTATAGGTATTATGACTCCGAGGGGATTGTCATATATGTGGGAAAGGCGAAAGATCTCCATAAGCGCGTGGCGCAGTATTTCGTGCCACCTGAAAGGCTCAACGTCAAGACGCGCATCCTTGTCTCGAAGATCGCGGATGCACAGTACTCGGTCGTGGACTCGGAGGCGGACGCCCTGCTTCTGGAGAACAACCTCATAAAGCAATATAAGCCTAAGTATAACATCCTTCTGAAGGACTCCAAGACATATCCGTGGATATGCGTGACGGGCGACGAGTTCCCTAAGGTGTACCTCACGCGCAGGGTCGTCAAGGGAAACCGTTATTTCGGTCCGTACAGTTCCGTTATGCACGCAAGAAGCCTGCTGGAATTCTTCTCTGAGAATTACAAGATACGCTCCTGCAACAACAAGATAACGTCCGATGCCATTCTTCGCGGCAAATTCCGTCCGTGTCTGGATTTTCACATAGGGCGATGTGCAGGGTGCTGCATTGGAAAGGTCTCCATTAAAGAGTACAATGCGGATATAGAGGAGATTGTAAGTCTGCTGAAGGGAGGGGCCAATGAAATCATCCGACATTATAAGACGTTGATGCTGGATTCGGCCGACCGCCTGGATTTTGAACAGGCGCAGATTTATAAGCAGAAGGTGGATTCTCTCCAGAAACATTACGCCAAGTCTGTCATAACGTCCGCAGCGGACACTAACGTGGATGTTTTCTCGCTCGTGACGGAGTCCAACGAGGCGTTCGGAAACTTTATGCGCGTCAGGGGAGGGGCGATAATACAGTCTCTGAATCTCGGCTTCAGGATGAACATAGAGGAAGAGCCAGCCTCCGTATTGAGCGAATTCATAGCGGAAATAGAATCCAAGTTCGGCAAGATCACCGGGGAAGTCCTGGTTCCGTTCCTTCCGGACGTGGAACTGGACGGCGTGTCATTCAGGACTCCGGCCAAAGGGGACAAACTCGCCATCCTGGAGCTGAGCGTGAAGAATGCGAAGGAGTTTCAGTTCAATTCCATCCGCCAGAAGGAGCATACGGACCCCGACCAGTACCGGAAAGTGGTGGTGGAGGAACTGCGCAAGGCTCTCGGAATGAGAGAAGCGCCTGTCCATATCGAGTGCTTCGACAACTCAAATATACAGGGCACGAATCCGGTTGCATCCTGTGTGGTCTTCCGCAATGGTGTCCCGTCCAAGAAAGACTACCGCAAATTCAAGATAAAGACCGTTATAGGGGCCAATGACTATGCGTCAATGAAGGAGGTCGTGAACCGCCGTTATTCCAGGCTTCTGCGTGAAGATCCGGACGATTTGCCTCAGCTTGTCGTCATAGACGGAGGAAAGGGCCAGCTGGATTTCGCCTATCAGGCTCTGGCGGAGCTCGGCCTTACGGAAAGGCTCACCGTGGTCGGACTTGCGAAACGCCTGGAGGAAGTCATCAGGGTGGGCGATCCATATCCTCTCTTCATTGACAGGAACTCCTCTGCCCTGAAGGTGCTGCAGCAGATCCGTGACGAGGCGCACCGGTTCGGAATCACATTCCACAGAAGCCTCAGGAGCAAGAGCCAGGTGGAATCTGCATTGACCCGTATAAAAGGTGTGGGGGAGCAGACAGAGAAGCGTCTTCTGATGCATTACGGCAGTGTCCCGAGGATTGCTGCCGCACCGTTGGCAGACCTCGCGGCTTTTCTCGGCAAGAAGGAACTTGCGGAAAGAATTCATACACGACTGAACACGAATGATGAAGATTGAGAGCAGATTCAACAGTTGGTTCAATGCCTTTATACTCATAGGTATGTTTGCGGCTGTGGTCGTTACTGGCGTCTATAAGATGCAGCAACCTGGCCAGCGGCTTTTTATGTTGATCCTGACCAGCATCGGCGCATTGACCGGCGTCGTGAATACGGTGCTTTCCGCAAACGGGAACATCTGGACTTTCCTTTTCGGGGTCCTTGATGTCACCATAGCATCTGTTGTCGCATTTGACAGCAGCATAAGGCCGGGGACAGATCCCGTATGGGGCAACTTCGCCTTGCACGCATTCTATTTCCTCCCTATGCAGTTTGTCGGATGGTGGCAGTGGAGGCGTCGCGGTGCCAAGTCGGACGTGAGGGTCAGGGCGAGGAGACTGACTCCGAGGCAATCCGCATTGACTCTGGCCGGGCTTCTGGCCGGCTCGTGGGTCACGTATTTCATATTATGCTCAGTCGGAGGCTCGGCGGGCTCCGGAATTCGTCACGTCATACTCTTCGATGCCCTGGTGTTCACTCTGAATGTTCTCGGGCAGATTCTGATGTCGCTGGCTTTTATGGAGCAGTGGATAGTATGGCTTATGGTCAATGTGTTCTCGATTCTTCTGTGGTCTGACAAGGCGATGTCTTCACCTGACTCCAGTTACACCGTTGTAATGGTGATAAAGTACGTATTCTATCTTCTTAATTCGGTGAATGGATTGCGTATTTGGCTGAATCTGAGCCGCAATGACGCTTGAAACGATGTCTTTTGGACGAAAAGTTTCAATATTTCGTTTTTTTTTATTTACTTTGCCGAATATTATGAGTAGTGTATTATAATCATAAACTTAATAAATTATTCAATTATGTCACACGAAGAAATCGTAAAACAGGTGAAAGCCATCATCGTTGACAAGCTTGGCGCAGAGGAATCAGAGGTAACTGAGACCGCCAACTTCACAAACGACCTCGGTGCTGATTCTCTTGACACAGTTGAGCTTCTTATGGAGTTCGAAAGAGTATTCGGAATCAAGATTCCGGATGAGGATGCAAGCCAGATCGCAACAGTGGCTGACGCTGTAAAGTACGTTGAAGAGAAAGTAGCTAACAAATAATAGCGCTTGCGACTTTAGCAGAAAAGTAGAGAGACCAAAACTATGTTTTGGCCTCTCTATTTTTCTGCTCTTATAATATATTACTCGGTGGACTGTAGGATCCTATTCGGCGCTTTTCGGAACTGCGAATGTGATTCTGAACATCGGGCGGTTCTTCTCTGCTCCCGGGCCGTTCAGGACTGCTCTGTAGTACCTGTGGTTGTCCATCATCGACGTCTCCGAGGTCGAGCCTGAAGACGATGATGAAGAGGACGAGTACATAGACTGGAGCATAGCGTAGTTATAATAGTTGTTGTACAGACTGTTGTAGCCGTAACTGCCGTATCCTCCATACCCGTATCCTCCATATCCGTAGCCATTATACATACTGTTGTAATAATTATAGTACATCAGCTGCTGGTAATAGTCATCGTCATAACTGCTGCTGGAAGAAGAACTTGAGGCTATGGTCTCAGTGGCCATAGCGAGTAGCCAGATGTCATAGTTGTCTATCTTGCTGTCGTCCTTCAGCTTTATCACTTCCTGGATATGGTGGGTGATGTCAGGGGCATATTCGCATTTGGATCTGTTTATGTCACCCTGGTTTTCGTCTGATACACTGGAATCCGTGATGCCTGCAAAGGTGACGGATGTGTCAGTGGCGATGCGGCAAGTCGGGCTCACGGCAATGGGGAACTGGTACATTGACGTATAGTCATCAGGGAATTCAAACGGGAGCTCTATTGTCGCCTTGCTTACCACGGCGCTCTTAGGGTCGTCCGTGTATCTGCTGATAATTTCCAGAATCTTCTCTCTCAGAGGCTTGGCCTTTATGACGGGCTTCAGCCCGCAGCCGCCTTCCATCAGCACTTTCTCATCTGCTTTCCCGGCCAGGCTCTTGCTTGAATGCGTGGTCTGGTCGTATGCTATCTGTGTCTGAGATGTGACGGATGTAGAAGTGACGCCCGCCAGGTCATACAGCTGCAGCGGCCCGAGATAGAACAGGAACGATGTGTCCACAGCTGTCCTGCTGCCATAGTCCGCTGTGATCTTCAGCTCTGCGTAGCTGCCGTAGATGGAGCCGTCCGACACTGCTATGGGAAGTCTGAACATATTTATCCTGCCTCCGAAGCCGGTAGGCTCGTCTGTGCTGATGACAATGCCCGGAAACCTCTTCTTGTAGTTGGTGATGGTGTCCAAGTCGGCATTGGTGATGGTCATATATTTTTCTCCGAACTCTTGGCTGAAGTCGATGGACAGGGAGTCCGTGCCTGTATAGACCGGGACTCCGTCGGTTATGCGTTTCTTCGTATAGGCGAGTTCTGGATTCAGTTTCGTGTAGTCGATAGGCTTCTCCAATTCATATACATTGACATTCTGAAGAATATAAGCCTGGCTCGGGTCTGCGTAAGATACGGAATCCGACACCGCGGACAGATGGAACTGGCGGAATCTGGCGTTCTTTCCGAAATCCAGCGTGTCGTTCACCGGGACGAGCGTGAATGCTGCTGTCCTGGTGGTGAGACCGAACGTCTCGTCCTTCACGGCGCCGAACGTGAACTTGTACATACTGTATCTGGACAGGCTGTCCGCCATTTCCTGTTCAATGTCTTCGATAGGGAATTCAGCCGTATAGATGTTGTACATCTGGTTGTCCGGAATCATAGACTCGCCGAGAGACTGGTTTTTGTTTATGCAGGAACTGCACAGGACACCAGCTGCGAACGCCATCGCGGCCACTCCGTATCTTATTGAAAGAGACTTCATTTGCTAAAGATTGTCATAAAAAGTGTTATATGCGTCGATGTAAGAGCCGTCCTCCATCGCCTTTCCGTCATACTTCAGCAGCGGCAGAGACAGTCCTTCACAGTATTCGACGAGGCTGCTGTCAATGTTCTCCGAGCCGAGAATGACGCCGTCGGAGTACTGAGCGGCAGTTTTAGCAAGATTTATGCCACTCGGCGCTGCGAGAAGAGGCACGTCTTTCTCTGTGATGTCGCCGAATTTCACCAGTCTGATCAGTTCTTCATTGAACACCTCCGGCATATCATCGTAAAGAGACAGCACCACTTTGCTGTTCTCGAAGATCGGGTCGTCCTTGTATGCTTTTTTCAGATAGAGTGGGAGGATCTGAGTTATCCAGCCTTGGCAGTGTATCACGTCAGGAGCCCATCTCAGTTTCTTGACTGTCTCCAAGACTCCTCTGGCGAAGAAAATGGCGCGCTCCCCGTTGTCGTCAAAGAATTTCCCGTCGTCATCACGGTCGAGCTGCTTTCTCTTGAAGTAGTCTTCATTGTCAATGAAATAGACCTGGATCCTGGCGGACGATATGGATGCCACCTTGATTACGAGCGGTCTGTCCACGTCGTTTATTACGATGTTCATTCCGGACAGCCTGATGACTTCGTGCAGCTGGTTCTTGCGCTCATTGATGCAGCCGTACCGCGGCATAAATGACCTGATTTCCTTTTTTCGTTCCTGTATCCCCTGAGGAAGATACCTTCCGATATTCGCTATGTGAGTCTCCGGCAGGTAGGGGAAAATCTCAGAGTTGACGAACAAGACTTTTTTGCCCATTTTCTCTTCTAAAATAAATGTTGCTACAATACGTGCAAAGTTAAGAATTTTTTTTGATATTTCGATAAATGATTAACTTTGGGGTCAATTTGGAGTAATATGGCACGTAACGAAAACAAACTGATGCGGCGCCGTCTGGCGAATGCGTATCTGTCATCTGTCATCAGCATCAGCCTGGTCCTGCTGCTGGTGGGCGTGTCCAGTCTTCTGCTCGTGAACACCCGCAGCGTGACCGACTATTTCAAGGAAAATCTTCAGGTGTCGGTCATAATGAAGCAGGAGGTTCCGGACAATGACGCGATCTCCTATATGCGGTCGCTGGATTCATTGAAATTTGTCCGCGGGACAGAGTTCATATCGAGGGAGCGAGGCGAGAAGGAGATGGCGGAGATGCTCGGAGATGATTTCCTGAAGGTGTTCGGGACGTCTCCCGTACCAGTCTCCATAGGCATCACGCTTAATGCTGATTATGTGTCGGAAGACAGCCTGAAGGTGGTGGAGGCTTTTCTGGGCGGATCGCCGATGGTGGACGAGGTGGTCTATCAGAAATCTCTGGTCGATGCGCTTAATTCAAACCTCAGCCGCATATCCGCCGTACTCGGCATCTTCATCGCACTGATGCTCTTCATATCGTTTGTGCTCATAAACAACACTGTGCGCCTCACCGTCTATGCCAAGCGCTTCACTGTCCACACAATGAAACTTGTCGGTGCCACCAGGGCGTTCATCCGGAGGCCGTTCCTCGTCAGGTCAGCCTTCCTGGGACTTTTCGCGTCTGTCGTGGCTCTGATTCTCCTCACAGGTGTGATGTTCGTCATAAGATCGGAATTTTCAATGCTTTTCGAGATATTCACGCTGGACAGGCTCCTTATGGTTATGGGAATCGTGGTCTTGTCCGGGCTCGCTATTTGCGTAGCCAGCACATTCTTCGTCGTGAACAAACTCGTCTCGCTTGGGAAAGATGAATTATATTATTGATTATATGGAAGATAGAAATAAAATGGCGATAACGCCGAAGGGACTCGGCTATCTGCTTGCTGGTCTGCTTGTGATGGTGGCCGGATATATTCTTATGACCGGTGGCGGGAGCAAGGATCCGGCAGCGTTCAACTATGCGATGTTCGACTTTCGCCGTCTTGTCGCGGCGCCTGTCGTGATACTCTGCGGAATAATCATAGAAATCGCGGCCATAATGATGAGGCCAGGCAAAAAGGAGGATAAGTGATGGAGTGGTGGCAGGCATTGGTCCTGGGCATTGTACAGGGACTTACGGAATTCTTGCCGGTCAGCAGCAGCGGCCATCTGATGATTTTCAAGGAACTTCTCGGAGTGGATGCAGAAGGCTTCCTGGACTTTACTGTGACCGTTCATTTCGCGACCGTGCTCAGCACCATCATAGTGTTCTGGTCCGTAATATGGAGGCTTCTGAAAGGTCTGTTCGCATTCAAGTACAACGATGAGACTGACTATGTCCTGAAACTCATTGTCTCGATGATCCCTATCGGAGTCGTCGGCGTATTCTTCAAGGACAATGTCGAAGGCCTGTTCGCGGACAATCTCTTCACCGTGGGCGTGTGCCTCGTCATAACCGCCGTGCTGCTGTTCGCGTCCGACCAGTCCGCAAGGTGGGTCAATGCAGATGGCGACGGAAACAGTCATCGTAACGGGCTGTCGTACCTCCAGGCGTTCATCGTCGGTCTTGGCCAGGCTTGTGCCGTGGCTCCGGGGCTCTCACGCTCTGGGACTACCATCGCCACAGGGCTTATGTGCGGGGTCAAGAGAGAGAATATGGCTCAGTTCTCTTTCCTTATGGTGCTTGTGCCTATTATCGGCGAGCAGGCTCTTGACTTGCTCAAGAGTGCGGGAGAGCCTGCGTCGTCGGGACTTGGATTCCTTCCTCTTGCCGTAGGGTTCGCCGGGGCGTTCATAGCCGGCCTGTTTTCTTGCAAGGTGATGATTGCTATCGTGAAGAAGGCCAGACTCGTATGGTTCTCATTGTACTGTCTGCTTGCGGCATTGCTGATATTCATCTTCGCCTGACAATCATTGGAAGTGGACGGCCGTCATCTCACATATTTTGCTTCGGACGTACATCTCGGGCTGAACCTCAGGAATCCTGCGGAAAGGGAGGCCCGCTTCACTACGTTTCTTGACTCCATTCCTAAGGATCGTACGGAAGCGCTGTATCTTCTCGGTGATATCTGGGATTTCTGGTATGAATACGATGATGTGGTGCCTAAGGGATACGTGCGCGTCTTCGCCGCTCTGATGGATCTTATGGACGCCGGGGTGAAGGTGTATTTCTTCCAGGGCAATCACGACATCTGGTGCTATCACTATTTCCAGGATATGGGAATGACCATACTCCAGCAGCCTTATCTCGTGGAGATTGACGGGAAATCATTCTGCCTGGGGCACGGAGACGGACTGGGGCCGGGACATTATTGGTATAAACTTATGCGGTGGGGGTTCCGTGCGAAGTTCTTTCAGCGCATCTTCAGCCTTCTTCATCCGTACCTGGCCTTCAGGTTCGGCACCGGCTGGTCGAAGAAGAGCCGTGAGGCGAAGCGGGAATATCATTTCAGGGGTGTGGATGAGCCGCTCTATAAATTCGCAGTGGATTTCGCGTCGAGAAACAAGGTGGATTATTTCATCTTCGGCCATTTTCATTGCCGCGTGGATATGGGCCTTCCCGGAGGTGAGAGGCTCATTGTCCTGAAGGACTGGCTGGACGCCTCTTCCTATTTGTATTTCGACGGTATGTCCAAGTCTTTCGGGTATTCCCCGAATATGGAGAAGTAGAGAGCCGGAAATTCGCCGCTTTCCCATTTCCGTACCAGTTCTTCCACGGCACGGTCCTCACCTTCGGGGTCATAGTGCTTTTTCATATCAGTCCCGAATATCCTGGCCACGCCCTGCCAGAATCCTGCCGCTATGCGGTTCTTGTATTCCCTTATTATACTGTAGGAGGATATTCCTACTTCCCTGTCTATCAGCTTCATCAGCAGCTGTCCCTGGCTTATGGTCATATTGCGCATCGGCTGCTCAAAAGCTGTGAACAGCTCCTTCTGCAGGGCATTGACATATTTCTCTTTCTGTCGCTTGCCGAGTTCGTCGTGCGTGAATGTGCTGTCCGTCCGGCTGATAATCGACCTGGCGACGAGCGCATACGGGTATGTCTTGCCGAAATTCCATACGAGCCTGTAGTATTTTCTCCAGTCTTTGCCCCTTCTGTTCCCGCGGAGGGAAATCCTTGACGGGTTCAGCAAGTCCATATATACCGTGTCTCCGTCGATGACTTCGTATTGGAGGATCTGCGGAGCTTTCGGCGGAACCGGCGGGCGTCTCCTCTGAGCGCCGCACATTCCCGCCGTCGCAACCATCACCGCAAATACCGCGGACGTCATTATGATCAATGTTCTCCTGTCCATACGAATTTCCGTGCAAAGATATCAATTTTTCGGCAAGGGTTGTCTCTGTTCTTAGTCGTATCCTCCGGGCTTTGTGCGATGGTTGTCTTCCCCTGTCTCCTGACAGGCCCTGCCGTGTAGGCGACGTCTATGTCGAAAAAGCGTGAGAAGAAATTTTATCGGGTGGTGTAAATTGTTGAATATATGATATTTGATATTGAAATTATTTTGTCGAAAAAGTATAAAATTATTCTCGGAAATGTTTGTTTTTCGGATATTTTTGCTAACTTTGCAATCCCAAAATTGAGGAGAAGTTCGCCCAACCAGCTGATACTCAAAGATTTAGGGAATTTGGGAAATTTATTAAAGTAATACAGCAATGTTACAACCAAAGAAAACAAAGTTTAGAAGGGAACAGAAAAACCGTATGAAAGGAATGTCCCAGAGGGGCAGCCAGCTCGCATTCGGTTCTTTCGGACTTAAAACCCTTGAGAATTGTTGGCTTACATCGCAGCAGATTGAGGCTGCCCGTCAGGCAATCTCGCGTTATATGAACCGTGAGGGTCAGATCTGGATCAGGGTATTCCCTGCCAAGCCGTTCACCAAGAAGCCTCTCGATACCCGAATGGGTAAAGGTAAAGGTGATCCTCAGGGATTCGTATGTCCTATCACTCCTGGCAGGATTCTCTTCGAGGCTGAGGGTGTCTCCCTCGAGATTGCGAAAGAGGCTATGCGCCTTGCGGCTCATAAGCTTCCTATCGCGACGAAGTTTATCGTCCGCAGGGATTATGTAGAATAGTTTTAATGGAGAAGAAAATGAAAATATCTGAAATCCGCGAAATGTCCGTATCTGATTTACGTGACCGCATTGCAGTGGAGAAGGCAAATCTTGATACAATGAAGATAAATCACGCTATCTCTCCATTAGAGGATACATCCAAGTTTAAGAAATGCAGACAGGACATCGCCCGTATGATGACCGTGCTTGCAGAGAAAGAAAAAGAACAGAACTAATTAGATGCCCTATGGAAAGAAATCTTCGTAAGGAAAGAATAGGTGTTGTTGTCAGCAACAAGATGGACAAGACGATTGTCGTTGCTGTCGAGACCAAAGGCAAACACCCTATGTATGGTAAGTTCATAAACAAGACCACCAAATTCGTCGCTCAGGATGATAAGAACGAGTGCAGCGAGGGCGATACAGTCCGCATAATGGAGACTCGTCCGTTGAGCAAGACCAAGAGGTGGAGATTAGTTGAAATTGTAGAAAAAGTCAAATAGCGATGATACAGCAGGAAACACGTTTACAGGTGGCAGACAACAGCGGCGCAAAGGAAGTTCTTTGCATCCGTGTTTTGGGAGGTACCCGTCACCGTTATGCATCTGTCGGCGATAAGATCGTCGTTGCAGTAAAGAGTGCAATCTCAGGCGGAGATGCCAAAAAGGGCACTGTCTCCAAGGCTGTTGTGGTTCGCACAAAGAAAGAGATCCGCAGACCTGACGGATCATATATCCGCTTTGATGACAACGCCTGCGTTCTTCTGAACAATGCCGGCGAGCTCAGGGGTACACGTATCTTCGGCCCTGTGGCCAGAGAGCTTCGTGAGAACTATATGAAAGTTGTCTCATTGGCACCGGAGGTCCTTTAATATTAAAGCAGTATGAAAAAGTTTCACATAAAGAAAGGCGATACCGTTTACGTCAATGCCGGAAATGATAAAGGCAAGACAGGCAAAGTCCTCGCTGTCATCACTGACAAGGATCGCGTCATTGTCGAGGGTATCAACATTGTAAGCAAACATACCAAACCTAACGCTAAGGCTCCTCAGGGTGGTATTATCAAGCAGGAAGCTGGAATTCACGTTTCCAACGTTCAGCTTCTCGATCCTAAGAGCACCGCTTCAAATCCGGTCCCTACACGTGTAGGCTACAAGTTCGTAGACGGCAAGAAGGTGCGTTATTCTAAAAAATCTGGAGAGGAGATTAAATAGTTATGGCAAAGAAAACTACCAAGGAGACAGTAGAGCAGACAGTGCCTGCTGGATATGTACCGGCTCTCAAGACCGCATACAAGGAGCAGATTATCCCTGCCCTGATGAAGCAGTTCTCTTACACTACAGTGATGCAGGTTCCTAAGCTTGTGAAGATCACCATCAACGAAGGTATCGGCGAGGCTTCCCAGAACCAGTCACACGACAAGAAACTCGTCGAGGAGGCAGCTGCAGAGCTTTCGACAATCGTCGGACAGAAAGCGGTCCTCACAAGTTCAAGAAAGGATATCTCCAACTTCCACCTCCGTAAAGGCCAGCCTATCGGTGTGAAGGTTACACTCCGTGCAGTCAAGATGTACGAGTTCCTCGAGAGACTCATCCGTGTGTCACTTCCTCGTATCCGCGACTTCAATGGTATTTCCGAGAAGCTTGACGGTAACGGAAACTACACCCTCGGCCTCAAGGAGCAGATCATCTTCCCTGAAATCGATATGGACAAGAACCCTCGCGTTCACGGAATGGAGATTACATTCGTTACTACAGCCAAGTCTGACGAAGAGGCTTACGCCCTTCTGAAAGAGTTCGGTCTGCCATTCAAGAAACATAACAACTAAAAGAGTATACAATGGCAAAAGAATCAATGAAGGCCCGCGAAGTAAAACGCGCGAAATTAGTTGCTAAATACGCCGAGAAGCGTAAGGCTCTCAAAGAGGCAGGCGACTGGGCGGCTCTCGACAAGCTCCCTAAGAACTCCTCAGCAGTACGTCTTCACAATCGTTGCTCTCTCACCGGACGTCCAAAGGGTTATATGCGTGCATTCGGCATCAGCAGAATCCAGTTCCGTGAAATGGCCAGCAACGGTCTCATCCCGGGCGTCAAGAAAGCAAGCTGGTAGAAGCTATATAGCATACAATATCATTAATTATTAACAATTCGGATATCGGGCGTCCCGAAAATGCGGGCGCCGGTTCGCAAAAAGACAAAAGAAATGACTGATCCAATTGCAGACTTCCTTACCCGTGTGCGCAACGCATACAGCGCAGGAAACAGAGTTGTGGAAATCCCTTCTTCCAAGATGAAGGTCGCTATGACCAAGATCCTCTGCGAGAAAGGTTACATCCTCAGCTACAAGGTTGTTGAGGGAACTCCTTACAACACAATCAAAATCGCTCTCAAGTATCATCCACAGACCAAGCAGGCCGCAATCAAGAAGATTGTCCGCGTGTCCAAGCCAGGTCTCAGGAAATATACAGATGTAGCGGAGATGCCTCGTGTCCTCAATGGACTCGGAATCGCCATCCTCTCCACATCCAAGGGCGTCATTACTGACAAAGAGGCAAGAGAACTCAATGTCGGCGGTGAGATCGTATGCTATGTTTATTAATATTAAAAGAAACAGATAATGTCAAGAATTGGTAAATTACCTGTAAGCCTTCCGGACAAGGTGAGCGTAGAGCTCCTTCCTGGCAACGTTGTGAAGGTTAAAGGACCTCTCGGGGAACTTTCTCAGAAAGTGGATCCGGATATCACCGTGACCGTAGAGGGAAAAGAAATCAAATTCACCCGTCCTACAGATCTTCCAAGACATCGCTCTATGCACGGTCTTTACCGCGCTCTCGTACACAATATGGTTGTCGGCGTGTCTACTGGATTTGAGATCAAACAGGAACTTGTCGGTGTCGGCTACCGCGTAGACGTCAAAGGTCAGCTTCTGACTTTCGCTCTCGGTTATTCACACGACATCCAGCTGCTTCTCCCTGCAGAGATCAAGGCTGAGGCCGCAGCAGTGAAGAAAGGCGAGAACCCGGTGCTGATCATCAGGAGCGCAGACAAGCAGCTTCTCGGACAGGTTGCAGCAAAGATCCGTTCTCTCCGCAAGCCTGAACCATATAAGGGCAAGGGTATCAAGTTCGTCGGCGAGCAGCTTCGTCGTAAGGCAGGTAAGACTGCAGCCGCTAAATAATAGGAGGAATGAATTATGGCATTGAGTAAAATAGAAAGAAGAAGACGTATTCACTACCGTATTCGCAAGCACGTCAATGGAACTGCCGAGAGACCAAGACTGGTCGTCTTCAGAAGCAACAGGCAGATCTATGTGCAGGTGATCAATGATGAGACCGCAACGACTCTCGTAGCTGCCGCGTCCAACGACAAGGCTCTTGCTGCAGAGTGCAAAGGCAAAAGCGGAAAAGAGGCTGCCGCAATCGTAGGAAAGGCTATCGCAGCGCGCGCCATCGAGAAAGGAATCAATGAGGTTGCTTTCGACCGTGGAGGATATCTCTATCACGGTAGAGTACAAAGTTTGGCTGACGCTGCCCGTGAAGGCGGTCTTAAATTCTAATCGGAATTATGGCAAATACAAATGTTAAAAGAGTAAAGACATCTGATCTTGAACTTAAAGACAGACTGGTCTCCATTCAGAGGGTAACCAAAGTCACCAAGGGTGGTCGCCATTTCCGTTTCGCCGCTATTGTCGTAGTGGGAGACGAGAACGGTGTCGTAGGTTATGGCCTCGGTAAGGCAAACGAGGTAACTGCGGCTATCCAGAAAGGTGTTGAGGATGCCAAGAAGAATCTTGTCAAGATTCCGATCATCAACACTACAATTCCTCACGAGCAGATTGCGAAATTCGGTGGCGCAGAGGTGTTTATGAAACCAGCCGCTCCCGGTACCGGTGTAAAGGCAGGTGGTGCGATGCGTGCGGTGTTTGAGTCTGCAGGTGTGCAGAACGTGCTCGCCAAGTCAAAGGGCTCTTCTAACCCTCACAACCTTGTGAAGGCTACTGTTGCCGCCCTTACCGAACTCAGGGACGCATATACTGTCGCCGGCCTTCGCGGTGTGCCGATGAGTAAAGTGTTCAACGGTTAGTTATAGGAGGAGACTAAAATGGCTAAATACAGAATTACTCAGGTGATCAGCAAGAACGGCGAGACCAAGAGGCAGAAGGCTAATCTTCAGTGCCTCGGCATCCGCAGAATGCACCAGACAGTAGAGGTTGAGAAGAACCCTGTTACCACAGGAATGCTTAACAAGGTGCTTCACCTCGTAACCGTAGAAGAAATCTAATTCGGAGGAACTAAGATGAATTTGCATAATCTGAAACCTGCAAAAGGTTCAACACACAATACCAAAAGGGTAGGCCGTGGTCAGGGCTCCGGAAAGGGCGGCACTGCTACACGCGGTACAAAGGGAGCTCAGGCTCGTGCAGGATATGAGCACAAGGTAGGCTTCGAGGGTGGCCAGATGCCAATCCAGAGAAGACTTCCTAAGTTCGGCTTCAACAATCCTACGAGAGTCGAGTACAAGCCGGTCAATCTGGCTGCGCTCCAGGCATTGTCAGAGCAGCTTGGCTCTTCAGTGATTACACTGGAGAACATCAAGGAGGCTGGTCTTGCAAAGGCTAAAGATCTCGTGAAGGTTCTCGGCAACGGCGAACTCACAGCGAAACTTGAGGTCACTGCAGACGCATTCTCTAAGTCCGCTGTCGAGAAAATCGAGGCAGCCGGCGGAAAAGCCACTAAGACTACAAAATAATGAAGAAATTTATTGAGACATTCAAGAACATCTTCAAGATAGAGGAGTTACGCAAGAGAATCGTTTATACGCTTCTCTTGGTACTCGTTTATCGTCTGGGATGTTTCGTTGTGATTCCGGGTATTGACGCCTCCGGTCTCGCATCTCTCCAGAGCAGCACTCAGGACGGTCTTGTCGGCCTCTTGAATATGTTCTCCGGCGGTGCGTTCGGAAACGCCTCTATCTTCGCGCTCGGTGTGATGCCGTACATCTCGGCGTCCATCGTGATTCAGCTCCTCGGTATGTTCGTCCCATATTTCAAGAAATTGCAGATGGAAGGCGAGAGCGGCCGCAGGAAAATGAATCAGATCACCAGATATCTGACGGTCTTGATTCTTGCTATCCAGTGCCCTGCATATCTGGCTGCGATTCACAACCAGATCCCTGGGAAGGCGTTCGTGGCTGTGACCCAGCTCGGATGGAGTAACTTCGCATTCAACTTTGTCTCTACAGTTGTCCTCCTCGCAGGTTCAATGTTCGTAATGTGGCTCGGCGAGCGCATCACTGACCGTGGTATCGGAAACGGTATTTCCCTTATCATTATGATTGGTATCGTAGCGCGTCTCCCTTACGCACTTGCTGCTGAAATCGGCGAGAAGCTCACCACCACCAACGGCGGTCTCCTTCTCCTGATCGTGGAGCTTCTGGTATTGTTCTTTGTGTTCATTGCAGCTATTGCGCTCGTGCAGGCTGTCAGGAGAATTCCTGTCCAGTATGCTAAGAGAATCGTCGGCAACAAGCAGTACGGCGGAGTCCGCAATTATCTTCCTTTGAAGATCAATGCGGCAGGTGTGATGCCTATCATCTTCGCACAGGCTATAATGCTGTTCCCTATCCTTTTCTCACAGTGGGACGCAACAAGAGGACTCGCTGCTACATTGAGCAACTATACCGGCTTCTGGTATAACCTGATTTTCGGACTTCTCGTCGTGATCTTCACATATTTCTACACTGCCGTCACGGTTCAGCCGAATATGATGGCGGAGCAGATGAAGCAGAACGGCGGATTCATACCGGGCGTGAAACCTGGAAAGAAGACTATGGAATATATCGACGATATTATGTCCAGAGTCACTCTGCCTGGTTCCATTTTCCTGGCTGTCATAGCAATTATGCCGGCATTTGCGATGCTCGCAGGTGTCAATAACCAGTTTGCAAGCTTCTACGGAGGAACGTCTCTTCTGATTCTTGTAGGCGTGGTGCTTGACACTCTCCAGCAGATAGAAGGTTATCTGCTTATGCGTCACTATGACGGATTAATGAAGACAGGTCGTCTGAGTGGACGTTCTGGAATGTAATTCTTGATAGAGGATAGAAAGATGGTAAAGCCGAAAACAGAAGAAGAGATAGAATTGCTCCGCGAGAACGGGATCTTGGTGTCCAAGACACTTGCGGAAGTCGGTAAAGCGGTCGCCCCTGGTGTGACAACTGCTGAGTTGAATAGGGTGGCCGAGACTTTCATCCGTGACAACGGTGCGATTCCTAGTTTTCTTGGTTTTGAAGGTTTCCCGGCAGCCATTTGCGCTTCAGTGAACGATGTCGTAGTCCACGGATTTCCGTCGGACTACGTCCTCAAGGAAGGAGACATCGTTTCCTGCGACATCGGGACTCTGTACAAGGGGTACAATGGAGATTCTTGCTATACTTTCCCTGTAGGGGAGGTCGATGCGGAAACCCGCAAGCTCCTTGATGTGACCAGAGCCTCGCTGTTCAAGGGCATTGAACAGGCTGTGGACGGAAATCGGACTGGCGATATCGGATACGCGGTACAGTCGTATGCGGAATCCTTCGGGTTCTCTGTGGTAAGAGAGCTGGAGGGACACGGAATCGGAAAAGAGATGCACGAGGCTCCGGGCGTTCCGAACTACGGAAGGCGCGGGTGCGGCGCAAGACTCACCGATGGAATGACAATATGTATTGAGCCGATGATCAATGCTGGGAAGAGAGATGTGTATCTGGCTAGAAACGGTTGGGCGGTACACACTGCGGACCACAGAAATGCGGCACATTACGAGCTTACGGTTGTTGTCCGTAAAGGCAAGGCGGAACTGCTTTCTACCTTCGACTTTATCGAGAAAGACGGGAACATTAAATTTTAAAGTGGTATTTTAAATGTCTAAGCAAACAGCAATTGAACAGGACGGGACGATAGTCGAGACTCTCCCTAACGCTATGTTTAAAGTAGAGCTGGAGAACGGTCACGTCATTCTTGCGCATATTTCGGGCAAGATGAGGCAGAACTTCATCCACATCCTACTCGGTGACAAGGTTAGAGTTGAAATGTCGCCTTATGATTTAACAAAAGGAAGAATATCCTTCAGATACAAATAAAAATTTTCGCGATATGAAAGTAAAAACATCCATCAAAAAGCGCAGCGAGGATTGCAAAATCGTGAGGCGTAAAGGTCGTCTTTACGTGATCTGCAAGAAGAACCCTAAGTTCAAGATGCGCCAAGGATAATATTCAGTTGTGTAACTAATAAAGTAAAGATATTATGGCAAGAATAGCCGGTGTTGATTTACCAAACAACAAAAGGGGAGAGATAGGCCTTACCTACATCTTCGGTATCGGTCGCTCTTCTGCAAGAAAAATCCTTGAGGAGTGCGGAATCGATTTTGACACTAAGGTCAGCGAGTGGAACGATGACCAGATCGCAAAGATCAGAAGTCTCATCGCCAATGAGTACAAAATCGAAGGTGAGCTCCGTTCTACTGTCCAGATGAACATCAAACGTCTTATGGACATCGGTTGCTACAGGGGAATCCGTCATCGTCTCGGACTTCCTGTTCGTGGCCAGAGCACCAAGAACAATGCCCGTACAAGAAAGGGTAAGAAGAAGACTGTTGCAAACAAGAAGAAAGCAACCAAATAAATCTTGATGAATTATGGCAAAGAAGACAACAACAGCAAAGAAGAGAGTAGTAAAAGTTGAAGCTACTGGTGAAGCTCATATTTCATCAACCTTCAATAACGTCATCATCGCTCTCACAAATAATGTTGGCCAGGTTATCAGCTGGTCTTCAGCTGGTAAGAGCGGCTTCAGAGGCTCTAAGAAGAACACTCCGTATGCAGCTCAGGTAGCTGCGGAAGATGCTGCCAAGACAGCGTACGATGCAGGCCTCCGCAAAGTAAAGGTCTATGTTAAAGGTCCTGGTGCCGGACGTGAGTCAGCTATCAGAACAATCAACCAGGCCGGTATCGAGGTGACAGAGATCGTAGACGTTACACCGATGCCTCACAATGGTTGCAGACCAAAAGGCCGTCGTAAAGTTTAATTTTACAGTTTTAATGATTAATTACTATGGCAAGATATACTGGACCAAGTACTAAAATCGCCCGCAAATTCGGCGAGCCGATCTATGGAGCGGATAAAGATTTCGAAAAGAGAAATTACCCTCCGGGACAGCACGGCGCAGCCAGAAAGCGCGCAAGAAAGTCTACTGACTACGGTAATCAGCTTAAAGAGAAGCAGAAAGTAAAATATATGTACGGTGTCCTGGAGAGACAGTTCCGCAACACATACGAGAAAGCCTGCCGTATGGAAGGTCAGAAAGGTGAGAACCTTCTCTTCCTCCTCGAATCCAGACTTGACAATATCGTATATCGTCTCGGAATCGCTCCTACAAGGGCCGCTGCAAGACAGATTGTGCGTCATTGCCACATCACACTCAACGGTGTTGTCTGCAACATTCCTTCCGCTCAGGTAAAAGCTGGAGACGTAATCGCAGTAAGAGAGAGGTCCAAGAGCCTCGAAGTCATCCAGAACAGTGTCGCTTCCGCAAAGAAGTACTCTTGGCTGGAGTTTGACCCTAAGGCTCTTGTCGGCAAGTTCCTCAATGTTCCAGCAAGGACTGAAATCCCGGAGAACATCAACGAGCAGCTTATCGTAGACCTGTACTCTAAGTAATAGTAACACCTAAAAAGAATTAATATGGCAATCTTAGCATTTCAGAAACCGGATAAGGTAATAATGCTCGAAGGCACTGACACCGTCGGCCGTTTCGAGTTCAGGCCATTGGAGCCTGGATACGGACAGACTATCGGTAACGCCCTTCGCCGCATCCTGTTATCTTCTCTGGAAGGTTTTGCCATCAGCTCGATAAAGATCTCAGGGGTGAACGACGAGTTCGACACCATCCCTGGCGTTATCGAGGGGATGCAGGACATCATCCTCAATCTCAAGCAAGTGAGACTCAAGAGAATGGTGGATTCTGTAGACACCGAGGTGGCAAATATCACCGTTAGCGGTAAACAGGAGTTTACTGCAGAGGATATCTCCAAGGGATTGTCTTCTTTCAAGGTGCTCAATCCTGAGCTGCACATCTGCTCTCTGGAGCCTTCCGTGAAACTCGAGATCTCGATTACCGTCACCAAAGGCCGCGGATTCGTTCCGGCCGAGGAGGAGAGGGATGAGAACACACCTATCGGGACTCTTCCGATAGATGCCATCTACACTCCTATCCGCAAGGTGAACTGGACTGTCGAGAATTGGCGTGTCGAGCAGAAGACTGACTATGAGAAGTTGAATCTGGAAATCGTCACTGACGGTTCCATTTCACCGAATGCCGCTCTTCAGGACGCTGCAAACATCCTTATCTATCATTTCAAACTCTTCACAGACGACAAGAAACTCGCACTTGAGAGCGCTGTCGTTCCTGATTCAAAAGAGCTTGATGAGGAGTCTCTCAGAATGAGACATCTTCTTCTTAACAAGCTTTCAGACCTCGGCCTTTCCGTAAGGGCATATAACTGCCTCAAGGCCGCCGAGATCGACACTCTCGCTGACCTCGTGTCCTACTCAAGGCCGGAACTTATGAAGTTCCGCAACTTCGGTCGCAAGTCACTCAGCGAGATCGACCAGATGCTTGACAAGATGAAGCTCTCTTTCGGGATGGATGTCACCAAGTACAATATTGAACCTAAGAAAAAGAATAACGCATAAATATGAGGCATAATAAAGCAATCAATCATCTTGGTCGCAAGAGCGGTCACCGCAAGGCCCTCCTTTCCAATTTGGCTTGTTCTCTTATCCTTCATAAGAGAATCAACACCACAGTTGCGAAGGCTAAGGCTCTCAAGTCATACCTCGAGCCGCTCGTAACCAAGTCAAAGGACGATTCTACACACTCACGTCGTATCGTCTTCAGTTATCTCAAGGACAAGACTGCAGTTGCAGAGCTTTTCCGTACAGTTGCCCCTAAGATTGCTGACCGTCCGGGCGGATACCTTCGTGTACTCCACACAGGCTTCAGACAGGGTGATGGCGCTGAGATGGCTCTTATAGAGTTCGTTGATTTCAACGAGGCAGCTCTCGCAGCTCCTGCAAAGGAGGCTAAGAAGACCACTCGTCGTAGCCGTGCCAAGAAGGCTGAGGCTCCGGTTGAGGCTGCTCCGGCCACTGAAGAGGCAAAGGCAGAGTAATTTCTCTGACAGCATAAGAAGGACAGGGATGTCGAGGATTTTTCCGGGCATCCCTGTCTTTATTTTGTATCAGGGTATTGTGAATCCGAAAAAATTTCTACCTTTGTAAACGAAAGTTACTGCTTACGGAACGAAAGATATGAACGTTTCAATATATTTCGTTTAATAAATACACCAATCTTTATGGATTCACTATTCTACATTGTTCCGGCCGCTGCTGTAATGGCACTGCTTTTCGCCTGGCTCTTTTTCCGGCAGATGATGAAGGAGAGCGAGGGCACGGTGACTATGAAGGAGATTGCTCAGTATGTGAGGGATGGCGCTATGGCTTATCTGAAGCAGCAATACAGGGTCGTCGTGATCGTGTTCATTGTACTTGCAGTGTTCTTCTCCATCCTCGCCTATGGCTTCCACATACAGAATCCGTGGGTCCCGTTCGCATTCCTCACTGGAGGATTCTTCTCGGGGCTCGCCGGCTTTGTCGGTATGAAGACTGCCACTTATGCTTCCGCACGTACAGCCAGTGCCGTCTCACGTTCCTTGAATGCCGGTCTTAAGCTGGCGTTCAGGTCCGGTGCCGTTATGGGGCTTACGGTCGTGGGGCTTGGCCTGCTTGACATCTCAGTATGGTATTTCGTTCTCAAATGCTTCATAAGCGACCCGAATCCATCGCAGACTTTGGTCACGATAACCACCACGATGCTCACTTTCGGGATGGGTGCTTCCACGCAGGCTCTCTTCGCACGTGTCGGAGGCGGAATCTATACCAAGGCGGCAGATGTCGGCGCTGACATAGTCGGGAAAGTCGAGGCGGATATTCCTGAGGATGATCCGAGAAATCCTGCGACGATTGCCGACAACGTGGGTGACAATGTAGGAGATGTCGCCGGAATGGGCGCAGACCTGTATGAATCATATTGCGGTGCCATACTTGCCACTATGGCTCTTGGCGCTTCCGCTTTCTTCGGGGACGCCGTCGCGCAGACCAGGGCGATACTTGCGCCTATGTGCATTGCCGCCATCGGCGTTGTCCTTTCTGTGATCGGGATCTATGCCGTGCGCACTAAAGAAGGCGCTGGCCTTCAGGAGCTTCTCGGGTCTCTCTCCCGAGGCACGAACCTCAGTTCAGCATTGATCGCAGTCGTGTCTTTCGGAATTTTCTATGCGCTTGGCTTTGATAATTGGTGGCAGCTTTCTCTGTCGGTCCTGTTCGGCCTGGCTTCAGGCGTCATCATAGGCAAGGCTACTGAATACTACACGTCCCATTCATATAAGCCGACGCAGAAGCTTGCCGAGAGCGCCAAGACTGGTTCCGCCACGGTAATCATCAGCGGTATGGGGCTTGGTATGATTTCCACTGCGATACCTGTGGTCACTATCGCAGTGGCCATCCTTATGTCATATCTGTGCGCCACGGGATTTTCCTTCGCTCCTGAACTTATAAGCCGGGGCCTGTACGGCATCAGCATTGCCGCGGTAGGAATGCTCTCGACACTCGGGATCACGCTCGCTACGGACGCTTACGGGCCTATCGCTGACAATGCTGGAGGCAACGCCCAGATGAGCGGACTCGACCCTGAAGTACGTGAGAAAACGGATATCCTGGATGCTCTCGGGAATACGACTGCGGCTACCGGAAAAGGTTTCGCCATAGGTTCCGCCGCATTGACGGCACTGGCTCTCTTGGCGTCATATATAGAAGAAATCAAGATAAGCCTCGTGCATATAGGACGGGTGACATTGTCCATAGGGGACAGGATGGTGGACGCCGCATCAGCTACGATTCCGGATATAGTGGAGTTCTATCAGGTGAATCTGATGAATCCTCGAGTCCTGGTGGGCGTGTTCATAGGCTCGATGATGGCGTTCCTGTTCTGCGGCCTCACGATGAATGCCGTCGGACGTGCCGCACAGAAGATGGTCAAGGAGGTGCGCAGGCAGTTCCGTGAGATCAAGGGCATCCTCTCGGGCGAGAGGCGGCCGGATTATGCCAGATGTGTAGAGATCTCCACTCTCGGAGCTCAGCACGAGATGGTTCTTCCTTCAGTCATAGCGATTGTCGTCCCTGTGCTCGTGGGGCTTTGCCTCGGAGTGGCTGGCGTTATGGGACTCCTGGCCGGTGGACTCGGGGCGGGCTTTGTCCTCGCTGTGTTCCTCGCCAATTCCGGTGGCGCCTGGGACAATGCCAAGAAGTATGTCGAAGAAGGAAATTTCGGAGGGAAAAACTCGGATTGTCATAAAGCCACGATCGTCGGAGATACGGTCGGCGACCCGTTCAAGGATACGTCAGGACCTTCATTGAACATCCTGATAAAGCTTATGAGTATGGTGTCGATCGTGATGGCCGGGCTTACAGTGATGATCGGGTAATGTTGTAATAATTGGTTTTCCGCCGGGGTCGCATCTGAACAATCGGGTGCGGCCCCAAATCGTATATGCTTCATATGGCGGTTTCATATCGAAAACACGAAGTTTCAGTGGAATTTGGGCCGTGCATTCGTAAAATTGTTTGATATGTTAAAAATTAATGCTAAATTGCGTTTTTAAATATATTGCAATCGTTTTAAAAGGGCTTGTAGTATGAAAAGAATAACAATTCGTGACGTTGCTCGCGAGGCAAAAGTGTCAGTCACTCTTGTTTCATTTGTAATGAACGCAAAAAGGGACAAGGACGGGAACCTTGACTGTCCTGTAAATGCAGAAACGGCAAAACGCGTTCTCCAGGTAGCCCAGAAGCTCGGATATAGAAGAAATTTCGCAGCCGCCTCACTCCGAAGCGGCCGTTCAAATTCGATAGCTGTAATTCCTAATGATATCTCCAACAAGTTTTTCGCCGGTATCTCCAGGTGTATCGAGGACAAGGCGAAGAGCTATGGCTATACGGTGCTGTTCGCCAGTTCGGACGAAAGTGCGGAGAGGCTTGAAAGCGTTATGGACGCTGTGCTTGCGCACAACATTGACGGTGTCATCGTCGCTCCTTGCGCAGGTGGCGAGGCCGCTATCCGCAAGGCTACGGATTCAGGCGTCCCTGTAGTCCTTCTCGACAGAGATATCGCAGATCTCGATACGGTCGGCAAAGTTCTTCTCGATGATGTGGAGGCCGGCAAGATGGCCACGGATCTGTTCATCAAGAATGGATATAAGAAAGTGGAGATGATATCATACTCTCTCGGGATTTCCAGCCTCGAAGAAAGAGAGTCGGGATATCGCCAGGCTATGATGGACAATGATGTATATGACAATGCCTCTGTACATTATACCTCTTATGCGAAAGCTGCGGAGGAAGTTCCGGCCATTATCAAGGATGCTGTGAGCAGAGGGGTGGAGGCGCTGTTCCTCCCGACATATTCACTGTCTGCGCTCGCACTTATGACTATGCGTGATATGGGGCTCAAGACTCCTGACGACCTGGCAATAATAGGTTTTGACGTCAGTGACATCTATCAGCTGTACTCTACATCCGTGACTCATATCGTACAGCCGCTCCAGCAGCTTGGCGAGAAGTCTGTGGATGTCCTCATCAATATGATTCAGGGAAAGCCTGCTGAGAACGTGATCCTGAAGCCGGAGATGATTGAAGGACATTCGACCGATCCGAAGAATAAATAACTATCCAATAATATTATCACTAGGAAGGTGATGACCGGCAGCGATTCGGTCATCACCTTTTTCGTGATATCCTGCCCTGGCTGTCATAAGGTCTCGGCGCTCATAGCATACAGGTTGTGGCGTTTCTGCTCAAAAAACGTCTGCGTTCCCGTAAAGGGGCGCAGACGTCATCTGTATCAGTTATCAGCAGATTCTCTACTGGTTCTCGGCCTCTTCCACGGCCTTGAAGTAGCGATAGGAGTTGACCTTCAGTTCGCCTACGGAAAGCTCGTCACAGACGATTGTGCCGGCAGGGTGGGCCTGGAGTCCGGACAATGTGCAATAATGCGTGTACGGGCCTTCTACGGCATCTTTGATGGCACGTGCCTTCTTGCTGCCGAAAGCGAGGATGACCACTTCCTTTGCGCTGAGGACTGTAGCCACGCCTACGGTGAGGGCGGACTTAGGAACCTGGTTCACGTCATTGTCGAAGAAACGTGAGTTCACTACACGAGTGTCGTATGTCAGCACGACCTCCCTGGTCCTGGACTGGAGAGAGGAGAAAGGCTCGTTGAATGCGATGTGCCCGTCTTCTCCCACGCCTCCGAGGAACAGGTCGAACCCGCCTGCATCCACGATGGCTTTCTCGTAAGCCTCGCACTCTGCATTGACATCAGCTGCATTGCCGTTCAGTATATGGATGTTCTCGGCAGGCTCGTCGATGTGGTCGAACAGGTATCTGTGCATAAATGAATGGTAACTCTCGGGGTGAGACTCCGGAAGGCCTACATATTCGTCCATATTGAAGGAAATCACGTTCTTAAAGGAGACTTCTCCGGCCTTCACCATACGGATGAGTTCGGCATAGGTCTCGATAGGCGTGGAGCCTGTGCAGAGTCCGATTACGAAAGGCTTGTCCGTACGTGCGGCCTTTTCATTGATTTTCTTTGCGATATAGTGCGCAGCCCAGATGGATCCCTTGCTGCTGTCTTCTCTGATGATAAGTTTCATTCTCCGTATTTTTAAATGTCCATTAGATGAGGACCTCTCCGGAATGTGTCCGGGGAAGCCCTTCTGTCAAAATTTTAGCAAAGCTTGAGGAAGACCTCGATAGCCTGATATTCAGCCATTCCAAGCTCGTCATAGAGGCGTGCTGTGTTCTGGGTGCGGTCCTCGGCTCTCTGCCAGAACTCGCGAGGGTCGTCTCCCGGGAACGGCACGATGTCTTTCTGCGATAGATGGCGGAAGATGGCGTGACGTTTCTCCACGACCTCGTCAGGGCTCAGAGGAACTGCCATATCCACACGGCCGAGCTCCCACTCCATCCAAGCGCCCCTGTAGAGCCAGATGTGAGTCTCGTTGAGCCAGTCCTCGCCTTCGGCCTTCATCTGCTCTATGGCTTCGAGAGCCGCCTCTGTGCAGACTCTGTGTGTCCCGTGAGGGTCCGCGAGGTCACCCGCCATAAATATCTGGTTCGGACGTAGTTTCTTTATGAGAGCCTTTATGATGTCCAGGTCAGCCTGCGTGCGAGGGAGCTTCTTCACTCCGCCGGACTCATAGAAAGGCAAGTCGAGGAAATGTACATTGGTATTGTCATTGAGACCGAATGACCTGTCGGCACCCCTGGCCTCGCTTCTGCGGATGGCACCCTTGATGGCGAGAAGCTCCTTAGGCTCAGGCTCTCCAGGCTTTTTCGAGTCAATGATGGCCTTCACTCTGTCGAACTCGTCCGCGAATCCGAGCTGGTGTGCGGCGTCCATATGCTGGAGGACCACATCGTCGTGGACGGCGAGGTCTCCGGATGTCTCGTAAGCCACGTGGACATTATGTCCCTGATGTACGAGGCGGATGAATGTGCCACCCATCGAGATGACATCGTCGTCCGGGTGAGGGGAGAAGATGAGCACCGTCTTCGGGTAAGGCAATGCAGATACCGGCCTCTGGCTGTCGTCTGCGTTCGGCTTTCCGCCAGGCCAGCCTGTGATGGTATGCTGGAGGTCATTGAACACCTCTATATTGATCTTGTCGTAAGGGCCGAACTTGTCGAGAAGTTCGCCGAGTGAATGCTCGAGGTAGTCTTTCTGTGTGAGCTTGAGAATAGGCTTGTGTACTTCCTGACAGAGCCATACCACGGCTTTCCTTATGAATTTCCTGGTCCAGTCGCAAGGCCCTACGAGCCACGGTGAGACGACTCTGGTGAGAAGGCTGGCTGCCGTCTCGTCCACATAGCAGGTGATATCCTTATGGTTTTGGAGATATGATGCCGGGAAGTCGGAGCTTGCGTTGTTCTCGACAACCTGCTTGACCGCCTCGGCCTTGTCCTCTCCCCACGCCATAAGAATGATCTTCTTTGCGCTCATCATCGTGTCAATGCCGATGGTTATGGCTTCCGACGGAGTATGTTTGAAGTCGCCGTTGAAGTTCTTGCCCTGACGCTTTCTTGACTGATAGGAGAGAAGGACTGTGCGGGTCCTGCTGGCCGTAGTAGTGCCGGCTTCATTGAAGCCTACCTGGCCTGCCTCTCCCATCCCGATCACGAGCATATCCAGACCTCTGACCATCTGGTCGTATTTCTCGCAGTATTCCGAAATCTTGTCTTGCGGTATGCTGCCGTCAGGGATGTGGATGTTCTCCTCCTTTATGTCCACGGCATTGAGCAGTGATGTGTGGAGGATATTGTTTCGGCTCTGAGGTTCGCCCTTGCCGTAAGGGTAATACTCGTCTATGGAGTATACTTCTACATTGCTGAATGATACTTTTCCTTCTTGGTATCTTCTCGTGAGCCACTTGTAGAGAGAAACCGGAGTGACGCCGGTGGACAGGCCGAGCCTGAATTTCCTTCCGTTGCAGGAGTTGATGGCGTCAATGACGGTGTCCGCTATCACCTCGCTGGCTGTCGTGGACTGGTCGAAGATCTCAGTTCTGATCTTTTCGTAACTGTGCAGGATATCAGAAGGAATACCCTTCTCGATAAGACCGCCTTCCTTAGGCAATGTAAAGTGTTTCATTATGCAATGACATTTATTTGGTCAAGTCACAAAATTACAAATTCGCTGCGACTTTCCCAAAATATATGCAAAATGTACACCCGTTTCTTAAAATTTTTAAAAACACTGGGAAGTAGGAAGCCCGATTCCTTTTAGAGCAGCTTGCGGAGTTCCGCCAGTGCGCAGGATATGTGGTACTGGACGGTCTTAGGACTGATCATCAGGGCTTCTGCGATTTCCTGATAGGTCTTATGCTCGTAGCGGTTCATCCTGAATATGGTCTTGCGCAGGACAGACATTCCTTCGAGCGCATAGTCAATGCTCTTGAGAAGTTCTGACGTGTCCAGGCGCGAGTCCGGCTCGTATTGCTCGGACATCATACTGGAGGAAGATTCCTTGTATTTGTCCCTCACATTCTTGTGCTTTATGAGATTCAGCACCGAATGATGTGTCATACTGAACAGGTAGGACTTCAGGGAATCCACATTGCGAAGGTTCTCCCTGGAGTTCCAGATTTTCAGGAACAGGTCCTGGGTTATGTCCTCTGCCTCGGACGAATTCTGAAGAAGACTGTATGCGAAGTTGCGGATGCGTGCGGCATATAGCACATAGAGGATGCCAAGAGCCTTGACATCCCCATCTGCTATCTGATTCAATAATTGTCTGTCGTCGTTAAGCATTCCGCATACAAAGATAGACAATAATTCTTATAGTGTAATCATTAGTCTACCACTGCTTTACACGAACCTTGTACATATCGATGTCATCGACATTGATGATGCGGTCCGGAGTGGAGCCGTTCTTGTTCGTGCTGTAGCGTATCTTGTGTGAAGACCAGCTCTCGTTTCCTTCAGGAATCGTTGCGTCGGTATACCAGAGCTCACCTGTCTCTCCGTTATAGTTCAATGACTTGATTGCGGTGGAGCCGCTGAAGAGAGTCATCTCCTCGAACTTCTCGGTATCGACATTGAAGAGATATGCACGGTTTCCCGCTACTGTCAATGTGCTGTTGTCAACGCGCATAAGGTCGTGGATCCCGCCCTGCGGGGCCTTGATGGTCTTCTTGAGGGTGATGGCCGGCTTGTCACCGAGGGTGAGCTCGAAGATTTTCACCACATCTCCGCCGGCTCCATAGAGGACGTTCCTGCTATAGTCCCATACCAGGCCGTGTCCGGAATAGAGATACTCGCTTGCGAGAATCCTGTTGCTCTTGTCAATGCTGTAGAGCTGTACTTTATTGTGAGTATCTGCATCACCGATCGAGGTGGCTACTGCGATATACCCGCCTGGAATGTATTCTGCTGAGTGTGCGTTAGGTACCTGGAGTGTATGGAAAAGCACTTTCTTGGTAGCATAGTCCAGGAGTGCGCACCAGCCGTATGAACTGGTCAGCAGGAGCTTGGTGCCGTTGTCCACGAATTTGCAGTCGTCGAGATGGTCGCATCTGTTGGCTGACAGGCCGAGTTCAGAGGCGAGAGTCTTGACGTCGAGTTCCCAGAGGATGCCCTCTTTGTAGGAATTCTTGATGGTGTTCGCATTGAGAACGAAAACGTGGTTGTCCCCACAGAACACTAGCTCTGTGGATTCGCCCTCTGCTAATTTTGCCGTGCTGTATTTCCCGCCGGAGACAAGAACCATCTCATCGTGTACGGAAGATGTTATGGTCTGCCCTGTAGATGTGGTGATTTTTGCGGACACGCCTTTGGATAGAGTTACAGGAGCGCAGTAGACAGGCACCTGGACTGCCGCCGCCCTGCAGTCGAGAGCGGTGTCGAAAGTCACCTTGGCAGAGTGTGCGGAAGCTGTAGCTGTACCGTCCTCAGTGTTAAGCTTGACTGTCCCGGCCAGGTTCTCTCCGCCGTTGGCTGTGAGCTCGAGCGACTTGATGTCATAGTCTCCCATAGCGATATTGACATATACCATACAGCCGGCTGGCTTCAGCGTGAACTTGCAGCCTGAATAGCCATTGACATTCTTCTTGTCGAGTCCGAACATCACAGGGATGTCACTGCCTGTCTGCTCTGTAGGGATGTCCACTGTGACGGTGGCGTTGCCGTCGAATGTGATGTCGGCATCGGCCGGATACCAGCTGAGGACATTGGTCTCCTCCCTGTTCGCAAGAATGTTGAAGAGGAACTGTGCGGATGTGCTTCCGCCCATCAGAGGGCTGGCCGTGGCCTTGCTTATCTTGTCGTCAGCGTAGAGCATTATCGCGCCTTTGTCTGTGTCGCTCCATTTAGGAGTGACAAGGCTTCCGGAGGCATCGTAGTATCCGCCGTGTGTTATGGTAGCCTTCGCCGCCAGGTTCTGCACCTTTGCGTCATCATCGTCCGTGCAGGCGATGACTGCGGGAACTGCAAGTGCCGCGGCTATGATTGAGAATATTCTATTTTTGTTCATTTCGATGTCATTATGATGTCCCGGTGCGCCTTGATGAGCGCACCAGGTCTGTCCAACATTATTTTACGCAGCAGGAGCCGCAGATGTCGCCGCCGTGGCTGCTCCAGGAAGAAGCTCTCTCGCCGCCTACGTACTTGCCGTAGAATGCACCGTTCTCGCTGCCTGCACCGACGAATGCGGAGAACAGGATACCGTCGATGAAGTTGTTTCCACCCATCTGCTTCTGAGGATTCGTAGAACCGTATGTCCAGGAATCCTTGACGGTTCCGTCAGGATTGAATATGTATGATACGTTTCCTGACTGACCGGAAGTGATGTATAGGCGGCTCTCTGTATCTACACACGGATGAGAGTAGTTGAATGCGTTCTTGACACCGTCGGCATTGTCCTTATGCTGGTATTTCCAGATTACCTTGGTCAGATCCTTGTCAAGGCAGCATACGTAGTTATCCTTGCTTGCCACATATACGTTTCCGTTAGGAGCGACGACAGGTTCCCAGCAGTTGTCTCCTGCGACCGCGAGGTTCTGCACCAGGATTTCCTTTGTCTCAAGGTCGAAGGAACCCATTGATTTCTTCAAGGAGAAATATACTGTCCTCTTGTCGTTCCCTACTGCGAATCCGACGACGTCACTTGCGCTGGCGCCGAAGTTCAGTGTCTTTATGACTGAGCCGTCAGCTGTATTATAGAAGTTTACAACACCTGCCGTAGAGCCTGCGACCAGCTCGTTTCCATTTACGAGCATAGCTGCCACACTAGACCCTAGGGCTGCTGTCCATTTCTGACTTCCGCTTGCTGCGTCAAGAGCATAGATGTTGCCGGCATTGTCTCCGACATAGACTACGCTTCCGTCCTTGCTTACGGCAGGGGCCGCGCTTTTCATTGAACCGGCTTTCTCGAAAGACCATTTAAGGGTGCCGTCAGCCTTTACACAGAAGAACTGCGCAGCAGCCGCTCCGAAGTAGATATCTCCTGAGACAGGGTTCACTGTAAGCATATTGTAGCTTGCGCCCACGCTTGAAGGCTCATATACCCAAGTATTTTCGCCAGTCATAAGGTCGAAGGCATAGAGGCAGGTCGTGCCGTTGAACGTGATGATATATACTGTCTTTCCGTCAGGGGAGAATACAGGGCAGGTACCTTTGAATCCATTGTATGTGCCAGTCTTTTTCCAGTCTTTGAAATCGACTACATACTCGCGGATGCTTACATCTATAGTCCAGCTCTTGTCCTTGTCTCCGAGATGAGCGGTAAGGGTCACCTGCTTGTCGCCTGTAGATGAAATACCGTTTGAGACCTCGGTTCCGGTCAGAATCTTTCCGTCAGGGAATGTCCAGCGGATGTTTGTTGCTGAAGGATAGCCCTCTGTGTTGAATGTGAACTTGATAGGCTGGTTCACGGCTGCAGATGTCCTGTCGAGGAAGTAAGGGATCGCCAGCGTAGGCATAGCCTTGATGGTAGCAGGCTCGGAAGCGCCTTTCGCATAATTGGCTACGAGGGAGAATGTGTAGTTTACATCGTTCTCCAGCTCGTCTACGGTGTATGTCTCTTTGTCTGCCTCAATGCTGACTTCCTTGGCATCAGCCTCCGCACCATCCTTATACCAGGTCAATGTATATGAGTTCACCGTGGTTGCCGGTCTTGTCCACTTGAGGATTACCATACTGTCGCTTCCCTCTCCGGAAAGGTCTGTGACTGCGAACCTGGATGTTGAAGGCTTTACAGATGCGCTCACCGCGCCTGAGATCAGGTCTCCGTATACAGCCTGGACCTCAAATGTATAAGTGACATTGTTGGTGAGGCCGGCCACAGTGAATGTCTGCTCCTTCGTACGCTCGGTCATCTTATCTCCGTTTGTATATGTGATAAGGTATTCCGTCGGGTTCCAGCCTTCAGGCATTGTCCAGGAGAGCTGTGCTTCTTCGTCTCCAGGGACTGCTTTCAGTTCTGTAACCTGATGACGTGCGGCTCCTGCCTCCGGAATGTTCTCCTTCCAGCAGGAAGTTACTGACAGGCTGAGGCCTGCGACCGCCAATATGCTGAATAATAACTTTTTCATTATTTTCACTATTATAGAATTCAATTAAAATCCAGGGTTCTGCCAGAGTATGGAGTTGTCATTGACAATCTCGATCTGGTCCTGAGGAATAGGCAATATCAGTTCGTGAGAATCGATGGAGTAGCCTCTTTCCTTGAAGAAATCAACTGCGAGTCCGAGTCGGACGAGGTCGAACCATCTCTGCCCTTCGAGAGCGAACTCCCTGCCTCTTTCGTCAGCAAGCTCCTGGATGAAAGTCTTTTTGTCTGAGACCTCCGCTTCGGTAAGCTCAGGAAGCCCGGCGCGGGTGCGAGTCTGGTTCAGGTAAGGGAGAGCATCCGCTATACGTCCCTGCTGGCCGAGAGCCTCCGCATACATAAGCACCACATCTGCATATCTGATGAGCGGGAAGTCATTGCCGACTTGCTTTGTGAACTGCGCATCGTATGTATCCATCCATTTGGTCATCGCATACAGTGAATTGTTTATCTTCGTGTATGTGTTGATGAGCGCAAGGCGGTTGTCGGACTCATTGTAAAGAGCCTTGAACTCGGCCGTAGGGTTCTTGATGTCCGCCATTACGCTGGTGGATGTGCTGTACCAGTAACCGTGACCGTTGTCGTTGGTCTTGTTGTAGTACAGTGCGAAGATTATCTCCTTGTTCATCTTCTTGTTTATGTCGAACACGTCACCGGTGACAGGCATCAGTCCGTATGAGGAGTCTTTCAATGCGTCTTCGAGGACGGCCTGTGCCTCAGGGTACTTCCCGAAGGTAAGGTAAACCTTCGCGAGCAATGCCTGTGCGGCTATCTTGGTGACCCTTGCCACCTCGGCTGACTTCTTTGCCGGAAGGAGGTCGATGGCCTCTGAAAGGTCTTCGGTAAGCCTTGTGTACATCTCGTCGTCAGTGCATCTAGGCACTCTCTTGGCATCGGCAGGTGCTACCACGGTTGTCGTGACAGGGACACACCCGAATACTCTGTAGAGGGTGAAATACCACCAGGACCTGAGGAAAAGCGCTTCTCCGCGATACTTGTCGGCATTGGCGATATTCTTGCCTTCCATATGGACGAGCACATCGTTGCACCTGTAGATGCCGTTGTACCAAGCGTTCCAGATGTCGCTGAGGATTCCGTTGTTGGACTTTTCCTGGAAGTGGTCGAGGTCATAGCGGTCCTGCGTGGACACCGCCATAGACTCCAGCAGGCACTCGTCGCTTCTGTATGCCAGTTCATTAAGATAGAAGCCCATCTGTGTCTTCATCTTGTGGTAGCAAGAGTAGATGCCCTGGTTGAAGTCGTCATCAGTCTTGTAGAAGTTTCCTTCTGTTATGCTGTTTGACGGATACTGCTCGAAGAAGGAGTCTCCGCAGGAAGACAGGCTCAGGAGAGCGGCTCCGGTCAATGCTAATTTTATGATTTTGTTCATATCCGATTACAGATTAAAGTTGATACCTACGCTGAATGTCCTTGAAAGAGGGTACGAGCAGTAGTCTTCGCCAGGTCTGAGCGCATCAGAAGACCTCTTGTTCACCTCTGGGTTATAGCCTGAGTAGTGTGTCAATGTGAACAGGTTGTTTGCCTGGACATAGACTCTCATCTTGGAGATGCTTGTCTTGTGGAACCACTTGTCAGGCATAGTGTATCCGAGTGAGATGTTCTGGAGTCTCAGGTAAGAGCCGTCCTCGAGGTGGAATGTGGATGTGCAGGCGCCGTTGTTTCCTGAGGACTTACGTGTCGCTCTGTTGAGGTTTCCGTAAGGGAATCTCTTGAGGGCGTCTTTCATCATATTTGATGACGCCTCCATATTGAGGAGGTAACGTCTCTCGAGGTTCAGGATCTCGTTGCCGTAGACACCCTGGAAATTGGCTGCGAAGTCGATTCCTCTCCAGCCCATCTGTATGCCGAAGCCGTAGTAGAAATCAGGCATATAGTTTCCGACGATGACGCGGTCCTTGTTCTTGTCGAGCACACCGTCTCCGTCAGCATCCACAAAGCGGAAGTCTCCGACAGTGGTAGTCTCGAAGTGAGGATAAGAGTCGAGCTCTTCCTGGTTATGGAAGATACCGTCCTGTACGAGGAGGTAGTAGCATCCGACAGGCTGGCCTACCTGTGTTATATAGTAGCCACCTGCATAAGAAGACTCCTTGATGATTGGAGCATCCTCGTCACCGAGGTGGAGAACCTTGTTTCGGTTGAGAGACCAGTTCGCGTTCAGGTCGAGAGAGAAGTCTCCGAATGTCTTGTGTGAGGTCAATGTTATCTCGACACCCTTGTTCTGCATTGATCCGATGTTCATATTGGACGTGGTGAGTCCGGATACTGATGATACAGGCACATCGAACAGCATATTGGTGGTCTTTGAATAGTAGAAGTCTGCATTGACTCCGAGGAGACCGTTCCAGAGGTTGGCATCGAAACCGGCATTGACCTGGGTGTTCTTCTCCCATCCAAGCTTGTTGTTTGCAATCTGGGTAGGATATACGCTATTGATGACACCGTTACCCATATCGTTGGTGGTCGTGCCGTACAATGCGAGGTATTCGGAGTTTCCGATCTGGGCGTTACCTGTCTGGCCGACGCTGACACGGAGTTTCATATCGTTCAGCCAATGTGCGTTCTGCATAAAGTTCTCGTCACTGATTCGCCATCCGAGAGATGCCGCAGGGAAGTATCCCCACCTTGTGTCCGGAGCGAATCTGGAAGAACCGTCACCTCGGATTGAAGCGGATGCCATATAGCGACCCTTGTATGAGTACTGGGCCCTGACAAGCCAGGAGGCGAATGTGTAGGCGTATTTGTTGTTGTAGGTGTCGTCGATGGACAGAGTCTTGCCTTTGGTCGTGCGGATCTTGTCGTCGCCTGCCACGCCGGTGCCTTTTATCGCTGAAGTCTGGATAGTCTGCTTCTCCGCCTCATATACTGCAACGGCATTGATGGAGTGGTCTCCGAACCTCTTGTTATATGAAAGCTGGTTGGAAATGGTCCAATGGAAATAAGAGTTCGCATAGTTGGCCGCCGTAGGTGCTGACGCCTGGTCGTAATATGCGACGCCCTTCAGAGGAATATATGAAGGTCTGTAATAGTTCCTGATATATGAATAGTAGTCTCCACCCATAGTGAGTTTGTATTCGAGACCCTTGATGAACTCGTAAGAAGCATATACGTTGCCGACCATATTAAGTTTCTCCCTTACGTCGTCTATCTCGAGGGCGAGCGCTACAGGGTTGAGGACCTCATTGGTCTGGGTGTTACAATAGTTCTTCTTCAGGAAACCGTTCATATCCCAGTTGTATGAGCCGTCCTCGTTGTATGCAGGGAAGATAGGAGGTGCCATCAATGCTGATGCTATGACACCGTCTCCGCCATACTGGGAGTCTGTGTTCACCTCGTTCGTCTTCGAGTATGAAGGCGAGAAGCTGACACCGTATTTCAGGTTGCCCTTCTTTCCGTCGAGGTTGGCTCTGATGCCGTATCTCTCGAAGTCTGAGCCTATCACGGTACCCTCACGGTAGAGATAGTTCGCTCCGATGTAGTAGTTGAAACTCTTGGTCCTTGCAGAGACGCTGAGAGAGTGCTTGTGCGAAAGAGCCGTACGGAAGATCTCATCCTGCCAGTCAGTGTTGGTCATTGTACCTGTCTTGTCCTGGAGGTATGCGGTGATGAGCGGGTCGATTCTGTGATATACCTCCGGCCTGTCTCCTGACGGGTCCGAGATGGATCCTGTAGGAACGCTGAAGATGTAAGAACCGTCGCGTGACTCCTTGAACATCTCGGCGAACTCATAGGCGTCGAGCATATCGATCTTCTTGGATACGTTGGATACGCTGAACTGTCCGTCGTAAGAGATGACAGGCTTCTCGCCGCTGCCTCGCTTGGTCGTGACGATAATGACACCGCAGGATCCTCTGGAACCGTAGATGGCGGCCGCGGAAGCATCCTTCAGAACTTCCAGGCTCTCGATGTCGTTGCCGTCAAGGTTGGCGAAGGCTCGTGAGTCACAAGGGATTCCGTCAATGACATAGAGAGGGTCGTTGCCTGATGTTGCGGACTGGATACCTCTGACACGTACTGTGACATTGCCGTCAGGCTGTCCGCCGAGGTTGAGGACCTGTACGCCCGGCATCTTGGCTGCCATTGACTCACGGAAGTCGGTTGTCGGGGTGTTGGCGAAGTCTTCAGCCTTGATGGAAGCGACAGATGTCGTCACGTCCCTCTTGTTCTGGACGCCGTATCCGATGACCACTACGTCATCCAGCTTGATGGCTTCTTCCTCGAGGACAAAGTCCGCTTTTGTCTGGTCTTCTGTCAATGTGTAGGTGATGGTGTTGTATCCGATGAGAGATACTTCCAGTGTGGCTGCCCCCTTGACTTTGATCTCATAGTTTCCGTCGAGGTCTGCACCGGCGCCGTTCTGTGTACCTTTCTCGATGACCATTGCTCCGATTACAGGCTGGCCGGCCTTATCGACAATCTTGCCGGTGACTGTTCTCTGCGCTGCCGGTCTTACCACATTCTGAGAAGTGGCCTTAGGGGCCTCGGCCTTTTTGCTGAGGAGGATCTTCTGATCCTTGAATTCGACATTGATGCCCGGGAGGACTTCCTTTATGATGGCTTCGATGTCTTTGTCCGTAGCGGACACGGACACTTTCCTGGACAGGTCAATGTCGGTATCCACATAGGCGAATGTGTAGGTGCTTCCTGCCTCGATGGCTTTCAGAAGCTCCTTGACTGTCACATCCTTTACATTCACGCTGGCTGTCTTGTCCTGCGCATATACGTTTGCCGAAAGGCAGATCGCGCAGATTATGCTCAGCCCTATGCGGGTGAATGAAGGAAGAATGTTAGAGATTCCTTTCATTATTAATGCTTTTTGGTTTTGTTTTCAATTATGATTTCCGCTCCCTGATATCTCCATCTGACGGGAAGCAGATTTGTAAGGACATCAAGGAAGCCTTCCACGGACTCGTCCCTGATGGTCATAGACATACGTTTGTTTTCCAACGCCCCGATATCATACCTTATTGTCTGCTGGTATTTGTGGGACAGGTTTTCGAGTATGTCCTTCAGCTTTACGTTGTCGAAGACAAGCCTGTGCTCGAACCATCTGCAGCAGTCCATTGCATTTACCGCTGAGACTTCTGCCTTTCCGTCGTTCCAGGTGTATTTCTGGTCGGGGCTCAGGATGACGGACTCGTTGAGGTTGTTGTCCGATACCTGGACTGAACCGGAGCGGAGGATTACTTCCGCCTTGTTCTGTGACGGATAGTTGCAGGCGTTGAATGTGGTGCCCAGAACCTTGACTTCCAGATTGTCCTGCATCTTTACGATGAATGGCCTGGTCTCGTCCCGGTTCACTTCAAAGTAGCCTTCTCCGTTGAGTCTCACTTGCCTGAGGCGTCTTCCGAACTTCTGGTTGAATGTGAGCCAGCTGTTCTTGTTCAGCCATACTTTAGAGCCATCCGGAAGGGTGTACGAACTGATGTTCTCCGAGGAGGCCATCAGTACTGTATCTTTCTTGGGCCCTGTCACCAGTTCGGAGGTGCCGGCTCCTGCAAGGAAGAGTCCTGCGGCGGCAGCTGCCACGACGGCGTATTTCCATATCCTGCTTCCGAAAAGCCTTCCGGTCGGCCTGTTGTCTTGGCCGGAACTCTCCGCTGGAGTACCTTCCTGCGGTGCGGCCTGCATTGACCTGCCGGCAGGGGATTCGTTTCTGTTGTTTCCGGTCGAGGTCTGCATCGGCTTGGAACTGCCATCTGCATTGTCCTTTATTCCGGTCGGATGGTCGCCTTCAAGTCTTGCCATCAGTTTTTCCAGGCCTTCCGTGATGTCGAATTCCGGGGCGGCAGATGCGGCAGCGCTCCAGTATTCTTCTAAAAGATTTCTGGTCTTGGGCTCGTCGCCGTGTACGTCAAGCCATCTGAAGAACTGTTGTCTCAACTCCTCGGGGACTTCCACTCCGCTGAAGAAGAAATCGAAAATACGTCTGTAGTCTTCGAGTTGCATTATTTGCCTGCCTGTGTGAATGTGTAGGTGCCGGTGTAGGAGCCTGCCTTCAGTCTGATGGTGCCTGTGCGGGCCTCGCCAGTGGTATTAGGCTGGGTGGTGATCTTGGACTCGCTTATGCCCTTGGTCCCGGAAGCAGGTTCCACGGTGAACCAGTCTTCGCATTCGAGTGACCAGTCGCAGGTGGCCGCGATAGTGATATTGTCTTCGCCGCCTTCCACTTTCATTGCGGGAGTGGCCTTGTCGAGCTTTGTCTGGATGACGACTGTATCGTGCACCTCAGGCTCATTCTGCTTCTGGCAGGCAAGAGCTCCGCCGAGAAGTGCCGTGATGATTAGTGTTCTTGTTATGAAATTTAGTTTCATATGGTGTGTATAAAAATGTTTTATGTAATAGTATGACAACTGAAATTCCCGATATGCTAAATCGTTTATCGGATTTTTTTGTGGAATTGCCGCCCCTGCGTGACATCGGGCGGTGCGGCTCGTGTATGGTGTCGTGGACGTCGTGA
Source organism: uncultured Bacteroidales bacterium (assembly GCA_934695325.1). Taxonomy (GTDB): domain Bacteria; phylum Bacteroidota; class Bacteroidia; order Bacteroidales; family UBA932; genus Cryptobacteroides. The sequence goes on along the minus strand of CAKUVD010000004.1, from coordinate 703 downwards.
TTCCAGAGGAGGAGAAGGATCTTCTCTCCCTGCGCACTGGGTTTGACTTTCACGGCCCGCCCTCCTGTCGTCATAAAGCCAATAAGTGTGGATCAATATTGATAAGCGATGCCACCGTGCATGACTCTATAGCGCCCGATATGTCACGATAGCGACAGATGGGTACGAAACCGGAAGACCCGGTGCGAGTTTTTGAAGTATTCTGAACACAGGGGTTTCCCCGATCCCCCATTTCCTCCCGGCCCCATTATTTCTGGTCAGGCTTCGTGTGGGGCTCAAAAACGAAAACCGCGCCGTCAGATTTCGCTGACAGCGCGGCGTGGTGCCCTACCGCCACCTGTTTTCGAACCGCATTGGTGAAAGAATTGGATGTTCTCTATGCCTTGGCAATGAAATATAAAAAGAGGGGATAGAGTAGAGTGCCTTTTGAGGCACAAGGCTAAGGACTAAAAGTCACCGATACCCTTAATATCTGCGATAATATCCTTTCACCTTTTCAATCTTGCCGAAGCGAAGCCGTTTGTACGCCTTCACCCAGACAAGTCTGAAAACCTCCACTCCAATGGAGATTTGGACGACTATGGAATATTGTCTTTTATTCATTGTTGATAATTATTGTTGAGTGTGTGAAAGACAAATTCTCCGTGTTCAAGCACCTCCCCTCTTAGACGACAAAGGCAGGTACCCATTTAAGGGATAGATA
>CAKUVD010000003.1 GCA_934695325.1 uncultured Bacteroidales bacterium | reverse complement strand
AGTCATTGAATTATGAAAGTGCGTGGAAATATGTGCGCTCTTGCTCTTGCCGCTGCTGTCCTCCCGGCCTGCGGCGGCGAGCCGCAATTGTCAGAGCATAATATAGACAAGGTCGTCAAGGCGATGACGCTGGAGGAGAAGGCTCTTCTGGTGACTGGCATTGAGATGGACAAGGGAACGGACATACATACTGCCGTCATAGGTGCGTCTGCGCAGAAGGTGGCAGGCGCAGCCGGTGCTACGCACGCAATTCCCCGTCTGGGTATTCCGTCCATTGTATTCGCAGACGGCCCTGCCGGACTCCGCATCGCTCCGACACGAGAAGGCGAGGACAGGACATATTACTGCACACATTTTCCGATAGCGTCGCTTCTTGCGTCTACTTGGAATCAGGAGCTTGTCGAGCAGGTCGGTGAGGCAATCGGAAATGAGGCGCACGAGTATGGCGTCGATGTCTTGCTCGCTCCGGCTCTCAACATCCACCGGAATCCGCTCAACGGACGGAACTTCGAGTACTATTCCGAAGACCCGCTTCTTTCGGGCAAAATAGCGGCTGCCTATGTGCGCGGCGTCCAGTCAAACGGTGTCGGTACGTCGCTCAAGCACTTTGCGGCCAACAATCACGAGACCAACCGCACAGGAGTCGATATTCGTGTCGATGAAAGAACCCTGAGGGAGATTTATCTCAAGGGATATGAGATTACTGTGAATGAAGCCGATCCGTGGACGGTGATGACCTCTTATAATAAGATAAACGGCCTGTACACTTCCGAAGACCCGCACCTGCTGCAGGACATACTCCGCGACGACTGGGGATTCGGGGGCGCCGTCGTGACTGACTGGTTCGGAGGCAAGGACACGAAGGCCCAGATGAGGGCGGGCAACGATATGCTCCAGCCCGGAAGGGTCTCGCAGTACGAGGAGATTGTCTCAGGCGTGAGGGACGGCAGCCTTGACGAAAAGTGCCTCGACAGGAACGTCGCGCACATACTCTCGCTCATAGTTCGGACTCCGACTTTCAAGAAATACCGCTATGGCAACAATCCGGACCTTACGGCTAATGCAGCCGTGACTCGTCAGAGTGCGGTTGAGGGAATGGTTCTTCTTGAAAACCAAAATGAAGCCCTTCCGCTTTCCGCCCAGGAGAGGAAAGTCGCCCTTTTCGGCAACACGTCCTACAGATTCATTGCTGGCGGCTCTGGCTCCGGCAACGTGAACAGAGCCTATACGGTTTCACTTCTTGATGGACTTTCAAATGCCGGGCTTACAGTTGATGCCGGTCTTCGCGGGAAATATGAGGCTTCAATAGCCTGGGACGATGAGGAGGCTGCCAAGGCTGGAAAGGAAGAAAATCCGTTTATGGCAGAACTCCCGCTTCCGCTCCCCGCTGACTATGTGCCTGCAGCAAAGGAAATTGCAGAATATGCAAGGACTAATGATGTCGCTGTCATCACCTTGGGACGACGTTCAGGCGAGTTTTTAGATCGCACTGACGCTGATTTCAATCTTTCTGTGAACGAGCGTCGGCTTATAACGGAAGTGACTCGTGCATTCCGTGCCGAGGGCAAGAAGACCGTCGTGGTCCTGAACGTCGGAGGAGTCATCGAGACCGCCTCCTGGAAGGACATTCCGGACGCCGTGCTCCTGAGCTGGCAGGCCGGGCAGGAAGGCGGCAACTCCGTGGCCGATGTCCTCACTGGAAAGGAGAACCCTTCGGGGCGACTTCCGATGACCTGGCCTGTCTCGTGGCGCGACCATAAATCGAGCGAGAACTTCCCGAGGGCCGAGGACTACAGCTTCAACTTTGACGCATTTCTCGGCAAGGAGAAAGCTCCGGGAAATGTGAAGGACTATGATTGGTGCGACTATGCCGAAGGTGTCTATGTCGGCTACCGCTGGTTCGACAAGGCAGGAATAGATGTCTCGTATCCTTTCGGCTACGGACTTTCATATACAAGTTTCAGCTACGGAGAGCCTGCTCTTGTTCGCAAGGACGACAAGATAAGCCTTATGCTCAAGGTAAGCAATGTTGGGTTCCGTGCGGGCAAGGAAGTCGTCGAACTTTATGTAGCCGCACCCGGAAAGACTATGGACAAACCTGTGAAGGAACTGCGTGCATTTGCGAAGACAGGGCTGCTCGCCCCGGGTGCTTCGGAGGATGTTGTTCTTGAGTTCAGTCTCACCGACCTTGCCTCATACGATACCTCGTCAGCTGCGTGGGAAACCGAGAAAGGATGCTACACGGTTCTTGTGGGGCCGTCTTGCACGGACATACGGTGTACTTCGTCATTCGAGATATGATTCCCTGATTTTTGTAGATACTGTAATTTTTAACGGAAATATAAAGGAAAATAGACTGGATAAGTCATTTCATATATAATTTATATAATTTTGCGGAGGTTTATCCACATTGGATTAATACATAAACTAATAAGGTTATGCTAAAGAAAACAACAATCTCCCTGTTGATGGTGCTGATTTCAGCCTTTGTGATGACGGCTCAAGTGAAGACTGTCACGGGAAAAGTAGTTGACAGCAAGGGCGAGCCGCTCATAGGGGCGGGAGTCCTGATCACTGGGACCCATAAGGGTACGACTACTGACATTGACGGAAACTTCGTCCTCGAAGTGGACAAGGTTCCTGTCAGTCTCTCCATTTCTTACATTGGCTTTGCGCCTGCCGAGGTTCAGGCTGACGGCGCTAAGGCTCTTACAGTGGAATTAAAGGAAAATAACATTCTTGATGAGGTCATGGTCATCGGCTACGGCGTTCAGAAAAAGGTGAACGTGACAGGTGCCGTGAGCCAGATTACTGCAGAGGAGATGGTGGATCGTCCTATAAACAAGATGACACAGGCTCTTCAGGGACAGGTGCCTAACCTTAATGTCACATTCAGTTCCGGTAAGCCAGGAACGAGCGGAACCCTCAACATACGAGGCACCACTTCCATCAATGGCGGCTCCCCGCTTGTCCTCATTGATGGCGTTCCTGGCGAAATCGACAGGGTGAACATAAATGATGTCGAGAGCATCTCAGTCCTCAAGGATGCCTCGGCTTCCGCAGTCTATGGCGCCAGAGCGGCATTCGGCGTCATCCTTGTGACTACGAAGAACGCCAAGGAAGGCACTGTGAATGTGAACTATTCCTGTAATTTCGGATGGTCCACGCACGCTACGTCTACCGATTTCATCACTACTGGGTATGACAATGCCAAAATCAACGACCAGGCCTTCTATAACAATAAGGGAACGCATCTTTTCCATTACACAGAAGCGCAGTGGAATGAGATGTATATCCGTCGTGGCGACAAAGTCGAGAATCCTGACAGGCCGTGGGTGACCATTGAAAATGTAGCGGGCAAGGATCGTTACGCCTACTATGGAAACTTTGACTGGTTCAACTATTTCTATTCCAAGGCCAGGCCGAAAATGTCCCACGATTTCAGCGTCTCGGGGAAGACGAAGGGAGTGTCATATCTCCTTTCCGGAAGTTACTCGAATGAGACAGGCGTGTTCAGGATTGCTCCTGATATGGAAAAACGATACTCCGTGCTCTCCAAAATCGGTACGGATGTCACAAAGTGGCTTAACATCAGCAACACTACTAAATTTTTCAAAAGTTCTTACACTTGGAAGGGCTTTAACCAGAGCTATACGCCGAGTGGCAATGATGTCATAGGCTCCTCTGATGCCCAGTTCTATTCACCTTACTACCATTATCACCCACAGTATGTACCGTTCAATCCAGATGGAACTCTGACGGGAAACTCCGGTATGTCGAACTATACGATAGGCTTCGGTATGCACGCCATTCAAGAGAACGGCAAGAGCAAGGGCCGAGAGAACAGGAGTGAATTCCAGACGACTTTTCAGGGCAATGTCAAGATTGTCGAAGGGTTGGACATTATCGCCAACTACACCTTCAAGCAGGAGAATTTCGACAGATACTATCGTTCCGTTCCGGTGCAATATTCGCTCAATGTCGGCGAACTCGTGACCTGGAACTGGGATGCCCTTTCCCGTAACCAGCTTACGGAGAGAAATTCGCGTCACATCAGCAACATCATCAATGTTTATGCGAATTTCGACAGGACTTTCGGTAAGCACCACGTCGGAGCGATGGCCGGATTTAACCAGGAAAGCGTGGTCTATAAGAACATAACGTCATCCAACACAGCGCTCCTTTCAGACTCTCTGAATGACCTATCGCTTGCGACCGGTACTCCGAGACTCTTCGGAACCCAGTGGGATTATGCCCTCAGGGGAGCATTCGGGCGTGTGACATACGATTATGGCGGACGTTATCTTTTGGAATTGAGCGGACGTTATGATGGCTCTTCGAGATTCCCTAAGAATTCCCGTTTTGCTTTCTTCCCTTCATTCTCTGCTGGTTATCGCATAAGCGAGGAGCCTTTTATGAAACCTCTCAAGAAGTATTTCGACAACATTAAGATCAGATATTCGTATGGCTCGCTTGGAAATCAGGATGTGTCCCAGTACGCATATATCTCTTCAATGAGCATCAACGACTCATCGTGGCTTGACAGCTCGGGAAATATCCACAAGCAGACGTCAAGTCCTGCCCCTGTCGCAGACAACTTGACTTGGGAAGTCGCTACTACGCATAACTTGGGGCTAGATTTGGATATGTTCGCCAACAGACTCAATTTCAGCGCCGATGTCTATCAGAGGGCGACTACCGGTATGCTTACCACAGGCGCTCAGCTTCCGAATGTCTTCGGAGCCAGTGAGCCTAAGGAAAATGCGGCGGATCTCCGCACGAGAGGCTTTGAGCTGTCTCTCGGATGGCGCGACACATTCAAGATCGGTTCATATCCGTTCTCATACAGCGTCAAGGGCATTCTGTCCGACTATCAGGCGGAAATCACCAAGTTCGACAATCCGACGAATCTCCTGAGCCAGTATCGCGTCGGCCAGAAGATCGGTGAAATCTGGGGATTTGTATATGACGGGTTCTTCAAGACCGATGAAGAGGCGCAGGAATACACCTCCAGGGTCAATACCCGTAACATTCAGGGACGCGAGGTGCCGGGATACTACGCCGGAGATATCAAGATTCTTGACCTGAATGGTGATGGCGTCATCAACTATGGCTCGAACACTCTTGACGATCCGGGTGACAGGCGTCTTATCGGAAACAGTACGCCGAGATATTCCTATGGCGTGACCTTGACTGCTTCTTACTTCGGATTCGACATCTATCTCTTCTTCCAGGGAATAGGACGCAGAGATTGGTATCCTACTAACGAGACTGAAATGTTCTGGGGCCCATATTCAAGGCCTTATGCCTCATTCATTCCTTCAAATTTCGAGGATAAAGTATGGTCTGAGGATAATAAGAACGCATATTTCCCTCGCTTGCAGGGATACCTTGTAAGCTACGAGTTGGGCAGGGCCAACAATATGTACCTCCAGAATGCGGCATATTGCAAGCTCAGGAACGCCACTATCGGCTATACGATAGATCCTAAGCTTACAAAGCGCATAGGCATCTCGAATATAAGGGTATTCGCCAGCGGCGAGAACATCTTCACTTGGTCGGCCCTCAAGACAAAGTACATTGATCCTGAGGAGACTTATTCGGGTGACGCGAGGACTTATCCTATGAGCCGGACCTGGTCTGTCGGTGCTACGATTTCTTTCTAATCCATTGATAGTATGAAAAAATATATCAGCAACATATTTTTTGCGGCTTCAGTGCTGCTTATGACATCCTGCAACGACGACTTTCTGGAAAGGTATCCTAAGTCTGAAGTGTCACAGGAAACATTCTTCACGAATGCTTCCGAGCTTGAGACATATTGCCGGAGCTTTTATTCTGCTCTTCCTGGAGCCGAGTCTGTCGTTACAGCTGTGTGCCAGGGTGACGACATCGCCTCCACGACCGTCCCGACAGAGTTTACAGGTCTTCGCACTACTCCGGGATCTGGAGGCGGTTGGGACTGGGCGGCTCTCAGAAACATTAATTTCTTCCTTGAGAACTCATATCGTTGCGGGGACGCATCTATACGTAAAATGTATGACGGAGTCGCCAGATTCTGGAGAGCGTATTTCTACTTCACGATGATGCAGCGCTTCGGTGATCTTCCGTGGTATGACAAGGTGATAGGGCAGCACGATGTGGAAGCGCTTACCAAACCGCGCGACAGCCGTTCTCTTATCTATGAAAAAATAATAGAGGATCTGGACTATGCCATCGAGAATGCTCCTTCGGTTGTGGATCCTTGCACGATTTCCAGATATACGGCTATGGCATTCAAGTCCCGCGTGGGATTGTTTGAAGGCACGTTCAGAAAGTACCGAGACTATGAAGGCTGGAAAAAATGTCTCGAAGACTGCGTCGATGCGTCGGAACGCCTTATGAAGAGCGGCGTATATCACGTCCATACCTCGACCAAAAATTCGGCATACGGAGAGATGTTTCTTGTGGATGTTCCTTTCAACGAATTTATCCTCGCAAAGACATACAATGCCAGCCTCAGCCGGAATCATTATCTTAACCTTCACATACAGGGAGCGTCTAATGGTCATCCGAGTATGCCTAGGGATGCCTTCCTTTCCTATCTCTGTGCTGACGGGACACGCTATACCGACAAGGACGGGTATGCTATGGAGGATTTCTTCAATTCTACACAGAACAGAGATCCGAGGCTTTCTCAGACCATCCGGACGCAGAATTACACTTATCCGAACCAGACGGAAAGACTTCAGCCTGACTTCAATTCTACGACGACTGGCTATCAGCTTTCAAAGTATGTGACGAACGTCACTACGGTCAATGGAACCAATGCTTTCCCGTATATCAGATACTCAGAGGTGCTTCTGAATCTTGCCGAGGCCAAGGCTGAGCTGGGGACTATCCAGCAGTCCGACATTGACAGAACAATTAAGCTCCTCCGGGATAGAGTCGGGATGCCTAACCTGGACATCGCATATTCTAACACGCATCCTGATCCTTATCTGGCCGGGCTTTACACAAATCTTCCTGCCGGGGGAAACCAAGGCCTTATTCTCGAAATAAGGCGTGAGCGCAGGGTGGAACTGTATCTTGAGGGACTCAGATACTATGACATAGTCCGCTGGAAGGAAGGACAGAAGTTCACCAAACCGTCTCGAGGAATGTATATCGCCGGAGAAGGCTACATTGACTTCGACCATGACGGAACGAACGATCTCTGCATCTATTCTGGCAGCGAGCCTGCGCACGTCGGCAAGTGCCAGTATGCAAACATAGGCTCTCTTACCCTCTCAAATGGAAATTCCGGAGAAATAATTGTCAATGCAGACATCAGGAGAAGCTGGTCTGAAGAGAGAGACTATCTCTATCCGCTTCCGCTTGAAGACCTTCAGTTGAACTCGAATCTTAAACAAAACTATGGCTGGGATGAAAAATAGCATTAAACACATTACCATTCTTTGTACGGCTCTTATGCCTCTTCTCGTCGTTTCCTGCAGCGGGAAGGGCGGACATACCCCGGACAGCCCGGACGGGCCTGACAGTGACAAGACTTATCTTCCGGAATGGGAAGAGGGATATATGGATATTCACCATATCGCGACAGGAAAGGGCGACTGCGTGTTCGTCGTTATGCCTGACGGCACTACGATGCTTCAGGATGCCGGTGATGTCGGCGACGCATACGGATCTTCGGACTGCGATCGTCTTCCTGACAGGAGCAAGACTGTGGGTGAGTGGATTGCTGACTACATCAACCATTTCTCTGTAGGACTGCCGTCACCGGGCGTGCTTGACTATGCGTGGATAACACATTTCCATTCAGATCACGTAGGATGCAAGACTCTCGGCGTCGATGGAGCGCACGGCTATTATCTGTCAGGTCTTACGATGGTAGGTGAGAAAGTCAAGATCAATAAGCTTGTAGACAGGGCGTATCCGAACTATGACTTCCCGTCCACGAAGAAGATTGAACAGGAGTTCCCGCTATTCCAGGACTATAAGATGTTCATTAAGTACCAGAACGGGAAGGGTATGAAGGCCGAGCAGTTCGGCGTCGGAAGGAACGATCAGTTCGTACTGGTACATAAGCCTTCGGAATATCCTGAATTCGAGGTGCGCAACCTCTGCGCCAACGGCGAGATATGGACAGGAAGGGGCGTCGCCAAAAAGAAGATGTATTCAGGTGATACCGAGAAGTTCGATGAGAATATGAACAGCTGCGCGATCAAGATGACATACGGAAAATTCTCCTATTTCAATGGTGGGGATCTCCCTGGGAAGAATCTTTCACAGTACCAATCTACGGAAAGGAACTTCGAGATCCCGGTGAGCGAGCTTGCAGGTCCTGTGACGGCACTCACCCCTGACCACCACGGATGGAAAGAGTCTACCACCGCAGAGTTCCTCAAGAATATGAGGCCTCAGGTCATCGCCGTGATGTCGAACCACATAGAGCATCCGTATTCATCTACGTTGGCGAATATGACCAGTGATATGGTGTGGCCGGGCGAGAGGGAAGTATATGTGACGAGCGACGGCCCTAAAAAACATCTTGGGAATGCGTTCAGTTCATTCAAGGGGGTCGGTCATATCGTAATCAGGGTATATAAAGGCGGCACGGCATATCAGGTCTATGTGCTTGATGCCAAGGAAAAAGACTATCCTGTTTCCTACAAGTCTAACATCAAGTATCTCGAGAAATGAAAAAAACAATAATGCTTTTGTCCGCTCTCCTCTCCCTTGCCTCTTGCGCTAGGTTTGAAGACGGACGTGTCAATGCCGTCAGGCTGCTGTCTCCTGAGCCTGATGCCTACTTCGACCTTCAGGATGGCGGCGCTTTGTTTAAATGGCAGGTTTCAGGAGTTCTTAAAGACGGCTGCGACCTAGTCATTTCAGCTGATTCACGAGGTAATGTCACCAAGTCGTTTGAACTTGCTCCTTCCGAATTCAAGAAAGAACTTGAGACTTCCGATGTAGATGCTCTGCTTTCAGAGTGGGGCTACTACTCGAGACAGGAGGCGACAGTGTATTGGAGAATCGAGCCTAAAGATGCTTCTGTGACTGATTGCTCAGTTTTCAGACCGATTAAGTTCAAGAGACTTGAGTCCAAGGCGATAGCTATAGAGGACGCAGCTCCTGCGGACAAGGCTCTCATTGATATGAACAATATAAGTTCTGTTGATTTCAGCTGGAGCCCTGTCGAGGGCGTGGAGTCTTATTCTCTCCAGTTCAAGCCTTATTCCGGTGACGCTGAACTTCCGGTGCCTGCCGCCTGCTCAGATATCCGCAGTACATCATATACGTTGGAATCGCTTGCGCTTAACGGACTCATCTCCAACTATCTTCCGGATTCGCCGCTGGTGTCTTTGCGCTGGAGAGTGGTCTCCAATACAAGCGAGATTCCTGCGGAAAGCGAATACCGTCAGATTAGATTCGTAAGGCTTGGAGCTGAAGGCATAGCGGCGGTATCAGATGCTGAGGCCTATCCGGGAAACAAAAGGGCGAAGGTCGTATGGAAGGTGACGGATCCTCGTACAGAGAAGGTCGAAGTCTCTTTCGGAAATATGACTCGGGAGGTTGCGATTAATGAAGATGTTGATTCGTATGACATCATCTTGACGGATTTGCCGGAGGGCGACACCGAGATTTCGCTCGTGAGTGTGGACGGCTTCGGCGGCAAGTCTGATGCTGTGAAGGTCTTGGCACAGGTTTATGATTCTGAGAAGTTGGCCGGAACATTCACCACTCCAGTTCCTGAAATCTACGGTCTCTTCCGTGAGGGTGTCTATATTTCCCTTGCAAATACTGTCGATAGCAGAAGAGAAGGCTCATACGTCGAATATCTCTCGCCTGACGGCTCGGAAAAATATACTATGGAATTCAAGGACGGAAGCCTTGTTACACTGATTCCTGACGGTGAGCTGAAGCTTGGTTCTGAAGTGAGTCTCTACTCTCGCTTCCTTCCTGTGGAGAATGCTCTTGATCCTGTTCTCGTGAAGAGTTCAGGGACTGTATTCGTCCCTTCTTATTCACAGGTTCCTCTGGCGGACTGTGCACATTGGCCTAATGCTGCCGATAACGAAGGCATTCTCTATGGCGATATGGGCAACTACAATGCCTCCTTCCCGTTCAGTATGCTTTTCGACGGCATCACTTCCAACCATCTGAATATGTGGCATACGACCGGTGCAGGAAATGGCGGTACTGTAGGCTATATCCTGGAGCATCCTGTCGTCCTCACCCTTGACCTTGGCTCAGAGAAGAACTTGTCGAGCCTTGTGGTCTGGGGACGTTATGGCGGAACAGCATCAAAGCCTCTGCGTGACGGCGGCGGCACTGCGTCAAACGAGTCGTATTGGGCTTATGGTGCATATAATCCTCGTACGTTCGAAGTCTGGGGCTCTGCTTCGGTTCCTTCTGATGTGGACAATGCTGCGAAATGGGATCCTCTCAAGGGTACTTGGAGGACAGACGGAAGCTGGACGAAGCTTGCGGACTGCTCTGTGCAGCGTCCTTCAGGAAAGACGACAACCTGCTTCTGGTATGATGAGGGATGCGTCGATGATGCCATACCGACAGCCGAGGATTATGAGGCTGCTGCCAACGGACACGAGTTCGCTGCAGACATCGATGCTCCGAAAGTCCGTTATGTCCGCATTGTCATAACGAGGACTTGGAACTACTTCAACAGACAGAGAATCTCGTTCGGCGAGCTTCATTTCTATGAATGCCAGAAATAATCAATGACACTGAAAACAATGAAACGAATGAAATTCAATAATATCCTTTGCGCCGCAGGTCTCCTTGCTGTTTTGGCTGTAGGGCAGTCCTGTGCCAAGGAAGACGAAAAGGCTGCCTCGATCCTTCTTGAGGCTCCTGCCGACAAGGCTATTGTAGATCTCGCTGACGGCAATGTCCGTTTTGCCTGGAGCACGAACGGTCTTGTCAAGGATGGCTTTTCGCTTGTGCTGACAGGCGATATGCCGGAGCAGAGCAAGACATATCCTCTGAAGGCGACGGCTTATTCAAGGGAACTTGTCTCAACTGACCTTGATATCCTTCTCAAGGAGTGGGGAGCAAGGCCGAACCAGATGGCTACCCTCCATTGGACTGTGACATCCTCTGCCGATGGGCAGGGGAGTGCTCCCGAGGAGCGTAAACTTAGGGTCAGGGTTCTTCCAGCCATTACGGAAAAGATTTATACATCTGCTCCGGCAGCGAACGAAATCCTTGATCTCGCCAATGAGGAGCCGTTCACTTTTTCGTGGTCAGAAAGCCGCCGCATCTCTGGTTATAGGATTGAGTTTGCTGCGGAGGCGGACGGAGAGCCGGTCAAGACGTGGAATGTGACCAGCGGAAACAGCATTGACCTTACTTCCAGCGATCTTATTCCTATTGCGGAGGCTCTCGATCCGGAGAAGACCACCGCAGTTATCCCTGTTTTCTGGCGAGTGGTTTCCACAGACGAGTTCTATACTGGGGCGTCGGCGTTCACCAGGGCACGTTTTATGAGGGCTGATGCCCCACTCAGCGCTGTCAGCGACCTTAAGGTCTGTCCTGGCTACAATAGAGTGCGGATCAGTTGCGCTATTGAGGATCCTAGAACCGTGAAACTGAATCTCAAATATGGTGCTGCCCAGAAGACATTCGAGTTCAATAAGGAAATCCAGAGCTTCACTACAGAATTGACAGATCTTCCGGAGGGGCAGCTTCCTGTCTCTGTCATCGTCTATGATAAGAATGGGAACTCATCTTCCGAGGTTACTGCGACAACTACGGTCTATGGTGATGGATATAAGGCCTCAAAAGTCGCGAGGACAGGAAATCTGGTCTCTCTAAAACGAGCCGGCGCCGGTCTTTCAGTGTCAGCCGTTTCTGACAGTGATTTGGCAAGGACTGAAGTCGTCTATCCTACGGAGTCAGGTTCCCAGGTGATCAAACTTGATGCTTCAGATGTTTCCGTGCTTGTCCCGGCCGAGGATGCCAAGTTCGGCTCCGACATTGAGATTGTGACATCATATCTTCCTGTTGCGGACGCTCTGGATACAGTAGAACTGAAATCTACACTATATGTCCCTGCATATGAGATGGTTCTGCGTACAAGCTGCAAGCATTGGCCGGAGGCGTCTTCTGATAATAGGCTTATAGCCGGAGACCACGGTATGTTGGGTGGATATGGCTACGAAAAGCTCTTTGATGGCGTATATAATCAGACAAGCGACAATATGTGGCATACGAGCGGCAGCAGCAAGAACGCTTCCGGCAATGCGAACTCGCTCAAGTCAAGTCCTATATGCCTTACAGTCGATCTCGGCTCTGAAATTTATCTCAGTGGTCTTGTGTTCTGGGGACGTCGTGCAGGAGTCATCTATGATGACAATACTTTCAAGGCCTATGGTGATGGAAATACTGCGATAGGGTCGTTCTTCGCATACGGCTCATATAATCCTCGTGCTTTCGAGGTATGGGTATCATCGGAGGAACCGGTCAATATCTCAGATGAAAAAGTATGGGATCCTGCTGACGGCTCGTGGAGAACCGATGGAAAATGGAAAAAGATCTTCTCCGATTGCCGCGTCAGCCGTCCGTCTGGAAATGACTGTCCTACAGGATGGACAGACACTTATGGCGAAGCCGGGAAGCCGACTCTGGAGGATATGAGGCAGGCGGTTGACGGATTCGAGTTCCCGGTCGATAGTTATGAGACTCCGACTAAGGGACGTTATGTCCGGATCGTCATAACTGAGAACTGGCATAAGGACCAGCTTAAGCGCGTGACGATGGACGAACTCCATTTCTATAGTTTCACACCTAAAAATCAATGATGAGAAAATCCTTTAATTAATAACACTTTATGGAAAAATTTTATACCCCTCCCCGTTTGGAGGTCATCTCTGTCGAGATAGAAGACGGGTTTGCAGCGAGCAACGAAAAATTCAATCCGAACTATGGAACGGAGAAACTGTATGATGATGAACTATACGATTTACTATAAGAAACACTAAGACTATGAAAAGGAACTTATTTGCAATATCAATAATGGCTCTCCTTGCCGCAGTGGGCTGCAAGGAGGAAACTGAACAGCCGGCGGCGTCTGACAGAAGCGAGCACGTGTATACGTTCGAGGCTGCGACTGCGACCAAGGCGACGCTTGGGGACAACAGTGTCGAGTGGGAGGACGGTGACAAGATCGGGACTTTCGCAAAAGGACAGCCTAACGCTTCCGGGATTGTCAATGTCGGCACTCCTTGCACTTTCCAGGTGAAGACCACCGGTACGCTTGAGGTCGGTGACAAGGTCTATGCCTATGCTCCATATAGCAAGTCTGCCGGCACGAACGCTTCTGAACTTGCTTTCAGCATCCCGTCAGAGCAGAGCACCGGACATATCTCTATGCCTCTTGTCGCTGTCCCTTTCGAGGTGTCAGAAAGACTTGAGGAGGGCACTGACGCTCCTGTCGCAGGACTTAACTTCTGCAACCTTGCATCTGTCGCAAGTTTCCTTGTCTACTCTGACGGCACGGTCGCCGCAGGCGAGAAGATTCAGAGCGTGACGGTTTCATCGACTGCTGATATCTGCGGAAGCTATACCATTGACCTTACGGCCATTGATCCGTCCAAAGAATCTACTCTTGTTCCTGTTCAGACAAATGGTGAGAAGGCCGTGACAGTCACTCTTGCGACTGCGGCTGACGTGGCCGCAGGTAAAGAAAGTGCTGTCGAGGTGCCTATTGTCCTCGCCGCAGGGTCTTATCCTGTCACGGTGATTGTCAATACGGACAAGGCTTCTTACCTCAAATCATCATCTGAGGACATCGAGTTCCTCCGTAACCACAGGAAGCCTGTAGCGTTCAACATAGCCGAGGCTAGACCTTGTGGTGTTGAGATCACTCCATCTGCCCTTCGTTCGTATACTAGAGGAGAGTCCTTTGAATATGATCTAACACTTACAGGCGTGAGCGATGCTGCCGTCACAAGTTGCCCCGCAGGATGGACAGCCACAGTAGAAGGAGAGAAACTTAAAGTCACATCCCCATCTGAAGATAATCAGGCCCTTGATGGCAAGGTCGTAATCACGGCCGGCGGCTTCCCTAAGAGTGTCGATGTACGTCGTGCCGGTGTGAACAGCAAGGATGAGTTCATCGCTTGCATCACAGCGATAGGCAGGGACAAAAATGCACACGCCACCGCTGTCAATGATGCTGAGGCCTATGCTGCTTCGCTCGCACCATATATGGTGGATGGCTGGGTCAGCCTCAATGCTGATTTCACTCTCACCGCAGATGATTTCTGCAACAATTCCGCAGATCTTATGTATCAGACTTACGAAAAGATCGACGGTAATGACCATACAGTTACTTTTGACGTCAAGTCCAAGAGCTCGGATGGTTTCACGACATTCGCCAAATATATCGACAAGGATGTCAAGAACCTCAAGTTCGCCGGTAAGATTGAAACCGGAGACCGTACTTCAAGTCTCGCTACGCTCTGTCAGCGTGTCGAGGGAACCACTACGATAGAGAATGTCCATAGTTCCGTGAATCTTGTCGTAAGCAACGGAATAGCTGTCGGTTATGTCGCAGGACTCGTTTCTGATTTCAATGGCGTGGCGACTCTCAAGAACTGTTCCTACAGCGGAACTATAAGCCTCAATGCAGGTGCGGACGTGATCGCCGGTATTGCCGCCAGATGCACCGATCCTGTAGGGAAAGGAGCGAATCTCGTGACTGTCGAGAACTGTACATTCAGCGGAAAGCTAAACTACAATACTGCTGAACATAAATCAGCCACACGTGTCGGTGGAATCATTGCCTCGCAGGAGAGGAATGCTGTCATCAGCGGATGTACCAACAGCGGAGAGATGGTCATTGACCTTAACTCCAAGGTGATTGCCAAGGATGCTGGCAGTGGTATCGGTGGCATTGTCGGCCGCTGCAATGGAAAGACAAGTGGCTATACAATGAGTACCGTGGTCAAGAACTCCTCTTTCACAGGTACAATTACATTCCTCAACCAGCATCCGACACAGACGAGCACATATATCGGCAAAGTCATCGGCTGCAAGCTTGACGGATATGACGATGCCCAGTCAGTCGGCAACGTAGAGACCGGAACAATCAAGTGGGACAGCAAAGTCTCGTTTGCGGATACTGAGACAGTTTCTTTCGCTTATGGCGAAAAGAAGGATGTGGCTATTTCAGCAGATGCAACTCTGAAGACTGTGTCGGTGGATGCCCCTAAGGGGTGGACTGTTGATTGCTCGGCGTGGAAGTCCGGAAAGATTTCAGTGACCGCTCCTGCTTCCGGGAGGGGCGACATTGAGGGCGTGAAGGAAATTTTGCTCAAGGCGACTACTGCTGACGGCAAGGAAATTCTCGGAAGCAACGCCAAGAACATCCGTCTATACGGTATCAACAATCAGGACGAACTCGTCGCATTCACCAAGTCTGTGGATAATATGCTGAATGATGGATATGTGGTTGATGCAAAGTACCTTGCGGACAACGAAATCGCTATCAATGCTGACATCACTATTCCATCAGGCAGTCTCGCTTATGGCGCATATTGGCTCAAGAGACTTCAGACACCGCTCAATGGCAATGAACATACATTGACATTCAGTACTAATCACGGCTCTAGAGGCGGGCTTGTACAGAACCTCGGTGCCGATGTCCACGACCTGAGACTTGCGGGAACAATCTCTGCGAAAGATGCTAATGCGCATATCGGCAGTCTCGCCTGCCTGCTCTCCAAGACTGGACTCACAGTGACCAATGTGATCTCTACGGTTGAATTCACCGTCAGCAACACAGGCTGCCGTGCAGGTGGTTTCATCGGTGCAGGAGATGGCACATTCAGCAAGCCTGTAAACTTTACGATGAAGGCTTGCCAGTTCAACGGAAAGATGAACATCACGGCCAATGCTTATGCTGTTGGAGGCCTTATCGGAGATGCTTCTGATAATAATATCCGTTGGACATTCAATAACTGCAGCAGCAATGCGACAATTACCGTAGGCTCCTGCAAGGTAGCAAGTCTTGGAGGACTTGTAGGCCGCGGAGGTGCGGCCGACAATGTATTGACATTCAATGACTGTGAATTTGGAGGCTCTCTCTCATATACACTTGGCGGTTCAGAGTATGACTTGACACGTATAGGTGGTTTCCTCGGCAATCTTGAGCGTGGTGGTGTATTCACGAAATGTTCATTTACCGGCAGTATTACAGCGGATTGGAATGGCGGAAGGATCCTTGGCGCAGGCGGAGGAAACTGTGGCGTCGGTGGCTTTGTCGGAAGAAACACAGGACATAGCGATAATGCGGCTCTTAATATCAAGGCTATATTCACAGACTGCGTTTCAAAGGGTACAGTCTCCATCAAGAATTCCACTGATTCAGAGGGTGCGAACAAGGCACGTCTGGGACATTTTATCGGATCGTCGAACAACAGCAACGCAACGACTCACGTCGAGACTGGATGCAAATATGAATCTGTAATCACAGTCAATGGCAAAGAACTCACGATTGAAAAATAGTTGATGAAAAAGACACTGAAAACATTGAATTTTATTCTCGCTCTCGCAATGTGTGCCGCCAGCTGCGGCACACACGGCGAGCAGCGTGATGACTATCGCGTCTGCGCCTGGGTATGGCCATCCTGCCACGACGATTCTCTCGGCCGTACAAACTGGGAACAGGGAATCGGAGAGTGGGAGGTCATCCAGAAAGGCAATCCTCGCTATGAAGGACATTATCAGCCGAAACGCCCTCTTTGGGGGTGCGAGATGGACAACGATCCGGAGGTGGTGGAAAAATGGATTAATACGGCGCTTGAGTATGGAGTTAACACCTTCATCTATGACTGGTACTGGTTTGACCATTATCCTTATCTAGAAAGCGCCCTCAATGATGGCTTCCTCAAGGCTCCTAGCTGCAGGAAGATGGATTTCTATATAATGTGGGCAAACCACGACGTCCCTCATAACTACTGGAATCCGCACAAGTGGGGTGATGACAGCTCTATTCTCTGGTATGGGGCCGTCGGAATGAAAGATTTCAAGCTCATCGTCGATCGTGTCATCCGTCAGTACTTCACTCAACCTAACTATGTGAAGGTCAATGGCTGCCCGGTGTTTGCCATATTTGACCTGAACATTTTTACCAATGGGTTCGGAGGCCCTGAAAAGGCGGCGGAGGCAATGGAATATATGCGTGCGGAAGTGCGTAAGGCGGGATTCCCGGATCTGCATCTGCAGATGATACACGGCGGAGTCCCTTATCCAAGCCCAGAGAAAATCACGGAAGTGAAGTCCTTGATAAGTAATCTCGGCGTGGCCAGTATGGTGGGCTATAATCCGGGTGCCTTCGATACGGACTATACCAAGATGAACTGCGGTGCCATCGGCATTCGCGAGACGTGGCACGACATTCTGGACATCCCTGTCTACCCGACCGTCGCTGTCGGCTGGGACGATACGCCGCGTTTCCCGAAGAAGGGTATTGATGATGTCATTCACGTAGATGCCACTCCGGAGACATTCAGAATGTATCTGAATGAGGCTAAGGAATATGCTGACCGTAATGCGGACAGGCAGGAGAAGTTCATTATGATCAATGCCTGGAATGAATGGATCGAGGGCAGCTATCTGCTTCCGGACGAGGTCTGGGGATATCAGTACCTTGAGGCGGTGAGGTCTGTCTTCGGAGGAAAGGAGTAGCGAATTGTTCAAAGACATAAAAATACGGAAAGAATGAAGAATATACAACTGTCATCAGTCCTGCTCGGAATGACTGTCATCGGAATGGCACTGGCCGGTGAGCCTGCCGCTTTCGGACAGGATGCCTGCGGAAACCAGGTATGCTGTGGAATTTCGGATGGCGACCACATCAAGGTTCGCTTCATAGGAACCGGGGCTGCTGACTGGAACGGTCCGGATAATCGAGGTGAGCATCGCCGATGGAGCAGCATCCTTGTCGATGATAAGGTATTAGTGGACTTCACGCCGTCTGACGTAGATATGCTTCCGGAAGGATTCGAGCCGGAGACTATTCTCTACACCCATTCACACGGTGATCATTATAACTCCGAGGCGGCGCTCAAAATAGGAATCAAGAGAGTCTATTGTGGCTCTTCGTGGGTGGAGCGCTGCCGGAATGACTTCTCGAGGGCGGCTTCTCGGCTTGGCCTTCAGGCTCCTGAGGTCATCGGACTAGAGCAGCAGGAGGAGGTCACTGTCGATGGCGTGACCTTCAAGGCCCTTCCGGCCAATCATTGCACCGGCGACCTTCAGGAACAGGCTTTGATTTATCTTATGATAAAGGGACACTGCCGGGTGCTGTATGCGACAGATACGGGCGGTATCCCGGCAAACGCCGCAAGAGGAGGGCAGTTCGGGGTGGACGGCCTTGACAGAAAGTATTGGAAGCCGCTCAATGGTCTGATAATGGAGGCCACGATGGGACTGGGCGAGGTGGAGAACTTCAGGATATTCTCTCATAGTTGTGTGGATGATGTCCTTCATACAGTCAATGTCTTGAAGAAAACGCATTGCTATGAGCCGGCGGAAGGAGTTCCGGTCTATCTAACGCATCTTGCACGCACTTTGCACGGTACGCAGGCGGAGCTTGACGCCAGCCTTCCTGAGCCTTTGAAGGCGGCGTATGACGGATTGGAAGTCATTTTCTGAAAAATTATTATTATATTTATCGTGTGTCTTTCACGCATGTGTTAATTGAAGCCAGATGAAGAAGATTAAGGTTGGTTTGATCGGTTACGGAAGGATGGGAGGTTTCTTTGCGGACGAATTCCGTAAGAGCGACAAGTGGGATTTGAAGTATATATGCGATATCTCGGATATTTCCCTCGGCATTGCGGGGGAAAAGTTCCCGGACGTGATCCGTACAAAGGATGAGGATCTGATATTCAATGATCCGGAAGTCGAGGTGGTGGCACTTACCGCTCTTGCCGACACGAGACTCGGACGTGTGCGCAAGTCGGTCGCTACCGGCAAGCACATCATAATGGAAAAGCCTATTGCAGACTCCATCGAAAGAGAGTGGGAAGTGGTGAAGGAAACCGAAGACTCGGGGCTCCTTTCGACCGTTGATCTGTACCTGAGAAATTCCTGGTATTACAATGAGTTGAGAAATGTGATCCGTTCCGGTGAACTTGGCGAACTTGCTATTGTGCGGCTCTGTCATATGACGCCGGGACTTTCTCCAGGAGAGGGACATCACGAGTTTGAGGGGCCGGCGTTCCACGACTGCGGAATGCACTACATTGACATTGCGCGGTGGCTGACTGGCAGCGAGTACAAGACTTGGAATGCCCAGGCCGTAAGGCTTTGGGAGTGGAAAGATCCGTGGTGGCTCCAGACTCACGGCACATTTGAGAACGGCGTGGTATTCGATATCACCCAGGGGCATAACTACGGCCAGCTGGCAAAAGATCAGACACACAATTCGTACGCTGATATAATAGGCACCAAGGGCATAGTCCGTATGACGCACGATTTCAAGACTGCTGTCGTCGATATTCACGGTGTAACCCGTACGGAGCGGATTGAGAAGCCATACGGCGGAAAGAATATTGACAAACTGATAGATGTCTATGCTGATTGCCTGAGGAACGGCACTACTGATAGCCGACTTCCTTCGCTCAGGGATGCGGCCATCGCATCGGAGTTCGCCTGGAAGATGCTGGAGGATGCCTCGACTCACGATATGCCTGTCAAGGGCACGCACGAGGAATTGGAACAGATCTGGGAGAGGCGTCGCACAGCGACCAATGGATATGGACTGATTCGACAATATAAATAAAAACAGAATTTCATAACACAACAAAATACCAATTAGTATGTCAAAAGAACTATCTAGAAGATCATTCCTCAGAGTCGGAACCGCTGCGGCTCTAGGGCTTGCCGTATCTCCGAAAAACATCTTTGCCGGCAACGTTGCTACTGCTAAGGAAGCGCCTAAGCCGCTTGACCGGAAGCTGAAGATCATTGCAGTCGGCATCGGCGGCAGGGGGGCGAGCGTGCTCAGAGACCTGGAGACTGAGGATATAATCGGATTGTGCGACGTTGATTGGAAATATGCCGACCACGTGTTCAAGCGCTATCCGCAAGCTAAGAAATACAATGACTACCGTGTTATGTTCAAGGAGCTTCTTCCTGAATGTGATGCGGTCGTCTGTGCGACAGCCGATCATACTCACGCAGTCATCTGCGCCGAGGCTCTTGCCGCCGGAAAGCACGTTTACTGCGAGAAGCCTCTTACTCATACAGTCTATGAGTCGAGACTGCTTACGAAACTTGCCGCCAAGGCAGGCGTCGCCACACAGATGGGCAACCAGGGCGCATCTGAAGAAGGCGTAAGGCTGGCTTGCGAGTGGATATGGAATGGAGAGATAGGTGAGGTTACGAGAGTCGATGCTTTCACAGACCGCCCTATATGGCCTCAGGGGCTTGAGCGGCCGACGGAGAAGATGAAGGTGCCTTCGACCCTTAACTGGGATGCTTTCATCGGCCCTGCCCCGATGCGTCCGTACCATTCTGTATATACACCGTGGAATTTCCGCGGATGGTGGGATTTCGGTACCGGCGCACTCGGAGATATGGCGTGTCATATCCTTCACGCCCCGTTCAAGGCTCTTAACCTCGGCTATCCTATTCACGTACAGGGATCATCGACGAAACTTCTCAGCGAGTCCTGCCCTTCAGCCCAGCACGTGAAATATGTGTTCCCGGCACGAGACAATATGCCTAAGGTGGCTATGCCTGAAGTGGAGGTGAACTGGTATGACGGCGGTCTCCTTCCTGATAGGCCGGAGGGGCTTCCTGCCGGTGTGGATCTGAACTTCGAGGGCGGCTGTGTGATTTTCCACGGAACTAAGGATACTCTCATCTGCGGATGCTATGGACATAGACCATATCTTGTTTCCGGCAGAGTACCTGAGGTGCCTCAGATTCTCAGGCGTATCAAGTTAAGCCACGCTCAGGACTGGGTCCGCGCCTGCAAGGAGGATCCTTCTGTACGTGTTCCTTCGGCATCTGACTTCAGCGAGGCCGGACCGTTCAACGAAATGGTCGTGATGGGAGTTCTTGCGATCCGCCTGCAGGGTCTGAACCAGGTTCTAGACTGGGACGGCAAGAATATGCGTTTCACGAACATTCCTGCCGATGCTACGGTAAGGTCTATGGTCAAGGACGGCTTCTCCATTCACGATGGTCATCCTACCTTTGAGAATACCTATACTGATCCTGTGAATGCCAATGAATTCGCTGCCGAGCTGATCAAGCATACCTATCACAATGGCTACAAACTTCCTCCTATGCCGGAAGAGTAGTCTTTATCAGAAATGTTTAATGTCTAAATGCACGATAATATGAAAAGATCATTTATTTATGCGGCTATGGCTGTCGCCGGTGTTGCGGCAGTATCCTCTTGTGCCTGCAACAACAATTCAAAGAAAAAAGTTGAGGAAGAAGCCTCTGCTGTTCCGGAGTACACTGTGGTCGAGAAACCTTGCGTCGATCTCAGTGCATTTAAGCAGGACGCAGACGGATATTATGTCATTTTTGACGGTACCTCCCTCAATGGCTGGAGAGGCTATATGAAGGACAATGTCCCTGAGCGTTGGACCATAGAGGACGGTTGCCTCAAGTTTACTGGTACAGGCACAGGTGAGGGACAGACCAAGGAAGGCGGTGACCTTATATTTGCCCACAAGTTCAAGAATTTCAAGCTTGAGTTTGACTGGATGGTAGAGAAAGGCTCCAACTCTGGTGTATTCTATCTCGCACAGGAGGTTACTTCAAAGGATAAGGATGGAAATGTCGAAATCCAGCCGATTCACGTATCCGCTCCTGAATATCAGATACTTGATAATGAGAATCATCCGGATGCAATGCTCGGCAAGGACGGAGACAGAAAGTCAGCCTCCCTATACGATATGATACCTGCAAACCCTCAGAACTTCACTGGCTACGGAAAGTGGCAGACTGGAGGTGTTATGGTTTATAAGGGAACCGTGGTTCACTATCAGAATGGAGAGAATGTGCTGGAGTACCATCTGTGGACACAGCAGTGGACAGATATGCTCAAGAACTGCAAGTTCAATCCGCAGAACTGGCCTATCGCATTTGAACTCCTTAACAACTGTGGTGGCCCGAACCACGAAGGCTACATCGGATTCCAGGATCACGGTGATAACGTATGGTATCGAAACATCCGCGTGAAAGTGATGGAATAATGACTATGTCACGTGTGTGACGAACAGTCTGATGAAAGATGAAGTCTCGGCCTCTTTCGGGGGCTGAGACTTCATTATATCTATGACAAGGAAAGCATCGGGGACGCTTACTTGTTTGGATATCCGAGAGGATATAGCCTCATCCTCTTGTCATAAGACTTGATTGTCAGATATCCGGTCTGATAGGGCATCGGCAGGGACATAGACAAGACCTGTATTTGCCATATAGCATTATCTACCTTTTCGAGAATTTTTTTTGCGCAAAAATAAAATTGCTGAATGAATTCTACGATTCTGCTTCAGTTTCTGAAAACTGATCTGAGGCGAACTTTTCGCGGTATCCCTTCGGAGACATTCCCACCTCGCGCAGGAACATTGACGAGAAATATGAACTATCATCGAAATTCAGCTTCCAAGCTATTTCCTTGATGCTGAATGGGGATTCGACAAGGAGCCTGCAGGCCTCTTGAATCCTTAGCCCAAGAATGTAGCGGGCAGGGGAGATTCCCGTATATTCCCGGAATTTCTTTCTGAACCAGGAATAGCTCATGCCGGTCTCCTTTGCAATGTCCTCCAGTTCGATGTTCTCGTGAAAATGACTCCTCATCATCGCTTTCGCCGAGTCGATTTTCTCTGCGATATAGTCTGATGATACTGCCATGTTCATGTCGTGATAGACAGCCATGCCGAGAAGCAGATTAACTACTCCTGCAAGATATTGCTGGTAAGACGCCTTTTCCTGTATAGCTACTTGCACGGCTTCATTATATAGCGATGTGATGTTCTCCCTTACGCCGACGTTATATACTGTCTTCTCAAAAAAGCCGTTCTTTGCCCGTTCCTCTATTACAGGCCCTTTGAAACCTATCCAGAATTCCTCCCATCCTGTTTCCGGATCCGGACAGTAGCTGTGCCATACACCTGGCCGGAGCAGAATCATTTCTCCGCAGTTTATCTGCCTGACATTCCCTTTGTCGTCACGCAGCATCCCTTTTCCGGCATGTATGTACAGAAGCTGCCAGCTGTCGAGGATTCTGCCTTTGTGAATATCGAAATAGAATCCTTCCGGATGCTTTTCTGCTGGCGGATAAGAAGAATAATCTTTCTCGATAATCTGTGTCCCGACGGTGTTTATCGTGATTCCCCATTTCACATCTTTCTGCGTGCTTAAGAGGTATTTTATGCTCTGAACCTTATCCATAATCTTCAGATTTCATCTGATGCAGTCCGAAACTATGCTTCAGGCATTGCATGGCTGTATAATCCATTTCTCTACAGTGCGTGTCTGAGAAGAGATGTTCACACCGACCTTGACGAGGCTCTTGCCTTCCTCAAGCTTGTACGGGAGCATATATCCCTTCTCATCAATCTGCCTGAGCGCATCCTCGGCAGAGCCGTCCACCTTGAACTCGAAGACGTAGATGCAGTTGTCTGTATGGCAGACAGCGTCGGCGCGTCCGATGGCGGACTTGACTTCTGTGCGGATATAGAACCCGAGTAGCGAGAAAATCAGATAAATGATGGTCTGATAATGCTTCTCCGTCTTGTTCTCGAGGTCGTTAGGGATGCCTGCGAGATAGGCCTGCAGCTTCTCCATCGCCAGGTCAATGTCCTGGGAGTCCATCGCGGCATAGAAGTGCGCCACGAATCCCGAAGCCGTGCCTGTGCTGCTCGGATACTCCCCGAGGAGTCCTCTGGTGAAGCCTATCTTGACCTCTTTGTTCGGATAGCCGAGAGTGTAGAGCTGCATTCTCTTGTCGTAGGACTTGATTGTCAGATACCCTGTCTGATAGAGCATCGGCAGGGAATTGTCAGACAATTCGGGGGATACGTCGAAGTCAGACTGCGGCACGAGCGTAATCTTGTCGAGCGAGGTCTCGTCGATAGGGTTACGCCGAAGTCTCTCGATGAGGTATGTCGGAGTCCCGGTATCGAACCAATAACTTCCGAAGCGCTTTTCGTTCAACGACTTGATGAGGCTGAACGGATTGTATATGTCTTCCGATTTCTCACTGAAATGATATCCGTCATAGTTGTATTTCAGCTGGGCCAGCGCTTCATCGTAAGAGATTTCCTGTTCGTCGGCGAGAGCTTTGATTTCATCCTGCATATTGCTCTCCATTTCGGACTGCGAGATTCCGCAAATGGCAGAATACTCCGGCATCATTGAGATGTTCTGCAGGTTATTCAGTTCGCTGAAGATGCTGAGCTGTGCGAACTTGTTGATTCCGGTAATGAATACGAATCGTAGATACGGGTCGAGACTCTTTATCGGGCTGTAGAAGTTCCGCATAATCTGCCTGAGCGAAGGGAGCCTTACCTTGTCGTTCATCACGTCCAGCAATGGAGCATCGTATTCGTCGATAATCAGCACAGCCTGTTCTCCTGTTTGCTCAAATGAACGTGTAACAAGCCCCTCAAGTCGTTGATTTACGTTTATGTCTTTCTCTCCGCGTCCATAAATCTGTTCATAGACATAAAGCTTCTTGTCGAGTTCTTCAAGCAGCTGCTCCTCGTTCATGTGCTTGGCCGTGGACATGTCGAAATGGAAAACAGGGTGTTTCTTCCATTCGTCTTTCCTCTCGCCGGCCTTCAGCCCCTCGAACAGCTCCTTCCTGCCCTCGAAATAGCAGTGGAAAGTGGATGATAGCAGAGACTTCCCGAACCTTCTAGGACGGCTTAGAAACACGTATTGATATTTGCCGGCGACTTCATCTACATATCCGGTCTTGTCAATATATAGATAATTGCCCTCGATGATCTTATCGAATGTCTGTACCCCTATCGGGAATCTCCTCTGTCCTATTCCCATACTCCAAAAGTTAGCTTTACTTTCAAAGGTAGTGAAATTTTTGTATAAACGATTGCCTGGACTCAGCTTTTTTAAAATCGAAAATCAAAAATCAATGTTTAAATGTCATATAGAGGACATGATTAGAAACTGAAACACGTTACTTTGTAAAAAAGTAAAATCTAAACCATAAAAGCACTAAAATGGCATCTGTGGCAATAGACCTTGGAGCGACCAGTGGTCGCATTGTGTTGGGGAAATATACCGGAAGCGGTATTCAAATGACGGAATTGCATCGGTTTAAAAATAGTATAATAAAAGTCGGCGGCCGTAGCTATTGGGACATGTGGGAACTCTGGAATGAGATTCTTGCAGGGCTTAGAAAAGCTGCCGCATCCGGTGAAACGATAGAGTCCGTCGGAGTGGATACGTGGGGTGTGGATTTCGTCCTGCTCGGCAGGGACGGACATCTCCTGTCTCAGCCTCGCTCTTATCGTGATGGCTATACAGTAGGGATTCCTGAGAAATTCTTCAGCATTATACCTCGCAGGGAATTATACCGCAGGACCGGAATCCAGATAATGAATTTCAATACAGTGTTCCAGCTCTTCGCTATGCGTCAGGAGAAAAATTCGGCCTTGGAGGCTGCCGCAGGTATTCTGTTCATTCCTGATGCCATAAATTATATGTTGTCAGGAGAGCGTGTATGCGAACATACGATACTGTCCACGTCTGCACTGATGAATCCGGAGACGGGTGATTTCGATGAAGACATATTGGACGCTGCCGGTGTGTCCCGGAGTCTGTTCGGAAGAAAGGTGATGCCTGGCGACGTCATCGGGACGCTGACTGACGAAGTCGTGGAGGCGACCGGACTGGGGAAGATACCAGTCATAGCGGTGGCCGGTCACGATACGGGTTCCGCAGTGGCGGCAGTTCCGTCAAGTGATGAAAACTTTGCATATCTCAGTTCCGGCACTTGGTCACTTATGGGCGTTGAGACTTCGGCTCCTATTATCACTGAACAGTCATTTGAACAGAATTTCACGAATGAGGGCGGTGCAGAAGGCGGAATACGTTTCCTTAAGAACATAACTGGAATGTGGCTGCTTGAAAGGTGCCGTGCCGTGTGGAAAAATGAAGGCCGTGAATATGCATACCCTCAGATTATGTCGATGGTGGACAAGGCTGAGCCGTTCCGTAGCGTCATTGATCCTGATGACGCGATGTTTGCGAACCCTTCAGATATGCCATCTGCGATAAGCGAGTATTGCCGGAGGCACGGTGAGCTTTCACCTTCCACTGATGCGGAGTTCGTCCGTTGCATTTTCGAATCACTCGCATTGAAATACCGTATGGTGCTGGGACGACTGCAGGAACTTACTGGAAAGCACATTGAGCGTCTTCATATCATTGGTGGAGGCTCTATGAATGCCCTGCTGAACCAGATGACGTCTGATTCCTTGGGGATACCTGTAATCGCCGGGCCTGCCGAGGCCACTACTGTGGGCAATCTTATGGCTCAGTTCACCGGGCTTGGCTTTGCCGGCTCCATAACAGGAATGCGAGGCGTACTCGCCTCCGATCCGTCTCTCCATAGGTTCGAGCCTGCCGGGCAGGATGTCTGGGACAATGCTTTTGAACGCTTCGTAGAGATAATAAACACAAAACAAACAATATGAAATCAGAACTTATAGAAAGGGCATACGAAATCGCCAGGGAACGTTATGCCGAATTTGGTATTGACACGGAGAAGGTGCTTGCAAAGCTCCAGGACTTTCACCTCAGCATACATTGCTGGCAGGCTGATGATGTGAAAGGCTTTGAAGTCCAGGCCGGCGCTCTCTCAGGTGGTATCCAGGCGACAGGGAACTATCCGGGCGCTGCCCGCGACATTGATGAACTGCGTGCCGATATCCTCAAGGCCAAGAGCCTTATCCCGGGGACTCACCGCCTGAATCTTCACGAGATATATGGCGACTTCCAAGGAAAGGTGGTGGATCGTGACGAGGTGACTCCTGAGTATTTCCAGAGCTGGATTGAGTGGGGAAAGGAAAACGATATGAAACTTGACTTCAATTCATCGTCGTTCTCTCACCCTAAGAGCGGGAACCTGTCATTGTCGAATCCGGACAAAGGCATACGCGACTTCTGGGTAGAGCATACCAGACGCTGCCGAGATATCGCTGACGCTATGGGCAAGGCTCAGGGCGATCCGTGCATAATGAACCTCTGGGTGCACGACGGATGCAAGGATGTATCTGTAAATCACTTCCTCTATCGTAGCCTGCTCAAGGACTCTCTTGACAGGATTTTTGCGGACAAGAAGGACAATATGAAGGATTGCATCGAGGGCAAGGTGTTCGGCATCGGCCTGGAAAGCTTTACTGTCGGCTCTCACGATTTCTATACGGCTTATGCCGCACAGAACGGGAAGATTCCTACCATAGACACCGGGCATTATCATCCTACGGAAAGCCCGGCTGACAAGGTTTCCGCCCTTCTCTGCTTCGTTCCGGAACTTATGCTTCACGTCAGCCGTCCTATAAGGTGGGATTCGGATCATGTTACCATAATGGATGACAATACTGTGGAGTTATTCTCTGAGATAGTTCGTGCAGGCGCTCTTGACAGGGTGCACTATGGCCTTGACTATTTTGACGGTGCTATGAACCGTATCGGCGCATACGTCACAGGCTCGCGCGCCGCGCAGAAGTCGATGCTCCGCGCCCTCCTCGAGCCTAAGGAACTCATTGGAAGATATGAACTGGAGGACAGGCATTTCGAGGTCCTTGCACTTGAGGAAGAGTGCAAAGCCCTTCCGTGGAACGCCGTCTATGACGAGTTCTGTCTGCGTAATGATGTCCCTGTAGGGAGTGGCTTCATCGCAGATGTGCAGAAGTACGAGTCCGAGGTTACATTGAAACGTTAGTCTTTACAGGATAGTATGAATACAATTCTCGGACTATTGATAATCGCAGTCGGAAGTTTCTGCCAGTCAAGCTCATACGTCCCTATAAAAAAGGTGCGTGGGTGGAGCTGGGAGAGTTTCTGGCTTGTCCAGGGCATATTTGCGTGGCTTGTATTCCCTCTTCTTGGCGCTCTGCTTGCAGTGCCGTCGGGCAGTTCGCTTGCCGGGATGCTAGGCTCTGATACGGCAGCTGCTTTCAAGTCTATGGGATTCGGCGCTCTGTGGGGCGTCGGCGGCCTGACATTCGGCCTCAGTATGAGATACCTTGGCGTGGCTCTCGGTCAGTCTCTTTCGCTCGGTCTCTGTGCCGCTGTGGGGACACTTCTTCCTGCTCTTACTTCCGGAGATGACTTGTTTCGCGGCAGTGGGCTGATACTTCTCATAGGCGTCAGCCTGACCATAGCAGGAATAGCCGTCATAGGCTATGCCGGTGCGCTTCGCTCGCGGCAGATGAGTGCGGAGGACAGGAAGACGGCTCTTAAAGACTTCGCTTTTACCAAGGGGCTGCTGATAGCTGTTCTCTCGGGTGTGATGTCGGCTTGCTTCAGTCTCGGTCTCGAGGCGGGAAAGACTCTTCAGATTGATGGGATGAAACCGCTGTTCGCCACTCTTCCGGCCACTATGATGGTCACATTCGGCGGCTTCATCACGAATGCGGCATATTGTCTGTACAAGAATTTCCGTAACAGGACTTTCTCAGACTATGCAGATGTCCGGGTACTTGCAGGAAATGTCCTGTTCTGTACCCTTGCCGGACTTCTTTGGTACAGCCAGTTCTTCGGACTTGGAGTCGGTAAGTCTTTCTTCGAAGAAGGCTCCGTTGCGATGAGATTCTCCTGGTGCATACTGATGGCATTGAACGTGCTCTTCTCGAATATATGGGGAGTTGTACTGAGAGAATGGGCCGGGACATCGAAAAAGACAGTGTCCGTGCTGGTAGGAGGACTTGTCATACTTGTAGTGTCATTGGTGTTCCCGAATTTATTTTGAGTAATGAATATGAAATCTGTATTGGAAAACCGCTTCGGTCTGAGGCGGGAGATTGAAAAAGTCGCTGAGGTGGCCGGATATCTCTGGGAAAAGGGATGGGCTGAACGCAACGGCGGAAACATAGTGGTCAATGTCACTGAATACATTGATGATGAGATGAGGTCACTTACGGCGATAGCTCCAGTCGTGCCGATGGCGCAGGAACTGCCTAACTTGAAGGGATGCTGGTTCTTCTGCAAAGGAACGAACCGAAGGATGCGCGACCTCGCCAGATTCCCGATGGAGAATGGTTCCATAATCCGTATATGTGATGACTGCAGAAGCTATGAAATCGTTGCCGACAATCCTGTGAAGCCTACGTCTGAGCTTGCTTCTCATCTTGCGATGCATTCTTATATGATAGCGTGCGGCAACGGTTATAAGGCCTCGCTCCACACTCATCCTATTGAACTTGTGGCGATGACACATTACCGTCCGTTTCTCGAGAAAGACGTTCTTACCAAACTTCTATGGTCAATGATTCCGGAGACTCGTGCCTTCTGTCCGAAAGGGCTCGGCATAATTCCTTATGCTATGCCGTCCTCTACTACTCTTGCTGACGCTACAGTGGCCAGGCTCGATGAATATGACGTCGTGATGTGGGAAAAACACGGAGTCTGTGCCGTCGGGCCGGAGATAGGGGAGGCGTTTGATCAAGTGGATGTCTTGAATAAGGCGGCCCTCATCTACGAGGCCTCCCGCAATATGGGTTTTGAACCGGAGGGGATGTCTGACACCCAGATGGATGAACTGAAAGAAGCATTCGGCCTGTAGACCGAATGCTTTACGCCGTAATCCACTTTTCCACAGTTCTCGTCTGAGAAGAGATGTTCACTCCGACCTTGACGAGGCTCTTGCCTTCCTCAAGCTTGTACGGGAGCATATAGCCCTTCTCGTCTATCTGCTTGAGCGCATCCTCGGCGGAGCCGTCCACCTTGAACTCGAAGACGTAGATGCAGTTGTCGGTGTGACAGACAGCGTCGGCACGCCCGATGGCAGACTTCACCTCCGTGCGGATATAGAACCCGAGAAGCGAGAAAATCAGATAGATGATAGTCTGATAATGCTTCTCCGTCTTGTTCTCGAGGTCGTTAGGGATGCCTGCGAGATAGGCCTGCAGTTTCTCCATCGCCAGGTCAATGTCCTGGGCGTCCATCGCAGCATAGAAGTGCGCCACGAATCCCGAAGCCGTGCCTGTACTGCTCGGATACTCCCCGAGGAGTCCTCTGGTGAAGCCTATCTTGACCTCTTTGTTCGGATAGCCGAGAGTGTAGAGCTGCATTCTCTTGTCGTAGGACTTGATTGTCAGATACCCTGTCTGATAGAGCATCGGCAGGGAATTGTCAGACAATTCGGGGGATACGTCGAAGTCAGACTGCGGCACGAGCGTAATCTTGTCGAGCGAGGTCTCGTCGATAGGGTTACGCCGAAGTCTCTCGATGAGGTATGTCGGAGTCCCTGAATCAAACCAGTAGCTACCGAAGCGTTTATCAGATAATGAGTTAATCAGACTGAACGGGTTATATATGTCTTCAGACTTCTCACAGAAATGATATCCGTCATAATTATACTTCAGTTGGGAGACCGCCTCGTCATATGATATTTCCTGCTCGCCAGCCAAATCTTGAATGGCATCGTGCATATTGTTCTCCATTTCAGACTGAGAGATACCGCAAATGGCAGAATACTCTGGCATCATTGAGATGTTCTTCAGATTGTTCAGTTCGCTGAATATGCTAAGCTGCGCGAACTTGTTGATACCGGTGATGAATACGAACCTCAGATACGGGTCAAGGCTCTTTATCGGGCTGTAGAAGTTCCGCATAATCTGCCTGAGCGAAGGGAGCTTGACCTTGTCGTTCATCACGTCCAGCAGTGGAGCATCGTATTCATCAATGATCAGCACAGCCTGTTCCCCAGTCTGCTCGAATGCTGTCTTGATGAGAATCTCAAGCCTGGCATTTACATCCGTGTCGTCAATGCTCTGATTTTTACCGTAGGTTCTTTCATATTCAGCAAGCTTATAGTCAAGACAGCGCAACAGCTGCTCCTCGTTCATATGCTTGGCAGTGGACATATCGAAATGGAAGACAGGATGTTTCTTCCATTCCGTTTTCTTTTCACCGGCCTTCAAGCCTTCGAACAATTCTTTCCTGCCCTCGAAATAGCAGTGGAAGGTGGATGACAGCAGCGACTTGCCGAACCTGCGCGGGCGGCTAAGGAACACGTATTGATATTTGCCGGCAAGTTCATCTACATATCCGGTCTTGTCGATATATAGATAATTGCCCTCGATGATCTTATCGAATGTCTGCACCCCTATCGGAAATCTTTTCTGTCCTGTCTCCATAATCAAAAATTTAGATCGACTTTTCAAAGATAGCGAATTTTTTTCGGATTACTTGATCTCTCTGGGATTCCTGGCGGGAATATATAATAAGCCACTGCTGGTAATCAGCAGTGGCTTTAAAATCAGCGGTCTGCTTGCTATTTGGTACGGAAGTCCACTGTCCCGCGTATATCATCTGAAGCGGCCGCGAAGTATGCGGTGAAGCTGTGTGCAGGGTCGAGCACCCAGCTGTGGGTGTCTGCATTGAAATATGCCAGGTCAGATGCTGGAACCTCGAAATGTACTGTCTTGACCTCACCTGGAGCCAGGCTTACTTTTTCAAATGCCTTGAGCTCCTTGGCAGGACGGTCAAGGACAGGATTCTGCTCGCCAATGTAGAGCTGCACGATTTCCTTTCCTTCACGAGAGCCTGTATTCTTTACATTGACTGATGCTTTCAGCATTCCATTTGCCGATACTGACGGACTTGCCTTGAAATCACTGTATTCGAACTCGGTGTAGCTCAGACCGTGGCCGAATGCGAACAGCGGCTTGATATTCTTGGTGTCGAACCATCGGTAGCCGACATAGATACCTTCTTTATAATGCACGTCTGCTCCGCAGGTGTAGGCATCCATTGCGTGTGCCGGAGAATCCTCGATTTTTACAGGGAATGAGAACGGAAGCTTTCCGCTAGGATTGACTTTTCCGAATATGACATCGGCGATGGAATTTCCTGCCTGTGAGCCGCAGTACCAGCATTGAGTGATGGCCGGGACCTGTCCTATCCACGGCATAGCGACTGCGTTTCCGCTTACGAGGCATACTACGAGGTTTGGATTCGCCGCGGCAAGTGCCTCTATGACTTCGTCCTGCCCGTATGGAAGTCCATAAGAGAGTCTGTCCATTCCTTCGCAGTCCTGGTGCGAATGCTTGTTCAGGCCGCCGAAGAAGAGCACCACGTCAGCCTCGGCAGCTGCTTTAGATGCGTCTTCTATAAGCTGCTCTGCGGTGCGTGTCTCTGAGAGATCCTGACCGGTAGAGACTCCATTGTAGCTGTTTTCTATCTTGCCGATGTAACCTCTTTCATATATGACTTCCGCATTGTCTCCGACAGCATTGAGTATTCCTTCCAGCGGAGTGACTTCGTGCTGTACTTTCAGTGAGGACGAGCCTCCTCCTACGGTCATCATCTTCACGGCATTCTCTCCGACCACGAGAATCTTCTTCAGATGGGACAGGTCTATAGGCAGGACTTTGGAGCCGCTTGCTGACTCATCGTTCTTCAGCAGAACGATTCCGTCAGCGCCTATCCGCCGTGCAGCATCGAGATGCTCCGGAGAATTGAGCGAGCCGAAAGGCTTGTGTGTGTTCATCGCCGTGCGGAAGATGAGCTTCAGCACACGCCCTGCCTTGTCGTCAAGAGTCTTGAGTGATGCGCGTCCATCACGGAGACGCTCAAGGTATGGGTCTGCAAGCATATAGTTGTCATAGCTCTTCTTTCCTTTGCTTGCCAGCCCGTCTGTCCAGGTTCCGTATTCCAGGTCGAGTCCATATTCCGCTGCCTGGTCGGGGTCGCAGGCACCGCCCCAGTCACTGATGACGGCCCCGTCGAAATTCCATTCTCCTTTCAGGACTCCATCGAGTAGGTGTTTGTTGTGGCACAGGTGCTGACCTTTGTATAGATTATATGCACCCATTATGGACCAAGCACCTCCTTCCTGGACTCCTTTCTTGAAAGCAGGCAGGTAGATCTCATACAGTGTCCTGTCATCTACATCTACATCGGCTATGTGCCGGTTGCACTCCTGATTGTTCAAGGCGAAATGTTTCAGGCAGACCGCCACGCCGTTTTTCTGTACTTCCTGTATATATGGTACGCACATCTCTCCTGAAAGGAAAGGGTCTTCTCCCATATATTCGAAATTGCGACCGTTGTAAGGCGTCCTGTAGATATTGACTCCCGGGCCGAGCAATACATCTTTCTCTCTGTATCGTGCCTCTTCTCCGATGCTTTTCCCATACAATGCAGATGCCTCCCTGTCCCATGTAGCCGCGAGGCAGGTCAATGCAGGAAAGGCGGTGCAGGAGTCATTGGTCCATCCTGCCTGGTCCCACTCATCCCATTTTACCTCGGGCCTGATTCCGTGTGGACCGTCGGTGCACCAGAGTTCAGGAATGCCGAGACGAGGTACGCCTGGAGACGAGAATTTGCTCTGTGCGTGGAGGATTGCGACCTTCTCTTCCATTGTCATACGGGAAAGAGCGTTCGCCACTCTTGCATCGATGTCTTTGCTCTCGTCCATATACACGGGGATTTCCGGCTTGGAGGAGCAGGCTGATACCGCAATCATTACGAAAGACAGGATTGTCAGTGGATTTCGTTTCATATTCTTGAGTTGTGTTAAATAATATGCTATTTGACAAATTTAGCCAAAAATTCCGGATGTGTGGGGTGCCGGAAGTGAAACGAGATGCAATAAATAGTTTTCTTGCTAAGAATATGTCGGAATTCTATTCAATAGATACTCCATATTCTTCCACTTGTAGAGCGCAGCGAAAATGTCCGTGCCATTCATAATAAACAATGGCAGATTGGTGCTATGCAAAGATACCCTGTCTTGAGCACAAAATATAATTGAACTAAAGTCAATCTTGCTTTTGCAAGCTTTTTACCATTTTCCGGTGTCCTTTTGCACATTCGGCCACATGCCAGCCCCATTCACTTTTCGCGACAGAAATGAAGAATATCACGACTTGGCAGCAGCTGATTGAGGGTTAGCATATCGTTCCAACTGAAAAAATTTATTGCCAACAGGTATATCATTTCCTTATTATATGTGAAGGCACATTCCAGTCTGAAGAATTCTACCCATCTGGAGTAGCCGCTTTTTCTTTGCGGCATTTTTTATAGGAGCAGTGATTGATAAAAAACAATTAAAATCAATACCCTGAAGAAGATTACGGCATAAAAATTTTTCATACTTTTATGCCGTGATTAATAATGATAATGCAGCATTGGCGCAAGCGATTTGCTGCCAGGTATTGTCTGGACTCTATAAATAACTGAATATGAACTTTTTAGATATGTTTTGCTGTAAAATGCCCGATGCCTTGTCTCTTCTTCGGTTGCGGATTTTAGCGGCTGTCATCATTGTAAGTGCTCTTATTATGTCCTGCTCTGGCAGACGGTCGGAGCGCCAGAGCGGCGGTGATGTCACTGCAGCTGTCGATTCAGTGCGTCATCGTAGCGTCTATTTCTGGAAAACCACATTCAAGATCGGGACAGAAGAAAAATCTTTCCTGGAAAGGCACGGCATTGACAGGATTTATCTGAGAATGTTCGATGTGGACGTGACTCCCGACTATTCGAAGGACAGGGTGGATGTTGTGCCTGTTGCTACGGCGGCTTTCGAATCCGCAAAACCGGAGGGCGTCGAGATTGTCCCTGCAGTTTTCATCACGGTCAATGCTCTCAGGCATTTCGAGAGCAAAGAAGCCGAACTTGCGGCGAAGATCGTGAAGCGGGTATTGAATATGTGCTCATACAATGACCTCGGGCCTGTCAGGGAAGTGCAGTTCGACTGTGACTGGACAGCGTCGTCAAAGCAGTCGTATGACAGGCTGTGCAATGCGGCTAAGGAAATCCTGCATAGAGAGGGTATGCTCCTGAGTGGCACCATCCGTCTGCATCAGATTGAACTGGCGGAGTATCCATTTGACAAAGGGGTCCTGATGATGTATAATACCGGAGCCATAAAGAATCTGGAAACAGACAACTCGATTCTTGCTTATGCGGATGTGAAGAAATACCTTGGCGTCAAGTCCAGAGTCAATAAATTCTGTGCTGCGAGGAATCATAACTGCAGGCAAGTGGATATATCTTATCCGACTTTCAGCTGGAACGCTGTGTTCAAGAAGAACGGATCGTTTGACCGCATACTCTCTCCCGTGGATCTGGACTCCAATCTTGCATTGACAAAGAAAAAAGGGAACTGGTATATTGTCAATGAAGACTGCGAGGTGGGGGCTGTACATTTCACCGCAGGGCAGACGATACGTTATGAATATCCGGACATAGCTCTGATACGGAAAGTAAAGGGACTTGTGGACAAGAAACTTGGGATGGGGTCCTCTAACAATATAATATACCATCTGGATATGGCAAACCTCTCTAAATATAGTGATGATGAGATTGATGAGATTCTTCGTTAGCGGGGCGTTGATGCTGGCCGCGGTTCCGGCATTCTGCTGCGGGCCGTTCTGGAATTACCCTGAGGAGTATTATATGTTCAGGGCGTTCGACAAGGATGCGCGGAATACCTCGGAGCGGGAGGCCAATTGTGCGGCTTGGAAAAGACTTGCCCGGCCGTATGTCAGAGAGGCGGACATCTCAGATGTCGTGTATGGGTATTCGTTGGAGCAGATGAAGGGACTGCTGGATGACAAGGATTCGGATAATTCATTTGTTCGGTATATCGCGTCATCCGGCGACAGGGAGGCTGCTGACTTTCTCGTGACGGCGAAGTCCTGTGAGCAGGCTCGCTTCGAGATTAATGATCCGTGGTATTATCCGTCCAAAGGCGAGCCGGTCAAGGCAGAACTCGAAGATGTCATAGACAAGTCATTGTCATATAAAGGAAAGAGGCTGGAGGACAGATACATCCTCCAGGCTGTGAGGGCGATGTTCACGCTGAAGATGTACGGTCAGATTGACTCACTCTGGAATGCCCGGAAATGGCGCTTGAAAGATGGCGTGATACGGAATATGACGCTTGGATACGTGGCGGGTGCCGCATACCGGACAGGAGACAAGGAGAGGGCCTTAGGCTATTATAAAAGCAAGGGTGATCTCAAGTCTCTATATGAACATTATTCCAAGGAGGGAACGTACAGTGGCTTGCTTGATTTCGCCGCCGTGAATCTTCCTGACGGGAGGGATGTCCCGGAACTGCTTCAGGATGTCGTAGGAAGAATAGATAGGGACGCTTGCGGCGGTTATTCCCCTGTGGTGGACACTGCCAAGGCAAGGGAGTATATGAATATATGTCTCAAGGGTGCCGTGAATGCCAAGGCGCCGAAGGTCTGGTATTATTCTGCGTCTTTTCTGGCAGATGTCTCCGGAGATCAGTCGATGGCTCTGAAACTCCTGAGAAAAGCAGAGGCTGCTCACGGGAGCCGTTTCGTGGGGGAGTCCGTGAAAGTGCTCAGGATGTATCTGGATGCCAAGACAAGCAGTTATGACGCTGCTTATCTGGACAGGCTCTATGGACAGATCCGCTGGCTGGACTCCAAGATATGCGGCGGCATCACGGGAAAGGTCAGGGAGATAACGGCAGATGGCTATGCCCTGCATATCAGCCTCAGTTACTATTATTGGAATGATATGCTGCGCAAGGTTCTCATCGGGGTCGTCGCCCCTAAGATGGACAAGGTGGATCCGGTGCTGTCCCTCCGGCTGCGCAATATGGCAGACAACCGTCTCCTGCAGATCGTGGACAGATTCACGGCAGACTGGTACGGCGGCAAGTGGCAGGAAAAACCTAAGACGTACACGATGGCTCGGTACCGAGCTGCTACGGACATCGATAATATGTTCGACTATTCCAACTATTATTTCAATGCTCTCGACACGCTCGACCTCAATGCGGTAATCCGTTATGAGCAGAGTATGGGTGCGGATACCACGGAGTTTGGCCGGTATCTGGACGAGCGGGGCTATGTGAATCACGACTATGTCCGGGAGCTGATAGGAACCAGATATATTCGCGAGCGCAAGTATCAGAAGGCCGCAGAGTTCCTTTCTATGGTACGGCCTTCTTACGAAAAGACTACCAATGTGTATGCGTACTTCAGCCGTATGCCGTTCATATATGGGCACAGAAAGGGAAAGGTTCAAAAGAATTACAAACTGGCATTCGCAAGAGAAATGGCGTCATTGGAAATGAAGATGAAGTCAAGGAATCCGGACATCAGTGGAGAGGCTTCCGTGAAATACGGCATCGGACTTATGTCCTCATTCGATTACTGTTGGGCCTTGACGCATTATCATATGGTATATGATGATAAGTGGCCGACATCTGAGTATCGGAAACAGGCTGTTTCTGATGCGGGAAAGTATATCAATGATGGCCTTGGAATGATACGAGACCCGGAAATGGCAGCTCAGAACTATGCCGCTCTATGCCGATTCAAGTCAGCCGTGGAGAAATATCCGCAGACGAGGACTGCCGGCGAGATCGGTTCTTCGTGTGACAAGCTGGCCGATTATAAGGTCAAGCCGTGGATACAGTGAACCTGATAACTTCTTGCAATATGGAAAACCCTCTTTTGACAGAGTCGAGACTGCCCTACGGTGCTCCGCAGTTCGACAAGATACGCAATGAGCACTACCTTCCGGCCTTTGAAAAGGGAATCGCCGAGGCCAAGGCTGAGATTGATGCGATTGCAGACAATCCTGAAGAGCCTACATTCGAGAATACTGTAGAGGCGATGGAATATGCAGGACAGACGCTTGAACGTGTGTCCGGAATCTTCTTCAACCTCCTGGAGGCGGACACGGACGACGAGATGCAGGAAATCGCCGAGGAAGTGTCTCCTGAACTGACCGAGTATTCCATGTATGTGTCTCTGAATGATAAACTGTTCAGGAGGGTGAAGTCGGTTTATGAAAAGAAGGACAGCCTTAACTTGGAGCCCGACCAGATGCGCATACTGGAGAACTCCTACAGGTCATTCAGACGTAACGGAGCCAACTTGAATGCAGAGGACAAGGCCGAGTACAGCCGCCTTTCCGAGGAACTCTCACTTGCGTCCCTGGCATTCGGCAAGAACGTCCTCGCCGCCACCAATGCCTATGTCCTTAATGTCACTGATCCCTCGGATCTCGCCGGACTTCCGGCTTATTCTGTCGAGGCTGCCGCAGAGACTGCGAAAGAGAAGAATCTTGATGGCTGGGCGTTTACTCTGGACCATCCCAGCTATGGCCCTTTTATGAAGTTCAGCAAGGTCCGTGATCTTCGCCGCCAGATGTATATGGCTTATAACACAAGGGCCGTCTCCGGAGGGTTCAGCAATATCGAGAATGTGAAGAAGATTGTCGATCTGAGGATAAAGACAGCGAATATCCTTGGTTACGGTACTTACGCAGACTATGCTCTGGAAGAGAGGATGGCGAAGAATCCGGATACTGTCAATGATTTCCTGGCCAGGCTGGTGATCCCGTCGCTCCCGTTCGCGAAGGCTGAGGTTGCTGAAATCCTTTCCTATGCCAGGGAGAATGGATTCGATGACACGGAATTGATGCCGTGGGATTTCTCATATTGGTCAGAGCGCTATCAGGAGGCGAAGTACTCTCTTAACGAGGAACTTCTCAAACCTTACTTCAAGCTGGAGAACTGCATTGACGCTGTGTTCGGCCTGGCGCATAGGCTCTATGGACTGAATTTTACGCTTCGCAAGGATATACCTGGCTACCATAAGGATGTGATGGTTTATGATGTGACAGATGAAAATGGAGCGCACAAGGCTCTGTTCTATGCGGACTTCTTCCCTCGCGCAAGCAAGAGAGGCGGTGCATGGATGACAGAATTCAGAGGCCAGAGCATTGAGAACGGAGTCGAGAAGAGGCCGTTCATAAGCATTGTGACGAATTTCAGCAAGCCGACCTCCACGTCTCCGTCTCTTCTAACTCACGACGAGTTCACTACATTCCTCCACGAGTTCGGGCACGCCCTTCACGGCATTCTGGCGGAGGGACGCTATCCATCGATAACCGGAACGTCTGTCGCACGTGATTTCGTGGAGCTTCCGTCGCAGATAATGGAGAACTGGGGCTTTGAGCCTGAATATCTCAATACATTCGCAAAGAATTATCAGACAGGAGAGAACATTCCGTCCGAACTCATTGACAAGATTGTCGCCGCGAAAAATTACCTCGCCGGCTATTCTCAGGTGCGTCAGCTTCAGTTCGGACTCCTTGATATGGCCTGGCATTCCCTCAAGACTGTGCCGGAGGATATAGATGTCATAAGTTTCGAGAAGAAGACGCTGGAGCCTTATGCCGTAACTGTATCACTTCCTGAGACTTGCATATCTACATCGTTCTCACATATCTTTGCCGGAGGCTATTCGGCTGGATATTACTCCTATAAGTGGGCTGAAGTCCTCGAGGCCGATGCCTTCGCCCTGTTCAAGGAAAAGGGCATTTTCAATACAGCGGTGAGCCACAGTTTCCGTGACAACATTCTTTCGCGTGGAGATTCCCAGGATGCTGCGGTGCTCTACCGCAACTTCCGGGGACACGATCCTCAGCCGGAGGCGTTGATGAAAAAGCTTGGGCTTTGCGGTTGTGAGTCAGAGATTGTGCTCTGAGTGCGACAACCTCTTGATTCTCTGTGGAATGTGGAATTTTGACCGCAGCTCTGCTTCCAGTGCTGCGGTTATCTCTCTACGTTTTCTGGCTTGTTCGAGTGCGAATTGGCGGTCTTGTCTGCGGCGGGCCTTGTATTCTTTCCATCTGAAAGCATTGTCCTTGATCTGATGCTCCGTCCTGGCGATTGTTCCAGACAGTCGTGACTTTTTCAGTTCGCATTCCCAGATGGTGATGACATTCCATCCGATGGACTCGAGAAGTTGGGTGTTCTTCAAGTCTCGTTCCTGGTTTTTGGCGATCTTGTTCTTCCAGAAAGAGACATTGCTCTTGGGAACAGTGTATTTGTCGCAGCCTTTGTGACCGTGCCAGAAACATCCATTGATGAATATGGCTGTGCGGTACTTCGGAAGTACAACGTCTGGAGTGCCAGGCAGAGTCTTGACACACTTGCGAAAACGATATCCGCGCTGCCACAGTTCGTGCCGGACGACCAATTCCGGTCGAGTGTCTTTGGAGTGTATGCTGGCCATACAGTCGTGGCGTTGCTGAGGTGTCATATATGTCACATATATTCGTCAGAGCGACAAAAATACAAAAATTATGATGATTTGTCGTATCTTTGCGCCTCAAAATGATTTGCGATGGATACTACATACGACATTGAAAAATATGCGGACAAGCTCGAGAGAGAACTTATAAGAGTGTGCCGTGAAAGCGGTATGCCAGTGACGTCTGCTCCGGAAGGGGAGCCTGCTCCGGCGATGCTGCTGGGGAGTCCGGACATTGATGGACAGTGGAACATACTTGGCGGCGACTATATCGCTGACGCGATGCAGCAGATTGCGGAGTATCCTACGGTCTCTGTCGCTTGGGCCGCATATCTCGGGATGGCTGTCGCCTGTGGATGGGATGCCGACTGGCAGGTGTGCTCCGGAATGCCGTATTCCGCTTATTATGGGAAGCAGGGATTCGATGATATGGATGACCATATAATGGAAGACATCATCGGCATTGACCTGAATTCCTCGGAAGCTGATGCCATCCGAAATCTCTTCCGCAGATGCGCCGATGTCACGGTCTCGCTGATACGTTACGAGAACATTGAGCCTCAGAGTATTGTCGCATATCACGTGTTTGTCGCCTCGTGTCAGGAGATGTATAGGATAGGGGCGGCGGCCGAATTGCATCTGCTTGGCTATAAGTTCGACAGACT
This sequence comes from uncultured Bacteroidales bacterium, assembly GCA_934695325.1. Classification (GTDB taxonomy): domain Bacteria; phylum Bacteroidota; class Bacteroidia; order Bacteroidales; family UBA932; genus Cryptobacteroides. The sequence goes on along the minus strand of CAKUVD010000003.1, from coordinate 160,452 downwards.
TTGAGATAACTCCGTGCGTTCAATATCCTTTTGTCCGATGTGGATCTGAGCAAGAAGGAGAATGTCGTCATCGTTGAACTTGAGAATATGTCTAAGATGAAGGTGCTCAACCTGAAGAACGATGCTTATGACGAGTGGGATAGTGAGTAATCTCATAGTTACCGGAAATACTGCGCTTGAGAAAGTCATAACTGATGCTGGACTGGGTATGAGACCGTGAAGAAGATGTTCGCCTCCAGTCCTAAAGTTCAGGTCGTCACTGAATAAAAGAAAAGACCGCGACTTGGCGGTCTTTTTTTATGCGCCCCAGTAGAGGCACAGGCTAGCGCCTGCGGGACTCTATTTACACCATTTGTCGAGCCAGTCGAAGTATTCGCGGTGCCAGAAAAGGGCGTTCTGTGGCTTCAGTATCCAGTGGCACTCGTCCGGGAACACGATCAGCTTCGACGGGACGCCCATCATCTGTGCTGCATTGAACGCTGCCATACCCTGGTCGTAAGGAATTCGGAAGTCCATTCCACCGTGGATGCAGAGGATAGGGGTGTTCCATTTAGTCACATTGTCCACCGGGCTGTGCGAGTAATGCCATCTGGACTTCGCAGCAGAACTCCACGGCGAGCCTGCCTGCTGCATCCCTCCGAATGTGACGCCGTCTCCGGCAGGGCCTGTCTGCCCAGGTGTATATGCGTATTCGGTGAGACCTCCGTTGTCCCAGTTGCAGAACCACATCTCCTCTGTCTCATAGTACATATATTTCTCGTCGAAGATGCCGGCGTGAGCGATGAAGCAGTCGAATAGGTTCTCGTGGACTCCGGCAAGATAATAGACAGAGTATCCGCCGTAGCTTGCACCACAGGCCGCCATCTTTCCGATGTATGGCTCTGCTTTCAGTTCCTTGGCTGCGGAGATGTAGTCCTGGATGTTCAGTCCGGAGTAGTCTCCGGAAATCTGCTCGCACCAGTCCTGACCGAACGCTGTCGTGCCTCGTCTGTTAGGCATTACGACCACATATCCCTGGGCGGCCATCAGCCTGTAGTTCCATCTGTATGACCAGGACTGGCTGATGGTGCCCTGAGGGCCTCCGAGACAGATGAGAATGGACGGATAGACCTTTGTGGAATCGAATTGAGGCGGATACATCACCCAGGTCAGCATATCCTTGTCGTCCACTGTCTTCACCATACGTGCCTCCATCTTGTGCGGCGCCAGCTGTGAAAGAATATGGTCGTTCTCGTGTGTCAGCTGGACAGAAGCACCGTCTTCGGCGGAAACGCTTACAAGCTCGGTAGGGAAGTCCATACTGCACCACGATGCGAGGAGAGTTGTGCCCTTGTCTGATTTCACGATGGCGAAAGGAGAATTGTAGTCGCACCATTGAGTGTCCGGAGTGACACGCGAGATGGCGCCATCTGCATTGACCTTGAAAATTCCCTGGAGACCCTCGGCGAGAGAGTTGAAATAGATGGTCCTGGAGTCATTGTCCCAGACCGGCCCTGCTGAGTTGTACTTGAAATCTGCGGTGAGATCGCGTATTCCGCTGACCTTTCCGTCGCTGAAATCGGCGGTCATCAGGCGGACCTTGTCTGCCTCGTATCCGTCACGCGCCATACTCAGCCAGGCGATATGCCGGCCGTCAGGACTCCATACCGGGTCAGTATCGTAGCCTCCTCCCATCGGAATGACATCGCAGGACCCGTCCGCTACATTATATATGTATATCTCTGTGTTCGTGCTGAACGCATATTCCTTGCCGGTCTTTTTCTTGCAGGAGTAGGCGATATATCTTCCGTCCGGGCTCCAGTCCAGCTGCTCCAGACCACCGAAAGGCTCTATCGGAAGTTCGTAAAGCTTTTCCTCAGAAGCAAGTAAGTCAATGCTTCCCTCTGGTGTGATGTCTTCCTTGAAGTCGGCGATGAATGTGTGAGGCAGCTCTGTCACCCAGTGATCCCAATGCCTGTACATCAGGTCTTCCGCTACGTAGGCCGTGGCCTTGTCCAGCTTCGGATCAGTGTCGGACGGAGTCTTCACGTCGCTATGCACATAGCTTATGTACATAACTCTATTTCCGTCAGGTGAGAGCTTGAATTCTCCGACTCCTGCCGGGATGTCACTGAGCTTCACCCGCTTCACCAGTCTTGGTGTGTTTCCGCCGATGCCACGGATGGACGCCTTCCATATTTGGCCTCCCTGGATGTATGCGATGCCTTTCCCGCCGTCAATCCATCTGGCGCAGCTGATGCTCTTTCCGTCCTTTGTCAGCTGGCGCGGTTCGGTGCCGTCAGCATTGACTATAAAAAGATTCCGGCAGCTTCGGTTCTCTTCCACGGAGGTGTAACTGACGCCATAGAGGATATGCCTGCCGTCCGGTGACAGCTGAGGATCGGACAGTCTTCCGAATGCCAGAAGAGCCTCCGGTGTCATCTTTCCGTCCTGGATTTCGATCTGCGATGGCCCTATATAGTCCGCCGCCGTTTCTTCACTTTTACAGTTCATCATCATTAATGCGCTGATTGTCAATGCGGTTAAACCGCCTGCTCTGATTGAATGTCTCATATGTTATTTTTTGTCTGTCAGCTGATCTTGCTGTAGTCATGTCTGAAGTACTTATCCTTGCGGAGTTCCAACGCCAGCTGTCTGTTCCTTAGCTGGGACAGGTCAGGATCCTGCTCCAGGATATGTGAGGCATATTCCCTTGCATCTGAGAGTATCGTACCGTCTTTTGCGAGAGATGCGATGGTAAGCTCTATTGGAAGTCCGCTTTGCTGGGTACCCTCCAAGTCTCCCGGCCCTCGCATCTTCATATCCTCTTCCGCAAGCACGAATCCGTCTTCCGTCTGGCACAGCAGGTCGATTCTTTTTCTGGACTCTTCGCTTATCTTGTCTCCCCGTACCAGTATGCAGTAGGATTCGCCTCCGCCGCGACCTACGCGACCGCGGAGCTGATGCAGCTGGCTGAGGCCGAAACGCTCAGGGCTTTCTATCACCATCACCGTGGCGTTCGGGACATCCACGCCCACTTCTATCACTGTCGTGGATACCAGAATGTTGGCCCTTCCTGCAACGAAAGCGTTCATATTGAACGCCTTGTCTTCGTCGCTCTGCTGTCCGTGCACTATCGCCACCTTGTATGGTGGGAATGGGAAGGCCTCCACTATCTCCTCATATCCGCTTTCCAGATTCTTGTAGTCCAGCTTCTCGTTTATGAAGATCATCGGATAGACGACATAAGCCTGATGCCCCTTCGCTATCTGGTCTTTCATAAATCTGAACAGCTGAAGCTTCTTTCTCTCGGTTATCTGTATGGTCTGTATCGGCTTTCTGCCTGGAGGCATCTCGTCTATCACGGAGACGTCCAGGTCTCCGTAGAGAGTCATCGCCAATGTCCTCGGTATCGGCGTCGCCGTCATTACCAGGATATGCGGCGGGATGCCGTCGCTGCTTTTCCTCCAGAGTCTCGACCTTTGGTCCACTCCGAACCTATGCTGTTCATCGATTATCGCCAGGCCGAGGTTGCGGAATACGACATTGTCCTCTATCAGTGCGTGCGTGCCGACTATTATTCCGGTCTTGCCTGATGCGAGGTCTGCCAATATGGTCTTTCTTTCAGACGTCTTGGATGTGCCGGTGAGTATGGACACCTCCACTCCTGTTCCTGCCAGATATTTGCTGATGTTGGCGAAATGCTGCCTGGCCAGTACCTCCGTGGGTGCCATTATGCAAGACTGGTATCCATTGCCGGCTGCCAGCAGGGCAGACAGTACGGCGACCATCGTCTTTCCAGAGCCTACGTCACCCTGAAGCAGCCTGTTCATCTGACGTCCGCTCATCATATCGGCGCGAATTTCCTTTATCACCCGCTTCTGTGCTCCTGTGAGGCTGTAGGGCAATGCCTTATAGCAGATGTTGAACGCATCCCCGACTTTGGGCATAGGTATGCCCTTCTCGTTTCGGCTCCGTATGAACTTCTGTTTCAGAAGAGACAGCTGAAGGTAGAACAGCTCCTCGAACTTCAGTCTGTATTCCGCCTTCTTCAGGGCATAGATATCCTTCGGAAAATGGATGTTCATCAATGCGTATTGCAGCGAGGCCAGACCTTTCTCCTTTATTATATATTCCGGCAATGTCTCCGCAATCCCAGGTGCCGCGGCCTGGAGCGCCGAAGCCATTATCTTGTTCATCACCTTTCCGGTGATGCCGGCGTTCTTAAGTTTCTCGGTGGACGGATACACTCCTGTCATCGTGCCGGACGGCAATGTGCCGGCTCCATTGTCGTCATCCACCTCGGGGTGAACCATATTGACTCTCCCGTTGAAAACGGACGGCTTCCCGAAGAAGATGAACTTCTTGCCAGGCTGGAGCTTGGAAAGCATATATTTCACTCCTTTGAAGAACACAAGTTCCATCTGGGCGCTCTCATCCGCGATGATGACGCTCAGCCGGCTTACGGAGTTGAATTTTGCTGTGTCCTGTGCGACCTGATTCCCTGCCTTGTCCAGAAGAGTGGCTGAAATCACGGTGCCGCGCACCTGGATATATGCGCCTGTCGCCTGGATTCCGGCTATCGGTATGACGGTGCTCCTGTCAATGTATTTGTATGGGAATACCCTTATGAGTTCTTGGACGGTTCCTGCACCCAATTCGGATTCCAGAAGAAGAGCCCGTTTGGGCCCTACTCCCTTCAGAAACTGTATTTCGGGCTTTGGATCCGTCTGCATTGTCCTGTATTATTCTATCTGCGGCCGTCCCGGGCGTTCAGGCCTACGGTCCTCGATGACTCTCTCCTGCATTTTTCCTGCGATGAGCCTGTCGTATGCGACTCGGTTCCTGTAGATGTCGATGGCTGCGTAGATGGCGGACATCATAGACATTGGATCAGCCTCGTCCCGTCCGGCCATCTCGAATGCTGTGCCGTGGTCCGGCGAAGTCCTGACTATAGGAAGCCCTGCGGTGAAATTCACGCCGTCGGAGAAGTCAAGCGCCTTGAACGGGGCCAGTCCCTGGTCGTGATACATTGCGAGTGTAGCGTCGAACTTGCTGTAGTTGGCGAGCCCGAAGAATCCGTCAGGGGAGTATGGACCGAATGCCACTATGCCTTCGTCGTTGGCTGCTTTCACGGCAGGTGCGATTATGGTCTCCTCCTCGTCGCCGAGAAGTCCGTCGTCCCCGCAATGAGGGTTCAGGCCGAGAACTGCGATCTTGGGGCAGGATATGCCGAAGTCTCTCTTGAGCGATGCGTTCATAAGGCGGAGCTTCGTGAGAATCTTCTCGGATGTGATGCTTGAAGGCACGTCCTTCAGAGGAATGTGACCTGTGACCACACCGATCTTTAGCTGGGCGCTGATCATAAACATCGCCACGTCTTCCGCACCGAATTCCTTCTTCAGGTATTCCGTGTGTCCGGTGAAGCCGAATCCTGCATTGGTCATAGCCCTCTTGTTTATCGGCCCGGTGACGAGTACGTCAATGTCTCCGTTCTTCAGGTCTTCCGTGGCGCGCTCAAGTGCCGTTATAGCACATTTGGCCGCTTCCGGTGAAGGCTGTCCCGGTTCTACGTAGACGTTGTCGGGAAGACAGTTCAGGATGTTTATCTTCTTCGGCTTGGCTTCTTTCACGGAATTTATCACGTAAGTGTCGAGCTGCTCGAGATTGTGTATAAGTTTCCTATAGAATCCGAAAATCTTGGACGAGCCGTAGATGACCGGTGTGAAACCCTCCAGGATACGTGCGTCGGCAAGTGCCTTGATGATGACTTCATATCCTATCCCGTTGCCGTCTCCCTGGGTTATGCCCACCGTAAGCTTATTATTTATCATAGTATGTCTTTCTTATGTTAATCTTTCAAATTTACGAAACTGTTTCCATATTTTCAAGTTCATCGACCTGACTGCCCGAAAAGTCCGCTCTCACTTCCTGATGCCTCTTCAAATCCAGTGTCCACAGGCAATCGCTCTCCGCGGGATATAGCTCCAGCTCCGGCGTTTACGGCAAGCTCGTCACACCTCTCGTTCTCGGGATGCCCGGCGTGCCCCTTCAGCCAGTGGAAGACGACATTGTGCCTGCGGTAGACCTCCAGGAACCTTTTCCAGAGGTCCGGGTTCTTGACTTTAGCGAAGCCTTTGCGCTCCCAGTTCCGCAGCCAGCCTTCATTTATCGCCTTGACCACATAGGATGAGTCGCTCCAGACTTCTATGTCCGCATTCTTCCATTTGACAGCCTCCAATCCGGTGATCACCGCAAGAAGTTCCATTCGGTTGTTGGTGGTGCGTATGAACCCTCCGCTCATCTCTTTGGTCAATGCCCCGCATTTCATCACCACTCCGTAGCCGCCCGGGCCGGGATTTCCGCTCGAAGCCCCGTCCGTGTAGATATATATCAAAGGTCTGGATGTTTCCATAAAAAAATCTTTCGGATACCGCAAAAATACATAATTTTAGACAGATTCTTATGCCGGAATCGCTTCTTGGTGTCAGATTGTATTCGATTTTACGGATAAAATAGATATCTTTGTGGACTAAAAACGGAAAATCTATAAAACTGGTAATATGAGACACGGGCTTTTATCTCTGTTGGTGACGATTTGCGCATCAATGCTTTTGGCCTCCTGCGGTTCCAGGACGTACCGCAACATAAACTATCTTCAGGATGCAAAGCAGGACACTGCGATGGTTATGAAACCGGAAATGGGCATCCTGGTCCAGCCTAAGGATATGATATCCATTGTGGTATCCAGTCGAAATCCTGAGCTGTCCGCAATGTTCAATCTTTCAAGTGTCAGTTATCAGGCCGGTGCGGAGACATCCGTGTCAGGCTCGTATAACCGTATCCTTGGATATTCCGTCGATAACAACGGTGACATCGAATTTCCGATAGTCGGGAAGATCAATGTTGCCGGCCTCACACGCTGGCAGGTGGCTGACAAGGTCCGTGGAGAACTCGTCTCCCGGAATCTCCTCAAGGATCCTGTGGTGTCGGTGGAGTTTATGAACTTCAAGATATCTGTCCTCGGCGAGGTGTCACATCCTGGTACGTATTCCATCACTGGGGACAAGATCACATTGCTTGAGGCTCTGAGCCTTGCGGGTGACTTGACCATATATGGACGGCGAGACAGAGTGTCTGTTGTGCGAGAGCTCAACGGCCAGCGTAATATATATGTGGTGGATATCCGTTCAGTGGACCTGTTCAGCTCGCCTGCATATTATCTTCAGCAGAATGATGTGGTCCTCGTGGAACCGAACAAGGTGAGGGCGGGACAGTCGACCATTAACGAAAACAACCTCAAATCAGCATCGTTCTGGGTGTCTATGGGTTCGTTTGCAGTGACTATAGCCAACCTGATCATAGCGATGACTAAATAGGCGCTATTCTAATAATCAAATTGAATAATATGGCAACAGATAACCTCGAAAACAAGCCGTTTGCAGGCAATCATAATGAAGAGGAAGGGGACCTCCTCAATCTCGCTGACATCTGGTCGATGATATGGGACAATAAATGGTGGTATGCCTTGTCCGTGGCGGTCTGCCTCTTTTTCGCTGCAGTATATCTCTACAGGACAGCGCCGACATACTCTCGTTCAGCCAAGGTCATAGTCGATGACAGCAACGAGAATTCAGCGCTCAGGGATCTCGCTTCGTTCACAGGTGGAATATCACGCTATCGTGCCGCCACCGGAGGCTCCAACGTATATAATGAAATGGAGGCGTTCTCTTCTCCTGACCTGATGAGCTGTGTCGTCAGAAGGCTGGGACTTGAGACCACATATCGCGAGAAACAGTTCCTCCGCAGCAGGGAGAAGTTCGCTGATTCGCCGATAGCGCTTGTCCAGGCCGGCGACAATAATGTCTCGGCATATTCGTTCGAGATAACGAGGACCGGTGACAGTACATTCGTGATAAAGGATTTCCGCGTCGCCGGTGAGGACATAGAATATAAGGAAAAGATTTCCGGTACATTGCGGGATACATTGACTACACCAGTCGGCAGGCTCGCCGTCGTCCCTACGATGATGTACAGCGAATGGCACAAGCCGATAGTCGTGAGCTGGGTGAATGCCAAGAGACTCGCCAAGTCATACTGCCAGAGGCTCTCAGTGTCGCTTTCCGGGAAGGAGTCCACTGTGCTCGTGCTCGCATTCAAGGATCTGTTCCCGTCCAGGGCTGACGCAGTCTTGAGGACACTCATTGACATATATAATGAGCAGTGGGTGGAGAACAAGAACAAATCCGCGAGAAACACCACTTCTTTCATCAATGATCGTCTCGTTGTCATCGAGAAGGAACTGGGAGGCGTAGAGGAGAACCTAAAGGATTATAAGGCGTCTCACAAGATCACGGACATCCAGTCATTGTCCGCGGCATACTTGGAGGAATCTTCTCAGTATAAGGCCAAGTCGTTCGATGTGAACAACCAGCTTTCCATTGCCAAGTTCATAAAGGAATATCTGGACAATCCGGCGCATTCGGGAGCTCTGATACCGGCCAATTCCGGTCTTTCAAGCACGACCGTGGAGAGCCAGATAAAGGAATATAACCAGGCTGTGCTGAACAGGGACAGGCTGATGAACGAGAGCAGCAATGACAACCCTCTGGTGTCTGATTTGAACCAGACGATCTCCGCCCTGAAGATCGCGATAAACAGATCCATCGACAATCTCATATCTACGCTTCAGCTTCAGGCGGACAAGGTCTCTGCGGAGGAGAACGACATAATGTCGCGCATCGCCAATACATCAGGGCAGGAGCTCCAGCTCCTCTCCATAGAACGTCAGCAGAAAATAAAGGAGGAACTCTACATCTACCTTCTTCAGAAGAGGGAGGAGAATGAGATAGCCAGTCTTGTCAATGTAGGAAACACGCGTCTGGTGATGACTCCTACCGGTAATGACAGGCCCGACTCTCCGAATAATAAGATGGTTCTGCTTGTCGCATTGGTTCTCGGAATGGGCATTCCGTTCGGCATATTCTTCCTGCTGAAGCAGCTTGACACTCGCGTCAAGAACCGTCAGGATGTCACAGCTCTCCAGTTGCCTTTCCTTGCGGAGATACCGCAGATCGGGCAGGGTGCAGGGTTGATGAACAGGCTTCACAAGAAAATGTGCGACAAGGCGAACTCCAGAATCGTGGTGGAACCTGCCAACAGGGACGGCATAAACGAGGCGTTCCGTGTGCTTCGTACCAATCTTGATTTTATGACGGGAACTGCCACTGGATGCCGAAAGGTAATGGTCACGTCATTCAACCCTAATGCCGGAAAGACATTCGTGGTGATGAATATGGCGGCTACTATGGCTCTGAAGGGCTGCAAGGTGCTTTTGCTGGATCTTGATCTCAGAAAGGCCACGCTCAGCAAGGCTCTTGACCGCAACAAGGCAGGAATTTCTGCTTATCTGAACGGAAAGGTGGACAATATCAAGTCTGAGATTCAGAATGTCAGGGACGGACTTGACCTACTGTCAGTCGGTTCGCTTCCTCCTAATCCGGCTGAGATGCTCGTATCGGACAGATTCACCAGGATGATCGAAGAACTTTCTTATAACTATGACTATATCTTTATGGACTGTCCTCCTGTAGAAATCGTTGCGGATACGTCCATCATAGCGAAGTCAGCTGACTATACCGTATTCGTCATCAGGGCAGGCCTCTTCGACAAGAGAGCCCTTCCGGCTGTGGAGGAAGCATATGAGAAAGGCGTATATAACCGGATGGCGCTTATCCTCAATGGCGTAGATTTCCAGGCCGGCGGCTATGGTCATTATGGCTACGGCGGCTACGGTTATGGCTATGGTTACGGCTATGGAAACCAGAGCAAGGCTGAGGAAAAACAATCATAGGAATGTTCGGATTTTTCAATAGCAGAAGCAGCCTTGCGGAAACTGGTCTGATGAAAGGCTTCCAAGACAACCATTCCCATATCCTCTTCGGAGTCGATGACGGTGTGGGGACATTGGAAGAATCTCTGAAGATTCTCTCTTTTCTTGAGGCGAAGGGTGTGTCAGTCGTATGGTGTACTCCTCACATAATGGAAGATGTCCCTAACACTACGGACAGACTGAAGAGACGATTCGGCGAACTGCAGGAAGCCTGGCACGGGAGCATTGAGCTCCGGCTCGCCTCCGAGAATATGATGGACAATCTTTTCGAGAAAAGGCTTGCGGCACGGGATCTCCTTCTGCACGGTGACAACGAACTTCTTGTGGAGACTTCCACGTGGGCGCCGCCGATGCGCCTATGGGAAATCATTGCGGACATCTTTGATTACGGATATGTCCCGATTGTCGCCCACCCGGAACGCTATAGATATATGAATGATGAGGATTATGCCCGTCTGCAAGATATGGGTGCGAAGTTTCAGCTGAATCTCCCATCCATATTGGGTGTCTATGGTGAAGAAGAGGCCAGAAAGGCTGAGTCGATGCTGGAGAAAGGCTGGTACAGTATGGTCGGTTCTGACTGTCATCGTTTTCGAGCCCTTGAGGGTCAGATGTCCTGCAAAATTCTGTCGAAGAAGACAGTGGCGCTCCTTAAGACTATTATGTGACGCTCCCGCAGGCTCATTGCCTGCGGGGCCCGTTATATTCTTCCAGGGCTTTCTCGAGCACGAGCAGGGCTCTCTTCAGTTCTTTGCGGTCAAGAACGTAAGCCATCCTGACTTCATTCCTCCCAAGGCCGGGTGTGGCATAAAAACCGGCTGCCGGAGCCATCATTATCGTCTCCCCAGTATATTCTGGCGAGGATTCGTCGGGGCCGGGAAGCGGACTGCGGAAATGAATCCCGTCTTCATCTGCATTGACCTCATCCTGGTGCTCTTTCCAGCAGAAATCGGTTAGGCACCATTTGCAGAAATCCTCAGCATCATCGACCGGAAGCCTGGCTACTGTGTAGAACGCCCCTTCCGGGACAGGTGAATAGACACCGGGAATGGCATTGAGTCCGCTGACGAAGAAATCCCTACGCGCCTTGTACTCGTCAAAGCATTGCCTCGAATAGGTTTCCGTCCCTTCGACTGAAGCTTCAGCAACGATTTGCCCGAGCAGCGGCGGGCTGAGCCTGGACTGGCAGAATCTCATCAGGGCGTCCCTGACTTCCGCATTCCTTGTCACCACCATACCAATGCGGATTCCGCACTCCGAATAACGCTTCGATACCGAATCCACCACTATGACATTGTCTTCAATCCCGAATAGGGTCAATGCAGATATGTACGGTTCGTCCGTATAGACGAATTCACGGTAGACCTCATCCGCAATGAGGAACAGGTCGTGTTCGCGGACCAGCTCCCTCAGCCTGAACAGTTCCTCAGCGGAGTAGAGGTATCCTGTAGGGTTGTTAGGGTTACAGATGAGTATGGCTTTGGTCTTCGGGGTTATCGCGGCCTTGAAATCATCCGCCGACGGGAGGGCGAATCCGTCCTCAATCCTGGATGTCACGGCTCTGACTGTCAATCCGGCGGCTTTTGCGAATCCGAGATAGTTCGCATATCCCGGTTCTGTTATGATGACCTCGTCCCCTGGGTCGAAACAGGTCAGGAACGTTGCGAGAAGCGCCTCGGAGCCTCCGGCAGTGACGATGATCTCATCCGGCTCGAGGTCGATTCCGAATTTCCTGTAATATGCGGCGAATTTGCGCCTGAGGGTCTCCATACCCTGGCTGGGGCTGTATTCCAGTGTCCTCCTGTCTATGGCCCGGATGGCGTCCATCGCCTTTTCCGGAGTGGGAAGGTCTGGCTGTCCGATATTGAGGTGATATACCTTGACTCCGCGCCGTGCTGCCTTTGCTGCATAAGGTGCGAGTTTCCTGATAGGGGAGGCGGGAAGTTCCGCTCCGCGTCTGGATGTATGTGGCATTCTTCAGTGTTATTGGTTATGATGGCTAATATAGAATATTGTATTCTCATTTCCAACAGGCTGGTTTGATTTTTTTTAGTGCGCGATATTTCATATTGACGCTGGATTTCACTATATTTGTACGTTTTGAGAAAAATCGAATGACTATGGCATTAGTTGATATAATAAAAAAAGTGTTCGGGACCAAGTCCGAACGCGATATGAAGCAGGTGAGGCCTATCCTTATGAAGGTCCTCGCCGCATACGAGGAGATTGACAGACTTTCAAATGATGAGCTCCGCGCGAAGACGGAGGAACTGAAACTCAAGATCCGTGAGCGTGAAGAGCCGTTTGAGAAACGCATAGCCGAGATAAAGCAGCAGTTGGAGAGCGATATCCCGGTAAATCGCAAGGAAGAGCTTGCCACAGAATCCGACAAACTCGTCAAGGATGAGGATGCGGAGATTGAGAAGGTCCTGGATGAGATCCTTCCTGAGGCGTTCGCCATAATGAAGTCCACGGCCAGGAGATTCGCGCAGAACCCTGTGGTCGAGGTTACCGCATCCGAATTCGACCGAAACCTCAGCGCCACGCGTGACTTCGTGAAAATCGAAGGTGACAAGGCTCTTTGGCAGAATCATTGGCTTGCCGGCGGAAATGAGGTCACGTGGGATATGATTCATTATGATGTCCAGATCATCGGCGGTATCGTACTGCATCAAGGAAAGATAGCGGAGATGGCGACAGGTGAGGGAAAGACGCTTGTGGCCACGTTGCCGGTGTTCCTTAACGCATTGGCTGGGAAGGGCGTCCATATGGTGACAGTGAATGACTACCTCTCCAAACGAGACTCCGAATGGATGGGCCCTCTGTATATGTTCCACGGACTTTCCGTGGATTGCATTGACAAGCACGAGCCTAACAGTGACGCCAGGAGGCGGGCATACGAATGCGACATCACGTTCGGAACCAACAATGAGTTCGGATTCGACTACCTGCGTGACAATATGGCCACCAGTATGAAAGACCTGGTGCAGCGCAAGCATCATTTCGCCATTGTCGATGAGGTGGACTCAGTCCTTATCGACGACGCCAGGACACCTCTCATCATATCCGGCCCTGTAGCCAAGACTCAGGATGACGAGCAGTTCAAGCTCTTCAGACCATATGTCGAGAAACTTTACAGCAGCCAGCGGGCTTTGATCACCAAGACTCTCAATGATGCCAAGAAGGCTATTGCGGAAGGAAAGGAAGACGAAGGAGCCAAGCTCCTGTTCCGTTGTCATAAGGGACTTCCTAAATATCAGCCTCTCATCAAGTTCCTCAGCGAGCCTGGAATGAAGCAGCTGATGCAGAAAGCGGAGAACTTCTATATCCAGGACAATGAAAGGCAGATGCCTGAAGTGACCGATCCTCTCTATTTTGTCATAAACGAACAGCAGCATTCCGTCGATATGACGGACAAGGGGCACGATATGCTTGCGGCTGAGGTCTCCGACCCTGAATTCTTCATACTTCCTGACGTGGGATCTATGGTAGCGGACATAGAGAAATCTGACGCCACCCCTGCGGAGAAACAGGAGAAGAAGGATGCCTTGATGGAAGACTATGCGCTCAAGAGCGAGCGAGTCCATACGATGATACAGCTCCTGAAGGCCTACGCTATGTTCGAGAAGAACGTGGACTATATCATTTCTGAAGACGGCAAGGTCAAGATCGTGGATGAGCAGACTGGCCGTATTATGGAGGGAAGGCGCTGGAGCGACGGCCTGCATCAGGCTGTCGAGGCGAAGGAGAATGTGGCTGTCGAGGCGGCTACACAGACTTTCGCCACAGTGACGTTGCAGAACTACTTCCGTATGTATCACAAGCTTGCCGGTATGACAGGTACAGCCGAGACGGAAGCCGGAGAGTTCTGGTCCATCTATAAGCTGGATGTCGTGGTCATACCTACCAACAAGCCTGTGATAAGGATTGATGAGCCTGACAAGATATACAAGACCAAGAAAGCTAAGTACGCCGCAGTGATCAACAAGGTCGCAGAGCTCCGTGCAGCCGGGAGGCCTGTTCTCGTGGGTACTACAGATGTGGAGACGTCCGAGCTCCTAAGCCGAATGCTGAAGATGCGTGGAATTCCACACAATGTGCTTAATGCCAAGCAGTTCGCTCGTGAAGCGGAAATCGTGGCACAGGCAGGACAGTCAAGCACCGTCACCGTTGCCACCAATATGGCGGGACGAGGAACTGACATCAAGCTGTCTCCAGAGGTCAAAGCGGCCGGCGGTCTCGCCATAATCGGTACGGAAAGGCACGACAGCCGTCGTGTGGACCGTCAGCTCAGAGGACGTGCCGGACGTCAGGGAGATCCTGGATCATCAGCGTTCTATGTATCATTCGAGGATAAGCTGATGCGACTCTTCGGTTCCGAGAAGATAGCCGCCACAGTGGACAGGCTCGGAATGACGGAGGAGGATTCACTTGAGAGCAAGTGGCTGTCAAACAGCATCGAGACGGCTCAGCGCAAGGTCGAGGAGAATAACTTCGGCATCCGTAAGAGGCTTCTTGAGTATGATGACGTGATGAACTACCAGCGTGAGGCCATATACTCCAGAAGGCGTAACGCCCTCTCGGGAGAGAGGATAGAGATCGACGTTATGAATATGATGATCGATTCCGCGGAGGTTCTTGTGGAGAAGGCCGACGGGATGAGCTATGATGAGTTCTCGTCATACCTTATGGCGCAGCTCTCCATCGATCCTGGCTTCGACGAGAAATTCTGGTCGGACTCCAAGAAGGACGATATCAAGAAGGCCCTGACCGACCATATGCGTGAGGCTTACGGCCGAAGGATGGATGCGATGATCGCCAAGGTATATCCTTTTGTCAAGGATATTTTCGAGAAGCAGGGTGAGAGATGGCAGAACATAGCTGTTCCGATTACTGACGGCAGGAAGGTGTTGCAGCTGGTGATAAACCTTAAGAAAGCATACGAGACAGAGGGCAAGGAACTGGCCAAGTCTCTCAGCAAGACCATTATACTGTATCAGATAGACGACCATTGGAAACAGCAGCTCCGTGACCTTGACGATCTTCGTCAGTCCGTGCAGAATGCCGCTTATGAGCAGAAGGATCCTCTCGTCATCTATAAGATTGAAAGTTATAATCTCTTCGCTTCGATGCTTGAGGCACTTGACAGGGATGTCCTCTCATTCCTTCTGCGCGCCACGATATTCTTGCGTGAGCCGGATCAGGCACAGCAGGCCAGGGAGCCTCAGCGTCCACAGAACGAAATGTCCAAGATGCAGACTCAGCACGGTGACTTGAGCACGAATGGTTCGCAGCCTAAGGCCAGGATGCCGATTCACGTGGACAAGAAAATCGGAAGGAATGACCCTTGCCCTTGCGGCTCCGGTCTCAAATATAAGAACTGTCACGGTAAAGGACTTGTATAATGGGTAAGACGGAACAGACTCCTGTTGTCAATGTAAATGAGGTCAGCAGGATTTCGACCGGAACGGTCATAAAGGGAGACATCAACTCGCCGAATGATTTGCGTATAGACGGTTGCTTTGAGGGGCGTATATGCTCCGAGGGGCGTGTCGTAGTAGGTGAAAAGGCTGAAATAAAAGGCGAGATCATCTGTACTAACCTGGATTTCTGGGGAAAGATGACAGGAAGCCTCTATGTGAAGGATACATTGACCTTGAAGGACAGCTGCGAGGTGGATGGGGATCTGCACGTGCAGAGACTTGTTGTCGAACTGGGAGCGCATTTCGACGGAACGTGCAAGATGCTTTCCGCAGAGGAACTTGAAGGCCTTATGGCAGGGCTGACCGGCTCTGAAAATTCCGAATAGGCTCCATGAAATGGTGTCTGAAAATAATCGCTGTATTTGTCTTGTCAGTCTTTTTCGGGCGGGCGGCTATGGATACGGCGGTCTTGGAAGATACCATATCTGAGACAATCCTAAGTCCCTACACACAGTCAGACAGTGGTCACATCTGCACTGCCGGAGATGGAGGCGGATGTTATATTGACTGGAATACGCTTTCCTTATCCGAGGCTGAGAACGTCACTGTACCTGTACAGTGGCCTGGGACGGGTGTGAATGTCCGTTGTCGGACAGGGCGGCAGCCCCACTCTCATCTGAAATCATATCTGACCGGAGGAAAGACCGTGAGCATTGTATCTTCGATGCGATTTCATTCCTCGGCGGAACTGTATCCGTCAGGGAACCATTCATTTTCTCATCATCTTGCCAGCCTGAAGAAACTGAGATGTTAGCCGGCGTCGTGCCCGGGCGGTTCGCACTGCCCGCCGGTTTTCATTCTCCGGGGGTATGCTCCGGAATTATATCAATAAATAATATAATCGAGAGTCTTCCGTCGGCGTGGTCTGTCGGATGATTCTGAAATCATTTCTCTATGGAAAAAGAATTTGTACGCGCAAGGGCATTGCGTGATGTAATAGTCTCATTGGCAATGACAGTGACCGGGATCGTGCTTATAATACTGCCGTCTGCTGTGTCTGTAAATATATTCGGCACTTGTCTTGCCGTGCCTGGAATGCTGATGCTCCTCTTCTTCAAGTCTGGCTATGTGGATCCGTCATCGGGCCATCGCTTCAGAAGGATGATAAAGTACTTTCCGGTCAGCAGAAAAAATGAGATATTGAACGCATTGAGAGAAAACCCTTCAAAAGTGGACTGGAATGCGCCCGAAGCATCGTCAGGACTGATGCTTGACATATATGTGGGGTGTGATGAGGACAAGGTATTCGTCCGTATGTCAGAATTTGTTCCGTATAACTACGTGCCTTGCAGTGACTGGCTTGCTTACGAGAAAGCGCAGGTTGCGGGACTCATCAAATAGATTCACACCATAACTGATATCATTACTGTAACTGGGCGGCCCTGGGTGTGATTGACTTGGGCCGCCTCTCTTGTTTGCCTGTCCGGAAGAGTTTCACTATCTTTGCATAAAGTTCGGGTGAACGGCAAGATTCTCCGCCGGCGAAATCCCCAGACAATAATATATGCTATGAACAAGATAAAAGAGATTCTAAAAATCGGAGTCCCTATTATGCTGGGACAGGCGTGTGTCATAATACTTGCATTCGCCGACAATATAATGATTGGATGGCACAGCGTGAATGAACTTGCGGCGTCATCGTTCGTGAATAATATAATGAACCTGTTTATTATGACCGAATTGGGCTTTGCCACAGGTATGACGCCGGTTATCGGCGCATTTCACGGGACGGGCAACATAAAAGGCATCGGCTCCAGCGTGAAGAACGGCATTGTCGTGAACAGCCTTATCGGACTGCTTGGCATAGTCCTGCTTACGGTGATATATCTGTTCATTGACAGGTTCGGCCAGGCACCGGAGCTCCTTCCGTATATACGGACATATTATATAATAGTCGGCATATCCACCATATTCGCATTGGGATTCAATGTCCTCAAGCAGTTCACCGACGGAATCTGCAAACCGGTGGTGTCAATGTCCCTGCTTATGTTCGGCAATCTGCTGAACATATTCGGTAACTGGGTTCTGATATACGGTAAGCTGGGATTCCCGGAGCTCGGGCTGACCGGTGCCGGCATCAGTACCTTGGTGTCCAGGATAGTGATGCTGCTGTTTTTTTTCATCTATATCTTCCGGTCAAAGTCTCTGGAGAAGTATGCCGAGGCCATCAGGAGCGCTCTTCTTTCCAGGGTCAAGATGCGCCATATCTTCAGTATGGGATATCCGGTGAGCATACAGATGGGACTGGAGACCTCCACTTTCACGTTCGCCGCAATAATGGTCGGCTGGATAGGTGTCACGGAACTGGCTGCGCATCAGGTAGTGATAACGATTTCACAGCTCTTTTTCCTTATGATGCAGGGGCTGTCGTTTGCCATATCCATTCTTGTCAGCAACGCCTACGGACGCAAGGACATCAGCGGGGTGCGTCAGTATGCCGGAAAAGGATACCTGATGATAATCAGCATCTCAGTCGTGCTTTCTGTCCTGCTCTATACATTCCGCTGGCAGGCGGCCGGCGTATTCACGGATTCTCAGGAGGTGGCTTCCGTGGCTGTTTCATTGTTCTTCGTCCTTTTTGCATATCAGTTCGGGGATGGACTTCAGATATGTTTCGCCAATGTGCTCAGGGGAATGCAGGATGTGAAACCAATAATGTATGCCGCCTTCATCAGCTACTATCTGATAGCCATTCCGGCGGCGTTTCTGCTTGGCTTCAAGGCAGGCTTTGGCGTTATGGGCGTATGGATGGGATTTCCGATAGGCCTTACGATGGCGGGACTGTTCTTCCTTGGAAGGTACCGCAGCGATATACGTAAAATGTCCGCGGCAAAATGACGGTTGGGGCGGTTTTTCTGGCTTGAAAAACGTTATCTTTATATCTTTTGGTCGATTTTTTTTATACTTTAGTCATATAGGCGTAATTTTGTCGCTGTTTTTACAAATAAAAGCGACAAAATGTATAAAAGACTGATCATTACGGCAGCCCTGTGCGCTGCTTCTGCCTCTGCTTTCGCGGGCGGCTATGTGACGAACACGAATCAGAATGTAGCGTTCTTGAGGAATCCTGCACAGAACGCCGTGATAGGCGTCCAGGGTGCATACTTCAATCCAGCCGGCGTGGCGTTTATGGAAAATGGCTGGCATATGGCGATCGATATCCAGACAGCCGTGCAGAGAAGATATACGACATCTACGTATGAACCTCTCAAGTATGGCGTGGACAATGAAGGAAAGGGTTACAAGAAATATACAGGAAAGACTTTCGTTCCGGTCCTTCCTCATCTGGATCTTGTCTACAAGCATAATAATTGGTTCGGCTCATTCCATTTCGGTGTTGTTTCCGGAGGCGGCAAAGCCAAATATGATCAGGGACTTGGCTCTTTCGAGGCTCCTGTGGCGATGATACCTGCATTGATCAACACTCTCGCCGGTGCGCCTGTAGTGTCGGCATATTCTGCAGACATCAGCCTTACCGGTGAGCAGTATAACTTTGCGGGGCAGATCAACATAGGGTATAAGATCAGCAAGAACTGGAGCGTGTCGGCCGGTGTCCGTCTCAATTATATCTCCAATTATTATGACGGAAGCCTGAGAAACATTCAGCTTCAGCCTACCGGAGGACAGATGATGCCTGCAGCCGATGTCCTCGGAGGTGTCATCTCCCAGCTTACAGGAGGCAAGGTGCCTGCCGACCAGATTGCACCTATTGCCAGCAACCTCGTGAGTGACAAGGAACTCAATGCGCATCAGAAGGACATCGCATATACACCTGTTCTTTCAGTGGACTATAGGACAGGGAAGTTCAATTTCTCCGCACGTTATGAGTTCAACACTAAGGTGCGCCTGAAGAACAGCACTGACGCCAACACCACCGGCATATCGCAGTTCGATGACGGGAAGACTATAGCTGCGGACATACCTGGAAACCTCAACCTCGGTGCTCAGTATTCAGTGAAGCCTAATTTCCGTGTGGCTCTCGGCTTCAACTACTATTTCGACAAGCAGTCCAAGCAGTACAATAACGAGACGGACAGGAATGACAAGCAGGATTATCTGAAACACAATTCCTTTGAGATTCTCGGCGGCCTCGAGTATGACGTGTGCGAACTTGTCACTCTCAGTATCGGAGCCAACAGCAGCACATTCGGTTTCGGCAATGACGCCAAGTACATTTCGGATATGAGCTACTCTACCAGTTCGATTTCCGGCGGTCTCGGAGCGCAGTTTCACGTGAACAAGAAGATCAACATTGACCTTGGCGTGTACAAGACGTTCTTTATGCACTTCACTAAGGAGCAGAAGGATTATGGCGGAAATGGAGCCCTGCTTTACAACAAGCTCGCCCCTGTGCTTGCGGCGCTTCCTATCGACCCTTCAGTGGCTGCCAAACTCACTCCTGAGGCACTTTCCGTAGTGGGGCAGGATGATTTCTACCGAACGAGCATAGTCGCCGGCGTGGGTGTCTCGATAGCATTTTGATGGCTACACAGGCTGTTGCCTGTGTAGCCCTATGACTCTTCGGCGAGGCAGGCGTCCAGGTCTTTGCAGATTTGTTCCTTGTCCATATTCTGCCCTATGAACACGATTTTCTGCATCCTGTCGCCGTAATGGACGTCCCAGTCTTTCATTATGGTAGGATCCTGCCTCATCATACGGATGAGCTCCTCCTCCGGAGCGGTGGCATACCATTGTCCGGCCTCGCGCAGCATTATCTGCTTCCCGGCCTGCTCGAAAAGGCAGGACATATCAGTATTGTTGGAGAAGTAGCACAGACCCTTGGCGCGTATCACACTCTTAGGCAGTTTCTTGCTGACGAACCAATCGAATTTGTTAAGGTCGAAGGCTGGCCTCCTATAGTATACGAATGTGCCGATGCCATATTCTTCTGCCTCACCTTCGTCATCATCGTGGTCGTGATGATGGTGGTGATGCTCCTCTTCCTCACTTCCGTGATGATGGTGCTCCTCTTCTTCGTGGTCATCATCGTGTACATCGCTCTCTATTCCCCTTATCCAGCCGGCGCCAGCTTCTGTTTGACGGAAATCGAACATATTGGTGTCCAGTAGTTTCTCTATGTCCACGTCACCATAGTCACACTCTATGATCTCGGCCTTCGTCTGTATTTCGCGTATGATCTTCCGTATCTTCTCCAAAGCCTCTGGCTTTACTTCAGAAGCCTTGTTGAGGAGGATTATATTGCAGAATTCTATCTGTTGGATGATGAGGTTTTCGATGTCTTCTTCACCGAGGTCCTTGCGCTCCAGGCTCTCTCCGCAGCCGAACTCGTCCGCCATTCTCAATGCGTCCACTACCGTTACGAGGCAATCAAGCCGTGGTGTCCCGAACTCCGTATAGACACCTCCTATGGATTTCATTGAGCAGATGGTCTGCGCTATAGGCTCCGGTTCGCATATTCCGCTCGCCTCTATGACCAGATAGTCGAACCTGTCCATCTTCATTAGTTCAGTTATCTGCATCATTAAGTCAGTCTTGAGCGTGCAGCAGATACATCCGTTCTGCAGTGCAACGAGGCTGTCGTCCTTCTTTCCGACCACGCCGCCTTTCTGTATGAGCGATGCGTCAATGTTCACTTCACCTATGTCGTTTACGATGACGGCGAAACGTATTCCTTTCTTGTTCGTCAGAATGCGGTTCACCAATGTAGTCTTTCCGCTTCCAAGATAACCTGTCAGAAGCAGGATCGGCATCTCTTTGTCTTTCATGTTCCAAGAATTTTTTATTTTATATGATTGACAAAAAGCGCTCCATTCTTCTGGACGTGGACAAAATGTCAGTCTGTGGCAGGACAATGCGCCTGGTTTCAAAAACTGTTGCGATGGCTTTCGGAACAAAAGCCTGGAGCCTTATCCTGCGTTCAAAATGAAATATCTTGAAGTGAAAATAAGTTTGATTTAAGAATCGTAATTAAAATGTCATATTTTGCTTATATATTTTACGGAAATCCGTTTCTGAACCCTTTTTAAGAAAAGTTAGGAGTGTGTGAAAACGGTTTAAGATATGGTTTTTTAATTTGCAAATTTTTTTATTGAATTTTAATTACGTTTTAATTATTTGTATATCAAATATGTAGCGAAATAGAGGGGTGATTGGGCGAAAATTTGTAAGAAAAAGTTTGTGGGGAAAGAAAAAAGCAGTACCTTTGTGTTCGGGTTGATGAAGGGGTTCTCCCTCATACAGCTCGTTGGTTATTAGTTTTAGTGTTATTAATTATGTGGTTAGTGTGAGTTTTTGCGCGTGAGGCGTCATTACTCAACGATTTAAAAAGGTCCTTATCTAAAGTAAGGCCTTTTTTTTATTTTATCCCCATTCCGTCATTGACTGTGACAGTAGTTCGTCAAGCGCCTTGCTGATGTCATCATAGGCGGCCTCGAAATCTCCGGTATACCAGGGATCGGCCACATCCCGGTTCTCGCCGCAGAGTGACATAAGAATTCGGACGCCTCCGTTCATTCCTGGGAACATCCTCTCCAGCCACCTCATATTGTTCCTGTCCATCACGAAGATATCGTCAAAGTAGGCGTAATCCTCTATTGTTATCCTGCGTGCCCCTCTTCTTGAAAATGGAATGCAGTGCCTCCTGAGCGCCTCCTTTGCCGGAGGATAGATGTCATTGCCGATTTCTTCGGATGAAGTGGCAGCCGACTCAATCTCGAATCTGTCCGCGATCCCTGCATCCTGGACTTTCTTCTTCATTATGAATTCCGCCATCGGGCTTCTGCATATGTTCCCATGGCAGACAAAGAGTATCTTACGCATTTATATCTGAAAAATTAGATTACGCCCGCAAAAATACACAATGTCTTCTTTTTTTGGAAGGCAATTGATTACATTTGCAGCCTCAAAGAACTTTTAAAGTATTATAAACAGTTTCGGATATATGGAATATCTGTCAAAAGAGCGGCACGACCAGATTGTCGCTGAACTGAATTCACTTATAAATGAGGAATATCCACGGATCAAGGATGCGCTGTCGGAGGCTCGCGCCCAGGGAGACCTGAGCGAGAATTTCGAGTATCGCGCCGCCAGGAGAGCTCAGGCCAAGACTATCAGCAGGATAAAGTTTCTTCAGAAGATTCTGCAATACTCAAGGGTCATTGACACGAAAGCATTGCCGAAGGACCGGGTATCTCTGCTCAGCAAGGTGGAGTTCACGAATCTGGCTATGAATGTCAAGATGTCATATACCATAGTGAGTCCCCACGAGATGAACCTCCAGGATGGCAAGATATCCTGCAAGTCTCCTATCGGGATGGCTCTGATGGGAAAACGTGAGGGTGATGAGGTCGAGGTCAATGCACCGTCGGGGGTCTTCAGAATCAGGGTTGAGAGCATTACGGCAGGACAATGAGGCATTGTCATTGGACGGCACATAACTTGCAGACGCTCATTGTGCCCAGCTTGAAAAGGCCGGGTGTTTATATGAATGTCTAAAATTTGAATTGTTATGATTACCGAAAAACTTCAGAATGCGGTCAATGATCAGATTACCGCTGAGTTATGGTCATCAAATCTGTATCTTCAGATGGCTTTCTATTTCGAGAAAGAGGGCTGGGACGGTTTTGCTCACTGGATGCACAGACAGTCTGACGAAGAGAGGTCACACGCAGTTACGCTTGCCGCTTATCTCGCAAAGCGCGGCGGAGAGGCCAAGGTAAATATGATAGACGTAGTCCCTTCAGGATGGGGAAGCGTCAAGGAGGTGTTCGCCAATGTGGCAGATCACGAGCGCAAGGTCTCAAGGCTTATTGATGACTTGGTAGATGTAGCCGCTGCGGAAAAAGACAAGGCTACTCAGGACTTCCTCTGGGGATTTGTCCGTGAGCAGGTCGAGGAAGAGGCATCCGTCGATGCTATCGTGAACAAGATAGAGAAATGCGGGGACAACGGCCTGATATTCTTGGACGCTGAACTTTCAAAGAGATAAAGAATGTCTCCATACGGAGAGTAGGAGGGGGTGACCAAGCAACTTTTGGCCATCCCCTTTTTCGTACCAGTCTGACTGATTCAATGTTTCTTGCTATCTTTGTCACCAAATAATACGAAATAATGGCGGACAATACAGGACTCAAGGTTTATTTTTCCGGTTCCATACGCGGTGGAAGATGTGATGCCGGATTATATGGGCGTATCATATCGTATATACAGAAGACAGACATTGTCCTTACTGAGCATATCGGGAGCAAGGAAATAGATGTCGTCGAAAAGGGTGCTGGCGACATTGACATTTACGAGCAGGACACCGCCTGGCTGCGTGAATGCGATGTCTTGATAGGGGAGTGCACAAATCCCTCTCTCGGTGTCGGCTACGAACTCGGATATGCCGAGAGCCTCGGCAAGCCTTGCCATATATTCTATGACGTTTCCAGGGCTCGACTGTCAGCTATGATCGCAGGGAACAGAAGGTTCAATGTGTATCCATATTCCGCTGAAGATGATATATATCCTATGATTGACAGGATACTCTCGGATCTCAGGATTCCGGCAGATGCCATCGAATCCGCGTATTGCATATTTCATCAGAAACAGCGGGTGTATATGTTTTCTGCAAGCAGCACGCAGAAAGACGAGATAGAGTATGCTGTCTCTTCATACGCAATGGGAATGAACAAGGCGCTATACTCAAGGCTGGCCGCCGGGCGTCAGGATTTTCTTATGGGGCACACTCATTTCGCCGACGACCTCGATGTCGCTGTATCATCCCTCGAAAAAATGATGCAGGTCAATGCAGATAGTCAATAGTGGATTCTTCAGCAGATGAATCTGTCAGTGAACGACCTGATCTCCTCCTTGAGCTTATCGGAATCCTCCGTGTCCATTATCTCTATCTGGTCTGCAAGACCGAGATAGAAGCGCTTGACGGCGCTCAGTCCGTGGAGCGTAGTGTCCAGTATCCATCTCTGAGGGCTCACTTGGTAGAGTTCGTTCTCCGGAAGATTTTTCGTGATGGAGTACTCTTCCCTGAGATTGTTCAGCGCGGCGATGGTCATCTTCAGCTTGATGTGATAGTTGACTTTAGGATTGATCCATCGGAAGATGTCAGCCTCTCCTTTCTTGAATGCGTGCGGATAGGCGGCGTCTTCGATGTCAGTCTCGATCGCGGTGATCCGTGACAGCCTGAATTCTTTGGCCTCTTTTTTCTCAAGGTCATACGCCCAGAGGTTCTCATTGTTATATACGAGGTTTATCGGTACGACAAAGCGGTCCTTGACTTCGTTGCTGTTGCTTGATGCGTATCCCTTGAGGATGACCTTCCGCTTCTTGTCGATGGCCTCGCCCAGTGTGATGATGAACTGCTCCACCTTTCCGACGGAGCGTAGCTTCATAAGCCTCTGCTCCTGGTCGTGCCTGCTCATCGGAAGAGTCTCCTCTCCATTCCTGACATATATGGTGCCGTTGCTCCAGGAGTTGTCTTCGTAGAGCTTGACAATCTCGAACTCTGAAGGCTTTACGTCAATCCTGATGGCGTCCATATCTTCCGTGGGGCTGATAGTTATGCAGTTGCGTACGGAAGGTTTGAAGTACAGCTCGACTTCATCATTGAGGAATCGGCAATACGAGTCGAGATCCTCCGGTTGCGGAACCGGATGCCCCAGCTGGCTTGTCCTCAGCATTTTCACCGTGTCGAAATTGTGCAGGAACCATTCCAAGTCTCCGTTCAGCCCATAGCCTTTGGCAGTGAGCGGGTCTCCATAATTATTGACGCCGATGTATACTGTGCCGCCGTCCTTGTTCATAAATCCGCATACCGCCTCGAAGACTTGTCCGCGTCCCTGGCGGAAGAGGTCCGGCTTTCCGTCCACGTTGCTCATAACGTAGGAGGACTTGAACTCTACATTGGAGAGCTCCCCGTTTCCGTATTTCCCTCCGCCCTTGACATCAGTCCCGCGGAAATGATCTCTGACTCCGAGCACTTTGCAGATCTGGCCACGGATGTCCTCTCTGGATTTCTTTATGTCGTCCGGATTGCTCATAGACAGAGAGTAAAGCATCAGCAGGCGGGCTATTTTCATCTCATCATCGGTCTCCGCTTTCTGTATCAGTCCTGCGATGCCGACAGTGTCCTCTGGCTTGTCAAGAAAAGAAAGCGAGTGTATGAGACGTTTCTCTTTCTCGGTAAGTCCATCCGGCATCCTCTTTTCTGTTACAGGCCTTCCCTCTGCCGCTCTGAGACATAGGCCGATGAACTCTGCCCGTGCCAGCAGCCAATCCCTTGAAGCGATGTCTTCGGCGGTGTTCATTATGAACGCTGAGGTCAGCAGGTCTCTGAAATGAGACATTGACCCTTCAGGCTTGGACAGGTACAGGATTGTCGCGATCTGCTTCAGCATCTCAGTGTCTCCGGGACTTGCCGGGTTTTCGTTCTCCTTGTTTCTGTCTATTGCTTTGAGTGCGTCTTCCTCCGTGACGACGAAATCTACCAGTATGTTGTCTTTGTCGAACTTGCCTGCACAGTCGCCGTAGCCGGGGTCAGCTTCGTCCATATTGATGAACAGATCATTGCCCAGAGAATTTACATAGACAGTATATGCAGTTATGACATCGCCCGCACGGTATTCTCCATTGATGCGCATAAGTCCTGCATATCCCTTGTCTGATATGAGTCTGTATCTGTCCTTGTCCGGTGATGCGCCTTTGTATATGTCGATTATCTTCGCCTGATATGTTCTTCCAGAGTTACGGTCTTGTTCGGCAAGTCTGCGGCAATATGCCTTATATGTCTCCCTTATCGAGAACAGTGGCGGCTCCTCTTCATCTACGAGTTCGGCGCCTTCTATGCAGTCCTGCTCGAACAGGTAGGGCGTGAGCTCGTGGGTGAATATCCCTTTGGCCAGTTCTTCCTCCTTGACCTCGCAGAATCCGTCATAGTCCACGCCTATCGGCAGGCAATCAATGCCGTCTTCCTCAGGTTTTTCCAGGACAATGCTGTACTTTTCTCCTACGACTAACTGTTTCTTCGGCTTGATCCGTACCTGCTTTCTTGATTCGTCCTGCGCCTGTATGAAAATGGATGCGAAAGAATCGACGGCTCCCACGTCGTCCAGGCCTGTGTCCTTCAGCCTTTCGTCACGGATGTTGCGCGAGCAGACCTCCACGGCTTCGTTGTGACCTGTGAAGGCCTTGACGTCTGGTAAGCCGAGCCGTGCGGACGAGATATGCAGCAGGCCTCCTTCCAGACTGACCGAACCGGCCCCGTCAATGTACAGACCGTCCAGTTTCTGAGTCTCGTCGAATCTTGCATTGCTCAGCATCTTATATATGAATACTTCAATGCCGATGGCGGACTCTACCATCGTCCAGGTGAACCCGGGCGAAGTCATAGCATAGCTGGCGCACTTCACTGCGAATTCAGCAAGCGCATACTTGAAATTGTTCAAGTATGCGGAATACTCGATTAGGAGCAATGCTCGTCTGCGTGTCTCTTTCTTGGAACGGCTTTCGCAGAGCAGAATCAAGCAGAAGGCGACGATCTTGGCTGACATAATGAGGCGTTGTCTTTCATCTTCGCTCATCATCTCTCCTTTCTTGCCTATGCTTCTACAGGTCGCCATCTCAGAATCGGCGATGTTGCCTAGCGCACAGGAAACTCCCAGTGGGCTGATTTCTCCAGCGTTCACGGCACGTCTCACTGTTGTGATGAATGGAGTGAATGTGCTCGGGGATATTCCTTTATAGTTTTGTTCCAGTTCTGCAGGTGTCATTTGACGTGGTCGTTTTTCGTGTAGGCGTATCAACAGCCGTCAGCATCGGTTAGTATATCTTCCTATGAAGCGAACGGTATTCGTCGAATAGTTCCAGGCAGGCCTGACGATCCAGTTCCGTCATATAGTCTCCCAACTTGTCCCGGCCTCCGAAAATCTTGTCGAACTTGTCGTCCCTGAAGCCGATGAGTCCGTTGTCCTCTATGGTGCACCCATAATAGATCTTGTCAATGTTGGCCCACATACACGCACAGAGGCACATATGACAGGGCTCTCCAGTCGTATATAATGTGCATCCCGAGAGGTCGTATGTCCCCAGTCTGTGCCCTGCGGCCCGAATGGCCGAAATCTCTCCGTGAGCTGTCGGGTCATTGTTTAGGAGCACCATATTGTGCCCGGTGGCGACGATTTCCCCATCCTTGACTATGACTGTCCCGAACGGGCCTCCGTGGTTGTTCTGTATTCCTGTCCTGGCCTCGTCTATGGCCAATCTCATATAGTTCTGCATATATGTTCTATGTCGTTTTGTGAATATGTCGTGCCGTCATTTCTTGTTTTGTACGGCTTTCTCTATGTCTTTCTTGTCCGGTGTGAAAACGTGGTTCAGCACTCCTATGGAAACGACTCTGGTCTTTCCGTCCAATGTGACCGTCCCGATGCTGCAGACGAAGTAATTATTGACTTTCAGCATATTGTCGATGACGAGTCCGCCAAAGCCGGTCCCTATGATTGACCCTAGCATAACCATATCTGGTTTGTTTCCTCCGCGGGACAATTCTTCTGTCAATATATCACTCAGCTCTTCCTTCAAGGCTTCCGTGTGGGCCTCTTTGTCCGGGCAGGTGACGACGCATACGCCTGCGATGGCGGTCAATACCAAAATGAACAACAGTATTTTTTTCATATCGTGAACCCAATGTGTCTTTAAGTGTGCATCTTTATGCGAAGATACACATTTTGGAAACAATATAAAATTCGTGAAGACACCTGCACCTGCCGAAACCTTATCCATTATCATCGGATAGGCCTTGCTGCTGTCCAGAATGTCAGTGCGCACAGAACCTGGGCGGATATCAGTAAAATCAATGCGGTCCCCATACTTGAAACTGCGCTTGATGACCAATCAAGCTTGAAATGTTTCCTCTCCAGGTTTGCATCACGGCTTTCCTGACGCAACTCAGCCCAATTGCGCTGCAGTTCATAAACAGAATCCAGATATCCCAGGACCGCATTTATGGTATCTTCTTTTGGGGCTCTTTCACCTTCTGTCATCTTCCAGGAAGCGATTTCTGAGGCAATGTCGGCTGATGTTTTATGAGCTATTGTGCAGAAGTTTCATAAAACCAGCACTAAGTGAGGTGACACCGATCTTGGAATTACCCATCACCCGCGGACGAAGATTTCGCTGGTGGTGGCGTTCTTTTTCTTGACTTCAATCACGGTCGGAATCCTTTTCTGGAGGTCCTCTATGTGGGAGATGATGCCGACGTGCTTGCCGCTGGAGGAGTTCAGTTTCTCCAATGCCGACATCACGCTGTTCAGCCACTCCTGGCTGAGCGTACCAAAGCCTTCGTCGATGAAGAGCGTATCCACGCTGATGCTGTTCTCTGCGAGGCTGGACAGGCCCAGGGCCAATGACAATGAAATCACAAATCCTTCACCGCCCGAGAGTGTGTTGCCGGAGCGGACTACGCCGTCTGCATTGTCCTCTACCAAGATGACGAGGGAACCAGGCTGAGCCGTCAATTCATACCTTGGCGCGATTTTCCTCAGATATGCGTTTGCGTGATTGAGGATGTCCTGCATTATGTAGCTCTGGGCTATTTTCTTGAACGTGAATCCGTCGGTGCCTCCGAAAAGGTTGTCCAGAGTCTTCCACCGGGCATTGACCTTGCCAGCCTTGTCGCGTGCGTCAATCTTGCTTTTAAGCTCGACCTGCTTTCTGTCATCCTCTTCAATGACGTTCTTGAGCTTGCCGAGTCGTTCTGACTTGCCCATATTGTCCGACTCGACCTCCGTCTTCAGTACGCGAACCTCGTCGGCTGTCTTCGGCAGGGCGCCGTCTTTAGTATAAGTGCTTCTAAGGATGTTCTCATTCTGTTCTTTAGACTTGCGGGCACTGTCTATGTTATCAAGTGCTGTTCTGATGCGGCTCTCCAATGAGCCCCACTCCACGATGGCGTTGCCGGTGAATTTTTTCGGTATGATTTCATCAGTGGCAAAGTCGCTTTTGACTGAGAAAATCCTTTCCTGGACATCGGATGCAGCCGCGATGGCGTTTTCGAGATTCTTCACCTCTCCGGCCACCTTGTCTGACTCTTTGAGAGTGTCATTGTACTTTTTGGCCATGGCCTTGAGCTTCGCCATAAAGCCTTCAGCATCACGTTCCCATTCCTTTCCCCAGTCAGGGAAGGATATAAGTCTTCCTGCCGCCAGAAGAGACTCCGATGCGGAGCTCTCTGCGGCTGAAATCATTTTCACGGCATTGTCAATGTCGCTGCATATTTTCTGAATCTCCAGATTCTTCTTGTTGTATTCTGACACTATGGGGGAGTAGATGTCATTCTGGTAAGAGTCCCTGTCCGCAGTTGCTATGTCCACATCCTTCTGCCTGGCATTGACAGCGGCAATAGCCTTTTCATTCGCCTCCTTGCGTGTGGCCAGCGCCTGTCTGGCCGCTTCCAGCTTTTCCCGGATGTCCTTTTCATCGGCTTTGATTCCCAATGATGAGAACTTCCTGGCGAACGTCTCCCTGAGTCCGGCCAATGTCTTTTCGTTATTGTCGATTCTCTTTTTGGACTTATCGAGTCCGTCTGATATGGCTCTGAAGGCAGTGCCTGCTTCGATAAAAGCGTCGGTTGCTTTTCTTTTCTCCATCTCTGCCTTTTCCAATTCCTCTTTTGCCGGCTTGAGCATATCGTTCGCCTCCTGTTCCGAGATGAGCGAGGTTATTTTCGCATTGCATACAGGACAGGTGTCTCTCCCTGTCTTGCGAAGCCAGTTCCTGAGGTTGGTGGCAGCCGTGTCTATGGCCTTGGCCTGCACATTATAGGCTTCAAGGCTTTTCTCGTAGGCTTTGTTGGCCTCTTCCTCCTTCTCTTTAAGTTCGTTGAGCGTAACTCGCTCTTTTGCAATCTTTTCTTCCGCTTTTTGGTAATCTGACCTTTCAGTAATGAGGTTCTCTTCTTTCTGCTGGATGGCGGCATATTCAGTGCCGGCATCGCCGATGAGTTCCAGTTCTTTGTCAATGACCTGCCTCTCTTTCTCCACCTCTTCGGGTCTGAGAGCCATTTTTGCCTCAATTGCCTTCGTTACAGCGGCTTTCTTGCTGTCAAGATTCTTCTCCGCATCGGCTTTTCTTGATTCGAGTTCAGCGAAAAGAATCTTGGCATCTTCAAGGGCTTTTTTCTCATTCTCAAGAGT
This sequence comes from uncultured Bacteroidales bacterium, assembly GCA_934695325.1. GTDB lineage: Bacteria > Bacteroidota > Bacteroidia > Bacteroidales > UBA932 > Cryptobacteroides. The sequence goes on along the minus strand of CAKUVD010000003.1, from coordinate 129,952 downwards.
CTCGTTATGTTTCTTGCAGTTGTCTCTCTGCTTGGTGACGTTCACAAGATTCGATTCGATGGCCTGGACATTTGCGAACATATCTTCATAAACTTTTTGCGCATCAATGTCTTTCGCCAGCGCTTCTGCGTATTTGTTTTTCTCACCGAGTGCGGCTTTCTCATAAGCAAGGTCATTGGTGAGATCAGCGAACTGCGACTTCGCCGATGCAAGAGTCTCTTCAGATGCCTTTATGGCCTTTTCAGCAGCTTCGACGGCCTCAAAAGCCTTCAGTAGGCTCTCGAACAGGGCCGATGCTGTTTTGTTCTTTTCAATGTCGCTTTCTGTCTGTTTCAATTCATTGACAAGAGCGCTCTTTTCCTCTTCCGAGAGAAGGACGACTGAATTTACATTCCTCTCGGCCTCTTTATAGGCATTATCGGCGTCGAGTGCTTTCTGATGGATGCGTGCTCCGATTTTTGCGTAAATCTCCGTACCGGTGATCTTCTCGAGAATTGCGGACTTTTCCTTGGTGTCGGCCTTCAGGAACTGTGTGAACTGTCCCTGGGCGAGCATTGACGTGCGGCAGAATTCATCGTAGTCCAGGCCAATGATTTCCGTCATTTTGTCTGTGCGTGCCTTGCCTTTGCCGGCATCCGTCTTTCCGGTGCTGTCTGTTATGGACCAGTTCTCGTCCTCCAGTTTTCCGTTGCGGTTTACACGGCATTTCCACTCGGCGGTGTAGTCGGAGCCGTCCGCCCCCTCGAACCGGAGTGTTATACATCCGTCCTTCTCGCCTTTCTTAAGCATCTGGTTTACAGACATTATGCTGATTTCCTGCCCGCCCTCTCTGTAGGACGTCTCATCTGTCTTTCTGCCGTTTGTCAGGCGGGGGGTCTTGTTGTACAGGGCAAGACATATCGCGTCCAGGATGGTGGATTTCCCGCTTCCGGTCTCGCCGCAGATGAGAAAAATAGGGGAGTCCGACAGCGGTGCAGATGTGAAATCGATGCTCGCGGAGGAGATCGATGCTATGTTTTCAATATCGAGTTTCTTCAGTTTCATAGTATCAGTCGTGTTTTTCAGAGTTCATCACTTCGTTTATGGTTTCTTTCAGCAAGGAGAGTATGTTTTCGTCAATGCCGTCTTGACCAGTCTCTTTCAGGTAGAGTTCAGCCACAGAGTAAGGACCCATCTTTCCGAGTTCAGCGGTGCTGATTTCTACCTTCCCGGAGGAACTGCCGGTTTTTTCATTGACCTTCTTCACCCTGTTTATGAGGCAGAACTTCGCCTTGAGGTTGCACTGCTCCGGGACTTTGGCAGCCTTGTCTTTAGCCTCGACCGGGATGGTTCCGTCGTCAGTGACATTGAGCCGTACATAGCAGGCTTTTCCCGGATCCATATTCTTGAACTCTTCGTATGCCTGGTCCCATTTGAGGGACTTCACGTCGCTGCGGCTGGTCCTGTCCTGCTGCGGTATGGTAATGACTGGCCTGGCATTGTCAATGTCGATGGTCTCGACTTTCGGCGTATCGCCGTGGGCGTCGATGGTCACGAGCGAGACGCTGTGCTGGAAGTCCTCATCGAAAGATATCGGCAGGGGAGAGCCGCTGTAGCGGATCCTGTCAGAGATATTCTGCGGATTGTGTATATGGCCGAGTGCGATGTAGTCGTAACCTGTACCGAAAACATCAGCATTGACCATATCGATTCCTCCGATTATGTCGAGGTCCTGACCGACGGCGTCGGGGGTCTCTCCTGGAATTCGGCTTACGGCCGTATGGGCCATCACGACGACCGGAAGTCCGTTTTTATTGCGTCTTCCGACTTCTCCGAGCAGGAGGGATATGAATTCCTTCATTCTCTCCTCCCTCGGGAGGTCTGCTTTCACTGCAGGGAAATTCCCCGGGTAGCAATGTGGTATGGCGACAATGTATCCGACTGTGCTGCCGTCTCTCTCGATGGGGAAGATATGGCGTTCAAACAGCTGCTCGTGAAATTCATCGCTGTCTTCTCCCTGGAGGATGTTGCGTCTTATGGATGCCACGATGGATACTCCCACGAGGTTCCACAGCGGGTCGGCGATCTCTATCTTGTTGCTGTCGTGGTTGCCGGCTGTCACGATGACTTTCATTGACGGTGCGATCTTGTGGACCGTCATAAGATGATGCATAAACATCTCCTGGGCTGACGTCTGAGGTGATGTCGTATGATAGACATCTCCGCTGATGACGTATGCGTCCGGCTTCTGTTCTTTGATGATGTTTTCTATCTGGGCGAGGCAGCCGGTCTGCTCGGCTGTCCTGTCATACGAGTAGAACGTATGTCCCAGATGCAGGTCGGATGTATGTAGAATCTTCATATTTCAGTGTTTTAATTTTTCTTGCTCTGGTTTGCGGCATTTCTGTCAGCCTCCTGAATGAGTCTGCAAAGGGGGATATTTTCGGATTCACGCCGTTCCTGTTCGTGAGTCCTGCTGTATGGATCCGGACATCGCATATGCCACCAAATGGCCATCTCCTCATCATAATTCAGCGGAAGCAGACATTTTCTCTTTAGTATGAACATTGACCTGACTCCGTGTCCTCTCTTGATTTTATCATTGTCGCGGTATGCGACTCCCTCATCGTTCATATAGTATTGGTCACTTTTGCAGATATCGTGAAGAAGCCGTTGGCCTCCATATATTCATCACTTTGCGGATATTCTCCTTTCCAGTCGAGAGTAATAATTCTGTTATTTTTCTTTTATATCCATTTCATTCAACTATCAACTGCTATATCTTACCTTAAAAGTTAGTAAATCTTACATAAAAATGGCAAATTTATTTGAATACTCTGTTAAATTTTTAGTTGATCCTTGATTTGTAATAACTTATATATTCAATAACCCGTCAGATGGTACTCTACAGTTCCTCGTGGACGTCATAGAAAGCAGTCAAAAAAAGTGTTAAATAAGATGCAAATAGCCGTTTATTATATAGTCCCTTTTTCGCACGAGGCATTGCCGTGTGACCCTATTGAAATCCTCCGCAGGGCAATTCCGGCGCATCATACATTGTCGGAAGCACTGTATACCGCGGCCTATTAGTGGCTGGCGTCAGCTGTGCAGGGTGGCTTTGTAATTACAGCATTCGGATATAAGTGGTTTCAGGGAAGCCATGAGACGACTCTGCAGTGATTCGGCAGCTAGGCCTTCTATCTGGTTATGCCTGCTGATTTTGCGTATGACGGACCTGATATGCCGGCGGGTATATCCATCAAGCTTTCCGGCTTGTGTGCCGCTGTATTTATTTGCTGTAAGATGTGCGGCTCCTGTAAGGCCGTTGCCCCGGAACCGTTCTATCGTATGTCTTGACTTCTTTTCCAGTTCCTCGTAGGTCGCTGCATTGCTGAGTCCGTTGGCGATTTTCGCCTTTATCGCACTCCGGTATGAGCGTTTAATGCGCTTGCATTTCTCGTCGAATGAGGATCTTCGTATGCGGATTTCTCCGGTATATCGAAGTTCATAGCCGAGAAAGCCTATCCAGTCAGCCGAATCGTCCTCTCCGCGTCCCCATAGGAACGGGTTTTTGGACTTCTGCTCCCATAGTCCGCAGGTGGTCTTTTCTCCAGTCTTATATGAAGATATGTCTATGAATCCGTGGCACAGGAAATGTGCTTCCTTCAGACCTTCACTGTATTCCGTTATGAGCTCGGAGCATTTATCCTTGTCTGTGTGCATAAGAAGGATATCGTCTCCATATCTGCAGAAGAATCGGTCGGGATCATTTTCTTTCAGTACGGTTCCGCGGTCGATGGAGTTCATTATGACATTGGAGATTACGCTTGACAATGCTCCTCCCTGGGGAATCCCGATCTTGGATTTGCTGGAGTTGAAATCGTCAATGCTCTTGTAACATCCAGCATTGATGAAGGCCTCTGGTGACGGGATGTCGAGGCGTTCGCCTTCTGGCAGCTCCTTCTCTGCGACGTTGTTGAAGAAAGAGTATGAGTTCAGGTATGCGTCCAGTATCCGTCTTACCGGCCCGTATGTGAATCCGCTTCCGGACAGTCTGTCTGCCAGGTCGTTGAAGCAGTTCCGTACGATATCGTGATTTATGCTGTCATAGTACTTCTTGATATCGCATTCCGCCACGTATATGTCTTGTTTTCCGATGAGTGAACGGTAACTGTCAATGCTGTCCACGGCGTTCTCCCTGCTGGTCAGAATCTTTCTTTCGCTGCCGTGGTAGAATCTCGGAGGCCTGTACGAGAGAATCTCTTCGTGCAGGACATTTTCGGCTGCTTCGGAAAGATAGGAACTTGCCAGGGATATCAGAGTCTTCTCTTTCAGGTCTGTGAATGCGCAGATTGGTCTCATTATGGTGATGTCTCCATCACGCCCTTTCTTCTTCGGGATTATCTCCATTGAGCTGAAGGTCAGTTCTGTATTGTCCTTTATTGTCGTCCTGATTTCAGAGATGAACGTGTCGAGATTGCGGAGGTAGGGGAGTGCGCTTGCTGATTTGCGGTCTTTCCGGATGGTGAGAAGGATGCTGTCTTTGAGGATGGCTCTCGGACTTTTCTTCTCTCCTTCGACGGTCCTGTCCTTCTTTCTCGGCCTGACCCACCTGTCCCGTGGAGGCATAATCGTGAACAGCTTGTCCTCTACAGAGAGAGGTTCGCCCTTCTGAACTTTTTCTGTTATTCTGGCAGGATTCACGGCGGTCGATGATTTCCGCTTGACGGCTAGTTTCGCACGCTCTTTCGCAAGCAGATTCAGGATTCTCTGGTCGGATGTGTATTCTAAGAATGATTCCATTTCAGCGTCTTAAAAAACAGAGGCTTTGTCCGGGAGCATATAACGTACGTCCGGAAGATCCGGATAAAGGCTGCCGTATGCAAGCATACGAATGGGACAATGCCTGTCTTTCGGCAGGTGCAGCCGTCCATTGTCCCGACACGGATATTATTTTTGATGTGTCATATAAGGCTTTCAGTATCAGCACTGAAATGCCATACCCGGGCTCTGCCTCTGTGGCTGCAAATATATGCCGATTTTTTGCGGGAAGCAATACCCGATGAAAGATTGTCTGGATTTTCTTGCGGCGTCAGCAGATCCAATAGTCATTTATGACATATAATTCCTTTTTCGCGCGTGTCATTGCCGTGTAGACCCATTGGTATGCGTAGCTGCGTGGTTCATTGTATGGAAGACCTCGGGGAATGTTCAGGAAGACATTGTCCCATTCTCCTCCTTGGGCTTTATGACAGGTCAAAGCGTATCCATAGGTGCAGCGCAGTGCGTTCAGGTATGGGTCCGTGGTCATCCGTCGTTTGTATTCTTCTGAGTTTTGCTTGATTCCGATGTCCTTCATCCGGTAATGATAATCTATGAACAGACGGCTTTGCTGGTCTTGTCTGAGGTTTGTCGTCCCGGATGTGATAATGTCTTCGACTATCAGTAATGCACCGTGATGACTATAACAGGCCGGTGCTTGTCTATGATGTCATTGAACTGTTCCGGGTATGGGTGGATTATGTGGTATTCTCGCTGTTGCGTCAGAATGTGGTTTCGGAAGAGCATTATTCTTATAAGGATGACGGCGCTTGTTGGCTTGAACCGCTCGGCAGGCGAGTCCTCATACAGTCTTTGAATGACTATCTGGATGAGGTCATAGAGAACAAAGGAACACAGAGAAGTCGTCTGACTCGGATTTCTCTGTATGCACAGAGTTTGGCGCAGGTTTTCAAAAAATATGCATAGCCTATGTTTTCGGCAGGATTGAACATCAGAAATGGCTCTGAGCCTCTCAGGAAGGTTACTCCGGAGTATATTTATAACGCACTGAAGAATCCGAAACCGGATTTTGCGTCTCGAATACGGCAGTTGCGTGTGGTGCGGCAGCTGAATGAGACTCAATATGCGTCACTGAAGCAGCAACTTCCGTATTTTGTCTGCGCATCGTTTGATCCACCTTTCCGTCGGACGGAGAATTTTGCATATACGGACAGTTTTGTCATTGATATAGACCATATTGGAGAGAAGGGGCTTGCTCTGGAGGACTTGAGGTTTCGCATACAGGCGGATCCGAGGACAATGATGTGTTTTCGTTCTCCGGGTGAAGATGGGCTGAAGGTCGTTATGAATCTGAAGGAGCGTTGCTATGATGCCGGTGTCCATTCTGTTTTCTATAAGCGTTTCGTGTATGACTTCAGTGTACAGTATGGCCTTCAGCAGGTGGTGGACCAGAAGACGTCTGATTATCTGAGAATGGTGAAAATCATCGGAAAGAATGTGGACGTCGATGTCATAACCCATTCGAAAAATACATTGTTTTTCTGAAAAATCTCTTTCTCGGACTACCCTGAGGGGCAAAATCAGTGTCTTGTATGCAAACACTGAAACTATGAAGGCTCCGGAAAATATAGACAACGCCATTGCGGCCTACCTGACAGGTGAGGCCACGGCGGGGGAGCGTGTGCTTCTGGAAGTCTGGATCTCTGCATCTGACGAGAACAGGCGATACTTTGAGACCAGGCGTGAGATATGGTTCTCGTCAATGTCTTCTGTCGAGCGAGTCAGATACGATGCCGCCAGGGCATTCTCCAAGTTCTACAGGCTGCTTCAGTTCAAGTCTGCTCAGCAGGAGGTCTCGCACCGTCCCGGCGGGAAATCTATGATGCGGCTAGTACGCAAGGCCAGAAATGTCCGCCGTATCGCGGCCGCCGTTTCTGTCGTGGCTGCCATTGCTTTGATTATCATACTTGTGAAACCGTCTGTCTCCGTGTGTGAAGACAAGACGGCCGAGGTCGTCGTGGAGGCTCCGGCCGGTTCTCGCACGTCCCTCGTGCTTCCTGACGGCACGGAGGTCAGGCTCAATTCAGGCTCGGTCCTGACCTATCTGTCAGACTTCGGCAAGAAAAACAGGGCGGTCAGGCTGACGGGGGAGGCATATTTCGACGTTAGGCACAGCGAGACGATGCCTTTCAGGGTGATCGCCGGAGACGTGGTGGTCAATGACCTCGGCACCATATTCAATGTCCGCAGCTACGGCGATGACCAGAGGACAGAGGTAGCCCTCATTGAAGGCAGGGTATCGTTCTGCACAGCGGTAGACTCCACGGATGTGGAGATGGAACCTGGAGAGATGGCCGTATATGACGCAGCCACTGGACTGTCCTCCATTTCCAAGACCGACGTGGAAAGCATAGTGTCCTGGATATACGGCTGCTACGTCTTCGAAGATGAGCCGCTCCGCAGCATCGTCAGGAGACTGGAGCGCGGCTTCGATGTGGTCATCAGGATAGAGGCCCCGGAAGCCGCTGATATATCATTCTGTGGAAACTTCGACGGAAGCGTCCGTTCCGTGGACGAGATACTGTCCACATTGTCCGCCACTGGAAAAATCCGCTATAGATCCAGCGGAAACACTTATACAATTTATTAATGACAACCACTTAATTTAAACACGAATGAATTTCAGAAGAAAGGCCTTGTTCTTGGCTCTGGTTCTCGTGAACAGTGTGTGCCTTATGGCTCAGGATGTGACGCTCCGGCTGCGGAACGTCTCCGTGGGCAAGGCTATCACGGAACTCAAAGAACAGACTGGTTATGCCTTTGTCTATGCTTCGCAGGACTTGGACACCAGAAAAACAGTCAGTGTCGATGCCACCACGTTGCAGCAGGCCGTTGCTCAGATACTGAAAGACCAGGATGTCACCTACAACATCCAGGGAAAGAACATAATAGTAAAGAAGAATGCCCCCAAGCCCGCTTCGGCAAAAGCCGAGGAGAGAGAGCTCGACGGCATTGTGCTTGACGAGAACGGCACCGGTGTCGCCGGGGCGTCTGTAGTCGTCAGGGGCGGGACCAGGGGAGTGATGGCTGATGTGGACGGACGCTTCTCCATCGGCGTGAATGACGGGGACGTGCTGACAGTCAGCTTCCTGGGTTATGAAGATGCCGATGTGAAAGTCGGCACCCAGAACAATATCACAGTCCGCCTGACCCCTAAGAAAAATGAACTTGACGAAGTGACGGTAGTCGCATACGGTACACAGAGAAAGGCCAGCGTCATCGGTTCCATCAGCACCATCAGTACGGATCAGCTGGCCACCCCGATGGGACAGCTTTCTTCCAGTCTCGCCGGAAAACTCGCCGGAATCGTCGTGATGCAGAGGACAGGAGAGCCAGGGGCCGGAGCCGACTTCTGGATCCGAGGCGTGAACACCTTCGGCGCTAACAGCACTCCGCTTGTTCTTGTGGACGGAGTCGAGAGAAGTATGGATCTCGTGGACGTGGATGACATCGCTTCGTTCTCCATCTTGAAGGATGCCACGGCCACGGCCCTCTACGGAGTACGCGGAGCGAACGGAATCGTCCTCATCACTACGAAACGAGGCTCGGAGACCACGCCGAAGGTCAGCGTCAAGGCGGAATACGGCCTCACCCAGCCGGTCAAGCTGCCGAAGCTGGCCAACACCTCCCAGTGGATCGATTTCTTCAACCAGATGTACCTCGACGAGGGGGCCGTCGCTCCCATCACCCCGGAAGACAAGGCGAAATACCTCTCCGGAGAAGATCCTGACCTGTATCCGTCGGTCGATTGGATAAAGACCATCTACAAGGATATGGCGAGCACGACCAGGGTCAATGTCAATGTTACGGGCGGCACTCGCAGCATCCGCTACTACGTCGGCGGGTCGTTCTATCGCGAGGGCGGTATTTTCAATGTCGCCGACAATGACCGCTATGATGCCCAGATGAACTTCAACAAGTTCAGTTTCCGTTCCAATGTGGATATAGACATCACCAAGACCACAACGCTGGGGCTTTCCCTCTCGACGCAGTACACTTCCAAGAACACCCCGTCCGGCAGCCTCTCAGACTTGTATGCGTACACATTGTATCATACGCCTATTGCGACTCCGACGATATATTCGGACGGCACTCTGGCGAATCCTGAGAACGGACATAACCCATACAACCTTCTCAACGAGTACGGATATGTTCGCTATAACAACATCGTGGCTCAGTCACTTATGTCACTCACTCAGGATTTGTCGCCGTTCGTTACGGAAGGCCTGAAGCTTAATGCCAAGTTCTCCTGGGATGCGCAGAACGGCAATACTCTGAATCGTCAGAATTCTCCGTCGCTCTACTATGCCACGGGACGCGACGAGAACGGCGGCCTTATCTATAAGGAACAGCAGATCGGGACAGGATATATGTCCCTGTCCAGGAGCAACACCAGCTGGACGACTCTGAACTTCGAGGCGTCGGCTGTGTATGAGAGACTTTTCGCATCGGCTCACCGTGTCAGCGGAATGTTCCTCTATAGCCTCCGCACGTCTTCCAACAATGTGCCTGCCGGCTATATCTACGCATTCCCTTATAAGAATATGGGTATCGCCGGGCGTGCTACATACTCGTTCAAGGACAGATATTTCGCGGAATTCAACTTCGGCTATAACGGAAGCGAGAACTTCGCTCCGGGACACCGCTTCGGATTCTTCCCGTCAGCGGCTGTCGGATATATGATCAGCAATGAGAACTTCTGGTCAGGAATCAAGGATGTCGTCAGCGAACTGAAGATCAAGGCTTCTTATGGAAAGATAGGAAACGATCAGATCGGAGGGAGCAGGCGCTATGCCTACAATACCACGATGAATACTTCCGCTCCAGGCTTCACGTTCGGAACCAACGGCGGAAAGTCATATACCGGAATAACCACCGGCGACTACGGTAACCCTAACGTGGAGTGGGAAGAGGCCACAAAGGCTAACATCGGTCTGGAGATGGCTCTCTTCGATGAGCTCAAGATTCAGGCGGACTACTTCTTCGACAAGCGCACCGGGATCTTCATTATGCGCGAGTCCACTCCGTCTGTCGTGGGCAACAATGTGGATCAATATGTGAACCTCGGCCGGATGAGGAACCAGGGCGTGGATCTTGGCCTTCAGTACGACCATACGTTTCCGAACAATCTCTATCTCTCAGCGAGGGCGAACTATACTTATAACAGGAACAAGAAACTCTATGATGACAAGCCGGACCAGATCTGGAAATATCAGAATCTCGCAGGGTTCGCCTACAACCAGCAGTTCGGACTTGTCGCCGAAGGCCTCTTCAAGGATCAGGACGATATAGCCAACTGGCCAAAGCAGGAGTTCGGAAATGTACAGCCAGGAGATATCAAGTATCGCGACATCAACGGAGACGGCGTGGTCAATACATACGACAAGGTGGCGATAGGATATACCACCGTTCCGGAGATCAACTATGGATTCGGTCTCAGCGCGGCTTGGCACGGCGTAGATATGTCAGTGTTCTTCACCGGCGTTGCGCACGTCACCAGGATCATCAGCGGGCAGCTCCTTTTCGGGGCGTCATACAACGTGATGAGGCTCGGCCAGGTCTATGAGGATGTGGCGCTCAACCACTGGACCAAGGCGAATCCGAACCCGGATGCGGCATATCCGAGAATATCACTGAACAAGATAGACAACAACCAGCAAGCATCCACTTACTGGCAGCGTGATATGAGCTTTATGCGCCTCAAGAATGCGGAGATAGGATACACCATTCCGAAGAAGGCGGCCAAGCGGATAGGACTTTCTACCGTACGGTTCTATGTCCAGGGAACGAACCTCTTGACATTCAGTAAGTTCAAGCTCTGGGACTCTGAACTTGACGCCTCTTATGGCAATGTCTATCCTACAGTCCGCACCGTGACAATGGGACTCAACCTGAATTTCTAACGGCCATCACATTATGAACAGAATAAAAATTCTTGCCGCAGTCGCGGTATCTGCATTGGCCCTCGCATCGTGCGACAGCTGGTTCGATGTAAAGCTCGACGACCAGGCGAATCTGGAAGATATCTTCAGCAAGCGCAACACCGTACACAATTATCTTGCGCACATATATTCATATATTCCTCTGGACGAGGAGATCATCGGCAGCGACGGCTGGGTCGTGGCCAGGAGTGACGAGGCGTTGTTCTCGTTCTATCAGTGGGTGAACTATATCCCTTATCGCACAGGTAGTTACAGCAGCGCCACCCCGGTGAGCGAGAAATTCTTCAACTATTGGGAGAAATTCTATATCGCCATCAACCAGTGCACCATATTTATGGATAATGTACATCTGGACAAGGATGACAATGACACTATAAAGAACTATATGGCTGCGGAGGCCAGGTTCCTGCGTGCATATTATTACTATTGCCTCTTCCGGCAGTACGGCCCTGTCTTCGTCTGGGGCGACAGAAACTCGGACGAGACGATACTCGGCAGCAGCATTGACAGGAATACCGTGGACGAGAACGTCGAATTTATGGTCTCGGAACTGGACAAGGCCGCAGAGGTCCTGCCTCTGTTCGTGTCGGACAGCGGTGAGGCGGCTGATGTATGGCAGGGCCGTGTCACCAAGGGTGCGGCGCTGGCTCTTAAGGCCAGGATTCTTATGATGGCCGCTTCACCTCTCTACAACGGAGGCGGCGCCGACGGCAACGGCTCATATATCTATAAAGGTATGCGCAACAAGGACGGAAACTGGCTGTTCCCGCAGACCTATGACGCATCCAAGTGGGACAGGGCGGCGAAAGCTTGTCAGGATGTCATTGACCTGAACATCTATGCCCTCTGCGAGGATACATCTACGGCTGACAAGATGCAGAAGGGCGCGAATTCATACGAGAGCGTTTTCCAGACTCCGTGGAACAGCGAGACTATCTGGGGATGGTGGACCAGGACATCTTCCGCATATACATATCTCGGCGGCGCAGGAGCGGCTCTTGCCACGTCCATACCGCCTAACATTATGCCTTTCGCCGGCTTCGGAGGCATAGCCCCGTCGCTCAAGCTCGTGGACTCATATCCTATGATGGAGTCAGGACGCTATCCTGTGACTGGCTACGAGGGGACGAATGATTACTCCAGGCCGATCGTGGACGAGAAGTCCGGATATAAGGCCGACGGGTTCACGGAGGGCTACAAGCAGCCTGTGGACGCATCTTGGGCGCCGGCTATCAAGGCTCACAACACCACCGTCGGACGCGACCCGAGGTACTACGCCTGCATTGTCCCGAACGGATTCTGGTGGCCGTGCCAGTCCCTGAACAAGCGAACCACTATGTATAACAATGCTGAATGTACATCTCGCTGGTCTGCGGTCAATGACTGCCTGCGTGTGGGTTTCGCCTGGCGGAAATACTATCCTAAAGACACCAAGTTCACCAGTGCGTCAGACTATCAGGCTGTCAAGCACGTGTATCCGGCGTTCCGACTGGCGGAGGTCTACCTGAGCTATGCGGAGGCCTGCAACGAGATGGAGAACCGCGATGAAGAGAAGGCGTTCCTGTATCTGAACAAGGTCCGCAATCGCGTGGGGCTTAATGATATAGAGGTGGCCTACCCTGAAATCAGAGGCAACCGTGAGCTTCTCCGCTGGTGCATTCAGAAGGAGCGTATGGTCGAGTTCGGTATGGAGGCGATGCGTCACTATGATGCGACGAGATGGATGGTCGCCAAGATGGAATATCCTGCCGCGAACTGGACATTGAACCTCAGCGCCACCACTTATGAAGAGTCATACAGGAGGGTGAGCACTGATTTCGTGGGAGACCCTGCCATATTCTCCGACAGAGACTATCTGTTCCCGATAAGCTCGACGCAGATGGCTGAGATGACGGGAATGACTCAGAATTACGGATTTTAAAGAAGATTCCAGATGAACAGAACAATATACAGAACATTGATGACAGCGGCAGGGGTGATGATGCTTGCCGGCTGCATTGACGACAGGGATAACTATATGGTGGACGATATGGTCTCCTACGTCAAGCCTTACGGGGTCGAGGATGTCTCCGTCTTGGATGAGTCCTTTGAACTGACCGTCATCAAGAGCGGCAGGGGACGGACGTCTGCGGATGTCACGGTGGCGGTCGCAGATACCGCTCTTCAGAACTACAACGCCAGGATGCGGAGGACGGATCCTTCGTACGCAGGCAGCGCCACGCTTGACGGGAGCCTTTTCGGACTCTCCGACGACAAGTTCCAATTCTCCGAATCCGATACTCGCAAGATATTGAATGTCAATTGGGAGGCCTCCAAAGTACTGCCGGCCTTGAAAGCTGGGGACAAGGCGATTCCGTTCAAGCTCTTCAGCACAGGGGCTGAGGTCAATGCAGACCGGGACCTGGTGATCCTGCATCCTGTGATGACCACGCTGAAGATGGATGCGGTTATGGCGCCGGGACTCACCCCGTCACTCGATATGGAGAAGAAGGACACGTGCACGGCCACGATGTCGATCAATATTCCAGTGACCACCAAGGACATAGATGTCGAGCTGGCGATAGACAACTCTCTCATATCCTCATATAACACGGCCAATTCCACTGCGTATGAAGCTGCTCCGTCAGGACTAGTGACGCTGAAGGAAGACAAGGTCACGATCGCCAGAGGACAGTCGTCGGTATCGTTCAAATATATATTGGACGTGTCCAAGTTCTACAAGGACGGTGCTCTGACGGAGTTCACGTCATACCTCGTTCCTATAAAGGTCAAGTCCGTTTCCGTGAAAGGGCTTGAACTCGGGGAGAGTGTCCTGTATGTTCCTGTGACTCCTCTTGTGGAGAAGACATTGATGGGGCCGTGGAAGGTCATCGAGGGTGCCGATCTCTGCTATGGACGTGAGCCTGACCGCCCGGCCTGGGCCGCGAAGTATCTCGTGGACAGGATGGTGGACGGCGACCTGACTACGGAATGGATTTCCATCTGGGAACACGACAATGTCTATCCTCTGGTGTTCGCGTTCGATTTGGGCGATACCCATCTCTTCAAGAAATTCACGATAAAGGACCATCAGGGATTCCAGAGCAATCTGCGTGACTATGAGATGTATATGGCGTCAGAATACAAGGGGGCTGACACTGAGTGGACTCTCATAGCCAAGGGAATGCGTGACGGAGGCTGGGTGTCCGGCGGCGGGACATATGATTTCCCAGTCCAGACACAGAGCATAGGACGCTACCTTAAATTCGTCATCCTCAAGACAGAGTTCGCCTGGACCGGAGACTATGTCCACGGCCGAGGAAAGATATGTGAAATCTACGGAGAGGGCCTGTAATGAGAAGATTGTTGGGAATAATGACATTGTCCGCTCTGCTGCTCGCCCTGGCGTCGTCGTTCACTGAGTGCGATGCCAGAAGCGGGCGCGGAGAGGCCGATGCTGACGGAAAGGAATGGAGCTTCTCTGATATGGTGCTCTGCTATGGCGGAAGCGCTCATCGCACTCCCTATGCCTGGGACAAGTCCAGATTTGCTGACTATGTCACATATAAAGATGAGGACGGGCGGGAGCAATGGCTTTTCGACGGGTTCCTGTTCCTGGAATTCTGCAACCTGAACAGGGGTGACGGGATGTACTGGTCATATTGTACCGGATACTCTCCAGGGCATAACCGTTCGGCAGGGAAGGCTCTGTGGCAGGAGCAGATAGATTACTGGTTCGCTGACGGCAACGGCTTCAATGCCCTTGAACAGGCCGTGAAAGATGCCGCAGGTCGGCTCGGGAAGCCTGCATACAGGCGTAAGGTGGTTATGTCCATCCCTGACCCTATCCTGCATCTCCAGTATGACGACACCACTTCGGCCACCTCGTATTGGGGTGAACTGGATGGACGGGAACTTGATTTCTCCGACCCGGAGGACAGAGTGGCGGCGTGCCGCTGGTTCATCGACGAGGTCATCAGGCGTTTCCGCAGGTCAGGCTTCAGATATATCGAGCTTGACGGCTTCTACAAGATTTCGGAGGAGATAACCACTCCGGATGAAGGCTGGTGCTATGAGATGAAGAAGATGGACCTCGTGCTTCCGGGCGTGAGCGGATACCTTCACGACAGGAATATGAAATTCTACTGGATCCCGTATCGCCATTCGCCGGGTTATGCCAAGGGAAAGAAGTTCGGCATAGACTTCACGTGGATGCAGCCGAACTATTTCTGGCACGGCGATGAGTATCCGTTCGAGGATACTATGCGCTGGATAAAAGATGCCGGCGTGGGTATGGAACTGGAGATGGAGCCGAAGATGTTCGAAGGGAGCCCTGACTGCGAGCTCTACCGTGAGCGTTTCAGGAAATATATGGACAATGCTGTCAGATATCGTCTCTACGGAGAATATCCGTTTACATATTACGTGGACACTGACGGCTTCAGGACGCTCCGCGCTTCGGAGGCTGCTGAAGATGTTCGCATCTATAATGAACTCTGCCGGTTCGTGACCGGCAACCCGGTAAGGCAGAAATGCAGATAAAATATAGGTTGATAGTTGTGATGTTCCTGCTGGCCGCCGCCGTCCCGCTGAATGGACGGCAGCGGTCGGCAGATCTGATGTATGTGAAGGTGTCCGGTGACGACTGCTGGATATCTGCGAAAATGGACCGTGAGACTGATATACTGTACTGGTTCCGTAAATGTATGGCGAACGGACTGTTCACCTTTTATCGTGTGGGCATCGTCTCCAACACCTCCGCATCGTCAGTGGAAAACCCGGATATGGACCCCGAGAAGGTACTCAACCTCTCATCGAGCGACAACATCGGACCGTTCCTGATAACTGGATATGGCTGGTGCGGGGGGAATCATCTGGATTCTGCCGGAAATACGACCGCCTATTGCGAGTCCTGGTATATAAGGCTGGACGGCAGGCTTGTATCAGGAGATGTCCGGGGGAGGTTTTCAAGGGTGGAGATAGGAGTGCTGAATCTTCTTGGTGATTCATTCGCCGAAGAGAATGTGCGCTATAGTGTGCATAGAGGAGAGATTGATGTGGAATGCAGGCATAAATTCCTGGTTACGTCTCCAGTGAACGTCGAGCGGTATTATGGAATGCAATCTATGTTCGTGGGGGAGACCGAGACATTGACTCCGGGCGGAAAGTATTATGAATGGACTCAGGAACGGGATGTCAGCACTTTCTCCGTGGATGACTTTCCGAAATTCCGAGAGTATATTGAAAGTGACGGGGAGTACTGTCAGCGAGCGCTTCTTTATAGGAAAGGGCTTGGAGATCATCGGTTCATCAGCCGCGGCGGACCTGTCTTCATAGGAAATTCGTGGAGCAAGTCTTATCATTGTCTGATGGTAGGCCATACTGTAAGACCTGGGGACAGGACTGTGTGGAGAGGAACGTATTCCTGGTACAGGAGGACTTGAGAACTTTGGTGGTACATCCGATAAAGACGGTGTGAGGCATCTCGCCACACGCCGTCTTCTGTATTATGGCAGGTGATATTTTTGGAAATTCGCGGTTAAATTTTACAAGAATGTTACGGTATTCTTGGTGAAATTACATAAATTTGTAAGACTTACTTTTATGAAATGCCCAGTCAGAATTCTTTTCGGGGGGGGGTAATTAATTGATTAGAAATTGATTAGAATATAATGGATTTGCTGGTTTTCTCGACATATTTGTCGAATTGCGCCATATATCTGACGATTACTATTTTCCTGCTTCTTGTCAAGGTGAGAGTGAATGGCGGAAGTGAGTTTATACACGTACGGCATCTTGTTGCGTTCGGGGCCATCCTTATCCTCATAAAAGGCTTGTTCTGCCTTTCATTCGTATTGCACGGCCTGGATTATTTTCTGTTGGACAAGTTTCTTGTGCCGATGGATTGTTATTTCCTCTTCTACATCGTCACGTTCGCGATGCTGAAACTTATGCACTCCAAAATAGTGATTGAACATAAGCTGTGGCTGTTCCCTCTGCCGATATTGGCTCTGTTCGTGACCTATTGTATAGCATACGTCGTATGTATAGGCCCGAAACTCTCCGTCCACGGGTATGAGTCTTTCATAGCGATGCGTGTCTCGAGGATTTGCTATGTCATTCTTTCTGTGATTATTGTGGTCGAAGTTCTCCTTGGAGCCATAGAACTGGTCAGAGGTGCCAGATATTACAAGAGAGAAGTCGGCAACTATTTCTCCGGAGCTCAGGAGACGATCGGTGCGAGAGTGTCCAGAGTGATATGGTTTCTCCTCATATATATAGTGATTGCTGTTACGGATTTTCTCGTCTCCAGTCGGACAGTGGATCTTATATGCACGTTTGCCAATATGTTCGTATATCTTGGTATGTCGCTGGTGATTCTGAATATGCACAACACTTATGCGATAATGTCTTCTGCATTCAGTGAAGAGGGAGCGGGTGACAGCCTCCAGGGGCAGGACACAACGCAGGATAAGTATGCGGCCGTCAGTGCCACTTCATCAAGTGATACTTCGGAAGATGACGGCACCGATGGCGGAAATGACACCCTTGCTTCAGATGGAGATGATCCGTCAGCGGATGCTCACAGATATATAGAAGAGATTGTCCATATATGGAGCAACAGAGACGACAAGCCATTTCTTAAGGAGGGATTGACCATAGCTGAGACGGCAGGGCAGATGGGCATCAGCCCGCGTCTCCTTTCAGGGTATCTTAACGATATCTTCGAGACGAACTTCAACTCTTGGATAAATATGCTTCGCGTGAACGAAGTGAAGCGTCTCATACGTGATGGCTCCAATGCCACTATGGCTGAACTGTCTGAATTGTCCGGCTTCACGGATTCCTCGGCGATGTCGAAGATCTTCAAGCGCCAGGAGGGCGTTACTCCGACGCAGTACCGAAATGAGGTCCGTAAATCTGTTGCTGATAAAATAAAAACATTTTAAATTAACGGTGTCTGGATTTTTGTAAATTTTTACCACGAATTTCCTTTGTATAATGCTTTGCGAATACTAATTTTGCAACCTAAAAACTGAAGAATAGTATATATGTTCTGCGGATTTAAGCCGCAGCTCCTTCGGGATGAAATGTGAATTGGTCGTGAAGTATTTATGGAGCAATGATCGTCGGAAGTCGGGACTGTCTGGTCTCGTCTTTTGTTGTATCCTGTTTTTCCTCCTGGCTTCATCCGCGTCTTCTGCCGCACCGGCGGATTCTCTTTCAGTACGTAAGGTCAAGATATATTACAGGTGGGACAAGTTCACCATTGACTCCACATATATGGGCAATGCCGCCGGAATCCGCGAGATTGACAGTCTGTTCAACCATTGCGACAGAATCATTGACAGCCTTTATATTGTATCATCTGCCTCTCCGGAGGGGAATGTGTGGTATAATGACCGCCTTTCCCGGAACAGGGGAGCGGCGCTCAGCCGTCATTTGGCAACCGTCCGGAACGACGGTGAGATCGGTGACGTCACGATAATTCCGCTCGGCTCCAATTTCCCGGAGTTCCTGAAGATGCTTTCGGGCGATGGAAGAGTCCCGTATCTTGATGACGTGCTTGCAGAGTTCAGGGAGCATCCGGACGAGCATCCTGACAATGTCTACAGGCGTGTTATGAGAATGCGCGGCGGCGTTCCTTACGCATATATAAAGAAGAATATCCTGCCGTGGCTGAGGTATGCAGAGATTGTGGTGTTCTCTCATCCGGAGTATCCGGAAATCCCTGAAATAGCGACTGATATAAAAACTGGTGATTCCTTGGCGGAGACGTCGGACGATTTCTCTCCGCTCGGAGACGGTCTACTGTCCGTCGCACCTATGGAAATGCCGTCCTCACGTAAAAGAAAATACTGGTATCCTGCGCTCAAGACCAATCTCCTGTATGATGCGGTATCTGCATTGAACGGAGAGATCGAGTTCCCGGTAGGGAAGAAATTCTCGCTCGTGGTCGAAGACGTGTTCCCGTGGTGGAAATGGGGCACCAATGACAAGAAGTATTGTCTTCAGCTATGGACGATGGGCGTCGAGCCGCGTTGGTGGTTCCGTCGCAACGATAGGAAAGACTGGCTCAGCGGCCATTTCGCAGGTGTCTATGCGATGTCCGGCAAGTATGACCTTCAGTGGAAGACCTCTCCTTGCTACCAGGGAGAGTATTGGTCTGCGGGCCTGTCCTATGGCTATGCCCTTCCTCTGTGCAAGTGGCTTAATATGGAGTTCTCTCTCTCTGTCGGCTACATCAGGAGCGATTACCGCCATTATCAGCCGGACGAGGGCTATGAGCACCTCTACAGGGACAAGTTCAAGGTGGGGACTGTCTCGTTCTTCGGACCCACGAAGGCAAAAGTCTCGCTTGTGCTTCCTATCGGCAGGGATTCTCACAACGTCCGTAAACGCTAATTTAAGTCAATGATGATGAGGGTATATTACATAATTGTTAGGCTTTGTAGTCGTGCGATTTGTTCGGCTGCTGTGCTGGCGTTTGCCCTTGTCCTGGCTGTCGGGTGTCACCGCAGGCCTCTGGAAGACCCGGAATATCTGACGAAGGTCAATGTCGAGGTGAACATTGACAATATACAGAACGTGACCTGTGACATCTACAATCCGGCCATCCCTGTGCCGGAGATCAAGCCTGATGCTATGCACGTGATTTTCTTCGACAAGAAGGGCTCTGTAGCAGCCGAGACGTTCATCACGGATGTAGCGACTGCGGAAAACGGGAGACGTGTTATTTCCGGAGAGTTTTCCATAGCGCCGGGGAGATATAAGATGCTGATATATGACTACGGTACGGATGCGACACAGGTGAAGGACTATCATTCCTGGGACAATGCCTGTGCCTATACGGATCAGGTGTCTGCGTATGTCAAGAACCAGTACTCATCGAAGGGCGAGGATGTCCCTCTGATGATTCTGGAGGAGCCGGAGCATCTTATGGTCGCAAGAAACGGGGCTGAGGTGGTGCCGTATCATTTCGGTGTCCACAACATCTATGCGGAGGCGAGGTCAGTGGTCGAGAGCTGGTACCTGCAGATAAAAGTGGACGGCTTGGAATATGTGACTGGGGCGCAGGCCATGCTTGGCGGTATGGTCGGCTCGAACCTCATCGCCACCGACACACGGGTGGAGCGGCCCGAGACGGCCCTGTGGTTCAAGATGGTGAAGAGCGAGGACAATGGTACGCCTGTCATCTGTGCGGTTTTCAATACTTTCGGGCATATAGACGGTTCGGACAATGACCTCGAAGTCACTTTCGACCTTGTCCGTACTGACGGGAAGAAATTCCGCAAGACGTTCGACATTTCAGAACTGTTCGCCAGCGAGAATGCTGTACGGCATCACTGGCTTCTTCTGGACGAGACCATAACTATAGACCCGCCGAAGGCCTCAGGAGGTTATGACCCTATAGTCGGGGACTGGGATGACGAGCACAGGGAGATAGACATTTAGGAATTTACATAGACAACAATCAGAATAGAACAACTAAAAACAATTTTTAAAGTATGAAAAAGGTTATTTTGATCCTTTCGGCAGCCGCTGCCATTGCAGCCTGCACGAAAAATGAGGTAATCCCGGCTTCATCTAATGAAAATGCAGAGATTACATTCAATGTCGCACCTAAGACAAAGGCGGATGCTGACAAGACTCAGAAATTTGATACGAACAATGTGTTTGCGTCTTGGGCGTACTATCTTCCTTCAGGAAAGACTTGGGAGGCAAACAGACTTGATTCTGATGCTGTGCAATATATTGACAATAGCACAGTTTCGTATCAGAGCACAGATAATGTATGGAAAAATTCGGATAATACTTACTATTGGCCGAAAGTTGGTAGCTTGACATTCTTTGCTTATTCCTTGAACAAAGGAGACTTGGAACTCAAGCATATAACCAGTCAGTCACACGTTACTTGTTACGATTCCGCAGAATCTTATGGTGTCAATGGTTTAATAGACTTGGACGAGAATCCGAATACCGACTTCCTCGTAGCCCAGATTTCAGCTGATCAGCGCGGCAATACCTCTATTTATGGTTATAATGGCGTTCCTATGCTTTTCAGACATAGACTGTCAAGGGTGGCTTTTGCCGTAAAATTGGCTGGGAACTATACCAATAGCAAATTTACCCTCAACTCAATAAAGTTTAATAAGCTCTGTTACGCAATACACTACGACCAGTTTCATAAATATGAAGATGGGACTTTTGCGGAGTATGCAAAGCAGGGAGACAACAGGTCTACTCAAGTATATACGCAGAAACCTATGGAGATAACGTCATTGGACAAGTTCGTTGGCGTTCCTGCTGAAAATGAAGAGCGTTACATTTATACTCCTCAGGTATTCAAAGATGAGACCTCGGATGATAAAATTGCCAATATTGAAGTCAATTATACTTTGACTGCAACCGTAGGTGGCAAGCAGGTGACGGAGAATTGCACATCTGTCATAGATGTTAAAGATTACTTTGAGTCTTGGGAGATGGGCAAGAGGTACACCATTAACCTTACTTTCGGTCTTGACGAGATTCTGTGGGCACCTGCCGTGGAAGATTGGGAAGATGTCGCAGGTAAAGGCGTCACTATCGAGAAATAAATATAGACAGATTTACTAATCCGTATGAGGGTGATGCCTCATACGGGTTCCAGGACCCCGCAGGACGACAGTCTGTGGGGAAATAGCCCCCTTGACGGGGGCGCAGACGCAAGTCTGCGGGGGTGTATTAAAATATAAAAATGACGACTATAGGAAGGAACATATTGCTGCTCACTGCACTGATGACAGCCGCGTGTACCGGAAACGAAACTGTTCCGGACGACGGCCGTGACCAGATAACATTCAGCGTCGCCGGCGGAGAGACCAAGGCCGACGGATGGTCTTCTATGTCTGCGTCATCGACATTCGGCTCCTGCGCCTGGCTTGCGACTGCGGATGAGGGGGGAGAGGATGTCCAGTATATCCAGGCTGAGGAGATTTCCTGCAAGGACAATGTCTGGAAAGCCTGGGGGAGCGACGGAAACCCCGACCATCTATATTATTGGCCGTCAAAGGGGCATCTGTCATTCTTTGCCTGGTCTCCTTATGACATCTCCGCATCCGGCTTCACCTGCGATGCCGACGGATATTCATTGGCCGGATGGAATACATTGGCCGCACAGGATGACATTGTCACGGCTGCGTCTGTCAGGGACTGCTCCGGCGACCACGGAGCGGTGCGGATGGAGTTCTGCCACGCGCTTTCAGCATTGACCTTCATCTTCAAGATCGGCAACGACCCTACAGAGGTCCTGACGGCCTGCTGGCTTGAAAGCCCGGACCGTTCCTTTGTAACAGCAGGGACATTGACCTGCACAGCGGACGGAGCAGTGTGGTCTGATCCGGAGGGCGCCGCTTCGGACGTTAAGTATTATTATGACTGGGCGTGCGAAGGCATATCTCTGGGGGACGGAGACACTGGAGTCCGCGGGTATGACCCTCGGGTGACTGCCACTGAGGGTGCTGTGTTCACGTCTAACTCCGGCTATGTCCTGATAATTCCGCAGGCTACCGGCAATGAGAAGTTGCGCCTTCATTTCCAGACCAAGGAGAGCGACGGAACTGTCACGGTGCGGAGTGTGTGGCTTCCTGCCGAGGAGTATGTGGCCGGGAAGCGGTATGAGTACACCGTCACGATATCACCTGTCCTGAACGTGTCCATATCCATAAAAGACTGGAATGTGAGGTATGCCTCTGACGATATAACATTTTGATATGACTTTTTGGAAGAGAATATATATTTGCCTTGCCGCCGTCGTGGCAGTAGGATGTTCGTGCGGTGAAGGCGTTGAACCAGAAGGGCCGGTGTCTCTGACATTGGATTTCTCGGCGTATTCTGGAGGTGTCTTGTACGGGAATACCCGGGCGGGCGAAGACTATTCTCTTGCAGGACTGGACGATCCGGATCATCCGGAGAATATGGCTGTCGGGGCGTTGGCGGTGGACGGACGCATTATGGCGGAGTTGGTCGTGATGGTAGTGAAGGACGGTAAAATTGTCGCATTCAGAGATATACATCGCGGATCGGATGACCTTGACGGAGACAATGGGTTTCTGGTCGGTGACGGGAGCATTGACACTACTCTTACATATTCCTCATCCGCACGTGTGACATTCTCTCATAGTGAAGCGAAGCACGGCGAGGACTTGAGACGCGGTGCTTATAAGTTATATGCTGCGGCTCTTCCTTATGGTGATTTGGCCAGGGAGTATTATGGCGGCCTCTTCAGCAAGTTCCGGGATGTCAAGGACAGGCTTGTCAATGGTGAACTGGTGGATTTCTCCGAGGTCTATGACACCAAGATCGACATATCCAGTCCTGTGGTCGGCGAGACAAGCGAGTTCCCGTACCTTTATCCCAAGGTGGGCCAATGGCTTTCAGCAGGGACTGACATAACGCTGAAATATGGCGGGAACAAGGCTCGTCTTGAACTCCTCCGCACAGCCGCCAGAGTAAGGATTGACATCACGAATAACAGTTCCGAGGTGCTGAATATAAATACGTTGGCCTTCAGTGACTCCTTTACGCGCAAGGATTCGTGGCTGTTTCAGAGAAGCGACTATTCTCTTAATTATTACGATACAGGGCTCGGTGCTCCGGCCGTGGGAAGCAACAGGGCGATAATAAGCTTCAAAGGTTCGGTGGAGGATCCTCTGAGGGTTGAGCCTGGAGTGCGGCAGGGAGTATTCGACGGCTACATTAACGAAAACAGGAGCCTGGACAATCCATTTGCATATTCATTGTCAGTATATTATGATGGTATGGATCCGGAATTCCGGGCCAGCGCGGATCCGGTCTCTTCCTTGGATTCCCTTAAAGCCGGGAGCACGTTTTATATCGGCAAATATGACCGCAAGGAGTACCTATATCATTGGTTCTCGGAGACAGATGAGCGGTACGAGATTGTTCGTGCCGACCAGGGGAACAATGAGGCGATATTCTATAATCCGGACAGGAACTATATCTGGCAGATAGAGCACTTGGACGGTGATGCCGACGGCGTATATGTCTTGAGGAGCCTGTCCCTTCTTCACGATACTGATGTATATGTGGCACCGTATGGTGAGTCTGATGCCGATAAAGTAGGTGACAAGAACTATACGGACCCTGACAGCGGGGAGACATTCAACTATGGGTCCAAGTGCATTCTTTCCGGGGACTCGAACAGAATGACGCGCTTCAAGTTCGTTGATGCCGGCAACAGTTCTTTCGCGCTGAAAGTGGTTGACCGCAGAGGAAATGACATTGAATTGGAAAATTATGGCGGGCAGAAGATATACCTGAACGTGAACGGCGGCATCCAGAAGAGGGACATCGGTTTCTGGCCTGACTCGTCGCTTGCCGACAACGACAAGTTCCAGTTCTATCCGGTTCATTCTGTCGTGGGCAATTCCACAGTTATGACATTGAAGGAGAAGGGCGCTAAAATTACGGAGATAAAGCGTAATGACTTTCTGCGGATACATCTGAAGGTGTCCTATAACCAGAATGTAGGACAGTTCTCATTCGAGGTGGCTCCGTGGGACAAGAATGACAATGGGACCACATTTGACTGATATGAAGAGATATATTTATAGATGCGTGTTCATTCTTCTGGCGGCGGCCTTATGCGGCTGTGTCAGGGAGCAGGCGCCGGCCGGATATGGACTGACTGAAGGCGATGGCGTCCTGCAGATGAGTTTCGGTGCGGCTGAACGTGTTCAGATAGAGACCCGTGCGACGCTCGGAGAGTCATATGAGAGTCAGATAAAGAATTTCTACGTATTCGTGTTCGGCAGTGACGGCAGACTTGCCGGCAGCCAGTTCTTTGATTCCAAGAACAGGAAGACCGGGGCGGAATTGGTGACATCGTCTCTTAACAACAGCTGGTATGTGGACAATACGGCTGGAAGCCGCACTTCCGGCCAGGGAGTGTTCCGTATGAAGACTGCCGCCGGGGAGAATATGAAAGTATATTTGTTTGCCAATCTTGATGAAGATATTTTCAGTGTGTCATCGGACCTTCTGGCCAATGCCGTGAAGGAAGAGAACGACCTGAAGAACTTCACCGGGGAGCTACAGCAGCTTACGGTGAACAGGAACGGATTCCTTACGATGAGCGGAATGACGGACAATGTCTCAGTTCAAGGTGCTGATGCCTCCAAGGCGGTGGAGGTCTCTGTCCATAAGGAGCCTGTCACTCTTCGGAGGCTTACGTCCAAGATACGTTTTGTGTTCCAGACCGGCAGCCGTCCTGATGAAAGGGGACAGGTCATAAAGTCATTCAAGCCTGGCAAGTGGAAGGTGGTCAATGTCCCCAGGACATCGTACCTTCTCAGTTATGCGGAAAGAGGCGTGACTGCCTCTTACGGCAATGACTCTGCGAATCCTGACCCTTCTGTGCCTGTCTCCGATTATTCCGGATGGGCGGATGATTTTTTCAATACAGACTATTCCTATTTCGAAGATTTTCCTTCCAATGACAAGGCGGGATTTTCTTTCTATATGTTGGAAAACAGGCAGGAGCCTAAGAAGAAATGTAGGTCATACCAGGACAGAAGCCGTTGTGTGAAAGATGCTCAAGGACACAACGGGAGCTGTACTGTGACTTATGAGGATAACGGAGTGGACAGGAGCCGTGATATGAGGCTCTTTGAATATGCCAACGACTTTTCCGCCTATGTGGTCGTGACCGGTAAAGTCGAGATGGAACTAAAGGGTGATCCGGACGGTACGGTCCTGGGAGGCGATGTCCAGTATATAATCCATCTCGGAGATTGGAGCGCCAAGATTGACTCACTCGGCCCTGGAAGCAGCAAGGATACGTATTCCGGCTATGATAATTTCAATGTTGAGCGCAACACTTCCTATACATATACCGTCACGGTCAATTCTGTGAACAGTATACGTGTAGAGGTGAGCACGAGCAATGACTCTGATGCGGAATTTGACGAAAGACAGCCAGGCGCAACTGGTGACATCACAGTCGCCAAGGAAGAGATTGCTATATGCGACAGCCATTATTCCAGTCGGACATTCACATTCTCACTGGGTAATTTCTTCGGCCAGAACGATGAATACCTGGGCGACAACCTGACTTGGTTCGTGGAAACACCGTTCTCGTCCGGCGGGCCTGAAAAGGGCTTGGATAACCTGGATTATAAGTGGGTTCGCTTTAGGCTCAATAAGCAGGATTCTGACGGGAACTATCTGTCGGATAGAAGGAAATATACTCCGCGCGGGTTTGTGTCGTATTATGAAAAGCGCGATGCCGTCACCAACAAAGAAGATGATGGAACGGATGGCTTGGCGGGGTATCATAATGACGGAGCGATGGATGTGGTGCAGCTGGTGGCATATATAAAAAACGAAGTCCAGAAATACAGGGACGGCAAGGACAATGCATTTGACCACAAGGCTTCCTCGGACATCAGGGACAGAAAAATTCGAGTGACAGCATTCATTGATGAGTATTATTATGATCAGGAGCCTGTGCGTCCGTACCGCTCGTATTCGTCGCTGTGGAAGAAGTTCGTGAATAAGGATGACCGTAAAATGCATATCCTCAGCAATTCTGAGGTCAGCAGGGATCTTGAGTCTATGGTTACGGCCTCAGTCATTACTATCCAGCAGAAGTCCATTGTCTCCATATTCAGTACTGATGAGGACTTGACAGACTTGACGACGGCGTGGGGCATTGAAAGTGTGGATGAGTTCGGAGGTTCCAGGACATATTGGAGTTCCGGAAGTTCGGAACTTCGTGGCAACGACAGTGATTCCAACGGCCTCTTGAATACCTGCATCGAGTGGGGGCTGTATAAAAACAAGGCTTTCTCTTCGGGGGTGCTGTGGGGCGAGTTCGTTGATTGGGAGAAACCTGATGATGTCCCTTTGCAGAAGGATGAATATAACTATTTGAGGTATGCCTGCTTGACGCGTAACCGAGATAACAATGGCGATGGCAGGATTGACAGAAGCGAAGTCCGTTGGTATCTGGCTTCCATCAACCAGCTTTTGGAGATATTTTTCGGAAATGATGTGCTGGATGATGATGTCAGGCTGTATAACAGGACTCCGGAAGAAAAGTTGTCGGATGATGAGCAGAAATGGCAGCAGCACATAGTCTCCAGTACCAGTTATACAAGAGGTCGTAATAGCAACAATCCTACTATTGTATGGGCGGAGGAAGGTATTTCCACTGGAAATTATGATGCGACTTGGCAGCATCTGAAGAAATCTTCAGTTCGTTGTGTCAGGAATCTTGGCTTTCTGGAAGGCATTTCGGACAATACCTACAGTGTGGAATCGGAGCCTCAGCAGTTGATTCAAGTGGAGAAGAATGAGGACGGTAACTTTTCTGTCAGCGCAAAATATCTGAACGATATGTGCATCCGATATTATACCAGCGGTGAGCTTCCGTTTGCGGACGAGTACTCCGTGGAGAACCGCTTGTACAGGAATTTCGAGATCTATAAGTCTGATTCCAGTGTGGGCACAAGCTATAGGATGAGTTTCAAGGAGTTCAACGACCAGATCGACAGGACTTCCGAAGCGGGGAAACCGAACCCTTTCTGCCCGGATGGGTACAGGTCACCTAATCAGAGGGAAATAGCTGTAATGAGGTACTATCTCGGCAAGAATAAGCCTGCGGAGACTTTAAGCCGTACGTATTGGTCGTTTGGCCCTGATGGACTCAACCATAGCGGCTCCGCAGGAAAGTACGGTTTCATCCAGAACAACGACCAGAACCTTACGGTAAATCCAGGCGGATCGTACTATGTGCGCTGCATACGTGATGTCCGCTCTGACCGTAAGGCTGTAGGGAAAGACTGAGCCGGCGTCCACGGTCGTGATGAAATCATCTGAAATTGTCTCGTCGTAACGGAAAAACCTGTATATTTGCAGATTATGATGACACTGAAATTATTTGAGTTCCTTACATATATCTGCAGCGGAATGATTTGCCTCACGCTGGGAGTCGTCCTTACAGGTGTGCGCAATGATTTTGCGCCGTCGGCGAAAGGATTCCGTAAAGTGAAGTTCTTTGTAGGCATCGCCTCGTACCTTGACGTACTGGTGGATGTCCTCGTGGTGATCCTGTGGTATCGTGAGGCTGATTATATGTTGGTGAACAGTTTCTTCTGTCCACTGATATTCTTCTTCCAGATTTATATGGCGGTGGCGTCACTGCTGGAACTTTTCCGCAGTCCTAAGATAAACCGGGTGGCCCGTCTGCATTTTGAGATTCCGATAGTGATTTTGGCGGTCGTACATTATTCTGTGTTCATCTGTCTGCATACCTTCTCCGGTGTGTCGTACGGTGATTTTATCCATAGCAGCTTCGGCAATGTCTCGACAGTATTGTTGTATGCCTTGATCCTCATTGAGATAGTTC
Organism: uncultured Bacteroidales bacterium; assembly: GCA_934695325.1. Classification (GTDB taxonomy): domain Bacteria; phylum Bacteroidota; class Bacteroidia; order Bacteroidales; family UBA932; genus Cryptobacteroides. The sequence goes on along the minus strand of CAKUVD010000003.1, from coordinate 101,797 downwards.
TCCTCAGTGTCTGGCTTGTCAGGAGTGTACACCGCTACAACGACATCCTCGCCGAGTATTACTCCGGCATTGACGTCATTCGCGGGCGCAAGCTTACCTCCGTCCTGTATGCTTATTTCCTTTATGTGATCCTGGCCGGACTCAATATGCTGAGCGTCTCTGCCTTGACTTCAGCCATAATGATCTGGATCACGACAATACTTTTCGTTGTGTTCGCCATTTCATTGATAAATCTCCAGAGACTATTCTCCCTTGTCTCTCCGGCGTTCGTATATCAGGACGTGAATCCGGAGGGTGCCGTGCCGGGTGCTGACGTCACGAATCCTTTTCCGGATGCGGGGGGTGTGGCCGTGGATGAAGCTGTAAAGGAGTGGTGCGGAAGACCTGAGCGGCCGTTTTTACGGGAGGGCGTCACGCTGGCCGATGCGGCTGATGAAATGGGTGTCAGCATACGTGTCCTCTCCGATTTCCTGAACAATGTGCACAAGGTGAATTTCAACGCTTGGATAAATGCGCTGCGGGTGGATGAAGCTATCCGCATAATGAAGGAATCTCCGGATGCTACGCTTTCTGATATAGCCGCAAAGACGGGGTTCCCCGATTCTTCTTCATTGTCAAGGACATTCAAGAGAATAATGGGGACGACGGTCTCGCAATTCCGTTCCGGTATTTCGTAAATGGTTGAAGATTAGTTCTCTGGCGGTGATGTTGCGGTTTTCTGCCCTGATTTTACAACTCATTCGTTCACAAACTTCCTGCGGAATCATCAAATTTTGTCCGTAATATACAAGAGCCGTCACTGTTTTTTTGCCACCTTTGCAACAGTTCTCTATTAACTGATTGTTTTATATACAATGAAGCTTGGAACTTCTTTTATGACGGTTCCGTAAACGGGCTTCACGTGTGTGAAGGGGATGACCGGGCCGTGACGGCAGGTCATCCTTTTTTGTCTTATTTAATGGCTTTCAGTGCGGTCTTTTGGATTTTAATTCATATATTTGTCGCTATTATGAAATTCTGCGGGATTTCTATAGCATTATCAATTAACAGAAACACTTATCAATTATGAGTGAAGAATTGAATCCTGGTGCAGAAACGACACCAGATGTACTTGAAAATGCCGGAACTCAGGAGACTCAGGTCTCTGAGGAGGCAGTGGTTAATGAGGAAAAGATGCCGAACTATGCGGAAATGTCATTGGCCGAGCTCTCACAGTTGTTTGAACAGCTGGCCGACAGCGAGGACAGAATGTCCAAGTCCAAAGAGGCGGAGGCTATAAAGGCAGCATTCTATAAGAAACTTTCTAAAGAGAAGGCTGCGGCAGGGCTTGAGCCGGTGGAAGAACCTGCAGGTGAGGAGCAGGAGTCAGAGGCATCTGATGAACAGACTGCGGAAGAAGGCGATACTAAGTCTGCAATCGTGAATCCTTTCGCAGCATTGGAGAGCGGATTCAAGGCTATATATAATAAGTATAAGAAGGAGCGTGCGGAATATAACCGCAAGTTGGAGGCGGAAAGAGAAGACAACCTTCAGAAAAAGCAGGCTGTCATAGACGAACTGAAGGCGCTTGTCGAGAATCAGGACGATCTCGGCACTGCATTCCCGGCATTCCGTGACTTGCAGGCTAGGTGGCGTGCCATTGGCCAGGTTCCTGTACAGAATTTCAGGAATCTGAACGACACATACCAGTTCTATGTCGAGCAGTTCTATGACAAGGTTCAGATAAACCGTGACCTGCGCGACCTTGACTTCAAGAAGAACCTCGAGGCGAAGGAGGAGTTCTGCCAGGAGGCCGAGAGACTTTCCGAGAGCGAGAATGTCGTGGATGCGTTCAAGGAACTCCAGAAACTTCACGAGCAGTGGAAGGAGTTCGGCCCTGTGGCCAAGGAGTTCAGGGAACAGATATGGGACAGGTTCAAGGCCGCCACGGCTGTGATCAACAAGAAATATCAGGCATATTTCGAGGCGCAGAAGGCCAAGCAGACAGAGAATCTTGTCGCCAAGACTGCTTTGTGCGAGAAAGTGGAGGAAATAGCTTCCAAAGAGGACATCAAGTCGTCAAATGAGTGGAATGCCCTTTCCAAGGCTATCGAGGATCTCCAGAAAGAATGGAAGACCATCGGGTTCGCGTCCAAGAAAGAGAACCAGAAGATATACGACCGCTTCCGTGCGGCTTGCGACAAGTTCTTCGGACGTAAGCGCGACTTCTATGTGCAGTTCAAGGACAATATGAATGAGAACCTTGACAAGAAGATGGCCATAATCACTGAGGCCGAGGCTCTCAAGACCAGCACGGAGTGGAAAAAGACCACCGACAGGTTCATCAATCTCCAGAATCAGTGGAAGGAAATCGGGGCAGTGCCGAGAAAGAAGTCAGAGCAGCTATGGAAGCGCTTCCGTGCGGCGTGTGACGAGTTCTTCGCGGAGAGGGACAAGCATTCGTCTCCGGAGAACAACTATGCCGCCAACCTGAAGGCCAAGAAGGCGCTCATTGACGAGATCAATGCCTATGTTCCCGAGGAGGGCGTGAGCGAGCAGGAGGCAAGGCAGAAGTACGCCTCCAGATGGCAGGAGATTGGGTTCGTGCCGTTCAAGGAGAAGGACAAGGTGACGAAAGCCTATAATGACGCTATGACGGCCAAGTTCCGTGAAGTTCCGCGCACAGGGCGCGGCGGTTCACAGCGCGGCGGCCAGGGCAAGTCCGAGAAGGATCGCCTTATCCAGAAATACAATAAGCTTCAGCAGGATCTGGACACGTACGAGAACAACATCGGCTTCTTCGCTATGTCCAAGAATTCTCAGCCTCTGATTGAGCGGATGCAGGCCCGGATTGAGGAAGTGAAAAAGGAACTGAAGGAGCTTGAAGCGCAGATTCACACTCTTGAAGAGAACGACAACAAATAAAAAATGAATAAAAATACTATTATCGGCTTTGTCCTTATCGGGTTCATCTTTCTTGGATTTACTTGGTATCAGTCAAAGCAGTATGAAAAGCAGAGGGCATATCAGGCGCAGCTGGATTCAATAGCCCGTGCAGAAAGGCTTGCCCAGTATAAGGCGGACAGCATCGCAGGCAGACTGCCAGTTGCAGATACAGTGACCGGAGACAGCCTCGTCGCTGAAAACTATGCTCCTGCAGCCATTTACAAGGATTCTCTCCTGGAAGAGGCGCACAATGCCTCAGAGAGTTTCTATAGGATCGAGAATGACAAGATTGCAGTAGAATTCACTACACGTGGCGCCCAGCCGTATGCAGTCCGTGTCAAGAATTATAGAAATTACGACTCCACTGACCTGTATCTGTTCAGACCTGGCGACAGTGAAATGGGACTTGGCATCTATGCCGGTGAAAACATAAACACGAAGGATTTCGTGTTCCTGCTTGCCGAGAAGACTGATTCATCCATCGTGATGCGCCTTCCGTTCAGGAACGGTGGGTATATCCAACAGAGATATGCATTGAAGGAAGGCTCCTATGTCGTGAGCAACGAGATTTCATTCGTCGGAATGGACGGAATCATCCCGAGGAACGTGGCTTATTATGACTTTGACTGGGATGTCACTGTCCCGAGGATGGAGAAAGGCTACAAGAACGAGGTGCAGTACTCCAAGGTGGACTATTACTTCGGCGGAGACAAGAAGCCTGAGGAAATCGGACGCGGCCGTAATGCGGACAAACGCATAGAGAATCGTGTGGAGTGGTTCGCCTTCCAGCAGCAGTTCTTCTCCGCGATTATGAGGCCTGTAAACCAGTTCTCTTCAGGTGAGCTCGCCATAGACTTCGTTCAGGAAGACGATCCTTCACATAATCTGATGAACTGCTCCGCCAAGATGCGCGGGGATTTCAGAGTCGCGGACAATGTGGTGATCGACAATGAGTTCTATTTCGGGCCTAACCACTATAGGACATTGAAGTCTTATGGGCAGAAATATGAGAAGATCATCCCTCTCGGAGGTTGGATGGTCGGCTGGTTCACCAAATGGGTGATCATTCCTCTGTTCGACTTCCTTCACAAGTTCATCTCGAACTTCGGTATCATCATCCTTCTTATGACCGTCTTCATCAAGATCGTGGTGCTCCCGTTCGCATACAAGTCCTACTCTTCATCAGCGAAGATGCAGGCCCTCAAGCCGGAGATGGATAAGATCAATGCAAAGTATCCTAAGCAGGAGGATGCCCTGAAGAAACAGCAGGCGACGATGGATCTGTACAAGAGGGCGGGTGTGAACCCTATGGGAGGATGTCTCCCGATGCTGCTGCAGCTGCCTATCCTCTGGGCGATGTTCCGGTTCTTCCCGGCGTCCATAGAGCTTCGCCAGCAGTCGTTCCTCTGGGCCGATGACCTCAGCGCATACGATACCATCCCTCTCCTGGACTTCGGTACGAGGATTCCGCTGCTCGGAGACCACATCTCGCTGTTCGCGCTCCTGATGGCTGTGTCAATGTTCTTCTACTCGAAGATCACTACACAGGGACAGATGTCGTCGAATGATCCAAACACGGCTTCGATGCGCTTTATGAGCGTCTGGATGATGCCTATAATGATGTTCTTCATCTGTAACAGCCTCTCCGCCGGACTTACCTATTATTATCTGCTCTCGAACCTCATCACAATGCTTGAGACCTGGATAATCAAGAAGTTCTTCGTCCGTCCCGAGGATGTGCTGGCTAGACTCAAGGCTTCAGAGGGCAAGCCGATGCCTAAGAGCAAATGGCAGCAGCGCCTGGAGGAAGCTCAGAAGATGCAGCGCCAGATGATGAAGGAACAGGAAAAGAAAGCGAGACGATAAAAAACCTTGCTATGTCGATAGCTTCTAAGATAACGGAACTTCATAATGAACTGCCACAGGACGTAAGACTTGTGGCAGTTTCCAAATTCCATCCTGCCGAGTGCATAATGGAGGCGTACAATGCCGGTCAGCGTCTGTTTGGAGAGAATCGTCCGCAGGAATTTGCGGCAAAGTGTGCGGAGCTGCCTTCTGACATACAGTGGCATTTCATAGGGCACCTCCAGACAAACAAACTGAAACTTGTGCTCCCGTATGCCTATATGGTACAGTCCATTGATTCTGTCCATCTACTTGATGAAGTCGAAAAGTGGGGGAGTGCGAACGACAAGGTCATACGTATCCTTCTGGAACTTCATCTCGGTGCCGAGGAGACTAAGCACGGTCTGATGGAGGCGGAGATACGCCAGATTCTGGATAATGCGTCGATATATCCGCACATCCGTTTCTGCGGTCTGATGGGCATGGCTACGAATACGGATGACGAATCTGTCATTCGTGCTGATTTCACAAGAATCTCAAGTTTGAAACAAAGCCTTTCGGCTCTCCATCCCGAGCTTGCCGATTTCCGTGAACTTTCCATCGGGATGTCTGAAGACTATAAGATAGCTGTACAGTGCGGCGCCACGATGGTCCGCATCGGCTCAGACATCTTCGGACCGCGGCAGTATTAGAAGCTGTTCCGAAGTTCTTCAATCATTGCCTTGGCGACGGCGGCGGACGCTCCGCGGCCTCCCAGGGCATTTCTTATCTCCTGATATCCGGCCTGCATTGTCTCGCGGTATTCATTGTCCTCGATCATTCGGCGTACCTCTTGGAGGACATTCTCCGGGGTGAAATAGTATTGCAGAAGCTCGCGGAAGCACATCCTGTTCAAGATGAGGTTCCCGAGCGAGATAAAGCGTATCTTTATTATCTGCTTTGCTATCACGAAATTAATCTCGGCACCCTTATATGCGACTACCTGTGGGGTGCCTATGAGAGCTGTCTCCAGGGAAGCCGTGCCGGAATTCACGACGGCAGCCTCGGCATTGCGCAGGACTGCATAGCTCTGGCCGAACACTACTTTCACGTAGCCCTCGCGTCCTGCCATATACTTATCGTAGTCTGACATTGACCTGGACGGTGCCGCCGCCAGGACGAACTGGTAGCCGGAATACTGCGGAAGCGCGTGCATCTTGTCTGCGAATTCCATAAACACCGGCATCATCGACGATATCTCCCCTGTGCGCGAGCCTGCCATCAATGCGATTATCGGCCTGTCTTCGAGGTTGCTGCGAGTCAGGAACTCCTGACGCGTCTCCTTGAGAGCCTCTGAATTGTCGATGGCGTCTATCAGCGGATTGCCCTTATATATGAAGTCGATCCCTTTCCTTGTGAAGTAAGGTATCTCGAACGGGAACACGATGAAAAGCTTGTCCACGTAGGCCTTCAGCTTTCGTATTCTTCCTTCCCGGGACGCCCAGACTTTCGGAGCGATATAGTAATAGACCTTGAATCCCTTCTTGTGCGCCCATTCAGCCACGCGGAAGTTGAAGCCAGGGTAGTCGATGAGAATAACCACGTCAGGATTCCATCTTTCGATGTCTTCGAAGCATCGCCTGAACTTGTCCAGATATGTCCTGGCTTTCAGAAGTACCTGCACGAACCCTATTATGGCGCCGTCCTTGTAGTCCTGCACCAGTCCTGTGCCGCTCTGGTGTTCTCGGAACACACCGTTCATAAGGTCTCCGCCCCAGAACCGAATGTCCGCCTCCGGATCCTCCAGATAAAGTCCGCGCATCAGGTTCGACCCGTGAAGGTCGCCGGACGCCTCTCCCGCTATGATGTAGTATTTCATATCAATGCTGATTGAAGTCAATGTCAAGTCCCTTCGCCGTGAGCCTGCGTATCTCCTCGTAGTCGGTCGCGTCAAGATTGTCCGGGACAATGCTGATGTATCCGTCATCTATGAGCCTGTGGTCGGCCTTGCAGTCGTTGCTTTCGTCATCCACGAATGTCCCCACCATCATATACAGTTTCTCGCCAGGCTCTATCTTTGGCGTGGAACTCTGTCCGAGCATCTCTGGGGTTATGCCGTATTTGCTGTACGCCTCCGGGGACCAGTCCGTGAACTCGCGCACCCAGCGCCCTCGCCCCTGGTAGCCGACTCGTATGCCCTTGATGTCTTCTGGCGGAATGTCAGGAAAGTTCACATTGTAGAATATGCCAGGTCTTGACGGAAGGTCTGACATCAATTTCCTGAATATGTCTGGAAAGAACTTCGTAACTACGGAGAAATCAGCATCCGGATTGAGGGTGGAGAGGGATACTCCTATGGAGGGAATACCGTTCATAGCGGCTTCCTCGGCGGCTCCCAGAGTCCCTGAGTAGCAGGCCGCTGTAGCTGCATTGGAGCCGTGGTTGATGCCGGAGATGACGACATCCGGCCTTTTCTCGAGGAACTGGAAATTCAGCCCGAACTTCACGCAGCTTGCCGGTGTCGCGTCCAGATATGACCAAGTTCCCGGCCCCTCATCCGGGAGTTCCTTATATGCAATCTGCTTCAGGCCGAGCGACACGGCCATTCCCATTCCGGACTGGTGGTGCTTCGGAGCGATGACAGTGACATTGCCAAATTGGCACATCATTTCTGCCAGGACGTGGATGCCTTTTGCCGTGTATCCGTCGTCGTTGGTGATAAGTATATTCATATCGGTATCACAGGTTCAAGTGGCTGCCTGAAAACACTTTACTTTAAACGATAAAGTCTGGCGACCCTCTTAATTTTCTCTACAAAGATAGGGAAATATTCAAAAAATTGGCTAATTTTGCACCGTTTTTGCAGAGAGATACTGCGGAAACGTGACTTAGGAATAAGTTTAACTTAATAATACTTCATTAACAATGGTAAAACTTGGTATTAACGGTTTCGGCCGTATCGGTCGTATGGTATTCCGTGCAGCCGTTGAGAATTTCGCCAACGACATCGAGGTTGTAGGTATCAACGATCTTCTTGATCCAGAGTATCTTGCTTATATGCTCAAATTCGACTCAGTTCACGGAGCATTCAAAGGCGAGGTTTCAGTAGAGGGAAGCACTCTCGTAGTAAACGGAAAGAAAATCCGTCTCACCGCCGAAATGGATCCTGCAAACCTTAAGTGGAACGAGGTTGGCGCTGATGTAGTTGTCGAGTCTACAGGTCTCTTCCTTACAGATGAGAAGGCTCGCAAGCACATCGAGGCTGGTGCTAAGAAAGTCATTATGTCAGCTCCTTCAAAGGACGCTACTCCAATGTTCGTATATGGTGTAAACGACAAGACATATGCAGGTCAGGACATCATCTCCAACGCATCTTGCACAACTAACTGTCTTGCTCCTATCTCCAAGGTTCTCGATGAGAAGTTCGGCATCGTACGTGGTCTTATGACTACTGTTCACGCCGCTACCGCTACTCAGAAGACAGTCGATGGCCCTTCCAAGAAGGACTGGAGAGGTGGTCGCGGTATCCTCGAGAACATCATCCCTTCATCAACAGGTGCTGCAAAGGCTGTAGGCAAGGTTCTTCCTCAGCTCAATGGCAAGCTCACCGGTATGTCACTCCGCGTCCCTACATCTGACGTATCTTTCGTTGATCTCACTGTAGAGCTCAAGAAAGAGTGCACATACGAGGAGATCTGCGCAGCTATGAAGGAGGCTTCTGAAGGCGAGCTCAAAGGCGTACTCGGATACACCAACGAGGCTGTCGTTTCTACAGACTTCCGTAACAACTCTCACACCTCTATCTTCGATGAGAAGGCAGGTATCCAGCTCGACTCTACATTCGTAAAGGTTTGCGCTTGGTACGACAACGAGTGGGGTTACTCTAACAAAGTCCTCGAGATGGCACGTGTAATTTCTAAGTAATCATACTTGAAATGACATAAGATGAGCGGTCAGGTCTACTGGCCGCTTTTTTTGTGTGTATTTCAAAACAGTTTCTTATGTATATTGTGTGCTGGCTGTCCGTGATTCAGGACGATTCCGGAGGGTATCGGCTTTCATTATCACGGGAAATTTATTACATTTGTCTGATTTGACGGAGTCTTTCCGTCGGGATAGTAAACGCTAAGAAACAGAATGATAGAAATCAATGAACGTCTGACACTCCGTGAGATTGAGCAGATTCTATATGACGGCGAGACAATAAGAGTTTCGGATAATTTGAGGTCCCGGGTCGTAGCCAGCTATGAATTCCTGAAGGACTTTTCTCAGGACAAAGTAATCTATGGCATAAATACCGGCTTCGGGCCGATGGCGCAGTGGAGAATAGAGGACGGACATCTCAAGGAACTGCAGTACAATATCATACGAAGTCATTCCACAGGAGCCGGGGATCGGCTTCCTGACGTATGCGTCAGGGCGGCTATGCTTTCCCGTCTTATGACATTCCTTGAAGGACATTCTGGCGTACACGTTTCTCTCATTGACCTTCTTGTGGAATTCATAAACAGGGGAATTTTCCCTGTGGTGCCGAGACACGGGAGCGTCGGAGCGAGCGGCGATCTCGTGCAGCTTGCGCATATAGCATTGACCTTGATAGGCGAGGGAGAGGTCTCGTATGGTGGAGAAATACGCCCTGCGGCGGAGGTGATGGCTGAGAATGGGCTCAGGCCACTGGAAATGTATATCCGCGAGGGACTTGCTGTCACGAACGGCACTGCGGTGATGACCGGCATCGGCACTGTGAACTATCTACAGGCGGAGCGTCTGCTCGGCTGGGAGACATTGTGCTCTGTCCTTATGAACGAGATCGCATCTTCCTATGACGACTTTATGTCAGATGTGCTCAATTCTCTTAAACATCATCCAGGGCAGATACGGATTGCAGAGCTTATGCGTTCTCTCTCCGAGGGGAGCAAGATGCTGAAGAGCAGGCAAGTAGAGCTGTACCATAGGTCAGAGGAGCATATATTCAAGCAGAAGGTTCAGCCGTATTATTCCCTTAGGTGCATACCGCAGATACTCGGGCCTGTGTATGAGACGCTTAAGAACACGGGCATTGTCCTGGAGGACGAGGTCAATTCCGTGGATGACAATCCGGTGGTCGATATGGAGAATGCCAATGTGCTTCACGGCGGCAATTTCCACGGGGACTATATTTCTTTCGAGATGGACAAGCTGAAGATCGCCGTGACGAAGATGACGATGCTCGCTGAGCGTCAGATGAACTATCTGTTCCACGACAGGATAAACGGGATATTGCCTCCGTTCGTGAATCTCGGAGTGCTCGGACTGAACTATGGTCTGCAGGCGTCACAGTTCACCGCTACGTCCACCACGGCGGAAAGCCAGACATTGTCAAATCCGATGTACGTCCACTCGATACCTAACAACAATGACAACCAGGACATTGTGAGTATGGGTACGAATTCGGCGCTCATCTGCCGCACTGTCATAGAGAACTGCAGCCAGGTGATGGCGATACATCTGATGGCATTGGCACAGGCGGTGGACTGCCTCGGCATTGACGGAAAACTGGCGCCGGCGACGAAGGAACTCTACGATCAGGTGCGTGCGCTTGTGCCGGTCTTCAAGGAGGATACGCCTAAGTATGATGAAATAAAGAAACTGCAGAAATTGCTGCTCGCATCGTCTCCTGTGGCGTTGTGAGTTCGAGGCACTTGATGTTTTAAGATATGAAATCTCTCAGGGAGTTATATAAGATAGGACGAGGCCCTTCCAGCAGCCATACGATGGGGCCGATGCGGGCTGCGCAGATTTTTCTGGAGGAGCATAGGGATGCAGCCTCATTTCAGGTGACATTGTACGGAAGCCTTGCCGCTACAGGGAAGGGACATATGACTGATGTCGCCATAAAAGATGAACTGGAGCCGGTCGCTCCGGTGGAGATAATCTGGAAGCCTTCAGTTTTCCTGCCTTTTCATCCTAACGGAATGAATTTCAAGTCTCTGGATGAGGAGGGAACCGTGACGGGGGATTGGACTGTGTATAGTGTCGGTGGCGGTGCGTTGTCCGAAGGGAGGGCGAGCGGGGATAGGTTCGATACTGAGAACAATGTCTATGATCTTGAGCGTCTTACGGACATCCAGAACTGGTGTGAGGAGAAAGGCCGCAACTATTGGGAATATGTGGAGTTGTGCGAGGGGGCTTCCATCTGGGATTATCTTATGGAGATATGGGAAGCGATGAAGGAGGCTGTAGAGAGGGGCATCGAGCACGAAGGTGTGCTGCCGGGGCCTCTAAACCTGGCCCGCAAGGCTCCGACATACTACGTGAAGGCTACTGGTTACAAGAAGTCTCTGCAGACACGAGGACTTGTCTATGCCTATGCTCTGGCTGTCAGTGAGGAGAACGCCTCTGGAGGGAGGATTGTGACGGCTCCGACATGCGGGGCGAGCGGAGTGGTTCCCGGCGTTCTCTATCATATTCAGAAAGGCCACGAGTTCAGTGACACCAAGATGATACACGCGTTGGCCACGGCCGGGATCATCGGAAATGTCGTCAAGCGCAATGCTTCCATATCCGGGGCCGATGTCGGCTGCCAGGGAGAGGTCGGCGTGGCGTGTGCGATGGCGGCGGCCGCGGCGTGCCAGCTCTTCGGAGGAAGTCCGTCGCAGATAGAATATGCGGCAGAGATGGCTTTGGAGCATCATCTCGGAATGACCTGCGACCCTGTATGCGGTCTCGTTCAGATACCTTGCATAGAGCGCAATGCGTTCGCGGCGACAAGGGCTCTGGATGCTAACCTGTATGCGGCTTTCTCTGACGGTAAGCACCGTGTGTCATTTGACAGGGTAGTGGAGGTGCTGAAGCAGACGGGGCACGATATTCCGTCTCTCTACAAGGAGACAAGCGAGGGCGGCCTGGCAAAAGGTTTCGGCACGGCTCTTTCTAATCTGTAAAGCCTGGACTGATGACGTTGAGATCTACAAGGCCGTCGATACCATATACGACGGCCTTGTCTGTGAATTGCCACATCATCCAGCCCTCACGCTCAGGCTTCTGCTCGCGGTAGTGTGCGACCCACAGAGGATAATTCTCCTTTATCTCGTCGGAGAGCATATTGTTTATGAATGACTCGTAGGAATATACGATCGGCGTGCGTCCGTAATGCTCGCCGATGATCCGTAACCAGGTCAATGCCTTTGTGTTCAGTTCTTTTCGTGTGCAGCCCTTGTGTATGCTCTCGATGTCAAGAATCGGCGGAAGGTCGTTTTCTCTTATACGGCCTACTGTCCGGATATAGTTCCGGGCCTGCTCCTCTGGAGACTTGGACGACCTGAAGAAATGATAGGCCCCGCGTCCGTATCCTGCACGTGCCGCCTCTTTCCAGTATCTATGGAATTTCTTGTCTTTCAATGTGCCGCCTTCGCTTGCCTTGAGTATGACAAAGGATACCGGAAGAATATCATCGGCCTGGTTCACTGACTTCGTGGTGTTTCCTCTGGAATCTATCATTACGTGCAGGGAATCCCATACGATGTTCCCCGGGTTATGATGTGAGATGTCCACGGCGTAGCGGTATGCCCGGCCTGGTGCCTTGGCCCCTGTCTCGTATGATTTGTCGAACGGTCTCTGAATCAGCGAGTACAATGCGAAGAGGATGAAGACTATGATGGCGATCCACACGCGGAGGCTGATCCTGACTCCGACGCCCTTCTTCTTCGTACGTCTCCTCGGCTTATTCCCGGCCGGAGACTTTCGTGCGGAGGCATTGCCAGATTGTCTTGTCCTTCTGTCAGCAGACGATGGTCTGTATGTCTTCTGCCGGATATCGCGTTTCATATAGTTCTCTATATTATATTGCAAAAATAGCGAAAATGTTTCTATCTTTGGAAAGTTGTTTTGAAAGATTCCGGACTGTTCCGGATCGTGGAGTCGTATTTCCAATGGCGGCTCTGGATAATTAATACAAAAAATTTTATTATGGCAGAATTGAAAGGCTCAAAGACTGAGCAGAATCTCCAGACGGCTTTCGCCGGGGAGTCACAGGCGCATACCAAGTACCTTTATTATGCATCCAAGGCCATCAAGGATGGTTATGTGCAGATAGGAAGGCTCTTCGAGGAGACGGCCAAGAACGAGAAGGAACACGCGAAGATCTGGTTCAAGTTCCTTCACGGCGGTGAAGTTCCGGATACGACGGTAAACCTTGCCGACGCCGCCGCTGGAGAGAATTACGAGTGGACTGATATGTATGCAGGTTTCGCCAAGACCGCGAAGGAAGAGGGCTTCAATGACATCGCATTCCTTTTCGAGAAGGTGGGCGCCATAGAGAAGACTCACGAGGAGCGTTACAGGAAACTTCTCGAAAATGTGAAGGAAGGTGTCGTGTTCTCTCGTGACGAGGATATGATCTGGGAATGCTCGAACTGCGGACATATTGTCATCGGCAAGAAGGCTCCTGAAGTATGTCCTGTCTGCAAGCACGCCAAGAGCTACTTCCAGATAAAAGCAGAGAATTATTAGTCCCTGGGCCCAACTGGCTTCGCCTGTGGGGCGCATAGTCCCTTGATGAGATACAGGCGCAGTCTGCAAAGGGTGGTTATGAAGTCCCCATAGGCATTGTCTGTGAGGACTTTATGTTTTCTTGATCAGGATGACTTGGGTATATGGATTTTTATTTTCAGTGGTTATTTCGGGTTAGGGGGAAACCACTGTGTATCACGCATTGATTTTTATGGCTTGCCCTATGCGCAGCTATGTGTGCCGAGCCGAAAGCATATATCCATTATGCTTATGCACAATTATACGGATTCTACCAACCCCAGTTTTGGCAATTATGCCAAAAAAATGGATGACCAAAATGCTTTTGATCATCCATTTTCAGAGGTGCCAAGCAGAATCGAACTGCTGTAGCAGGTTTTGCAGACCTGTGCCTAACCGCTCGGCCATAGCACCGTTTGGGATTACAAATATAGGCATTAATTTCATAATACCAAAATTTGCGCCCATTTTTTAGCCTTTTTTGTTCGCGACCCTCTCTGTGGCGCGGCGTATGGCCTCGTCGTACCCCGTAAGAGCGGCAAAGGGAGCGAATTGCGCAGCACGTTGTTTCATTGGCATCTTGGGATGCCTGGCGGAGACGTGATGCGGAAGATTTATGATGTCATCGTATTCGTTCACGCCTTGTGTCCTCCTATCTGGTTATTGCGTTCTCTTCCGGTGGCACCCTCATCAAAGTTCGTCCCTTTTAGGATGGCGTTCTTGCCGAACCTGTGCTTTATTGACAGAAGCGTCTCCTGCATACGGCGCTCCTTTTCTCTCCGACATTCATCCTCTTCCGTGTCGGCGGGATTGTCCGAGAAAAGTTCCAGCTGCGTCACTGTCTCGGGGACATTGTCCTCTGGCAGCACTTTGCCTACAGTTATGTTTATCCTTCTGACCAGCAGGCTCTTGTCTGTAATCTTGTCGAAGAGTTCCGTCGTTGCTGCGACTATCTTTCTGCAGGAGGATGTGTATTCTCCGAGGTTCTCCGTCCCGTGCGCCTGTTTCGGGACGAGCCTGCCGTAACGATCCGAATCCACTTCACCGTGATATCCGGATTCAGTAAGACTCGACCGGTCATATCCTATTGTCAATGTGACCTGGTCTGTCATCAAACGTTTTTCCACCAGGTCTAGGCTGAGGGCGTCGGCCATTTCGACAGCCACGGTCCTGGCCTTCATATATGTGTATGGTTCCTGCAGTACCTGGCCGCTGCTTAAGGAATTCATTTCCGGGCGGTAAGATTTTATGTCGCTTATGGAGCAGGGCTCCCAGCCCCACGCGTGGTCGATCAGAAGTTCTGCATTGACTCCGAAAAGACGGTAGAGAATTTCTTCATTGTCAATGGAAATCCTTGCGACTTTTCCCATCGTGTCGATTCCGAACTGCGCAAGCCTTTCGGCAGTCCCGTGTCCAACGCGCCAGAAGTCAGTCAACGGGCGGTGCCCCCACAGCTGCCTGCGGTATGACATCTCATCGAGTGCCGCTATCCTTACGCCGTCGCTGTCCGGGCTGATGTGTTTCGCGACAATGTCCATAGCGACTTTGCACAGATAGAGGTTCGTGCCGATTCCTGCCGTAGCCGTGATGCCTGTGCTTTTCAGGACGTCTGAAATTATTGTCCTGGCCAATTCGTGTGCGGTCATTCCGTACATTCCGAGGTAGTCCGTCACGTCCATAAAGACCTCGTCGATGGAGTACACGTGTATGTCTTCGGGCGCTATGTATTTCAGATATATCTCGTATATGCGCGTACTGTATTCTATGTAGAATGCCATCCGCGGGACTGCCCGTATGAAGTCCAGCTCCCAGTCCGGATGCCGCTTCAGGTCTATGTCATTCACGCTTTTCCCTGTAAAATTACGCCAGCCTATGCCTAGTCGCCTTGCTTTATTGACTTCACGCACCTTTTCAAACGCCTCGAACAGACGTGCCCTGCCTCCGAGGCCATAGGCCTTCAGAGATGGCGAGACGGCCAGGCAGATGGTCTTTTCCGTCCGGCTTTCATCCGCCACTACCAGATTCGTCGTCAGCGGATCCAGCCCGCGCTCCACGCACTCGACTGACGCATAGAACGACTTCAGATCAATGGCGATGTATGTACGTCTGTCCCTCTCCATACAGGTCAATTTTCTTGAATACAAAGATAATAAAGATTACTGCCAAAAGTAGGCATACGCTCATTCTCGTCAATAAGTTTCGCACGTACGACTGAAAACCGTAGCCATCTCCCGAAAATATGCTAACTTGCAAGATATATACAAAATCATTGACAATGAAACGGGCGATAGTTATAGGGGCGTCGTCGGGCATCGGTCGCGAGATTGCGGTCGGGCTGGTCAGGCGCGGATGGAAGGTCGGAATTGCGGCACGGCGGACGGAATTGCTGGAGAGTTTTGCGCGGGAGTTCCCGGGGGCCGGGGTCGAGGTGCAGACTTTGGACATTACTGAGGACGGTTCGGTACAATGCCTTGAATCATTGATAGAAAGGCTCGGTGGAATGGATCTTTTCATCAATGTCTCCGGGCGTGGCAATCAGAACAAGGCCCTGGAACCGGAGGTTGAGCTGCGCACCGCAGAACTGAATGTGGCCGGTTTCATCCGGATGATGGATTTCGCATTCGGCTGGTTCAGCAGGAACCTTAGGCCCGGCGGATGCGGACAGATAGCAGCGGTCACGTCCATAGCCGGGACGAAGGGTATGGGAACGGCTCCGGCATATTCCGCCACTAAACGTATGCAGAGCACGTACATTGACGCATTGGCACAACTCGCACGTATGCGCCACATCAGCATTGACTTCACCGACATCCGTCCGGGGTTCGTGCGCACCGACATCCTGGATAGCAAGAAGTCCTATCCTATGATAATGGACAAGGTCCAGGTGGGGGAGGCTGCGGTCAATGCCATTCTCCGTCGGCGCCGCGTCGTGGTGATTGACTGGCGGTTCCGCATCCTGACATTCTTCTGGAGCCTGATTCCGCAGTGGCTCTGGGAGCGCTGCACAGGCGTGACGAACTGATGTGCCTCCTGGCAGGAGCAAATCCTGCAAATTCTTGTTAACTTTCACCGCGTTTTCGCGACTAGAATATGAAACGTGTTTGGAAATGATATGACACAGCAGGAATTCGGACATATTGCACAGGAGCATAGCGGCAAGCTGAAGGCATTGGCAAGACGCTTCTGCCGGGCTGCCAATGTGGCCATCTCCGAGGATGATGTGGTGCAGGAGGCCCTGATGGCGTTCTGGAATCTGTCGGAGAAAGGCTATCCGGTGCGTAATGCCGAAGCGATGCTGGTCAAGATTACGAAGAATATTTGCATCTCGCACTACAGGAAAAGACGCATTGAGACAGAACCGATTGCCAGAGACATATTCCCGGGCGGGGCATCAGCGAGCGAAGGCATTGACCTTCAGGATGCCGGCAGGCTTCGAGCGGAACTGTATGGCAGGCTGACACCTTCTGAGCGGGAGTTTACGCACCTTCGGGAGGAGACTGGCTGGTCGCTGGACGAGATGGCGGTGCGGACAGGGAAGGACAAGAGCGTGATAAAGGCTTTGCTATCGAAAGCGAGGCGCAAGATGAAGGAAATTTTAAAAGATCAATGATGATCAGGCCTGGAGAGTCGGTAAGAAGATTAAGGTCTTTAATGGAAATCTAATTATGAGACAGAACGATATGACATTGGCGGAACTCGAGAAGGCTTATCTTTCAGACGAGTCCGCAGCTGAGTTCGACAGGATAGTCAGGTGTGCGGCGATCCGCAGGCCGGCAATATGGGGGGCAATGCTGATGGCAGCAGCCTCATTGGCATTGATCCTGACATTGACCTTCCACGATAGTGGGTGCGGATTCGATGGGGTAGAGATTGCGGACGGGATCGAGCAGATACTGAGCCTCGACACAGGCAATGTCAAGTCGGTCACTGCTAGACCGGAGGGAAGGAGGGTGATTCTCACTGTGTTGATGAAGGACGGGCGGAGGTGCTCTTATGTGATGAACCGCGAGAAAGGCGGCGAGGCGTTTTCGATTACTGCGATGAAATAGTTTCCAAGTGTTGCCAGTGCGCGCGGGCGGCAAGTGGAATGTGATAAAAAATCAAATTATTATGGTTACAATGTTTTTGAGCGCAATATGCGCATTGAGTGTCAATGCTGCCGCTATGGAGGCGCAGGCCGATACTCTTGAGAGGTATGTCATCAATGGCCGGCAGGTGGCAAGGTTCGACGGAAGCCAGTTGGTCGGCAAGACCGTCAGCGATTATAAAGTGGCTGTGGCAGAGGGCAATGTTGCCGGTCAGGTCATAAGGCTCCATCTGATCAATACGGATGGGCAGAAGGTAAAGGATATCAAGAGTGTCACCGCGACGGAGGGCGTCAAGATCGGTAATGAGAAGAAGGACACCAATGCTAGCGTGACGGTGCTTTCCACTGCAGCCGTGTATATCATTGACGGGAAGCAGTGCGACAAAGACGCCTTGAACAAGATCAAACCAGAGTCCATTGTGTCAATGACTGTAAATAAGCCTGGCAGCAAGGAGGCGATCAAACTTTCGGGCAAGGACGATGTCACTGTGATCGAGGTTGTGACGAAGAAGTAAGGCTCTGGGGTAGGTGGTTAGCCGTCGGTGCCGCCGATGGTGAGACTGGCAGCCGTGGTGTAGTCATCTGTCGCCGTGGTAGCTTGTCGTTCGGTAGGGCCCTCGGTAGTGGTCGTATGTAATTGTTGCTGATTATCATATAGTTACAAATCTCAAAGTACGTGTCTGCGCACTTTGAGATTTGTAACTAAAGGCTTGGCCTACAGGTCGTCACCATCCGGGAATGGCGCATCGCACTCCGCTGATGTCTTGTAAAGGGACGGGATTTCGCAGCAGTACAGATAGCAGTAGAGGCATCTGTCGTCGGACCAGTTCTCCTCGCCCTCAAAGAATCCATTCGCGTCCGGGCTTGACAATGTGCGGAATTCCCTGAGTTTCTGTCCACTATGCAATGACGGACTTGCGGAGTAGATGAGCTTGACCTTTACACGACAATCGAAATCGGTCTCTATTACCTGTTTCCACGTCTTGCCGCGAGGCGATGCGTCGTCGCTTTTCTCCCTCATCCACGTTTCAATGTCCTCAGCAAGAGGCTTGTGAGACGTGATGAACTGCTTCATCTCTTCAATCCGTTCTTCATCAAGGCCGTCGAAACTCAGAATGCGCACACGGTATTTTGCCATCGGGATGTTGAAGATGGAGCTGTCCGGAACGCTTCCTGTGATATTGCATTCCTCTATGATGGCTTTCAGAATATCTATCGTGGAAATCTCCAGCCTGTCCACCAGTTTCATTATTCCTTCTTTCAGGGAGATGTCAATGAGGTTGTCATCAATTATGTCTGATACTGCTGTCTTCGACAGATTTCCGAACTGTTTCACATAGCGGATCCTTCCTGGCCGGCCGATGAGATTCTCGTCCAGGTTCAGCTTGTTCGTCGTCAATATGTAAAGTTTCCTGCTGCAGTTATATACGCCATCTATCATCTTCAGCAGCATAGCCTGCTCTTCTTCGAATGTCTTCTCCGCTTCATCTATCAGTATCACGGCCTCGAAATTAAGGGACTGGATGAATTCCAGCATCCCCTCCAGCGGCTTCGAGATTACGATTACGGGCAGCCCCGTCCTGTTGCTGAGAAGCTTGGCCGCGATGGTCTTTCCAGTACCTTTCAGGCCATTGAAAATGATACCGAGATTCTTGTGCGTCTCCGAGAACACCTTCGACTCCCACGTCCCGATGATTCTGTCGATGATCTCGTCGCAGTCCAGATCATATATCTTGAAATTGAACACGAATGCCTCATCGATCATCTCCAGTCCGATACGGCCAAACCTCTTGTCCTCATATATGCGGAATATTCCATTCCCGGGAGATGTCATCAATGTCGCCGAGCCGGGGATAGGGAACATTATGCCTCCTTCATTGACCCATTTCTGCTTGTTAAGATAGTTCTCCATAATTATTGTATTGCCTTTGTTCTCTTTATTGGATTCATTTTCTGCGATATAGTACTCCAAGTCCATTTCCCTCCCTCTGTATGACTGTGCGGCGTCCTTCTTTCTGTATCTGAAACTGAACCCGCACTTGAGCGCTACGTTCCTTGATTGCGGGTTGTCCGGCTCCAGAAATATCGTCAGATAATTCGCATTCCTCTCCTCGAAAAGATATTTCTTCAGCCTGTTTACTGTTTCAGTCATATATCCGTGTCCACGAGCCTCTTCTTCAAGGAAATATCCGATGTCATAGTTCGTGGTCGTCCCTTTAGGAGTATCTTCATAATGCGGTGTTACTTCGATGACACCGATTATGTGGTTATCCCGTCCAATGACGGAAATGACGAATATATCGCCGCTTCTTATCGCCTGATGAATTTTTCCCTCGGCTTCGCTTGGGTCGTTCATCTGTTTGAATCCGGTGCGCTCCGCCAGGTCTGCCGAGCTCATTATGCGGAAGATATCACCGATGCTGTCCGTCTCTGGAGTCCTGATTGTCAGCCGTTCTGAGATAAGTCTTGTCATTCGTCGATTATGTTGTCTTCGGGCATTGTCCATTCCGGAGTGTTAAATAACGTAGGCCCTGTAGCCTTGATCTGTATGTCCGTGCAGGATTCTTCGATTGTCCGGATTAGCTCCAGTGCCTTTTCTATCCTTGTCTGCATAGAGCCGTCAGCCGCTGAAGAATATCTCAGCGTGAATGAGGCAACCCTGTGTCTGTTCAACTTTATGAATACTTTCGCCTGTATCTTCTGCCATTCAAATCTGAAGGGCCAATGCTGCTTCATCAGTTCTGTCTTCAGCAGAACCTTTGCGGACGCCTGTCCGATCTGCCTTATCCTGTCTTTCTTTTCCATATATCATTATGAAAGTTCTATTGTGCATACCCTACCGCTCTTCTCCATCCATTCGTGCGACGATTCATACGAGCGACGGTTCTGACATACCCATATTATCTTGCATCTCATCCCCGCAGGAATCGTCGGCGGGGGAGCGTATCCGTCAGTCAATATCAGTAGCCCCTCATATCCGTTGTCACAGGCATAATCTATCGGCTCCTGAAAACTCGTGCCTCCGCGTCCGACGGCATAGACCTCTTTTGTCACTTTCTTTAAAGTCTGTACGGATCTTACGCCGCAGTCGAACTGCACTACATCTATGGACTTGAAGCCATAACGGAAAGCGCTGTTCACTACGCCGAAGAAATAGCTCAACGACTCGCTTGATATGGAGCCGCTCACGTCTATGGCCACCAGGAGCTTGGTGTCGAATTCCCGTGTCGAGCCCATATTCAGAAATCCGCTTCTCCTGTTGGGCTTCATTCTTGTAAGCCTTCTTCTGGATGACAGTATGCTCGCCCGGAAACCGCTGAACACATTCCTCCAGTTTATCTTCGCCTTCGTGGATGCCTGGAGCTTCTCTACAAGGTCTCCTGAAAGCGAACCCCAGGACTCGCACGCATTTATGATGCCATTTATCTCGCAGACCATAATGTCGTCTTCATCCCACAGCTCTGAAAGGTCCTGTTTACTTGTCAATGTCTGCCTGTCGGGTATCAATCCTTCTCCGCCGCTCTCAGGAAGCCGTTCCTGGATTTTTCTGGAGTACCATTCATAAGCCATCCCTTCGGGAAGCTCATAATCCTGTGGTTTGTCAATGCAGAATGAGTCATAGCTGTAGTTGTCTCCGATTACTATGTCCGACCCGATGGCGATGGCTTTCTGACAGCATCCGTCCGGCTTCCTTTCGTAAGGGTGCTTCAGCAGTATCCGTATGGCTTCGGCCCTTAATGCTTCTTCAAGTCCACTGTCGCTCATATCCTGCAGAAAGACGGGGTTATATTCCACACGTCTCCTGCCGCTCCTCACAGGGCAGAGCATACTCTCGTTCGGAATGAATTCGTGTGTGCAGAGCACTTGGAAAAGAGCAGGCTCGCTGATGAACCAGTGTTCAAGTACGGCTGTTATACGTTCTTTCATTTTATGCCTCTGACATAGACTATAAGTGACATCGTGAGCACCTTGCACTCTCTGGCGATAAATCCTACCGCATTTGGATACGTCTGCTGGACATAGAGATTAGCGAAATGCGCCGCGGCCTCTTTCTTGTCCTTGGCGAGGTAGTCGAAGTACTTTTCAAGGTTTGCACATACTGTCTCCTTGTCTTTCTTCTGGACTTTTTCCACTTCCAGGAGACGGAAGATGCTGTCATTCACCACGGAAAGCTGATGAATCTCATATCCTGCCAGCTTGTACAGCACCTTCTCAAAGGACAGAAGGACTT
Source organism: uncultured Bacteroidales bacterium (assembly GCA_934695325.1). Taxonomy (GTDB): domain Bacteria; phylum Bacteroidota; class Bacteroidia; order Bacteroidales; family UBA932; genus Cryptobacteroides. Next base: position 80,222 of record CAKUVD010000003.1, on the reverse strand, counting down.
CGCGTCCGGAAACAATCTTCTTCTTGGAAAGTGTGCCGAGGAATGCGCTTGCCGCCTTCGGGCCGACGATGCCGGAAATCGCCTTGGAAATGACAGGAGGCAATGCAGATGTCCCGCGGATGAGATCCGATACCCGTTTCCATCCACGCCTGTCAGGGGTCTTGTCCAGCCCTGTGTCTTCATCCTCCTTGGCATCTGGTGTCTTGTCCAGCCAGATCCTGTTCTCCTGGATGAAGTCCGTCACTCTGCTGTCAAGGTTCTCCTTGCGGGCCCAGAGGAGCCACTCTTCCACTGTCGGCTGGAAGTTCACGATGTTGAACCTGCTGACCAGCGCCGGGTCCAGGTCAGTCAGCTGATACTGGTCGCCAGCATTGACGGCGCTGATTATCCTGCTGCCTTCCGGAAGCTTCCTTCCTGCCAGTTTCTTGTTCAATGCCAGATCCATTATGGTCTGAAGTATCTCCGGCCTGGCGCGGTTAAGCTCGTCGAGGAAGAGTACGACAGGTCTTCCGTCCGTGGGAAACCAATACGGAGGCATAAAGTCGGTCTTGCCTGTCGCCTCGTTTTTGCAGGGGAGACCGATCAGGTCGCCAGGGTCGGACATCTGTCCGAGGAACAGTGCCACTACCTGCATTCCTTTTCCCTCGAAGTAATGTGTCAGAATCTCGGATTTGCCGATGCCGTGCCTGCCGACGAGCATAATGTTCTGTTCTGCCGGGGTGATGTCAAGAAGCTGGATAAGTTCGGTGGAATTGACATTTATATTTGCCATAGTCTTTTTTTATTTGTCTGATTTCGTTTAACAATGGAATCGTTTCCTGACTATCATACTGTCTCGGCAGCGATTTCTTTCATTAGTTTTTATTAATATTTAAGAGGACAGCTTGTCATCTCGTCTGTTTTATTATACGGACACAAAGATAAAATCTTACACTGCCAAATGTCGGCAGTGTAAGATTTTTATGTATAGCGGTGCTGTTCTTGAGGATTGCTTACTTCAGTCTCCGACGGAATTCGGCTACTGTGATGGCTGTGGCTACGGCTGCATTGAGCGACTCGGAGCCGCTGCAATCCTTCGGGTAGGGAGGAATGTAGAGACGGTCAGACACAAGTTCTGCCACCTTGTCCGAAATGCCGTTCGACTCGTTGCCGATGACTATGACGGAAGGGGAGTCGCAGCCTGGATTCAGATCTCTGGAGTACATATCGATGCCGTCCAGAAATGTCCCATATACATTCCCTCCGGCTGATACTGCCGCACGGCAGAGTGCCGGGATGTCGGCATAGTGGAACTTGACACGGAAAATCGCACCCATCGTCGCCTGGACCACCTTAGGGTTGAATACATCCACCGTATCTTGGGCGGCGAATACGGCATCTATTCCGAACCAGTCAGCGATGCGCAGAATCGTTCCGAGATTACCCGGGTCGCGTATGGTGTCAAGAGCCAGATACAGTCCGGAAGCGCCTAATGCAGAACTTGATTCGATGTCTGACGATAGGTTGATATCCAATGGCTTATGTACTACGGCCAGTGCCGGAGACGGTGACGACAATGCACTGATTCTGGACATCGCCTCTTCCCCGATCTCGTCTTTCCTGTAGACGGACTCGACATTGAGGCTGGAGCGCAGTGCCTCTTCCACCATCTTCTCGCCTTCAACGCAAAAAAGCCCGAGCCTGTCACGGAATTTCTTCTCCGAGAGCGACCGGACTCTTTTTATCTCATTTGCGGATATCTGCATTGTCCTTTCTCTCACCCGATTAATATCCAAGTATCTTCAGCATTGACTCGTAGGTCTGCTCCGGTGCGAACAGCTTGGTCGTGACCTTGCCGTCCTTGTCCTTGTCGATGAGGATATGCTTCGGGGAAGGCTGGAGGCAATGCTTCACTCCGCCGTAGCCGGATATTGCTTCCTGGTATGCCCCTGTGTGGAAGAACCCGATGTAGAGAGGATCCCTGCGGCTTCTCACGATAGGAAGGAAGATCGCATTGGCGTGAGCCTCGGAGTTGTAATAGTCCTTGCTGTCGCAGGTGAGCCCGCCGAGGAACACTCTGTGATACTCGTCATTCCACTTATTGACAGGGAAGAGTATGAATCTCTGGTTCAGTCCCCAGGTGTCCGGGAGCGTCGTCATAAACGAGTTGTCGATCATATACCAGCACTCGCGGTCGTTCTGCTGCTTCACGTCCAGCACCTTGAATATGGTCGCCCCGGACTCTCCGACTGTGAAGTTGCCGAACTCAGAATAGATGTCCGGCACAGGGACGCCGTGAGCCTCGCAGACCGTCTTGATCTGGTTCACGATTTCCTCGATCATATATTTATAATCATAATCCCAAGTCAAAGAGGTCTTTATAGGAAGGCCGCCTCCGATGTTGAGAGAGTCGAGGTCCGGGCAGATCTGCCTCAGGTCGCAATAGAGGTTAAGGCAGCGAGAAAGTTCGTTCCAGTAATAAGAAGTGTCTCGGATTCCGGTATTTATGAAGAAATGCAGCATCTTCAGCTTGAACTTGGGGTTCTTGCTGATTCCGTTCTTGTAGAAAGGAATGATGTCGCTGTATCTGATGCCGAGACGTGACGTATAGAAGTCGAATGAAGGCTCCTCCTCGGCAGCGATGCGGATGCCCAGGTTCGTAGGAACTTCCACGAGGTCGTCAAGGTCCTCAAGCTCATTCTTGTTGTCAAGCACAGGGATGAGATTATGCCATCCTGAATTCAGGAAGTTGGCCATATTCTTTATGTATTGCGGCTTTTTGAATCCGTTGCAGATGATGATGAGGTCCTTGTCCACGAGGCCCTTGTCCTTCAGGCACTGGATAAGGTTCAGGTCATAGGCTGAAGACGTCTCGATATGAACGCCGTTCTTGAGCACCTCCTCGAGGACGAACTCGAACTGTGAGCTCTTGGTACAATAGCAGTAGTGATACTCGCCATCGTAGCTGACTTTCGACATTGCGTTGCGGAACATACGCTTCGCGCGTTGTATCTGGCTCGATATCTTCGGGAGATAGGTGATCTTCAGAGGAGTGCCGTACTCCTTGATAATATCCATCATATTGATGTCATTCACATATAGGGTGCCGTCTTCCACCCTGAACTCATCCTGAGGAAAATCGAAAGTCTGGCCTACCAGATCGATATATTTGTTCTTCATCCCTTAACTGAACTAATGCAAAAGTTAAGATAACCGTCCATCGGAGGACAGTCTCCTGAACAGCTTCTATAGTTAAACAAAAACAACATCGTCCCGGCTATCCCGCCGAAACAGGATGCAAATATAAGAAACATTTTGTGGGAATGTCTTCTGATGAACATAAAAAACACTAAATTTGTGGTATAGGACAATATCGCACGATCTTGAAGACATTGGCACAAGTGAGATGGATGTTCGCCGGCGCTGTTGCGGCGGCGCTTCTGGCCGTGTCTTCGTGCAGCACCACCCGCGTGCTCGCCGACGGTGAGTACAGGCTTGCGAAGACAGAAGTCAATGTCCTGAACGATAAGAAGTTCAATTCTGCGAAAGTCTATCCCTACATAAAGCAGAAGCCTAATTCAAATCTGATCTTCGGGTGGAATCCGTTTATGAATGTCTATAACTGGGGCGCAGGAAAGAATACATTCTTCCCGCGTCTTTTCAGGAAGATAGGGACGTCGCCTGTGGTGTATGAATCTGACAAGGTGGACGCATCCGTCGAGAACATCGCCAGGCATCTGGAGTATCTGGGCTATTATGGCTCCTCCGTGGACTCTGAAGTAAGCGTCAAGCGCAAGATTGTCAAGGTCTCGTACAATATATCATTGGGAAAGCGGTTCCCTGTCGGCGATGTGACTTTCGTCTTGCCTGATACAGGCGAGTTCGCGGCGACTTTTCTTGCTGACACCGGGAGGGTGCTTGTGCACCGCGGGGATTTCCTCTCGGAGGAGGTTCTGGAGACTGAGAGCCAGAGGTCTTCGGCATATATGAAAAACTCCGGGTACTACGGGTTTTCGAAGAACTACTATTTCTTTCAGGCAGATACTCTCTCCAACCCCGGATTCGCGTCATTGGAGTACAGGATCAACGGATATACCCGTAACGAGACGCCTAAGGAGGCCGCCCCATTCAGAAAGTTCCGTTTCGGAGACATTGACATAATCAGGCCTGAGAGCCTGCGGATCCGGGACAAGATTCTCCGTGACTTGAACACTCTGCATCCTGGGGATGTCTATAGCGAGACCGCGGTGAACAATACTTACTCCCGCCTCTCTGCGCTGAGCGTGTTGAGCGGGGTCAATGTGGATGTGCGTCAGGCGGATACAAACATTGTCAATGCGGAGATTTCGTTGAGCGCATCCCGGCTTCAGGGATTGAAGTTCAACATCGAGGCCTCATCCAATTCGAGTGGCCTTTTCGGCATCTCGCCGGGTCTTTCATATTATAACAAGAACATTTTCCGCGGCGGCGAGGTCCTGAACCTAAGTTTTACGGGAAACTTCCAGTTCAAGCCCAACAGCAGCACCCGCGCTACCGAGTTCGGAATATCAGCCGGGGTGAAGTTCCCGAAATTCGTGTTCGTCCCTGTCCACAGATTCCGCAAGGCAGTCCCGTCTACTGAGATCAAGGCCTCTTACAACTATCAGGACAGGCCTGAGTATAAGCGAAATATCATATCATACTCGTTTGGCTATGCGGGCTCTTACAAAAAACTGTACTTCCAGGTGTATCCTACGCAGCTGAACATCGTGCGGATGTTCAAGATCGACCCTGACTTCCTGGAGACGGTGATGTTCAATTCCATAGTCCGCAGCGCCTATACCGACCACTTCGACTTCGGCGCCGGAGGTACTCTGTATTATACGACCAGCACTGATGTGAACCCGAAGAGGTCATACCATTATTTCAAGTTCCAGCTCAATGAGGCTGGAAACGTCCTCTCCCTGTTCAATCCGCTGATCCGCAAGGACAATGCTTCCGGGGAACATCAGATATGGGGCACGAGCTATTCCCAGTATGTCCGCGGGGAGTTCGCCGCCGGAAAGACATTCGTGTTCGGGAAGAATGACAGGCAGGCTGTAGCCACCAGGTTCCTGGCCGGCGTCGGAATTCCTTACGGAAACTCGTCGTCTATGCCTTTTGAGCAGCAGTTCTACAGCGGCGGCGCCAATAGCCTCCGTGGATGGCAGGCAAGGACCGTGGGCCCTGGTACAGCGGTGCGCGACACTGTATTCGTGATTCCTAACCAGACAGGAGACTTGAAGCTGGAGGCCAATGTGGAATATCGCTTCGGACTCTTCTGGAAGTTCAACGGTGCATTGTTCGCGGATGCCGGCAATGTCTGGTATTTGAAGGACAATGGCTTCAGTTCTTTTGAAGACGGCAGGCTTACGGCGTCCAATTTCCTGAGGGGACTGGCTCTGGACTGGGGGGCCGGACTTCGTCTTGACCTTAATTTCATTCTGGTGCGTATAGACATGGGGCTGGTTCTCCACGATCCTGCCAGGGAGCAGGGACACCGTTGGGTGGGCCCTGCCGGCTGGTTCCGCAGAGACGGATTCGCCGTGCATTTCGGTGTCGGCTACCCGTTTTGAGTTGGCCAGGGAAAAATGGGCGCAAGTTTACAAGACTACCGGCACGCCCTGCAGTTGCTGGATGTGCAGAGGTATGGAATATGACCGTAAGGCGTACAAGAAGGAGGGCGAGAGAATTATCAGAGAATCAGGGGAATAGCCTGAAAACATTGACCATAGCCAGTGCTTTCTTTGCATTGGCTATGTTATCTCCCGACGGGAGACGGAAACGACTTCGCAGTTTCGGTCGCTCGCACTACGGCAGACCACGATGCTGCACACCTCGGCTTTTGCGTACTCGCTCCGGGGCTCTCGGATTCGTGCCCCTCACGTTTGTGAAAGGATTGGTCGACATAGAGTCCGGCGCAGTGGCATCGCGTGTCGATATTGGCCCACACTTATTGGCTTTATGGCGACAGGAGGGCGGTGAAAGTCAATCCCAGTGCGCAGGTTGTGTTTATCGAAATGGTTGATAATCAATAATTTGCAAAAACGGACCTATCTTCTGGAATTTAGCGGCTATCCCTCAGAAACTGTGCTGTTCTTTCTCACAAGCTCAATGGCCTCTTTGCCGGTCATATGTTCAATATCAAGACGGAAAATAAGCATATGTGACAGGCCTTTTTCCAACTCTTTGTGTAGTCCTGTGTCATCTCCGGGATTGTATCTGCGTCCCAACAAGGATGCCGCATACGTTCTTTCATCTTCGTCTTCGATGATCTGAATTTTTCCGAAGGCTATGACGCTTCGGAAATAGGTCGTAAACTCTGATGGATATCATCTGCGTCAATGACACAAAAGGAAGCCTTGTCGCATTGTCTTATAGCATCTACCTTATGTCCCGTTTTAGCACTGTGAAAGTATAATTTTCCATCCGTGTACACATAGCTTATGGGAACGGCATACGGCGTGATTGAACGAAGCAAGTGACAATCATAGCGCAGATGACGAGCGCAAGTCTTATTCAAGCCCTTTCTATTTTCCGATGCAGAATTCTCATTGCCATCAAGTATATTGTTTTCTTATAATATTTTTTCTGACAATAGAGCCTTACTGATCAATTCTTTTGCTTCCTGCTCCTTTTGATCAATTTTCGTTTCGTCCCACCGCTCTCCTTTTTTAATAGTATTCATCATAGATTTTAATTTGAGGCTATAAGTCTTCATAGCTTTGGCGTCACCAAAGTTTTCGTATTTTGCTCCTGGGAGATTATTAGTGAATTTTGAATTCATACCTCTGCTGACAAGACACAGATTTCCAAAACTATGCAGGTGGTTAAAATCCATCGAGTCTTTATCCGTCGGATGTTGAGGATAGAAATGTTCTACAGAAGTTCTGTACGAAAACTCGAAGTCTGTATCATTGGTCTCTTTAAGTAACAGATAATCATAAAAGTTGAATATGAAATTTTCTATATGTTCTCCTTTTTGCGGGTACTTGTCTATATTGATATTCGACCATAGGATTTCTTTATTCTGATGTGTACTCTTTCCATTATTCTTGAATATAATAGTCTCAAATGGAACCTTATTCTCGGGGGTTGTCAAGTATCTATCTAACATATATGCTTTTGATAGATTCCATAGATATTCTGCATATTCAGTAGCATTTGTATTCCTATGATTATATACATAGTATAAGCTGGCATTCATCCAATGCTTATATATCTGAGTCGGTGCTGACACATGAAACATCGACTGGAGCATAATTATATTGCGGTTTTGTCCTGATCCATCATCTTCGGATTCGGTTTGTGAGAAGGTGTCTCTATAATAATATTTGTCGTTATCTGCTTTTTGGGGCAACAATTTCTGTAGACTCCATTTATCTTGTTTTCTTTTAATGATGTATTTATCAAAGAGTAAACGCAAATCAAGGAGTTTCATAATAAACTCTATGCTGAAACCGGCAGCGTCTTTTTCGCTTTTTATCACGCTTTCGAAAATCCTTGTCAATCTTTTGTCATCCAACACAACCTCTTTATTGTCAGGACGCATTATTTTTAGAACATGAAGAAGAAAGTTGGAAAAAGTAATCAAGGAATGATAAGCTTCTGATTGGTACTTGTCGGTGTCTTCTTCCCACGGCTTACTATAAGGTGTGTTATTAGCGTTATCTACGAACAACATCTCTAGAGAATGATTTTTTTCTTCATTGCCAAGAGCCGAACTTTTACTGTACAATGCCGCTAAATCATTGAGTGAAATTTTAATGTCTTCAGTACCATTGTTATCAAATATTTGTTCTCTTGTTGCTTTTGGAAAATTTAGCTGAACATATCTATCCATATTAGAGCAGGCTTCCCAAATAAGATTAAACGCAGCCATAACAGACTGATCGTCCTTAATTGTAGCCAGAAGATGTGCTTTTACAATTTCGTGTTGCTCAAGTTGCTCTCCTCTGGAGTTCATTATCTCGAAATAGTGATTAAGGTTTGTGTCTTTCGGAACACTTATCCGAAGAATCATTACCTTATTAAGCAGATAATCAATAAAAATAGAAACGGGAATTTCTTTATCCTGACAAATCTTATCAACTATGCTCCAGGCTTTGTTATATACAGACATGATATTTGCATTAACAATGCCATAACTCACATTGTCAGGATTGTTGAACAATGCAGATAATGTGAGGTTTGACTTTTCTCTGTGATCAAAAGAGAGATTTACATTAGAATACCATGATAAGTCATATCCTGAATAATTGTGTTTAAGTGCACATAAGAGAATCGTTATGGTCGTCGTTCTCTGTTGTCCATCAATTGTTTCGAAATATAAACGATTGTCCTTATGCCTTGGAAATACAATAAGGTTTCCTATGTAATAGTTATTTGTGGGCGAATCTTTCGCATAATCTGCTATGTCCTGAATAAGTTGAGTCGTTTCGCCCAATCCCCAGGCATAGTTCCTTTGATAAATAGGTATGCGATATTCATTACTGCTCAGCAATTCTTTTACGGTAAGTTCTTGTATGTCGTTCATAATGATCAGAAATAGAGTTGTTTGATTTGAGAGTCTGCATTTGAAGCTAATGAGCCGATTTGTGGGGTCATTAGATTTATAATGTCATACGGCGATTGAGCATCACGAATAGTTTTGAACATGATGCCGCTAGTCGCACTATTATCTATAGTTTGGAGCTGAACACTATAATGCGTCAGGCGAATTTGATATGCATATCTAAAGATCTTTCTCGCCACCTTATTTATTTCAGCGAAGCCGAATCTATCAATATAATAAATCAAGAGACAATTAAACAATTGTCGGACATAAGAATCACCGGTACGATTCCTATTAGGATAATTATTCAACAGCCGAATGATTTTATATGCTGATTTTTCATCTTCTGTTGAATCATAATTTTTGTATTCATTCTCGTCTATGATTTTATTGTACATTGCCTCATAGTAACGAATCATATCGAAAAAACGACTTCCGTTAATACATACTTGATCTATCTGGAAAGGAAACTCTATTTTTGACTGGTCGATATTTCTATCTGGTTCACTATCATAAAATAATGAGAAGAAATGACATATAATCTGCTGCATATAAAAAGGATACCGTTTGTCATCTAAGGATATGCCCTTAAAAGCATCGACATCGTCTTTTGTGAATTCCTTTCCGCTGTTATTTTTAGCCCATCTTTTGACTCTATATAAAGTCAAGAACAATTCAACTAATCTTTGTGAATCAAGATCCTGCCATTTTGTGATGTTATCGCTGTCCTTCTCAGAGAGCTTTTTGATTTCTCTAAGATGAAAAGCCTTCAATAAATCATGTGGCTCCAAGTCTTTTCCTCTTGCATTTTGTGAGTCAAAGAATTGGAATGCTTCAGATATTTCAGGTAGGCGAACAACAACAAACTGACATTTGCTTAAAAGAAAATCTAAAAATTTGTCATCCAAATCATCCAGCCTGTCTTCAATGGCTGTAAGGTTTTCTCTTACATGTCCAATTGAATACTCATTTGTAAATTCAGTCCGTTTCCAAAATATTTTAATTCGTTCTTGTACTTCTTGATAAGGATTCTTGGCTCTTATTTCTTTTTTGTTGAAAAGTTCGTACAAAAGCAAAGAGAGTGTGACTATGCGTTGTTGTCCATCCACTATATTGTTCTCATGAAGAACAAGAGTACCAAGTCTATATTCTTCACTATCCTTGAAATACAAAAGATCATTTATTAATTGATTTGCATTCTTGACACCCCATTTATATGGACGCTGATATCCTGGAATTATGAAGTTGTTAAAAGGTAAGTCTTTAATTTTCAGAATGCTGTAAGTAAGTTTTTCTACTTTCATCCTATCGGCAGGCGGAAGGCTCTCTCGCTTTTCCATTTGTTGCATTATGACTACTGTGTTTTCGTGCTCTGCTGATAAAGGAGAGAGTACGGGGTCGAATATTTTAGATATTTTCTCAAAGCAGTTGATGATATCGTCTGCAGATTGAATAGGTATATTGAGTCTACACCTGCCTTGATTACGATTGCCCCATCTATGCCAACTTAGCTCTGGATGGTGATAAGATTCTTCAACTAACTCTCTCCATATTGTATTATATTCATAACCGCAAAATTTTCCCTCAAGGTGCAATTCAACGTATCCTTGATAATATTCGTAATGTACATCTATATCGTGGAGAATAGTCTCCAATTGAATGAAACGGTTATCGTGATAATGACTTATTTCCGTCTTGTAGCATCTTCCAGGAAAGTAATACTTCAGTCTTGGTTCAACTTCCTTTTTTAAGCTATCAGTAATTTTCAAGTAGTTCATAATTGTTGATATATTCTAAAGTCATCCTGCAAGTTTATGCGCTGTGGTAATGTTAAGATTATTCCTCTATTGGTTTACGTTTGCATAGTGGTCTACTGAACCTGCCACGCTTGAGCAACACGCCATATTTGTTGAGTGTCTGGAATACGGAGCAGTGGTCTCGGGAAACAGGTCGCCACGACTTTCGGCTATGTCGTGGGTGGATGTAATCCACATTACTGTTACTCGGCAGAACAATGCCTCTAGTTCACGAGAATCACGTAGAGCGTTGCTGAATTTCGCGAATACGATTTCGACTCTTTGTTTCAGATTTGCCATGAGCTGTTTCCATTGGTGGCGTAGTTTCTCGTGTCTGTTTTCATCTTCAATCATTTGCTTACAACCATATTGATTCACCAATGCTACATCAGTGTCGAAACCGTCATAGCTGGCTGCCTTGAATATGTAACCAACTTTTGCCATAACTCTGTTTAATGCTAATTGATACTAACAGCAAATGTATGAAATTTAATCCGGATTCGATGCTGCGGAGAGAATCCTTCCGATATTGTTGCAGGTATATGCAGAATGTCTCATAACTCCCGTCTCGGTCTCTCCTGTGAAGAAATCGACATATACGGCAGCCCTGTTGTCGCCCTTCCCTGTGATTCCGCAGAGTCCGAACGACCTCGGGACATTGATGACAGAATGAATATCCTCTGGCAGGGTGATGTCAAGGGAGCTCCCCTTCGCGCATCACAATGACTTCTACATCAGAGGCCGAATATTCTGTGATGTGTCATTCTGAAATTTGTTTTTCAGGTTTTGTGACGTATAAGGATGTGGACGTTCAAAGGTCTTCGAGCTCAGGCGGATTGGAGGACTTGACGGCAGTATTTTCAATCATTTGTTGAAAGAATTCTCATATTCGATTGTATATATGTATGAGTTGAAGAACGACTTGAAGTGGGAGAGCTGGTGGAATGACGTGTAACAGATTTAAAAATTACGAACAAATGATTCTTTGGCTTCAGGGGATGTCGTGGGATTTGATTTCGGCGAAGACGAGGTTAGGGCAACGTTGGATATAATGGAAGACACCATCCGTCATTCTTCAGCCGGAACACTAGACAAAAAGGTGCCAGGTTATGGCATTATGTTGAACTATCTTTGATGCGATGGACAAGAAGACAGTAAATGGAAATACAGGATATGCGGCTTTGCCGGGATTGGATACGGGGCAGTTAAAACTGCTCTGTCTTGTGGCCTATCTCGGGGACATTCCCGGGGACTATGTTCTGAAGCAGCTGTACGGAAGGAACCGTTCCAAAGCGAAGAGTGATCTGGGCATACTGGAGCATTCCCAGTACGTACAGGATGGGAGAGTGTCTCCTCGGGTGTTTTTCGATGTGGTGGCTGTCGCGCTGGATAATTTCGACATTCCCCGTTGGGTGGAGAAGACTTGCCAGTTCCGCACGGACACGGCATCATGGCTGTGGGAATTTGGAACGGCTTTTCATGTACAGGATGCTGCTGCTCTCCGCAGAATCTCCAGGCCGTCTTTCCTGAGGGCGGACCTTGGAGAATACCTTGGAGAGAGACTCCTTGATGCGGATGTCTCCGGGAGCTTTTTGAAGCTGCTGACTGAGAAGGAAGTCCTGCAGTCCATACGACGGATGCTCCGGATACGCTTTGCTGAGGGGACATTGACAGAAGAATTCTGGAACAGGCTCGCAAGTTATGCCGACAATTCCAAACATATAACGGACGAGGTGTGTGACATGGTGTCGGCCTATCATCTGTTTCAGTTCGGAAACTGGCCGGAAACCAGAAAATGCTATTATCCGACGATGTGGTCTTATGGCGCAGATGCCATCAAGGCGCTTTATGAAGGACGTACGGATGATGCGTATGGCCTGTTCCAGGAATCTCTCCGGCTGCATGATATGACGGCCGAGTGTAAAGGGATGTTCTCTGATCCGCTGTTGGGATGGTTCTACGGTATCACGCTCTATCTTTGTACCGTGCGGCCATCCGTTGCCGGCAGCCGTAGGATAAAGGAGTCTGTGGATCTGATGAGGAACCACCGTCATTATCTCTATTCTCCCATCATGGCACCGGTGCGGATCCTGTTTACCTACATCTCTAATGAGGAAGAGGTGTGTGCCAACCATGTGGAAGGAGAAGTGGCAAAACTGCTGGCCCAGCGCAGTACCGTCGAGACCAAGGCATTCTGCTGCGTTCTCCTTAACTTCTTCAAGTGCATTGACTTTGGCGGCATCAAGGACAAGTACAGTCTGTCTGTACCTCCGTCGGCCGCAATACTGCATAATGAACTGGCACCTTATCTGCCGATGTCTGCCGACAGGAAGGCCCTGCTGGAGCAATTCTTTGGCGGCTCCGGCATGACGGGGAGAATATACCGGAGGGATAAATGGGAGATAATATTCTCCGATATAAGGGAAAAAGCCGCAGAGAAAAAGAACCGTGCTGCGAAGAGGATCGTCTATTTCCTGGAAGGACTTCGACTGAAAGCGATCATTGGCCAAAATAAGCGGCCTGACGGCAGCTGGGATGGTGGAACGCTTTATCAGAGAAGCACTTTCATTGACCTGAAATATGAGGAGATGACTCCTACGGACATCAAGGTTGCAGCGGCGCTTCGGAAACTCGATGAAAGACGCATTGGCAATAATCCTGAGGTGCCGGAGATTCTTCCGTTGCTTCTTGGCAGCGACAGGGTGTTCGTCGGGGAGTATTACAATCAGAACTTCACTCCGGCCACTGTGGAAGTGGAATCCCCTTGGCTGTCATTCCGCGCGGAGGGCATGGAAATCAGGATCGGATCTAATGTCTCCGTTCCGCAATCCGCAGGCGCATCCGTTCCGGAATCATTGGTGAGCATTGATGAAGATGGTGTCTATCATGTCATTGTCATGAGCCCGGAACAGAGGGCGGTCATAGACAGGATGCTCAAGATGGGGCCGATTCCCTCGTCGGCACTTGCAGGACTGCGACAGACGCTTGAGAAACTGGACGGGATTGTAGAACTGCATACTGATCTTGCGGATCTCGGCAGGATAGAGGAGAAGGAGGGCTCGCCGGTTCTTGCGGTCCGTGTCCGGCCTGTGGAAGATGACTATGAGATGACTGTCCAGGCGGTGCCGATTGTGGAAGGACTGTCCAGGTTTTCACCGGGTGAAGGAGGGGAGAACGTATATGACACGTTGGAAGGTCACACGGTGGCCGTCAGGAGAGACCTTTTCAGTGAGTATGAGAACTATGACGTTCTTCGTAAATTCTTCGAGGTGGAGCTTGGAATCCCTTATGAGGACTACCAGACTGCCAGATTCTCTGCTCCTGAGCACTTGCTTGCGCTGATGTCTTTTGTCCATGACAATCGGCAGTCATACTTCATGGAATGGCCGGAAGGCGAGATCCTGAAATTCTCGGAAATATCGGAATCGAAGGACGTGGACATTTCCGTATCCACCAACATGAACTGGTTCGAGGTTGAAGGGAGCGTCAAGGTGTCCGGCAAGAAAAGGACTCTGGAGGAGATTCTTGCAATGTGGAAGGACTCTGATATAGAGGGATACATCAAAGTAGGGGAGAAGGAATATGCCAAGATGTCCAAGACTCTCCAGAAGCATCTCGCAGAGATTTCCGATCTCGGCAAGACTGACAGGAAAGGACGCATCAGTGTCCCGGCTATTCAGGTAGGTGCCCTGGCAAAGGTGCTGGGCGAAGACGGAGGGCTGCATGCGGAAATGGATGAAGGATTCAAGGACCTGCTCGCACGTATGGAGTCGGCTTACGAGTCCTCGCCGGCGCTTCCTGAAGGGTTCGGCGCGACATTGCGCGATTACCAGATGCAGGGTTACCAGTGGATGGTGCGTCTTGACAGCTGGGGAGCCGGGGCCTGTCTTGCCGATGACATGGGCCTTGGGAAAACCGTACAGGCATTGGCCTTCCTGCTTCATAAGAAAGAAACGGGACCATCTCTTGTGGTTGCGCCCACATCCATTGTCCCCAACTGGGCTGTCGAAGCCGAGCGCTTCGCCCCTTCACTGAAGGTTACGGTCCTGAATGAGGTCCAGGACAGAAAAGCTGCGATAGAGAGTGCTGCGGCCGGGGACCTGTTCCTGGTCAGTTATGGCGTTATGGTAACATCCATCGATTTGCTCAAGTCTGTCGGCTGGAACGTGGTGTGTCTTGACGAGGCCCATCAGATAAAGAACCGAACGACGCGGATGTCACAGGCTGCGATGTCTCTTCAGGCCGGAAGCAGGCTGATTCTTACTGGAACGCCGGTGCAGAACCATATGGGAGAACTCTGGAATCTGATGCAGTTCATAAATCCGGGGCTTTTAGGCTCTTGGGCCACTTTCCGGGACAAATACATCAACGGACCTGAAATGGATGATTACAAGAGGGAACTGCTCATGGGCCTTACCCGGCCGTTCATTCTCCGACGGACCAAGGAACAGGTGCTGGGAGACCTTCCGGACAAGGTGAGCTATCTGCATCCGGTCCACCTTAATGTCAATGAGATGACAGTGTATGAAGAGGCGAGAAAGAGGCTTGAACTTAAGTACAAAAAAAGGAAAACCGCCAAGGAAAGGGCGCTCGCAAGTGAAATCAAGGTTGAGTTCTTTGCGGAGCTGACCCGTCTTCGCCTCATGGCCAATGCGATGGAACTGGTTACTGCGGGATGGAAGGGAGGCTCTTCCAAGGTGGATGCCCTGAAGGACATCATGTCAACATTGATGGCGGGAGGAAACAACAATTTGATCATCTTTTCACAGTTCACTTCATTCCTGGACATCATCGGCAGGATGCTCACGAAGGAAGGGTACAATTACCTCTATCTGGATGGCAGCACTCCGCTCCAGGAACGGAAGATGCTAGTCACGAAGTTCCAGTCCGGAGTCTGCCCGATCTTCCTTGTGAGCCTGAAGGCAGGAGGACTGGGACTGAATCTTACTGCGGCGAACTATGTCATCATCGCCGACCCGTGGTGGAATCCGTCCATAGAGAAGCAGGCCGAGGACAGGGCTCACCGCCTGGGACAGGGACGTGCGGTGACGGTCATCAGGCTGGTTTCGCAGCATACCATTGAGGAGAAGATCCTGCGTCTGCATGAAACGAAGAAAGAGATTTCGGATGCCATACTGGCGGGAACGGACCGAAGTTCAAAGTTGACAATGGATGATGTCCTGGATATGGTTTCACCTTTCAGATAGCGGATTATGGAAGAGCTTGACGTATTTTGCAGCTACCTTACGAGGGTGGCGGGGGAAATGATTTCAGGAGGTCCGCTACGGGCTCTTGTCCAGGCCGATGATGATGAAAGGATATTCCTTACGGCGCTTATGCCGGAAGAATTCTCC
Source organism: uncultured Bacteroidales bacterium (assembly GCA_934695325.1). Lineage (GTDB taxonomy): Bacteria > Bacteroidota > Bacteroidia > Bacteroidales > UBA932 > Cryptobacteroides. The sequence continues at coordinate 64,521 of CAKUVD010000003.1, read as the reverse complement.
GTTACGGTGGAACTGCCTGCCGGCAATGCCTTGTCTGCAATGGCGGATGCTCTCTATCTGGTTCAGGACTTCGCTCTCAACCACTACCGGGAGAACTTGTTCACGGATGTGTCATGGAAAAAATTCGCCGCGCTTCCAGGCGTGTTCGAATTCCTGTGCGATGATGCACTGCCGCTTTGTTGCAGACTGGTACAATGGAGAGTTACGGAACGCTTCGGCCGTCGTTTTCTCAAAAGCATCGATCTATATGAAGACGCTGTCCAGATTCACATGTTGGGAGGAAACTACATGGTGGAAATCAGGAACTTCCCCAAAAATCTGGAACGGGAACTGAACCATATGGCATTATTGATAAGAAAACCGATTAGAAAAAGATATGACAAACAATCTTAGAGACAGGATTATAAGCCTTTTGGATGCGATGAGCGTCGGGGCCTATGAACGTGATGAGGTCATTGGCCTCAGCCTGCTTGCGGCGCTCTCTGGCGAGAGCATCTTTCTGCTGGGTGTGCCGGGTGTCGGGAAAAGCATGGTGGCGCGGAGACTGAAAATGGCATTCCGCGATGCCCGCAGCTTTGAGTACCTGATGAGCCGTTTCAGCACACCGGATGAGATATTCGGTCCTGTTTCCATCAGCAAACTGAAGGACGGTGACACGTATGAGAGAGTGACTGACGGCTATTTGCCGACAGCGGATATCGTATTCCTGGATGAAATCTGGAAGGCCGGCCCGTCAATACAGAATTCGCTGCTGACTGCCATCAATGAGAAGATATACCGCAACGGTGACAAGGATTTGGAACTGCCCCTGAAAGGCATCATCTCGGCATCGAATGAACTTCCGGCTGAAGGGGAAGGACTTGAAGCACTATGGGACCGTTTCCTTATCCGCTATATTGTGCGTCCCATAGGTGACCGGCTGAATTTCAAGGCTCTGCTGTCCGGAAGAAGTGCGGAACCGAGTGTGGATAGGGAGCTGGCATTCAGTGATGAAGAATACCGGTCGCTGATTTCCAGTTCAAGGGACATAGATGTCCCGGAGAGCATAATGGATTTTATCTATAACCTGAGGACTCTGATTGTAAGACAGGCGCAGGAAAACGACTCGGATGAGCACGAGGTGCCGTATGTGTCAGACCGCCGGTGGAAGAAGATATTGGGAATCATGCGGATGTCCGCTCTCTTGAACGGGCGGAATCAGGTGGATTACTCCGATTGTCTGCTGATGGAGCACATGATATGGGACCACGACAGCCAGATTTCCAAAGTCGGGAAGGACATATGTGAGGAACTTACCAAGACCATTGTCAAGGATTCTATGACCTGTTCGGACCCGAGACGTCAGACAAGTCCGTCAAGTCGCCGCGGTCAGGAAGAATTCTTCTCTCCGGATGGTGTCCATTATATCATTGAGGCGGGAGGGGAGTCCATCAGGATCAGAATTTCAGACTACAAGAAGCTTACGCCGGAAGCCGTCCCGGGTCGCTTTGTAGGGAACGATCTGGTGGACCTTGCAGGTGCTTCGGGGGGATCGTTTCTTATAAGGTCCCCGAGAAGCGGGGCTGTGGCCATCAATAATTATGTCTATCGGCTACGGAAGAAGAACGCCGTGGCAGTTTCATGCGCTGATGCCTCCATGCCAAGTTCGGCCATTGGTGGCGCCGGTCTTATTCTCGCGGAGTTCCGGCGGCAGGTCGAAGACAATGTGTTTCTGGCGGACATCCAACACTATTCATTGATGATAAAGACTTTGCAGAAGTATAATGGCGGAAGGTAAGCTGATACGGTCAATGACATTGGCAGTGGCTGTCGCCAAATCCTCAGGCAGTGATATCTCGCAGTTCCTGCTGGATCGGGCTGAGGTGGAAGACAACCCTGTCCGCAGAGGTGTCCTGAAGGTGATGGCCGACAATCGCTTTCTGGATACTGCAAAGCCTGTCATGATGTGGCAGGAGGATGCGTCCAACGAACTGGAAGCGTTTGCGGACAGGCTTGAAAGTGAACGTGCAGCCGGGTGTCTGACGGAAGGAAGGATGAATAAACTGATAGAGGAATTCTTCTCTCTATGGTTGGCACTTATGGGAAGAAGGAAACGGATATACGAGTCGTCGAGGAAGGCTCGCAAGAAGGCCAGAATGGATCTGGATGGAAATCTGTCGACAAAAGTCAATATCCCGGAGTGCGATGGAGGCAATGATGAAGGGCGCAAGGGTCCAAATATGTCCGGGCTTCAGGACTTCTTGGAAGTCAATGATGATGAAGATGACGATTTTACCGGCATCGGCGCCAGTGATCCGAAACTGGAGCAGCAGAGAAGGGAGAACATTTACCTTCGCAGCATCCCTGAATCCCTGAAGAAGCTTGCCTTGCTTATCGGCAGGGCAGGAGAGGACGTGACGGAAACCAAGGGAAGATTTTCAGTGGCGTCAAAGAGTGACATTGAAGGGATAACCGTCGGCAATAATCTTTCCGCGCTGCTCCCTTCTGAATTGGTCCTCTTGTCGGAGAAGGCCACTCAGGACGTCTTCTTCATGAATTTTGCCGAGAAGCGTCTCCAGGTTTTTGCTTCTGCGTCCCAGGCCTCGCGTCCTGACGACCATAAGGACGGGCCTGTCATCATCTGTGTGGATGAGAGCTCTTCCATGAGTGGCGAACCGTTGCAGGTTGCCATCCAGTTGGCCTATGCCGTGACCATTATAGCGAAACGACGCCACAGGGAGGTTCTGATCGTCGCCTACTCGGACTCCCACAAGATGATGCGTGTGGATTCGCTGGGAAAGGACCGGAGCAAACTTCTCGAGTTTCTTTCCGATGTCTCTATGGGAGGAAATAATGAAAATGCCATGTTCGAGTGGCTTTTCCAAGACATATTGCCTGGGGAGAAGAAGTTTGACACGGCGGATATCCTCTGTGTCTCGGATTTCGGATGGGTCGCGATTGATGATTCCGTAAAGAGATTGATAGATGGACAGAAGGCTTCCGGGATGAAATTCTACGGGTTGAGCATCGGCGGAGTTTTCGGAGGGTGGAGTGATTTGGATGACTTCGGCTTGTTAAGTGCGAATGATGTCTGCGACAGTCTCTGGGAATACAGTGACGGTGAGTGTCGGGAAGTAAAAATCCAATCTCCCGATGAAAGAAACTGCTAAGTTCCCGGTATGATAAGTACGAAAACAATGTAATAGGCAATTTGGGGTTGCAACAAGATAAAGTGAAACAGAGAATATGGTTGAGTTAGTTACAGACAGGATGGTGATTGCGGATACCTTGGAGGACAAGTCATTGGCCGACGGGCTGATAAAGCTGGTAAACAGCCTGGAGATTTCGACCATTGACATCTTGAAATCCCTTATTGAAGAATGCAACATCACAGGGCGGATTCCGGATCCGAATCTGTTCAACGTGCCTCTGTCGAAACTCAAGTTGCGACTGCTGCGCTTCAATGATCTGGACGAAGGCCGCTTTGAGGATGTAGAAAAGTTCATTGTCGAGAATAAGCCGGAGTCAATGCCGATTGAACAATGGATAGGTCAAAGGAGAGATGACGGCAATGATGACAGTACCTGGAAAAGTTTCATTGAGAAGGAATTCAAATGTGACATCAGTAAGGAATCTGTCTCTTCTCGAGATAACGTTGTCATAAAAGGAGGAAAACTCGGGTATCATAAGGTAACTGCTGAACCGGATAAGTATGGCATCTTCACCTGGGAGTGCTATGGTGATGAGGAACTGCTGTACTACATAGGTTTCACTGACAGGCCGTCCTTGTACTGATGCCACTTTTTGGCGGAACGGGTAAATACCTTTTCCGCCAGGCAAAAAGAATAATCGAAATTAAACTGAATATGAATAGGAACAACAAAAACGCGGTTAACAATACCGGTGTGAAGAAACAGTATCGTTGGATCAATGACATTGAGCCTGTCTTCATGGAAGACTCCAAGCGCAATTATGGCCACCGTACCTGGGCCAATGCGGAATGGTCTGACATTACTTTGGCATTGGCCGTGGACATGGACTCTCCTGGTGAGATTACCACCAGGAAGGCTGCGGGAGACAGATATGTCGGTTTTACGATTCCGACGGACCTGTCGGAAAGGTGTCTGTCCAGCCTTGCAGAAGCGATAGCGAAGCGGATAAGAAAGCATCCGAAGTTCAAGACGGACGAGCTGAAACTCAACATTGCCGGAAACAGTCAGATCACCCTTGACAAGTACTGCATCCGGACCTCCGAAATCAGGGAACTTCTGAAACTTGTATTGCTCGACCTGGCGGACTCGGGTGTCAAGTTCTCCATGATTCGTTCGGGCGGCCAGACAGGCGTCGATGAAGCGGGAATTCAGGCGGCACAGGATGCGGGATTGAAATGCAGCATCCTCGCGCCGAAGGGCTTCCGGATGCACAGAGAACCGGGCATAGAACTCGAAGGCCGGTCCTTGTTCGTGAAAAGATTCCGTGAAGAGGTCCCGAATGATTCTTCAGAATAAGACATTATATTCATGGTGCAGATAAAGAACGTAGCAATGGCAAATAAGACAGAATATCAAGATAAGCGCGAACTTGTCACAATTTGTGACCAGTTGTAAGATAAAGGTAATGGTGTACTCATGATGTTTTATTATATTTGCTGACCTATAACACGTTAATTATGACATCTATATCAACCATCAAACACACCCCTTCTGTTACTTACAAGGACTTTGTCGATTCATTGACAACAAGACCTCAGTATTTTAAGTTCTTCTTGGATAAGGCGTGCGGTATTGCTGCCAATATCGGAATCAGATATGATGATGAGAAAGAGGATTTTGCCCTTGAGGCTATCGCACATCTATGGAGAAATCTTGACAAGTACGATGCGTCTAAGGCAGAATTCAGTTCGTTTTTCAATGTTTGTGTCGGGAACAAGATTCGTGAACAGATCAGATCATCAAATTCCGATAAAGTTTTTGGATTGAACAAAACTCTTCGTGATGATTTGGAGGGATGTGGCGGATCGTTATTGTATGAGGAAAGAGACAGGGCTCGCAAAAACAAGGAATTTACCGACAAAATGATTATAGAATTCAAAAAATTCATTGATGCCCTGTCTCCTGGGGAGCAAATGATGTTTTGCGAATCTGAATTTGGTAGACTTGCGGTGGGAGATAATACTCCGGACAAGAATTACGCTGATCTGATTGCCGCGCGGACCGGCCGTACTGCCGCAGCGGTAAGAAAGACTGCTGAGAGGCTGAAGAAAAGAGCGATAGCCTCTGCCGGGCAAAGCGGACTTGATTATGGCGCATATCGTGAGTATGTCGGATTTCTTACAACCACGCCTACGGAAGACAAGGTGGACTTTTCTGTCCTGGACTGGAATTCGCTTTCCGACGTTCAGCGATTGAAATTGCGTATGTATCTTTATGAGAAGTCGCTGGAAGATGGAATAATTTCGGATGAATAAAAAAAGTCAAGAATTGATGTCACAATACAGGATATTTCCCGTAATAAAGGTTGAAAGATTAAAAATAACTAAATTATGGATGCAAGAATAAAAAGGATTTTATGTGAATCAGCCAAAGAAAAGTGGACGTTTATTTGTGAAGATGGAGGTGTCGAATATTATACGAGTGGCGAGGGATTTTTTAGTGCTTCAGAGGAACAGCTGCGGACCGGGAAAGGCGAGGCGTTCGCTCTTATTACAAGTAAATGCTGCTGCAAGGATATACATTCTGTGTTTAAAGCGGATGACGCTTTCTATGATAACGCTTTCAATGATATAGAGTGGACGGTTGTGGGAGTATGCAGTAATGTGAAAGCACCTACGCGAGGGGAACATAGAGAGAAAACGGTCGTCCGGTTACCGTCTACGGTTGAGTACATTGCTATGGAAGGCAAGTATGGTTGTTACAATTTCTTATTTGATGTAGATAAAGATAATTCACACTATAAGAGTGACATATATTCGTCTTACCCTGCTTGCGGAGCGGTTTTTTCAGAGGATGGTACTGAACTGCTGTGCTGTGAATCGAAAACCCCTGATTATGGATATCTTAGGGGTGTAAATAAAATCGGGGATATCTCGATTACAGGGAAGTGTGACGAATTTAATATCCCGTCATCTATAAAATCTATCAATTCTGCACATCTTGAATGCAATTCCATTAGATTTGAAGGCGACTTGCCTGAACTTGGAGATATCTCGGATGTATATGCGAAGAAGATATATGTCAACTGTCCATTAAAGGATATTCCAGAAGATGTGTATGATAAGTTATCCAATGTGTTGACTGATGTAAAATATCGTGGCGAGTTCAGTTTTAATGCAAGGCTGATTACCAAGAAACCGAAATTATCAACAAAAGCGCCAGCAGCTCCTGGGTTTATCGGTCTTACCAGGGTGGATAATGACGAATATGAATACATCAATCCACGCTATATAGTAAAAATGGAACCTGTGTCGTTTGAAAAATATGATGGAATTGAAACAGGCACGCGAGTTCTTTATGCTGCTCATAGTACTCAGCAGGCAATTTCCGTCGATTATTATGAAAAGCTCATTGATGTCGATAATAAAATCAAGGACGCCCAGGAGGCTCTTGCCAAAAGCATCGGTGGCCTTGCTGGACTGCTTGATGTGGTCAAGGATATGTACGAAACAAGTCAAAAGGATATTATACTATGATTGGAAAAGAGGATTTGATCAGATGCCATATCGCGTCCGGAGATGGTGAGTCTGTTGTAACAGCGTATTTGTTTGATTCGGATTATACTGAAGATGAGGCAGTCGCTTTGGAATATGAGGCATTGTCTGAACTGTATGGCTACGCGAGAAGCGATTTTGTGAAACAGGAATTTCTTATGGAGAAGGGTAAATGTTTTGATGCAATAACATTTTATGAGAACGATTGCCAGCGGACGATATATTTTGATATTACTCAGCATTTTGGCAAATAAGGCAGAGCAACATCAAGAGATTGTGTCGGATAGTTTAACTGGTCCGGACAAATATGCGGGCAAATCCGTGAATTTATCGAATTAAAATGTGTTAATATACAATGAAAACTAAAAAAGCTATGTCAAAAACTGTAGATGGCGAGAATATCTTATACCATATTCTCCAGAAGCAGATTATTCAAGCATTCGATGCTGTCAATCCGCCAGATCACGTAAAATATATGATTGAGCAGTTGATGCTCTGGGGAGGTGTTTGGTTTAGACCAGAGACGTGTGCTCAAATTCCGATATTGCTTCCCTATGTAGTTAGGGATTCTTCTTGTAGAAGAAAGAACCCATCTACAGGGAAGGACTCTTGGGGGACGTCAAATGCTAGGGGGTTCTTGCGCGATGATAATTCCTTGATCAAGTCAATACCCCGCTCATTGAAAATTCAAAGTGCCTTTTCTGAAATGAATGGCCGCACTATGGGGAATGGTTTTGTCGCTTCTCATATATGGATGAGTATGCGAACCCGATCTGGACATGCGTGTGAATGGGAATGCGCCAACTCGTTCATTCCCAATTTGGTGTGGCTTCCAAAACAGTTGTCGAAACTAACAGACATTGACGGTAGTTATGCTCAGCAGTTCCTTAAATACATTTCAGGAATGCTCTATAAACCGAAAACTTCATCTGATCCGGTGTTGGCCTCTATCTGGAAAGAACTTAACGTGCCAAGTATTAAACCGATAAGTGAAATTGACCTTGGTAAACTGAATTATTTTGAGCATGATATCAATTGGCTAAATGGTAGGAAAAGTTCACTCGTTGATGCTTTGCAGTCTATTCTTGATGCGATTCACTTTGGAGCATCGAAAACAATTAGGTCGAGCCGTCTTTATATCAGTTCATTGAAAAAAGAACTAATGTCTATGAGCAATAGCGATAGGCAATATCTGGAAGACAGGATAAAGTATAATCTTGGTATTCTAAAAGCTGTGCCAAGTACATTTAAGATAAGCAGCCATACTACTGGCGTCAAGACGCCGTCAGTTGGTTTGTCTGCGGCAAGAGCAAGTCGTTCTTACACGATAAATGGTGCAGGAATGTATAAAATGCATCAGGTAATAGGTGAATATATAATTTTTAAACTTAAAGGAGGAAAATCATTTCTGGAGATTCATGATGAGATAAGTAAGAAAGCCAAGTTTGTCTCAGATAATCCATATGGCGTTTCGGTAAACAACTCGCGGCACGAAAAGCCACATTTTGTAGAGTATAAAGGAACAAAGTATTATATAACAACTCAACTGAAGAACAGCAGGCCAAATGAGAATTTCAGTGTGTTTATGCGACATGTCAACGAAACGGAGAGCGATTTCCAGATTTCTCCATGTTAAAAATGTGATTTGTGACGGAAGATAAATTTGATAAAAATATTTTTTATGAAACATTTCGAAGAGTTCGACAAACTGATTGACTATGTGGTTAATACAAACATAGACTCCAGGTTCTTTAAAGTGAAGGTAACAGAAACGGGTAAACGGATATTCTTTAGCGAAATATCATCCGACAAAGTGGTAGCCTTTGTTATGAGGGGTGAATGCCGTGATTGTAATATAGTTATCCCCGAAGAGGTTAATGGAAAGTCCGTTGTCGGCATCTATTTTGGGCAAGATGCTGAGTTTGACTCTATACTCGTTCCTGGTACTGTCGAGTGTATTCTCGGTACTGAGAATATAAGTAAAGAATACTCCAAAATTATTGTTGCCGAGAATACGCACTTTAATAGTATGAATACCTATAAGGATAGTTATGTCATTTCTAGTGATGGCGAAGACCTGATTTGGGCAAGAGTTACATCCGAAGATTTATTAAGAGAACTGCTCCAAAAGGTTAAAACTATTCATTGCTTGCGAATCAGTAGTGATCTTCGGGAACTTGTTCTCCCCAAATCAGTAGAGAAGATTGTCAAACTAAGAATATATTCAAAATCTCTGGTTTTCGATGGTGTCATTCCTGAACTTATGCCGGAATCTCTTTGTGGGGTTCACGTGAATACAGTGTTCGTCAAGTCGACAAAGAAGGAAAACAGAGCGGTCCGGATGGACAATCTGTCCAGGTGCATCTCTTCGTCAGAGGATAGTTATAAGGTAAACATTCTGTACAGTCATCCGGTCTTTCCTGTATTTGAAAAATCAAAGACCCCCGGTTTCATCGTACTTACCAGCGAAACTGATGGAGAGTCCATATTTGTAAACGCAAGATATATTGCTGTCATCCGGCCCTGCACTTATAAGTGCTGCGGTGTAGACGATTTCGGGTTTTATACAACAAGTTATGTTACGGGATCAGAAGTGCTTGTCGGGATGGTTGATAGGCGTGGGGAAACCGGAACGTGGATCAGAGTGTATGAGACAAAGGAGGAAATAGATGAAAAGATGTCCGCTAATGAAACGAAAATTTGAAGCTACTATAATTTGGTGTGAAGCCAGATACTCCAAGGAAGTCGAAATTGAGGTAACCGAGGAAGAAAACGGAGTCATTGATGACTTATGGAAGGTTTCCCGTGACTGGGAAACTTTTTCTGCAAGTTTGAAGGGATATCAAAGCCATGATACTTTTGATAGGTTGAGTGTGTATGAAAGACTTGTTGATAATCTCGATGGATTTGAATATTCAAGCTGGGTAGTGGAGCAGTTTATCAATGATAGGAACTCCTATTTCACTCTCAAGGATGGCGCTGTCTGGGACCAAGATTATTTTACCGACCTTGATGTAAAAGAGAAATGCAATTACATTGGTGAAGGATATCTCGTGAATCATAATCTTTTGATTGAGCATTTTGAGAATACTGTCAGTCGTTTTGAGGGTTCCGATGGATATGAGTTCCGGATTTTTAGACCGGTTGAGATTGACGCTCCATTACACCATTGTTCTTTCATGATCTTTCCTACGGATATTTCCCGACTTCCATTAAGATTTTTTGAATATGGTGATGGGCTTATGGCTTTTTCGACAGCGAGAAGGGATTCAAATTACGTTTTGGAGACGCTTCTTCAGGCAAACCTCAAGTGCTTCGGAAACTTATAGTATTATCGGATACAGTAAGTATGCAGATAAGGGGGATTTGATGAATGTGTATGATGTCTATATACGGATTTGCCTAAGGACCGCTTCTTATTGGTAGAAGAGGCGGAGAAGGTTAGTCGTTTGCGATATGAAGTCTACGAAAAATGGTATGATGATTTCGAGGAATAATAATACTCTATGGATAAGAATTTTATAGACTTTCTCATTAAGATGAATGAGCAGGGAATGATGCAAAAGGGCTATTCTAAAGTGAAGGCCATTGCTTTTGAAGGGAACGCGAATCTTGAAAATGATCCGGTTATAAGGAAAATGGAGGCAGATGGCTGGAAAGTAAAGGATGAAAATAAGTTCGGAGAAGGTCTCGATATGGTCGGAACTATTGTGGTTTTCGTGAAAGAAGCTTAAATGAAGCCCTTGAAATATTAGCTTCCAATATGGGAAAAAGTGACTTTATGTGAAATGGCTGATATGAAAAGAACTGGACAAGTGTCTGTTGCACAGCTCATTGAGGAGCTGAAGAGATTCGAGAAAGATTACCCGGACGTGAATGTTACATGCTGTATTCCTGATGGAACGATATGCTATGCCGTCAGCATTGATCAGGATGGGGAAGGACAGGTCTGCATTGGCTTTGAAGAGGAAGAGGAGGATAGCGGGTGCCTTGAAGTGGAGATGCTCATCGCAGATTTGGAGATGTACGACGGCAGCGCAATTGTGCGTATGGAGGCTTGCGGCCTGTACATGACATTCTCCATATTCGACGACGGTAGTTTCTTCGTCTATGATGAAAATGAGGAATGTGTTTGCTGTGACGGGGAAGTAATAGGCGAGTATGAAGAACAGGAATATCGCTCCGGAGGGTGTACGGAAGAGGAAAAGCGGATGCTGGCAGAGAAGGCAGGAAAGGAGAAACGCGGGAGAAGAATTGAATATGGAGCCCTGCTGATCATTACAATTCTTTCATTATGCGGTGTTGCCTACAATGTCTGGGCAGCCGTGGCCGCCTTAGGAGACTCGCTCTGGGAGAACATACTCTATGGCATAACATTCCTGTTCTGTTTTATGATTGGCTTACTGGCGCTCCATTACGATAGGCGATAATTACAGTGTCGGGAAATTTTTCGAGAAAGTACATTGTGTTTTTTTGTCACAGACAACAAGTCTTGTCGTAATATATATTGAAAAGAAAAATTGTTAAACTTTTACCTCGGAGGTAAGAGGCTGATATTTAGTGTTTTTCTGCTTTGTTTCGATGGATTTTGATATTCGGCTATTTTCCGACGCAGAATTTGCATCCGCCTAACTTACAGTCATATCACTATTTTCTGGTACAAATATGGTACTGAATACCACAAAATGCCCATAACCACTCATAAGTCACCAGCAAAATAAAACAATTCCAGAATTCCTTGCCTTGTCGTAAAAAAGTTGTATTTTTGCGACAAAATATTACGGCAATAATGACCCAATGCATTGAAAATATAATTCTTAACTCCATAAGAAAGCGCGGAAGAGGTACGATATTTTTCTCGTCCGATTTTTCAAAGATTGGAGAGAAATCTGCAGTCCTCAAGGCGTTGGAAAGAATGACGGCTAGCAGGACTATCATCCGGGTTGCAAGAGGCATCTATTGCTATCCCAAGATTGACAAGGAACTGGGGCTTGGAACACTATATCCAACTTACGAGGAGATTGCTCAGGCGATAGCAAAAAGAGACAAGGCTCGGATCGTCCCTGCTGGCATCTATGCGATGAATCGCCTCGGTCTGTCCACGCAGGTTCCGATGAATGTCGTGTACCTGACCGACGGATCTTCCAGAAAAGTGGTCATAAACGGCAATAGGGGAATACAGTTCAAACACGTGGCACCAAAAAACCTCGCCTTCCAAAACCAACTGGCATTGCTGATAAATTCTGCATTAAAGGAAATCGGACAGGACAACATTACCGGAAAAGACAAGACTCGAATAAAGTCATTACTGTCCAATGAGTCCAAAGACAGTGTGATGCAAGATGTTAAACTGATGCCGGACTGGATTGCATCAATAATCAGGGAAGCGTATGAATAGCTTTTGGCAGCTGAACGATGACCAGAAACGCATCGTGTTGCAGCAGGCATCGATAAAAATATGTCTGCCGGTGGAATCCGTAGAAAAGAATTTGTGGGTGACAGCTATTCTTCAAAGTGTATTCTCTCTGCCTTATGCAAATAAGTTTGTCTTTAAAGGAGGCACTTCGCTGAGCAAAGTATGGAACAGGATAGAACGCTTTTCTGAAGACATAGACTTGGCCATAGACCGCAGCCTGTTCGGACTTGAAGGAGATTTGACGGTCAGGCAGATAAAGACTCTCCGTAAGAAATCTTCATTGTTCGTAAAGGAACAGGTTGCAGCAGACCTAACAAAAGTACTTGAATCCTCGGGGATGCTCCAATGGTGCGAGGTGGAGCCGGAAGAAGACGGAGAAGGGGATAGAACATATCCTGAGCCAAGAGAATCTTTGTGAAATACACGCCTATGATGCCGATTGCTGCAGGGTATGTGAAACCGGTCGTGATGCTTGAAATAGGCTCACGCTCGCTGTTCGAGCCGTTTGAATGCCGAAAAGTAAGCAGCCTTGTAAGTTCGGCAACAACAATAGACACATCAGTTTGTGACGTGGATATTCCGACAGCGGTCCCAGAGAAAACATTTCTGGAGAAGGCATATTTGATACACGAATTATTCTCTACCGATGCCGGTGCAAGGGCTGACAGAAAGTCTCGTCACCTGTATGATCTGGAAAGAATGATGGATTGCGACTTTGCAAAAGCTGCAATTACAAATGACGAGCTATGGAATACAATCCATCATCACAGAGAGGTGTTTACGCATATGAAGGGTGTTGATTACACTCCAGACATCAGAGACCGCATAATCCTTCTTCCTCCGAAAAACATCCGTAATGCATGGAAAGCAGACTATGAGGCAATGCGCGGGACAATGATTTATGGAGACTCGGTTCCATTTGATGATCTGTTGTCAAGAATGGAGGAACTTCAGGCAAGGTTCAGAAACAGATAATGGTGTGAATGTTCAAATGAATGAGATCCCCAAAGATTATAATCAGCTGTTTATTCGGTATAAAGAACTCCAAAAAGAGAATGAGTCATTAAAAACATTGCTCCGCTCTCACGGTATTTCTTATGAGAGGAATATAGTTGATCAAGGAATAGACAACCGATATTCCCGTTTGTCTATTCCTGAAATAAACTTATCACTTGATGATAAGGTGAAACTCTTCCAATCCTATTTCAAGGGACGGGAAGATGTATTCGCCCGCAGATGGTTCAGCAAGGCAACGGGAAAGAGCGGCTACCAACCAGTTTGTAAAAATGATTGGCGGCAGAATATATGTGACAAGAAGAAATATAAGTGCGCGGATTGTCCCAATAGATGTTTTGCTCCACTCACTTATAATGATGTTTATCGTCATTTGGAAGGTAAAGATGAGAGTTGCTGTGATGTGATAGGACTCTATCCCATTATGACAGACAATAAATGCGTGTTCCTCTGCACTGATTTTGATGATAAGAGTTGCACATATGGATATAAAGACGATGTGCTTGCATTTGTAGGCGTGTGCAAGGAATGGAATGTCCCGTATGTCATAGAACGCTCCCGTTCCGGAAATGGCGCTCACGTGTGGATATTCTTTGATTCACCCATCCCGGCTTACAAGGCAAGGAGATTGGGCAATGCAATATTGACTGAGGCTATGAACAGAGACGGCCGTATGTCGTTCAAATCTTACGACCGTTTCTTCCCGAATCAAGATCGATTGCCGAACGGAGGTTTGGGAAACCTTGTCGCATTGCCTTTACAAGGAAAAGCCAGGCGCAACTTGAACAGTGTATTTGTGGATGAGAACTTTCTTGCGTATAAGGAACAATGGTCATTCTTGCATGGCGTGAGGAAAGTACAAGAGGGGGAGGTGGACAGGTTGCTGGAGCGGCATGTTCAAGAAGAACTTGGTGCGCTGACTACATCAAGCGAAAGAAAACCTTGGGTGACTCCAGCTCCGCAGAATATCGGCAAAGATGATTTTTACGGGAAAGTGACAATCACAAAGGCCGACAAGGTTTATATTCCGTTGAAGGATATTTCGGCAAAGGCTCTGAACCACTTGAAACGAATTGCGTCATTCAGAAATCCGGAGTTCTACAGCAGGCAGTCCATGCGTCTTTCCACATATTCCGTTCCTCGCATTATTTCATGCTTTGACATTACAGATGATTATTTGGCGATGCCCCGCGGCTGTTGGGATGCCATTGAAGATTTTCTTACAGAGAATAAGGTGATGTTTGATGTCACCGATGAGACAAACCACGGAAATCATATATCCGTTTCATTTAGAGGCGAAGAGCGTAAAGAACAGTTGGAAGCTATTGAGGCGATGCTTACTCACAACAATGGCGTGCTTCACGCTACAACTGCTTTCGGAAAGACGGTCACGGCAGCTGCAATGATTGCACGGAAGCAAGTGAACACACTAATCCTTGTCCACTCAAGAGCTCTGCTCGTCCAGTGGCATCAACGGTTGAGTGAATTTCTTGCTATTGACTGCAAAGCACCTGAACAACCGAAAAGGCGCGGACGAAAAAGAGCGTTTTCACCTATAGGTTGTTTGGATTCTACAGGTAACACATTGCATGGCATTATTGACATAGCCCTTATTCAATCCTGCCTTGACGAAGGAAATGTCAAACAATTCGTGCAAGATTATGGAATGGTGATAGTTGATGAATGTCATCACGTTTCGTCTGTCACATTTGAAAATGTGCTTAAGAGTGTGAACGCTCAATGCGTATATGGCCTTACAGCCACACCCATTCGCAAAGATGGTCATCAACCAATCATATTCATGCAGTGCGGTCCAATCCGTTATTCGGCCGATGCCAAAAGCCAGATGTCAGCACAATCTTTTGAGCGCTATATGATTCCGAGGTTTACATCATACCGCTCGCTTACTGGCGAGAAACGGAACATATTATCCGTGTATGAGAGTCTTGCCGATGACGAAATTCGCAACAATCTTATTATTGAGGATGTTCTAAGGGCAGTTGGTGATGGCCGGACTCCTATTGTATTGACAAATAGAAAGTCGCATGTGGTTATATTGGCGGAAAAACTGTCTTCAAAAGTCAGACATACGATAATTCTGACCGGCTCGGGGTCGGACAAAGAGAAGAAAGAATCGTTGCAACGGCTCCAGAATATTCCACCTGAAGAGCCATTGGTGATTATTGCGACTGGTAAATATGTAGGAGAAGGATTTGACTATCCGAGACTTGACACGCTATACCTTGCATTGCCGATTTCGTGGAAGGGACTTGTCGCGCAATATGCAGGCCGTCTGCATCGTGAATATGTCGGCAAGAAGGATGTGCGCATCTATGATTACATTGATATTCATGAGCCTGTTTGCGACAGCATGTATCGGAAACGCCTGAAGGGATATGCGGGCATAGGTTATAAAATATTAGCAAAAGATCAGACGAGTCTGTTCGCTGAAAGCATAGATGCAGATGCTGTTGTGGTGGACGAATATATATTCAATGGTCTTACATTCCGACAACCATTCTTGTCTGATTTGAAAAGAGCAAGGAGCTCAATAATAATAGCTTCTCCAAGATTATATAAAGTCGAGCGGAATGCTTTGTTCAATAAACTTTGTGACTATGCCCATAATGGAATTGACATTGTTATTATTACTGCATCGGAATCTGAGGCTACTGAATATATAAGGACAAGAGGCTTGGTGATTAAAATCGTACCGACAGTGTCCTTATGCGCTTCAATCGTTGATAAGTCTATCGTGTGGTATGGCAGCATAAATATTTTAGGCTATATCTCCAAGGATGACAATATGATAAGAGTTGAGGACAGCAGTCTTGCCAACGACCTTGTCCGAGAGTTGTTCTCTGGGGACGATTCTCAATGCGGTTCCTAGATCAGCATTCGATTGATACATAAAATTCTGTACAAGAGCACTATACTTATTGATATTGTAGTACTCTTGTACAGAAAGATTGGTTATGCTTGTGTTCAATAACATGTCAAGTACGGAGACTATATTAATTTTCTACGAATAAGAATGGTAATAACTATTCCGAATACAAAGACAAGTGCCACAATTCCTATCCATAGTAACGCCTTCTGCCACCATTTGAGGATATTAACTTCTTTCTCGATGACGGTTTCAATGGTGTGGACTTTCTGATCCTCTTTGTGCCGTTCCTTATAGGCCAGATAGATTCCCATAGAATCCACGACTGCCTTAGTTGTGAGTCTGTTGTCTTTCAGTACCAATGTCTGCTGCACTCTTGCAGATTCTTTGAGTGTGCGAATTTCCTCCAGCCTCGCACGACCAGTTGAATCACAATTGATCAGAGCCTGAATGATGGAAGAGTCCGGACGAACTTGAATGACGGTGTCTCTGATGGTTTCGGTAACGGTGACCGTATTCTCGGTGCTTTTAGTCTTGTGAGGATAGAGTTTCGGGCAGCAAGAAGCCACGGCCAATGCTGATAAGAATATGATTTGGAATTTCATTATGCTGATGTTTAATGATTTGTATTAACTTTGTGGGCGGAAATATATTCAACATATGAGGAACAAGAAACTGCGTATCACAGAAAAGGACTTTCTACTGGCCAATCGCAGGGCTTCGAGAGCCGAGGAAATCGAGAGGTACGGGAAGCAGATCCTGATGAGGTCAATCACCCACAAGTCGAAAAAGGTCTATGACCGCAAGCGTCTGAAAAAGGCAGGCATCAGCTACAACGATGACCTGCCTTTATTCATTTCTGCCGCTTAATCTGTTCCCTCAGTTGCCTTACCTCGTCCTTCAGTTGAGAGTTCTCTGTGCAGAGCCTATCAACGGAAGCCTTCAGTTCCTCGTTCTCCTTTCTGACCGCCACAATCTCCGAGTTTACCGCTGTGATGTCCGCAAGCAGTTTTCTGTTCTCCGATGATAAGGATGCCTGAAGGTCTTTCAGAAAGTCGTTCTTCCGCTTGCGTGAACCGGCAATCCAGCCGACGGCAGCTGTAAACAAAGGAATGATATATGTCCCGATGAATGTCAATGTCTCCATACCTTAGCCCTCCGAAAAATAAAGTCTCATCTCCGCAAGTCGGCGTTTATGTAGTCCAGGTAAGACAACTCCTTTCGCATATACCCACCGCAGGAATTCGTCCAAAATCGAATTGTCATCAGGATTCACCTTGACTTTCTTCAAGAGAGTAGATTTACGAAAATTACCGCCTCCGACATTGAACACGAAGGACACGAGGGCGTCGAACTGGCATTGATGCAGATTCAGGCACTCCGCATTAACGACATTCTCGACCGCAACAATGTCTTGCCGCAAGAACTCTTCCGCTTGTTCTTTCGTAATGGTCATTCCTGACACTACTCCGGAAGTATGCCCATATCCGACAGTACATATTCCGGCAGGACACCTGTAGGCCGTCAGTCTCAGCCCTTCGAACTGCCGTATCAATGAATATGCTTTCTCGCTTGCTTTCATAATATTGAGTGCTTTATGTTATCTTGATTTTTAGTCATAGGAGTTAAACAAAGCCCCGCCACTGGAGTCCGCCATTCCTGACGACGATTCCAAGTGACGGGGCGATGATAAATTCTAAACGACGGCTACAGCGAAATCTCCCCGAGCATCTCGCCGGACTTCTCGCCCGTCTTGACGTTGATGAAGAAATACTTCAGGAACACTTTCGGTGCGGCAGCAGTGATCTCTCCGTGCACAGCCTTGTAGTCGGCAAGAATGTCGATCTGCTCATCAACGATGGTCCTTGGAGCACCGATGCTCACGGCCTTGCTGTAAGCCCTGGTGACGCCCTTGCTCTGCGGAGCCGAGGCCATTATGACCAGCCTGAGGTCATCCCTCTCAGCCGGCGGGTCAGGCAGCTGGAAATGGAAGTTCGCAGCCGTGAGCGAAAGGTCTGCCTCGCAAGGTGCATCGACGCCCGTAAGCACAGGCGGAGTCGTGAGCGCGGCACCTCCTGCCTTGACAATCCAGAAGTTCAGCCTCGAATAGAGGTTCGCTCCGGAGATCTTGCTCGACGTGCCGAGAACGGACTTGCCCTTCTGCGTGTTCGCCAATGCGTTCCACGCAAGGATTTGGGCATTGGTGAGACCTTTCCAGCCCTGCGATAGCTGCTTGAAGATTGCCTTGACGGAAGACTGGGCAGCCGTCTTGAAACCGCCGCCGTAGCCACGGTTGCGGATGTACTTGCGTCCACGGACCTTCGCCGCGGTCACGCCCTTCGCTGAGCCTGACATCTCCTCGAAGGCGATTGATGGAATGTACTTCATAATGAAATGATATTAAAATGGTTGAACAATAGTATTGATATTATTAGTTGATATCATTAGAGCCGGAGTCGGTATCAGCAGCGTTTCCCTCAGTGGAAATTTTACCGCCTCCATTGCGGACTATGAATATATTGATGAAGTCCCCTTGGTTGGAACCCTCTCCGAATGCAAGCCGGCCCTCGCAGGAAAGCGTCTTTCCCTTGAGCCTGCAGACAGAAGTCGGAGTGCCGAATGTATAAGAATATGCGCTTGCAGTCACAACGGGGAATGTGATGTCAATGTCCTCCGGCAGTCCCTCCATCGAGCACTCGAAAGCGTCCTTGTAGTCATCCCCCGCGAACTTGCTGAAGCAGATGTACAGGTAGCACCAGTTGTCGGTGACTACGGCCTTCGTATCGGAAGCCGACTGGCTGCCGCTCTCTCCATTAACGATTGACGGCCTCAGGACTGTGTTCAGAGGGCAGTCCATCATCTGGCCGAGAGTGACATAGGCCGAAGCGAAATACAGCGTCAGTGGCCCGAACTCGTCAAACTCCGACAACTTTTCTACGCATATCGTATGCGAATCCCGAATCCAGGACTTCACGATCGTGCTCGCACCGTCAGCCTTTGATGACCGCAGGAACACCGCCGTCACAGCACTTCTGTTGATGCTCAAATCAGGAACCGTGATCTCCAGAACCTCAGCGGCCTTGTATTTCTCATTGTCCGTGTCAATACCGACCACGCCATTGAGAATGACAAGCCCTTTCTCCTGCCATTCACGGAACTCAATCTCCGCAACTCCGAAATTATTCGCCAATGCCTTCATATCGTCATCCCCTGATTACGTTTACCGCCACTTCCGCTGCCGTCCCGAACACCTCGAACTCCTTCAGACACTGACCGCCCCGCCTCGATATTGCGATGCGTCTCCCGTATCCGTCCACGCCGACAAGAGGCTTGACGGAATGCTCGACACATGCGATCTCGTACTTGCATTTGCCGAGACCTCTCCCCATCAGGAAGCAGTCCACATCCTCGCGGGGAAAGTCATCGTCGTTGAAATCAATGTACATATACGACCCGTTGTCGAGAAATCCGTATTCTCCAGAAGCCGTCACCATAACCGGACTCCCGGAGAGTTCAAGCTTCATATCCTTGAACGGAGAGTTCGCGTCCGATACCGCATCGGAGAAGTCCATCCGTGGACGAACCTTGTATGGTTCCTTGTTTACATTGGACAACTCTCCGCAAATCGTGGAAACGGCCATCGACTCGCCTGTGAACCCCGTCTCCGTGTCCATCCACCAGAACGACAGAAAATACTTCTGCCCTACAACCGGTGCGAACCCTATCCTGTCAATGTATGCCTCGGTGATGTCGGCGTCACCCCAGTCGGGAGAGAACGCAGGAGTGATGATGACGATGCCGTTCCATCCGGAAGACACACCTGTGCTCGTGGTCTGCGACATCTTCACCACAAGCCTGTGATGCTCCGACGGCTGGTTCAGTCCAACGAATATGATCCTGTCTGGAGTCACCCAGAAGTCATCATAGTCCACCTCCGGGACATCCGATGTATAGACTGGTGCCGACTCCAGTGCCGGCATCCCGGCAAGCGCCCTATTGGTATTGATGCGCACGAACGCATTGTGTGCCGTCAGCTCCGCCGCCTTGCCGAACGTCGAGATGCCTTTCATCCTCTCGGCGAGAACTGCCCATTCCTTCATCTGGCCGTCGCTCAACTTGCGGAACGACCTCGATATGGAGGAAAGCCTGTTCCTGCCGACCGCCTGGGATTCCGTCTTGACGCGCGAATGCTGACAGCGTGACGAAAGGATCTGACGGCCTTTCGATACCCTTGCTGTCACGTCCCTTGCGGAACCCTTGAACTCGTTGAACGCTATTGACGGCAGTGCTTTCATATACCTTTGATGAATTATCCGAAGCAAAGATATTGAATAGATAAAGGCGTGGCTCATAAATGGTGTTTGTATCGTCTATATGCTTTATACTGCTGATTGATTGTAAATTCAACAAAAAAGCATATATTTGCAGGTAGAAATTTTTGCAAAAATTTTCTATCTGACAAATGAGGATAATTGATAACATAGAGCAACAGATTCGACAAAGTGAAGCAGGAAGTCTTTTCTTTGTCTCGGATTTTGCGACATCCGGCAATGACGTGTTCATTAGCCGAGTGCTGTCTGAATTCGTTGATGCAGAGCTTCTATATAGGTTGGCCAAAGGGGTCTATTATAAGCCGGTGAAGACCCGGCTTGGTGTTTTGTATCCAGAGGTGCCGGAAATTGTGAAAGCGATTGCCAGACGGGATAATGCTCAGGTTCTTCCGACTGGCGAGACAGCTCAGAATATGCTCGGATTGTCCACTCAGATGCCAATGAACTATATTTATCTTACATCCGGTTCCGCCAGAAAATTAACAATCGGGCCAAAGACAATTACGTTCAAGCGTTGCGTCCCGAAGAATTTTGCCTGTAAAAATGAATTCCTTGCCATATTGATTCAGGCGTTAAAATCGATTGGCCAAGATAGGGTAACAGATGAGCATAGGATTATCATTAAAGGACTTCTTAAGAATAATTTGCCGATTGTGTCCCTTGAAGAAGACTTAAAGACAGCACCTGTCTGGGCAAGAAGAATAATTGCAAACATAGCAAAGGAGATTGAAAATGAAAAGATGGATTGATGCGACATTGCTTGAACGCAAGTTTATGCTCCAACAAACGGCCGCAAAAGAAAACTTGCCGGAGTATGCGGTAGAAAAGGATTGGTGGGTGACGATGACGCTAAAGGCTCTTTTCAATACTCGATGCGGTAGATATCTGGAATTCAAAGGCGGTACAACTCAGTAAAGGATGGAGGCTCATCGAGAGAATGTCCGAGGATATCGATATGGCTTTGAATTATAGGTTCTTTGTGGAAAAGTTGGACAACAATACCCAGTTAAAGAACCTTCGTAAGAAGAGCCGCAAGTTTATAATCGATGAATTGGCGGGAGAACTTGATGTATGTATGCAAACTCTCGGTCTTACTGGGTTTAAGATAACGCCGGTTGTCAATGATGAAGACGGCAAGGCAATCTCAACAGATGCGGATCCGACGGTTTTGCTGGTTGATTACAAGACGATTTCCGATTTTGCATCGCCCTATGTCCTGTCTAGAGTCAAGGTTGAGTTGAGCTGCCTTTCAATGGATGAGCCGTTCGAAATGAAGAGCATCACTTCTTTGATAAGCGCATCGTTTCCGGATGAGGATGAAGATACGGAGAGCGTAATTCCTGTTGTCCTGCCATCAAGGACATTCCTTGAAAAGGCCTTTCTTTTGAATGAGGAATTTCAAAAAGAAGAACCGAGAAGCCTCCGCATGACAAGGCATTTATATGACTTGGAGCATTTGATGGATACGGAGTTTGGAATTACGGCTCTTTCAGACATGGAACTGTATTCCAAGATAGTTGAACATCGCCGTAAGTTTTATCATGTCGGATATGCCGATTATGACAAGGACTATCCCGACAAGATAGACTTTTTTCCTCCAGAGCGTTGCCTGTCTGCCTGGAAAGCGGATTATTCCGAAATGCTTGAACACTTCGTCTATGGAGAAAAAATTCCATTCGAAAGGCTGCTTGAACGGATTTCAGTATTACAGAGTAGATTTCGTAACGCCAAATAAAAGGACCTGCTTGTTTGCGAGTTGTTGCTGCAATGCCCTATCATTTGATATCCAATATTGTTGATATTGTATGATACTGCGACCGATACCCTGTTTTAGTGTCCAACAGTAGATATCTGACGTGTAACTGGAACATATCAATGTCGAACCTTTTGCGTGGAACGTTGAACACGATTTCAGACACAACTCCAGTTGGAATTGACTCCGACAGATAGTTTCTCATCATACCTGGATTGCGTCCGACACCAGGAGCCTCAATCTGGATCTTCTCCAAGACTCGGTATCTTGCCGGCTCATCCGTTCCGCACATTGTCAATCTGAACCGTAGTTCCATATCAAAGAGCGAAGCCATCGAGCATTCCGCGAAATCAAGACTGAATATCGGGAAAGGCTCGAATGGTCTCGGGATGGGCACGTGCTCATTCCCCAGCTTCGCGAATCCGTGATAGGCCGACACAAACAGATTGTAACCGCTGATATGGTTGCCATCTCCGAACGGAGGACGGTGCGCGGCCACCCCAAAGGCAAGTTTTCTCCATTTCAATTGCTGTTTGCCAGATAGCATTTGCCACGCAAGTATGGCGCGGTGATGAAGTTCTTTTTATTCAAGTTGTTCATAAGTCCCGGCAAATTCCGAATAAGCCTTACTACGGAAATAGCAGATACCATTCCGATGATAGAACGTAACATTGCCGACTGATGACCAGCAGTTTGAAAGAAGAGTGTTAGGAAGAAATCTCGGCATAGGGCGAAAGCGCGTTACAAGTCTTAACCACACAGGTGGCATATGGCAGATTGATGACAATCACCAATATATCGAATCTGAATACAATACGGACAAAGCGAGTTGCAGAAGCACGGGAGTGCTTTCTGTTGCTTATGAATATACTCTTTGTCCTCACTCCTTGCGTGTGATGTGGTTCCATTATGCACTGAATTAGGAGCGTGCGGATATCCCACCGCTCGAATCGTAGGAAGTCGGAAAGTGCGATGCGTCAGCATCGTTCTTTCTGTCTTCCGGAGAGTGAGCAGGCAAGCCGACAGGCGCGGCAGGAGCCAGACGGTATGACGGTCGAGGCGAGAGATGGCGGTCTTTCAGGCTCAGGCACGGATGGTCGAATCAGGGTGGAACGGCAACACACTTCGGACGTGTGGGCCGGGCCGGCGAAAGGGGCTTGAGTGACGGCGGAGGGATTGGAGCCCCTGGAGCGTATAGGCCCGGCACAACAGAGAGCGGAGTGACAACGTAGCGATTCCGCTCAGCGAGTCTGGGAGAGACGGTGTGCAGTGAAGCGGAACACCGTCTCTCCCAGTCTCGCGTTTCCGCTCGCCCTCGGAGGATGTGTCGGGAGCGAATTGGACGACACTTCCGGAGAGGATGAAGCGAGCGTCAAAGAAATCAAGGCGAAGCCTTACCTCTTTTCCGGCAGGTCTGGTGCGGGCGCAATGGAGCGTCAGTGTAATGGAGTCCGTGCCTGTCCTGCCCATAGGGAGTGGCGAGCCGCGCTTCTCTGGTCGCAAGGCCTGTGAAGCGTGGATGAACGAGCCTCTCCCAAACAGACATTGAGGAAGTGGACGGTTACGAAGGAGCCGTCGCCTTCCGCAATACCGCTGACCTACAGTGAGCGGATGCGAACGGTCAATCAACTCATCGGCGAAAGCCGATACCTTGCCGGCGGAGTGGTTTCTTGAAGTTGAGAGCTCCGCTCGAAGACTTGAAGAAATCACGGAGAAGGCCCGCAGCTGCGCTGCTAAGGCTGGCGACTTTCTCGAACTTCCGGCCGTCTTTCATGAGATAAGGGTAGAGTTCATACAAAACTGAGATTGAAGAGACCTCTCACGCATATCACGCCGGAAGTCCTGAACTCCCTGACGGGTCTGGAACGCGTTGGCCCTTGAAGGGAGTTCAATGTCGCCAGCCGCCCCGACGGAGCGGATTCGGAACTAGGACGGTCAAACTCACACTGACGGAGCAACTTAACATAATCTAGATTGCGTGCGGAGCGGAAACGGACGGTGGGAAGGGACCCGCCGATCTGTTACGCAATCTCGATAGGATTATGTTATGTTGCGGGATTCGAGGGATAACGCTCGTACCGCACTTTGGGAGCGGAGTCGATTATGGCCCCTTCGGGGCTGTAGGGATGATAGGGTCGAATCTTCCGGCTTTCGGAGAGAAACGGAGAAAGGCTGAAGTCTCGACACCGCTATTGAATTATCGAGCGGAGCGAGTTTGGAAATGCCGGATGTCTTGCCGGGCGGTTGCCAATTGCCATTTTGTCCACTTATTCTGACAACAATCTATAATGCATATTTTTTGCAGTGTATTCATTATTAAGAATGATCTTCAGAGTTGATTGACCAAAATATGTTGGCTGTCTTTAGGTCGTAAAGGATGTAAAAGAAATGAAAAGGATTTATTTAGCGGTGCTTCTTTTGATTAGTACCACTTACTTAAAAGCGCAGTCATTGACTGATTGCGAGAATGTTGTCAAAGAGACGGTGAACGCCATAAACAGTTATTCTTCGGAGGCTATTCAGCCGTATTTGTCTTCGGACTTCGAATGCTCCGGTCAAAAAGGCGATGTCGCCAAACTTGTGCTGAACGCCATCATCGGGAAGTTGGAACAGTTAAATGACAGCATCACGGAATATAAAAAGATCTCTGAGCGTCAGGATGGCAATACGCTGACGCTGGTATATTCGTTCACATATTCAAAACTTGGGGAAAGGACCACGACTTTTGTGTTCAATGACGAGAACAAGATCGAAAGTCTTGAGCTGCTGAAGGCGACGGTCAGGCAGGCAGACAAAGGTTTCAAGTTTGAAAAACCTCAGGCCAAGGTGCTCACTGTCCCGATAACATTGTCAAAAGACAATCTGATTGTCACCCAGGCCGTAATCAATGGGGAGAAGCATAACTTCATCATCGACAGCGGCTGCCCTATACTTTATCTGAACAGCAAATATTTCAGGGAAAGTGAGGACAATGGGACACGAGTGAGCACATCGGAGGATGTCAACGGAAAAATCAGTGGCGGGCAGGATATCATTTACGTTGACTCCTTTGATTTCAACGGAATACGAGCCGACAGCATAAAGGTTATGATGTCAGACATCTCTCATCTGGAGAACGGCACAGATGTCTACGGCCTTATAGGCTATGATGTGTACAGGGACTATGACCTGCTGTTCGACTACAAGGGCAAGACTCTCACTCTGATTGATCCGGATTACACGGAGACCTTCCTGAAAGAGCACAAGTATGAATATGAAGAAGTGCCTTTCGAGATGAGCAAGGCGATGCGTCATATTCCCATCATCAATGGCCAGATAGATACGGCCAGCCTTACATTCGGCATCGATTGCGGAGCGTCAAGCAACCTTCTTGACTCCGGACTATGGGATGAATTCAAGAACAATCTGAGAAGAGTGAAGACGACCACCTTGAAAGGTGTCAGCAATGAGGAGGGTATGAAAGTCCACGAGGGAAAATTGAAGGGGCTCAAGATTGGTGGGAAAACCTTCAGAAACACTCGGACCGTGTTCAATAACATCAGTCACCTTAATATGAGCAAGGACGAGAGAATCGACGGCCTCATCGGGTATGAAGTCCTGTCAAGGCAAAAGACGATTCTTTCCTACCGGAACAAGAAACTGATTTTTATAAAGTGACATTGAATTGAATAGATGTTGCTGAATACGGCAGACTGCATATCATCCTCAGCCTGTCGTCTTTAGTTAATGTGTAGGACAAACGCTGAAGCTAGTCACGCAATATAGGCAGATGTTATGCCGTTAGATAGAGGTGCACGTCTTGCACAGCATTGACGCTAGCGGAGTCGGTTATGGCCCCTCCGGGGCTGTGGGGGATGATAGGGACGAGTCTTCTGGCTTTCAGAGTGAAACGGAGAAAGACTGAAGTCTCACCGCCATTGTATTATCGAGCGAAGCGAGTTTGGAATGACCGGAGGTTTGGCGGTCGTAGCGTAAGCGGAGAGCGTCAATCTTCCGGTTCCGCTCGGCCCGTCGGGAAAGTCTTCTGGCATTGGAGCGGTAGCGGAAATGACAGATGACTTTCCGGGTGTGTATATTCATTCAACAATTATTGACGATGGTTCAGCCCAGAAACGATCTTCGTCTGTAGTCAGGATACGGTCCTCTGATGGGGCTATGACTGGATTGTTGGCTGGAACCAGACAGACAAATGTGCCGGGATTGTCATTGGTCTCGACATCATAACGGTAGTTCTCGATGCTCATAAACCAGTAGAGGTTCTTGGTCCAATAGTTTGTCAGTTCATTCTCATTGACGGAGTATCCGGGAAGAGGGTTGAATATTACAGGCTTTCCGTTGATGATGCGCTCTCTCATCTGCTGGAGTGAAAGGACGGTACCGTGTTCATCGGTGGCATATTCCTTCTGATCAGTGTCTATCATAACCCAGCGTTGTTCCTCAGGAAGCCATACGCTGTTTACCACGTGTGAGTCGTTGTCGTTCCTGTCAGCTGGAAGGCAACAGAGGACACGACTGTTTATACCTACGGATATGAGAAGTTCGTTCAGAAGTATGGAATGCATCCGGCAGTTGAAGCCGCCGGGATTACTCTTACTTCATTCCCAGAGGTCGATGGCGTTCTTTTTCTCCGGCCACGGGTCGGGGTTGCTGTGGCTTATTCTTGAGACGATACCTGCGATTGCAACGGTCTTGTCCCAAGTGTTGGTGGCGTGGATGGTGTCCAGTTGGAAATATTCAATGATGGCCTGTCTCGTGTCGGGCTGGACGGTAGTCTGAAAGTGATAACTGATTGTGTCCTTCTGGTAGCCAGAGTCTTTTCTTAGAAGTTCGAGATGCTCCTTGTTCTGAAGTCGGTATATTCCGGAAATCAGTTGTTTCCGGAAGACAAAACGGCAAAGAAGTAGAATTATAACCAATGCCGCAATCGTGTACAGCAGCACTTTGCCGATAATTTTCAGCATCCGTTTCATATTCTTGAATTTTTGGACAAAGTTAGTTTATCGCTAAAAAAAACAATGATATTTCCAAGAATTTGATGACAGGATTGTCTATCTGAACATAATGTAGGCGACACCTCTACTGTATTATCGAGCGGAGCAAGTTTGAAAAGTCCGGAGGGTTGACGGTCGGAGCGTATCGGAGAGCGTCAATCTTCGGGTTCCGCTCTGCCCATTGAGGCAAGTCTTTCGGCATCGCAGCGGATGCGGAGATGACGAATGTCTTGCCGGGCGTTTGATTCGGAAGCTTGGCTTCCGTCATTGAATATATCAGCGGACTGACGGTAGGAGGTCGGCTGATACCTTTCTGCCCGTCGGGAAAGTCTTCTGGCATTGGAGCGGTAGCGGAAATGCCAGATGGCTTTCGGGCGTTTTATCGGTATGGCGTAGTGTATTTGCAACGTGGATAGTTTGAGCAACCGAAGAATTTGCCGTATTTTCCTTGACGTAGTGTCAGTGTTCCTCCGCATTGTGGGCAATAGCCGTTGGCGACGGCAATGTCACGTTTGATTTCGTTGTGGCGGACGTTGGAGATATGCTGTTTCTTGGCGGCTTTGTCTCCGTTGTTGTTTGCGAGCAGGATGTTATAGATGCTCTGTATCTGGCTTTCGGAGAGGATTCTGGTCTCGAACTGATTGATTATTCGGGGAATCTGGTCCCAGTATATTACTGGAGTGTGAGCATCTATGCCGAGGCTTGCCTGTCTTGAAAATGCGACGATTGAGATGTAGGAGATATTCCCGTAGTCTTTCAGGAGGAATCTTAATGCTCGGATGTGTCCCTGATTCTGGTGGATGGGGTTGCGGAACTGGTATTTGTTGCCGTAGATGTTCTGCGTCCAGTATTCGCTGTTCTCGCCTCCGTATATCCATCCTTGATAGAATTTGGTCTCGATGACGAAGATGCCATAGATGGATATTACGATGTGGTCTATCTGTGTGCTGTAGCCGTTGTTTGTGAGCAAAAGGTCATTTATGACTTTGTAACTGTCGCCTGGCAATTTTTTCAGGATGGAGGCCACTCGCTTTTCCCCGACTTTGCCTTTTCGGGGCAGGAGGCGGAGAAGTATAATTGCCAAGAGGCAGATTATTATCGCTATTATTCCCATAGTATTCGGACTTTGTCACCGCAATTGTGTGATTTTGACAAAAGTACGAAACTTTTTGGGGATTATTGACGATTTAACTTTTTGATTATGAATTACGGTTACATTAGGGTCAGCAGCGACAAGCAGACTGTTGAGAACCAGCGGTTCGAAATTAATAATTTCTGTAAGAAGAATGATATTTCCATTGACGGCTGGATTGAGGAGACAATCAGTGGAACGAAGGCCTACAACAAGAGACAGTTAGGTGTGCTTCTTAGGAGAGTGAAGAAAGATGATCTGATTATCTGTGCGGAGCTGTCACGACTTGGACGGAGTTTGTTTATGATTATGGATATTCTGAATCTGTGTATGACAAAGGAGTGCCGTGTCTGGACTATTAAAGATAACTATCGACTAGGAGAGGATATTCAGAGCAAGGTTCTGGCATTTGCTTTTGGGTTGTCAGCTGAGATTGAGAGAAATCTGATAAGCCTAAGGACGAAGGAGGCTTTGGCGAAAAGGAGAGCGGATGGGGTGCGGCTTGGAAGACCTATGGGCAGCCGCACTGCTTTGGAAAAACATAAGTTGTTTAGCAAGATGGAATTGATTCGGGAATTGAGGAGGAAGGGTATTTCACAAATTCAAGTGGCAAGAGTTTGTGGTGTTAGCAAGAATACATTGGTACGCTTTATTGATAGGTATATGAAATGCCCCGATGGTCAAATCACATCGGGGCATTATTTTGAATGAGTTTAAAGGTCATTCATTGCATCCTCTTGAACTGCATTTGTGTTGATTTTATCGTAGTATTTGAGGAGGACGAAGCAACTTGTAACTCCGTTATGTTGTATTGATAATTCTATATCTCCTTTGGGTGTTGAGAATATAGTGTAGTACTTACACTTGTCAAGCTGCACTTGAGTCATTCTTGAGCCATCATCACGAGGCTCTGAATATGAATCGAACCGTTCGACTTCATCGGAAGGCTTGCCATATTTCTTGGTAAGCATATCCTTCAAGAATGTATAGTTGCTATACAATCCTGACCAAGTGTCTTGCTCTGGGAATATTACACCGATAGTACTGACAAGATCCATCTTCTTGAGTGTTGAGACGCCTATGATACAGCCCTTATAGGCGGCGAAGTCTCCTTTCAAGAGTGCGGTGCCGTCTTGGGTCGTCATATATGTGAAACCGGCTGATTTCATAGCGTCTGTATATGCTCTGAGAGTTCCGTCAATCGGGACTCCTTTAAATGAAAGATGCGGAGATTCAGGCTTTGTTGGAGTCTGTGTTTGTGCATAGGCTGCCAGTGCGATGAAAAGACTGGCGATGATGATAATTGCTCTTTTCATATTGTTGGTATTTAGTTGTTTTAATGCTTGATTCCTGTTATCTGTTGAGTACTGCGGAACGGATAAAGAACGCCGTTGCTTGCCAGTTTTCCATTTGATGTTGCAGTCAATGTCAGTACATTGCCGGATAGTGTGGCCGGGCCGAATGTCGTGGTCATATATCCTGCTGAATCCGATCCTTTGATAGATTCAAAATAGATGGCAGAGTTCGCAACTTCTCCTATGTCATTAAAGAAGCCAGTGGCACGGACCTGGGTGTCTGATATTTTGGTTATGGTCAGGACTCCCGTATCTGTGAGTGTCCCTGAATCGCCGCCCCAGACAACCTGTTCCGTGACACTGATTGAGTATGTGCCGACGAACCTGTCGGCATCGCTTCCTGTTGAGCCATTTTCGTCTTTTGAACAGGATAAAAGAGTTAGAGAGCCTACGGCTATCGCCACGGCACTTCTCAATAGTCTTTTGAATGTTACCATAGTTTTGTGGTGTTATGAGGTTTGTTTTTATTTATTGAAGTAATCTTCTGAGACTTTTTTCAGTTCATCAAAAATCTTGGTGTTTTTATCTGAATCATTGTTCAGTCGCTTTGCTGCTGAAAGGTGGTTCGCAAAGTCGTTCAATTCAATGCCAAGCGCACTGCCGAATGCTTCAAAGAGGGTTTTCTTTGTAATTCTGTCTCCTTTGCTATTTATGAAGAATGGTGGATTCATCTCCGCAATGGCATTGATGATTCTGATAAGATCTATTTTGTCTCTTCCAGGAGCCAAGTATGCAGGATCACAAATTCCTGTATCCGACTTATCATTCGATGTGGAAGAAGGGCTGACCGTAACATCATTGCCGATAATTACGGTAGCATTGGTAGCATCATTGAATGTGCTTCCGGGATGTGCAATGAATTGATTGATATGTGTCATGTTATGCGTTAATCGGTTGTCGGTATCGGGAGAGATTTCCCGCTTATGTTGTTTACAGTTCCGTAGTTTTCGAGTCGTCCGATAGTTGTACCTGCGTTTGTTTTAGAATTGTCAGCAGCGTCTCTAAGTTTTGCAAGACATCCTCTGTATATTCCGTTGTTCTCGTCATTGACGCGACTGAGTATTGTTTCTAATGCGTGCATTGAATCAATTCCAAGACGGATGGCCGTGTCAACAAAAGATTGAACTACGGATACGCTGCTTAAATATGTATCCAGTTCATCTTGGGAGCTATCTCCGTCTTGGAGGTGCATTGACAGACGCGTTTGATTTGAATATCCATCAACGGCAAGAAGCTCAACAAGAAATGCTTGAGATGTCTTCATCCATTCTGTTGTTTGAATAATGTTCTTTATCGGATTTGATATGCATTGAGGTGCATATCCTTTATGGTCTATTTTCTGAAAGTCAATGAGATATATGAAATATGCATCGCCCATTAGACGAGCCTTTTCTATTTCGTTCTTTGACCAATAAAAATGAGGCTTGCCGACGTATGTCTTTACTTCAATGAATCTGTCGAAAGTTTTGGAATCATTGTCGTTAAAAGAGACTATATCAAAGCCTGCGGAGACATCAAGGATGGAAATCCGCTCAATTTTGCATTGCAAGGCCGTATTTGTAATTCTGCTTCTTTCATATGCGAGTGCGAACTCCTCGCCTTCCTTTCCTTGTTCTTTCTGTCGTTCAAGATTGTCAAGAAGTTCTTCTTCAGATATTTTTTTATCCTTTATTTTCAGAATAGCCTGGTCAAGAAGCCGGTTTATAAGATAACCGCCATCCGGACAATACTCAATGAGTCCGAGATCGATTAGCAGATTTCTATAACAGGCGTGTTTTCTCGGGTTGATTGCGGTAGGGGAGAGGATATATTTGTTCTTCGCAATGCTGTAGGATATTCCGTCAAGGCTTATAAAATTATGCCTTACTACAAAATCAACATATTCCGGTGTGAACCATTCCAAAAACTTCTCGGAACTCAAGGCATTGGAGGTGAGAGTATCGCTGCTTATAATTGTCGTGTCATTGAATTTTATCAATGACATTATTTCGAACAGCCCTAGAATTGGCTTAACTTCTGAAATCTTTATGTTTGGTTGTCCTTGGACGCATTTGACCATGTCATCTATGGTGTCTGTGCCTGTAGATAACCAGTGGGCGATATAAGCAATGCTCTCTATCGTCCCAATTTTAGATTTCTTTTCTAGCTGCTCGCTTAACATAATCATTCATTATAGCTTTAATGTCATCGTCGCCCTCGTCTGTAACATTGGCAAAGAGAGGGATAGGCATCTGCTCAATGATTTCCAGCATCCTTTGCTCTTTTAACGCCAATCTGGTATGGATAGTCTCGTCAATTGAATCAGCGGACAGGATATAATAGTAATTTGTTGTTGTTCCGGCTGGCAGGCCGTATCTGTGGATTCTGTCTTTTGACTGTAGATAGTGTGCACAGTTAAAAGAGCGTTCAAGGTAGATGGCGTTATGACAGGCTTTGTGCAAGGATATTGACTCGGCTACAGCAAAAGGGTTCGCAATTATTACTTTAAATGCGCTTTCAGGATTGTGAAATTCCTTGACAATTCCTTCTCGTGTCTGGCTGTAGGCTTCATCTTCCATTGTGACATCAGCTACAGGCGTCGCTCCATACAGAGTCCTGCATTGTATTCCGTTTGCATCCAAGTATTGGGACAATGCTTCTATATTCTTTATGAAGATAGTCCAGATGACAACTTTTTCTCCGGAATCAATAATCTCGCGAACAAGTTTTAGACATTCTTCGAATTTTACCGGGACAATGCCATCGTAAAATGTCATTATCTCTCTCATGATGGAATTGTCATCAATTATGGACAAGTCTTCTGATGTCTCTTCTGAAAATGATGAGAGAGGTATATACAAAAGTGCCGGATTCGTCGCAGCTTGCTGTAGCCGAATCATTTTCGCTTTTACCAGAAGACTGTGTATTCCAGAGTTCGAGGAATGATTAACCTCTTCAACGAAGTTTTGTTCAATGAAATCATATATGCGGCGTTGTGAGTCCTCCATTGGTACTCTAATTGGGGGATGCTCTATCACTGGAGGTAAACCGAGATCACTTTTCCTTATTCTGATAAAGTATGGATTGACATTTTCCATCATCTTTATGATCCTGTTATCTTGTCCTGACGATGATTTTGACATTTCGCGTAATTGCCCGACAGTGTATTTTATGACATCGTTTTGTGGCCAGATAAAATGGAAAAGGTTATATAAATCCTCATATCCATTAGGAGCTGGTGTTCCTGTCAATACAACACGCGAAGTACAATTCTTAGCCAATTCCATAATAGATGAAGCCGTAATTCCTCCGGAAGTGTTCTTTATTTTATGGGCTTCATCAAGTACTACCATAGTCTTATGATGGCGCAGAAAATGAATAAGCTCTTCCTTGACACTGACAACTGATGCATAGGAAATCAAAGTCAGTTCTTTGGGAGACTCGAAGAAGTACTGTTTCTTCTGCTCTTTGCTTAAATTTGATGTCAGCCTCTGGCTTTCCGCTTTGCGGCCAAAACATTCTTCATATTCATTTTCCCATGGTCCGAATGAACTTAACGGGCCTATAATAACAATGTGATCAACATGCTTAAATTGGTCTTTATCCTGATTTTTGAGGTATGTGTAGGCTCCATATACTATGCTTGTCTTCCCTGCACCAGGCACTGAGAAATTGCATCCGTTCTGAGAAAAGGCTAAATGGTAGGCAGACAACAACTGGAGGGGATAGAGATGTCTGGCCGGCATTGTTTTGTCGAGGAGGGCGGTAAAGTATCTGAAATCAGAAGCGTCGCAGTTGTTTTCTTTAATGCTTGCTGCCGCTTCGGAGAACTTTTTGAAGTTTTCTTCTCGTTCGGTGAATTCTGCAAGTTCCTGTGATGCTTCGGAATCGTATTCTAGTTCCGCATTGATATAACCGGCTGCCAGTTTCAAGATGTCAGCAACATAGTCTATTCCCTGCTCACATTCAAGTTCGAGCCGATTTTCTTTTGGAGAGAGTGTGAGCTTCGATTTTAGCAGTAGTTTTGCTCTTTTGTTGGCACGCAATTCGTCAACCGCACCGGTGATGCGGTAATGATTGCTGTCTATGGCTGACAAAATGAGTTTTGACATCTTTTTACTGAACTTTATTTGAAACGTTATCGCAGATTATTTTTACTTGCTCTACGTATTTAAGAATATCGGATTTGTCGACAGCAGCTCCCAAACTATCGAGGTCGATCTGTTGCAGTGCATTCAAGGCACGTTTGAATAATACTCCAGGCTTCTCTTTTTCCTTTTTATTATTGAGTGTCGTCTGAGCATCATTGAATGCTTCCATAAGATTATCCTTTACATTTGTTCTCCATTCATTGTCACGCGCCTCAAGTAGTCTGGAAGATTCGTTTGTAGTTGTTGCTTCACTCAAGACAACTTCAATCGGTGTTTCTGTAATATCATTGGTTGCGTCTTGCCAGGACTGGACGAACTGATTCCAGATGTCTTCATTTACAAGAAAGTTCGCATTAGAGGTTGATGCTATGGAACGGAATTCAAATCCATCCGGGCTTTTAGCATTCAGTCTGATATAGTCGAATGATATGCATTTAAGGTCATTCTCCACTTCAGTCAGTCTTGTTGTCGGAATCCAACTTATGCTGCCGTTCTTAATCTTGCGGATAGCCGTATTGAGTTTTTGCAAGTCGTCTTCGAACCCTTTAGGCAGTCTGGTATATAGCCCATCCAAGCCGAAGTATTCAAGGTACTCGTCAATAAGTTGTTTTATTTCCAAGAGTTTTGTGACCTCGTTGGCTCCATCTAGGTTCATAAATTCTGATATGTCTGCGGTGGAGAAACCTTGGTCGGCTAAATCTTGGGCGTGAAGGTATTTTTCGATGGCATTATATCCGACTTTTTCATCGGCTCCCATCTGAAATGTCGTTTCAAGACGAAGAATTTCTTTTTTGTCAGCATCTTCGGGAAGAACTATCGCACGGAACTTTTCACAACGGGCTCTTTCAGACGTAGTAAAAGATGAGTCGGAGAGAATCTGCCGCATCAGTGATACTCGTCTGTTACCATCAACAAGAACGCCGTCACAAGTGATGATACCTGTTTCAAGCTGTCCGTTGACAACTATGTTGCGTTTTGTCTTTTTGTTGGCAATGTCATTTGAATCATACAGAAATTGCGCAATCTGTTTCGCGTCTTCTTCTTTTTCCGGATTAAGACTGCTGTGTTCTCGTTCATAAGATTTAACGAGGCTAGCAATACGTCCGTTCTCAACATTGTAAATGATGAGATCCATTGGAATCTCATATTCGATGAAGGTTTTTACATCTCCACAATATCTTATTCGTTTGCCTTTTCCGTCTGTGCTGAAATAGTTGCCTCCCGTTATTTCTGCAATCTTGGCTTTTCGTTCCGCAGCTGTCATAATTATTGGATGTTAAAGTATTCTGTTATGATTGTTTCGATTCTGTCAATGTTCGCAAGATTCAAGAAATGGCTGCAATCTGTATGGATTTTCTGATAATCGGAACCTCTTGCAACCCAGCCTGCGCCGTCAAGTATGTTGATTAACATATAATTCCTATTCCCGGCTATGGCTGATCTTATTTTCTGAATCCTATCAGAATATCTCGTTTGGTTGTTACTGGTTGTGACAGTGTAGTTTATTGTCACAATTATGGATTTCTCTCCATTTGAGATGGTAAGCAGACTTTCAGACTTGAGAATTGCATCGTGAGTTACTTTGCCGAAAGATAAACCATATTTATCTGTGTAGGCCTTGATGCTTTCAGTGACCTTCTCTTGATATGCATTAGCGCATTCCCCATTGTATGCTGTTGTGTATGATGTTTTTATCATTTTTAGCAACATATCTTTTGAACAGACATGGATAAGCCATTCTCTGTCAAGCCGGAAGTCATTCAGAATTGAACTGGGAATAAGATCCTTATAGGCATCTTTGTTGAAAAACAGGTCACAGAATTCATTCATAAGATTCTGACTGCCACATAATTCTGTACGAACTTTGTTGTCTGCCCATTCGGTCGAGATTGTATATCCTTTGCGAACTCGCAAAAGGGTTATGACGCGCTTGAATTTTTCACTTGATATGCCTAAAATTGTCGTGAGCAATTTGATGGACTCCCGTTCATTCTTGATGAATGATTGAAGTTCCTCTTTTGTACGTATTGATAGCAAAGAGTCATATTTAGGCATCTCTTTTTCATAGAGATCTTCATATTTTGACTCGATCTGCTCGTCCACCCAGAACATAAGGGTGGATTTTATAGCATTGTCGTGTGAAAGTTTTAGCATATATTATTTCTTCTTTTGTGGGTTGATTCTGTCTAAAAGCCGTTCAGCGATGGCTTCTATCACCGGAACACATACTGAATTACCGATAAGGTCGTAGCCAAGCCTTATGTTCCGTCGTGAGTTCTCGAATGGCCTCAAACTGTACGAATCTGGATATCCAAACAATCTTAAGCCTTCTCGGAGTGTCAGGTGGCGTATTCCGTCATTGTCAAGAACTCCGATATTGCCCATATCCATTGCTACAATGGTTTTTGCCGGTTTGCTTTTGTCCAAGAAACTGCTTATCTCGAATGAAAGCTTTCCTGTGACGATATTATAGCCTTTTGCCTTGGTCTTGTCCGGAACTCTTGTTGTGTAGCGGTTTCCGTTGGAGTCTTGATGCACAAGTTGCTTTTTGGGATGCTCATAGACAAGGTATTTTTTATCTGTCAAGTCGTCGAGCATCTGCTGGAGATTTGGTCTGTCAAAGAATGTCCTGATTTGTTCTGTTGTCAAGGGCATACCATCCATCCATGTGATGCCGATTTCTTCTGCCCACTTACGCTTTCTTCTTGCGAGAAGAAGGGCATTAAGGAGAGCCTTTTCCTCGTCGGATATTTTCCCTTTGAAATCGAATTCCCAACTATGTATATTGGATTTTCCTCCACGTTTGTCTTTCAGGGCTTTGCCATTAAGTGACTCTACGGAGAAATGTCTAAGAATTTTCTTTGAGAAGTCACTTTTTAATGTAGGAAGACCTGTTTCAAGGACGTTTTCTACTGGTTGTTCCTGCTGACCCTTAAATTTAAGATTGACTTTCCCGAATTTCTTTTTGCAGCCTACGATATAAACACGTTTTCTGTATTGAGGTACGCCAAAATCCGCCGCATTGAGCACGATGAATTCCGCATTAAACCCAAGTACGTCTTTGAGTACGTGCATAATCGTGTTTATAGTTCTTCCTGTTTTATCGGATTTGTTTTCTCGGTCGTGTGTTACAAGCCCTTCTACATTTTCAAGGATGAATCCATCGACGGTTTTCAGATGTTCGGATAATACTCTTTGTACATCGAAAAACAATGTTCCTCTTGTGTCAGCAAAGCCTTTTTGTAAGCCGGCACTGCTGAATGCTTGACAAGGGAAACCGCCAAGCAAAACTTTAAAATCAGGTACATCCTGCTTTTTGATGGTTGTTATGTCTGTGGCTTTTATATTTTCTCCGGGAAAGTTCTCATTCAGGGCTTTTATCGCCGATGGCTTTATTTCAGAGGTGAACACGCATTTGCCTTTTAGCCCTCGTTTGGCAAGGGCCTGTTCAAATCCGATTCGGATTCCTCCTAGTCCAGAAAATAGGTCGATTATTTGGGCTTCTATTTCATATCAATGGTTCTCGTTAGATAACAACGAAATAGAAGCCTCAAATTTAATATTATACGTACGTATATTACATTTTTTATTAAATTTGCAAAACAAGCAAAAGCAAGCATCCAATGGAAAACAATATAGTCACATTTATCGACCGTTTATTGTGACTTTCTTTTCCTGTATTTCCCATACGCGACATTTTCCAGCCGGCCTTCTTCGCACCATTTCTTGATGGTGCGCTCTATGGATTTTGGGTTGAGTCCCATCGTGGTTGCCAGTTCGCAGTAGGTCTTGCGGTCGAACTCATCCGGGAGGGCTTCAAGGTATTTCAGCTGTAGGGACTGACGTTGCGCGGCTGTGGAGACAGCCGTCGGTGGTGCCGGGGTTGCGAGCGTCCGGAATACCCGTTCATCGTGGCGGATGATCACGTCGGCTATGGCTCGGGCCGTGGTGTAGTCTGTGTCGGAGCAGATGAGTTCGGGAGTGAAGCAGCCGTCTTCCATTATCCGCAGGGTGGAGAGAATCATCGCTATGCGGAATGTTATGACTCCGAGGCGGCGGACGGTGGCTATGAACTCGTCTCCGCAGGAGGCGGCATATTCGGACTGCCATCGGTCGAACAGAGCATTGAAGTCTTCCTATTGTTCGGAGGTAAGGCGGAATATGATGTCGGAGCCGTATTCGGACAGAATGCGGTGGAAGTCGTGATAGTCCTTGCCGAGGGCTGCGAAACGGTCTTCAAGGGTGTCGTTGCCGGATTCGGCGAAGACATTGTTCCAGACGAGTTTGGTGTCGAGGTAGTAGAAGAGGAAGCGACTGAAGAGACCGTTTTCCGCATCTGTTATAAGGTTCAGGACTTGCCTGGGCGTGCCGGTGAGGACTGTGGACAGTCTCGGGTTCTTGATGTTCACATATTCTCGGTCTTTGCGGCGGATGTAGGAGATGGTTTCGTGATGGAACGCTTTTCGGAAGCCGTCGGAGTAGTTGCCGTAGTCGGAGCCGAATGTGTTGGCGAGGGTGTCGCCTTCCGTCTCGAACATAAGTCCTTGGCCGCCATTGTCATTGAGGACTTGATAGACTGCGGTGGCTGAGGAGTTGGCCGGGATGAAGAGCATACGCATCGGCGGTTCTTCGGGCTTTTCCATATCGACTTTCTTCTTTCCTGCGGCGTTGTATTCTGAGAGTCTGTGCTTGTAGTCCATCATTTCGGCTTCATTGAGGTTGCGCAGGTCTTCGTGGATGGGTTCGACGAGGTGGCGGCAGAGGTTGAGCCGGCCTTTTCCTGACGAGGCTCTGGCGGTGACGAACAGGAAGATGTTCGGGAATACTGTCCTGCGGTCGTAGATGCCTTTGATGTGGGGCATACAGGAGGAGAGCACCGTCAATGTGCCCAGCAGGAGGATGTCTGCGTCCTGGACGGAATTGCCTGATGCGGCAATCTGCCTGAGGAAGTCGGGGAGTTGTCCGATTACTTTGTCGCTGAATGTGGGCAGCGGTTCTGTGAGGATTTCCGCAGATTCCGCTGTTTCTGCAATTTCCGCAGTGTTGTGCGATGCGGATTTTGCGGAATGTGCGGAGATTGCGGATTTGCCGGAAGTGATGATTGAGATTCCTGCTTCTTTTGCTTTCTGGAAGAATGTCTTGACGGTTATGCCTGTGCCGTGTGACTTCAGGCATTTGTCGTATTGGCGGTCGCATTCTTCAGGTGTGTAGCCGCTGTTAAGGCTGCTGATGCGGTGGTAGTAGATGCGTCCGGATTCTCCGAGTCCATCGGAGAGGGCGAAGCCGAGGTCGCGCCAGTTGTCGTAGCCGGAGGTTATGTCAATGCCGGACTGTTCGATGCGTGATGTGATGGCTTCAATGTCTTCCAGAGTGTCTGATGAAGCTGATTCTCGCGGTGTCGTATTTTGAGAAGATGGCTGCTGGAGCCAGTCTTCTGGATGGAATGTGTCTTTCATCTTCAGAGATAATTTTCGTCGATGTATGCGCCGGGGTCGTATGGAAGGAAGCAGGGACGCGATATGTCCTTGCCTGACTGGTCGGGTGTGATGTCGTATGCGCTCGTGATGTAGTGTGATACGGCGCGGAAGTAGTCGCTGTGGGAGAGTTCCTTGCGGTGGATTTCTATTATCCACTTGAGTCCGTCTCCGGAGGGGCTTCGGAAAAGAAGTGCAGTTTCAAAGTATTTGTCCTGCAATAGCTTTTCAAAATTGACTTCAAGTTGTGGTATATGGTCGAAGTCAAGGCATAGGAGGCCGGATATGGACTTGATCTTGTCATTGGCTCTGACATCGAACTCTCCGCAGAAGGTGGCGTAGGCGAAGTTGGCCGCCTTGTAGTTTCTCGCCCTTTTCTTGTCCTGTATGCTTCGCAGGTGTTCGGTCTGTGTCTTGGCATACGGCCCGACGATGTAGTTGTAGGCATCGAATATGGTGATGCTCTTGTAGGATTTCGTGTTTGTTATCGGTGCCTTGAAGAACGAGAATCTTGGGCCTTTGGATATTGACTCCTGAGTTGGCTTGTCATACTGGTTGTGACTGCCGTCAAGATTGAGGTGCATTTCCCTGTTCAGCGTCATCAGAAGTTCTTGTCCTGTCTGGCGGTAGAAGAGTGCGGCGAAGTCAAGCGCGTCTCCGTCGGGGATGGTGCCAGTGTCATCGTGGTGGAATGTGGTTTCGGCGCTGAGTCTTGCCGTGGGGTCGTTCTTCGCGAACCAGATGTGCAGGGTTCGGCCGCCTCCGGCGAAAGGATTGCGGCAGATTCCGCAGTCCCTTCCGGTTACTTTGATGACTGTCTCGTCGGGGTAGTATTTCCTCAGTATGTGGGCGTAGATGTCAATGCCCCAGAGGGTGTGCGCGAGAAGTGTATTTCTGTCAATGGTCTTTTCCATAGCGTTCTTCGATTTTGAACATTGTGTAGTTGTCACGGAGTATGCGTTCGAGGTCTTCCCGGTGATACCAGATTTTGTGACCTATCTTGATGAACGGGATGGTTCCGTTCGAGCGCAGTGTCTGGAGTGTGCGCTGACTGATGTGCAGGCGCATCATCACGTCCTGACCGTCAATGAGATTGTCAAAGAATGAGTTGTCTGGTGCATTCTCATGAGTGTCGCTTTCAATCAGGCGGTCACATTCCTTGTCTGTGAGATCGTCGAAGCTCATCAGGCCTCTTGCCATCAGTTCTTTCTGGATGAAGGGGCAATGGCGGAGTAATTTCCCAAAGTCGTCTTCCGGGTTGGATGCTATCTGGAGCATTATGTCTCCGATTTGTCTTGGCTCGCTCATTTTCCAGCCCTCCTGTGGTTTATGTAGTTGATGGCTTCGGTCTCCATTTCGATGTCTGTCTTCTGTCGTCCGGCATTGAGCCAGTCTTCGATCTCCTGACGCTTGAATATGAGCTTCTTGCCTTTCTTGTAGTAGGGGACAAGTCCGCCTCTTACCCAGCCGTAGACGGTCGGTGCTGCGGGATGTTCGGGATGGAACTGCTGGAATTCCTTCAGTGTCATCCACGGGCTGGCGTTGTCGGCCTTTGCGTTCTTCTGGCCGGATTCGACCGTGGATTTGAGGCCTCGGATTTCTTCTACCAGCGTCGCTATGACTGCCGGCAGTTCTTCAAATGTGTATGCTGACATAAAATTTCGTTTTTATGTCGCGAGTCGTTCCTTTCTTTGGCGCCTTATAAAAAGAGAAAGCCCACGACTGTTATTTCGTGGGCAAATATCATTGAATATTAGCGTCTGAATCCTATACTACAAGTTGTAGTACAAGATGATTTTCTATATTTTTCGTGCTATTCCTTGATTTTTATGATTTCGGAGGCCTGCTTCTTTTTCTCATTGACAAGGTCGGCGTATATCTGGGTGGTGCTGACGTTCTTGTGGGTAAGCATCTTGCTGACGGTGTAGATGTCGGCTCCTCCGGCTATGAGAAGGGTGGCGTAAGTGTGGCGGAAGCAATGGAAGGTGATGTATTTGTCGATTCCTGCTGATCTTATCCAGGGTTTCAGCCGTCCGTTGACGAGCTGCCTTGTGAGGCCTTTGAAGACTTTGCCTTCTGATGGAGTGCCGCAGAGTTCGAGAGCCTGGTCACTGATGGGGATTGTGGCCTCGGTGTCGGTTTTTTCTGTCTTGATGCGGATGCATTTGCCTCCGGAAGGGTAGTCCTGGATGTGATGCCATTCGAGCTGGAGAATGTCGCTCAATCGGAGCCCGGTGAGGCAGGAGAAAAGGGAGGCGGATTTGAGAACAGGGTAGTCGCAAGGAGTGTCCGCAAGTTTCTGGAGTTCTTCTTGCGTGAGGTATTCCCGCTTTGTCTCCCGGGTTTCTATCTTGTCGAGATAGTCATTGACATTCTCTTTCAGGTAGCCTTCCTTGAAGGCGATGGCAAGGAATGCGCGGAATGTGCTCCAGTACCCTGCGGCTGAGTTCTGGGAGAGTTTGAGACGGTCGCTCTTGATGCGTGTGGTGGTGCCGAGGTAGTCACGGAACTTGTTGCAGAAATCT
Organism: uncultured Bacteroidales bacterium; assembly: GCA_934695325.1. GTDB lineage: Bacteria > Bacteroidota > Bacteroidia > Bacteroidales > UBA932 > Cryptobacteroides. The sequence continues at coordinate 22,828 of CAKUVD010000003.1, read as the reverse complement.
ACGGTGAGTTCGTCGAAGCTGCATTGGCCTTTTACGAATATGTTGAAGTGTTCATAGACTATGCGCCATTTCTTGTCGTGGCCGTGTAGGATGGAGTAGAAATATTCAAGGACGTTCATCATTCCCTTGCCTTTGTCGAGAAATCCGTATTGTTCGTTGATTAGGGATATTTCTCTCTGGGCGCGGATGGCTTCGGCCTGCTTGAGCTTGGCGGCATTGACTCTGCGGTCCGCTGCTGTGCGCGGACTTTTCATTATGTAGATGCCGAGGTATTCGCGGCGTGTCATCTGCATTGTCCTGGGGTTGCGGATGGCCGGGTAGAAGTCGAGGTAGAGGGAGACTTTGCCGCTGGCGTATTCCCGTTTTCGGAGTGTCACTTTAACTGCGCCCATTTTGCTTTCTGTTTGTGAGAAGGGTGTGGACCTCTTCTCTGTTGAAGTATACAAAATTACCAAATTTTACTCTTTCGATTCCGTTCTCCTTGAAAATTGTGTAGAGGTGGTTGCGTGAGAGGCCGTAGGTGGCGGTGATTTCTTTCATTGTGATGAATTTGTCGGTGTCGATGTTTGTGCCTCTGGCGTTGTCCCATTGGCGTTTGGCGACGTAGGTTATGCCGTTCTTGCGCTCACGGGTGATTTTGTGCGCCTTGCAGAAGTCACAGATGGATTCGGTGAGCATTCCGGTTTGCTCGCGGAGCTGGTCGAAGGTGTACCATTTTTCGGGATCGGCGTAGTCTTCACGGGTGAAGATCTTGTCCATCTGTGTCTTTTCGTAGAAGTTCTTGCAGCCGATGATGCGTGGCTGGATGCCGAGGCGTTTGGTGGTGGAGTAGAGCCAGCTCAAGGTGATGCCGTATTCCTCTATTATCTGCTCCTTGGTCATCCAGTTGGTGAGGATGGCCTCTTTCTCGGTGATGGTGGTGTCTTCGAGTGTTACTTGTCGGTTCGCCGCCTTGTCGAGGTCCTCTCTGGAGATGCGGATTGTGCGGTCGGTGAAGCGTTTGAGCGGGATGCTGTTGAGTTCTATGATGCGGTAGAGGGTGGTGCGTGAGATTTGCATCAGCCTGGCGGCATCTGTGAGTGTCAGGAAGTTCTTGTCGAGCAGGGCCTGGCGCTGAAGTTCCCGGACTTCCTGTGTGGTGGATTTGAGCCGGTCGTTACGCTTGCGGAGCTTGTCGGCAAGTCCGGAGCAGCGGTGCGAGCAGTAGGCTGTCGCTGATGTGTAGGCGATGAATTCTTTTCCGCAATGCTGGCAGATTTTGCGGTAGGTTCTTCTTGGTGTGTCCATAGCGGGTTACTTGGGCTTCGTCTACGATTTTTAGCGTCCATCTTTGTTCAAGGTTGTTCAACGTTGTCCAACCTGCGGAGTTCTTCGGCGGTGTGGTCGAAAAGACGTGAAATATTGTACCGCATAAGGTACAAATGCGGTACAAATCAAGACAGAAAAGCGTAGAAAAGCATTAAAATATCAATAATCGTTAAACTTTTACCTCGGAGGTAAGAAACTGATATTTAGCACTTTTCTGCTTTATTTCGATGGATTTTGATATTCGGCTATTTTCCGACGCAGAATAACTAATATCTTGACTAATAGCCTTATAGTAGGGGAGTGGTTCAAATGCGGTTCAGACAAAAATGCACTTGTTTGGCGCCATCTGACACAACCTGAAGGCTGTTGATAACTTTTTCTTCGGGATGTTTCTGTTTCATTCTGCGATGGGAAATGCTGAAGATATTTCCTAGAACTTCATTTGTAAAAATCCTTGCACTCGGGCAGAAGATGGCGTAAACTTCCCCTTTTTGTAGCCGTTTCTAAGAAGGGAAAGTTTACATACCAACTTATCCGGAAGGTGTAAGCATCAGTCAAACAGGGTGCTTTCAGGCGTGGAGCCCTTCATGACAAGCTTGAAGCATTTCAGCATAGTAGTTATTCCTATACCGGGATAATCTATCAAAGATATCATAGACCTTATGCTGTCAGAATTAACCGCATGGTCGATGGTGTCGATTTGCTTTTGGGTCCTAATGCCAGTCTGAGACTTGAGCATGTCCTTAGGTATCCCGTTCCATTTAGACTTAAATTCCTCAAACAGATCATCAGGGGCATTCGGGTCATAGTCGTAGATTTCTATAGGAATGTCGCATTTGTTGAGATACTCCTCCATCAGTTTGAGGACCTCCGTCTTGTCCAGTCCACCATTATGGGTTCCAAGCATTGGAAAGGCTATGGAAGTGATACCTTTGTCTTTATATGTGTCTATAAATTTTTGCAATCCCTGTTCAATATACTCTATCTTGCTGGGATATTTCCAATGAAATTTCGTTGGGAAATTAAGCACCCAAGGGGCGTCTTTCTCCCCTTTATAGAGCCATAACTTGCCAGGGATAATCAGATGTTTCTTGCATAACTCGGCATATTCGGCAAACATGTCGGGGTATCTCAATTTGAAAACCAAAGCAATTCCTTTTCCCATTACACCGACACAGTTAACAGTGTTGACTATGGTCTGTGCTTTGGAGTTGAAAATGTTGTCATTACAGATTTTCTCTATCATAGACGTTGTTCTTTAATTCTATATACTTTTTCCAATAATTATCTGACATCCGTATAAGTCCTTCATCTGAATCAAAAGTCTTTGTTAAAGGATCGTCATACTCGAATAGTGGTTCAAGATATTTATAACCTCCGGCATCAGCGGTGTAAGAGGCTGCATCACACTGATAATATATCATGTAAAGATATAAGTAATCGGAAAGTCGCATATTTGCCATCAATGCAAGCTTTGACAATTGATCGACAGTCTTGTCGACATTAACGATTCCCTTGAAATAATCTCCTATATAGTCGCCCTGAAGCAACGACAAGAGAATTTGGCGATCGTTTTCTGTATAATGGTTTCCACAGCAATCAAGCGATATTTTCCTAATGATGTTAGAGGTATACTCATACTGTTCTTCTCTATTTCCCGCTTGCTCTGCAATAGGCTTTCCAATATCATGAAGCGTCAAGAAAACGAGCAGAAGATCACGTCTAATAGGCACATTAGCCGAACTAAAGTACTTCATAAATTGTTCACACACCATTCTTGTATGTTCCTTAATGGTATAGTGTCGAACTTGAGAATTGAAGAGGTCTCTGAGTCCTTTCTCATTTGAGAAATGGCCTAAAGGCGATTCGTCAATAGCTATTGAAGATGCAATTAAATCTGGCTGTTTGTACACGATCCATTCTCGGCCTCGTTCATCAGTGAATACCACCTCCACATTACAAAGTGGTTTCTTCAGAGAGATGCTTGGATATGCAGATATGCAGGAGGAGGTTTCGCGTTTAATGTTATCAGGATTAAGAACTACAACGGAACTGATGCCATCTCCGCGAACCGAAAGGCATGCGCTGTCTTCACGATATCCCGATGAGATAGAAATAGAAAAATCATCTTCCGTTATGGTTAGTGGTCGGTTGTTGCGGTGATAGATATCATATCCGCCTGCCTCGATTTTATCGCATATAGGATCCCCATGCAATTGAGATTTAAGAATGTTGGCTTGTTCGGAATCATAACATATTATTTGGAAGTCGTTTAACTTTGAAAAATCAAATTCATTCAACACTAAGAATTCTTGTTGAGAGTATTGTTTATAGACCTCTACACCATCTTTAACTGTTGAATAGAGATCTTGTGCATTCAGCCTATTGGGATTATCTGTCACCTTGATCACCTCCGCCCTATCTGTTTGCATATTACCAGTGCTGTAGTAGCATATATCTGGCATTTTGGCAATAACTTCTTCAAGAGAGAATTTGAAGAAAACGGGCATTGGGCATTTAGGCAATTCCAACCTCAAGGCTTGAGGATAATAAGTTTTCCATTTCTTGTAATATTCTCCGTCATACCACCATGTTCTCCATTCCCCCGACTCTTTATCCATTCCAAGGCACTCATTATAGAATTGAGTTGGGGTCTGTGGTCTATAGTAGAATCTCGCATAATCGTGAGCAGTTCCTCTTCTATTTACGTTTGAGCCAGCAGCATTTGCAAAGTGGCCTAACGACTTGTTTCTGCTAAGTATCTTTCTGCCTTTGATGATGTTAAGGGCATTGGGAAACATGTGTGTAAAGTGATAAATATATGGCTTTCTTTCTGTAAATTGCTCAATAAATTCTGAGCAGTTGAACCCCGCTTTGTATTTAGAAAGCGTATCCGACAAACGATCAACGACTTGACTGTTCTTGCGAAGTTTTGTCCAATCCCAGTTTCCCCTGTATTTTTCTATCAAGGCTTCTGTAAATATAATCTCATGTGATTCGGATATCTTGCTCCAATCAAGTTCATCTGTGAATAACTCAAGTGTTCTTTCAGATATCTTAAAATCATTACGCTGATTAATCTTACCCCAAATGACTTTATCCTTAAAAAGGAGCAAATTATTGTCCGTTACATTAAATTCGGGGTTGTTGGAGATAAAATTCCAGTCTAGATAGTCCTTATATTTCGTGAGAAAATCGGAATCTGAACAGTTGACAATATTCCTTGTGACAGCATACCAATCGAGCAGATCCCTATAATCCCATAGAACGTCTTTGTCTAAGTGAGGATTAGATGATATTGCCTTCCAATTAAGTTGTACACCCTTAAGTCTCGACAATGTGAAAGAATTAGGTATGAAGGAGTTAAGACTGGACATCTTGAGCCAATTCAAAGGCTTGTCAATGAAATGGCTTATAAAATCCGCGTCGTACACTAGATCTGTCCTATTCGAGATTGCTTCCCAGGACCAGTCTTTATCCGAGAGCTCGTATAGAGACTCATTGTCTAATTTAATATCATTTCTGGCAGACAATGCCTGCCAATTCCATGGCTTATCTTTTTGTTCTTTGATGAACTTGATTGAAAACATTATAGAGTGGTTCATCGAGAGAGCGTCCCAATCCCAATTCATTGATATCCTCTCTTCAATGAGCGATTCATTTAGACCGGTATCCTGCCTTGAAGACAGCACTTGATAGTCGAGATATCTAGAAAACCTCCTAAATGTTTTCATAAAGTCTTTTCCTTTCAAGAATATCGGGCTAGTTGAGCATATATAGCTCCAATCCCAGAGTTGAGGTTTGATTGTAAGAACCTTGCTGTTGGAATAAAATATCTGTACTTTCGACAAGTTCTTAAAATCCCATTTGAAGTCTTCGTCTTTCAAGAAAAGAGAAACATCGTCAAACCAGATTTTCTCACTGAAAAGCTTCTCGTCCCAACTGAATTCTTTTTCTATCTTGTTGCACCCAGAAATCGCGTGCCAATCAATCAGTTCTATATCAGATTCAAGATATTCTCTGAGGTTGAATTCGTCCCGATTGTAAAAATCTAGATAGTCCCACTTGAAAATATCGGTCATATGCATATTGAATGATATCCTGATTAAATCATCAAGTTCATCGTATGTGAATTTGCGCGTGATGATTGCCCAATAATTACTGCAATCTTCTTCTGCCATCCTTGAAAGACAGGCGGCAATAGCTGGCAAATAATTTGAGAAAGACAGATCCGAACAATCTAGCCTTTTGTCCAGCAAATGTTCCCAGTCCCAGTATTCATAATAATCACCTAAATTATTTAAAATAAACTCTTTATCGAGTTTCTCCGTCAATTGAGCCCAATCCCAATACTCCTTGTAGTCATCTATGTTGGCGAGAATCTTGTCAACATCAAGGTTTTTTGTAAGAAACACCCAATCCCATTTTCCTACCCATTTCGGATTGCCGATGGCATTGATATTCAACGTGGCATAGAATCGCTTTGTCAAAATGTGCCATTCCCATTTATAGTCAAGGTGTCTTCTGACAAATTCAACCGGCGCAATATTGGTCGTAAATATCCAGCTATTCTCGTCCAAGAGAGTCGCCAAATTGTTGTTTTCAAATAAGTCTGTCAGAAATTCAACTTTCAGATTTGGCAGAAGGACATTCAAATTAAAGTCTTGAATATGCTTCTTTACGAAATCTTCGTTGGAAGTAAGATTAATGTTGGAAGAGATTGCACCCCAATCCCATTGAAAATCGCTGTATTGATCTACAATTCGGCAATCGGTTATCTTTGATGATATATGTGTAAAACCTCGACCATTTGTGATTTTCCCACTGTGATTTGCAAAAAAACTATTGTCCCATATCAGAGCTGGATTGACCTCGAATCCTGGCACATAACGTCCACCGTTCCACTGGATTATTTCCAATGATTCGCACCATTTGATCAGACTGTCAGTCCAGACGAATCTTTCGGTGTTGGCAGAATAACCGGGGAAAGTGTAATGATTGTCTAAATAGACTTGGCGCACTTTATCAGAATCGCAGAACATGGCGACATAGTCCGCAGATGAACAAGCCCGTTTCAGGACAACAAGAAGGTCGAGGCTGTTGTGATGCTTCCCGTTATCATCTTCAGTTTCAAAATCGCTGATATGTTCTATTATGAAAGGTAAATCGTAATTGGCAGATATAAACTTAAAGTCCCAATTCTTTTCGGGGTATCGAGGTATCAGCAATGATGCTGTTGCAATCTCATTGCGCGTAAATTCATTAAGATCAAAATCAAGACGATCAATATTGTCAACAACATACTGCTGCCCAAGTATAGGCAGCAATATCTCCCAATCCCAATCGGTCCCCTTTAGCTTTTCATTGCCTAAAAGTTTCTTGTAATCGTCAACTTCAAAATCGTCTCTATTCGAGATCAGATTGAAATCCCAATTGTAATCCGATGAATGCTGAATTACGAATTCTGGAGACAGTCTCTTTGAGAGCACAATCCAATCCCAAAAACATGTTTTGCCTATGTTGTTCTCTATTATGGGCACTGGAGATAACATAGATATGTTTCTCCAGTCGGAAGCGTCTGCTGCTTTGACAAAATAATCAAATAAATCAGCGTCATCCCATTTGACCCGGTGACTGAAGTTTAATATGTCCTTGGGTGAAAGTATATCCAGAAACGGTGTCAGTGATTCGTAGCTTAATATGACGTCATCATCGTTCAAAAGGTGGAGATAATTTCCCCATTCAACTTTATTTGACTTGAGGGCGGCGTTATATGGCCGGTTTAACAGTTCCGTTGTTTCCCGGCTTAGTCGACCATCAACAAATATCAACGGATAACTTTCATTATCATAACAGTAGATTCTATAATCGACATTACATGACGTTATATCATACCATGATGTCTGTCTGATTGAAAAGAAATTGTAAACTCCGTTTGATTGTGAGGATATCCTCTTGGCCAGTTCCGAATCATCCAGTATATTGAAATTATTCGGGACATTCTCATATGCCAGATCTGTTTTTCCGGACAGGGCCGATTGAATGTTCAACGCCGACTGAAAAGGGAAGAAGGAACCCTCTTGGGCTCCGTCGGCATTTATTCCGAAGTTTTCATAAAGGTTGATGTGCCCTGTATAAAACTTGAACTTCTGATTTTGATCCAGGGCGATTTGGCCGATTGCGGTCAATGAATAAATCGCTGGGGCACAATCGGTTTTCTCCCGAAGTATGAGACCCCAATCTATGACCGATTGAGCGATTTTTCGGAATAGAGTTAATTCTGCCTTATCTGCATACCTTTTGGGGCAAGAGTCGAAGTTATCAACAACATTAAATCCAAGTATAGTTGCCAAATCAAATTCTGCCAATCTCCCATCATGCCCTTTCAGCACGGAGCATATTACAATGTCAATATCATCAAGAGGGAATGCATCATATCCAGACACATCGCATCTGGTAGTTTTTAGACTCCATTTACGCAATTGTTCATCTTGCGGTTTTGACGCATAAATAAGCTCACAGCTGTCTATAATCTTTTGCCAATCCATTCCAAATCACATTTTATTATATTACCACATTTGCTATCTTTGATTGTTTTGTACACATTGTCATAAATCCTTTTCTGCCTAAAAAGCTCGCTGTTGCCAATGATAATCAACAGGCGCTTTGCTCTTGACAGTGCGACATTCAATCGGTTAGGCGATTGAGCAAAACCCAAGGTGTTTTGTTTAGGATAACCTCTCTCGCCATATAGTTCATAATCTGGCAGTTGCTCTTTGCCGGCGGCTTTGCATGAACTGCGAACCATTGACACTATAATGATATTTCTTTCCATCCCTTGGAATCTGTCAACGGTGTTGACTTCCATCGGGAGAGTTGGGAACTCTTTGCTTAGTTCCCACAAATGTTTTATCTGCTTGCCATAAAAGCTTATCAAGCCAATCTGCTTGTCTTCATCATTCTTCCAAAGGTTTTGATAACGTTGGAATGAGTCGGACTTTTTGAATTCATTCAATATTGCTCTAACTACTTCTATCTCCCCGAAATTCACCTTCGATGTACCATCATCAATCTCTGGTGTCTCGGTGTCCAGCCAGATAATATGATCCGTTGGTCTTATGAGGCCATCAATCTCAATTCCGTGGTAACGGCTATTGGGATTGCTGATGTCTGGATTGTCGGCCTGTTCCTTATCCAATCCGCATTCCAGTCCGCCATCTTCTTCGTAAAATTGTGCAATAGCATCGTTTATTGCCCAATGCATTCGATACTGCCGATTGAAGATGCCTTTAAGGGTTGGACTTATATTCTCGAAAAGTCTCTGAAAATGTGAAATCTCCATCTCGTCAAAATGCTCTTCCACATAAGCCTTAAGCCGTTGAACTTTATGTTTCTCTTTTCCATCATTCAACTCTCGCAACATATAGTCCAGTGACGATATGAACTCATCTTTTGCCAAGAGAGGGGGAAGTTGTCGGTGATCTCCGATGATTATATTTTTCTTTCCGTAAATCAGAGGCAACGACAACTCTGCCGGTGTTGCCTTGCTTGACTCATCTTGGATTACTGTATCAAAAGAAATATTGCCATTGTAAATCTTGCGTTCCTTGCCATCCCGCCCTGTCGTAGTAGTCACTTTGCCAAAAAGTTCGCAAAAGCATCTGAAAAAACCGGTAGGTGCCCCCTTCGTATTCTTCTCCCCAATTGAGCTACAAGTAGCACCTATTACATTACAATGGTGAATATACTGATTAAAAATCAGACTGCGAGTCTCCTTTGAGGGTTTTGATAAATATCTGCACCAGGATTCAAAGGCAATATCTCCGATCTGATCCTTGTTTGCCCTTCGGAGTATGTTCTCGGTCCAATTCTCAAGAATGATTTTCTGCTTCTTATCTTCGTTTGTCTCTTCATCTTTACCTTCATCCGAGAATCCTCTGCGCACACCTTTCACTATGCCATTTTCAACCCAAAGTTTCAGCGCTTCCAAAGAGAATTGCCGACCCTCAGGAACAAGTTTCGTATCATCGCCGATACGGATAGGTTTGACCAAGTTGTGAGTCGTGTTGACAACCCTGTCAATCGCATTGTCAACCGCCAGATTTGTCTCTGATGTAAGAAGAATCCTCTCTTTAGGATTTTTCCTTATATGTTGCCATATTATCTCTGCAATGGCAGTTGACTTGCCTGTGCCGGGAGGGCCTTGTATCAAAGCCAAATCTTCGGCTAGCAAAGTTTTTATTATCGCTTGTTTTTGTGAATCATTAATGCGGCCATTCAACAAGTGTGACGATAACTCGCGATAGTACTCGCTGCGTTCATCGATATAGTTGTCCACCTCATTTATTGGCTTTGCCTTAGAGGCATCAAAGATGAATTCCGAAAGATTGTTGTTTTTGAGTCCCTTGCCAGTTATAATACTTTTGAATGAATTTTTTAAGCGATATATTTTTTCGAGATCGCCAGTAATATCGGGGATTAGCTGATGTACGGAATTGCTCCGGAATGCCTCTATAACTCTGTCTTTGTCATTGTCATCCAATGCAAAGGTCAACAATGGATAGCCTATTCGGATCAGCCGACCGATTTTAACCTCACTTCCGATGCAAAAATCCTTACCACGCAGGGATTGTATAATTTCTATCTGAGATTCTCTTTGACCAGCTTTGTCTGCTCTGAAGATAAATTTCTCTTTTCCTGCGGGTATGTCGTTCAATACAATCGTATATTCGTCAAGCTCGAGTTCATCGATCTGGCGTTGAAGGCTTGCATATATACGGTCATGTTGATAAAGATTGTTATATTCTTGATAGAAATAAATGTCTCCATTCCAATCGTTTCTTATAACCTGTATTGAAGGAAAGTTTTCTCTGAGTGTTTGCTCTGCTTTATCAAGAGATTTGTCCTGTACGTGTAAATCGATATTACATTTGTGATTGCTATAATATGAAATAATGACGTCTGGAGATACTTCATGGATGGAAGACACCAACTCTTGAATAGAACATCGCTTCCAATTAAAGTCAATGCCTATGGATTCAGCATTCCTGCTGACCGAAATTCCACTGCCGTTGAAAATAACATGCTGACTTTCCCAAAAATCATCTTTCCAGTCATCGGCGGCGTCAATGTTCTTCTCCATGTAATCATCAAGACTGTACTTATAATAGAACCTTGATGATTTCAACCGTACATTCTCTTTTCCGAAATATCTTGAGAACATGTGTAGATAGAATGTATATGTGTAATTAATATCATCAAAATAGTTATCCTCGTGGCCATTCTCGTCATCGCGGGTAGATTCTTTGACCGTTATTTTTACTACGTATGCGTCTTTCTTGCTGTCAAATTGAGGAAACGTAATCTGTGGGTCTAGCTTGAACGTGTTGCGAATCTCTTCTGGAACATGAAATTCGAACTCGTATCCGGTAAGCCTCAGCGAGACTATTTCCGATAATTCAGTAAGCAGATTTTCCCCAATGTAACCATTTTCTACTTCTATCGTTCTGAAGAACTTTAATTCATCGTCAGGTTTGTTTACTATGACTTTTGTTTGATGAGACCAATTAATGTTTGGATATTTTTTCTTTAAAAAATATACCGGGCTGGGGGTCAGTTGGAATATTGCACTCGCCGTTTCAGGAATATTGAGACTTATGTTATCAATATCTTCCAACTTCGCATTTAATTTGTCCAGGTCAGACAATGCAATCTGCAGACGTCCTTTTGAATCAAAGGAATAATCCAGTGACGAATCTACAAGTATGGAGGTAAACGATTTTAACGATGTGTCATTGGATGAAATCGTCCCGTCAATGACTGGGTTAGGCCTGAATTTGATATGGCATTCTTCTGCAGTAGACGACAGCCTGTCTCTGATTTCAGATGATGGTATGCTGTCCTTGTCTGCATAAAAACATCCTGATCCGTTCGATAATTCATCAGTTTTGACACCGAACCATTGAGAGAAGGTTTCGATTAAAGAGTCAATCTTATTCGTTTCATCGGCTTTAACCGTTACTTTTCCTCCACCGGATATATTGGCGGAATCCGGAATGATGGAAATAGGGATTGCGTGAGAACGCAGAATTTGTTCCTGTGCCTCAGTGTGCATCTCCCAAAGTTTTTGTATGTTGTTTTCAATATCTTTTATCATCTCCGAATTGTATTCTGTAGATATGGCATATTATGCTAATTCCTTTGCTCATATACTGTTGTGTTAAAACTCAAATTGGGTACGCAATGCGTACCTTTTCTCTACTGTTCCTCGTAATAATACGAATAATCAATCCCTTTCATAAACATCTCCCTGTCATCTACCTTATCTGTCAGCGCATTTTTCAGAAGTCGTTTGATTTCTGTACTATCCGCAACACTCCTTTCCATTGCTGCAAGATAGGCATATTTATCAATACGACTCCAATCCACGCACATCCCAAGCCTCTTCTTCAGAATCAGATCCAACCAAATTCTCATAGTTCGCCCGTTGCCTTCGCGGAACGGATGCGCAACATTCATCTCCACATATTTGTCAGCAATCTCATCGAATGACCATTCAGGCATCTGCTCAATATTATGCAATGTCTGCGAAAGAAACGTCACTGGAGCGAAAGTAAATCCGCCTTTGGAAATATTCACCGAACGAATCTGCCCGGCAAAGTCATACAATCCACCGAACAGATAAGCGTGAATCTGCTGAAGTCCTTTTACAGTTCCGACCTCAATGCTGTCAAGCAGAGAAGTCTCGAATAAAGTGTATGCTTTTGCCTTGCTCTTCCCGTCAATAGTATCTTCACCATAAGTAAACCACTCGATGAACCGCGAAGCCTTGTTATTAGGCATATTCTTCGCCAATTCTATAACACCGGAAGCATCAAGGACATCAGTCAATCTCATCTTTCCATCAGGTGCTCGCATTTTCAACTGGTTAGTGTCACTAACCAGTTCGACGCCATCTTTCTTCAACTTCCCCTTCAGATACTTCCAGTAGTTCCTGTTCTTCGTATAGTCATCCTGCGCATTAAGAACACCTACAATATCAAGCACACTATACCACCATTTGGAATTCTCCTCATCCCAAATAGCCCTGACCTCACGGTCATCGAAGAAACGGATTGATATTTTGCTCATATATATTCTATTAATCTCTTTTTGTCAAAAACAATCATGTCTTAGAGTATGTAATATACTCTACTCAATTCATCTTCTCTACTGCATCCAACACCATTCTGTTACCTTTGTAGATATACTCATCAAATAAGTCCATAATCTCATTCATTGATTCTCTAGCATCATCTTCTTTTAACTTTTTATATATCTCAAGGAGTACCTTAACTACATCGTTATCTACAGACCATTGGCTATCAATCACCGAATAATTTTGACTTTTAATGAATTCATAACATTTCTTAGGGAATTCCGAGACGCACTTCATTATATAATCAAGTTGCTCATGAATTTCGCGGTGCCTTTTCCCCGCCCATGTTTTTGCTATGCTACAATAAAAATCAAATGCGTCAGTTGGTAACTCGCTACAATACCAACAATAAGCATCAGCTACCTTTTCCCTATCATCAGTTGCATAACGCTCAAGAAAGATTTTGGAATACTCATATAGCTCAGGTAAACGATATGATTTCATAGAAATCTCAACGATCTTAGAGATGATACACTCGTCTCCCAAGGATAGTATTCTTTCCAAACGATCTTTGCAATCTTTGAGATTCTTTTCACTACTAAGACCATAGAAATATATTTGCGATAGAATTAATTGACTTAAAGGATTGGACTCAACTTTATCAATATATTCTTTCACAATATCATTTTTGTGGTAATAGCACCATTGTATCGCATCCCCTCTGATTGCTAAAGCCTCAGGGCCTAGTTCTTTCAAGATCTCTTTCATCAATGGGAAATACAAAGTCTCGTCAAAATATTCTGTTACATATAGATAATGCAAAGGGAGAGTTCTTAAGCAATCTGACAGATACGGAAGAGTGCTACTGATAAAATTGTAAATCTGTACTCTTCTTTCTGGGATAGCACAGGCGCGTATCAGCAGCTTCATGGCATGTCCTTGTGGCGAGTTAATAGCGCTCTCTAAAAGATGTGTAGCTCTTCTTTCTAAATTGCTTGAATCATTCTGGGAAGAATCTATAAGAGAACTCTTCTTGTCGAATGATATTTTTGTGATTGCTTCTGCCAGTCTCAAAATATCATCCAAGTGCTCATTCCCATTTTGTATATAATATTCCGCAATCTGACAGAATGAATAACTATTTTCAGTAGCATAATTTATGGTGATATAAGGTTTTGTGATTTCCCATAATGAATTAGGCTCATTACCTCCAATAAGCAATCCAACTACTCCGGCCTCCTTATAAATGTCTTTTATATCATTCCTCGCTGTAAGTTTGAACACAAAGTCTCTAAACTTGGCGGGATTATTGGCAACACACTTCTTGAAAGCATCAGCATGGGCATTCAGACTAATCGGATACCTACCTTTACGACACCATCCCTTCTCATTCAGTTTCAGGAATGAACTTAACCAATTGGAAATCGGCCACCTTGGATAAACTTCATCAGACACAACACCTCCACAACATACAGCTGCATGAATTGTGTGGTCAGGCCTTTCTACTATATATGGCTCGCCAAATCGTCTCTTTAACGCTTGTGAGCACCTTCTAACATTCAGTGTAACACCGTTTACGGGTAAAGTGTTGCAGATTAAGACCCATTTGTCTCGCCAAAGATTTGGATAAAGATATGGACTAAATCTTCTATCTTTGTTGGGTATAAAGTCGCATGTTGATGTGTATGACAGGACCTTATTTTGGTATTCAACTGCATCTTTCTTATCTAAGGTTAAATACCAAGCCTTGAGCATATTTAAGTAGAAATACTCTATATCGCTGTGTAAATGATGTTCAATGGTTATGGTATTTAATTGCAATTGTCTGATTATGTCATCGTAGAGGCACGGATTCGCCGTCATTGAAGCAAACGCCATAGAAACGGATGTCTCGTTATTCAGAGACATCAATTTCTTAACTATGGGTCTCATGAGAAGGACATCGGAAGAAAATTGTGTAAGCAGATTTTCATACATATTGAGTATTTTACTGACATAATCCTCCGTATATAAGTCACTGAATACCCCTGATACGGAAAATCCGTGGTGGACACTATGGGACGTTTTTTCGATTACTCCCACGATGCTATTGTGCAATGTCATTAATAATTCTTTTGGCCTGTGACTTAGCAGACTGGGAAATAGTACTTCTACGAGTTCATAGCCGTTATGCCGATTTTCCTTTTTGTCGGATAGAAGATACTCTGATAATATTCTTTCAGCCTCAGTAAAGGCAAATTTTTCATTTGTTTTGAAGGCATCCTTAATTAAATCTACAACGAAATGGACATTCTGAGGCTTTGTCTCATTATATGCCTCCAATACACGGTCATTTCTATAATCATTAGGACTTCTGAGTATATATGCAATGGTAAAGAGTCTAGTTCTTTCATCATTGATTGTTTTGACCAATTTAAAAACATCATCTGGATTATTGAATGCATACCTTGAAAGGCAATCCACGATTGGAAAGAACGTCTGATTCTCCTTTTCTACGTTAGGCAGAATTCCCTTAACCAACTTCTTAATGGTAGCAAACCATCCATTGTCATGTACGCCACGGAGAAAATAAACCATAAGTTTCTCATCCTTTCCACAAACGTCATTAATTAGTTTCTTATCTTCATGGTGAGGCGCATTTGAAAATGCTAAAATTGATATTGTCAACAACTTAATATGGAGACGTGTTCTTGGGGAAGTAAGGATGTGCCGTGCATCGTTTATGAACATGGTCTCATTATGACCATATTCATACTCTAAAATAGCTTTAACTATTGTCCTTAACTCAAGTCCCTGAAAGTCGTTTTCAATATCCTCTACAAATGATTTTCCCGATGCTACATATTGTCGAGCGAGAGTGTAGTCATAGAATGTCTGATGAAAAAATGAAACAGTACATCCATCTATGGAAATTATTCCACAACTTGCTAAATAATCAAATGTTCGTTGTTGTTCCGTTGTTGGACAAAGTCTCGGTTTTAACGTCTCTGATTTTTGAATTGTTGTGGCTATAAAAAACAATGACTTCTCAATTTCAATGGCATTAAATGGTGCTTTAACTTTGCACACATACTCATTCCATAATGCATCGTATAGCTCAATTGAATTACTGAAATCAAGTTTAGACGGATTCCTTCGATATAAAATACAGAATGTATTAAGAGTCTGTACTGTTTTGAGTATTTGAAGTGTAGCTTTGCTCAACTTTTTTTCAAGACTGCCCTCAAGTTTGTTCAATGCAAAAACTACTTCTTCGTCTGTTAATTCTCCAAGTTCAATTGTTTCGGATAAGTCTTTTATATTATTAAGCGAGGCATCATATTCCAGGTCATACTTTCTGCATGAAACCACAGCTCTGACATTGGGCCACTCTTTAAGGGATGAGAGTATAGATAGTATTGCATTCAAATGGTTTCTGTCATTTGACAGGCATTGGGATAGAGCATCAATCTGATCTACGATCAAAATGACTTTATCAGATTGGGAACTATAATACGTTATTGCGTTTCGCAATCTTTCCAGTGTGATAGGATTGCTCGAAGCTTCAATGGAATCTGCTTTTATGCACACAAATTTTGCACTCTTACCATCAAAAGCATCTATGAATTCTTTCAGTAGCGCAGACTTTCCAACACCGGCATTTCCTACGAGAAGACATACTCGTTTCTCATTGTTGTTTGGAACTTGAAACATCCATTGCTTTAATTCATCTAACTGAGACCTGCATATATGAGAATTTGTAACGCCATGAAGTCCGGTCGATATTGAACTAAATGATGCTCTTTGAAGTTTAACAAATCGCTCTGCCTGCTGTTCATCATCCTGAATCGCATTCATTCGTTGTGCATATAATTCTTTCCAACATTTGACTGTATCAGTCACATTTGCTTTTGAACAAATCTCCGCAGGATAAAAATGGTGTCTGAAAGATTTTTGAGTGTTATTCTCTGATAACTCAATGTCTTTAACATCATTAAGACTAATATATTTCCAAAAGAAACGTTCCTTTTCTGGTTCGCCTGCAATAAATATTACGACTTCTCCTTTATGTATCCCCGCATATCCATATAATGTAGACGGAATATCGTAAAACGCAATGTCTTCAGATGAAGCATTTGTTAAGTGCTTTATTTGAACCGTGATTGTCGCCCTCTCGTATCCTTTTTCATCGCATATTCGAATATACCCATCAATATCTGTCTGACTTCCTCCTTCTTGTAAAGAGGACGCGTCAACTATATTCTTGGGAAAGATGTTTCTTACCAAAGAAACGGTTTCCTTATCCAAGATATTTGATGGATAAATTGTCTTATGTGGCAATATTTCACTCATTATTACGCATGTAAATAAAGATAGATTAATTCTTTGAATTAATTATGGATAGAATCCACCTCCTCAAAATACACAAACACCGGCCTCCCGCCCCGAGCCTCCGGATGCCTTTCGAGAATACCATTCAGATCAATATCACCATCAATCCTCTCTCCAACCTTATACACAAGATAAACCTCATCATCCCTCCAATCCTGCTTAGGGTAGGCTAGTCCTTTCATCATCTCTGAATCAGCGAGAAAAGTCTCCCCACTCAAAGAATAGCATTCCACCCCACCAAGAGGATTCTTATAATCATACAACATTAGGAAACTCGCCGTGAACACCTGCTGAGTATTCTTATACACAGCTCCTGCGCGTCCCTCATTGAACCTGACATTATAGAACTTATTCTTCAGAATCCAATCACGTTGTTCCTGTGAACGATAGCACCCCACAAGCACCGTTTCCCTCCGATAGTTCCCATAACCATCTGTCAGAGCATCCCTAAGCACCATCGTCCTGGAGACCTCTTCACCGAAAAGTAGCCCATTAAAATATACATAAGGCTCAGTCCCGAGATGATACTCCTTGATTATAAAGTCATCACTTAATCCAGAAAGCAACTTCGCATTCTCTAAATAATCACCTCTCTCCAATCCCAACATAAGAAGCCCATAATGTACCTCACCTTTGTCATAAGGACAGAATACCTTACCATTCAGTTCCCTGAAATGCTTGTTCACCAAGTCCCGAATATCTCCATCAGCACGCTGCTGCAACAAATAGAAATCATATTCAGTATCAATATACTTGATAAAATCTTTCCTAAATACCTCCTTCGCCTCGGTCTTGAATTTATTCCGAATACTCTGAGACCGGCTCACATAAGCATACAAAGCAAACAAGAAATTGACATCATACATCCTTAGAAACAGAGTGTCCCTATCGAAAACTCTATTCTTGAACTGATAATTCTTATCAAACTCGATGTCTTGCAGATGTAACTCGGCAGAAGTGAACCCGTAGCTCTTTTCAACACTTCCGCTAATAAAAAAGTTCGGAGTAATATTGTATCCCTCAGTCAGTTCATCACGATATTTCAGATGAGGTTTTTCCTTGTGATACCAGTCAAGCTGTGTCTGTATTATATTCTTTGCGTATGTATATTGCTTAAACAGCGAATCACCCTTCGGCGCAGCATTCTCCTTATAATACTTGCTGTCACCCACATAATACACCTGTCGAGTTGTCGTCGTCAAAGACACCCCCTTGAACAGATGATCTACAATCTTTCCATCCTGCTGCTTGACAAGACTACGTGGAGCATCCGAATCTCCGAGGATAACATCTATCATATCCTCAAACACATTATTGAAGTCCCGGATAAGAAGATACTCTTCCTTCTCTTTCGCATCCCTTGCATTTTCAACCTTCGATGCAAAAGCGAACAAAAGCTCCCACAAGAGCACCAACTTCTCATTGAAATAATTGTTTCTAATGCTCTTAAGATTCCTGCTGACAGCCCCTCTCTCAAGTTTTCTCTTGAACTCGCTGTCAGAAAGAACATTATATGGTTGGTCAATGCTGAAATTGAAATGGTATTCGTTATTGATGTACCTCAACGTATTAAAAAACAGAATGAGCAGCTCCTCATCGTAGTTGATTTCCTTTCTCCGGTTCACGATAAACGGATAGATGACTTTCCTGTCCTTTATAACCGGCTGCTGTGTCCGGATAGTCTTGTTCCAGCTCACCCTGTTATATCCGGAATGAGCCTGCTTGTAAATCAGGACGAACAGACTTTGATTCTCATTGTAGAAATCACGCAGAGACAAGATCACATCCATAAGAGAGCTCTCATTCTTGCCTTTCTTAGAACTCATTACACTTAGCACAGAGTCCTTTTCGGTTGAGATGTTGTCAATTTCACGCCTCCGGTACTTCTCAATTGCTTGATAAAGATAAATAGGAAGTTCCGTCAGCAGTTCCGGCCTCCACCCATTATCTTTCAATGCTTTCACATCAGAATCCGAAACCCTGATTGGAGCATCAGCAGTTAGGTCAATGCAGCCGAACCCCTTGCCGCCGATATTGAATACTTTCGGAAGGATAAACACGTGTGAATGCTTCGGATCGTAATAATATCCGACACAATCAAGCACCGCCTTGTCATCTTTGAGATTTCCGCGCGAAATTACTCTTGCGTGCTCATTCCCAAAGACAGAATCAAGCAGTGAACGCTTATAGCCCTTTCCTTCAAAAAACAGTATCATTACTCGGTCTCAGTCGTAGATTCGTTTTCTGCTTGTTGGGGTGTAACCCCATTTGACTGAGGATTGTTCTCCTTATTTGAAGCCCCACAAGTCTTCTCAATGAAGTTGATGACATATGTCGTCAATTCTTCGCCTTCACACAAGTCCTCAAAGTAAAAATCTGTGTTTCCGCCGAAGAAACTGGTTCTGAAATCATCCTCATCCTTGAACACATCATTGAAAAGGAAGAACAGAACCTTGTCTCTAAATGCTACCGCAGTAATCACATTATTCTCGTCAGCTTGAACGAACCTGTTGCCAAGAATCTTGTTAGTGGAATGCTTCTCCTGCTTGATATATACGTTCAGCCCTTTTAATATCGCAGCCCAAGAATACTTATGCGTCTCGTCAATAACCACGGTAAACTGCCCGGCATCGGTATAATTCACACCCACGTACTCCATTTCCCATCTTCTCTTGAACGCACTGTCGATAGGGAAGAGGCTTTGGTCAGATGTGTTCATCGTGGCCAAAATGTTCAAGTTATCCGGCAATGCCAATATGCTGAAATCAAACTCTTTTGGGTCGTAAATCTCACGAATGACAGTTGCGTAGCGTTCTTTGTCCTTCAATTTGCCTTCGAGATATGTCGCAATATCAGAATCAGCATTAATGGTATATTTCGAATATCCCGGATGCCCTTCCTTTTGCCTGTCAAGCAACTGGAATATGTCCCCGAATATCTGTGCACAATTGCCACGGTTAAGCTCCTCTATGACGAGATAGGTGGGCTCATCTGGATGATTCCACGCATATATGTATGCATTCAAGAATACTTGAGGAACAAAAGAATATGTGATGTCCTCACCTGTAGGGCCACCCATATTCGGCTTGTAACAACCTACGAAACTTGCATAGTCCGTATCCGGATGGAAAGTTATTCTGAAGCACTTGTTGCCTTTCACATAGTCCTTGTCAACTGTGTGCGACTTTCCCGTTCCCGGAGCACCATAGAAGATTTTCTGAAGTATTATGTCATTCATATAATGCCTCCTTAGAAAGTCGGATTTAGCAAAGTCCACAAGCGATTGTGGCATTGAATTATTTGAATTGTTCAGAGTAAAAATACCTTTTTTATAGGTTACTGCATTCTTCAGAGAATAGTATGAGAGATCTTCTTTAATTTTATCTACTGGCAATTTTTCGCCATTGTTATAGTATTCAAGATATAAGAAAGTGTCATAGATATAGGGAATATTATCAGATACCCAATTTTTTTTAAAGTCTAGATAATAATGTCTATTGTCAAATTTTGTCATAGAAATATCAGTCCTTCCATAAGAAAGAATGTCATTTACTGTAATTTCTTTTCCGTCAGTTAAGCCCAGGCGCTTTCTTAAATATTTACCAAGTATAGAATTGTCTTCAGGTGTTTGAATTGCAGTTCCCTCATCTGTTTTCTGGGCTCTATTCATTGCGAATGAATTTCCATCGTCAGTATACACGAGAAAATAAGTACCCTTTTTTGGGAAAAAGTCGCTTTTGTAAACATCTGAAGGCAGTTGGAGGTAAGATTGGTTTTTATCTCGATTGTCTCTATGTCCCCAATTTAGACCATATTGGACATCTCCTGTTTTATCAAGTAAATGTATATTAATACTTTTCATTGTTATTCATCAAGATTTGGGATAATACTATTATATTTTATTCTTGCAAAAGTTTTTAATATTGCTTCGAAAATTATTTGCGCTCCTTTACAAGGGACAGCCATACCAATTTGCTTTCTAACTGATTCTTTTGTCCCTTCAAATATGAAATTGTCAGGGAATGTTTGTAGTCTTGCGCGTTCTCTATTGGTTAGAGCTCTAGGCTCATCCCAATGGTAAATATGAGTTCCGCCACCTCCAGAGCCAGTAACAGTATAAGCTGGCTTATTCGGATTTAATCTTTTGTAGATTTGACTGATTTTTGCGCCTTTAATTTTTAGTTGTAAACTTTCTGGAAGATTGGCGGTAAATGCATTCTCACCAGGTTTTATATGCTTTAGTCGCTCTATGACAATGGCTGTCTGTCTGGTTTGTTCATTATTAGCAGCATCAATTGGGATGGGCGGGTTTTCAATAGCCTCTTTACAAGATGTGTGACTATAGTTATACGGACTTGGTATCTTGAATTCGTATGGTAAATCAGCTCTAATGCCAACAATGATTATTCTATGTCGTGCTTGAGGAATACCATAGTCTTCAAATTTATAAAGATGTGGATAAATTTTATATCCAGCACTTCTCATTGCAGTGAAGATAGTCTCGATTGCGTTTCCTCCGTTGGCACTTTTTAATCCTCCAACATTTTCTGCAAGAAACCACAATGGTTTGAACTCTTTTAGCGCACGTATTCCATAGGTGTATAATGGGCCAAATTTTCCATTTACTCCCTTTTGCTCACCTACGACACTAAAATCATTACATGGAAAACCGAATGCTAAACCATCGATAGCCCCTTTACTATGAAGCTCTTTATAATCCAAAGTTCTGATGTCATGACATATTACAGAGGTTGGATCCTCTGGACAAATATTTCTGATATATGTTTTGCAGGTGTTTATATCATAATCGGTTGCCCATTGGTGAACAATGCGAAAATCTCCTTGATCAATATTTGAGTTCATTGCCCCAAATGCAAGCCCTCCAGGGCCACAAAATAATTCGCCTAATCTAAAAACCATAATTATTTTTACTCATACTGATTCTTTTATATATTTTGAAGAGGATAGAAGTTGATGGAGATGCCATAAAAAATAGTACTACCCCTCAAATCTCGTCTATCTCGTTTATAGGTCTCAGTAAATCCCTTGTATCCACTTCGAGGCATCTTGCGATTTCTACGAGTGTGGCCACGTTCGGCTGTGCCTTGTTCGTGCACCATTTTGACACGGTAGCAGGATCTTTTCCCATCTTTTCGGCCAGCCACTTGCTTGTCCGTTTCTTCTCCACCAAGACAACCTTGATTCTGTTCAAATCTTCACTCATTTCTGTTTTGAATTTGCTATAGACGCAAAGATAGTGCTTTTCTCGACAATAAAAGCCGAAATTACTTCAAATTCACGCCGACTTTCCCTTGGTGGTGTGTGGTGTATGGCAATTAAATAGATTTAACTTGAAACGTTGTGAGTGTATGGACAAACAAAGTATTATCCAATACAAAACCTCATTTGATGCAACTACTTCTTATATTGAAGGCAATAGCGGTAAAGACAAAATGGAGATCCACGCAAGGAGCAGATTGCCTTCGCTCAGAGCTACTTCGCCGTGCAGACACGAAAAGCCGAACTGATAGAAGAACGCTTGAATCATATTTCAAGGCTAGAGACAAGAGAAAGGCTTCGTGCTTCAGAAAAGCAGCTGTCGCAGAACATTTTTATTTACTTCGCTCAATCGCCTTGTAAACACGAGAATGAGAACTTCCGGATTCCTCGTATGCCTTCGCTCTTGCTATGGCATTGTCCATCTTGCCCTCTGAAATCATATCGGCTACCCATTTGGGGCTCTTCAGGAAAACCTCTTTCTTTTCATAGTTGTTAATGTACGAACGAAGTGCTACCTCAGCAGCGTGAGAATTGACAAAGTGTCTGTTGGTATCCTCATAATGTATGAGGAACCAATACTCTATTGACGGAAGACTGTCGCATAGTACTACATTCTTCTTGTTCGCATACTTTTTCTTCAGCGCTTCGACCTTTTTTGCCTCCGTTTCACTGAACTCGGCTGTGTCTGCATCGAACACGCACACGGCTACCGCACCTTCGCTGATTATCTGC
>CAKUVD010000002.1 GCA_934695325.1 uncultured Bacteroidales bacterium | reverse complement strand
AGCCGATAGAGGGATTTGAACCCACGACCCCGAGATTACAAATCACGTGCTCTGGCCAACTGAGCTATATCGGCAATGCTGTCGCCTTACGTTTCGTAAGGGATTGCAAAGATAGGCATTAATTCTTATTCTGCAAACTTTTTTGAGAAAAATATTCACTTTCCAACATCGATACGGCTTTTTCAGCTATACCTTCCGCATCAAGTCCGCATTCCGCACGCTGTGAAGCCTGCCTGTCCTGGACGATGAACCTGTCAGGGATCCCAGCGCCGGAGACGGGTATGACAATCCCCTCCTCGGCAAGGAATTCCGTGACGGCGCCAAACAGCCCTCCTTTCAGACACCCCTCCTCGACTGTAAGGACCATACCTTTGGCCGCAGCGGCACGGACGATGTCCTCGTCAAGAGGCTTGACATATCTTATATCATAGACAGCCGGGCGTATTCCCGTCCTCTCCTCTATGATAGACGACGCCTCCATCGCCCTGTTCACTTCAGGCCCTGCCGCAATGATGGCAAGCCGTTCGCCGTCCTGCAGCATCTCCCCCCTGCCAGGCTCCAAGATGCGAGGTTCCGCATTGCGCCAGTCCACCCCTTCTCCGCATCCGCGCGGATACCGTATTATGAACGGTCCTCCCGGATATACGTGAGCCGTGTACATCAGATTCTTGAGCTCTGTCTCATTACGAGGAGCCGCAATGACCGTCCCTGGTATTGGCCTGTACGCCGCGATATCGTAGCACCCGTGATGAGTCGCACCGTCCTCTCCGACAAGGCCGGCCCTGTCAAAGCACAGGACTACAGGCAGGTTCTGAAGGGCCACATCGTGTATTATCTCATCATAGGCCCGCTGTGAGAATGACGAATATATATTACAGAACGGACGCATCCCCCCGGCTGCGAGTCCCGCCGAAAAAGTGACGGCGTGCTCCTCCTCTATCCCGACATCGAAGAACTGACCAGGCAATTCTTTGGCCAACAGGTTCATTCCGCATCCTGTGGCCATTGCTGGAGTGATGCCCACCACCTTGCTGTCCTTCCTGGCCAATTCCAAGAGCACTTCCCCGAAGACATCCTGATACCTGTCAGCAGGCCTTGCTCCGGATATACGAACCCCGGTCTCCGGATCGAACCTGCCCGGAGCGTGCCACGTTGTCGGGTCATTCTCAGCAGGAGCAAATCCTTTTCCCTTTCTGGTGAATGTATGAAGTATCCTCGGCCCCGGCAAGTCTCTCAGCCGCTTCAGCGCATCCAAGACAGCGTCCATATCGTTCCCGTCCACAGGGCCGAAATAGCGGAATCCTAGCGCCTCGAAGAGAGCGCCTCCGAAACCGTCCACAAGAGTGGACTTGGTGGAACGCACGAGATTCTGCATCCTGTCACGCAACCAGCCGTCCCCCATCCTGTTCCAGATTTTATCCTTTATCTTATTATATGTAGGATCCGTCGTCAGACGCAGCAGATAATTATGCAGACCGCCGAGGTTCTTGTCTATCGAACAGTTATTGTCATTGAGGACTATCAGGAGGTCGCTGCGACTTGCTCCAGCATTGTTCAGCCCCTCAAGGGCGAGTCCGCCGGTAAGAGCACCGTCACCGATGAAAGCGATGACCTTCTCGTCAATGCCTTGCATCCTGGCGGCACAGGAAAGTCCGAGAGCAGCAGATATGGACGTAGAGGAATGTCCTGCCCCGAAAGCATCGTATTCGCTTTCCGACATCTTCGGAAATCCGCTGATGCCATCTTTCATCCTGTTCTTCAGAAACGCCTCGCGTCTGCCAGTCAGTATCTTGTGGGCATAAGACTGATGCCCAACGTCGAATACAATCTTGTCTTGAGGAGTATTAAAGACATAATGCAATCCCACAATCAGCTCAACGGCACCCAGACTGGAGCCCAGATGCCCAGGATTCGAGGCACAGCACCTTATTATATATTCCCTTATCTCATCGCACAGAGGCTTCAGGCTCGAAGCGTCCAGGCGACGGAGATCCTCAGGGCAATTTATCCTTTCAAGCATAATATATCCAATGAAATCATTGCAATATACGAACATTTCCCGACATTTTCACGGATTTCATTTTGAGGTTCGCCTTTTATTGAATAAATTGCGGAGTTGTTCCTGAGGGCACCCCGTTCCTGGATCGCTCGGGACAAAAATGAAAATCAAACAAACTTCAAATATGACAAAAGCTCAGAAACTAATGAACGACAGCCCTGTAGCCCGCTGGTCGGTTCTCGTGCTCATCGCACTGATGATGTTCTTCGGCTATATGTTCGTAGACGTGATGTCACCTCTCAAATCCCTGATAGAGAGTTCCAGAGGATGGAACAGCACAGTATTCGGCACTTACGCAGCATCGGAGTACTTCCTCAACGTGTTCTGCTTCTTCCTGATTTTCGCAGGAATCATCCTCGACAAGATGGGAGTGCGATTCACCGGACTTCTCTCCGCATCGCTTATGGTAGGCGGAGCGTTCATCAAATATATAGGTATAAGCGACTGGTTCCAGACAACGCAGTTCTGCGGCTGGCTGAACAGCTGGTGGGTGGCACTCCCTGGCAGCGCCAAGATGGCAAGCCTCGGATTTATGATCTTCGGCTGCGGCTGCGAGATGGCCGGCACGACTGTCTCAAAGGCTATCGCTAAATGGTTCAAGGGCAAGGAGATGGCTCTGGCGATGGGACTTGAGATGGCTATCGCCCGTCTGGGCGTGTTCGCCGTGATGTGGATCTCCCCTATGATCGCGGCAAAGTTCGACAATTCCGTAGTGGCTCCTGTAGGCTTCTGCACGGCCCTCCTGGTCGTCGGCCTGCTGTTCTTCCTCATATTTACGTTTATGGACAGGAAGTTCGACGCACAGCTTATCGACGCCGGCCTAATGACAGCCGAGAAAGACCCGGAGGACGAGTTCCACATCAGCGACCTAGGCAAGATATTCAGCAGCAAGATGTTCTGGATCGTGGCACTGCTCTGTGTACTCTACTACAGCGCAATATTCCCATTCCAGCGCTATGCTCCTAACTACCTCGAAGAGACATTGAACGTAAGCGCGGAGACCGCTTCCAGGCTATTCAGCTGCTTCCCTATCCTCGCGATGGTGCTCACTCCATTCCTCGGCGCATTCCTCGACTTCAAGGGAAAGGGAGCGTCAATGCTGATGGCAGGGGCTGTCATTATGATCATCTGTCATCTGTGCTTCGCATTCGTTCTGCCGGCATTCCCAAGCAAGGCCCTCGCTCTCGTGCTCATCGTGACGCTCGGCGTCTCATTCTCACTGGTACCGGCCGCATTGTGGCCATCCGTGCCTAAGATCATTGACGAGAAAATTCTCGGTTCGGCATACTGCCTCATCTTCTGGGTCCAGAACATAGGCCTCTGTCTCGTTCCGCTTCTCATCGGCACAACTCTCCAGGCGACAGGCGGCTACAAGGTCCCTATGATCATATTCTCGTCATTCGGGGTGCTCGCTTTCATCCTCACATTCCTTCTCAAGATAGAAGACAAAAAGAAAGGGTACGGCCTTGAGTGTCCTAACGTAAAGAAATAGTGAAGGTCAATGATTTCAGGCACTGACAAGATCCGGAGCGCCTCCAGATGGCTGGCATTGGCCTGCCTCGTGGTTCCGATGTTCGGGTCTTATTTCTTCGATGATATGTTCTCATCCCTGTCCCAGCTCTTCCGGAACCCGGAGCTGCTGGAACTAGGATGGGATTCAGCCGATTACGGCTTCTACGCCGGCGGGTATTCCTTTCTGTGCGTATGGGGCGGACTGATAGTCTGCGGAATGCTCCTGGACAAGTGGGGCGTGCGCATAACGGGCTCCATCTTCGTCGGATTGATGACGGCCGGAGCCGCGATCGTCACTATAGCCATAACATCAGGAATGACTCCAGAGGGTTCATTGGCATTGGCCTACGCAGGCTGCATGATTTTCGGACTCGGCAGCGAGATCGCCGGCGTGGCAGTCACCAGGTCCATAGCGAAATGGTTCAAGGGACGGAATATGGCATTGGCGATGGGGCTGCAGCTGGCGATAGCCAGACTCGGCACAGCATTGGCGCTGCTTCTATCCCCCGCATTGGTAGCGGCGAAACCGGAAGGAGAGATGTACAGTCTGATGGATACGGCTCGTCCTGCATTCGTTGGACTGCTGCTCCTGCTGGCCGGGACGATTCTGTGGGGCATCTTCGTTGCGATGGATGCGAGGTTCGACGCCATCACAGGCTCGACTGACAGGAAAGAGACGTCAGAAGATGACAAATTCAAGTTCTCCGACATCTTCAAGGTGCTGGGCAACAAGTACTTCATCCTGTCGGCGCTTCTCTGCGTGTTCTTCTATTGCAGCATCATCTCGTTCAAGAAGTTCGCCACGTCGATTCTCATACCGAGGTTCGGGCTTCCGGTAGAAAGCGCCAGCCTGATGGTATCGCTGATTCCGTTCTCCACAGTCATTTTCGCACCGCTGTTCGGTTCGCTCGTGGACAAGGCCGGGAAGGGGACAAGGTGGATGATATCAGGGTCCGTGCTTGTTATGGCGGCGCATATTATAATAGCATTCGCTCCGGAGGGAGTCAATGCGTATGGCTATATCGCCATAGCGATGCTGGGAATCGGCTATTCGCTCGTTCCTGCGGCTCTCTGGCCTACAGTCTCGAAGATCATCCCGGAGAAGAATCTCGGCACGGCATACTCTCTCATATACTGGATTCAGAATATGGGAATGCTTCTGGTCCCGGTAGCGGTAGGTTTCATTTTCAAGAACACTGTCACTGAAGCCGGGAACATTATGCAGGAGCGTTCAGCGGCCCTCGGCGCCGAATATGTATTCATAACGCTCAGCCTGCTGGCCATCATAGTGTCTGTCATCTACGCAAGACTGTCCGGCAAGGCGCCGGAGCTGGGGCTTGACGCTCCTTCCGGAAAATAATAGCACGCACAGGCTTGCGCCTTGCAGAACCCCACAAAAAAAGAATGGCCAAAATTTTGGTCATTCTTTTTCTGTGGCAATATACAACCGAGAAGACTCGCCTACTGCCCACTTCGATAGCGGAAACTTAGTTATCTTGCTCTTGTATATATTGACCTTACGTTCGGCACTGATGAAATCTGCACAGATGAGCCTGAAAGTTCTGAAGATATGTCTGGCACGGCGAGTTCAACGCCATCCGCCACATCCTTGCGCACCAAGTAATACATCGCGTCAGGAACACCTCCTCTGTCTCCGTTAAGGGAATAAGAAGCATTGCTGAAGTCATACTTTCCTTCCGCATTCATACCGCATACCCAGAGTCCCTGCATATAGACATTCATACCGTCATATTTGTACGTATTGGCGAATATCTTTATTACCGTCTTGTTCACATTGGCGAAGTATCCCCTGAAAGCATAGCGCCACCCTCCAGTGTCAGCCTTCAGAGCCACTGCATCATAATCGTAATCATAAGGAGCATACGCCTTCACCTCCTCATTGCCATCGGAATCCGTGAATGTCAGAGAGAACCAACCTGTGTACGCCCATCTTACTCCGTTTTCCGTCGTTATATCCTGCGGAACGGAAATCTTGAAATAATCATAACGCGAAGCATCGGCCTGTGAAAAATCCAGGACCACGGGAGAGGAAGAGAACTTGTTCTTGCTCCCGCCCCATCCGGTAAGATTATAGGAAAGCCCATTTTCTTTTGCGGCGATCTTGACCGTGAACGGTTCAGCATCCTTGACACTCCATCCGCCATTGCCGTAAACGGATTCATCATAAGGCTTCACCACCCATTCTCCGATATAATCCTTATAACCACAAGGCATACTCTCAGTATCCGACGCATTTCCTGCGTGGAACGGATAGCTGACGCTGGCATCGGAGACGACATTGATCTTGTCGCCGACACGCTCCAGGATGGCTGCCGTAAACATAAAGTCATTGCTGCCAGTAAACGCGAACACGCTCTCCGCACTGCCTTTCACTATATATCCGGACTCGACAAGGGCATCCCATGTAGCACCGTTATCGACAGCGTCCGCAATCTCATCCTCGATCCAAAGTCTGGCATCGACACGTTGAGAATATGTCACGGCCCCTATCCAGTAATAGACATCGTCGTCAGACGGCCTCACCTTCGCCATATAGTCTATGTGGCCGGTAGAGGAATTGTACACCTCATAAGGCGTTATGCTGAAAGTTATCTCCGTGTCGAAAGCACCGGTCTGGACATCAGCCTCATACCAGTTCGGTGAAGCCTTTCCGTCTTTGGTGGCCGACACCCTCACATTGTACTTGGTGGACGGGCGAAGAGCATCTACGGTAAATGATGTCTCCGTGATATTTGTCTTCAGCACATCAACATTCCTCTTTCCGGAGATATATGTTACCTCACAGCGATATCCGTCAGCACCGCTTACGGAAGACCAGCTCGCAGTGATCGTGGCCGCATCTACATTGACGGTCACTTCAGGTGCGGAGAGAGCGCCGTCGCCGGGATTGTCTCCTCCATTTTCTTTTGAACAGGCCGCAGCTGCAAGCACAGAAGCGGCACATAGCATCATCTTAATATATTTCATTGCTTCATTCAGTCAGAAAGCCTGCCCGAAACGCTCCAGGCAGACTTTCATAGGTTTCCAATCAATCATCAGAAGGAGGCCATAGCCCTTACCTTATAGACTTTTTTCTTGTCCAGTTCGGAAGGAATGTCCACCGTCTTCCCGCTTTGCATATCAAACGCATAGGCAATGCTCGGGCCACTCTCGCTGGAGGACCAGTAAATCGCATCGCTGAGCGCCGTGCCCTTGTTGTCCGTGAGGCTCTTGTTGAACTTCGCCTTATACTCGACCTCGCTCATCTCGACAGACTGGCGCGACACCGACTGGAGAGATCCTGTACCCTGCTCCGAATCATTGGCCTCGTGACCTGTATATGCCTTGTAAAGCTGAGCCAGCTCGTTCATAGAAGGCAGGAACCAGTCCTTCAACGCGCCTACGTTTTCAGAAGTGGCATCGACGAATGCCGGATAATAGTCCTTCCAGCCGCTGAGCTTCTGCACGCAGCCAGTGTTGTATGCGCCGGTGCCTGGCTGACCGCTCATCACATCGTCATTTCTGTAAGCCCAGGCGGCCTCGCTCTCCTTCAGAGACACGACCAGGCCGTGCTGCTTTCCGTCCTCGTCCGTGCTGACGCTTACGACAACGCCCTTGACGAAGCCCTTGCTATAGTAGTCTCCTACGGAATACACTTTCTCCACGGGAGTGACAGGGTCCACCGGTGTATCCGGTCCGTCCGGAGTGTCAGGCTCACCAGACCCCTTGCCGCAGCCGCAGAGAAACGCAGCCGCAGCAAAGGTCAATGCAAATGTTCTTAATGCTGTTTTCATCATCGTACCGCGATAGTTTCAGTCTTGTCGATAGACACGTTCTTGCCCATACCTGTGCCAGAGGAGCCCTCGGCTTTTGCCGTATGGGAGACTTTGGTGATGTCGGTGGTGATTCCATCGACATCCACGCCTATGAAATAGACGAAGAACTTGGTTCCGCGAGCTATCCTGAAACCTGCTGAGGCAGTGCCATACAGTCCCTCGGGTTCCTTCTGGAGCGATTCTGCAATTTCAGATGCTGTCTTTCCTGCCCATTCATCATTCCCGGTGAAATACTTGCAATATACAGCCTTGACATTTGCATAAGGCTCACCTGTCGCGCTAACAGTATAATTCGTCTCGTTCGGGAAGATCTCATCCCAAATCCAGGCTGTCATTCCTATTGAGAGGGAAATCTTGCTCTTTACACTTGCGATGGTGGAAAACTCCTTCTTGAACGGTTCTGTGGTGTATGTACCGTCAGCCTTTATACCTATTACGTAGGCATAATAGGCCGTACCTGCTGTTAGGCCTTCTACTGTGATGTAGTCGCCTGTGCCTGTCTTGGACTCGCCGGGGAGCACCCTCGACAGGAACTCTTTTCTGTCCATCTGAGAAGTCGAGTGGCTGTCGTTCCAAGCCTTCAGCTGTGCATCGATTAGAGCATCCATATGTCCTTTCAGAGCCTCGCTCTCAGTTTTTCCCGCTGAAAGTTTCTCCAATTCCGCTTTTGTGATGTAGTTTGTGAGGAATGTCTGCCCCTCGCCATCGGTATCAACGGAAACTGATATCTGTGCACTTGTCTTGGAAACATTGAATACGTTGATGGAGTAGACTGCACCCGTAGCCGTGGCAGCCTTGGTCTTTACCTCATATTTCTTCACGTTCAGCTTGTCCCCTGTCTTAGGAAGTCCATCAGGCGTGCAGGCTATCATAAACATATAATAGTCTTCATTCGGGATGAGGTTCGTGAACTGAACTTTCGTCTGTTCAATGCAGAGGTCATCCATAAACGAACCCTTCCTGGCAGCGAGAAGGTCATCCACCATCTGTGCATCCGTGGCGCCCTCGAAATAGGTCTTGCGCTCAAGAATCACGGCATAGGCCTCGTCGTATGCAGGAGTGATGGTAGCATTGAACTGGATATCAGTAGGAACCGCATCGGAGACGATCCAGTCATTCTTAGGTGTCTCGGCTGTCTTGACCATCACCACTGTCGCATTCGTGGTGAACGATCCGTCATTCGCGATACCGATGGCGAATACAGGAAATTCCATTTCAGGAACGAGGGAATTCGCAGCCTCTGAAAGAGCCGTATCATACTCGATCTCGCCCTCGACAGTGATATGGCTGATGAATTCCGCCTCTGACATTGCCGCATAAGTGTCGTTCTCGCTCTTCAGCGCTGACAGATATTCAGTCATATATGTCGGGATATTAGCCGGATCGCTTCCGCAGTACTGCTCATATACAGAAGGAAGCATTACGTCATAATAGTAGAAGACACTCGGGTCTGAGCAGCTTATATTGACCTTGAAATATGTCGCTCCGATTTCCGTAGGAGTGATGGTGAATGTGGCGTCCTTGTTCAGAGCCGCCTTTGGAGTAGTGAAAGGAACCACATCCACGTCAGTGGTCAGATTGGCAGAATAGTCCACACCGAATACGAAGAATACATACTCTGTCTCCGGCACGAGGGATCGGAACTGGTAGTTCTGCATTCCTGAAAGAAGGGCGTTCTGAAGGAACTCCTCGACAGAAAGGCCTGACTGTGCAGCCATATCCGTGAACCAGGCCTTATAGGCAGCCGCAAGCTTTT
Organism: uncultured Bacteroidales bacterium; assembly: GCA_934695325.1. Taxonomy (GTDB): domain Bacteria; phylum Bacteroidota; class Bacteroidia; order Bacteroidales; family UBA932; genus Cryptobacteroides. The sequence goes on along the minus strand of CAKUVD010000002.1, from coordinate 261,546 downwards.
CAGGATCACCTTCATATCTGGCCGTGTAGTCCTTCTTGGTGATTACGCTGAAATAATACGTGTTTTCGTTGTCCTTAGGAGTGATCTTGACATCCAGAGACCCCTGTGTCAGCAATGTCTGTTCGACAGTAAAGTCCGAACTGACCTCAGGATTGTCATTTCCGTTGTTCTTTTCGCAGCTGGCAAGAACAAGTGCAGCCGCAGCGAAGAATGTTAAAATACGTTTCATATATTTATATCATAAAAATACTATCATAATAAATGCGGACTGTGTCCGATTCTTGCAAGTTATGCCTCCCGACAAAAACACGCAAAGTACAAAGATATAAAGATATTTAGTATTTTTGTGACATCTATAAGTTGTTTGTTATGGAAAACGTAAAGCTGAACAATGGCGTGCTGATGCCTGTGCTTGGACTCGGAACATTCAAGTCCACTGATCCTTCCGAGTGCCGGATGAGCGTGGAGAACGCACTGGAACTTGGCTACAGGATGATAGACACAGCCAGGATGTACAAGAACGAGGAGTTCGTCGGAGAAGCTGTGGAAGCCTCCGGCATTGACAGAAAAGACATTTTCATCACCACGAAAGTATGGTGCGACGAATTCGATGACACCAGGCGTGCCGTCGAGGACTCGCTGGCGAAGCTGAGGACGGACTACATTGACCTGGTCCTCCTGCACTGGCCTTACGGGAATGTCTACGCCGCCTGGCGCGAGCTGGAGAGGCTGAACCGCGAGGGCGTCGTCCGTGCCATCGGAGTGTCCAACTTCAACACAGACAGGCTGATAGACCTCATCCGCTATAACGAGGTAATCCCGGCAGTGAACCAAATCGAGACGAATCTGACCGCACAGCGCCTGGAGGAACACGAATGGATGGTACGCCTGGGCGTGCAGCACGAGGGCTATATGCCTTTCAGCCAAGGCCGTATGAATGAGGTGTTTGAGGATCCGGGCCTTGTCGCCATCGCAGAACGCCACGGAAAGTCCACCCGCCAAGTCGCACTCAGGTATCAGATCCAGTGTGGAGTCATCGTGATTCCGAAGAGCGTCCACCGCGACAGAATCCAGGCCAATGCAGATGTCTTCGATTTCGTCCTCTCGGACAATGAGATGGCGACTATAAGAAGCCTTGACCGCAGAATGCCTATCACAGGCGTACCTGAGCAACCTGAGAGAGTCATAAAAATAACCGGCTTCCAGATCTGACAGCACAGTCCTAAAACCAGACGGAAAGCGTGCCGGAAGCGGTGTTGCGCAGCGGAGACGAGGACGGGGCGATTATAAAGGCCCCATCCAGTGTGATATGCCAGAAGCGGAGGCCAAGTCCGATGGAACCCCAGCGCTGCCCCCCTGCTGATTTATTGCCAAGATGATAGCCGCCGCGGGCATAGAGCATTCGGCGATAGGAATACTCGGCACCAAAAGAGGTGGAGACTCCCCTGACAGGAGCCAGGCCATCAAGCGACGGCGCCACAGGGATATCCATCGATGCGCCGGCACGAAGACGATGATGCTCGCCAGCCAGAAGACCGACCGAGGCCCCGGCGTTCACGAGCCACGGAAGACTGCGCCGACCTGCGCCATAATCCGGGGACGTACCGAAATCCTTCAGCTGCGCTATCACGGCCACGTCCTCCAGCACACCACCGAACTGATGCCGCCAGGCAAGCCCGGCATCGAAAGAGACGGCATCGGCAACATTTCCATAGCCTGGGTTCAGCCGTAGATACCTCGCTGTCAGCGCTGCCGAGAAATCACCGCAGAACCGATAGGCATAGCCGGCCTCGACGGCCAGATCCAGAGGCGAGGAAGAATCATCTATGACATTGCCATAATCATCAGTATGCTCGAAAGGAGGCGTCTTAAGCGAGCGCACGCCCAGATAGGCAGTTCCGGCCTTGCGGAAAGAATATCTGGCAGACATCGAATAGGATGACATCCCGCCACCGAAGGCGTTACGCATCCACGACTGGCACGAGACTCCTGCGGAGAAGCGGTTCAGGGAGAACGGGGACAATGCTGCATTGTCCAGCACGGACACGTCATCAAGCGACACCACCCCGGCACCGGCAAGGGACATTGTCCTGGAATCGGCTGGGTTTCTCATGAAAGAGCCTGTCTCCTGCGCGGCGGCAGGGCATGAGGCCCAACCGGAAAAGACTATGCCACAGGCTATAAGTATAATGTCAATGCGTCTTAACAGTTTCATTGTATAATTCATTAAGGTCTATAGTTTGACAACAGTGCGGACAAGAGAGCCGCCGTCCCAGGATATGCGTACAGTATAGCTTCCGCCTCCGAGGGACGACATATCCACGGAAGCAGGCTCGGTCGGTGCAATCCGCACATCGGCAGAGAGCACTCTCCTCGCAGCGGCATCATATACAGAGACATTGACCTGACCGCTGACTTCCCTTCCCATACGGATATTCATCACATCGCGCACAGGGTTCGGATACAGGTCCACCTCACGAGAGTCGTCACGGCAGAGCACCGCGAAAGTGCATACGGAGGCGTTCCCGCCCTCATCGGTCGCAGTCACATTTACCTCCGAGCGACCGTATTTGAGCGGCATTATGCTGAACTCCCCTGAAGGAAGTTCCTGGAGGAAAAGCATTGACCTGTCATAGGACAGGCTGTATTTCACGGTCGCCGGCACTTCATCCTCGAATGCGGAGGACGGCAGGAACACGGAGGTCTCTTTCATAGAGCCGAGATAGACGGGAGCGAAAGCATTGACGACAGCAGGAGCCTGGTCTGGCAGGAGGTCGAACTTCAAATCCGCCGAATCGGAGGCGCCGAAACGGTCCGAGACAGTGATATGCAGCGAATACGAACCGGAAGTGCGCTTATAATTGAAGATGTCCAGATGAAGCCTGCCCTGTTCCTTCACCGGGGTGACGGCCCCGCTCGGGTCTGTCAGCTCATACGTATAGTCCTTGCTGTCCGGGTCGGTAACAAGATACGTAACACGCACCTTCCGGTTATAAAGCACCTGCACAGGCTGGGCCGCATCAGTCGAAAGTACAGGAGGCTCGTTCACAGGAGTACCGAAAGTGATGCTCGAAACGGCAGAGCGGTTAGCCCATGGGTCCTCGGCGATGATTGCGACCGTATATCTGGTGTCCTGGTCCATATCCAGGAGGGTGTATGTCATCTTGTCCCCCGACTTCTTTCCGTTCACAGGTACGCGCACCAGGCTAGCACCCTCCGGAAGATTATCCGGATCCGGCTTGTCCAGAGTTCCTACGCGCCACATTATCAGGAAAGTATCCGGATGCTCGTCATCCTTGTCCGACGGCACTGTCCATGTAAGTTCCACCTCTCCGGCTGTATTGCTGTGCTGAAGGTCAGTCACAGGCTCCGGAGCATACCCCTGGTCCGACGAGACAGCCTTATAGGCATCCACGATGCCGGATCCAAGAAGTCCCTTATAGCCGGGATTATACGCATCAATGTCATTGACTCCTTTAGTCAAGTACAATTTCAGTTTTTCCGGAGTGAAGCCAGGGCCGCCATACTTGGAGACAGCAAGAGCCGCTACACCGGAAACGTGCGGACAGGCCATCGAAGTTCCCTGCATATAGCCGTACTGGCCGCCAGGTAAAGTGCTGTAAACAGGACACTCGTCATCATAGCGCCCGTCGTTCTTATACGTCCCGCCCGGTGCCGCCACATCTACCCACTTGGCATAATTTGAATAATATGCCTTGCGGTAATCCGGAGCCACAGAAGAGACAGAGAGAACCTGGTCGTAGCAGGCCGGATAAGAAAGATAGTTGCGGTCATCATTGCCGGCGGCGAAAATCACAATTCCGCCTTTCATCGGGCCGACCTGATTCCCGTTCTCATCCACTCCTGCATATTTTATGAAATAGTCGATGGCATCCTTGCAGCTCTGCGGGAGGTAGGTGGCCCCGTCATACCCCCAGCTGTTCTGACTTATGACTGCTCCGGCATCGGCCCCGTACTTGATGGCGGCATCTGAGTCTCCGTCATCATTCTTGTTGTTCGTGAACATCTGGCAGCTTAGCAGGCGCACTCCGGAGTGGTTTCCGCTGCCGCCGGCGATTCCGCAGACACCCTTGCCGTTGTTGTTCTCAGCACCTATGGTACCTGACACGTGAGTCCCGTGCGGAACAGCAGTTATCTTATTGGTTCCCATAGGGTTCCGGTCGGTATAGATAAAATTCCAGCCGTAGATGTCATCCACATAGCCGTTATTATCATCATCCACACCTTCCTGTCCATAGAGCTCGGCCCAGTTACCTACATTCCCGGCCAGGTCCTCGTGTTCATAGTCGATTCCGCCGTCCACGACAGCCACGACTACGTCATTGCGTCCCGAAGTCACCTCCCAGGCGCGGAACAGGTTTATGTCCGCACCGGCTATTGCATCAGTGCGTGTACCGTCATTATGATAATGCCATTGCTTCGGCAGATACGGGTCATTCACAGGATATTCCGAAGAGGCGGAGCCGCCATCTGAAGGGACGGCGAAAGCGACGTAAGGCCACATAGAGCTGACACCCATAGGAAGTATAGTCATAGGCTTTCCGAAGCCTATGCCCTTCACAGGCAAGACCTTCTCCACGACCTCGATGCCGTCCATCTCCTCCAGCTCTCCGGCAGCCTTGGTGACAGGAATGTCCTCATCATACCACACATTATACCATCTGTCAAGTCCCTCTCTATGGGTACGTTCCTCGAACTTGCCGGCATACGGGAACACTCTCTCCATACGTGTCGCACCGACAGCAGAAAGCAGACTCAGCCTCGGCTCTGTGTTTTCCGAGAATTTGACCTTCAGCCTCCCCGGAATGACCTTTATGTCATCAGTCTCGCGTGCAGGCTCCTCTATGTCAATGTCTTTCTCGTCTCCATCCGGAACGGATGAGCAGGAATACGCGGCCGATGCGCAAAGGATCGACACCATCGCCAATGCAGCCGCACGGTTAGTCTTCATCATATCTCGTCTTATTTGCGGGCACAAATTTACGCCAACGGCATAAAACGTCCACTCATCATTTGTTGGTATTTCAAGTCCACTAAAATCCCCATTTCATACGATTGACGGCGGAAATGCACGCCCTTAAATTTGCATCCGTAAAAAATGGACTTGCACAAGATGACCATAGATAACCGTCAAATATACTATAGGACACTGATTTTCTTCCTGATGGCGCTTCTATCGCCGAAGATTCTCAACGCACAGACTGTCAAGCATATAACAGGAACGGTCATCGACATCGCAGGTGTTCCTGTGGCCGGGGCGGGCATCATCGCATACGGCGAGAAAGGCCGGACCTACGGCACCACCGCGGACGCAGACGGCCGGTTCACCCTCGACCTTCCTGCCGGCATCGGAACATTCAAGGCCGTGATGCTCGGATACAGCGACGAGACTGTCCAGGTCAATGCAGACCGCACCAGGTACGATATCATTATGCGAGAACGTACCGAAACCGTCTCCGATGTGGTCGTCACCGGCTACGTGGACAAAAAGAAGGAGAGCTACACCGGTTCGCTGACCGTGATAAAACGCGAGCAGATAGAAAAGCTGACACATAGCAACGTACTGAACATCATACAGCTGCAGGCACCTGGCTTCGAGCTGAAGGATGACATACAGAACGGCTCGAACCCTAACAAGGTGCCGGATATGGTGCTCCGCGGACGAAGCAGCTTCATCGAGGGCGACCAGACCAATGTCCCGCTGTTCATCCTCGACGGCACGGAAGTGGACATCAGCTATATCTTCGATATGCCTGCAGAGGACATCGAGTCCATATCCATACTGAAGGATGCGTCCGCCACATCATTCTATGGCTCAAAGGCAGCCAACGGAGTGATAGTCATCACATCCAGGCCCACTCAGTACGGAAGGCTCCAGGTAAGTTACTCGGGAAATGTCCAGGTGAGCGTGCCGGACCTTTCCGACTACCGTCTCCTCAACGCCGCCGACAAGCTGGAGTACGAACGCCAGGCCGGAATCTACGGGAACTTCACCGGCTCCAGCAGCACCGACCTCGCCTGGCAGAAAATCTACTACGAGAAACTCGACCGGGTCAATGCCGGAGTGAACACAGACTGGAAGCGGATGGCCCTGCGCACAGGGCTGAACCATCTGCATAACGTGATGCTTTCAGGAGGAAGCCAGGATTTCAGGTACAATGTATCTGGCAACATCAGCTCTACCCGCGGAGTGATGGACGAGTCCGGCAGGAACAGCAGCTCGCTGCGCATCAACCTCACCTACGGAAGCCTCTCCAAGCTGTTCATACAGAATATCGCATCTTTCAGCGGCACCAAGTCCACGGATGTCCCATACGGGAAGTTCTCCGACTATGTGCGGCTGAACCCTTACGACAAGCCATATAATGACGACGGCTCTCTGAACACGGAACTCTCGTTCACGACTGCGAACCCGCTGTACGAGAAGCAGCTCAGCAGCTATATACACAGTTCATCCACATCTTTCATCGACACGTTCAAGCTGAGGTGGACCATCGCCGGAGGATTCAGGGCAGAAGCGACATTGAGCTACACACTGACGAAGTCCGGCGGGGAGACTTTCTACTCGCCTAAGTCACAGAGGTTCAATACCACCGCGGACCCGAAGAAGAAAGGCAGCTTCAATGTCAATGACGGCACATCCAACGCCCTGTCCGGCAATGCGTTCCTCGTCTGGAACAAGTCATGGGGAGGGACATTGGCACAGACCAGCACCCTCAGCCTCACCGGCGGTGTCAATGTAGAGACGACGAAGTCCGATACCCACTCATTCTCGGCGCTCGGCGTGCTTTCAGACAAGCTTGAGCACCCGTCGATGGCCACAGGATATGCAGAGAGCCACCCCGGCGGAGGCGAGGACCAGTCCAGGATGCTCGGATTCTACGCAAATGCGAACTACATCTACGGGAATCGCTACTTCGCAGATCTCTCTGTACGTTACGAAGGCTCGTCAAAGTTCGGAACTGACAACAGGTTCGCCCCTTTCGGTTCCATAGGCCTCGGCTGGAACATCCACAAGGAGAAATTCATGCAGACGACCAAGGTCTCCCTGCTTAAATTGCGTGCGAGCATGGGATTCGTGGGCAATGCCAATTTCAACCCTTATCAGGCGCAGCTTTCCTACCAGTACAGCTCGGACCTGTACTACAACGGCAATATCGGCGCAGTGCCTGTCTCGATGGTGAATCCCCATCTGAAATGGGAGCGCAGCCTGAAAAGGAACATCGGCCTGGACTTCGGAGTTTTCTCCGACAGGCTGACAGGCAGCATTGACTATTATTACGACACTACCAACAGCCTGGTGATGGACATCTCCAAGCCGCCTCACATAGGATTCAGCAGTGCGAAGGAGAACCTCGGAAAGATATGCAACTCCGGAGCGGAGTTTTCCATAAGGGGCAATGTCCTGCAACGCAAGGACTTGAACTTGAATCTTTTCCTCAACGCCAGCCACAACACGAACAAAATACTGGAAATCAGCGACTACCTGAAGAACCTGAACGAAAGGAACGAGGCCTCTTCATCGTCTGTGCTGCCGGCTTCGTTCTACCAGGAGGGAGAGTCGATGACTGCGCTGAAGGTGATGCGCTCTGCAGGAATCAACCCGGCAAACGGACGCGAGGTGTTCATCGACAAGGACGGGAACTATACCTACGAATACAGCTATAAAGATAAGTATGTGGCTGGTGACACTTCCCCGCTGGTGAACGGCTCCTTCGGGGCATCGTTCAGCTGGAGAAGCCTGGACTTTTCCATGACATTCGCCTACCGGCTAGGCGCCACGGTCTATAACCAGACGCTGGCGACAAAGGTAGAAGGCGGCAACCCCCGCGAAAACGCCGATAGGCGTGTGTTCTACGACAGGTGGAAACAGCCGGGCGACATGGCCAAGTACAAGAACATAGCCTCCCGCGAGGTGACTCCGGTCACTGACAGGTTCGTCGCCAAGGAATACGCCCTGGACGGATCTTCACTTAAGGTTTCATATACATTGCCACAGAACTGGATTTCGCGTGTGCATCTGCGCAGGGCGATGGTCTCGCTGTCCACAGGCGACCTCTTCAACTGGTCGTCCATCCGCAGGGAACGCGGCCTTGACTACCCTTTCGCGCGTACATTCCAGTTTTCGTTATCGCTAAACATCTGACAATATGACGAATAAATATATATACGGATTTGTAGCGGCGCTTATGACATCTGCCTGCGGGTTCCTGGACATCGACACTCCTGGAATCGTGAGCAACGAGAAGATGTTCGAGAACGAGCAGGGCTTCATCGACGCGATGGACGGGGTCTACGCTTCCCTGGCCTCTGACGGCCTGTACGGCAAGGAACTTTCCTTCGGGTTCATCGACGAGATAGCGCAGCTGTACTTCAACGACTACGGCGAAGGCGAGACGACATTGACCAAGAGCATTGACCTAAGATATAGGGATGAGGATGTGCGTGAGCGGATCGACGGAATCTGGGGCGACGCCTACAACGTGATATCATCGGCGAACAGCATCCTGGACAATGTCTCCGGTCATTCATATCCCGGCCTTCCCCGCATCGAGGGAGAGGCCCTGGCTGTCAGGGCAATGATGCATCTGGATATTCTACGCCTGTTCGCCCCGGGGATGGAGCAGCCTGATGCAGAGGCGATCCCCTATGCAGACCACTTCTCCATAACTCCGTTCAAAAGGCTGACCGTCAAAGGCGTATATGAAAGAATCGTGGATGACCTGGAGCATTCTTACAAACTGCTTTCAGAGTCGCCGGAGATTTCAGGCAGGACACCTTCTTATGTGTATATGAGCAAGTATGCGGCCGCGGCTCTTCTGGCACGTGTGCACAACTGGGCCGGGAACCACGCCGAGGCGGCCAAATATGCGGCACTGGCGCTTGAAGGAGACTTCCAATTCACCCGGAACGAGCAGGTCAAGAGCTTATTCAAAGGATACCTGGCCAACCGGGAGTGCATCTTCGGGCTTCACGCGCCGAATATGTATCTGGATGTGCGGAGCAGTCTCTACCCTACCAGGCTGACCGAGTCAATGCTGATGGTACGTGACAATTACCAGTCCCTTTTCGAGGTCTCCACATTCACCTCCACGAACAATGACTACAGGTATCAGGCCTATTTCTCCAAGAGGACGTGGACTAAGAGCGTCACGCTATGCGTGAAGCTTTATGACAAGAACTATGATGAAGACCAGATAGTTCCGACCGGGCGCATCCCGGGGCCAAGCCTCATAAGGATTCCGGAGATGTTCTACATCCTGGCAGAGTCGGCATACGCATCTGCGGACAAGGCCAAGGCTCTGGAATCTCTGAACGCCGTGGTGACTGCCAGGGGGCTGCTTCCGCTTTCGCAGGAGGACATTGACACCGAGACGAAGTTCAGGAAGAGGCTTGTCGGGGAATATGTAAAGGAATACTGGGGAGAGGGACATATCTTCTTCACATACAAGCGGTTCAAGATGGATATGGACGGAGTGAACAGCAAGCATTTCACGGCATCCGACGAGGTCTATGTGCTTCCTCTGCCCGAGAGCGAATATGAAAACGGGGAGGAACGGAAATGAGACGTCTTATATTTCTATTAGCGTTGGCAGGCATCTCCGCCGGGTGCAGCTACAAGGAAAGCTTTCCATACAAGGGCGATTCGCTGGTGAATTTCAAGACGGATTCGCTGTATTTCTCTTTCGGTGAGCTGCCGTTCTCAGTGACGGACACGACTCTCCAAATCGGTGTGGAGATCATCGGTTCACCGGCCAGATATGACAGGACTTTCAATATCGCACTGGACAACGCGAGGACGACAGCCAGGCTGCACGAGCATTATGACGAGCCGCTGATGACCGGGGCAATCCCTTCCGGAGCATCATCCGGGACAGTGGCATTGACAATACACAGGCTGGCTCTGCAGTCGGATTCAGTGTTCACGGTGGTGCTGGATATGCTGCCCGGCGAGGATTTCAGGCTCGGAGCCGTGGAGGACAGGTCGGTGGCGGTCAGCTTCACTAACCGGCTCGATTTGCCTGAATGGTGGCCGATGCTGTCGCAGTGGCTTGGCGAGTACAATCCGCGCAAATATCAGAAGTTCATCGAGCTGTGGGGCGGGGCTATCACCCGCAAGGATATCAACGAGATGAAATACACGATATTGCGGACGTTCAAGAAAGTGAAGGCGTATTTCGAGGAGCATCCCGAGTTCGGGGTGACATTCCCGGACGTGGACTGGCCGGTATGACAGCATAGATGCAGACAGCGGCCCTGTTCAGACGACGCGCACGGGCCGGCGACCCGATTAGAAATTTTGAATATTTATAAATAAACAATACAGATTATGAAATCATCAAGAATGACCTTTGCGGCGCTGGCTTTTATGGCCGCGGCCGCATCCTGCACAGAAAACAACGAAATCAAGGTTGTCACACCTCCTGACGTGGCTGCGCTCTCAGGTGTTGAAGGCACCTATGAGAGAGGTCTGCACGAGTATCTGGAGATAGCTCCGTCAGTGGAGTTCATCGGATACAGCGAGGAGAACAGGGACAGCGTTAAATACGAGTGGAACATCGACTACAAAGTCGTAGGTACAGACAGCGTGCTTACATTCAAGTGCGACAAGAACGGCCAGTTCAACGGCTACCTGAAAGTATCCACGTCCACCGGGGCGAAGATCGCTGACTTCAAGCTGACCGTCACGACTCCTTATGACAAGGGACTTCTTCTCCTCTCAGGCACAAGCGAGGGGTCAATCCTGACCTGGAAGCGTCTGGACAAGATGGAGACACCTGCCAGCCCATATGCATTCAAGGACAACAACCCGACGCTGGAACTCGGCAAGAGCCCTCTGGCACTGTGCTGGAAGGGTGAGGGCATCACTTCCCCAAAGGAAGCCCTGCTCACTGAAAATTTCTATGAAGTGCTTATCAGCACAGAGAATCCGACCAAGGTATATGCGTTGAGCACCAACGACCTGACAGTCAGGACCGAAATCACATACAACGGCAGCGGCGAATTCCATCCTAATGCGATGCTCTGCCCACAGGGGACACAGTCCTATGCCTGGAACAATATGCGCGATGTCGTCTATTTCGTCGGCGGCGGCAGGGACTACATAATGGCAAGCGACAGGAATTTCGTCGCTGCGGAAGGTTCTGACATCCTGCCTGAAGGGGCCGTGATTGCGGACTATACTTGCGTTGTAGGACAGACTAGTGTAAATGACTATGTACGTGCGTACTTCGACAAGACGACTCATAAACTTATCTATCATTCAGCCCTGATGGCCTTCGATGCCGTAGAGGGCGACAACGTGCTTTCAGGAGAACCTATTTTCTTGAAGGGATGCGACGGTGAGTATTACAAAGACCGCTATGGTGCCATGGCCATAATGCTGGTGACTGCAGACGGCGCGAGTACCAAGGTCTACAGGTTCGACCCTGATGCAGCGATAATGGGCGAGACAGTGCTGAGCGAGATTGATGCCACAGGCAAAATTCTCCCTGAGTCAGCCGTAGCCGTGAACCCGGTCAAGACGATTCTTTATTACTCAAACGGCAACAAGATCTACCGCCTGAACTATGACGGTAAGAATTTCGACACCGAGCCATATATCACTCTCGATGGCAACTATACCGCCAAGAAGATGATTTTCAATACCTACGATGCCAATACTCTCTACATCGCCGCGGAGAATGCCGATGAGGAGAGCGAGATGAAGGCGTCAATGCTTATCTACGATATCTCTGACGATGCTTCGGCAAAGCAGCTGTTCAAGGATGACAAGGTAGGTGGTTCCGTGAAGGACCTCATCTACAAGGGCAACGGCCGCGAGTACGAGAGCATCCCGTCCGAGAATGCGCTCTCACGCCTGTTCAGGCGCAGATAGAACTTGCTGCCGGACGCTGATAAGCGTCTTACATAACAAGCTAACACACGACATTTTACGGATTTCTAAAATCGCGGTTTGACCGATTTTAGAAATCCGTATCTTTTTATGTATTAGAACATTACGCAAAACAAGGCAATTCCAGTCCTAACCGCAGTAGAAGTACCGGTCCACAAGGGCCTTGACCTCGGTGGGATCTTTTCCGGCTTCGGCAAGCAGTCCATGGTCATTGAACGACCTGAGAGAACGGACTATACCATCTATCATACGAGGAGGAAAGACATTGTCCTGCTCGAAGACGGCACGCGACTTCTCCAGTGCATCGGCTGACTCCGTGCAGCATCCAGGCAGTTCAGCGAAATCCTTGGAGCCTTTCGTGTGGATGTTCAGTCCGGCGTATGTGCGTCTTACCAGAGCAAGTGCCTCGTCTTCAGGCATTTCAAGCCCCACGCGGCAACCAGTGCATAGGCCCGCCATCAGCTGATATATATCAGCGGAACTGTCCGGCGAACGAATCTCGAAGGTCTGCTTATTCGAGGCATCCGGCAGGACATAGCCGTCCAAAACCTTGCAGGTCTCCTCCAGAGGATTGGCGTCGGAGCACATATCCGCTCCCGTAGACCAGCCAAGAGGGACCCGGACAAGGGCTGAGCGGTTGCAATCTCCCCAGCAGATGTTCGTCGGCGCTTCCTGATGAGGCACCAGGCGGAAATACGATGTAGGATTCTTGTTGCCGAATGCCGTGATGGCAGGGGCCAATGTCATAAGACCGGCTATGGCACGAAGTGCAATACCGGACAGTTTTCCGTCCTTGGTCATGCAACTGCTGCCATCTTTCATCATCCGCATGTGGATATGCATACCTGAACCTGCCTCGCCGACGATTATCTTCGGTGCGAAAGTCACATCCAGCCCACGTTTCCAGGCCAATGTCCTTATCACCCATTTTGCCAGAAGTATCTGGTCCGCAGCGGTTTCTATAGGGCAAGGCAGGAATTCGACTTCGTTCTGCTCATACGTCCTGCCGTCACGGGTGAAGCTGCCTACCTCGTTATGTCCATACTTTATCTGACCGCCTGTCTGAGCTATCATTGACATGCACTCCGCGCGGAAGGCATTGAGCTTCGCAAATGGCGCGGACTCGTGGTAGCCCTTCTGCTCCGTCCCGGGGAAGAGCCTTTCCTCGTCTGTAATCACATAGTACTCAAGTTCTCCCATGGCATCGAAAGTCATTCCGGTGGAACTGGTGAACACTGCCGAGGCCCGCTTCACGATCTGATACGGGTCGCATTCGAAAGGGCGTCCGTCCTTGTCATAGAAGGAACATAGCATATCCAGCGTCGGGATTTCCGCAAACGGATCCACGAACGCGGTCCGGAAGCGGGGAATCACATAAAGGTCGCTGCTGCCGGCTTCCACGAATGACGGGAAGAGGCTGGAGCCGTCCACACGCTCGCCCTGGCTGAGGATTGTCTCCAGATAGTCCAGGCTGTTGATCATAAAGGTCAATGTCTTTACACGTCCGTCTTCCGCCGGATACATGAAGTTCACCATCCTGATGCCATAGGAACGGGCAAAGCCGATGATATCAGCCTTGGTGAAAGTCTCCGGCGCTTTGCGCAGGTACGCCGCCACGATATCAGGCGACATTTCAAGTCTCTTGTCAGTCATCATTTCAGTGTTTTTACAGGTTTCCAATACTTCCAGGCTGTCCCCTGAACATCGGAAAGGCCGTTCCGCAGAACACCATCCGCTTAACATTCAGAAGCATTTAAGCCACATAGCATTAGTAATTATCGTAAAAATAGATGATTTCATTAACATTTCAAAGCATTTCAGTAACTATGCAGTTATTTCTTGCCATCACGCAACCTGCCGCATGACAGAAGCCCCGGCAGCGACCTAAGAATGAGCGACTACGGAATCACCCGCGATAAGCTTAGGCACTGGCCGCTCATTCACGAGGTTCTCGGCGGAGCTGATATTGACTATCAAGCAGTTACGAATCCCAAAGTCCGAAACTCTGGACTTTGAGATTCGTAAGTCGTTGATAATCAACTAAAGAGATTAAGCACTCGCAGGACCACTGACGAACGCAAGCTGAACGCCCGACAAATTGGCTGAACGAGGCTAAGCACTCGCCGCGCCACCTGCATGAATACGACACCTATAGCAGGACACGGGACCGTGAGACATCACAAGGATACTGGGAGTTCCTGGAGAAGCCGGGCAGTGACTACTCCCTGTACTTGGCAGGCATGGCGGCGTAGTCGGTCAGCCTGGTGCAGCCGGAGAAAGTACCCTTCGCGTCCTTGTCCAGGATCTTCGTGAATGTGTCAGGATAACCGCTTCTCTCGTAGAGATGTACCTTCTTTCCGTCCACCATGGTGTATGGCGACTCACCCTCAAGTGACGAACAGCCGCTGAACATGTACATCGTCATATTGACCTTCCGGCATTTGTCCAACAGGCTGACCGGGACAGACGTCAGCGCCTTGCAGTTCACGAACGTGCTCTGGAACCTTGTGGCCTCTGTCAGGCTGTCGAACAGGCCTTCAGGCACTGTCTTCAGGCCGGCACATCCGGAGAAGACCGTCATCATGTTCTGCACCTTGCCCGCAAAACTAAAGAAGCCGGCCGGAATGCTCTCCAGGGCGGAATCCTGGAACAAGGCATTGACACTGGTAATCCCGGTGCAGGACTTGAACAGATCCTCAGGAACAGACTTCAGTGCCTGGCAGTTATAGAACATGCTGCTGACGCTTGTGAGCAAAGGCATTGACCTGAACAGACCTTCCGGAACGGAATCCAGCGCTTTGCAGCCCGAGAACAGGCTCGACGCATCGGTGACATTCACTGCCGTGCTGAACAAATCCTCCGGGACGGTTTTCAGCGACGCCGCTCTCTCGAATGCGTTTGCCACGCTCTTGACCTCCGAGAACAGACAAGGCTCCTCCGGGGCCGGGACTTCTGTCAATGCAGTTCCTTTGAATGCCTTCTTCAATGACTTGATCCGGACAGCGCCCCATGACTTCAGCGAAGTGAAATAGGCCTGAACTGCGGAATCATCAGAGTTGAACTCCTCGACACTCCCTGAGACGGAGACAGTATATGTTCCGGCCTTGTCATAGGAATGACCTGGTCTCGAATAACTTGAAACATATCCCTTCAGAAGGACAGGCTCGCTTCCGTCGCCCCAGTCCACGGTGCAGTCGATGTCTCCAGTCACAGGAAGATCAGCGATTCTGCCGTCCTCTGGAATGACATACTCCATCATCAGAGCGCCATTGCCCTGCCTGAACTCATACTCCTCGACAACTTCGTCCGAGCCGGAAAGGACAGACACTCTCAACACTGCTTTCTGCTCATTTCCTGTTATGTTCTTCCCTGCCCTGACTATCACCGTATTGCCTTCCGTGGAGCATTCAGCCCAGCGGAGATTCATCCCGATTATTTCAGCATTGAAAGAAGGGACATTGCTCTGGACATTGACACGGATTTCTCCGCCTTTGCAGGAGATATACGCCTTTCCTTCCGGCTCAAGCTGGAGGGTCGCCTTGGCCGATGCACTCTGGGTAATCCTTATGACAGCCTTTACGGAACCATCGGCATTGATCTCGACAGTTCCGGTCCTGCTGCCGTCCTGGTTCGAAATGAACTCGTCCACGGCGATGGACAATTTGTCATTGACCTGATACACACTGCACCAGGAATCCGCCCCGGGCTGGACACTGGCCTCCCAGCCGGAAACCCTGCCGATGGTGAAAGGGATGCTTCCTCCCGCGGACGTGAGTGCGATGTCGGCTTCAGTCGAGCTTACAAGTGTCACCGCAGGGCTTGTAGAAGCGAGTTTCAGCTTCTTGTCTGAACCATTGTCTTTAGAGCAGCTGGCCAGCGCCAGTATGCCGAGGGCAGCCATAGCCACCCGTAATATATTGAATTTCATATCAATCTACTTATTTCCAGTCATCAGGTATAGAGTCGTAGTCGGCGAGCGAAGTGCAGCCATCAAAGCAGTATGAGTACGAGAACGGCACAGAGAACACATCCTGCGAGCTGTTCCTCTCATAAAGATGGATCTTCTTAACTGAAGACACGCCGCCGGAAGTCACAGTGACCTCCGCATAAGGTGATTCGCAGGACAGGCTCGAGCAGCCGTCGAAAGTACACTGGAAGGAGTTGCCCTTCTTGTTGAACGCGAAAGTATGCGCAGGTATTCCTGTCAATGCAGAACAATTCCGGAATACGTATCCGAAAGACACTGCATCGGCGGCATACTTGAATATGCATCCGTCTGCATCTTCCGGATTGCCCACAGTCTTGAGGCTGCTGCAGTTATAGAAAGCGTAATCGAAGCTCTCGACAGCTGCATTGTCCTTGAATATCCCGGCAGGGACGGAGACGATGGATGAGCAGTCCTCGAATACATTATTGAACTTCTGCACCTTGGCAAGGCCGGAGAACAGGTTCTCAGGTATGGACTCCAGGGCCGAGCAGCCGGAGAATGCCGATGACATGTTCGTCGCCGAAGCCGGGAAGATGCCGCCATTCACATTCTTGAGGGAGGTGCAGCTCTTGAAGATATTGGAAAAGTCAGTAACGGAGGTGCATTTAGCGAACGCCCCGGCAGGGACGGTCTCAAGTGCTTCGCACCCCTCGAACATGCTCATGAGAGATGTCACGTTTCTCAGGTTGTCGAACAGGCCGGAAGGGACGGCGTTGATTCCGGTACCCTTGAAGCACATATCGACATCATTGACCTTCTGACATTTATCGAACAGGCCGGAAGGGATGGTCTTGAGTGATGAGCAGTAGCTGAACAGCTGGTTGAGACTTTCTGCATTGACACAGCCGTCGAGGAGGCCGGCAGGGATGGAGACGAGATTCTGGCAACGGTAGAACGCGGCCTCGAATTTCGTGGCCTTGGCTGCGCCGGCGAAAAGGTCCGCCGGAATCGTCTGGATCTTGGTGCGGTTGAATACGAACTCGAAGTCTAGCACTTCCTTGTTGGCGGAGAAAAGTCCTGCAGGGATGCTCTCCAATGCGCTGTCATAGAACGCCGAGCTGAAGTCTGTCACGGCAGGGCATGATGCGAACAGGCCTGCAGGCACGCTCTTGATTCCGGATTCGGAGAACGTAGAATTGAACGAGGTCACTTTCGTATTATGGCTGAAAAGCTGCTCCGGAACGGTCTCAAGGTCAGAACATTCGGCGAATGTGCTTTCAAATGTCACCACGTCCGGGCAAGCGGAGAAGATGTCCGCAGGGACGGATGTGATGCCAGTCCCCTTGAATGTGGAGACGAATGATGTCGTCTGCTTGTTGCCAGAGAACAGCCCCGCCGGGATTTCCTTGAAGGATGAGCAGCCGAAGAATGCGCTGTTGAAATCGGTGACGTTCTTCATTCCCTGGAAAAAGTCCGCAGGGATGCTTTCAAGGCTTGCACAGTTCATGAAGATGCTTCTGACATCCGTAACGCTGGCGAGGGCGCCGTACTTATCCGAAGCGACAGATTTCAGGCCTGCGTTATAGAATGCCGATGTCAGCAGCTGGAACGGGCCCTTGCCCCACGATTTCACAGCCGTGATCTTACGCATATACTTACTGTCCATCAACACGTTATCGAGATAGGCGGTAATGATCGGGACCACGCCGTGCACTGTGATGTCGTATGTTCCGGACTCCGCGTAGATATAGTCAAGATAGTCCACCATGCTGCTGATGGATGCGATGGTACCGCGCACTCGTGTCGGGTCAAAGTCCTCAGAATCACCCCAATCGACGCTGAGGTCCATATCCTTTCCGGCAAAAGGCAGCACAACCTTGTCCCCCGAACCGACGGTGACGGAGAGGACGAGGCTCGGCCCCCACTGCTCGACCGGAATCTCCCGGGTCAGAAGAGTCTTCCCGGCCTGAGCCCCTGTAAAGGTCAATGCAGATGTCCTGTCGGCACCAGCGGTGTTTTCAGACGCGGTTATTGTCAATGTACTGAGACTCTTGTCCTTCGTGACCGTGAGCCAGGATGCGTCCTCAGGTACTGAGACGTCCCAGTCCGGCATATTCGTGAGCACGGACAGGGTGACGGATTTCCCAGCCTCTGGGAATGCCACTTCGTCCTTTTCCAGAAGCAGCTGAGGCTCAGCATCGAGACTTTTCTGTGTCACGGCTACGGTAGCTGCCGCATTGTCCTCGTAAGTGATCGTAACAATGGCTTTTCTTTCGCTGAATCCGGTGTTCGGGGCAACGGTTATCCTGAAGCCTCCGCCGAGAGGTTCCGTGTGGCACCAATCTTCGGCGTCTTCATCTACAGAGCATTGCCATTCCAATGCGGATATTACTTCGGTGATTGCATAGGAGCGTGCCGCGCTGAATGTCACGGCTGCTGTCTTCCCGTCTTCGCTGACGGTGACGGGAGTCCCTTTGGAAGAAGCTTTAAGCGTCAATGTCTCTTCTTCCCGACCAGTGTCTTGTTTTTCACTACAGGCATTACACACCGTCAATGCGGCTGCAATGCATAGCAGAAGGAATTTGTTGTTCATATAATGTGTAAGTAAGAAGTTGTCTTCGCTTCACAAAGGGCTGGCGCATCCGCCACGCCCACCCCTCTCTCTCGCACAATTTCTCCCTGTTTCAGGGAGCGTAGTAAGTTCGTTTCTACACAAATATATGAATTAATTCTTCTCCGCAATGGATAAAGATGTCGTAAATCGTTTATTGACAAGCATATATAAGCACTATGAATCATTTTGCCTGTCAATTTTCAGCAGATCAGACCTGGGATTCACCATGCGGTGACAGGGACTCTGAGCCGTGGCCATAAATCATTCCGACGAGGCGGTGGAGCGGAGCTGGGTCACCTGAGGATAGAAGCTTAACTTGCAATGTCGGAGCAGGAGCGGTCGTCTCAGCATCCGGAGCCAGCAGTTTCTCATCTTTCATCACACTGACCAGCTGACGGGCCACAGCCGGGGCCGGGTCAATGAAGCGGATTCCGGGGCCGGCGACTTTCTGAAGCACAGGAAGAAGGAACGGATAATGCGTGCAGCCGAGGACAATGGTGTCCGCACCTGCATCCAGAAGCGGACTCAAGCTGGCTCTTACGACTTTTTCAGCCTCCGGGCCGGACAGGATGCCATTCTCCACAAGCTCCACAAACCCCTGCCCCACGTGCTCGACTACACGGACATTGCCATCCACACTCTCTTTAGTGTGGAGGTACTTCGAGCCTTTCAGGGTGCCAGCCGTCGCAAGCACCCCTATCACGCCGGTGCGCGTGCCCAATGCGGCAGGCTTCACGGCCGGCTCCATACCTATGAACCTTATATGATCGTGCCGGCCCGAGGTCAATGTCAGCATTCTCTCCCGAACTACAGATGATGCCGCATCCGAATACTCGGCACGCAAAGTCGATATAGCCGCGGCGGTCGCAGTGTTGCAAGCCACTACGATGATATCGGCACCTTCACGGAGCATCAGTTCCGTAATCGCACGGGCACGAGCCTGGATATATTCAGGAGACTTCTCACCATAAGGACAATGCGCATTGTCCGAAAAATATATGTATCGTTCATCAGGAAGAAGACGGGTTATCTCCTTCAGGACTGACAACCCGCCTTCGCCGGAATCAAAAACTCCTATGACTGGCATTAATCTGATTTTTTATAGCATCCTCCGGATTCCGGATAGCGGCTTCTGAAAAAATATGCGCAAGCAGGCAGGCTAATACCCATAGCCGTAGTCACGGGCCATCTTGCCGTACATCTGTCCGAGCACTTCCAGATAAGGAGCGCCGCTCACAAGGGTGAGACGATACACGGTGTCATCAACTCTGTAATACTGGACACCTCCGAGGGTGATGGTGTCATAATCTTCCGGAAGATTCTGCACCAGCGCTCCCGCAGGAGGGACAATCACCTGATACTTGCCATTGGCATTGACGATGTAGAACACGCCATCCTCATAGAAGTAGTTCCTGTCAGCATACGCATAACTCTGTACAAGTCCGAGACGGTTCGCAATCTCATAAGACGACATCGCCGAGTTAGGATTCATCGCAATATAATTATTCTGCGCCATGATAGTCGCATTGTTCTGGGCAATAATCCTGTTCTGCTGGTCAATATACCTGTTGTTCGCATCAATGGCACTATATGTCCTATACACATTGGAGTAAAATGCAAAGTTCACGGCAGCGAAAGCCAGATCTGATACAGAGCGGGCCACGGTCACTCCGAAAGGAGGGCGGCACACGATGTAATGTCCGCCGTAAGGCCTGTAATACACATCATTATATATGTAATAGTCAATGCCGAAGTATCTTACTACCTTATGTCTTGGAGGAAGCATCTCGACCCTGAATCCAAAGCAGTGTGGATCGTGACGGTCATAGAAATGGCCCGGACGGTCATACGGCATGAAATCGCGGTCGCGAGGCGGTACTCTCTGCACATTATGATCCTCAATACGGAAATCACTTGAATTGTCCATTCTGGAGCCGGGACGCCCTGATGACGGCGTGCGATAGTCACTGCCTGACTGTGAGCGCATCTGGCTGGTGACGGTGCCGAGACCGCTTCTTGTCACATTGGTATTTCTCCTTACGGTGCTGCTGGATGATGATGACTGGCGAGACTGCGATGAGCCGTTATTCCCTCCGACCGGCTGAGCCACCCTATGTTCGCTTCCCGAAGATGTCCTTACGGATGAACTGGAACTGGTCCTGCGAGTATCGGTGGTAGTGTTCTGACGTGTCTGCGAAGAACTGCCCGACTGGCGCACCTGAGATGAAGTTCCGCTCTGCCGGGTCTGCGACGTACTGCCGGACTGTCTCACCTGGGACGACGAGCCCGATTGACGAACCTGAGACGAGGTTCCGGACTGGCGAACCTGACTGCCTGTGCCGCGCTGCTGATAGGAAGACGAACTGCCGCTCTGGCGGGTCTGCGACGTACTGCCGGACTGTCTCACCTGGGACGACGAGCCCGATTGACGAACCTGAGACGAGGAGCTTCTAGTCTGTGAAGTCGCCGAAGACCGTGTCTGTGATGATGAAGACCGTGTCTGCGACCCGGAAGTGCGAGTCTGCGATGACGAAGAAGACGACCTCGTCTGAGAAGAGGAGCCGCCCGATGTCGAACGGTTCTGAGTAGTGGTCGTAGACCTGCGCACCTGCGCATAAATATCATTGTTTGAAGCGGAAAGCAATGCCAACGCCGCCAGCGAGGCCATCGCGATGTTTCTGATCTCTTTCATAGTCAAATAGTTTTTTTTAAAAGCGGCGCACACGCCTACTTATAAAGGTAATACTTTTTCGATAGAGCCTTGAACGCCTCGGCATCCTTCTTCCAGTATCCGATGATATCGGAAACCTCAAGCCTCTTCGAGAACTCCTTTCTTACATAATCCGTACCACATACCTTGTCGAACATACCCACACGATCCTTAGCCATAGTGAAAGGATTCCTCTCCGGATACAGCCTGTTCAAGGCCTGCATCACATAGAACTGTGTCAGAGAGATATCAGCGGCGCCATAGTCATAATAATGGAACTGAACTCCGTGTATCAGTCTTCCTTGCGAACTTCCGGCTATAGGCTTGTAGTGGATGGCGCGGAAAGCCACGCCAGGAAGGCCATAGCTGTCAAGTTCCGCCTTCAGCCTGTCCGCATCAATCCACGAGGCGGCGAAGGTCTCGAATGGCAATGTGTACCCGACACCGATATTAAGATAGCCGTACATCTCCCCGGCGATTCCTGCCGATGGATAATCCACGGCAGACTGAGGATAAGGGATGTTAGGCGACGGAAGCACCCACGGCAAGCCCGTCTGCACGAATGTCATATTGCGGCGCCATCCGTCCATCGGGATGACACTCAGCTTGCATTTCAGATGGGCATCCTCGCCACGCTGTCCGCAGTTCAGGCCCTCTTCATTGATCAGGATGGCAAGTTCGCCCACGGTAAGTCCATATATGTACGGAATATGGAACTCGCTCACGAAGGAATAGAACCCAGGCTCCACGCAACAGCCCTCCACCTTTTCTCCGCCGAGAGGATTCGGACGGTCAAGCACCATCACTTCAATGCCTTTCTTGGCGCACGCACGCATCACGAGCCCGAGAGTGCTGATGAAGGTATAAGACCTGGTTCCTACATCCTGGATGTCATACACCATCACGTCAATGCCTTCAAGCATCTCCTGTGACGGTTCGCGGTACTTCCCGTAGATGGAATAGACTTTCACGCCCGTCTGAGGATCCACCGAATCCCCTACCGCATCGCCAGCATAGGCATCTCCCCTGACACCGTGCTCCGGGCCGAAAAGAGCCACAAGACTCACATCCTCAGCACCGGCCAGTATGTCTATCGTGGAACGGAGACGGCTGTCCACACCGCTAGGGTTTGTAACCAAGCCGACACGCTTTCCGCGCAATCCCTCGAAGCTTCTGCCTTCCAGGACCTCTATGCCGACACGTACCTTCTGCTGCCTGGCGAATGACGCAAACGGCACCGCCACGATGAACGCCGCGGTCAATGCCAGTATTCTCAAAGCATTCTTCATCTCATAGGATTTAGCGCTCCGGAGCCGCAATCCGTCCTGCGAACAGGATGTCATTTGTGGCGGAGTCCATTATGGCGAAGACAAAAGGCCTGTCAAGCCTCATTATGAACGGCCTCCCTTCGGGTCTTACAGAAGTCAGCCTGACCCCTACGGAAGTGACTGCGGCAGCCTCGGAGCCTTCTTCATTGACTTCGACGAAGCACTTCTGACAAACCTGGTCCACAGCGACGCCTGAAGACGTCATCCTGCTGAAGTCGGCATCTGCACCGAAAGCCCTTCTGACGCCCATCTTTCTCAGTATATCGTTAAGTATCAATGTAGTATTGATCTTGAACTTCGGCATTGACAATGCCACTTTCCGAGAAGTCGCCCCAGAGAGCGCCGCTTCAATATCTGAAGCAGAGACAGAGGCCAGAAGGCTGGCGATATCGGCCCCCTCGTCCGGGAGGAGCAAAGCCATCTTGTAGTCACCGGACTTGTACGGCAGGACGGCATATTTGCAGGCATCGTTCTCGCCGCACCTGAAATTTTCGCTTATGTGCATAAAGTCAGTCTTGATGTCGCCGGACGGGCTATGGAACACCTCAGGATATGTAGAGTTCTTGTCGAACTGGTACTGCCACGGAGCCTTGAAATACAAGGCATTGATAATGAACATCATCATATCTGGGCTGATCTCGTCAATGATTTCAGGGATGCGGCCTGCGGTATTGCTGGAGCACCACTTGTTTATCTCCTTGACAGTGGCCGGACTGGAGAAATCGCGCTCGGCGATCATCGCCTTGTAGGAGTACTCCAGGCTCTTCTTATAGGCCGGGAGTATCTCGAATCCATTTTTCAGCCAGATGGAATTCGCGCTGGAGATGGAATAGCCGCTCCCCTGTTTCAGGACATCTCCTGCATAAGACGAGCCGCACAATGCGGAAAGGAGCTCCGCCCTGGTGTCCCCGGCAGCCCCGTCCGCAAGCATTGACAACGCCATTCCTGCGCTGTACGGCGACACAATGAGATTTGCGGACTTGTCGTCGCTTTCCGACAACGCAGAATTAAACAGAGAGAGTGCGAAGGCTGTCCTGTCTACCTCCGTAGCATCGACATTGACCGGCTTCGGTGACTTGACCGGAAGCGTAGTTATCATATCATTTGCAGCCGGAGCATCCTGTGTCTCCTGACCAGAAGCGGATTTTTTCGGAGTTCCGCAAGAAGCCACCACGATGGCGGCCAGTGCATAAAAGATTCGTTTCATAGTTTTTTTAAAGTTTCTTGGACACCTTCCCATACTCAGGGTCCACTTTTACAAGTCTCGTGACGGCCACGGTGCCGATGCAGCAGACGATGACCATCCAGAAGAACGCCTCATAGCCGAGCATCTCCTGAAGATATCCGGCGACGGCCCCCGGCAGCATCATACTGAGCGCCATAAAAGCCGTGCAGATGGCATAGTGCGAGGTCTTGAACTCGCCTTCTGAGAAATACATCATAAACAACATATATGCCGTGAAGCCGAACCCATAGCCGAACTGCTCCACAGCCACGCAGGTGCTGACGACGACAAGGTTATGAGGCATCGCCATACTGAGGTACACGAATGTCAGGCACGGAAGCGTCATACACGCAGCCATAGGCCAGAGCGATTTCCTCAGTCCCCAGCGTGACGCCGCCATTCCGCCGACGATGCCTCCGATGGTCAGTGACAGGACACCGATGGTGCCATAGACTATGCCCACTGCCGATGTCGAGAGACCAAGCCCACCGTGTTCCACAGACGAGAGGAGGAACGGATTCACCATCTTCAGGAGGAAGGCCTCCGGAAGACGGTAGAGCAACATAAACACGATGGCGATCCATACGCCGGGCTTGCGGAAGAATGTAATGAAGGCCTGGGCGAATTCGCCGCCGAATGAGCCGCCCTGCACCTGTACTGGCTTGTCGCCAGCCGGACGCGGAATGAAGAACGTGTGGTATAATGTCACCACAGAGAATATCACGGCTGTCACAGCCATTGTCAATGTCCAGGCGAGAGGTATGTCGCCTGTCCTTTCCTCGAGAAGCCCGGCGATCACCACCAGGACTCCCTGCCCGAAGATGGAGGACAGCCTGTAGAATGTGCTTCTGATCCCGACGAAGAAGGACTGCCGGCCGTGGTCTAGACCTATCATATAGAACCCGTCCGCGGCGATATCGTGTGTCGCTGAGGCGAATGCCGTCAATACGAACAATATCAATGTGAACGTGAACATAGATATCGGCGTGGAAATGTTTCCGATGATCTCGGCCGACGGCCGGGGGATGCTGAATGCCAGCAGTATGAATGCTATGGACATCAGCATCTGCATCGTCAATATCCACCATCTCTTCGTGCGGAAGATATCCACGACAGGACTCCACAGCGGCTTGAGCGTCCACGGAAGATACAGAAGACTCGTGAAGAGCGCCATCTTGCCGTTCGGCACACCCATCTTCGTGAACATCGTGACAGAGATGTTGTTCACTACGAAATACGGTATTCCCTCCGCAAAATACAGAGTAGGTATCCACCACCAAGGTGACTTCATCAGCTTACCCATAAAATCACTGTTTATCTGGTTCAATGTAAACGGAGCACAGGCTTCCGGGGTAGTAATGCGACAGGATGTCCTTATATCTGTAGCCTCTTACTGACATCATTGCCGCCCCTATCTGGCACAGCCCCACGCCGTGGCCCCATCCAGCGCCGCTGAGTGTTATGACATCCTTGTCCGCTGATTCCGGAGACTCCTCGACATCCACCGTGAAGGCGGAGCTCTTCAGATGCGAATCGGAAAGGAACTTCCTTATAACCAGTTCCTTGCCAATGACCATTGACATTTTCGATCCCTTTATCGACAGGCGCATTATACGTCCGGAAGGCCCTCGCTGCAAAGGCTCGATGCTCTCAACCATACCGATATCCTGTCCGGAGCGGCGACTTATCAACGCCGACAGTTCAGCTCTCTTATATGAGACTTTCCACCGGAAGAAGTCCCTCGTCTCCATATCGTAGTCATTCAAGACCTGGGACAGAACCGCAGTGTCGCCTGTGTCACAGAACGAGTCCGAAGCCTCAGAATCCCCGCCAAGGATCCACCTGCGGGCATCATCCTCGCGGGTAAGGTCAATGCCGATGTCCACATTCTCCGACGGATTGTCCGGGACAGCCTCCAGATACGGATAGTCCACATCATCCCAGCACGTGCTGAAACGCTCCATCATCCCGCCACAGCACTTGGAGAAGCGCGCATCGCAAATCTTCCCATTATATGTAAGGACCTCGCCCCAGGTCTGGTCGATGGCATTTCTCACATTGTCCCCGACAGCCACGGTAAGTCCCTGGTATCTCTGACAATGGTCGTCCGCACAGACATCGAAGGACTTATGGTCGTCCCGCCCATACCAGCGGACATAATGGAGCACGCCGGAATCATCGATGAAGTCCTCTTTAACGGAAGACTGCTCCGGATGGTCTTTATCCCTGCGGGACAATATCTGGGTGAGCAGCCACGAACGAGATATCACGGCGTGAGCCTTCAGAAACTCCAGTGATGCAGAGGCTTTCATTTCTGACGATATGACGCTGAGAAGATAGTCCTCTATGCCTATCACATTGACAGCGACCACATTGTCCCCATCGACTATGAATTTCAGCATACCGGCGAATTTCTGGGTCTGCCGACGCTCCCAATGGAAATCGACTCCGATGGTAACGCCATAAAGTATGAACGTAGGTTCCGCGAACATAGACGCCGCCGTGCACGCATCGAACACAAGTTCGTCGTACAATGTCCCGCCATATGATATACGTCCGTCTTCCCAGGACACCTTCTGGCGCCCCGCTCCGTCGGATATTATCTCGAATTCTATTTCCTTTCCTGACATTATGCCCACCTGGACAGTCTGCTGAGTCCTGGTGAGCCTGCGGATGATGTTGCGCTCGGTCTCCTCGCTTATGGACACCTCAGAAAGCATCTCCTCCAGCAGTTTCACAGTAAGCTTGGCATAATCCTCAGCATCGGGGACAATGAACAGGCCGGCCATATCCGCACATCCAGGACTCATCGTCAGATGGTCCTCACCTTCGGAGAAATAGTGGTGCGAGCGATGCTTGTCCCTGGCCAGGAGCACTGCCCTGTATTCGCCGAAGCGCCCGTGGGATATGCCGGCCAGCCTGAGCGACGGGCTTGTCTTGTACCAAGTCAGGAGATTGAACATAGGCTCCGTCTCGTCCTCTCTCTGCGGGAGGCAGTCAAGAAGCCTGAAGAAAAGCTTCGACATAGACTTGGAGGTACGCGCCGTCAGCACGAACACTCCCTTTGTGAGCTTGCTATAATGATAAAGCCTCGCATCCTGCACAGACGCAAGGTATGAAAGTTCATCCGGCATCCGCCCGGACGACTCCAAGGCATCCAACTTTTTCTCGATGTCCGCTTCCAGCGGCATCAGCCCGTGCGGGCAGGCCTGGAAATGAAGATGGTCAGGCGCCGAAGCCCCGCATTTCGGGCCGTTATAAAAAATGGTGAATGCCGGATAGTGACGTGCCAGGTCAGTCATATCGGTCATCCTATGCCATATCGACTGCGGAACGTGCATATTCCGGGCTATCACCAGATGCTCAGGGAAAATCGGATACGGATTTATGAGCATATCATATTTCCTTCCCTTCCTTCCCTCGAACTGTATCGAACGCTGCTCCATCGGACGGTTCTCGCCGCACAGGAAGCACTTGCGGGCCAGGAGAGAAGCCTTGTCCACCTTAGCCGCAGACGACTTTACGCGTGCAGGATTATGCTGCAGCCTGACCTCCAAGCCGTTCACCGTGAGGCTTCTGGTCTCCGCTCTCTTTAGAGCTCTGAAGTTGGCAGCCGCCATAGGCCATACGGAAAGCTGGTCCCGTATGAATTTGCCGATATTTTTGTCTTCCATCATCTCCTGCCGTTCATTGCCAGTCTCGCCTCGAATTCCCAGGTACGGATGCTGTCTTTATAGATATTATTGGCATTGACCTTGGCGATGTCGAGCGCAGCATCGGAATTGCCCTCCCATCTGCGGCAGCAGTATATCGGCTCATAGATCCTGCCTATGCGGTACTCGCGGCTGATGCGGAGTCCGACGGCATAGTCCTCGCCATAGCTGACATTCGGGAAGTCTATCTTTCTGAGAAGAGGCACATAGAAAGCGCGAGGAGCGCCAAGACCATTGACTCTCAACGCATTGTTCCTGCCGTTGTCGTCTGTCCACTCTCTATGGTCAATGATTCCAGGAGGCAGCGGTCTCATATCGAAATCGGTCATCTCGTATGAGCCGATGACCATTCCGCAGCCTTCTTTCCTGAATACATCCACGACCTTCTGAAGTGCAGAGGCGTCCTTGTACACGTCGTCGCTGTCCAGCTGCACGGCATAAGTTCCGCATCTGGAATCATGAACCGCCGTATTCCAGCAGCCGCCGATGCCGAGGTCAAGCCTATCCGGGACTATCACCACCAGTCTCGGGTCGTCTATCCCGGCGAGAACTTCCGAGGTCCCGTCCGTGGAATGATTGTCCACGACGATGACATTGTACTCGAAGTCGCACTTCTGCGACAGCGCGCTCTTTACGGCATCAGCTACGGTGCGCACCCTGTTGAACACTGGTATGACTACGGATGCCGTGACATCCGAGTCCACAGCGTCATCTTCCTCCACCGGCTTGAATCCCGGTGCGATATATGCCCCGACACGCTTGAGGTAAGCTGTGCATATCTTCTCCATCTCGACCTGGACCTCGCGGTTACGCGGGTTCACATAGTCGAACTGCTTTTCGCCGGACTTCCTGAGGTCGGTCTCCACTTCCGTATAAAGGAACTCGCCTATATGTACGATCTTGTCCATCCTGAGGCGCAGGTCGTACATCGCGCCAAACGAGTAGTCCACATCCATCTGCGCAACTGCCCGTCTGAACGATTCCGTGCGGAACACCAGGACAGGGCCGAAGTCGAAGTCATCCCTCAATGCGCCGCGCTGACATTCTATGGCAGGATGACGACGTCGCTCCTCCTTCCCGTCCGGAGAGACCACGAGCTCATAATGGTCCGAATAAAGCATATCTGCACCGGTGCAGGCTGCCACTTCGGCAAATCGCTCCAATGCCAGGTAGCCAAGTTCGTAAGGAAATGGCTTGATGTTTATAAGGATGAAATCTTCTGTCAATGTCTCTGCGACCTTCCGCAAATCAGCGGTGCTGCCGACAGGAGAGCCTGTCAATTGTCTGAATGTGGTCATATTTTTTATAAAAGTGCTTCCAGCGATTTTCTTATTCTCCGGAACTCGCCCTCGAAGTTCGGAGTGAAAACTGATTTCCCGATATTGCTCTCGATCTCGTCCATCGTCCAGTAACGGCCTTCGGACACTTCATCGAGGTCTGGCTGCGGGGTGAAGTTTCCGACAGCCGCGAAGATGTTCACAAGTTCGCGCTCCGTATCGCTCTGGAAGATATAGTTACCGAGCCATATCGGGTTATATTCAGTGAACTTCAGTTCTTCTCCCGATTCACGGAAAAGAGCCTCCCGGATATACTCTCCATAATCCACGTGACCGCCTACAGCCGTGTCCCATCGCCCCGGAAGCAGATCCTTCTTCATTGAGCGCTTCTGAAGATAGAGCTGGTCATATCTGTTAAGGATATGAAGGTGCACGACAGGGTGCAAGAGCATCGAACCGCCGTGACAATATGCCCTGGACGCCTGAGCATAGACGACACCTGTCTCTCTGATCACAGGGAACATCTCCGACGCCGATGACTGGACAGGCTCCGGCTTGTCAGCCGTAGGTTTAGGCAGGACCGGGGCCGAAGATGCAGGATATACTAAATCGAACATCGTTACAATGTAAACAGGATTATAAGCTGTGCCATCAGCACTCGCATAAACATTGTCAATGGATATACGGTAGCGTAGCTTATTGAAGGATAGTCAGTTCCATATACCTCCTGAGAGAATGCGAGGACCGGAGGGTTGGTGGTTCCTCCGGAGATGAGTCCGCAGATCTGATAGAAGTTCAACTTGAACACAAGCCGTGCAAGCAGAACGGTGCAGATGATAGGCACAAGAGTTATAAGCGCACCATAGAGAATCCACCAGTAACCTCCGTTCATTATGGAACTTACGAAGTTCTCGCCTGCTCCGAGGCCGACTGCCGCAAGGAAGAACGAGATTCCGATCTCTCGTATCATCATATTGGCGCTCAATGTCGTATAAGTGGTGATCTTCAGTTTAGGGCCGAAATATCCGAGAAGGATGGCTATGATGAGCGGGCCGCCGGCAAGTCCCAGCTTGATAGGCTGCGGAATGCCAGGGAACTTTATAGGAATGCAACCGAAGACAACTCCGATCACGATTCCGAAGAAGATAGGGATCAAGTTAGGATGGCTGAGGCTCGCCGCCTTGTTTCCGAACAGGCCGGCGACCTTGTCCATCGCTTCCTCGGGCCCCACTACCAGAAGGCTGTCACCTACGTGCAGATACAGATCCGGACGTGCCACAAGTTCTACTCCAGACCGGAACACACGAGTCACGGACACCCCATATATAGACCTCACGTTCAGGTCTCTGAGACTGCGTCCGGTGATGGACGACTTGGTGACGGTTATCTTTTTGGCCACCATATGGCTCTCCGGCTTGTCCCATTCCTTG
Organism: uncultured Bacteroidales bacterium; assembly: GCA_934695325.1. Lineage (GTDB taxonomy): Bacteria > Bacteroidota > Bacteroidia > Bacteroidales > UBA932 > Cryptobacteroides. Next base: position 231,404 of record CAKUVD010000002.1, on the reverse strand, counting down.
AACGGCATATCGATCTCGTCCCCGAAGAGTATCTTCACCAGTTCCTCAGCGTCCGTAGACGTGACTACAAGAAGCTTGTCCCCTTCCATAAGGACAGTACCAGATGCCGGGACACAGAGTTCATTTCCTCTCAGCACTCTGGAAATCACGAACTTGTCGCCATTGCTCCTGGTGACTTCGCCTATCTTCCTTCCGAACACCGCAGGATTCCTGACCTCGAAGCTCGCCCTGATGGCACCAGTCCCAAGTTTACCCTCATTGTCCAGCTCCTCTTTCTCCTTGCTCAGATCCACCTTGAATGCGGTCTTGAAGAAAATCAGGAGAAATATTACGCCGAGCACACCTATAGGGTATGACACAGCGTATGCGGACGCTATGGCCGATGACGCAGCGGATGCCGCATCCTGAGCGGCTCCGTCGGCAAGCAGGCCGTCAGCAAGAGTCTGCTGTGCGGCACCAAGGCCAGGGGTGTTGGTAACGGCACCGGACATCACACCGGTCATAGTATGCAGGTCCTCTCCGGTGACGAAGTGGATAATGTATGTCATAAGGACAGCGAGCATAACAAGCGTCACCGCCAGCATATTCATCGTGAGACCTCCTTTCCTGAAGGAATGGAAGAATCCAGGGCCGACCTGAAGGCCGATGCTGAACACGAACAGGATAAGTCCGAAATCCTTCATAAATGCCAGGATATGAGGATCGCCCCTGAGGCCGAAATGGCTGAATAGGATACCTATGAACAGTATCCACGTGGAGCCTATGGAGATTCCCTTGAACTTGAATCTGCCGAGATACAGGCCGATGGCTATCACAGAAGCCAGCAGCAGGATGGTATGTGCTATACCTGTTCCCAAGAATAAGTCACGCATATCTGATTATTATATGGTTACATATTGATTTTCACCGAGAAGACAGCCTTGTCGGCTAATTTACCGTCAATGAAGTATGTTATGGAGCCGTCTTCATTCTCTAACCGGAGCTTTTCAAGGGAAATCTCCTCGCCGGACCTTGTCTCGTGGATGAAATTGACCGTCAAGTCCTTGACCGGGTGAGTCCTCAACTCATCGAAATCAATGCAGTCCATCGCCCAGACGACATATCTGGCGTTGTTCGTATGTCCCAGAAGATCCACATCGGAGAATTCCACCTTATGGACGCCGGCCTGCTCAGGCTCCGCCCCGCGCGGCATCATAACCTTGTCTGCAGGACGTTCTATGGCGTTTTCAGGGCAGACGCTATTCTCTGGTACCAGAGTAAGGACATCCGCCATACGGCACATAGTCCTCTGTCTTACATCCAGTATGACCCAGGAGCTCGTTCCTCTGACAAGGAGTTCGCCGTCCTTGTTCTTCAGAGAGAAATCCCTCAGATAAAACGGGCCATAAGGTCCCTTATGCCAAGTGGCCAGTTCAATGCTCTCGCGCCAAAGAGGGTGACGCAGGAACTCAAAGTGCATTCTGGAAAGGACCCACGCCTTGCCTTCCTTCTGGAGGTCATCATACCCAAACCCCAATGCAGTGGCAGCCTGATAGGCTATTTCCTGGGCCAAATCCATAAATGCCGCCGGCCTCATCCTTAAATTCGAGTCCACGTCGTAGCACGGGACCTCAGCCTCCATCACATATTTTTTTTCTTCGTTGTATTTTCCGCTCATTGTCGATTATTTTATAAAATTTCCGAATATGCGTAAATCGTCCGGCCAAATAGCCACCGACAATCTACAAAATTACAAATCTTGTCCGACTTTATCAAAAAGAGCGGCAACAGGCAGAAATTCGTCTTCAGAAAAACGAAAATCATAGATTCTCGCAGATCTGTTTTCCAGCCAAGTTTCATAAGTCCGACATAAGGTAATGGCTATAAACAAATTAAGCGAAACACTACTCTTAAAACCAATGAGCAGTATTTCGCTTAATCATTTAGATGTCCGAGCACGATGCTCTACAGATATGTCACTTCACCTCGTAAACAGTCTGTTCCGGTTTCTCTACGGTAAGCGTGCCGGCGTCGATGGCGGCTTTCTGTGCAGCTGTCACATTTATCTTCTTCAGATAACACATAAGTGATCCCCAGCTATTATATGCCCTGTTCACTTGAAGTTCCTTGAGAGAAGGGCAGCCAGTGACATCTATCGTAGCAAGTTTCTCATAACCATAAGAAATATAGTATGACGAACTGTTCGCCTTTATCGTCTCTACGGCAGGGCCTTCTATCGTAAGCAGCAGAGCATCAAGATAATCGTAACCATATCCGGTAAAATCAACTGTCGTAAGAGCCTCGCCTGCCTTGAGCGAAGTGAGATGCTGAATTCTGTTGATAGTCACAGTCTTTAGAGTCTTTACAGCAGACAGGTCAATCGAAGTGGCCGTAAGTCCCGCAAGCGTGAGAGTCTCCAGTTTAGGGAAGGCCTCCAGACCTGTCAGATCATTGATATTAATAGGATTCCACGTAGTTGTGCTTGAAATGGAGAGGGACGTACCTGTAAGCCCTGCTTCCAAAAGTTCGCACTCATCGCTGCTCTCATCACCGATGATCCAGCCCAGTTCCGTCAGTTTCGAGCGAAGGACAGCGTCCGGGATGCGTACAAGCACAGGGTTCGGGTTCTGCTGCTTGAGGGTATATCTCACATACTCCTTTCCGTTTCCGGAAATCTTGATTGTGTAAGAACGGCTTGCCGCAGCCTCGCTCATATGAATTTTCAGCGTCTTCTCTGTAAGGCCGTCCTCTCCGGTCGCCCCTACAGTCTCACCGGCGTTAGTCATCCAGTTCGCAAGATCTACAGTATAATCTATATTCGTCTTCATCTTTAGCTCGAAATCCCGCTCATTGAGATTCTCGAATACAGTCCTGTTGCCTTCGACGAAAATTGTATCACGCTGATTCTGGACAAACTTGACATCAACAGACTTGCCTGCACCCTTAATGGTAACCACAGACTCGCGATTCTTGAAGAGTCTGCTCTTCTTCACCGTGAACTGCTGCATTGTCATTCCGAAAGCATCTGAACGAGAGCCGGCCTCAATCCAGTCCGCACCGTCACCGGAATATTCGAATTCCAATTCTGGGATGTTAGTGTCCAGTTTCACATTCACAGTACCTCCGTCACACACTACGTTGGTTTCACTTTCAGAAAGAAGCGAGACGACATAGGCAGGAGAGGATGTAACCACGACCTTCTTGACCGCACTGCCTGTGAACACCTTGAAAGATGATTCCTTTACCGCCTCGCTATTTCCAGGCTCTGCGGTAAAAGTGATGGTCGCACCATTCTTTCCTTCTGTCGCAGAAGGCCTGACCCAGTCTGAAAGACCGGAAAGTCTCCAGTCCCCGGAACTTGTGACCTTAAGGTCCAGGGAACCTCCGTCCGGGCCGAATTTCAGAGTGTCGGCAGAGACCTCAATGCTGTCATAAGAGACAGTCGTATCCTCTTTCTCCGAGCAGCTGAACAACACTGCCGCGGAAGCGAGCATCAAAATATATCTTTTCATTTTATCCACTTATTTAGAATGGTTTTGTTTCAAGTGACTGCGTAGAAGGATAATAATGCTCCGGAGTCACAAGTCTGTTGCCGTAAAGTCCTTCAGCAAGATTGCTGAGAGAATCGAAATGATTATGGCTGCCCTGGTTATTCGCCGCCCACGGAGCGAACACCATATAATATCCATACTCGCTGTTTGCGACTGACTGCGCAGTGCTTACGGAAATATATCCGCCCCTCGCCATTTCAGTAGACTGTCCGGAGCAGTTGGCAAGAGTCATTCCCTCAAAAGGACGCGCCCTTCCGCCATAGTTGGCCACTGCGATATCCATCCAGGCGCCGGCAGGGATTCCATCTATATAATCCGCACCGTACATATTGCCATACTGGAATGTGGTGACATACTTGTCAGGCATAGCCTTCTTCGTCTCGAACATCAGGCGCGCTCCGGCATAAGTGGAGCTCCTGGCGAACAGAGGATTACTCAGATCCGGAGAGTTTGAGTACTCGTCATCGAAGTTCACACCGTCAAGATTATAGGCATAGCACATCGCGGCAATCTTCTGCGCAAAGTCTTTCGCGCCGATGTCGGACAGCTGTGCGAGACCCGACTCGTCGTGGTTCCCGAGAAGTCCAAGAATCACCTTGATGCCGTGCTTGCGCAGAGGCTGCAGCACTTCTTCGTTATGGGCAAGGATATAGGTAACCTGAGGGTTCGTATAGATATATACCTCACCTTTCTCCCTGTCATAATTAATGTTGGCGGCGAAAAGGACCAGATAGTTCACCAGATATCGCCCGTCAGTCATCTTCCATTGGAGAGCATTGAGCGGGTTCGTATCATTCACCTCGAAAAAGAAGAATGTCTGCTTCTCACCGGCTTTTCGCTCCGCAAGACCGTCTCCTGCGAGATTCTTCACGAGATACACGCAGTGAGATTCGCTCTTGGAGATGCTTACGCCTTGGGCATCGATCTCAGCCTTAAGCGGCAGGAGATATGTCTGGTCAGCCTCGAAATCCACGGTGTCAAGTGCCGGAATCACGAGTTCAAGTGAGTATGACGCTTTCTCGTCCGGAGCCATAAGGATCTTCCCGTCATTCTGGAGTCGAACCCTGTCGGCAGGATACAGCTTGAATGAAGTCCCATGGGCGGCGTTGTACTCATCGAGATAGTCCGCATCGAAAGAGATGGTCACGTCCACGCCCTCCTTAGGCGCTCTCGCGAGGCTGAACTCCACGGATGTGGAGTAATCCTCCTTGCGGAGTTCGACGATAGTGCTGGTCTTTCCGTTAGATGCGTCACGGACTGCGCCCTTGAGTTCTTTTATGTTCTCATACTGCGACTCGTCCAGTTCACCGATGCGGATGTCGTCCGTACAGGAGGCGAGCATCGAACCCGAACAGAGAGCGGCTATCGCAAGTATGTCAATATATCTTTTCATATTGTCTTCAGTTTAATGCTATTGTTGTTTATGGGAGAGAGACTTTAGTCCAGCCCGGGTTGGAATCCACGGTGAGGTCGTTGCCGTTCACGCTGTAGTCCTTTATCTTGTTGCCTGCGCCGTCATCGAATTTCCAGTACGCCACGAGACCCTCAGAAGAAGGATCCACTGTATAGAAATGAGTAGGAGCATTGATCTCATCAGCAGTAAGAGTCTTGTTCCATATTCTGACTTCGGCAATCTTCCCGTCAAGGTAGCGGTCTGAAGCATAAGAATATCCAATCCAGAAGCAACGTGACGAAGCCTCGGTATCGGAATGCGCCGCTCCTAAGCTTACGGATGTCTTTCCGCAGTTGCCGGTGAGTTTCTCCGTTCCGTTAAAGTACACCTTCACCGTGCCTTTGTCGAAAGTCATTGCCACGTGATACCATTTACCGGTCTCAAACTGAAGGTCGGAACTGGTAAGATTACGGCTCGAAGCCACCTGAAGCTGGTTGTCAGGGACGCCGGCGTCACCCACGCGGAGGAGGAAATTGCCCTCTATGCCCATAATCGTGGAAATCTGGCGGCCGAATTTGTTGAAGTTCACCATACACTCCAGAGTGAAGTTGCTCATATCGTTCACTATGCTGCCGTCCTTCCAAGAAGGGTAAGCCCTGTTCTCGGCGAGGTCTGCGACCACGTTGATGAGAGCCGCTCCCTTGAACACATAATATACGGAAGTCTTGGAATCGAGCACCTCTATTCCCTGGATGTCGGTGAGCCTTACAGGCTGCACATATACGAGGTCGCGGTCAAGTTCCTCAAGGCCGCTGAAAGAGATCTCGACGGCAGGAGAGGCGTTTGCGCCCTTGGATATGGTCAATGTGCTCTCCGAAATCTCGCACTTTCCTTCAGGAAGCAGATTCACCGTCCCGTCATAATATGCCTGTCTGTAGGCATCCAACAGTTCCGGAGCAGCCACAAGTCTGGCGGTGATGTCGCAATCCGCCTGAAGAGCGGTGCTCATCGAGAGTGTCCTCGTCACATTGACGGCTGAGCCTGTCTGCTTCACCAGGATCTCGTCAGTGGCGGAAGATGCGTTCAGATAAAGCTTGTTGTCGAAATGATGCTCGTCCATTCTCTTGCTTTCCGTCTGGCAGCCGGCAAGAGTCAATGCCGCCGCGAAAAGGACAAAGCTGTATTTCAATGTTTTTTTCATCTTCAATGCTTAATTAAGTGGTGATGGGTTCATTATCGCTATAGCCCTGCGGACGTTAGGATATACGAACTGAATGTTATAGTAGTCATTCTGCACATTGTCAATGCAGATTCCCGACTTGGTGAAACCAGTCGTCACCTGCGCCGTCCAATATGCGGCTCCGGTGATGGCGGTGAGGGTGTTTCCATTGTCGTCCTTGTCGATGAAAGTTCCCTTGGTGTCGCCCGGATCGGTAAGCGAGACCGTAGTCACTCCTATGACGAACCTGTCTGAAGGAATGTTCTCGAATCTCATAGCCTGGTTCACGAGGTATGAGAACCCGTAAACGTTCTGCTGAGATTCAGCCGGAATGATGATGTAGTCCGCACTGTCGACAAGCGACGTATCCTCGCTGAGAAGATACTGCGGAGTGCCCTCATAGAAAAAGAGCGCATCTGCATTGGCCTGTCTCCACTCGCGGATGTCTCCGAGGAAAGCCTCCTGGCTCGCAAGAAGCGCAGGCTTGTTCTCGTCTGTCACACTGAGAGGGTTCAGAGCCGTGAAAGAGACATTGATTCCGTCATAGCCGTATTTCGGAAAATATGCCAGCTGTTCCTTGACAGCATCCTTCACGAACGGATCCTGTGCCACGAGGGTGTCAGAAGGGTCTGTCGGTGTCTCCTCTTCGCCCTCTGCAGGAGTCGTCTCAGGGTGAGCAGCCTTCCACTCCTCGGCATAAGCCTTGTATGCGGAGATGATGTCAGCGTAACTTATCTCATAGAGGATTTTCATTCCCTTCACATCACGCACCTCGTTCATCTCGCACATAATCTCGTCGCTGAGAGCGTCTGGATTCTGGAGTATCACATAGTCGATGCTGTCGGGAAGAGCATTGATATGCTCGGCCTGTCCGGCAGGAGCGGCAGCCTTGTTGGCGAACTTGCCTATGACCACCTTGTGATCGCTGTCCCTGTAATCCCTCAGAGACTGCATATACTGCTCATAGAGCTCCGGCGCATCCTCCTTCAGGTCAGGATATTTGATATTGACGCTTTCCGTCTCGGTCCAGTCGGAGCAGGACGCCATCAGTATGGCAGCCGCACCTGTGAGAACGATTTTCGTCAATCTGTTATCTCTAGTTGTCATCTTATACGAATTTTAGTGTTAGTTCTTGTAATAAGGATTGTCCGGGTTGCAGTCGAACCAAAGACGGGTAGTCATATTATCCGCACCCTTCAGGAGATTGCTGACTGCGGCCTGATAGTTCTCCGAGTTGGAAGTAACCTCGTTGGTAGGATATGCCATACGTCTTGCGCCCTGACGGGAATCCACGATGCCGTTGCTCTTGTTGCCCGCATCAGATACAGGGATCAGCGTCGGATAGCCTGTTCTTCTCCAGTCCGCCCAGGCCTCGTTTCCGAGAAGCCAGTTCGCAATCCACTTCTGGGTGATGATACGCTCCTGCTTCTGAGCCGTAGTCGCAGCCTCGTCCCAAGCGATGGTGATGCTTGAGAGAGCCTCGGTATAGGTGTTGGAGCCGGAAGGATCCGTATATGTACCAGGAACGCTTGTGTTGTCGGCGATATACTCAGCAGCACTGCCTGCGCCCCACTGCTCGAACGAGAGTTCGATGCCTCTCTCATAGAAGTCCTTGGCTGCGCCACCCATATCATAGCCGAACACCGCTACGGCCTCTGCCTCGAGGAAAGCGACCTCTGCGGCATTCATCCAGCACACAGGATCGGAGACATTGAGCGTGAAGCCGGAGAACTTGTGGCCTATGGTCGTCTGGGCAGGGATGACGATGCCCCTTCTCATTCCGACATAGTCATATCCGTCCCACTCGCCTTTCGTGAAGTATGATGCACGCCGCGGGTCATTGTAGCCGTTCATATAGCAAATGATGTCAGCAGCCACGTGGGAGTCACCTGCCAAAGTACCGCAAGCGGACTTGTCTTCGTGTTCCTTCACCATATTATACTGCACAGCCACCTTGATCGGGTTTCCGTCAGTTCCCCAAGCAGAGAACTTCGCATTCTCGTCATTTGACGTGATGACTCCGACATCGTTCTTCACCGCAGACTCAGCCATTTCCCTGGAGAGTTCCGGAGCAGCGTAAGAGACACGCATCGCAAGCCTGAGTTTCAGAGAGTTGGCAAGTTTTATCCATTTCTCGACGTTACCGCCATAGATAGCGTCAGCGTCAGAAGCGAAATTGTTCGTGCGGTTAGGCATCAAGACATCGACGGCATTGTCAAGTTCATTGAACATAGCCTTGTAAACGTCCTCCTGCGAATCATAAGGAACCGTGAGGCTTCCGTCCTGGCCGATCTTGGTATAAGGGATAGGGCCATAGGTATCCGTGACCCTGTGCATAGCGGCCACCTTCACGATGTCACCCACAGCGAGGATCACAGGGTCATCCGTCACCTGATGGAGCTGCTTGTAGTTCGTATAGATTACAGGAATGATCCTGTCGCTCTTCATAAACACATTGGTCCAGTTGTCAGTCGGATTATAGTTGGAGATGGTATTGGCGAAGCCGGCATTGGCATCTGCCATATATCCGCCCTGGGTACCGCCCAGAAGACATTCCGTGAACTGCGTAGTATTCACGTCCGGAGAAATCACTCCGTTGGCAATACCCGTCAAAGATGCGCGGATAATGTATCCGTCTCTTTGCATCTCGTCATCGGAAACGCCATACGGGTTCTTGTTTATTTCCTCGAAGTTCGATGTGCAGGCTATTCCGCAGAAAGCCACCGCAGCCATCGAAATTGCTTTATATATGTTGTTTTTCATTGTCGAAAGCCTCCTTTAGAATTTGATTCTGATGTTGAAGCCGAAGTTTCTGGTGCTTGGCATCATAAAATAGTCGAGACCAGAATAGAAGTTGGTCGTAGCAGACGCAACCGACTCAGGGTCATACGGAGCCTTGTTGTAGATCATCCAAAGGTTGCGGCCCACCACCTGCACAGTAAGGTCGAACAGGTTTCCGAGCATCTTCTTAGGGAAGGTGTAGCCGATGGAAGCCTCCTGGAGCCTAAGGTTAGTAGCCGAGTACGTATAATACTGAGGGACAGTGTCTCCGGAGCCGATGGCCGTGTACCAGCTATTCGCGTCAATGAGGTCGGAACCGTTGATATACACTCCGCCGTTGTCACGTGCCGATGCTGTTGCCTCTGAAACGCCGTAGTAGTCGAGCATCGCCTGAGTCCTGGAATATACCACTCCGCCGAGACGGGCGGTAAGCATAAAACCGAAATTGAAGTTCTGCACCTTGAAGTCATTTCTCCAAGCCATATTTGCCTTAGGGAGAACGCTTCCAAGCTTGACATAGTCGTCAATGTCCTTCTTGGTCTCAGTGGCGACATTGCCAGACGCATCAACGTAAATCTTTCCGTTGCTGTCCCTTACGAAGTCCTGACGAGAATAGAGGTCACCGAGGGTGCCGCCTTCCTTGAGGATGAACCTGGCATTGCCGAGACCGCCCATCTCCATTGCGGAAATGCTGAGAGGCTCGCCGGTGACAGGGTTCTTCACATCCTTGACCAGGGAGACGATCTTGTTCCTGTTCGTGGAGAACGTATAGTTGCTGTTCCATCCGAAGATACCCCACGTCTTGTCGAACCCGAGCGAGAGCTCGACGCCCTCGTTCAGCACATCACCTGACTGAATAGGAATCTCAGAATATCCTGAACCCGTGGAAATCTCAGGGTATATGGTCTGGTTCTTCGTATGTGTGTTATAGTAGGAAGCGTCGAGGCTGAACCAGTTCAGGAACCGCATAGTGATACCGGCCTCCCAAGAGTTCGTCCTCTCAGGCTTGAGGTTCTCGACAGGGTATGCCGTCTGAGTGTTCCAAGAGTTACCCTTGTCAGGCCACTCGTGCATAGGGTTGGCGAGCCATCTTCCGAAAGGAACGCCCACAGATGCCCAGGAAGTACGAACTTTCAGATATTCGAGCTGCTTAGGCATAGGGATAATCTCTGAAAGGACTACCGAAGCACCCACCGAAGGATAGAAGAAGCCCTTCTGGTTAGAGCGAGGTCCGGCGAGCTGTGAAGGCCAGTCGTTACGCCCCGTGAGAGTAAGGTAATAAGCATTCTTGAAGCCGACCTCTGCAGAAGCGTAGATGGACTGTGTCTGCTCCCTCCATCCGGTCTGTCTTTTCACAGACTTGGACTGGCTGAGTGCAAAGACATTAAATACGTTAGGTATGTTCTTGGACTCAGAAGGATCCACGCTGCCGTCGGCGATAGGGCCTCGGAGCGAGAAACTGTCCGCACGCATATCAGAGATGGAAGCACCGATGTTCCCGTGAAAGCTCCAGTTCTTCCACGACTTGTTTATGTCGAGGAGCACGTCAGCATAGAACTGCTTGTCCTGTGCCTCTTCCTGGCCATAGAGGCCATTGGTGGAATACTCGGTAAGCTGAGTGTTGGTGGAGGCATAGAACTTCTCTGTGTATTTGTTCTCGGAGTTGTCCACCTTAACGCGGCCGGACAGTGTCATCCAGTCAGTTATGTCATAGTACAAGCCGGCGCTGAGGTTGTACCTGTTCTTCTTGTTCTGACGGAGGTTACGATAGTTGATCCAGTAAGGGTTCTGCATTGTCATTCCGGCATCGCCTACAGGCCAATACTGGGTATATATCTTTCGTGAAGAGTCCCATCTCTCATACATAGAGATGTCCTCCCAGTCATTTCCGCGAGGGAAGAGGTAGGCGCCCACGATAGGGTTGTTGTATGTACCCTGGTTCGTGAGGTTCCTGTCGTTCTGCATAATATATCCCACAGCCACATCCAGAGTCATCTTGTCTTTCAGGAACTTGGTGGTGTTGCGGAACGTGAAGTTGTATCTGTTGTAACCGTTGTTCGGAACAACCCCCTTCGAGTTCACCGCAGCGGCGGAGAGATAGGTCTGGTTCTTGGAGTTTCCGGTAGAGAGGGAAACGCTCTCAGTTCCGGTCACGCCAGTCTGGAAATAGTCACTGCGAGGGTTGTAGCCTATGTAGTTGGAAGAGTTCAGCTTATTGCCCCAGCTTCGGATGGCAGACCCCTCCGAAGAGTTCAGGTCGCCGGTACCATACCTGTTCTGGAAAGAAGGCAGGACGAAAGGATTGAAGAACTCCGTGTTGCTGGAGATCGTCAGCGAGGTCTTTCCTTCAAGTCCTTTCTTAGTGGTGACGACGATGGCGCCGTTGGCGGCGGATGAACCATAGAGGGCTGCTGCGGCAGCACCGGTGAGGACGGTCATCGACTCGATGTCCTCCGGGTTGATGTCAGCGATAGGATCGGTGGCTCCCTTGGAGTCAAATTCCGTACCGGCATCCCTTGCGGAAGTGTACATAGGTATACCGTCGATGACATAAAGTGCGTTAGAGGACTTGCTTATGGATTTTTCACCACGCATCACGACCTTGGATGCACCGCCGACTCCTGATGACGAAGAGTTGATCACGAGACCAGCGACCTTACCATTCAGGGAATTTACGAAGTTAGCGTCCTTGTTCGTGAGAAGCTCTTCCGAATCCACTTTCTGGACATTGTAGCTCAATGCCTTCTCTGAGCGCTTGATGCCTAGTGCGGTGACCACTGTCCCTTCGAGGAGCTGAGAGTCATCAGCCATAGTGACATTGAACACGCGCCTGTTTCCGAGCGGAAGTTCAAGGCTGGCATAACCGAGGCATACGAACTGGAGCGTCTTCGCACCGGACATATTGGCATCGTCCAGGTCAAAGGAGAACTTACCGTCCGCATCCGTGCTTGTTCCGTTGGATGTGCCCTTTACGAGCACTGCTGCTCCGATGAGCGGCATCCCGGCTGCATCCGTTATGGTTCCTGAAACCCTGCGGCCTACATTCTGCGCCTCATCTTTCTTAGGCGAGATATAGACGTTCACGCCGTCTACCTTCCAGATGACCGGCTTGGCGGCGAACATATTCTCAAGAGCGGTCGTGATGGTCGCTTTGGTGACATTGATATCGACAGTCATATTGACATCGACACCGTCATTGAGGAACAGGTACTGAGACTGATTTTCAATGGCGTCCATCACCTTGCCGAGCGGAGAGCCCTCCATCTTCAGCGTGATTTCCCGCGAGTTCTGGGCGAATGCGCCGGTGACGGCGACAAAAGCCAGGACCACTGCCAATGAAAAACGTTTCAATGTTTGTGTAAAAAGAAACTTGTTCATTGATTAGACTTTGATTATTAGTAAAATGAAGTTGTTTTAGTAAATTGTTATCAAATTTGAGTTTCTGTCGTGCTTCCACTTGAAGTCCGAAGCCTTGGAAAGCATCAGCAAGGCGTGATCCACGCCGTCAGATACCCTGACCTTTCCTCTGGAGTATCTGACCTGAGGCATCGTCTCCCTATCTATCACGACCTTGACGTCATACACTTTCTCGAAGCGCTTCATAAGCCTGTCAAAAGGAAGGTCGGTCAAGTTCACAAGACCGTCTTTCCAGCAGATAACGGACACCGGGTCCGACATCTCCGTCACGACCAGACGCCCGTTCCGCATTGACACGGTCTGGTCCGGTTTCAGTATTATGTTGTCATTCTCGTCGAATTTGCTGCTAACGCTCACGGAACCGCGAAGGAGCGACGTCTCGAATAATCCAGTATTCTCATCCGCACACACGTCGAACTTGGTTCCCAGAACCTTGACATCTGAAGCGAACGTACTGACAGTGAACGGCCTGCTCTCATCGCAGGTGACGTCGAACAAGGCCTCGCCCCTGACAACTTTCACGTTTCTGGACTTCCTGCCGAACACAGCCGGATATTCCACCTTGGTCTCAGAGTTCAGCCACATCTTGGTGCCGTCCTCAAGCGTAAGCTCCATCGTCTTGCCTGAAGGGACATAGATGGTCTCTGTCTGCTGCGCGAGCATATCCACGGTATTGTTCCGGACAATGACGGATGTCCCGACGGCAGTCAATGCGACCACGGCGGCCGCGGCGACATAGCGGACGGCACGTCTGAGGAACGACGCACGGCGCTTCCGGACAGGAACTGTGTCGGCGCCATACAGAGTCATACCTTCAAAAATAAAATGAGCATCACGATATTTCTTCTGATGGCTTCCGTCCGGATCGTCGGCGAGCCATTCGCGCACGAGACGCACCTCTTCCTCGGAAGCGGTGCAGCTGAGATATTTCAGAAGGGTCAATGTATTCATTTTCTTGGCTTTAGTTCCGGCAAGCGGAATATCGTTCCATTGCGCTTACATAGTTAAGACACACGCTTGACCCCGTCGGACCCCCAAAAAGTGCAGATTTTTACGGAAAAGGGTTATATTTGCTGAAAATTAGACCGGCCAATCCACTACGACGATGTCAGATATCAGCCCAGCCGATTTCGGAAGACTGTTCGTCATATACAGAACCAGTTTCCTGGCGATAGCACAGTCTTACGTAAGAGACCTGGCAGTCGCCGAGGACATCGTGTCCGAGTGCTTCACGTCGTTCTGGGACAAACGGGAAAGCATTGACCTGAAGACATCTCCAGAAGCATACATACTCCGCTCCGTGAAGAACCGGTGCCTGAACTGGATCCGCGACAATGCACGCACCGTGCTGGCAGAAGGCCCCATCGACCCCGAGCTTAACCTAAGGATAAAGTCAATGCTGACCGAGGAGGCCATCCTTGAGAACGGAGATATGGGCGAAGTGCTGAGCGCCGAGGTGGAGGGCATCTTCAGAAGGTTCTTGGCAGATATGCCGGATTTATCACGCAACATTTTCATTTCCAGCCGTTTCGATAATCTGACATACGAACAGATCGCCCAAAGGTACGGAGTCACCCCGCGCAAGGTCAAGAGGGAAATACAAAAGGCGCTGGAATGCCTCCGCGCCTCTCTGAAAGATTATCTCCCGATATTGCTCCTCCTGTGTATGAAACATTAAGGAGACGTCCTGATTTTATTTACAAGTCTATCTCCACGCCGAAATTCACATTGCCAATGGTGTCGAAATAATTCTTGTACGCCGGCCGGCCCTGCGACTTGGCGCCGTAAGTATAAGGCACTACCGAGAAGCGAGGTTCCAGATAGAAGGAGCAGTGGCTCGCCGCACGGAGTTTCAGCTGCATACCGCCCGTCAATCCGCAATACCATTTGTTCAGAGTGATGTCAGAACCGGACTTCTTGAAATGCCCAGCCTCAAGACCGAACATAAACGGCATCGAGAATCTGTGCCCGCGTGTCTTCCCGACATAGTATATAGGGTCGAACATCACCTCTCCGCGCGCACCGACGAAATTAGATTTCTGCCTGGACGAAGCAGCATTGTCCCAGGAGTTCCCGGATATGAAACCGGACACGCGCACTCCGAGAGGTCCTGACAGCCATCGTCCGTATCCGATGGAAATATGCTCACGGACAGTCTCGGACATTACGGCATCCGAAGCGGAACGTCCTGCCCCATAGAACTGAGCGCCACCTTCCACATCGATGAATGAATCATCGACGAACCACTTGCCGAATCCACCCCTTTCTCCATAGCATACCTGCTTGCGGAAATCGAACCTGTGCGACATACCGGCCGTGACTCCATATCCACCGTCAAATCTCCGCCAGTTCCGCACCGTACCCGGGTCAATGCCGTCAGAATACACATTCGCATACGGCTCAATGTTGATGAACCAGTTCCCCCCGACATTTAGAGACAGTACAATGCCGCCTCTGGCACTGTATGCGCGGCTGTTCACGCCGGAGCATCTGGTCTTATAATACCCCAGAGCCTCTACCGTATAGAGAGACAATGTCCTGTCCTCCCTGTAGCCGCCGATGAAGGACGTCAGGTCGAAGTAATGCTGTATCTCGGCCCCGCCGCGGAAAAGCCGCCTGGAATCATAGTTCCTCCTCAACGTTCCGGCAGAGACACCAACTGCCACGCTGCTGTACTTGCTCACCCTGAAGCCCAGGGCCTCACGGGCCACAGGCCCCCAGCCGAATGTCACAGGCTCGCGGCGTATATACTGTTCCGTGCCGGCCTGGACACTGAAGAATGTGTATTTAGCAAAAGGCTCGTTCTCCGGGCGATACCGTTTCTGCATACTGTAGTCCAAGGCATTGAAGCCGGTGGTGTCCGACTGTCTCGCCTGCATCGATCCGGTCATCATAATAAGACCGGCAGCCAAAATGATATATCGTGCATTCATATTCATTATATTATTTAACGGTCTGTCTATCTTCATCTTCGATACGGGCGCAGGCATTCTTGCATACATCTTCCACGATGTCTCCGTCCGCAGCCGCAATATCCATAAACGACTTGTCTTTCCTGAAGCAGGACACTAGTGCGTCCTCTCCAGCGAGGTCATCAGAAATGTCACCGGTACGCCATGCCTTCCTGCCATATATGACTGCCCAGAGGTAATCAGTGAGCGCATCATCGGCAGGGAGCTCAGACATAGCCGCCTCCGCTATGGCATCATTGTGCTTGGTGTCCAGGGCAAGGTTCGCCACGACACGGTTCAGAGGCGTCGTGTTCATTATCGTCTCGATATTGGATTTCGCCCAGGCACGCTGCTCAGGAGTATCTCCACCCTTATAATAGCCTCCGAGACACATCACGTAAGCCTTCACAGCCTTGTACTCCTCGCCTCCACCATTGTCCAGGAGCCTGCACAGCTGGCTGGCGCCCCTGAAATCATAAGACTTCGCCCTCATAATCATCTGGTCAGCGACCACCGGGGCCGGATTCACGACCGTATAGCCGTCACCATAAGTGTTGCGTAGGCGGACATTGACCCCATAGACTGAAAGGTCAATGAAAGGTGACAGGAGAGTCGTGTCAATGATTCCGCGCTCAATGTCCGCCGCAGCCAGATTCGATGCCGCCAGAATCCACGGTCGTCCGTTGTCCTTTATGGACTTGTCGTATGCACGCTTGTACAGGGCATACAGTTCGTCCTTGTCCTTCACCATATTGAAAAGGTTCCAGAATTCATACAGTGCGAACTCTTTTCTCCCGCTCCTATAGTCCTCGTCATTCTGATAACGATCCCATATCTCCTCCGGAGTAAGTTCCCTGTAGACTTCCTGTATCTGAAGGTATTGGACATTTCTGAGGGCAGGAAGCCTGTCCGTTATCACAGGTCTGTACGAAGGAAGTTTACGGATCAATGTCCATTGCCTGTCCTGCCTCCCGGGGTTCTCAGCCACGATCCTGCGCACCTCAGCCGCCTCTGTCTCCAGAGAGTCCCTTTCCAGAAGGTCGGCGACATCAGACCACGAAGCGACATTGGCTGTAGTGGTCATATAGACACGGTCTCGGATTTCCTTCGGAAGCACAGACGTTATATGATCAAGCGCATACTGCATACGCTTCTGTGCAAGTCTTTGATTCGACGCATAAGGGCCGTCCGGCGAGGCGGTTCCTGTTATGTGGAATTCCTTCAGCACGGAGCCCTCATCATTGATTATGTCCAGGAGCGTCCGCTTCAGAGCCTCTATCTGCCGCCACCCGGCCGTATCAGATGCGGCGATCTCCGCCTTCCCTATCGTGAACTGGAGAGAAATCCTGCCGACAGTATTGTGCCTTTCTCTCTTAGGATGCTCCTTATATTGCTCAGGGGCAAGCCAGAACGCTCCGGAAGGACACTCAAGGAAGCGCATAGGGCGACGGATGCGGGAAGACGTGAGATAATAGTCATCATTCTTGTACACTCCCAGATAGTCCTCAAACTGAATGACGCCCTTGACCTGGTAGCTTCTGTCAGGATGCGCCAGAAATATGGTGTCCGCCCACGGTATCACCATCTCCTTGGCGGAAAGGCTTTCGTCCGTGAGCCTGTATGCGTTCAGAGTGTCCAGCGACGGGTCGTAGTTCTTCCTCCGGAGCTGCGTGAGGGCATATTCCTTGCCGTCCAGCACCATAGGGCGGAGATAGCTGACAGTGTCCTTCGACTCGCAGTCCACCAGAAACGGCTGGACGATGAGCCTGGCATTGGCCCGCCCGGAGAACTCCGGAAGACTGATCGAACTGCGTGCCTTCATCCAGTTTCCGTCAATGTCCGTCTTAGGGTCCATCACGCCGATGGTCTCCCTCTTCGCCGACACGAGCGAGTTCCGGATGCGGTTCCCGAGGGAAAGGCCGATGTTGATCTCAAGCCGGTTGTCCACAGGCTCCAGCACGGCATCCTGCATATCGGCCTTGAAGATCAGCGCTCCTGTGGAGGCCACATATATCTGATAATACCCGTTCTGGTCCGGGAATGCGACGGCCTCCGGAAGAATGACGGCATTGGCGTCGGCATCCATCTGCTTTTTCACGTCCCCGGCCTCTGCCACGGTATTGAAACTGTACACCGTCACCTCCACCTGCGACAGGTCGATCGGCTTGTCCGTCGCCTTGTCCAGGATGCGGCCGGTCACAAGCTTCCTGTCCTGCGCAGCCAGAACGGCAGGTGACAGCAGGATGGCGACGCATATCTTAATTAACTTTCCGGACATTATCTTATAATATAAATGAAGGTCACACCGAGATTCACGGGTATCAGACGCCAGCCGATGCCGTTTGAGCCAAGGCTTTCAAGACGCTGAGGGTCAATGTTCTTGTCATACGACCTATGATGATGTGCCATAACCCCGAGGCCTCCGGAGAACTCCAGGTCCCAGCGTCTTCCGAGAGGGAGCACATAGCCGGCGGTGACGCCCAGGGCTACGGCATTGCCCTCATAGGTGACATCTTTCCAGGTGGTGTCATACGCAGTAGCAAGTCCAAGAACTCCTATATATTCCCTGACGAGAGGCCTCCCGGCGAACCAGTATTTGAACTGAGGCTGAAGCCCGATGATCCTGGAGTCATATCCGTACGGATTGTAATGACCGAAAACAGTGAAGTCGGCACTCGTGCGCTCGCCCGTGACAATCTCAAACGACAGGTTCGGCGTCATAGCCGCATACATAGCGGCATTGGCCTTGACTGCTATCAGCTGGGCGGAAGCAGTCTCCGTCCTCAACAGAGCAGACACGGCTATGAATGCCGACAATAAAAGGATCCTGCAATTCTTTCGTTTCATATTGAAATCTGTTTATGGATTCTTAATCTTTCATCCGCCTTTCCTGACGGCGTATGATCTTCTGTTCCCTGACTTTGCGATATTTGTCGTTCACGGACATTGACCTCAGCGTGAACGCGACCCTCAGCTGCGGGACAACCGGGTAAGGAAGGATGTGCCAGTCTTCCGAGCCTGTGACGGAATATCCGTTGTCAGTGTATGTATATCTATCATATTCTGTGGACAGGAAGCCTGCCGAAAGCCCGACTTCGAGATCCAGGGCGCAATGCCTGTACTGATACAGAGGCCTGGAGAATCCGGCCAGGGCCCCGGCTCCATACATCCTGCCGTCCCTGCCGTCACGTGACTTCCCGAACTTATAGTCGAATTTGCCATAGTGTCCATAGACTCCTGCGTACCAAGCGATTCTGGACACAGATGAACCGCGCCACCAGAACTTCAGTTCCGGCTTGACATCTACGACGTTCATAAGGTAGTTCGTGGGTCTTGACCTGTAATTCCAACGATACCTGACATC
The DNA here is from genome assembly GCA_934695325.1 of uncultured Bacteroidales bacterium. Classification (GTDB taxonomy): domain Bacteria; phylum Bacteroidota; class Bacteroidia; order Bacteroidales; family UBA932; genus Cryptobacteroides. The sequence continues at coordinate 212,749 of CAKUVD010000002.1, read as the reverse complement.
CGCTCCGAGAGAAAGACGATTGTACGGAGAGCGTGAGAGATCAGTTTCCAGTCCGACATTAGGCACAGTGGCGAGGAAGTCCACGGCATTGACCCTCAATGACCATAGGTCAATGAACCGGCATCGTTCCTTCGTCGATGTCCTTGCGGAATATGAATATGTGTCGTCCTGCAGAGCCCTTTCCTGCGCCCCGACATCGACGGAGGCCGTCATCCCGATAGCCATCGCCAAGATTGACAATATCTTGTTCATTTCTGTTCGTTTTCGTCTCCGGTCACAATGGTTCATCTTACCGGAAATTGCAAATATAGCCTATATAATGACTTTCACAATCATTCCCGAAGATATTTTTAGGCCCGGACAGAAAAATTCCTGACCGGGCCGAATGAAGCAGTGTATTATTTTGAGATTTGTCTCCTATACATACAGGAAGCGCTTTATGCTTCCCTTAGGGGTCTTGGCGAACGGCTCATAATGGATTTCATAAGACGACACGGCCGAATATGCCGGGACGATCTTGTTTAGTGCCAAGAGATTGGCATCCATTACACTGGCAAGGCTTTCCGCATCCGTTCCTGCATCTGCGAGAGCATTCTGATCCGGGACCACCAAAGCCACAAGTCTTTCATTGCGGCTGACCACTAATGATTCAGCGACGAAAGGAAGATTGTTCAACACGACCTCTATCTCCTCCGGGTAGATGTTCTGCCCGTTCGACGACAGAAGCATACTCTTGCATCTTCCTACAAGAAACAGTGTTCCGTCCTTGTCAATGGTGCCGAGGTCTCCCGTATGGAACCAGCCGTCAGGCGTAAAGGCGGCCTCGGTGGCCTCCGCGTTCTTATAATATCCCTTGAACACGACATCGCCCTTCACAAGAAGTTCGCCGGCGATATTGTGAGGATCAGGCGAATCTATCCTGGTCTCGACGTGCTCGCTGACATATTCGCCGACAGACTTCAGCTTGTAGTTGCCGAGATGTCCTACGCTGATGAGCGGGGCGCATTCCGTCATTCCGTATCCTGTGACGAATGGCGTCTTCAGCTTCACGGCCAGCAGCTGCTCTATCCTGTCAGGAATGGCCGCACCGCCTGTCACGAACTCTTCGATGGCACCGCCCATCCCTTCCATAAATATGGTCCTGAGGGCCGAGCAGAAATCAGGATTGTCCTGCCAGTTCTCAAGCCTGGCCTTGCCCGACTTGCTGTTTATGAACTCCCCTATCGTGTCATCTATCATCTTCCTAAGAATCAGCGGCACGGCAAAGAAGACTCGCGGCCTGTACTGCCTGAGCGCAGGTTTCAGGTTCGACGGCACAGGAGGGATGAAAAGCACGACCAAGTGCATCCCGAAACACAGCGGCGCTATCGCATCGAAAGTCAATCCGAAGATGTGTGCATAAGGAAGCACGCTGACATAATTGTCGCCCTCCCTGTAAGGACAATGCGAAGGTATCATATCAATGTTCGCGCTGAAGTTGCACACCGTCAGCATCACGCCTTTAGGGAAGCCTGTGGAGCCGGACGTATACATTATTGCGCACAGCTCGTCCATAGGGCGGTCACAATAATGCACATCCTCAGGGGCCATCCCTTTCGGGTGAGCCTGCACGAACAGCTGGTCACGCTGCGCATAAGTTTTCGCGAAATCACCTCTGGAGTCCAGGAGTTCGCCGCTCTTGAGGTCAATGACTCCAAGCAACTGCGGCATCGCCTCGAAGTCCATATCCTTGTATATGGATTTTTCCGTGAAAAGGAGACGACTGTCCGAATGGTCCACAAGCGCCTGCGCATCCTTGGACGTATATCCGTTGAAGAGTTCCACGGCCACGTATCCTCCAGATACAGCTTCCATAAACGTCTTTATCCAATTAGCGCTGCTCCTGGCGTTGATGGCGACCTTGTCTCCATAACGGAGTCCTGCAGCCTTGAAATAAAGGTGAACAGTCTCGATGTCAGCGGCCAGCTGGCCATAAGTCTCGTCCGAAGCTCTATATTCTGTCAATGCCGGCTTGTCCCAGCATCTGCGCACCGTGTCGCTGAAAGTCTTGATAAAGTATTCCATATCTATTTGTCTTCATTCCGGCAGAATCATTCCGCCATCTCCATTGCAAATATAGGCAGCAAAAATGAACAAAGGTCGTTTTTTGCTACTGCAAGACACTAAAAAGCGACTAAACGAAAACCAGATGTCACTTATGTGACATTCGGGTCCCGCAGGCGCAAGCCTGTGGGAGAATAGCCCCCTAGATGGGGGCGCAGACGCAAGGACGCAGGGGTGTATTATGACAAACCCCGCAGGCGTCAGCCTGTGGAAACAAAAAAAGAAGCTCATTTCTGAACTTCTCTATTATAAGTCGGGATGATGCGACTCGAACGCACGACCCCTACGTCCCGAACGTAGTGCGCTAGCCAACTGCGCTACATCCCGCTGGATTTACCCAAGAACTCCGCGATTAGGCGAGTTTGTTTATATAAACAGCGATACCGCTCTTGAGATTGGCTGCCTTGTTCTTGTGGATAATGCCCACTTTAGCAAGTTTGTCGATCATAGCATAGACCTTAGGTGCATTTGCCTCAGCGGCAGCCTTGTCTGTAGTGTTTCTGATCGCACGGATAGCATTCCTTGTTGTCTTTGCATAATACTTATTATGCAATCTGTGCCTTTCGCTCTGGCGAATGCACTTTTCTGCAGATGCGTTGTTTGCCATTGTTTTTATTTTTTAATATTTAGTAGTGGGTAGGAGAATCGAACTCCTATTGCGAGAATGAAAATCTCGAGTACTAACCGTTATACGAACCCACCAGACTTACCCCTGCAATCTCGATATGAAATTTTAAGGGAATGCAAAGGTATATATTATTTTTTTGAACTCAAAATATTTTCCTCCACTTTATCGAAAAAAGTTTCCCGGAAGCCTACTCGGCCCACTCAAAGGAATAGAGTATGGCCTCGACCTGCCTCAGATACTGCCTCTTGTCATATTTAGGGGCATATACAAAGCCGTCCAGGACTATGATGCTCTTCCCGTCGCGGCTATAGAATGAGTGGGAAACGAACGGGCCTCCCATATAGTCTCCGAAAACTTCCCACAAGCCCCTGGTCTCGGCAAACTGCCTCCCCCGGAAGCGAATGAATGACACTTCCGGGACAGCCACCTCATTAGTGACCATATAGGTATTGTCAAACATTCCCGGGACATTCTCCTTCAGGAACTCATTTCTGTGCATTATTATGTTGCGTTCCGTGAAGTTCTCTTTGCCGGCGGCAGGATACTTATAGACGAACACACCCTGGATGGTATATTGCTTATCGTCAGATATCCAGATGAAATCGTCCGTCTTCTTCCTGATACGGTAGCCCATAGGGAAATGAGGCGACCCACCGGTCATCTCCGTGACTACAGGGGAGATGCCAGGAGCCTCATATTTCTTGGAGTTTGTTATTATGCGGTCACGCTCAGCCTGTTCTATGGCATTCACCACACGTTCCCCATTCTCTTTCAGAATCGAGGCCGCCGAGTCAGCGGATGGTGCGGAGATCTGTATGACGCACTGCGGGTATGCCCACTCGTCATTTCTGTAGATGACTCCGCTCTTCTTCACTTCCGGCGAGATGTTATATATGAGTATATTCCTGTGTATCCTGAACAGGTCGGCGAACCCGGACGGCGCCACATTAACGATGGAGAACAGCGGCTCTCTCTGCGGCAGGAACGGGTAATCCGAAGCGAGAAGCTCCCTCGTGGCGCTTCCGAGATTGCCATCCCAGTCGTCCTTGTCCATAACGACGATGACTTCACCGGCCTTTCCGCTTATGTTCGGCAAGAGCGGTTTTCCCGAGTCACCGCACGACACCACGGCCAAAATCCCAGCCGCCGCGGCGAGTATCCACTTGAATATGACAGATGCTTTCATATAATCAGATTTTTAAGTTTCACAACAATCGCGCTATATCATTGCCAAAAGCGAGCACCATCAGCATAAGCAGCAGAATCATTCCGACTATCTGCGCTCCGACCATAAAACTGTCGCTCGGCTTTCGACCTGTCACCATCTCGCAGATGATGAAAAGGAGATGCCCGCCGTCCAACCCAGGGATAGGGATCAGATTCATAACACCCAGCATAATGGACAGCAATGCCAGCAGATTGATGAATATCATCCAGTTCCACTGCGAAGGGAAGACCTGGCCGATGGAAATGAAGCTGCCGACAGACTTATACGCTCCCGTGCTCGGCGTAGCCACCAGTTTGAGATCCCTGACATATCCGGCGACCATATTCCAGGCATAGCGGACACCTGCAGGGACGGCCTGGGCCAATGTGTATGTACGTCTCTGCATACCAGGGACCTGCAGAACCACGCCTATCCTTCCAGATGAATCCACCTGCAGAGGGACGGTCAGTGTGTCAGCGCCACGGACCACCTCGGCATCCATAATGCGCCCTGCCCTCTCGGACAGAAGCCTGAATGCGTCCTGGACATATTCGACTGAGACGGTGTCTATCCCTATGAGCCTGTCGCCGTGCCTCAGGTCAGCGCCAGCATTGACGGAACCTGCGGCGAGAGAATCCACCTCGAACGGGATGGCGAGTCCGAACATTCCTGGAGACTCCAGCACCTTTCCTATCATACTGTGGTCAATGTAGATGGTCAAAGTGTCCGCTCCGCGCAGCACAGTGGCCGTCCTGACAGAGCGCCTGGCAAGATCCGCCTGGAGCATACTGAAGTCTTCTGGCACATAGTCATCATATTTCAGTATCCTGTCGCCGGTCCGGAAGCCCATCTCGTACGCAAGGTCATTGACGTAGATCCGGTTGCCGCAGTTGCCGAGATAATCATTGCCGTAGGCCGCAAGCATTCCGATATAGACGACGATGGCGAAGAGGAAATTGAAAAGCACGCCGCCGGCCATCACCAGAGCACGTTGCCAGGCAGGATGAGAGCGGAACTCCCACGCCTTAGGCTCATCCTTAAGCATCCCGGTGTCCAGAGACTCGTCCACCATACCGTTTATCTTGCAGTACCCTCCTATAGGAAGCCATCCGATACCATATTCAGTATCAGCGTCTTTCATCTTAGGAAACAATCTAGTGAACCACCTCGTCTCCTTAGTGCTGAACAGTTTGACACCGCCGGCGTCGAAAAACAAGAAGAACTTGTCCACCCTTATCCCGAACATGCGGGCGAAGGTGAAATGTCCCAGTTCGTGTATCACGATCAGCACCGACAAGGCTATTATCACCTGCAGCACTTTCATCAATATAGCTGTCATCCGATAGTAATATTTGGCCCCGCATATATGGGGCGGAGTAATTATTTAAGGCGGCAAAGTTCCGCCGCACGCACATAGACCTCATCATTTGTAGCGATGAGGTCCTCGGCGGACGGTTCAGCAACAAAATCCGCACCAGCCATACAGGACTCTATCACATCAGGAATGTCATAGAAGCGTATGGCATCATTCAGGAACGCAGCGACGGCCGCTTCGTTGGCGGCATTCATCGCGCACGGGATGTTCCCTCCCCGCCTTATGGCGTCGAAGGCCAACGCCAGGCACGGGAACCGTTCCATATCCGGCCTTTCGAAGGTCAATGTCCCCAGTTCGGCGAAGTCCAGCCTCTGGCTGTCCAGGCTGAGGCGCTCCGGGAAACCGAGGGCGAACTGTATAGGCTCTCTCATATCCGGATGCCCGAGCTGAGCCATCACGGCGCCGTCAGCGAACTCCACCATCGAGTGGATGATGGACTGAGGATGCACGACAATGTTGATTTTGTCCGGTTCCGTATCGAAAAGCCATTTCGCCTCGATCATCTCGAAGCCCTTGTTCATCATAGTGGCCGAATCGATGGTTATCTTCGCGCCCATAGTCCATTGAGGGTGATGCAAGGCCTCATTCTTTGTGGCCGCGGCTATCCGGTCCCTGTCCCACGTGCGGAAAGGGCCTCCCGAAGCAGTCAGATGAATACGCCTCAACGGATTCCCGGCGGCGCCCATAAGGCACTGGAATATGGCGGAGTGCTCAGAATCCACAGGAAGTATGGGTGCATTATATTTCTTGGCGAGCGGCATCACCGCGGAGCCGCCGGCCACCAATGTCTCCTTGTTGGCCAACGCTATGATCTTGCCGGCCTTGATGGCTGAGACAGTAGGCCTGAGCCCGCTGAACCCGACAAGGGCGGTAAGGACAATGTCCACGTCCTCAGCGGAGGCGAGAGCGCAGACTGAATCCATCCCCGCGAACACCTTTATGTCGTGCGGCTGAAGGGCGTCGGCCACCTCGTCATACTTGGCCTCATTGCATATCACCACGCCAGACGGCCGGAACTCGAGGGCCTGTTCTATCAGAAGCGCCGAACTGTTGTTGGCAGTGAGAAGTTCCACCTCGAACCGGTCCGGATGCTGCCTTATCACATCCAGAGCCTGACGGCCTATGGAGCCGGTGGAGCCAAGAATCGCTATTCGTCTTTTGTCAGTCATCAGAAACTAATGTATTTTGTAGGATCCACAGCCTCCCCCTTGTACCACAACTCGAAATGAAGGTGGTCTCCGGTCGTCAATGCCCCCGTATTCCCGACCAGAGCGACTGGAGAGCCGGCAGACACCTTGTCGCCCGTCTTCTTCAGGAGCTTCTGGTTATGCTTGTAGACGGAGACGATGTCTCCGGAGTGCTGTATCTGTATCGTGTACCCGGAATCATCGCTCCAGCCGGCGCCTATGACAGTGCCGTCCAGAACCGACATCACCACAGAGTTAGCCGGGGCGGTTATGTCAATGTAGGGGTGAAGCAAAGGGTCATATCCCTGCGACACGACGCCTTTCAGCGGAGTGAAGAAATGGACGCCCTCTATAGGGAGTTTCCGCTCCTGCCCGGGCGAAAGCCCGAACTGCTCTTCCTTGCGTACATTCTCACGCAGAAGCGAGTCCTTGTCGTCAAGGCCCTCGCGGCCCTTGAGCGCAGTTTCATCCACAGCGGCGGCAGCCTTGATTATGCTGTCCACGGGGAGAGGCTTTCCTCCATCCAAGACCTTCTTCAAGTTGTCGGCATAGAACATCCAAGTATATATGACGCTCTGGAGAGAATCTATCTTTATAGCATTATTTATGGCGGCGCGTTTGGTATGCGCATCAGGATACCCCGGAATGAACGTGCGCACAGGAGTGAAGGCGATGACAGAATACGACACGGCGGCGACCACCGTTATCACCGATATGATGAAAAGGAACAGCGACGTCCTGGTGAATTTCACGACCCACAACTGTTTATGAGTCATATCATCCACCAGAGTGATCCTGAAATTCTCGACTTTCGGTTCTTTTGTCTGTTTCCTGGAAGCCATCTGTAATTATTATTCTGAAGTTTTTCGCTAACTTTGCACAGTTATGGAGAGAATCATCGGAATTGATTATGGCAGAAAGAGAATCGGCGTGGCCGTGAGTGACCCTCTGCGCATATTCGCATCCGCTCTGGAAACCGTACAAAGTGCAAAGATAATAGAATATCTTCAAATTTATTCCCGGAGCGAAACCATTGTGAGATTTGTCGTGGGGTACCCGATCAATATGAACGGGCAGCCCTCCGAGGCGGCGGCTGACGTGGACATTTTCCTGAGGCAGCTGGCGAAAGCGTTCCCTGACATACCTGTCACACTTGAGGACGAGCGGTTCACCTCCGTCCTCGCACACAGGGCGATGATCGACGGCGGGATGAAGGCTTCAGAGCGCAGGGACAAGGCTTCCGTAGACAAGATAAGCGCAGCCATAATACTTCAGGGGTATCTCGACCGCACAAACGGGCCAGCGGCAGGTGGCACATCTTTTGCGGCTGTGTCTGCGCCGATTCCGGAGACATTGTCCAGAAACGTATCCGGGAAAAGCCGGAAAAACAGAAGATAGCGGCCCGCCGGCCCACAATCGCCACAAATCTGAAACATACAAAAATTATGATACAGCCTATATATCTATATGGCTCTGAAGTCCTGCGGGAAAGAGCCGAAGAAATCGACCTGAATGACAAGGAAGGTATCAAGACCCTCGTACAGGATCTGAAAGACACATTGAAGAATTCCGACGGATGCGGACTTGCGGCTCCGCAGATCGGGGTAAGCAAAAGAGCATTGATAGTGGACGGCACCGGAATGACCGATGTCTATGACTATCTGAAAGACTTCAAGAGGACGATGCTGAACCCGGTGATCCTGGAACAGAGCGAGAAAGAAGTGGACTATTCCGAAGGATGCCTGAGCATCCCGAACATCTATTGCGAGGTCCGCAGGCCAGCATCTATGACAGTGGAATACTATGACGAGAACGGAGAGAAAGTGACGGAGACATTCGACAAATTCGCCTGCAGAATGGTGCAGCACGAGATGTCGCATCTGGACGGAGACCTGTTCATCGACCACGTCGCACCTATCCGCAGGAAGATGATAGCAAAGAAGTTGCAGAACGTCTCGAAAGGGAAGGTTTCTGTCCGTTATAACACTAAAATCAAATAATTATGGGTGCGTTTCACGCTTATGACATCCGCGGAATCTACAATGTGGATTTCGACAAGGAGACAGTCTACAAGGTGGGATACTTCCTGCCTGAGCTGCTCAAGACAGACAAGGTCCTGGTGGGCCGTGACTGCCGTGTATCATCAGATGAGATACACGACTATCTTATAAAGGGAATAACAGACGCAGGCGCCGATGTGTATGACATCGGGCTGAGCACCACTCCGATGGTATATTTCGGAACTGCAAACTACGGCTTCAACGCCTCCGTGCAGATCACAGCCTCGCACAACCCGAAAGAATACAACGGACTGAAAGTCTCCTGCACCAACGCTCTGCCTGTCGGCTATGACACCGGACTCGGCCAGATCGAGGAGTGGATCAATGCAGGAAGGCCAACTCCTGCGGCATCCGCGAAGGGCAATGTCCACGCCAAGGACATACACAAGGATTATCTGGACTTCCTTCTCAAATACAAGGGGGACTACAGCGGCCTCAAGCTCGCCTTCGACCTTTCAAACGGTATGAGCACTCTCTACGCCAGGGAAATTTTCGGCGACGAGCCGCAGTATATCTTCGACACGATGGACGGCACGTTCCCTAACCACGAGCCGAACCCTCTGGTGCACAAGAATGTGGTGGCGCTTGAGGAACTTGTGAAGAAGACAGGTGCGGACGTCGGCGTGATCTATGACGGAGACGCTGACCGTGTGATGTTCGTGGACGAGACAGGTCATTTCGTGTCGCCGGACCTGATGATTGCGGTGCTCGGGCACTACTTCATCGGCGAGAGAGAAGAGAAAGGCATCGTCATACAGGATATCAGGAGTTCCAAGGCCGTGGGCGAATATCTGGAGCCGATGGGTGCGAAGATGTTCACCTGGAAAGTCGGCAGGGCCAATGCAGCTCGCAAACTCCGCGAACTTGACGGTGTATGGGGAGGAGAACTGGCCGGACATTACTATTTCCGTGACTTCTTCTATTCCGACAGCGGTCTTCTCGCGTCGATCCTCGTGCTGAGGGTGCTGGCCGCAATGAAGAAGAACGGTGTCACATTCAGCCAGCTTATCAAGAAGATATCACGATACCAGAACTCCGGCGAGATAAACTTCAGGCTGGAGGACAAGAAAGGAGCAATGGATGCCATCAAGGCTCATTTCGAGAGTCAGGAGAAGCCTACGGCGTTTATGGACTTCGACGGATACCGCGTGGAGTTCCCTGACTGGTGGTTCAATATCCGCCCTTCAAATACGGAACCATATCTCAGGTTCATCTGCGAGGCCACTTCCAAGGAGGTGCTCGACGCAAAGGTAGCCGAGGTCAGAGAGATTCTAAAGACACAGTTTGCGGCGGAAGTATAATCCATATTCTCAGATGAACACATTGACCAAGATACTTACAGCCGCAGTGACGGCAATGAGCCTGTCGGCATTGACAGGAACAAAGATTGAGGCGCAGGACACGCTGATGACAATGAGCAGGGCATCCCTGCTGATACCGAGGCCGGCACTCCAGCCGGTCAAATCCATCGACCCGTCTTCAGCCGTGCCTATAGATACGCTGGACACTGGAAACCCTGCCGTGAAAATTCTCCTGATGGAGGACTACACGTGGAAGTATTTCAAGGATCCGTCCGCAGCCGGCGAGTCTGATGTGTTCACCAGCAACTGGAATTCGGAGTTCCCTAACCCATACAAGATGGAACTCAAGGATCTACAGGACGACATATCCTTCTGGCTCGTGGACTCCCTGAGCGAATATCATTGCCCTTATCAGACGAAGGTATACTCGCCGTTCGGATACAGGCACGGCAGAAGACATATGGGTGTGGACCTCCCGCTGAAGACAGGGACTCCTGTCGTGGCCGCCTTTCCCGGAAAGGTCAGGATGTCAAGATATTACAAGGGCTTCGGCAACTTGGTGGTGATTCGGCACGAGAACGGGCTGGAAACATTCTACGCTCATCTTTCCAAGCGCATCGCCGAGGTTGGGGACTGGGTGCGTGCCGGACAGGTCATAGGTCTGGGAGGCTCCACCGGTCGCTCCACTGGGGCGCATCTGCACTTTGAGACCAGATATTGCGGTTTCGCTTTCGACCCACAGTGGCTGATAGATTTCGAGAGCGGCACCTTGAGGCACAGGCTTTTCATCCTGAAGAAGCGTTTTCTGAACGCCGGGAGCAAGTATTTCCCCGAGGATGACGAGGAGGATTACCTAATAATGAAGGAGGATTCCACGTATTATGCGGCACGCGCAGCCGAGCAGGAACTTAGGGAAAAGGAGGAAGCACGCAAGGCTGCCGAGCTGGCCAAGGCTCAGTATTACAAGATACGTCAGGGAGATACACTAGGGGCTATCGCCGCAAGAAATCACACGACAGTGAGGAGGCTCTGTGAACTGAACGGAATCACGACAAGAACGACTCTACGCATTGGCCGTTCCATCAGAGTTCGATAAAGGCTTTTTCATAACGCCTTTTCTAAAGCTATCCGGATGTATGCACTTTCACAGGCAAACATCCGGATTTCTTGATGGCTTTTCTTAGCGAAGGCAACACCGATTTTTACTCGGCTCGACAATACACAAGAAAAGCACCTCGAAAAATCGAAGTGCTTTTCTTTAGTGGGAGCAGAGGGAGTCGAACCCCCGACCCTCTGCTTGTAAGGCAGACGCTCTGAACCAACTGAGCTATGCTCCCAAACTTTGCTCCTGAACCAGGACTTGAACCTGGGACCCTCTGATTAACAGTCAGATGCTCTAACCAACTGAGCTATTCAGGAATTTAATACCCGTTGTTTTGTTTCGGGATTGCAAAGGTACAACAAAATCTGTTCTCTGCAAATTTTTTTTGCATTTTTTTGCTACCTTTGCGAAGACATTTTGAGTTCAATAACAGAGCATACATACAAACAGCTGAATTTCAAAACACTATGGATATAGACCTCTTATCGAAAATGGTCAAGGAACTGATACTGGACAATGACGAAGTAACATTGCCCGGAGTAGGATCGTTCATCGCCGAAATAGTCCCGTCTTCCTTTTCCGATAAGGGCTACACCATAAATCCGCCGTATCGCCGGCTCAGTTTCAGGCAGAAAGAAGTGGATGACGGAGGTCTTCTGACGAAGCTGTATGCCAAATCCAACGACATCGACACTGACACGGCCGCCAGGATATTGAAAGAGTTCCTGACGGAGATGCGCAATATCCTGGAAGTCAAGAAAATCATAATCTTCCCTGGACTGGGCAGGCTGAGGGCGACAAGAGAGAATCATTTCTTCTTCATTGCCGACGAGGATCTGGACATCTATCCGGAAGGCTTCGGACTGGAACCTATTTCTCTCAAGACGCACGAAGAGACTATGTCAGAAGTCTCAGAGACCATCGCTACGCTCCGTACCATACTGAATCCGGAGACTGCTGACGCTGAGACCAATGCAGACGTCCCTGTCAAAGAAGAACGGACGCCGGGCATAGTGCCAGACTCAGGCGACAACGCATCGCAGACCGACGAGGCCACACCGGCGTCATCGGACGACGTGCCTGTCCCGGGCAATGATTCCGACCATTCAGAAGACCAGGCACAGGCAGAGACTCACACAGAGCCAGAAGAGGCCAAGAAGGAGACTCCAGATGCAGAGGCCAAGGGTGAGGACAATGCAGAAGTTACCACTGATGCCGCTCAGGAATCACATTCGGAGGCCTCCGAGACAGAAGCAGAAAAGGCGGAGGGAGAAAAAGAATCGGAGACAGCGACAGAGCCGACCACAGAGGCAGAAGCAAGGACCAGCATTGAATCTGAAGCCGCAGACGAGGCGGAGACAGGAGCAATGGCCACGGCAGAGGCAAAACCAGAGGCGACGGATGTGAGTCCAGCCCCCGTCAAGGCACCTGATACAGAGCCAAAAAACGACGCCGCGACCGTGCCTAGTGGGCATACAGGGGGCAAGATCCTTAAATGGACGATCATTGTCCTGGCAGTCTTGGCACTGACGGCTCTCGCAGCTTTCCTGATACTCGCACGAATAGAGCCGGATTTCATCGATTCCATCCTTTACACCCCCGAAGAACTGGAGATTCTCAACCTATAAATGTGCTCATAGCCACACCTCGGGCGGGAACAGCCCGTAGAATCTATGATCCGATGACAGGCAGTCCAAAGTGACCGATATAGATGATTTCTACAATGGGAAGGACCAAGATATGGAGCTGCGGAGAACCCGCACCAGCTGTCTACATTCATTCCGTAGCAGGAGACGGCCACAACGTGATGGCTGCCTGCAACGCCATCGGCTGTCCTCCGTTCCATCTCATATCATTGTATGACATTGATTTCGACAGCTGTATGACGCCTTGGAAGGCACCCGGCGTGAGAAAAGGGCAGGGATGTTTCGCCGGCAAGGCTGAGGAGCATCTCAAGTGGCTCACAGAAAGCCTCATCCCTGAAGTGGAGTCCTCACTGGACGCACCGGTCACATACGATGCCATCGCTGGATATTCCCTGGCAGGTCTTTTCGCATTATGGAGTCTGTGGAACACCGACAAGTTCAGCCGTGCAGCCTGCGGTTCCGCATCCTTCTGGTACCCCGGCTTTGTCGAATATGCGGAGACACACCATATGATGAGAAAGCCGGATTTCATCTACTATTCACTCGGAGACAATGAAAGCGGGACCAGGCACCCGGTGATGAGCCAGGTCGGAGCCTGCACGGAGAGAATACTTGCCCTCACAGAGAAGCTTGCGATTCCGCACGTTTTCGAGACTAATCCCGGAAACCATTTCTCCGACCCGGACGGGAGGTTGGCGAGGGCGATCAAGACAATGCTGTCAGAGAGATGAGACACCCCCTGCAGACTTTGCCTCATTGAGGGGGCACTCACCCATAGGCTAATGACAATGCGGCCCAAGGGCATCACCCAGGCGGGAGGCGATGAGGTCGGATTGCGCCGGGCCGAACTTATAGCGGCGTCCGCTCCAGAAAAGGTACAGCGCGGCCAACCCACATAGTCCTGACAAGACCAGGAACAATGGATTGAAACCCTGGCTCGACCACGTCCGCAAGAACCAGAAAATCAAGAGGAAAAGCACGCAATACACCGCATCGCCCGTCCGGCTGCTCCTCTTGCCAGACTTAATCTCTATCCTGTACTTGTACATTGTCCTTTCCCCTGACTGAAGTCCACCTTCACCGACGTCAGCCTTTCCTTCCTCATATATATCGCACAGGACATACCTGGTCTGCATCATTATGGAATAATCCGCAAGTATGCGGCCGCAGCCGATGTCCCCGGACTTCACGTCTTCAGGCATATATGACAGGACCTTGGCGGCAAACGCCTCCGCTCCAAGTTCAGAAGTGATTTCCAGTTCCCTGTCCAGAGACAGTCTCACGCTCGTATCCAGTTCCATTGCATCAAAATTTACTGCGGGAAGATTCCGCCACGGACGAAGTTACATTTTTTCTTATATTTGGCAAACAAATTCGTATCTTTACACATCAACATAGACAAGAATGTACACTTTCAGGAAAGCCGGGGACAGATATTTCCTCAGCATTGACAATCATCAGGAGATAGCATCCGCAATCACGGAATTCTGCAAGGCAGAAGGAATTATGGCGGGAGAGATTTACGGGTTGGGCGCTGTGGACGACGCAGTCATCAGGTTCTTCAGTCCGGTCACGAAAAACTATTCCGACCTGGAATTCAAGGAGCAGCTGGAGATGACCAATCTTACAGGCAACATATCCGAGAAAGACGGCAATGCCTACCTTCATCTTCACGCCACATTCGGGAGGTCCGACTGCTCAGCCATCGGAGGCCATCTCCTGTCAGCGGTCATAAGCGGAGCCTGCGAGCTGGTCGTCATTCCGTCCACGGCCCATCTGGGGCGCAAGCTCTCAGAAGAGACCGGCCTGAATATGTATGACTTCTAGACGCCCGTGCGTGATATGGCGACCGCATAGCAGGAAGACGGCTTTATTTCTGTCAATGCAGCATTGAACTTTCTGCCGCAGAGTACGCCAGGCACGGCGGAGAACTCCACTGACATAGCATATTGCCCGTCCCTTACAGGAGAGGCTATGTCACTAAAGGAAGAGATATGCCTGTCGAAGACACGACGCGCGAGCAGCCCCATCGTCATACGGACATTGATTTCGACCACAGGAGCGAGAAGATAAGCCGTCCCAGATTTCTGGTGCGGGTCTCTGTATATGAACATATCCACACCGACATAGCCTTCATATTTCCCGCAAAACTCTTTCTCCAGGAAACTCATCAACACCTTTTTTGCATTGATCATCAATGTCTCGGGAACGAATCTCCCCAACGTCGAAAGGATATACGCATCACTGGCGAGTACATTGCCCTTATAAATCCCGTTGTCGTTGAAAAAGAGCGAAAGGCCTTCAAACCCGACTCCGGCAGCGTCTATATGAAAAAGCATCGCAAAATCACGGACAATGTCCAGGCGTTTCTCGACCATAACGGAACCCTGCCTGGAGATTATGTTCCTGCACCACCCGAGGTCACTCCCGGAAAGTTCACCGCGGCGTGCCCAGCGCAGCCCTTTTCCGCTGCCAGACAGCGGAGCCTTCAGCACAGCGTCTCCGAATTCGTCCACAACCGAGGCGACAGAATCCAAATCCTGCACTTCCCTTACATAAGACAGCGGCCGCAGAAAAACAGAGAAACCAGGCAGAAAAGCATTGACATAACTTCCTGCATCATAGGCGATTCTACGGTGCGACAGCCGACGGATTTCAGAGATGGCCGCATCTGACGGAAGCATTGACTCCGGTATTCCGTCTTTCATAAGTCTCCGTTTCAGGACGGCGTCCCACCCCCACGGAACGATCTCATTTCCAGCCGACTTTTCTATCCACTCCGTCAAGCCCGCACAATCTTCTCCGAACTTCAGAGCAGACGCTGGCGGCACGAAATTCGCGTCACCGTTCGCCAGGCATAAATCGTGTTCAGGATTGAAGATATTCATCCGCAGGCCCGCAAGATTCCGTCAAGCCTGCGCCGCAGGATGTCCGTGTCCGTCCAGAGCGGCGGCCATCCCCTCTTCCGGAGCCCCGGCCGAGATTTTTTTCGCATTTCTGAAATTCGTGAGAGCATCCACCTCGGCTTCATCGCGGAGAGAGCTCTTGTCAGGGGACAGGAAATCGTCCGCAAAGTCCTTGCCCTGGTCAGACACGCGCTTGAAGTATTTGTAAGCCAGCTCCTTGTCTTTGGCTATACCGCATCCCCAATAATAACATTTTCCCAGTTCGCAAAGGCACCTGGAGTTCGGAAGGCCTTCCTCCCATACGGATATCGCCTTCTGAATGTCCATCTCATAGCCTGCGCCGCCATACCTGTATGCAAGTCCTATCCAATAAAAGCTTCCGCGTTCCTTCAGATCATAGGCAGCCCTGAAATAATCGTATGCCTTCCTCTCATTAGCCAGCACACCCTTGCCCTGTGCATAACATTCTCCGGCTAGGCGCATGCAGGTGGCATCGCCCTGCTCGGCACCTGACTTGAACCATCTGAATGCGACACGATAGTTCGGTATGATGCCCAGCCCATAAAAATACGCCTTCCCGAGTATGCGCATCGCCTTCACGAATCCGAGTCTCGCTGTGCGTTCACACCATAGATATGCCTCGTGGTATCTTTCCTTGTTCTTGCAGTCCACATAGACATTCCACGCGGCTTCGGCTTTCTTTTCCGGCTCCGCCTCCTGTTCATAGGCAAGTTTGAAAAGATGAAGCGCCAACTCGTCCTGTCCTTTGGCAGTGGCATCCCAAGCCATTCTTAGATAGGATTTCTTTACAGGAAGCCTGACCAGCATTTTTTTCAGTATAGACATATTGGCTATCGGTTTTCGACTGTTCTGCTCCAAATGTACATATTTTTCGTCATATCAGCATCAGCGCTCGGCGTTTTTTTTATGAAAAACATTACATTTGCGAAGACCATATAAAAACGACACGATATGAAAGGACTCATCCGCCTGTTACTGACTACGGTCTGCCTCGCCTCCGTCAGAATAAACACCTCGGCCCAGCTGACTCCGGAGCCGTTCAGCTACAATGCAGACATCACTCCGTCAGTCGAGAGCTGGAAGATGACGCAGCACGGCTCGCTGAGGCCGTCACTGTACACTGGCACGATGACCTACAGCCTGCAGCTCTACACATATTCCGACGAGGACTTCACACTTCCGATAAGCCTCGAGTACAGCTACAGCGGCTACCGGCCTGCCGTGCACAGCGGAATCGTCGGGCTCGGCTGGACGCTGGACTGCGGAGGCGTGATAACACGGGAAGTGAGAGGGTATCCAGATGATACGCGAGATAGCGATACCGGAATATACGGCTATTGGCATACGATCGCAGAAGGAGTCCTGGATGACGACAGATACAAGATCGCCAGCGGAAAGATCAGGGCGCTGGACCGGACCTATGTCTCAGATGTGGATCCTCTGGAAATGGACCTGTTCTCTGATGAGCCCGCCTATGAACTGTTTGGGGGATCCCTGGAGGATCATTCAGCAAGATATGACACGAACCCGGATCTGTTCCATTTCAATTTCCTCGGATTCTCCGGAGAATTTATGATGGGGTCCGACGGAAAGATCCATACATTCAATTCCAACTTTCCTCAAGGAGAATGCAGCATTTCCATAGACAAAGATAAAAGGGACAGCCTCTATACGCCTGAGATAACAATCGCCACCGGAAATGGATACGAATACGTTTTCGGAGGCACCGAGAAATCCATCGAATATAATGTCACTCCACAAGGGGATGATGGCCAGAGCATCACTGTCACGGCTTGGAGGCTGCGGAAAATCAAGGCACCCAACGGGAATCTTCTGGAGTTCCTTTATGACGGCCGTTTTCAGAGAGACAATTCCACGTCAAGGTCATATACCAATGTGTTCAGCGGCAAGGGTGTCAATAGCACGGGAGAGGCTGTAGGGTACACCGCCTCTGAAATGAAGATACGAGGTTCAACATCTTACTGTCCGCTTATTGTCGCGATATCAGTAAACGGGAAGAGCCTGATCAAGTTCACTTATGAGGACAATGCCATAGACGAGAACGCCGAGCAATTCTTCATCTGCCAAGGATGTTGCTATGACGGGACGAATCCATTGTTCAAATCCACCGCGACACGGAACCTTACAGGAATTTATGTATCCAACACGTCAGGCAGGGAAGTAGAAAAGATACTCCTGTCCAAGACGTATGCGGATGGGAAAAGCGGGGTCCGTCTGCTCCTTGAAAGCGTGAGCGGAACTTCCTTCGGACGATATTCGTTCAAGTATGCCACCGCTTCGAGACTTCCCGAGAATGACAGCGAGCAGATTGACTATTGGGGTTACTGGAATTCGACAGGGACTGCAATGAAGAACCTGTTCAAATATATCAATTATGACAACGCCTCTGAAACGGGTGACCTGTATAATCAGTTCAAGTCTCATAAAGAGAGCCGTTCGCCTGATTTCAACAGGACATTGACGTGTGCGCTCACCGAGATCATCTACCCCACCGGCGGGAACACTGTCGTGGAGTATGAAAGACACGACGCCGCGCTGCTGATCAACAGGTATTATAATTCTCCCGTGGAACTTACAAAGAACACGTTCGGATTTGTCCCGGGCGGTATCAGGGTGAAAAGTCTCACATCAATTTCCGGCAGAGACACCACACGCATATCCTATGAGTACCTGAACAAGGACGGAACCGGCAGCGGGATACTGATGAGGATGCCGCGATATGCCGTCGCGATGAAATATCTGTTCTATTCAAAGTACTATCTATATGATGTCCGTTCCATAGGATATACAAGTGAATGCTTCCAGCCGCCCGTGACAGGAGACCCTGAAATGGTCTACGGCAATGTGCGCGAGAACTATCCGGACGGCTCGCATATCGACTATGAATTCTCATCGTGGGTGGACTATCCTGACATCTACGCCACAGACACAGAATCAGTCACGTTCTATGACAAGGTCTACGACGACCGCCCGAGGGTAGAGAACATCAGCCTGCCGAGACCCTGGGTGTCGATGCTGCCGGCAATGATTGACAACAGAAGCCTGAGAGGCAATCTCATCTCACAGACGGAGTACAGCGGGAATAATATCGTACGGACAATGAAAAATGAGTACATATCGAAGATAGAGATGACACAGCCTATGATCTTCAATACGTTATCAGAATTCGCAGGCTTCGACTGGCAGTTCGGCTCCGCATATCAGATACAGAACTCAGACGTGCGCATCGACGGAAACGGGATGAGCATAGGCAAACATTCATATATGACATACAATGACTGGGGACAGAAGAACTTCGAGAACATATATACATCAGGAAAGGGGATCTGCATAATGATGAGATACTTGCACGAGGATGAAAGCAGATGCCCCCGGCACCTCAGGAGCGCATTGTCCGCCATCGCCAGGCTGAGGCCTTTCAACGACAGCCTATATATAGTCTCCGTGGAGAAACTCGGATATGACACGGGAGCCGCCAATCCTTATCCGGTGGCAATGGCATACTGGTCGCCGGAGATTCCGGAAGCCACCGCCGAGGATGTCTGTCTCGACATCCCGTCAGGAGCCGTCACACGCAGCGCCAGACTCCGGTACGACGACAAGAACCGGCTGGTGCGGGCGGACCTTCCAGGCGGTGCATACGTCACATACGTGTGGGATGCGGAGAGCCGGCACATCATCAAAAAGACCGTGAACGGTGTCATCAACACGGAGGAGTTCTCCTGGATAGATCTGGTCGGACTGAGGAGACGCTCTATGCCGACAGGGCAAGAAGAGACATACGAGTACGACTCGCACAATCGCTTAGCCGCGGTAAAAGACTCTGACGGCAGGAAGACCGTATCCTTCCTGTATCACCTAAGACACGAATAGCTATGCTGACATACATAATGACAGCCGCACTCCTTGCGGCGATACCGCAAGCCGAAAAGGACGAGGAGTTCTACGCCTCCCTCTCAGTGGAGACCTATGACATACCGGAACACATATTGAGGTCTGCCGACTCCTTCTCATTGCAAGGGGAATACACCTCATCAGAAAGCGACGGCCCCCTCTCTCTCCAGGGACGGCTCGAAGACGAGCTGAACTCTAACGGCATCGATTTCATAGCCGTGGGCATCAGACGGTTAGGCCCCAACAACGGGACGCTGCAGCTGACGTTCAGTGAACTCCCGGAAGGTGTGCACTCTCGGACAGTGGGACTCAGGTCCGGAGGGAGTGTCCACACGATAGTCCAGACACGCCCTCAGCGTCTCGGCTACGAACTCACGCCGCCGGGCCAGAAATATCCCGGGGACGAACAGACCATAACGGTGACCGGAGGAATCGTTGGCGTGAAGTACTTCCTGTGCTATGATGGGCGTCTGCTGACAGGCACCGAGACTGTGTGCGACGGTAGCCCGATGACATTCGGGCCGTATATGGACACCGGAGTGTATATGCTGTACAATGAAGAGACAGGACATACGGCCAATTCCGTGCAGATATCAGACTATGACATCTTTATGCCCGACGGAGGGGGCTCGACAGACGAGGACCCTATGACAATGCCTCTGATTCTGCCGTCACAGGGAGGGACCGTCTCCATTGAACTGGACTCATACAAGACGCTCGACCGAGAGACATACGGGCTAATCGAGCATCGTATGAACAGCGAGGGCGTACGCTGGCATTGGACTCCGGACGGACACATATATATACTGCTTGACGTGAAGGATGCGCACACCCTGGAGGTGTCATTCCTGTGCGCCCCCAATTTCTCATCGGAACCCCGGACGAACGACACCGGATTCTACGTGGACGACCCCGGACGCACTCTCACCGTAATGCAGCCCGGAGACCCTGACGGGAACCTCGCTCAATATGTTCTTTCAGGCGAATGGATTGACAAGGACGCCGGGACTTTCAGTCTGACCACCTCAGGGTCGCAGTTCGGCGTGGCATACACATTGACCAGGAATGGCTGCGCGGCAAGGACTCTGACCGGCACAGGAAAGGGACTGTCCTTCGGCACGTTCTCCGGCATAGATTCCTTCGGAGAATATCGCATCCTTGGAGAATATGGCGGAAAGACTATGCAATCCAACACCGTGACTATGCGGCGTTCCGACATACCTGATGGAAACAACTATGTACTGCGGAAGACCTATCAGGATGCGTGCGGCGACAGCACCGTGGCCGACGTCACCTACTACGACGGCCTCGGATATCCGGAGCAGACGATCGCCCAGCACGGAGGCGGCAGGGGCGGAAACCTTGTCACGCCGATTGTATATGATAGAATGCGCAGAGGAGATGCGAGGACATATCTGCCGTACGTGTCAGGCACAGACGACATCAGGCGCTCCGAGAATGCCGTCGCCAAGCAATCCGAGTGGTACGGAATGACCGACGCCCACCCGTATATGGACAGGACATACGAGTCCGGGCCGTCCGGCAGACTTCTGTCTGTCATGCGAGAAGGAGCTGTCTACCGGAAACGTGGAGTGAGAACACAGCTGTCGTACTCCGTAGAGGACGGCTCCGGAGGCATACTCCGTCTCGAATACGAGTATCCGAGAGCCAGCGGCGGAGCCGGGGCTATAAGGAACGTCGGTACATGGCCTGCAGAGAGCCTGGATGTGACAAGATGTATCAGCGAGGACAATGACACATCCTATGTCTATAGTAACGGATTCGGAAAGACTATAATGACACGGGAGGCAGACAATGGAAAGAAACAGGACACCTACTACGTCTATGACCTGAAGGACAGTCTGGTGTGCGTGATACAGCCCGGTGGAGTGGAAAGTATCCGTGACGGGTTCAGCTTCAACGATGGCATTGCAAATGGCTTCTGCTTCACCTGGAGGTACGACGCCTGGGGCAACGTAATAGAGTCACACGTCCCGGCGGAGGAACCGTCCAGACTATATATGACCAGAGGAATCGCCCCGTGCTTACTTCCGACAGCGGGATGAGGAGGAAGGGTGAATGGAGATATACCATATATGATTCACTGGATCGCGTGACAGAGGAGGGAGTGTGCGGTCTTCCCGCCGGTTTCGAGAAGGTGCGTCTTCTGATGCAGTCGTCCACGGACATCACACCATACATTTCCAATAAACGATTCATGCGGATAGTGGAATACTACTCGTCCGTGGATCTCCCATCAGGATTCGAGCAAACCTTACCGAGCATAGAAGCCAGCGGTGAAGGATGCCTTACGCTTCCGCGAAGGGAACTCCTGGCAGGAATCGGAAGCGCAGCAGGACTTCTGTTAGAGCGCAAGTTCTTCTATGACAGGCGGGGCCGTCTGATAGAGATCGTGGAGGATACTCCCGATGGAGAAAACAGCGTCACTGCGATGCAGTACGACTTCTCAGGAAACGTGACCGCCACTTTCGAGGGACATCGGCTTGACGGCAAGCCGTACACGATGCGTACTGAGTATACGTATGATGACAGGGGACGACGGACATCGATGCGCCGCACGGCGATGGACAGGCTTGGCGAAGTGTACTACACGTATGATGACCTCGGCAGGCTCGAGAGCACGATTGTCGGAGACGCAGGCAGGGAGGCATTGTCCTATAATCTGCAGGGATGGAGAACAAGAACCGCTGACACCTTCTTCGATGACAGCGTCTTCACGCAGGCCATAGGATACTATGCTCCCGTGACCGTGGATGCGGATCCGTCATATAGCGGCAGGATATCCGGCATACGGACGGGAAGGGCTGTTGCGGGGGCTGTCCGGGACGAGTCCTACTATTATGACGGCTTCGGCCGCCTGGCAGGCACCGCGAGCCTCGCTGACGGAAGGCGTGATGTCAATGTAGAAAAGGGCATCAGCTATGACCTGGACGGGAACGTGACGGCCATGACCAGAGACACAGACGGAAGTCCTCATCTCCTAAGGTCTGTGTTTTACGGAGGCTGTTTGGACCGCATAGAGGACCAGACTGAACACAGTGAACGGGAATACATGTATGACGCTGACGGAAGGCTGAGATATGAAGCCCATGTGCCGCAGGCCGGAGAAGGCGCCGTCTATGAATACGACTACAACATCTTGGGCCTGATGGAGAATGCGATGAAAGACTATACGACTTTAGTGGAATATTCGTATCTTTCGGACGGGACAAGGACCGAGACGAGGATGAGTGACGGCACATCTCTCAAATACCGCGGAAACTTCGTGTTCCGCACAGGAGCCGACGGCAGGACGGAGCTGGAGAGCATCGCCTATGCCGGCGGCCGCCTGGTCGCGGTGAACCGCGGCGGGGAGACTGTCCGCCTGCGCGACCTCTGGCACGTGCGCGACCATCTAGGCAGCGTCCGCGCCGTGGTGGACATAAGCCAGGACGGCGGGGCCGACGATACGGGGGACAGGATCCTGGAGGAGAGCGACTATATGGCGTTCGGCACGAGGTTCAGCCCGTACCCAGGAGTCCACTCCTTGTACGACAACCGATACCGCTACAGCGGCAAGGAGGAGCAGTCGTTCGCCGGCCTGCCGTACATCGACTACGGAGCAAGGATGTACGACCCGTACGCGGCACGATGGAACGCCACGGACCCGATGGCGGCGAAGTATCCGTCCACCAGCCCATACGTCTTCTGCGCAGACAATCCCGTAAATTTCATTGACCCGGATGGTATGGATATATGGACAATGGATGATTTAGGAAATGTTGTTTGGCAAGAGAAAACTGATGAGCATAGACTCTATGCCGTAGATAAAACCGGAAACTGGTCTGACGATTATGTTACGATAAATAATAGAAGTATTCTTGATGAATTGGCTGAGTCTGGCAGAAAAACTTCAAGTGGGAAAAGAATTAATAGCCACACATCGGATAAGGGTGTTGATGATATGTTCAAGGTTTTCAAGTTTGCGGCAGACCATTCCAATGTTGAATGGGTCATTCATAGAAATGGCGGTACATATTCGATAGGAACAGTACACGCAGAAAATAGTTCAGGTTCATGGGGAGACTATTTTACGGATATACCGCATGCAAGTGTACACTCGCATCCGAATGTTGCAGCAAATAGCATAGCGGAAGCGGAGTCTATGGGATATTGGGATAATGGAAAGACTGTAAAGGGTGACTGGGAAAACGTTGTGCATGATGTTCGTGCTAATAGAATACAAACAAGGCTTAATTATGTATATTTTCCAAAATCCAAAAGGCTATATCACATTGATTATTACGGCCCCAAGTTTATTAGATCAATAAAGTCAGCAAATTCCTTCTATTTTGGAACATTAAAATAGCCTTGAATGTAACTTATATGATATTTTAGTTGATATCTGTTTTTGTTCTTGTCAGTTACTTCTAAGTATAAGACCAAGAAAAATAGGATTCTGTGCTACCTGAGTGACAATCGCAACATTGCAGAGCTCCTTTTCAGGACATAGATCTCTTTGAAACAGCATAGAAAAGTTGCTGCGATTTAGTGACAAATTAGAAACTGATTGCAACTAATAGGAACAAACTTGCAACATATACTTCCCTACAGGCTGACGTATGGTTTAAAAATTTCAACGATATGAAGAAGATTGTCTCATTTATATTACTATTTTTTTTGTTAAATTATTGTCATATTAATAAACATTCGATTATTAATCATAACTGTCATGTTTTTTCAGCACTAGACGACACGTGTGAGGAAAAATTAAGTGTATTTAGTTCCAGGATATTTGAGGATACGCTTAGCAGGTTCATGGCAAAGATTGATTCCACACATCATTGTCTTGGGACATTGGTATTTACAATTACATTGTTGAAATTTGACGGAGATTCCGGATTTATGATAACAGCAGATACCTGTATTTCTCCTTCGTTAATAATAAGAAATGGTATCATAAGTGCTATACCAGTTGGAGCTAAATTCGATTTTGATAAGATTATTGCTGTTAATTATCATGGAAATAGTTCTATCCTTAAAGTTCTTGATGGCCATTTCTACAGTAAACTAGATACGGCATTATACTCAAAGTATAATATTTTTCCTACAGAGGATAGATTGCCTCCTTCTTTTAGGTCATATCGCATTATCGACTCAGACAGCCTATCATTGGTATTTATTTATAAAAGTACACGTGAAAGAGGGCATCCTCATTAGTGACATTTCGATGTTCTAAAGAGTGCGGACGTACTGCAAAAATATGTTTTAGATGCAACTATTCGTGAAATATTCGTATCTTTCGGACGGGACAAGGACCGAGACGAGGATGAGTGACGGCACATCCATCAAATACCGCGGAAGCTTCGTGTTCCGCACAGGGGCCGACGGCAGGACGGTGCTGGAGAGCATCGCCTATGACGGCGGCCGCCTGGTCGCGGAGAACCGTGGCGGGGAGACTGTCCGCCTGCGCGACCTCTGGCACGTGCGCGACCATCTCGGCAGCGTCCGCGCCGTGGTGGACATAAGCGAGCACAATGGCGCCACAGATGTCAAGGACAGGCTCCTTGAGGAGAACGACTATATGGCGTTCGGCACGAGGTTCAGCCCGTACCCGGGAGCGCCCGCGATGTCAGACAACCGCTACCGCTACGGCGGCAAGGAGGACCAGTCGTTCGCCGGCCTGCCGTACATCGACTACGGAGCCAGGATGTACGACCCGTACGCGGCACGATGGAACGCCACCGACCCGATGGCGTATGTAAATATCTCATATTCTACATATTTATTTTGTTCTGATAATCCGATATGCAGAGTTGATGAAAATGGACAATGGGATGTCTCTGTACATGTGTATAAGAGTAGAAATGAATATGGCTATGGTATTGCAATTGTATCTGATAGACATGGTAATGAGGTTTATAGATTTAGAGTTAGAGCTGAAGGTGTAAATGGGCGGGACCGCTATAAAACAGGAGCGGACACTCCATTAGGAAAATACACTATACCGAAAACCGTCCCGTGGATTGTTGGAGGAAGCCGAATTTCATATGGTCCGAATCCACGTCTTGCAATGGAAGGGACTGAAGGCGAGATTGTATCCAGTGGTCGGAATTCAATTAGAATTCACGGAGGAAGACAAGAATACTTTAGTCGCACTAGTGGAAAGTGGATTAAAGTAACTACCCCTGAGTTACGTAAGACCTATGGATGTCTGAGAGCATTAGACAGTGACATGTTGACTTTTAAACAAGTTACAGACAACTTGGAAAAAAATGATGATGATGAATTTCCTGGAAGTGTGACAATAACAGACGATTTAAGAAAAATTGTTATGCGCAGCGAGAAGAATTCTGTAGAATTTATTACCGTGTATGAAGTGCCGGCATCGAATCCTAACTGGAGAGAGGTTATCAATGAATTGATAAATTTACAATGACAATGTTGCTATTTATAAATATTCTACTTGCTCTTCTAAGAGGCGATAGTATATATTGGGAGAATTTGACTTCTGAAAAACAAAATGACGTGGTAAAAGAAGTTATGAAAGAAGACTTGTATGTGTCAAGATATCTACGTGGAGAGTTTCATGTATCAGATAATTCTAATACTGATTCTTTGTTTACACATATATCGGATTTGCGTAAGAAAAATGACATAAAGAGTTATTATTTCTATTTGTTCAATCAATTTATTGACACTTCCGATGGTGCTGTATTGGATCTACTATGTTGCCATATTTCGGATTTGATTATGTCTGAGCCGAAGTATGTTATGACATATCTTAGGGATCATCCTGAATTATCTCAGAAATATTCATTATACCTGGCATACAGCCTAGCTGTGTCTGATATGGGCGTATCCACTAATAATTACGATACCGCTGTTCATGAGCTATCTCGAATGAAAGAGAAGATAATAGCAATTGTTAAAGACAATGAACTTCTGAAAGAATATGTGTGTTCTTTTTTTACGAAACAAAAAGAAATATCAGAGAAGTTATGTGATGATCGACTATCTTTCAAATACCGCGGAAGCTTCGTGTTCCGCACGGGGGCCGACGGCAGGACGGTGCTGGAGAGCATCGCCTATGCCGGCTGCCGCCTGGTCGCGGAGAAGCCAGGGGCACTTGCATCTTAATGCACGATTTTTGTATATTTGCCGCCACACAAACGGATTTCAGAAAGGATGAAAAAAGCATTGACATTCATCATAGCCGCATTGACGGTGATATCGGCGGCCGGAAAGACTCCCGCCGGAAACGACATCTCCGAGAAGAGAGACACCACGTCGCTGCGAAAACTCATAAACCACCTGGTGGAGGACGAGATAAATGAGCAGATGGCGAATATGCCTAACGTAGAGGTCGGCAAAGGCATCTCCTTCAGTCCTAAGGACAATTCATTCAAGACCACGCTGAGATTCAGGATGCAGAATATGGCAGAGGTCGGATTCGACAACGATATGGGCGTCACAGAGACCGACGGCCAGGTCAAGAGGCTCAGGCTCAGGTTCGACGGCTTCATATTCTCTCCTAAGTTCATCTATTCCATACAGCTGGGCTTCACTGGTTCCGACGCCAAGCCCACACCTAACGGAAAATCAAACCTCATCCTGGATGCCATCGCCTACTATAAGCCAAGTTCATCCTTCAACCTGGGCTTCGGTCAGGCCAAAGTGAAAGCCAACAGGGCATCTATGAACTCCTCCGGAGCATTGCAGTTCGTGGACAGAAGCATCGTGAACAGCGAATTCGGAGGAGACCGTGACTTCGGATTCTTCGGGGAATACCATTACGGAAGCATTGACCGGTTCGGACTGTCAGCATTGGCCTCAGTCACGATGGGCGAAGGCAGAAACTGGGGTGCGTCGTCGAGTTCCGGACTCGCATACACAGGCAGACTGGAACTGTTTCCGATGGGACGTTTCCACGCCAAAGGCGAATACATCGAGGGTGACACCCAATTCGAGGAAACTCCCAAACTGATGCTCGGCGGCGGATGCACGTTCGACCACAACGCCCAGCTGACGCGCGGAATGAAAGGGTCAATGCTCCCGGACGGAGAGACGCGCTCCATCTACGGCTACTACGCCGATATGATATTCAAATACAGAGGATTCGCATTCAATGCGGATTTTATGGGCAGGCACGCATCCTCGCCGGTCTTTGATGACGGGAAGTTCATCTACAATGGCGCCGGAGTCAATGTCCAGGCCAGCTATCTGTTCAACCGCAAATGGGAAGTCGCTGTCCGGAATTCGTCAATGCTCCCGGACAGCGATATAAGGCCTCTTGCAGGATATAAGGTATGGAATCAGAGCACGCTCGGCATCACTCGCTACATTATCGGACATAGCCTGAAAGTGCAGCTCGACCTTTCATATGACACCAGGTCGGAAGCCACATTGCCTTACGACAGGCTCGCTGTAAGATTCCAGCTGGAACTAGGCCTGTGATGCCTTCATCTTGCGGAGAAACAGCTCTATGGTATTCTCCATCAGGCAGGTTATCGTCATCGGGCCCACGCCTCCAGGGACAGGAGTGATCACAGAAGCCAATGGCTCCACGGCATCGTAATCCACATCGCCGCAGAGTCTCCCAGTCTCAGGATCTCTGTTCACGCCTACGTCAATGACAACGGCACCCGGAGCGACCATATCCTTCGTGACGAACCGCGGCCGGCCTATCGCCACCACCAGGATATCCGCCTCACGTGTGACGGACGGAAGATCGGCAGTCTTGCTGTGGCACACTGTCACGGTGGCGTTCCTGTCAAGAAGAAGCTTTGCGACAGGAAGCCCTACGATCTGGCTTCTACCTATGACTACGGCACGCTTCCCCCGGATTTCTACGCCGGCCTCATCCAGCATTCTGATGATGCCTTTCGGAGTGCACGGCACGGTGCACGGCTGTTTCATCCAGAGAGCGGCCACATTCAGAGGGTGGAAGCCATCCACATCCTTATCCTTCGAGATGGCCGCAATGACATTGTCCTCGTCAATATGTGCCGGCAATGGAAGCTGGACAAGAATACCGTCCACCGAGTCATCAGCATTGAGCCTTGAGATAAGGTCAAGCAGTTCCTTTTCCGAGGTATCCGCAGGCCTCAATATCGTGGTATTCCGTATGCCCACCAACTCCGAAGCCTTTGCCTTGCCCTTCACATAGGACTGACTGGCGGGATCCTCCCCTACCAGTATCACTACCAGGTGCGGCACTCTGCCATATATTCCAGGAAAGGTCTTTACCTGTTCCGCCATTTCCGCCTTCAGTCTTGCCGAAAGTTCTTTTCCGCTGATTATCTTCGCCATAGTTTTCTGTTTTCTTCCGCAAGTTAGGAAATTTTCACAAAAGCCCGTCAAATCTGCGATATTCATTGATGACTTTTTCGTATCTTTGCAATATATTCTTCAAATATGACGTTTTTCGCAACAAAATAAAACATAATACAAAAACATTGAACCGAAAATGAAAAAAATCACACTTCTATCCGCAGCGATGCTCGGCTGTGCCGTGATGACAGCCCAACCAGCTCCCGGAAGTTTTGAACAGACTTGGACAAAAGGCCCGGAATGGCTTAGGGACGGCGTGATCTATCAAGTCTATCCGTCATCTTACAAAGATTCCGACGGAAACGGCATCGGCGACATACGCGGAGTCATCTCCAAGCTCGACTACATCGAGAGCCTCGGGGTAAGGGCTATATGGTTCAACCCGGTATTCGTCTCGGGATGGATCGACGGAGGTTACGATGTCATTGACTTTTACCGCGTGGATCCAAGGTTCGGCACGAACAACGATATGGTGGAACTCATCGACAAGGCTCACGAGAGAGGCATAAAAGTGATGCTGGACCTCGTCGCCGGACACACATCCGACAAGCATCCGTGGTTCATCCAGAGCACTCAGGATACCAACCTCCAGTACTCAGACTACTACATCTGGTCAGACAGGCTTCCGGACGCAAAAGCCGAGAAAGACCTGGAGACAATGCTGAAGGATCCTGACTATATGCAGAATACCATCGGCAAGTGGATGATCAGTGACAGTCCAAGAAACAAATACTATATGAAGAACTTCTACGCCTGCCAGCCATCACTGAACTATGGCTTCGCAAATCCTGACCCATCTCACCCGTGGGAGCAGAGCGTGAATGCACCTGGGCCTAAGGCCGTACGCCAGGAGCTGAAGGACATCATCGCTTTCTGGTACGGGAAAGGAGTGGACGGATTCCGTGTAGATATGGCCAACAGCCTCGTGAAGAACGACAAGGACAAGAAGGAAATACTGAATCTGTGGAGGGAGATCCGAGAATGGTCCGACAAGAATTACCCGGACCACGTGCTGATGGCAGAGTGGGGTTCCCCGAAATGGTGCCTAGCGTCTGGCTACAATGTAGATATGGACCTGAATGCCGTGAAGTCGCACAACAGGCGTATGTACTTCGACAGGAAGCATCAGGCTGACGGTGGAAGCTATTTCTCTCTCAACGGAGGCCGTCCTTCCGTGAAAGACCTGTACGGAAACGACTGGCCGGAAGACAAGATTGACAGGAGCACGACACCGGCTGATATGCTGAAAGAGTATTACGACTGGTACACGGACTGTGTCGAGAGCACATCCGAGATGGGATACTTCGCCTCCATCACCGGAAACCACGATCATCTCCGCATAAATATGGGCGCACGCAACACTCCTGACCAGCTGAAAGTTATGCTCACCTGGATACTGACGATGCCTCTGCCGATACTCTATTACGGCGACGAAATCGGAATGCGTTCGCTCGCCGATATGCCGAATGTGGAAGGGGCGAACCACAACGGCAAGGAGCGTGCCGGTGGGCGTTCACCTATGCAGTGGAAAGATGATGAGACTGCCGGTTTCAGCACCTGCACTCCGGACAAGCTCTACCTCCCGGTATGCACCGAGTGGTCACCGGCGACATCGTACCCGCAGTATCTCGACTGGAAAAAGAGCTTCGACGAAGGAAAGGCAAAGCCTATCGCCAAAGGCAACATATCAGTCGAGTCACAGGACAATGACCCGGAGTCCATCCTGAACTGGACACGCACCCTCATATCACTCAGAAAAGACAACGAAGCACTGTGGGCAGACAGCAAGTTCATCCCGATATTCAATGAAAAGCAGCCTTATCCGATGGTATATCTCAGAAGCTGTGGAACGGAGACCTTTCTCATAGCCCTGAACCCTACCGGGGAGCGCAAGTCATTGGCTCTCGGCGAGGAGCTAAGCCTCTACAGGGCTGAGACTGCGAACGTTAAAGGCACGGTCACACCTGTAAAGTCTCTCGGCAAGGCGTCCTTCAGACGCACATCCAAAGGTGACGTCCTTACACTCGACGCTACATCAGGCATCATCGTAAGACTCTAGCGACTTCCAAATTCAGAAGCTGTTTGGATTTTATTCGACATAAATTTAAACAGATTCTTAGACTCCCTGGAAATCATTGACGAACGTCCGCAATGATTTCCAGGGAGCTTCGGCAAAGTCTGGTGACTGTCGCCCAGTCACCGGCTTTTACTATGTCCTTCGGGAAGAGATTGCTGCCCATTCCCACACAGGAAGCTCCCGCATTGAACCATCCGCGGAGATTATCGGATTCAGGCCTTACACCGCCAGTGACAAGGATCTGCGTCCACGGCATCGGAGCCTTGATTCCCTTGACGAAGGCAGTCCCCAACACATCGCCGGGGAACACCTTGCAGACGTCACAGCCGGCAGCCTGGGCATTCCCGACTTCCGTTACGGAACCGCAGCCCGGGATGTACGGAACACAGCGACGATTGCAGACGACGGCGACATCGGCATTGAAAAGCGGGCCGACAATGAAATTAGCCCCCTCCTGTAGGTAGATGGCAGCCGTCGGGGCGTCAATGACCGAGCCGGCGCCGAGAATCATTCCTGGGAGCGCATCATTCGCATATTTCACCAGCCCGGCAAAGATTTCGTGCGCGAAGTCCCCCCTGTTGGTGAACTCGAACACGCGTATGCCGCCATCATAGCAGGCCTTGAGCACCGCCTTTGATGTCTCGGGGCAGGCATTGTAGAACACCGGCACCAGCCCGGTCGAAATTGCGGTCGAAATGACCTGAATCTTACTATATTTTGCCATATTTTGTCGCTATTTCTCGATATAACCCAGCCTCAATGCCGCTTTCTATATATGACATAGTCGGAAAATGGGACAATCTCTCACAAAAATAAGAAATTTTATTCTATCTCCGTGTACGTACACGGAGATATTTTCGTAAAGATGATTCTTTTCCCGGAAACGGACATCCCCGTGAGTCCGCCATATAAACAATGAGGATGGCATAACGGCCCGAAGCCCATCAGCCATCCTCATTGTCAGGGACATATACCGCAGCCTACCTTCTCACGATCCTATGCGTCACCCCGACACCCTTCCGGAGGGAAGGCTTGCGCGACGAAAGGCTCGAATATGAAGCGCTCTCATCTGTAGCCTCAGGAATGACGCCTGTCCAACTTCCAGAGAATATGTGATAAAGGTCATCCACGAACTCAAATGACACCGTAGTCTTGTCTCCGTCTTTGGAAAGCTTGACATTTCCTTCGATCGCCGCGGCATACCCGTAGATATATCCGTCAGCATCCATCGTAGAAAGATCCCAATACCACGTACCGGCCTGCCCCAAAGAAGAAGACGTCCCGGCGACAAAACCTGCCGTAGCATTATCGACGCTCATATTATACTGTTTCTCAGGAATAGGAATCTCTGTCTTCGAAGTCATCGGGGTAAGGAGTTCAATGTCTATCGCATCTCCCTTTTCCGTGGCTATAGAAAGAACCCAGTTCGCAAGCCCCGCTCCATAGTAATCTCCATAGTACGAGAGAGAAGCCTGCGCGGCCGAGAGCTTGAGGGCATAGTCATCGGCAAGAGTCGTGTTAGGCACCTCCGACGGCGCTTGGTTGTCAAACTCGATTTCGCCTTCGTAAACACCTTTCACAGACTTTCCGTTTTCGGTTACGGCATCGACGACTATCCTGTATCCAGTAATTCCGAATTCGCTTACCGTCACAGTTCCCGATGCTATCGGGCTCTCCTCGAGGACAATGCCGTTTTCATCTACTTTTGCAGCCGAAGAGCCAGCCGAGATGCCCATAAAGACATAGCCAGGTTCGACAGTGCCGGCCTTGTAGGTGTCTACAATATTATATGTGCCTGACTCCAGGAAAATTACGGAAGAACTTTCCGTATAGAAGGAAAGATCCACCCAGCTTCCGCCGGAAGTCACATTCCCATTAGAATCCAGTGTCTGCGAAGTGAGAGAGACCTCATAATTATCAGTCCCGACGCTATACGGATCCCCGTAATAAATTCCCATTCCGTATGTGAACTTGACGTCTATATTTTCCGAGAGAGCCGGCGTTCCTTCTACAGGGCCGGAACCGGCATTCGGATCCCCGAACACCAATGCGCCCTCATACAGGCAGCTCACCGTAGATCCGTCCTTGAGGGTGAAACGTGCAGAGAGGAGCTTTCCCTTTTCAGAGGACTTCACTTCCAGATAGCCTTCAGTAAAGTCAATGCTCTTCTGATTTCCGTCACTGTTCACCTGCATACGAGTATAATATCCGTCCAGCGCCCCGGGCTCCTTAGTATTGTCCGAGATCACATATTTTCCGTCAGGGAGAACGGCAGTCTCGAATGACTCCGCTCCGGACGATGCGTAAATGTCAAAATAGATGATGTGTCCGCCCTCTGGTGCAGCATCGTCGCCCTCGTCATCCTTTATGAACTCCTTGTCTCCGAGTCCGAGGAAATAGTTATAGACACCTTCCGTCTTGCGGTCGCCATAATAGAGGACCTTGGTCGTGCGGTCCATAGGGATTTGAAGGTCTGCTTCAGGAAGAGCAGGGGCATCCGGCTGCTCCGGAGCCTTTACATTGTCCTTGTTGCAGGCGGTAATCGCCATCGACGCCATCAGTATGGCCTTGAGATAAAAGGTTTTTCTCATAAAAATAGGGTTAAGAAATTGTTAAGTATAACTCATTGCTTCTAAATTTAGGAAAAAAGTCCGGAACGCCAAAAATTTTCGTGCCTATACGACGACCTATACGACGACGGATGGCGATAATAACGTATCGGATGCCCAGAATTTTATGTTGCAATGCCGGCAAATAGTCGCTATTTTTGCAGAAAATCATTCAACGCTATGGTAAAGCACATAATACTATGGACTCTCAAGGACAGTTTGTCCGATGAAGAGAAGGCAACAATAAAGGCATCCATAAAAGAAGGGCTGGAGGGGCTTCTGGGCGTAGTACCCGGCCTTGTGGACATCAAGGTCCTGATAGACGGACGTCTGTCATCTTCCAATGCAGACCTTATGCTCGACTGCACACTTGAGTCCGAGGAAGCACTCAAAGGATATGCAACACACCCGGCGCATCTAGCCGTGGCAAACAGCAGGGTACGTCCCTACACAGCCGTAAGGTCCTGTCTCGATTTCAAGATTTAGGCCGTCCCGTCACCTGCCAAGCAACACCTACGTGTCATCGCACAAGCGGACGAGCCGTAAAGTTTCCTAATCCAACAGTCCCTCCGGCAGACGCATCGTGAGGATTCTGTTCT
This sequence comes from uncultured Bacteroidales bacterium, assembly GCA_934695325.1. Lineage (GTDB taxonomy): Bacteria > Bacteroidota > Bacteroidia > Bacteroidales > UBA932 > Cryptobacteroides. The sequence continues at coordinate 178,680 of CAKUVD010000002.1, read as the reverse complement.
TATCATCAACGGACAGTATGAGATCTTCATTCAGAGGAATCATCGCCTGGCCGTTTTTCGTTTCTACGTACAGGCACGGGTTCCCGGGGATGTCCTCGTAATCTGTCACAGTTCCGGCATCATCACCGTTTTCGTCGCGGAGTGTCCACCCGACCAATGCGGAGAAGTCGCCGTCATCAGCCTCCGCTACATCATCGTAGCCATCCGCATTGACATAGACCGCCTTTCCTACAAGTTCCTCGGCATCCTCATAACTATGGATATCCGTCAGGCGAACAAGAGCCTTGTCGCTGCCCTTAGGAGAAATTTTTTCAATAAAAAATGGAACCGGGAGTCCATCCGCATAGATGAACACCGGTTCCTGAATGTCAATGTCCTCAGGCATCATATCTCTGAACCCGATAAGGAGTTCTCCGTCAGTACCGTTGGATTTGATTATCCTCGCGGCCTGCAAAAGGTCAATGCTTTCAGACATAGCGCCAAGAAAAATTAGTTTTCCTGTGCAGGTGCCTCTTCAGCAGGAGCTGCGGCGGCTTCCTCAGCAGCCTTGGCTGCGGCAGCCTCTTCAGCGGCCTTTCTTGCAGCCTCTTCAGCCTCGGCTTTCTTCTTGGCCAGAGCCTCAGCCCTTGCCTCGTTCACCTTGACCTCAGCTTCAGCGGCAGCCTTTGCCTTGTCAGCGGCAGCCTTGTCAAGACCCTGCTTCTTAGCCTCGATCTTGGCATCTCTCTGAGCTTTCCAGTCAGCGAACTTCTTGTCAGCCTCTTCCTGTGTCAAAGCGCCCTTGGCTACACCGCCTGCGAGGTGCTTCTTAAGGAGAACGCCCTCGTAAGAGAGGATTCTGCGAGTAACGAGTGTAAGTTCAGCACCTACGTTAAGCCAAGCCAATGCCCTCTCGCTGTCAAGGACGATAGTTGCAGGGTTTGTGTTTGGATTGTAAGAGCCGAGCTGCTCGATGTAACGACCATCGCGAGGTGCGCGAGTGTCTGCCACTACAATGTGGAAGAATGCGAAATTCTTCTTTCCGTGGCGCTGGAGACGAATTTTAACAGCCATTGTAAGTCTGTTTTAAAAATTAATAATAAACCTATGCCATCCATCTCGTGGATAACGCCTGCAAAATTAGGCATTTTCAACGGAATAATAAACAACGCCGATAAAATTAAACGAAAAAACTCAAAAAATTTTGGAGTTTCATAAACAATGCCTATATTTGCAGTCCCAAAGTGAAAGAGACATCATTCACACATGCGGATGTGGTGAAATGGTAGACACGCTACTTTGAGGGGGTAGTGGGCGTTGGCCTGTGTGAGTTCGAGTCTCACCATCCGCACTGAAAAGCATTCGGATTTCTCCGGATGCTTTTTTTCGTTTTCAGATCCTCATATAACCGGTATAATTGGGCGGATAAGACATTTCGGGTGATGAAATTGGGTATAATTCATCTTCCGGCACTCATATAACCCTGATAGATTCTCGAAGGATCAATGTCGGGGCAAGTTCTATCTTAGTTTTACAGCGAGTGCCAGATTTAATGCAATCAAACAGAATCTTGAACCCCATCTTGCCCATCTCTTCGGTAGGCTGACTTATGCGACTGATGGCAGGTGTCATATAATCCATATACATATTGTTGTCAAAGCCCAAGATGGAGACATCTTCCGGTATTCTCAGTCCGGCTTCCCGCACGGCCTTCACAGCACCGAGGGTAATCGTATTGCTTAACGCAAATATCGCCGTGGGCCTTTCGTCCATATTCAGCAGCAACTTCGTCTCAATGTATCCACCTTGGACTGAGAACTCACCGCCTACAATTATCGCATTCTCCTGCAAATCAGCCTTTTTCAAGGCGCTTAGATAGCCGGCGACACGTTTCCGGTTCGGTACAGAGGTGACAGCGCCCTGAATGCAGGCAATCTTCTTATGACCACTCTTGATCAAATGATTAACCGCATCCACACTACCACTATAGTTATTAGTGGTAACATACGGAAGCTCAGATTCCTGATAGCACCTGTCTATCTGAATCACAGGCAAGAATTTCTTGTTGATTTCCTCCAGCAAAGATGGATTCTCCCCGCACGGAACCGCAAGCAGACCATCAATATGGTGCGACATAAGAGTCGATATTGCCTGCTCTTCCGACTTTTCCTGTTCCGCAGAATCCAAAACGATTGTAGTATATTTATTTCGGCGGGCCTCATTTATGACCACACTCGCGATTTCGGCGAAATACGGATTGTTCAACGCCGGAACAAGCAGGCCGATAGTATCCGTCCTGTTCCTACGCAGGTTCTGCGCTACAATATTCGGAAAATAATTGCACCTCTTAGCGGCTGCCATTACCGCATCCCGGGTTTCTTTACTGATACGGTATTCGTCAGCCTTGCCGCCGAGCACCCTGGAAATGGTAGTTATGGAGAAGCCAGTCTTCTGCGACAGGCTAGATAATGTTTCTTTCATATCCGTCATTATTATGTGGCAACTGCGATGCGTCAAAGTCGGCGCGCATCTATGCGCAAATATATGAAAATTATAGCGCAAAAAACACACGATTTGTTCTAAAAATTTGAGCCTTTTAACAATTTTTCAATAAATTTAGATACGAAATGAAACATTAACCTAATATATTTGCGAAAACGTTTGCGCAGATTGGGCGACATTTAAGAAGCCACGACAAAGTTCAATAACAACTAATAAACATATTTAAATGGGAGCTAAAATTCTCGTAATAGGCAGCAGCAATACCGATATGACAGTTTCAGCAAAAAGCTTTCCGCAAAAAGGTGAGACCATAATCGGAGGATCGTTCAGGATGGGACAAGGCGGAAAAGGAGCCAACCAAGCCGTCGCAGCGAAAAAACTCGGAGGGGACGTCAGTTTCGTCTGCAAGGTAGGACGCGATATGTTCGGACAGAACTCATTGGCGAAATACCGCGAGGTAGGATTAGACATCTCCAGGATTCTGTATTCGGATTTACCATCAGGCGTGGCCATAATTACCTTGAACGAAAATGCGGAGAATACAATCGTAGTAGCCTCCGAAGCGAATCTGGACTTCACAGTAGAAGACGTGGAATCGATCTCCGATCTCATAAGACAGTCAGATATTCTTCTCCTTCAGTTTGAAATTCCCATCGCCTCAGTGCTTCACGCCGCAAAGATTGCCAATGAAGCTGGGGTACGTGTCATCATAAACCCGGCCCCAGCCACAGAGATACCGAACGAATTACTTCGATACACATCTCTGCTCATTCCAAACGAATGTGAGGCAAGCACCCTCTCAGGCATTCAGATCAATGACATCGAGACGGCAAGAGAAGCCTCCAGAATCCTGAGGGCCAATGGTGCGGAGAACATAATAATCACCCTCGGATCAAACGGTTCTCTGCTTTTCGACACAGAAGAACATCTGGTTCCTGCATATAAAGTAACTGCCGTGGACACCGTGGCAGCCGGAGATACATTCTGCGGAGGGGTATGCGTCGCCTTATCGGAAGGCAAGAGCCTATATGATGCCGTTCATTTCGCAACCGCCGCATCCGCAATAGCCGTCACACGTTCCGGAGCACAAGAGTCTATCCCAAGCAGAGAAGAAGTCGAAAGACTACTCAATGGCGGACTCTGAACGCTCTTGAGAGATCTTGTGTAAATCAATCACCGACAATACAAACAGAATAATAACTGCAATACTATGTTCATTGTTAAAAGTTACCTGCTCGCCGTGATATTTTGCTTCGTCACGATGATGTGCTGGGGTTCCTGGGGGAACACCCAAAAGCTCGCTTCCAAAAATTGGAGATATGAACTGTTCTATTGGGATTACGTAATAGGAATGTTCTTGTTTTCATTGCTGATTTCATTCACGATGGGCTGTTCGGGCTCCGAGGGGCGCTCATTCTTGGAGGATCTTGCCCAGGTAAAAGGCGCCAACGTTCTCAGCGTCATTCTTGGAGGCATCATATTCAACGCATCCAACATACTTTTGTCCGCTGCGACCTCAATAGCCGGACTCTCCGTGGCATTTCCTCTGGGAGTCGGGCTGTCTCTGGTGTTAGGCGTGATCATCAATTACATTGGGGCCCCAAAAGGAGACCCTATCATACTCTTTACCGGCGTGGCATTGATAGTAGCAGCCATCATTTGCAACGGTATCGCCTCCGGCAAAATGCAGAAGTCCGCAGAAGGCAAGGGCACCACCAATGCAAATAAGGGAATCCTCCTGGCTATCGCAGCCGGCGTGCTTATGTCCCTATTCTACCGATTTGTAGCAAGAGCTATGGATCTCAATGATTTCGTGCACCCTGCGGCAGGAATGCTGACCCCTTATAGCGCCATATTTATTTTCTCGACAGGTGTGCTCCTAAGTAACTTCGTATTCAACACCCTAGTGATGAAACATCCCTTTGTAGGCGACCCGGTATCATACAAAGCATATTTTGCCGGCAGTTTCAAGACTCACCTCGTAGGTATGGCCGGCGGAGCAATATGGTGCCTTGGTACAGCCTTCAGTTATATAGCCTCCGGCAAAGCAGGAGCTGCGATAAGTTACGCTTTAGGTCAGGGCGCACCAATGATTGCGGCAATCTGGGGCGTATTCGTATGGAAAGAGTTCAAAGGCGCCACCAGAAGCGTCTACAGGCTGCTTTCCATAATGTTCCTCTTCTTCATAGCAGGATTGGGATGCATCATCGCCTCTGGAGGCAATTAAAGCCCGGCACAACCAACACAGACAGATTCAGATATTAATCAAATAACATAGAACTATATGAGGAAGATATTACTTATGTTACTATGCTTGGCAATAAGTTCATTGTCAGCCATAGGACAGCCACGGGCTTCGGTTGACTTATCAGGAAAGGTAATCTCAGCCGGCGATGGCGAGCCTATAGCAGGCGCCTTCGTATATGTTGAAGGAAGCAGGAATGCCACCTCCACAGACAACTCCGGGAACTTTTCAATAAAAGTTCAGCCCTCTCAAAAGATTGTCGTGTCAATGATAGGCTTCAAGAACAAGACCCTCGTCGCAGGCAATCAAAACAACATCGAGATAACACTTGACGAGGACAACTATCTGGATGAAGTGGTCGTGGTAGGTTATGGCACACAGAGGAGAAAAGATCTTGTAGGAGCTGTCGAGCAAATCAAGGGAGAATCACTGAACACCAGAGCGAATTCCGGTGCAGTACGCGCTCTGCAAGGCCAGATTCCCGGATTGACATTGGAATTCCGTGACGGAAAACCCAACCATTCGGCATCCTTGAATATCCGCGGCGCCACTCAGAGTATAGGTTCAGGAGGATCCACATTAGTCCTTGTAGACGGTGTCGAGAGCGGACTTGACAATGTCATTCCTGAAGATATCGAGACCATCACTGTCCTGAAGGATGCTTCTTCTTGCGCAATATATGGTGCACGAGGCGCATTCGGAGTCATACTCGTGACAACAAAGAGCCCCTCAGCAGGCAAAGCCGTCGTTAAATACAATGGATCCGTCAGCATATTGTCAAATACTGTGAAATATGATTATGTGACAGACCCTATATACTGGACAGAGCAGGCTCTCGCCAGTTACGAAGGATGCTACGGCACAGCTCCGACCGGGTTCAACAACCTGTTCCCGTATTCCGATTCTTGGTTCAAGGAACTGAAAAAGAGATATATGGATCCCGCCTACGAGAATTATCACGAATCCACAGGAGTAGGAAGTAACGGGAAATATCAATACTATGGAAATACAGACTGGTTCAAGCTTCTGTATAAAGACCACACCTACAACACACAGCACGACCTTAATGTAAGTGGCGGTTCAGATAAGGTCAGATATTCTGTGTCCGGTAGATTCTTCGACCAGAAAGGCATTTACGACTCTGATTATGATCACTATTGGAAAGCAAACGTACACGCAAAAGTTATCGCCAATGTAAAGAAATGGTGGACAATGGAGAATGATCTCAACTTCTATAGGACATACTATAAGCAGCCGACCTTATTCCAGATCGAACAGAATGTAAAAGGCCAGATTGAGCATCAGGCATACCCTATGACAGTTCCTTACAATCCAGACGGAAGTTTTACCGACGCGGCTGTCTGCGTAGGCTATTCAGCATTCAAGACAGGATTGAGCTATCAGTTGAATGAAGCGTTCAAGCTTGGCGAGACCTTCACCAACACCTTCCACATTGTCAAGGACATCCTCGATTTCAAGACATCCTTGTCATATGCTTTCAATCAATCGACAAGAGACAGAAAAACCAACATCTACTCCTTCAAGACCGGCCCGGACATAGAATCTTCACGTCCTGCCTGGGATTCCTATGAGGAATTGTGGACAAGGCAGGAATACATCAAAGAAGAAGGCTTCTTCACTTTCAGTCCAAAATTGAAAGCCGCCCATAATTTCAAACTGACTGCCGGCTACAACATCGAGTCTCTCAAGAGACACGGGACTGTGGGACTGGAGAGGAATCTCATCCGCGAGGACAAGCCCAATTTCAATTTGACCGAAGCAGATGTCTATTACCTGAATGATTACGACAGCTACGACTGGTCTTTTGTAGGATTTTTCGGAAGGGCTAGCTATAACCTGAAGGACAGATACCTGTTTGAAGCAAGCGCACGTTATGATGGCTCCTCCAAATTCCCCACAAACTCAAGATGGGGCATATTCCCTTCCGCATCATTCGGATACAGGCTGTCTGAAGAGAAGTTTATGACGTGGGCAAAGCCTTGGCTGTCGAATATGAAGATACGACTCTCCGCAGGAACTCTCGGAAACGGGGCGGTTGCGGCATACGCATATACACAGAATATGTCCATCAGCCAGTCTACCGTATATATCGACGGGAAAAAAGTCAATACGACAAGTGCGCCTACACCAATTCCGGATGGACTTACTTGGGAAAAGGCTACTACTTACGATATCGGCCTGGATATGGATCTTCTGGACGGAAGACTATCTTTCGTAGGAGACTTATACAAGAAGAAGACCGTGGATATGTTTACGGTGGGCAAGACTCTCCCGGCCGTATATGGCAACAATGCCCCAAAAGGCAATTATGCAGATATGACCACCAATGGCTGGGAACTCAGTCTGGGATGGAGAGACACATTCAAGGCGGGTTCGAAAAACTTCTCATACGGCATTAAAGCAATGCTATGGGACAGCCGTTCATTCATCGACAAGTATAACAATGAGACCAAGCGGCTGACAGACTACTACGAAGGAATGGAACTGGGAGAGATCTGGGGTCTGCACGTGGCAGGGTTGTTTGAAAGCGATGCAGAAGTGGCTTCCTGGGCAGACCAGAGCACCTTTTTCACACAAAATAGACGTGGCAACAGATTCGAGCCGGGAGATTTGAAATTCGAGGACAGAAACGGGGACAACTTCATCAACTACGGCAAGAACACCAAGGATGATCCAGGCGATATGACGATTATCGGCAATACCAACCCACGATATTGTTATGGTATCAACCTCAACGCATCGTGGAACGGAATCGGCCTCAGCGTATTTTTCCAAGGTGTAGGAAAACGCGATTGGTATCCAAGCGTAAACTCCGGTATGTTCTGGGGAAAATATGCCAGGCCATATTCAATGATGCCTACATCTCAAATCGGAAATCAATGGACAAGCGAAGATCCTAATCCCGATGCGCTATGGCCTAAAGTCTCTTCATATCTGGCTACGGACAACAAGGGGACGCTGACAAAAGTAGCAAATGACAGATTCCTCGTGAATGCCGCATACTGCAGATTGAAGAACATAACGCTTGACTATACCTTCCCTAAGAAAGTTGTCGAGAAGATGAAAATCGACGGCCTGCGAGTCTATATTTCAGGCGACAACTTGTTGACGTTCTCGCCAATGCGCAAGTGGACCACGACGTTTGACCCTGAAGTCATATCTTCAGGAGACACAGACTTCAATGGCATATATAACTCTCAAGGAAAAGCAGATGGCTATAGTTACCCTATGCTTAAATCCGTCACGCTTGGTGTCAATCTCACATTCTAGAACACATCAATATGAAACATAATATCTATAGACAATTAATGATCATCACAATATCCACTATTGTAATGACCTCGTGCGATAATCTTCTGGAAAAGACATCGCCATCAAAAATTCAGGCAGACGAATGGTTCTATAATGAAAGTTCATTGGAAATCTATGCCAACGGATTCCTCGACAGTTACACGCCATCCGTAGCATCCCTGACTTATGGAGATGCCGATGCCGACTATGTCGCAAGGATAGGCCAAAGCAGTTTCTTCACAGGCAGCTGGACTCCAAACGACCAGACAGGATGGTCCATTTCGAACTGGAAACCGATTTACAACATAAATTATTTCCTCAAGCACTTGAGAGAGACGCCGGGCGTTTCCGAGGAAGTCCTGAATCATTATGAGGGGGTAGGTCGTTTTTGGAGAGCGTGGCACTACTTCTCTTTTGTAAAAAACTTCGGAGCGGTTCCTTGGTATTCCGAGCCTATCGACCCCGAAGATGACGGAATGCTTTACAAATCCAGAGATTCCAGGGAGTATGTAATGCATATGATTCTGGAAGACCTTGACTATGCCTCAAAGAATTGCCTTGTGACAGACAAATATGTCAATCACGGTGTGATAAACGGCTATATCGCAAATGCTTTGAAGGCCAGGATATGCTTATATGAGGGCACCTACAGAAAATACCATACTGTAGAGCCGTCATCTCAAAAGGCGTGGTCCACCGAATATGAATCTGCCGACGATTTTCTCAACGAGTGCATAACCGCCTGCAGATTCATAATGGACAGCAATGTTTACTCCATAAAGAACAATGCCGCAAATGTAAACACCCAATATAGAAAACTCTTCAACAGCGAGGCTGTCAATTACGATGAGATCCTATGGGCAAGAGAGTACATCAACGGCGTCGTAATGCACCCTACCACTTGGTATTTCAACTCTGCCACATCCGGTTCCTGCTGGTCGATGACAAAAGACTTCTTGAACACATACCTCAACAGGGATGGCAGCCGATATACTGACGATGAATCTTATAAGACAAACTCATACTGCGAAGAACTGAATGCAAACAGGGATGCACGTATCGCCCAGACAATCATCACCCCGGCATATACAAAACTTCAGGGAGGCAAAATGACCGAGGCCGTGCCTAACTTCAATATCACCAGAACCGGTTATCAGATCATCAAGTTCAACATTGACGATTCTTCACTGGAAAGCACATCTACAAGTTACAATTCAATCCCAGTAATGCGTTATGCTGAAGTCCTGCTGAATTATGCTGAAGCCAAGGCTGAACTGGGGCAGTTCACAGAGGATGACTGGAAGTCTACAATTGCTTTGCTCCGTGCAAGGGCTGGTGTGAGCACAGCCATTCCTGTCGAGGCGGATCCATATCTTATTTCATATTTTGACAATACCGTCACAGACAAATGGCTGCTCGAAATACGCCGTGAGCGCGGAACAGAACTGTTTATGGAGAACCTCCGGTATCAGGATATTATGAGATGGCACTTAGGACATCTTATCGAGAGAGCCTGGCGAGGTATTTATTGTCCAGTCGGAACAGCCCAGCCTCTTGACAATAATTCGACCAAGTTCGTAAGCATTGTCAAGAACCCCACAACAGCCCAGGCAAACACACAATATCTCGTACTTTCAGAGAATAAGTATATATCTGTAGATAACGATGGGTGCCTGGTATTCGAGCAGATGCCCCGGGTATGGACAGAAAAGATGTATCTCAAGCCTATACCTCAGTCTGCCATAGACGTAAATCAGAACCTTGCCCAAAATGAACTTTGGAAATAAATTAGATTGATATGAAGAACGCAAAACATATAGCATTGGCAATCATAGGTTTATTGTCAATATCCTGTTCACGAGACGTAGACTACGGCTTGGATAGGTCTCTTGCCTGCCCTGAGAATCTTCAATATGATGAGGCAAACTCTACAGACACTGACTTGTCAGTTTACTGGGATGCCACTAAGGCGCTGGACGCCGGGGCCGTTTCATTCACTGTCGAACTTGTAAAAGACAAGATAGGGCTCGACGTGAATCCACCAAGCCAGATTGTACTCAGAAGTGACATCATAAATGATGCGGCTATCTTTTCAGGATTCAAGAAGGGCCAGAAGTATTATGTACGGGCCCGCGCGAACTATCACGACGCCAAGTATTCTGACTGGACGTGGATTATGACTGGGGACACATTGGCTGTGATCAGATTTGGCGCAGGCATCGTTGATGAAACCGTAGATGTAGTCCAGAAGCCCTCTTCGTCTCTGAACTGGGCCTCAACAAGACAATTGGCCATCAATTACTCGACGACTGCATTCGCTGACAGGAGTACGGACATATCCTATGATTTCAAGGTGGAACTATATAAAGACGCAGACTGTTCTGACCTGCAAGTCGCACTTGACCTTCCATCTTCGCTCCACGACAGGACATTCGCAAAGAACCCGGACTTCTACCCTGGATTCGTTTTCTCAGGACTGGAGCCTGACACAGACTACTACTGTAAAGTCACGTGCTATAATCAAGATAAAGGAAATCCAAGCAGCGATGTAGTAAAATACCATACATTGGCCGATGATACCGTAATGATAGGAGCCGCTTCATCCGCCGAAGCCGGAGATATCTTGCTGTGTGAGAATTTCGACAGAATCTGCTGGGGCGGTGATATGGTTCGCCTGTGTGCCGGGATATCCAGAAAAGACCGCGGCACTGTCACTGCTTTCTCTTTTCCGACAGGTGACAGAACCGGGGAGAACGCATTCAGCCTGACAGAGGTCGAAAACGATTTCAATTACTGTAAATATCATAACGAATACGGCCTTTTCAACAGCGTAGGAAAATGCGTCAGAAACATTGAAAGTCTGAAGAACTGGGGACAGCTGAATGAAACCTCAAGCGCGACCAAAGGCACACTTTGTGCAAGGCCTGGAATGGTAAAATTGGGGGCCGGAAGCAAACTCGGGATTCTGGCGACACCTGAGCTCTCAAGTTTGAAAGGCGATGCCAAGGTCAAGGTGACATTTATTGCTTGCAATTACAATGAGGAGAAGACAGGTGAATATGACACAAAGACAAAAGCAGTATATGTATTGGATGATACCACCATCGGAACCGACAATTATTTGAAACAGTATTATAAAAATGTCAAGAAGACGGAAACATTGGTAGAAATGTCAGAGGATGACTATGGGTGGCATACCTATGAGGTGACATTGGAACACGTAAGACCGACATCCAGAATCGCCATCGGAGGAACCCGTTCTGTCGTCAGTTCCGGTCAGAATCGTTTCTTCCTTGACCACGTTAAAATAGAACTCATATCATATGAATAAGTTTTTGAATAGTTTCCTGGCATTTGCATTATTGTTGAGCTGCACTAAGGATCCATCCTCAGGAGAGACTACTGCCGAAGATACTTCAATCAACGGGACAGAACTGGCAGACGGCATTAACGCCTGCGGTCTGATAACAGATTCTTCCACAGGCCAGGGCATACCAGGCGTGCCCGTGACGGATGGATACTCATATACAGTGACTGACAATAATGGAGTATACCAAATGACAGCCAACCGGTATTGTCGAAACATTTACTATTCACTGCCGGCTGGCTACAAGGTCACACTGGACAGCGAGACTCACCTGCCGGCATTCTACTCCAAGACCGCATTTGACCATAAGAAACTCAACCGCAATGACTTCGAACTCACGCCATACGGTTCAGCGACAGACGAGTTTACTTATGTAGCGATTGGAGACCCACAAGTCACCAATATAGGCCATGTAAACAGGTATATCAACGAGACATTGACAGACTTGAAGAGCACGCTGAAAGACAGCCAAGCCTCCGGCAAATACAGAAATGTCATCGCAACCACGATGGGAGACATTGTTCACGACACTCCCGATATGTGGACAGCTATGACATCCGCAATGTCCGGGATGGAGGATTCGAACGGATATTTTCCTATTTTCCAATGCATCGGAAATCACGACCACGATGCAAAGGAACGCACGCAGTATGCAGCTGTATCGAATTACATATCACATTTCGGCCCTACAGATTACTCGCTGAATATAGGAAACGCACACATTGTTACGCTTGAAAGCGTGATCTGCAAGTCCACGACAGGAAAGACCTGGTCATACAACGGCGGATTTACTGCGACACAGCTCAAATGGCTGAGAGACGACTTGTCTCACGTAGACGATAAGGGAAACAAGTTAATCATCCTAAACCTGCACATCCCGTTCAGGGAAGGGAAGGAAAGCGGCGGAGGTCTCATCAATAAGGATAAATACTATGATGATGTGTTAAAATTATTGACGGAATTCCACGAGGCTCATATAATGTCAGGGCACCGGCATTTCCCTCAGAATTGGATTCATTCCGGTTATATATGCAAAGGAGGCCAACCAATATATGAGCATATCCACGCCGCAGCCTGCGGCAGTTTCTGGAACTGCCATTCAAATCTGGATGGTTCACCTAATGCATACAGCATTTATGAGGTAAAAGGAAACAGTGTCGCCAACTGGGTCGAGAAGGCCGTAGGATATCCCCAGGATTATCAGATGAGGGTATATGATGGGAATCAAGTATATACTGGAACCAACGGCTATGACTACACTTGGTACGATGGAGGAATAGGAGGGGCATCAAATATTAAAGCGAAGGGGTATTCTGCTTTGAAAGGATGCTTCGTTGTCGAACTTTGGAATGACGATAACGCTAACTGGAAAGTCGAATTCTACCAAAACGGCAATAAAGTGGCTGATTTAAAGCGCGTACCTAACGGAAAATGTTCCAATGCCTGTTCATCATCATATTATTTCAATGAGCTGAACAAAAATGCTGCAGATTATGCAATATCCGAGAACTGCCATTATTGGTATTATATGCCAAAGAGCGGACAGCCTTCCGCTGAGCAGAATTGGGAAATCCGTGCGACTCAGACCATTCCGTCAAGCAGACATACAAATGTGTACAGAGCAACTTCATTGAAAAAAGATTATGAAGGTTTTTAGAAAATAGACTGGAAAACATTCAAGAATGAAGAAGATAACGATAATAATCGCCGTACTGTGGTGTGTCTGCGCCACCTGCAGTCATACAACGGCATCAGCCCATATATATTCCGGACGATGCCCATTCAGTGATTCCGATGGCATGCGTGCACCAGAAACCACAACGGGCCAGCCGATATCAATCATATTTGATACTGATATTGGAAATGACGTGGACGACGCGCTGGCTATGGATATGCTTTACAAGTATGCTGACAATGGTAATTTTAAGATACTTGGCATACTTACAAATAAAGACACCAAGTATGCGCCAGAGTTCGTGGACATAATGAACACCTGGTACGGATACCCCAGAATACCTATCGGAAAGATATCAAACGGTGTCACTATAGATGACTATGTAAATTATGCGGAGAAAGTATGCCATCTTGAGGATGTTTACGGGAAACCAATGTTCAGGCGGACGCTCAAGTCATATTCAAGACTCCTACCTTCTCACGAACTATACCGCAAACTATTGGCCTCTCAGCCCGACAGTTCAGTGGTAATCATCTCTGTAGGTTTTTTCACAAACCTTGCCAGGCTGCTTGAAAGTGAAGCAGACAGATATTCTGGCCTCAACGGTATACAGCTGATAGCCAAGAAGGTAAAGTATATTTCATTGATGGCAGGCGATTTTGTCGAGAATCCTCGTGCAGAGTTCAATGTCGTAAATGACATTCCTGCGGCTCAAAAAGTGTTCGCTGAGTGCCCATCCGACATAGTAGTATCACCATTTGAAGTAGGCAAGGCGATCCGATTCCCTGCCACAGTGATTCTCAACGACTGCAATTTCGGTATGCCCCACCCTATGGTGCAAGCCTATTTGAATTACAGGCCAATGCCGTATGACCGTCAGACCTGGGACCTCACCTCCGTGCTGTACGTCACGCATCCTGAGATGTTCACAATATCAGGATGTGGGACAATCACAGTAACAGGCGATGGACACACCGCCTTCTCGGAAGGGTCTGCAGGCAGACACCGTATATTGTCGGTCACCAAAGAACAAGCCGACAATATCAAGGCCTATTTCATCAAGTTGATCACCTCACGGCCTATATCTCTACGCGACAGATAAAGGCGGCGGGGCCTTGCAGCCAGATGCCGGTGGCGGTGAAACTGGAGGTTTCTGAAATGGAGCGGAGTGACGGGGTGAAAGTCACGGAAAGGTCGGCGATGCGAGCCCTTACATTTACACGGACTACATCGCCGGCCGTTGTACATTCAGCGAAAGCAGACGACTTCAGATATGTGTCCAGCCAAGTGGCCAGGGAAGACGCCACGATGCCGGTGCCGCAGGCAAGCGTCTCATCCTCGACTCCTTTCTCAAACGTCCTCACCGCTATCGAAAATGACTTCGTCAGGGTCAATGCCGAAGAAGAAGGATCAGCATTGACCCTGACGAAATTAACATTGGTGCCGACAGGAGCGAAACGACTGTCATTGCGAAGCTTTCGTCCCTCACCGACGACATCATACGCCTCAATGTCATCGACAAACCGGACAAGATGACGGGTCCCGGTATCCAGGAACCAGTCGGCACGTCCGCCGGCCGAGGAATATGGGACAGCACCGGACACATCCCTCATCTTGAGCCGGACTACACGAGGAACGGAAGAGAACTGCGATGCACCTCCGCCGATGAGTTCAGCGATATGCGGCCCGTCCGGAGCCTCGAACGTGAAATGCGTAATTCCCAGGTCAGCTGCGAAAGCGACAATGCAGCGCCCCCCGTTGCCGCACATCATTCCCCCGGACCCGTCGGAATTGTAGTAGCGCATCCGGAAATCGCACCCATCGCCTCGCTCCAGCACCATAACTCCGTCGGCACCTACACCAGTATGCCTATCGCAAAGCGAGGCTATATACTTGGCGTCCAAGTCAATGCAGACGTCTCGCCCGTCCGCTATCAGGAAATCATTCCCGGCTCCGTGATATTTATAGAACGTCATCGCAGAAGATCCTCCAATTCCACGGAGGCATCGGTCTTGCCGTCACGATACTTCACAATCACAGGCGTATATAAGTGAATGCCAGCCTCGGCACCTGGCCCCTTCGTCACCGGACGGCTTCCGGCGATTACGACAGCCCCGGCAGGGATTGTCAGACGGCCATTCCCATCAGGACGTATATATCCTCCGTTCACAGCATCAAACACAGCAGTGGATCTGTTGATCACCACCCCGGAGCCGAGCACGGCCCCCTCGCGGACAAGGACACCCTCATAGACACCGCAATTTCCGCCTATGAAGACATTGTCCTCGAGAATCACCGGCATCGCCCCCACCGGCTCCAACACACCGCCTATCTGCGCCGCCGCCGCAATGTGCACATTCTTGCCTACCTGAGCACACGACCCGACAAGTGCGTGAGAATCAATCATTGACCCTTCATCTACATAAGCGCCTATATTGACATAGGCAGGAGGCATCATTATCACAGACGGGGCCAGATATGCGCCACGGCGGACAGAACTCCCTCCAGGCACAATGCGCACCCTGTCCTCGACCGTGAACTTGCGTACAGGTATAGTGTCCTTGTCAATGAACGAGAACTCCCCTTCCGACATATCAGTGAGCGAGCCCATGCGGAATCCCGCAAGAATCGCCTCTTTTATCCATAAGTTCACCACCCATTCGCCTTCGATCTTTTCGGCGACACGGATCCTCCCGGCCTCAAGGTCGGCGCATATCTCCAGGAATCTTTCTTTAGTAATATCCATATTATCTATTCTATCTTTCACCGGAAAAATTTCCGGAGGCCACACATAGTCTTCTTAGGAAGAAGATGAAGCAATTTCACCTCAAACAAAAACGCAACTCCGGAAAACTACGCATCATTAACTACCAACATTTTATACGCCACGCAAGGGCGCTACAGCAGCGAAAGTGCGTCAAGCACAGACGCTAGCAATCTCTTAGTCTCAGTCACGGCCGGAAGAAGCGGCAGGCGCATCTCGTCCGAGCACAGTCCCATAAGGGACAATGCCGCTTTCACCGGAACCGGGTTGCTCTCCACAAAGCAAGCGTGATAAAGAGGCATAAGGCTGTTGTTCAAGCGAATAGCCTCCTTCAAGTCTGAGCGGGACACAGCTGATGTCAATGCCTTCATCATTTCAGGAGCGACATTGGACGCCACACTTATGACTCCGTCGGCACCGCTCGCCATAAGAGGCAGAGTCTGGTCATCATTGCCGCTGAGCACCGAAAAACCGTCAGGTGCAAGGCGCTTTATGTCGATGATCTGAGCCACATCTCCCGACGCCTCCTTCACCGCCGCGACATTCGGCAGCTCAGCCAGGCGCAACGTCGTGGACGCCTTCATATTTGTCCCGGTACGCCCAGGGACATTGTACAGGATTACATCCCGGTCAGTCTCGCCGGCCACAGCCTTGAAATACTCATAAAGTCCTTCCTGACCCGGCTTGTTATAGAACGGCACCACGACCAGATAAGCATCCGCCCCGTGTCCGTCCAGCACACGCATATTGTGGACAGTAGCCCTCAATGAATTCGAGCCTACCCCAGCCACAATCGGCAGGCCGCCGCTCTCTTCCTTGGCAACAGACAGCAACCTCACCTTCTCATCATCGTCAAGGCAAGGAGTCTCAGCCGTGGAGCCAAGAGGTACCAGAAAGTCCACACCGGCAGCCACCTGCCTTCTGACAAGAGCCCTGTAGGCCTCCCAGTCTATATCTCCGTTACAGAACGGCGTAACCAGAGCCGTCCCCAATCCTTTATATCTCATCTTATCTAAGAAATTATTTATGCCGATATTTCTTTTATGCGTCTTAAAAAACATCTGAGGCTTCTCGGACACCCTCAGCCTATGAACAGTTCCCTGAACTCATAGACATTGGACTTGCGACCATTATCAGAAGCCAGGCCGTCAGCCATTCCAGCAGCCATCACGGCGCCCTCCGCGAATCCGCGGCGAGAGAAAGCCTCGTGCTCCAGAGTTATACGGTCACAGCCTCCCTCAAATCCCACCGTATGTATGCCGGCAAGTTCGCCCACCCGGACGGATGCCACATCCGTCTTCACGGACATATTCCTGTCGATGTCAGCAGCGAGCGTCTTTGCAGTACCGCTCGGCGCATCCAGCTTATGACAATGATGCTTCTCCACGATATACGGGGCATAGCCGCCGGCCTTGCCGAGAAGTCTGGATACCAAGTCCACAGCCGCAGAGAAAACATTGACACCCACGGAGAAATTGGACGCCCATATCAGCGGAGTCCCGCATTTCTCGAAATAGTCGAAGACTTCCCCGCTGATATCATACCATCCCGTCGTGCCTACAACCGCGGCACGGAAATTCTCCGCAATGAACTTGTAGTTCACGCGAAACGCATCCGGAACCGTAAAGTCAATGCAGATGCTTTCGGCTGCCACAGCCTTGTCCACGGACATTATGTCTTCAGATTTGCCTGAGCACTCCACTCCCCTCTCGGAAAGTACCCCCTCAACCATCTTTCCCATACGGCCATAGCCGCTTATGAACACTTTCATATCATTCAGTTTTTAAACAAATATCTCTTTATGCAGACGTCTTGCCACAGACTCAGCCTCTGAGCGGTCAATGACCATACTGGCGCTCAGGCGCATCGGGCTCTGCGCAGTCATATATATTCCTGCTCCGGCAGCCTGTCGCATTGCATCCATAATCCCAGGGCGCAATGTGATGTCACGGCCGACCACGGAAATCTCCGCCTTGTCACGGTACACCATAACATTGAACTTCTCCCGGAGTGCGGTCAGCATTGACTCGAATCCCGGCTGGAACGAATCCATCGTCAGGCCGGCGGCGGACTCAGAGACAGCGGAAAGCGTCACTTTCACCTTGTTTTCGGAGACGACGCCGAAGATTCCGGCAAGCATCGCGGAAACGCCTATGATTTTCTCCGACCTTACCTCCAGGTAGTCAATGTCCTTCTTCACGGCGATGGACTTAGGCCCCGGCGCCACTTCCTTGTATGTCACCACAGACCCATCCCCGCCAGGCGACTTTGAATTCAACACCACGACAGGAATGTTCTTGCGCCGAGCAGGCTCTATGGTAAGAGGATGAAGCACACGGGCACCGAGGAACGCCATTTCAGAAGCTTCTTCGTAAGACACTTCGCCAATCCTTCTCGTACACTGCACCATATTAGGATCGGCGCTCTGGATTCCGTCCACGTCCGTCCATATCTCGATGCGTTCCGCATCCAGAGCCATTCCGAATATGGCAGCTGAGTAGTCCGAGCCCTCGAACCCAAGCACAGACGGCCAACCATCAGCCGACGAGGCTATGAATCCCTGCGTCAGAACCACAGATACACCTTTGGCAGCCTCCTGCACAAGCCTTTTTACGTTAGCTTCCGTAGCCTGCATGTCCGGCGTCGCCGACATATACTCATTGTCAGTGATTATCATCTTCCTGGCATCAAGCCATCTGCAACCCAGACCGCGCACTGACATCGATGCGGCTACTATAGTGGACGACAGGAGCTCCCCGGTAGAGACAATGCGGGCATAGCTCCTAGGTGACAGCTCCCCTATATGGCACACACCCATCACGAATGATTCGAGGGAATCACAGAGACTGCCGATGCCGCTGAGACATTCCGCCAACGCCTCAGGATAATCTTCCAGCAATGCCCTGGCCGTTCCCGTGTGAATGTCACGCAACTGCCCCATCAGCCTTTCCACATTCTCAAGATGCTGTGTCTCAGCCTCATCCGCAATACTGCAAAGCAGGCGCGTCACTTTGGCCATAGCCGACACCACCACCAGAGGCTTGTCCGCAATCCTTCCGCGGACAATGGAGATGACTCTCTCTATAGCTTCCTTGTCTTTGACGGACGTGCCGCCGAACTTCATTACTATCATTGCCTTATCTATATTAGTTTACTACCACCTCGTCAGTGAACAGCCACGAATGGAACGGGATATCACGCCTGAACGCCTTGAAGCGGACATAACGCGCCGACTCATTGAGCACGCAAGACAGCGTCTCGTAGCACATCTCCGAGGTGTCTGCGGGGAGCTCGCTGTACGTCACACCTGCAAGCCTGTAATCCTCCCCGTCATCAGAGAGATACACCTCTATGCGCTCAGGCATCCCGACGTGGTTATTCCGCTGTGCCATAAATGACGCTCCGACATAATGCACAGGCTGCTTCCGTTCCAGGTCAATGATGATGTCCACATCACTGATGAATCCGAGCCATCTCCCGTCGCTGTACGACCAGCTTCCGCGGATCCCGTCATTTATGGAAGCATCACCCTGCGCCTTGTACTGTTCCGCATACATCTTAAATATAGTGACAGGCTTGCCCACTGCAAGATGCTGTATAGGCGTCCTGGATTCCGGCCTCTCCCCGAACTCACTGTCGATGTCGAACGTATTATATCCCATCTTCCTGAGCATCGCGCATAGAATCGACACTCTCCTCCTGAAGTCCGGGTAGTTCTTGTTCTCCTTCAGGCTCCAGCCCGTCTCGGCGACGGCAAATGCGCGAGGATATGCCATATATTCCAAATGAGACTCTGTCGGGATGTACTCCGACCACACATTGCCCTGCACTCCGAGAAGATGCGGACTGTCAATATCGGCGTCATACGAATAGGCAAGTTCCAGCGGAATGTATCCGCCGATAGCCTCCGGCTGGTATATAGGAGCATCCTGCGTATAATCCAGATAATAGTATCTGTTGGGTGACATAACCACATTATGCCCCGCTGCAGCAGCCTCCTGTCCCTGACTGGTCCCGCGCCACGACATCACAGCAGCGTTTTCGGCAAGGCCGCCTTCCATAATCTCGTCCCAGCCGATCATCTTCTTCCCGTGCGCCTCGACGATCCTTTCCACTTTCCGCATCACATAACTCTGCAGTTCAGCGACATCAGATATGCCCTCCGACTTCATCACGCTCTGACAATGAGGGCACGTCGCCCAGGCTTTGCGAGAAGCCTCGTCTCCTCCGACGTGTATATATTCGCCAGGGAACATCTCCGCGATCTCCGAAATCACATCATCAATAAAGCGGAAAAGGCCCTCGCTTCCAGGACACAAGTCAGAGTTGATGACAGGCTTCCCGTCAGCCCCCTCGCAGGCAAGTTCCGGATATACCGACAGGACTTCCCCGCTATGGCCAGGCACCTCAAATTCAGGTATGATATCTATATGACGTTCAGCAGCATAGGCAACGAGTTCCCGGACATCGCCCTTCGTGAGGTACCCGCCGGATGCGGCAGGACGGCCTTCTTCAGAATAGTTCCTGCCCAATTCCCTCCATTGCTTGTATGTAGCCCCGACACGCCACGCCGCCCGCCTTGTCAGTTCAGGCCTGGAGTCTATCTGTATTCTCCATCCGGCGTCATCGGTAAGATGCAGATGCAGTTTGTTCATCTTGGCAAGAGCCATAGCATCCATCTGCTTCATTATGGAGTGCTTATACTTATAGTTTCTGGAGATGTCCAGCATCAGCCCGCGATATTGCAGTCTCGGCCAGTCCACTATCCAGCAAGCCTCTATTTCGCGGTCCACAGCCGCCATCTGCCTCAGGCTCTGAAGCGCATAGAAGGCGCCTTCCGACGTAATTGCTTTTATGCCAATCCCTTTGTCTGTCACCGTCAATGAGTATGCCCCATTCCTTCCGTAGTCAGTCATTGACTTTTCAGCTGCCAGCATCTTGTCGAATTTCTTGTCCCTGAAGGTGATGGTCACATCCGCCACCTTCCCGGAGGTCTTGCTGAATCCCGTCTCGAGGGTCGCCATATAGGACTCCAAAGACTGAAGGCCCTCAGTTTCTCCGACCACCCTGTACGTGACTTTCTCCGACAGCCTATATGAGCCTTGTCCGTGTTCAACCCTCGCCGGCACCGGGACGATTACATCCGGCGTGACAGCCAGCGACATAGCGGCAAGTGTCGTAAACAACTGTATCATACTGTGCTATTTATGTGTCATTATCTTTCTCACCATATCCTTGTACTGTCCGCAGGCCTTTTCCAAATCGCTCAGCAGCACATATTCACGAGGCGTATGCGCCACGAATATGGAGCCGGGGCCACACAGCGACCTATGCCTGAACTTGCCCAGACGCGGAGTGTCGCTCCCGAATGCCACAGGCGTGCTGTCATAGCCTTCAAAGACGTCATAGCGCATCGGCGTGTCTCCGCCGAATGCCTCCACTTCCACCACATCAGATGCCAATGTGGACATAAACTCCTGAACCATAGCGTCCGACGCGAACGTAGTACGGAAATATATGCGGAAGGTCAGTTCCGGACTCAGGATATTCTGAGGGTTGTCAGAGACAAGCCTGCCCACATTCCAGGTAGTCTTGCCGAGCGCAGGATCCACAGGAAATTCCGTACCGCGCAATTTTTCCATAATGTCAATGAAGATGTCCACGGCACTGTGTCCTAGTTCCGGATAGCCTGAATGACAAGCCTTTCCGTGTATCGTGACGAGGAACGACTTGGTTCCTTTGGAAGCCGAGACCATCTTGTTGTCTGTGGGTTCCCCGACAATTATCCACTCAGAGCCTGGGCAGTCCCTGTCAAAAGCCTTCGCTCCATAAGACCCGGTCTCTTCACCGGCGAGAAGCAGAAGCCCCACATCGCAGAGTCCTTCCGACGCCAGATCACGGCAGGCAGTCCACATAGAAAAGAACTGTCCCTTGGCGTCACAGCTGCCTCTCCCTGTCACGAGCACATCATCTGATATGGCAACCGCCCCGTCCGGGAGCGACGTCCCTGCGGATACAGCCCTCAACTCAGGGGATATATATGGCGGAACCGTATCCAGATGCGAGCACAGCAGCACAGAGGGCAGAATGTCCCGGGACATATCTCCATCCCATCTGAAGAGCAGGTTCAATGTCCCGTCACCGACTTCATACCGCGTGCACCTGCACCTCCCGTCCACATCAGGAAAGCGCCGCTCCAGAAATTCAGCCAGATGCCGCTCTTTACCGCTCGTGGACTCAATGCCCAATATCTCCCTAAAAAGTTCAAGTTCCATAACCAACCCACCTAGATTTCAGGTGTCATACAAATTTAAGAAAAACACGCATAAAGACGAAGCATTGTCCAAAAACTTTCCACTATCGCTCGGCATACGGACAAAAACAATTATATTTGAAGTTTTCAACGTTAAAAAAAGACCTTTGATGGAGATTACAAACCCCTCGGATACCCTTCCACAGATAAAGCTCGGTATGCTTCAGCCTTCCGCACACGCGATAACATTCGGCAATGCGGCGCTGCTGGACGATAACCTGGACTCTCCAAAGGAAGACAGGGAAATAGGAGCACCGATAGACAGGCCGCTGCCGACCAAGGTTATGGTGGCGCCCAGCATTATCTGCGTAGACGGGAGTATGGACTTCACATTGAACCAAAGAGATTATCATCTGTCAGCGAATGACTGTCTGATCGCGATGCCAGGGTTCATCGCCGAGAAGATAAGTATGTCGGAAGACTGCAGGATAATAGCCATCGCGACTTCGCACGAATTTTTCGGAAAGTCGCCGATGAAAGGATCCACCACGTTACGTAAATGGCTTATACAGAACGGAGCGCCCTCGACACTCAAGCTTCCGCAGGAATATTGTGACACCTTCGTAACAGCATACAGATGCTTCAGGAAGGTCTATGCGCTGGCTGCTGAAGACTTCCAGCCGGAGATAATCCTGAGTTTCCTGCACTCGGCTATGGCGATGTTCTCATCCTGGCTTGTCCAGTCAGGAATCAAGGATCTGTCCATAACAGTTCCGCGGAAGAAGGACATAATGCTTAAATTCCTCAACGATGTGCACGAATTCTGCGGCACGGAGCGCAGCGTGTCATTCTATGCTGAACGATGTTTCCTGTCACCTAAGTATTTCGCGAGAATAATCACCGAGATGCTCGGAAAGAAGCCGGGAAACGTAATCAAGGACAATGTCATACTGGAGGCCAAGGTAATGCTTATTTCCAAGTCCTATTCAGTACAGCAGGTCAGCGACAAGCTGAATTTCCCTAACTCGTCCTTCTTCTGCAAGTATTTCAAGTCCGCGACAGGGTGCTCTCCGCGTCAATATCAACTTAACGGAGAGGGCGCCACGAAAAAGAGCGTGACGGAAGAATAGAGATTACTTTGCGGAGCCCTGCCTCGCAGGCACGACGAATACGCTGTCCGGGAAAGAAGCGTTCTTCTTTATGTCGCTCATCTCGTAAGTGGTGCTGATGCCGGACGGCTCGTCCATCACCATCTTCACAAGGATGCAGTCAGATTTCCTGTAAGTGAGCACTATCTTGGAGTAGCCGCGGCGTGCGGCATTATCCGTAGTCAGCGTAACCACATATCCTTCAGCATTCTCAGCCACCTCTATCTTATAGTCGCTGCGCTTTGCCACTTCTGCCGGATTGCCCTTCACACATCCGATGAGAGTTCCTGACATATTGGCTACCGTAGCGTTCTTGGTGATGTCAAATACCGCATTCTTCGGGCCTCTGTGCACATAGAACTTGCTTCCGCTGCTGATTATGTACTCCCCTTCCGGAGCCGTGAAACGCATGGCCAGACGGCCATCCACATTGAAATAGAGATTTCCGTCAGCCATATTTTTCTTGCCGGACGCCTTTATCGTCCTGACCTGATGAAACTTGCACTGCACAGTCTTCATCGTGGAGTTAGCCTTTTCGATCTTGGCCATAATGGCGTCTCCGGCAGTGACAGAAGCCGACGCAGTCAGCGGAGCGCTTACGCTTTCCGCAAATGAAGGCATCCCGGCAAGAATCCCGGTCAATGCCAATGTCACGATTATCGCTTTCTTCATCTTCGTCTCGTTTTTCGTATCATTGATTATCAATGAGAAGCCAGCTCCAGTCATACTCATCTATGATATTTGCAGGATGCTCGGAGCTACGCCTCGATTATATACTTACTCGTAAAGTCCACCGTTTATGGAGATGGTCTGGCCATTTATGTATGCTGCCTTGTCCGACACCAGGAACGCCACCAGCTCGGCCACTTCCTCGGGCTCGCCGAATCTCTTGGCCGGAATGGTCTTCTTGAGTTCCGCTTCGTCCAGGCCCTCCACCATATCAGTACGTATGAAGCCCGGCGCGACAGCATTGACAGTAACTTTCCTGGCTGCGACTTCCTGGGCGAGAGCCTTGGTCGCCGCGATGATTCCGCCTTTGGCCGCGGAGTAGTTCGTCTGGCCGGGGAGACCTTTCTGGCCCGAGAGAGACGCCATATTCACGATGCGGCCGCATTTATGGACGACCATCGGCTGCAGTACAGGGCGCGTCACGTTATAGAAACTGTCCAGGTTCGTCTTCATCACCTTGAACCAGTCGTCAGGCTCCATCCAGAGCATCAAGTTGTCACGACGGATGCCGGCATTGTTCACCAGCACCTCGATAAAGTCGTCAGGATGAGCTGTCTGCCAGTCTTTTATAGCTTTGGCTGAAGCCTCTCCGTCGCTTACATCGAATTTCAGGAGCTCACCAGTTCCGCCTGCAGCGACGACCTGCTCCAATGTCTTCTGTGCCGCTTCATCGTTAGACACGTAATTTATTATGATATGGTATCCTTCAGCTGCCAACCGCACGCATATCGAATGACCGATGCCGCGGCTTCCGCCTGTAACCAATGCTGTCTTCATTTTTTCGCTCTATTTAACACAAACTGCAAATTTAGCAACCTTCAAGAAATAACGGCCTTTTCAAATGGATTTTTTATGTCCGAAAAGAGGGTTACGCAAGTATCTCGCTTGTCAGGGCATCAAGCCCAAGGATGCAGGAGGAGGTCAGGACAGAGGTCATCGACACGCCCAGGATTCCGTGAAGGTTAAGACTCTGGCCCGTCATAAGCAGGTTCGGAAGAGGCGTGTGCGGAGACAGGACCGTCGCCATCGGGTTCGTCCAGTCCTTTGCGATGCCATACGCAGAGCCTCCCGGAATGCCGGTATAGCTCTGCCAGGTCAGAGGGCTGCTCGTATAGGCCGTGTCAATGCACTCCCGGAGGAAGCGTCCACCGAGGAGATTTCGCAATCCACTGTCGGCCAGGTCAATGCATTCGTCCAGTTTCTTCTGTTTCAACGCCTCGTAATCATCGCCGCGGTGCTTCGGACGAGCATCCGCCCAGGTCTCGTCCCAGTCCGCCGACATAGGAGAGAGAAGGTCAATGCAGGTGGTTTCATCAGCTGTGGAGGGTCTGCCAGTGGAAGACGGCACGGAACCGGACACGTCTGGCGTCGGGTAAAAATGAATCATCACGCTGTCCGTGGAACTTCCACCCGGAACCCAAAGGTCGGCACCGGAACGGTGCACGAATATATTCCTGTTCTGATACGGCAGAGTGCCTGGCTTCAGGATAAGGTTCGCGGTGAACATTCCGAGTGTATTCTTAAGTCCACTGATACGCTTGCGGTATATCTTGCGAACCGCCTTGCATTCTTCTATAAGATTCACTGTCACAGCTGGATGCGCATCTGATATAATCCAGTCGGCGGGCAGGAATTCTATATCGGCTCCCGATTCCGGAGACGTCGTCACGCCTGAAGCGGGAACCGGCCGCACAGAAGAGAAACGGACATTGACACCGGCTGCGGAGCCATCTTCATTGATCTTGATGGAAGTCACGCGGGCCCCGGTCCGAACCGTGCCTCCCATCGCACGGATGGATGACGCGAGCCGGTCGGCGATAAGCGCACCTCCGGAAAGCGTAGCATTCTCAGGCCCTTCCGAAACGACTGAGCCAAGACGCCAGGCGCTCTGTATGAAAGAGTTGTTTATCTGTGCGAATTCATAGAGCGGCAGTGTTTCACGGTTCAGCTCCAGCTTCAGAGACGTGCCGGAAAGGACGTCACGAAGAAGCGGGTCGCTTATGGTATCCTCCAGGAAGCCATAAGCGGAGCGACCGAACAGGCTGCTCATATCGCTGTCCGTGGAGAATGCTCGGAAGATATTGTCTCCAACGTCTTTAAGAAAGTCTGTGTACTTCTTCAGGTTGCCCATTTGTGACGGGAAGCGTTCCGCAAGACGCTCGGCAAATCGCTCGTGCCCGGAGGCGAAAGGGAAGCGGCGCACATCTGAGCCGTCACTGTCCTGCTCGCCAGTGAAGACCACCTCGTCGAAGCAGTCGTCGTCCAGGCGAATCCATGGCAGGTCCATAAGGCCAAGATAGCTGAACAAGGGATAAAGGCATTGACCTTCAGCGAGCCCCCCGACATAGTGGAAGCCGGTATCGAAAGTGTGAGTGACGCCGTCCGAGCCGCGCCTGCGGAATGCCTGCAGACAGCCGCCGATATGCTTGTCCTGCTCTAGGACGGTGACCCGGAAGCCGTTGCGGGCAAGGATATAGCCACATTCAAGGCCACCGAGTCCGCTGCCGATTATTATGACATTGTCTTTCATCTTTCAAATTATGAATACAACTCTGCAGACTATAGTCTGCGTCCCCATCCAGGGGTTATAGCCACACAGGCTGACATCTGCGAGTCCAAAGGGTGTGATTTTCCAATTACACTCTCGTGACTCTGTCACGGAAACGAGGCCACTTCAGCAGCTGACGGAAGAGGAACGGCTCCAGAGTGTACGTAATCAGGATTGTCGCCGTCATTCCTATCAATGTGCTGACTCCTATGGAATGGATGGACGGATGCACGGCGAAGAGCAATGCCACCACGACCACCATCAGCACGAATGCGGAAAAGAAGATCGCTGTCTTATGAGACTCCAGCAGATTCTTCTTCCCGGTGCGAGCCTCGGCCAGCAGACCTTCCATCACGAAGATGCTGTAGTCCACGCCTATGCCGAAGATGAAAGTCGATATGACAATGTTGATGAGGTTGAACTGCAGTCCGCACAATGCCATAATGCCTTCCACAATGTACCAGCTGAAGAACATCGGCATAAATGCTATTAGAGCCACCAGGACATTCCTGAACGAAAGCAGCAGGACTAGAAGCACGAACAGAGAGGAAATCATCAGGATGACATTGAAATCATCGTGGATGATGGACACCATCTTTCCCGCATAGTAGAACGGATCCGCGACAATGATATGCGGCAACGAGGCCACCCGGGCGCTGATTTCCTGGCGATCGGTCTTAGCCACTCTCACAGGAGTGAACACAAGATACCTGCCATCATCCATCTTCTCCACCATCGTGGTCTGCAACCCAGCCGGGAGGATCTCCGCATCATACAGAGAGCCAGGCTCGTACGAAGCAGTCAGCATTGACTCGAACGGGTCGAACATCGACGGGTCAAGGTCGTATTTACGGGCTGCCGCGCGAATCATCGCCATAGCCTTCTCAGCACGGTCTCCCGGTCCGTTCCAGAACCCATCCCAGGCTGCGATGCGTGTATTCTGCTCATCCTCAGGGACGAAGAGCACAGATGCCATCGGCGAGAACGACTTGACCTTGCCGGCTGACTTCAGTGAATCACATACGCTCATCATCGCCTTGCTGTTATACAGGGCCTCATCAAGAGAATGGCCGGCTGCGGCATAATAGACCTGAGCGTCATTGCCCATATTCTTCTCGGCATACAGCGCCTCGGAACGGAGAGTCTCCGGCGAGACATAGCCGATATTCTTCAAATCGGAATCGAACGTGACCTTGTGCGCGAATATGACTCCTACAGCTATCAGAATAACAACAGCACCTATCAGAACGTGGCTGCGGTCATACGGAAGGTCATTGACCCTGGACACCCAAGAGAAGATGCGTTCATTCTTTCGAGTATCGCCCTTCCTGAGGAAATGAGGCAGGAAGACAAGTCCGAACAATGTACTGGCCACCAATGCGATAGAGGCGAATATGCCGAAATCGCGCAGCATATCGCTTTCCGTGAACAGCAGTCCGAGAAAGGCGCCGATGGTCGTGATGCAGCCCAGGCATACAGGCGTGGACTCATCCTTCAGGACTGTCCCGGAATCCCCCACATACTTGAAATGCGTAAGGATATGCAGGATATAGCTAATCGCCACGCCGAGGATTATGGAGCCTATTCCAAGCGACATCAGCGACATACTGCCTTTCAAGAACCAGATGCAGGCCAATGCGAAGAAGGCTCCGAAGCCCACCGGAAGCACATTCAAAGGAATGAACGACCAACTTTTGAATGACAGGCAGAGGACAATGAGGATGATTAGAAGCGAGATTCCGACGGTAAGAGCCAGGTCTCTCTTCACGCATTGCGTATTCCCGTAGCTGCGTACAGGGGCGCCGTGGAATAGTATCTCGACATCAGGATGTGACTTCCCGAACTCGGATATCTGCGCACTGATCTCTCCGACCAGGGCGGAGCTCGCCTTGGTGTCAAAGGCCGTCACCGCAGGAGAGACAAAGGCCAATGCCACCGTACTGTCCGCGCTGAAAAGATGCGAGTCAATGACCGTGAACCCGAGGGACGACGCTCCGCCTGCAGATGGGTCAATGCCGATGGACTTGGCAAGTACTGTCCTGAGGGAAAGCGGATCATTGGAGACCATCTGCGTGGCCATTCCGGTCTCGTCCTCCATAACAGCGGCATAGTCAGCAGCCATCAGGCTGTCCACGACCTCCGGCTGAAGAAGCCTGTCGAATGACTTGTAGCAGGAAGTGTCTATGAATGACGGAAGATGCTCCATTGCGAAGTCCAGGGCCATCAGAGGCAGGTCATCGTCAATCTTATAGAACACATTGTCTATATAATGCGACGAGGAATCCCTTTCCTCGAGAGAGTACATAAATTCATCCGCATACCGGGCCAATGTATATGTGTCCAGAAGGGAATCTTTGGAAGTAAACTGAACGAAGATCTTGTCCTTCACTTTCAGGTTTCCGAATGCCAGCCCGCTGTCGGATGTCGCCGATGCAGGGAGAAGCTTCGTGATATCCTCCTCATAAGTGACCTTCATCCCGAAGAATACTGAAACGACGGTGAGGGCCGCAAGCAGCGCCCACATTACGCCTTTGTGACCGGAGAAATAACGGTACAGCGATACGAAAAATCTTGTCATCTTAATGTTTCCTTCCAATTCCGGTAGAACTCGGGCTCGGACGTCTCGAGTTCCCCGTCACAATTAGTAAAAAGCTGGACAGTAGATGCTTCCAGCACTATGACGTTATCTTTAACACGGCGCATCTCATAGTCGAAGCATATCTTCGCCCCGGGTTTGCGCCGCCATATTATCCTTACATCCAGCTCATCGTCCACCGTGGACGTGGCGAGATAGCGCAAGTGCATATCATAGACAGGGGCGAAGTATCCGCTGTCGAAGATGAGCTGATAGCTCAGGCCCCATCTCCGCCCGAATGCTTCGCGCGCATCTTCCATATATTTGACATAATTCCCGTGCCAGACCATCCTGATGGGGTCCACTTCGGAGAACCGCACTCTTATGCGTATCGTCTCGCTGACTTCCACTGTCTTAATCAACTATGAATATCTTAATCTGACCACCGGCTATCCTTTCCCCGGCGGAGAACGTCTCGGTCTCCAGAAGGGACATCCCCATAGCCTCGCCAACGACTGCAACTTTTGTGCGCAGACGTTCTCCGGACTTCGGAGTCCGCTCTATGCGGAAGGTCTTTATCTCACCTATCAGTCCTATATGCGGCTTCTCGCCGGCCAGATAGTATCGGTATCCCGCAAAGGCGGCCGCGCTCTGCGCCGAGTGCTCGATGATGCCCGGCTCTATCAGACGCCCTCCGATACAGAAGACATTGTCTTCAGATATGGTCAGTCCCGTCTCGCCACCTGTCTCATCGGCACGGAACAGAGTATCGACCATCGTCATCGGTGGCCGCTGCGGTATAAGGCGGAAAATCTCCTCGCCCTGAACCAAGACATTGTCTTCCATAACAATCCGATTATATACACCGGTGTGCAGAACCTATCTCCATACGCACCGGTGCGGAAACCACGGCGTTTACTTCAATCTGTCGTAAACAAAATCGTAGAGGGTGGCGAAGGTCTTGATGTGAGATACCTCCGAGCCCTGGATCTTTATGCCGAAGTTAGACTCGATGAGAGCGACGAGATCCACAAGGCTGAGGCTGTCCAGTTCCAATGTCTCTTTGATAGGTGCGTCGGGAGTGATTACAGACTCCTCCACCTCGAATTCCTCTGCCAATGCAGAATTGATTTTTTCGATTAATTCCTGTTTTTCCATTTTATTTAGTTTATGTTTGTTTCTTCTTCCCGCCCGGTCCGGTGGGACACGCCTTTATCCGGCAAGACGCCAAGGCCTCAACGGATGTCGCGGACGATAAGTGTCGAGTTCGTGCCGCCGAAACCGAACGAGTTCGAGAGGAATGTGTCAAAGTGCTTCTCGACACGCACGGCAGGGATAAGCAGCTTGGCGGAGTCCTCATCCGGATTCTCGAAATTGAGATTTGCCGCGATGAAGTCGTTCTTCATCATAAGGATGGAATAGATCACTTCGCTGGCTCCTGCCATCCACATCTCGTGCCCGGTCTGGGACTTGGTGCTCGTGACCTCGACACGCTGACCGCCGAAGACATTGAAGATAGCCTTGGCCTCGTTCGTGTCGCCGACGTGAGTGGACGTGGCGTGGGCATTGATATATCCGATTTCCTCCTTGCTGACGCCGGCACGGCGGATAGCCATCTCCAGCGAGCGGCTCGGGCCCTCGACATTCGGAGAAGAGATATGGTCGCCATTTCCTGAGAAACCGTACCCAAGCACCTCTGCGATAATCGGAGCGCCCCTGCGGACAGCCGACTCGTAGCTTTCTATGATGACAGTGGCCGCGCCGCCACCAGGCACGAGCCCGTCGCGGTCACGGTCGAACGGACGGCTCGCCTTCTCCGGCTCGTTCTCCCTCGTGGAAAACGCAGATATCCCGTCGAACGAGCCGACAGACCACGGATTCACCTCCTGAGCGCCTCCGCATACGACCATATCCTGCAGTCCGTTCTGGATAAGCAGGGCGCCAAGTCCTATGGCGTGCGAGCCGCTGGCGCAGGCCCCTGACACAGTGAGGTTAATGCCCTTCAGCTTGAAGATGCAGCCGAGGTTCATAGTGACAGTGCTGTTCATCGACTGGAAAATCGCTCCTGAGCCGCACAACGTGGTATCTTTCTTCTCACGCATAATGTCCACCGCATTGACCACAGGCACGGTGGAGCTGTCATTTCCGTACAGCAGTCCTACTTCGTGGGTGTTCAGCCATTCCTGGTCTATGCCGGCATTCCTGAGCGCATCGCGTGTCGCGCAATACGCATATTTAGCCTGCTCCGGCATAAACACTCTCTGAGAGCGTGAAAGTTCCTTTTTCAAGTCCGGCACAACGACCTTGGCCGTGAGCGCTGAACGGAAGCCCATCGCCTTGCGCTCCGGGTCGAAGATGATGCCCGACTTTCCGTTGTA
Organism: uncultured Bacteroidales bacterium; assembly: GCA_934695325.1. Lineage (GTDB taxonomy): Bacteria > Bacteroidota > Bacteroidia > Bacteroidales > UBA932 > Cryptobacteroides. The sequence continues at coordinate 147,205 of CAKUVD010000002.1, read as the reverse complement.
GAGGGAGTCGCGGACCTCATCCAATGTAGTTCCGAGGCACGAATAGATGCCCATTCCGGTAATTACAACTCTATGCTGTTCCATTTTCAATATGTTTTCTATCCTATGCGTCCACTCCGGACGTCAAATAAATATATGTCTACTCCTTTGCCAAGGGCCGGTCCTACCGCCCGAGGACTGTGTCAATGCTCTTGTAAAGTGCCGCCTTGCGTCGTCTCAGAGCATCCAGCGCTCCGGTCTTTTCCGCCTTCATCGCCCTTACATTCTGAACAAGCTCGCGTATCCATCCTGCATAAGTCCATTCGAACAGGCAGAGCAGAGGAATCAATGCCACGTAAAGCACTGCCGCTACCAGACTCGCCTTCATCCACGTGACAATGAATGTCATCAGTCCGAATACAGGGAACAGGAACAGGACGTTCAGCGCTATGAGGAATGTCCCGGAGAACATCTTGTCCTCGGCCTTGTCCGAAAAATGCTTAGGTATGAGCCAGCAGAATACGGACGGCCACAATGCGAAGACCGCCAGAGGAAGCAACACCAATATGACCGCCGCTTCCGCCGCCATCTCGCCTTTGCTCATACTATGGTCAATGACACTGTCATCCAAGCCGCTGCTGCGTGTGTCGCTGATGAAAGACCGGACCCCGGAATATACTGCATTGACCTTATCAGGAGCGGCAGCCTTGGCCTCCGCCAGCGCCTCCACGAGCTTCTTGTCGGAGTCGAGCTTCTGCGGAAGGTTGTCAGGGTCGAGCCCCCTTGACTTCGCATACCCACGCCCGTATGAACTCTGCCTTATATAATCTATGGCATCGTAGTCATCCACGTCATCAATGCTGAGCATCATACCTTTTATCTGCTCACGTACAAGGGCATTGACCTCCCTCTGGGCCGTCCTCGGCCTGGTCTTGTACAGCTCGTAGTACGGTTTGAGGGATATCGGGGTGCCGTATCTTATCATCATATCGGTACGGAGGCCGCGGTATTCGGAGTAGTGGTTGCAGCTCGGCAGGATGAACACATCTTTCTCGAAACCGCCCATCTCCGCGGCATCGAAAGCCATCTTCGTATATCCGTATGTGAATGTACCGAGCCAATGCTTGTCCTGATGGCCGGCTTCCGGGTAGATGACCACGGTGCTGCCGTCCAGGAGAGCCTTTTCGGAGTCGCGGAACGTGGCGCCGTTGTTGCTGAGAGCCTGCTCGCCCTCCCAGTTAAGCCGAAATGCCGGCAGAAGACCTATGGCTCGGAGGAATTTGTCCGCAAGCGGACTGAGAGCGAACACATCTGCCCTGACGATGAAGTGTACCACCCTGTCGCATATCGACAAGAGTATTCCCAGCGCATCGTTAAGACTGTTCTGATGATCCGACACGATAAGAAGCGGCGTCCCGTCAGCAGGGACATTGTCCTTATCTATGTAATATGTGCGCCTGTAATATACTCTTTCGACCAAGATTCGTATATACGCCTTCAGCCACCGATATAATGCAGGCATCTGTTCTCTTGACATTCTACTGATTTCTTAGAATCTGTTTGACCTGAATCCTCTCGCCATCACTGGCACCGGAAGAAAAAATCTGTCAAATTTAGTCATTTTTTTTGACTGACGAACATAGTCCCCGGATGCAGCGCAATAACTGCACCGACATAAGAAGCAGTGGCGGGAAAGCCGAGATAATCCTCCGGCTCCCCCGCCACAATGTCTCATTCAGTCAGCCATCGTCATTTGTCCCTGGTGATCTTGAACTCCATCATATCGAATTCATCCAGACCGCCTTCCAGACTGCCTGTATCGGCGTTCACGGCCGCATAGCCCATAGACTGAACCTCATACGTCTTGCCGTCTCTCATAAAGAACTCAGGCGACAGAGCCAGGATCTGCTGATTCCCGGCATCGCGCACCGTCCCTTTATAAATGGTGCCATCATAATTGCACATAGCATTGACACCGCTGAACGGAATCAGCGCCGCAAGCCTGATTTCGTAATTCTTACCTTCAATGGCCGTCGTCCCGAGCTTCTGGTAACCGTCAATCAGAATCTTCCCGGATGCGCTGTCATATCTCGCCACGAACGGGAAATCCTCACCGGCAGATGACTTGGACCAGCCATATACCTTATACGATCTGTTCACCGTAAGCTGCTCGAAACGAAGGCTATATGTCATATCCTTATAGCCTGGGGAGGCCTTTCCGCTTACAGTCCAGTTCCCGAGGAAAGCCTTATATCCAGCCGTAGCCTCTCCCTCCTCCGGCTCTTCCGCTAGAGTGGCTGTGGCAGACTTGAAGTACCACTGCTCGTTATACGGGAACATCACGACGAATATATATTCCGTATCAGATTCCAGGTCGCTTTCTATTCTGGTACAAGTCCCCTTTTCCTTCAGTGATGTGATCTCGCTGCCTTGGAACGGAGTCGGAATCATATACCACGCTGTCTCCGGCATCGTCGCGATGCAGTCTTCAGGGCTCATCCCGAATTCCATAAACGTGGCCTCCCACTGAGATTTAGGCATCAGTGCGGCACGGACAACCTCTTCATAGTTCAGCTCCACGAAATTCTTCATCGTAACGTCCACCTTCACTGTACTGTAGTCGTGGTATCCCTCCAGTTCACGGTCGTATGCCACCATCTTGATGTCAAGTACAGGTTCAGGGAGCGGTGTCGAATAGACCTTGCTGCACAAGAAAGAATCTCCGTTCATATCCACGCCCATTACGGCGAGCACATATTCCGTCCCGGACTCTGCAGTCCAGGCATCAGTATATGTATTCCAGGCCTTATATCCATATTCATACAGATAATTCTTCATTCCGTCATCTCCGTCGGCAGCCAGCTTCGCATCATACGACTCCTTCTTATAGAGCCCATAGCTGATGAAACTTACCTTGGAGTTGTCGAAGTCCATCCGGACACGCACTTTGTCAGATGTAACCGTCTCGTCCGTAAACTCGACAGACTCTGACGACTTACCTGCCGCCGGGAGTTCCATCTCCACAAATTCCGCATCGCCTTTCCACGAGGTCTCACCCTCAATGAAACTGAAGATGGCGACATAACGGTGCCCTCCATAAAGGGAAACGCTCTTTCCTTTCAGGACATCTTCGTCACCGTTTTTCCAAGTGAACGTCTGGGAGCCCTGCGCATCGTGGCCATAGTCCGCAAGAAGATTCCAGAGGAACACATTCATATCGAACTCATTGCCCTCCGACTCCATAGCAGAAGCCAGCTTGTCATTGAAGTCCCATCCTTCCAGATACATATGGCGATAAGTCGCATCCTCAGGAGCATCCACCTTATAAGACAGGCTGACAGTGGAGACGTCTCCGGCTGAAAGATATCTGGCCACGGCCGGAGTCACCACTCTGATGGAATCAGTGACGCTGTATTCATAGCCTTTCCTTGCGGAAGCATATACCCAATATGCAGTTTCCGGCGCAAGGTCTGGAATCGTCACCTCGACAGGTTCGGCAGAAACCGCCACAGCGGCCCCAAGGCTGAACACCAGTTCTCCGGAAAGGAGCTTCTTTCCTTCTTCGGCATCACTCGTATAATAATACGCCATCTCTTCGGCATCAGATGAGGTCAATGTAAATGTAATAGACTGGGAATCAGAGCCTACATAGGCAAGTTTCACCTCAGGAATTTCTTTTTCTTCAGGATTGTCTTCCTTGCAGGACACCAGGAAAGCCGATACGGCGGCCAACACGGAAAAGCATTTGATCAGATTGAGTCGCATAAAGATAAAATTTGTTAAAGTTCATTCGCAAAGTTAATCATTTTTCAGAAAAAGGACGATTTTTTTATCCTTTCAGGAATTTTTCAGAGAAGCGAGGCGGACTCGAAACATATAGAAAAAAAGAATCCGGTGCTTTTCACAAAGGACCGGACCCCTATATAAAACGAACTTAACAAATAGACATAAAAACCTTTTATTGTCTGTTTGCAAAGATACAACCATAAAACGTTATTGCCAAATTTTTCTGTAAAAATCTGCGAAAATTTATTTTCAGCGCTTACAAATCCGTATATTAAAACGATGAATCAATAACAATTTCAACATCTCGACCAAGCACTACTTCTTCCTGGCTCCCGAATATGATGTCGGATACTGGCCGAATCTCAATGACAACGACAATGTATTCTCGTCCAATGTCCCAGTCAGGCCTGAAACCTTGAATTTCTCATAAGGGACCCCCACCGCAACAGGGACAATGCCGTCACCTGAGAGTGAATATACTCCATCCCGACATTCATACTTGACACCGGGGACAGTCACATCCAGCGGAAAAGGCATCTGAGGGACGAACTTCACCTTGTGAAGCAGAATGTCCACAGTCTTGTCCTCATTGAAGGACACGCTAACATTGACATTCTCAGAGGCATTCTCCACGCCGCCTGATGTCACGTTCAGCACCCCAGTATAAGAGATATCCTCTACAGGGTCGATTACAGGATCGGAACCTGAAGGATTCTTGGAGCAGCCAACCATAAAGAGCGCAAGCATTGATGCCGCAACAGCAAAAACAATTCTTTTCATATCATCATCTATAATAATTATTATTGTATTCAGAAAGACATTGAGACACCCGCATTCCAGCGGCAAGGCTTCCCTGTCTGGAAAAAAGAGTTTCCGACAGACTTGAAATAAAACGTGCAATAATCAGCATCCGTCAGATTCTCTCCACGGAGGAACAGGTCAATGCCTCTGAACGAGCAGCGGAGATCCGCACCCAGAAGGACATAAGCAGGCTGCCTCATATCCCCAGATTCATTCCAGACAATGCTGCCAGTTCTTACTGCGTCCACCGACAAGGTGACGGCATTGAGCATACGAGAATTCACATCGAACCTGTAAGCCGCACGGGCATAGATTGAAGACGACGGGGAATATGGGATTCGATTTCCGGAATAATCCGCCCTTCCATCCAAATATGTGACGAACCGCGCATCCATAAAGGATGCTGAAGCACTGACGCTCAAGCCTTTCCATCTCCACGACATTTCCGCCTCCACACCCAGGCTGCGTGATTTCCCGGCATTGTCCATCATCCTTCCCGTACCGCTTCCAGAAGGAAAGACCGTTATCTGCTGGTCACGGCAATCGACATAGTATGCCGTGGCGGAAGCCTCGACGATATGTCCAGGGACGCTCGCCCTGAACCTGCACCCGAACTCATAGTCCAGGCAGGACTCCGGCTTGTAACTCGTGGCTGAAGCCTCAGGTCCTTCGCCCAAGTCAGGATATACTCCGAGCCGATTCATCATACCTGTCATCATCTTGTTCTGGATGACGTCAGAAAACATCTGAGTATTGAAACCTCCTGACTTATACCCTCTTGACACCGAAGCTACCAGTTTCATAGCCACTCCTCTCTCCCACATAGCCGCCGTCGATGCGTCAAACGCGGCCGCAAGTTTCGGGAGAAGCCGGATGAACCCATTCGACTCAGAACCATTGTATTTCGTTTGAAGGTCAATGTAAGACGGCATCCTGGTGAGCTTGAAATGGATGTCCGAGCCAGAGTCGTACCCCATCCTGTCCCTCTCACAGTCCAGCCGCAACCCTGCGGTAAGCAGCCATCTTCCAAGCGTGAAATAAGACTCATAATATGCCGCGGCGTTGAGAGTCCACAGCGAGAAATCACTGGATATCGGGATGTCGCTCTCTTTTATGGAGAGCCTTCCGAACTCTTCCGGGATATGCGCATTGGCATTGTCCTCGATCAGCCTGTGGATGCCGTCTGACAGAAAATTCACAGGTGCGGACATATCATTGTACTTCGCCAGCACGAAGACTCCAGCCTGGCTGTCCCACCACCTTGCCCTGCTGAACGGCTTCAACACAATCTCCTGTGTCAATGCGCATTGGCTCTGCCTCTGCCGCAGTGTGAACATAGACGCCGTCGTGAAATCCTGATCCATATCCATCTTGTCGAAAAGCGTCTGCAGACTGGTGACAGAACTCAGTCTCCATCGGCGCACGGAAGCATTGACACGAAAGCCGTCCATAATGGACAGACGCCGGTAAGCACTTTTGTCATTATAGCCTATCGGATGCAGCCATCCTCCGTTCAGTGCCTTTCCCTGCCCATTTTCAGGTGCATCCGCAGTCCACAGCCTATATGGATAACCTCCCTCGTCCGTATATGACGAAGAAAGGATATTGTCGATGTCGGCTCTCTTCAGATTCCGCACATAACGGACACGCAGAGCGGCCGCATCAGATACGTCACAGTTCTTTCCGGTATATTCATTCGTGTAGAATCCTGCGGAATGCCTGTACATAGCGGCAACGCCAAGATTCTTCTGATAGACGGAAAGCCTCGCCGACAATGAAGACGCACTGCCATATTCCGCAGACGCACGCACTCCCTGCCAGACGGCCGGGGACAATGTCTCCACAGAAAGGAGCCCCAGCATTGAATTGCGTCCGTAGAGCGTGCCCTGAGGGCCGCGATACATATCAACGCGCCTGATGTCCATGAACGAAAAGTCGTAATTGTTCTTGTCTATCACCGGGATGTCGTCCACATACAATCCTATCACAGGGTTCTCCATCCTGGAGCCAATACCTCTTATATATACGGTGGATGTCATCGACGAGCCGTAATCAGGAATCATAAGGCCAGGGACAATCCCGGACAGACCCTTAGGAGAAGACAGGGAGGCAGACTCCAGTTCCTTCATTGTCAATGTAGTGACAGGTATGGCAAGCCCATTTTCCGACGCCGTCCGCTTCACAGATGAAGTGACGGTGGAACTTGTCAATGTATCCTTCAGTGAAGGAGTCACTGATACCAGCATCGCCGCTGCAATCAAATCTAGCATAGTCCGTTTGTTTCGGGCACAAAGTTAGCCTAAATTTCCGGAAAACCTATTCGTTGCGATATTGGCTCGGGGTCTTGCCCGTATGTGACTTGAAGAATTTGTAGAAGACAGACTGGTTCGGGAAGTTCAGTTTGGCCACTATCTCCTTGATGGACAGGTCTGAATACTTAAGCATATTCTTGGATTCCAGTATCACGAAAGCATCCACCCACTCAGGGGCTGAACGACCGCTGACAGTCTTCACGAGCTTGGACAGATATTTCGGAGTGAGGCATAGCTTGTCTGCATAGAAAGCCATACTGCGCTCCGATGTATGATAGTCAGTGACAAGACGCAGGAACTGGTCGTATATGTTCTTCGCCTTGACTGACGGTGCGTGTGGCTTTCGCTCCGCATCAGAAAGCCTTCCGGTCCAGATGGAGCCGAGAAGATAAGATATGGAAGAGACTATGGCCCCTATCGCCTCCTTCTTGTTCTGTATGTTGCTGCTCAGGATATCGGACGCCAGGTCCAGGTACTTCCGGCATATACGCCTTTCATCATCGTCCAGGGATATGCAAGGATTGTCCATAAGGGCGACGCTTTCATTGAAGAGCCGATTGAAGTCAAACCTGACGCTGGACATAAAATTCTTGGACATCGCCACTATTATGAAGTGCATATTGTCCCTGTCCCCCCTGTCCACGCCAGAGACTCGGATTATGTTCCCCGGAACGTTCAGCACAAGCGAACCCTCGGCTATCTGGAACGAATCCAGGTTCACATCCAGCGTTATACGCCCTTTCATACAGAAAATTATGATGTAGCCGTCGAATCGGAAAGGATACTGGAAAACGTGCAATTCCCTGTCATAATGCAAGTCTGCTATAAGAAGGTCATCGCCAAGCCCTTTGCCCGGCATATCAGGAAACAGGTCCTTGAATTTCCTGATGCTTATGTTGTGTAATACGTCTTGCTGTCCCATAATTCGGCAAATATACTCAAAAATTGCTAAAAATCGTTTTTTTCGACCAAATTATCAAAAGACCGGCCATACGAATCCAAAAAATGGGCAATATGGCAACTTTTTTGTATATTTGCCGGATGTCACCGAGGCAGGCTGCGGAGAAATCCGGAACCTGATGGTGTCTGCGGGCCGACGAGCCGATATGAAGAAATAGAAAACAATATATTATGAACAGTTTAAAGACAACGCTATGTGCCATCGTGGCAGCCACGCTGCTTCCGATAGGCACGTCGGGACAGGAAAGCCTGACACTGGACCAGTGCCGGGATATGGCTATCCGGAACAACAAGGCGCTGGAACAGGCCAGGACCAAAGTCGAGATGGCAGGCTATGACAGAAAAATCGCCAGGGCAAACTACTATCCAAACATCAGCGCGACGGGCGCCTATATGTACAACGAGAAAAGCATCGCCCTCATAAATGACGAATTGTCAGACAAACTGACAGGAACCGGGGCGGCACTCCAGGGAAAGGTCAATGAGAAGGTGACATCACTCATCGAAGCCATAAGCCAGCTGCCGGGAGGATCAGACATTCTCCAGAGCCAGATGGCGCAGACCATCATAGCGGCGCTCAGCAAGGGAGATATAACATCTGCAATCACAAGCGTCGGCACCGAGCTGGACGACCTGCTGCATCCCGACACCCATAATCTCTTTATCGGGACTGTCTCTCTCCAGCAGCCCGTGTTTATGGGAGGAAAGATCGTGAATGCCAACAGAATGGCGAAACTCGCCGAGGAACTTTCCCGCTCTCAGTATGACAAGGAATATCAGGATCTGCTGACCACAGTGGACCAGGCATATTGGCAGGTGGTATCCGTGGCCAACAAGAAGAAACTGGCAGAGAACTTCGCCGACCTTCTCGAGAAGATGGAGAAGGATGTAAGCATCGCCGTGAATGAAGGCGTCGCTACGGAGTCCGATGCTCTCGCCATAAAGGTAAAGGCCAATGAGGCCAATATGATGAAGACCAAGGCCACCAACGGCCTGATTCTAGCCAAGATGCTGCTCTGCAAGGAAATCGGCATTGACCTGAACTCTGACATCACTCTCGCCGACGAGAGCCTGGACGCTGTTCCGGTGCCTCAGATGAGTCCGGAGAAGGAGATGGAGGACATCTATCAGGACCGTCCGGAGACTCGCAGCCTGGATCTCGCAGCCTCAATCTATGAAAAGAAGATGAAGATGGCGCGCGCCGATATGATGCCTAAAGTGGCGTTGATGGCGAACTATATGGTGACGAACCCGAACCTCTATAACGGATTCCAGAAGAAGTTTGGCGGGATGTTCAACGTGGGCGTGGCCGTGAACATCCCTATATTCCACGGCTTCGAGGCTCTCCAGAAGACACGCAAGGCGAAGGCGGAGATGACTCTATACACCAGCAAGCTGGATGAAGCCAAGGAACTTATAAACCTACAGGTCACTCAGTTGCGCAAGCAGTTGGATGAAGCCTTGGAGAAACTTGATATGGCGGAGAGCAACTTGATGAGCGCAGAGGAGAATCTCCGTACTGCATCCGTCGGATTCGAGGCAGGCGTCATCACCACCAATACGGCTCTCGCAGCCCACACAGCCTGGCTCCAGGCTCACTCGGAATACATAGACGCCGGAGTCGAGCTCCAGCTCACAAGCGCAAATCTGCAGAAGGCAGAAGGAAATTATAAATCAGACATTGACTAAGAAAACTAATCTATCATGGAACAGAATAAGAAATCTTACAACCTTGTCATAGGTGTCGTGGCACTTATCGTCATCATACTTCTGATCGCCGTCATCGGCTATTTCGTATCAAGACCTAAGCCGCTGGTAATCCAGGGCGAAGCCGAGGCCACAGAATACAGAGTCTCCGGCAAGGTGCCAGGGCGTATCGAGACCCTCTTCGTAAAAGAGGGCGATATGGTGCACAAGGGTGACACTGTCGTATTCATCGACTCCCCTGAGGCACGTGCCAAGCTGGAGCAGGTGACTGCGCTGAAGAACGCCGCCACCGCACAGCAGACAAAGGCATTGAACGGAGCGCGCAAGGAGCAGATCACCGGAGCTTACGAGCTGTGGCAAAAAGCCATAGTAGGAGAGACCGTAATGAAGAAGTCATACGACAGGATGAAGAGCCTGTACGAGCAGAAAGTCGTATCCGCACAGAAGTTCGATGAGGTGGAGGCACAGTACAATGCAGCAGTCGCTACCACCAAGGCAGCCAAGAGCCAGTACGATATGGCAGTGAATGGAGCTCGTGCCGAGGACAAGGCCGCAGCAGCGGCCCTCGTGGACCAGGCGAACGGCGCCCTGATGGAGGTCAATGCAGCCCTTGACGAACTTTATCTGACAGCTCCGGCAAGCGGCATCATCTCAGCCACCTTCCCTAAGGTGGGCGAACTGGTGGGACAGGGCTCCCCTATTATGACCGTGACCGACCTGGACGATATGTGGTTCACTTTCAATGTCCGCGAAGATTATCTCCACGGCTTGCAGCAGGGTGACAAGGTGACGGTATCCATCCCGGCGCTTGACGGCGAGGAGTGCACGGCTACCGTGAACTACATCGCTGTCCGTGAGTCCTATGCCACCTGGAAGGCCACCAAGGAGACAGGGATGTACGATGCCAAGACATTCGAGGTAAGGGCTGTCCCTGACACCAAGATGGATGGTCTGCGTCCAGGGATGTCAGCCATCATCAAGGATGCGAAACTCCTCAAGAAATAGTTTATTATGAATTTCTGGCAAAACATAGGGGCGGTTGCCCGCCGAGAGCTGAGGATAATGAGGAACAGACCTATCTATCTTCTCGGCTCCGTCGTGACAGTCGCGTTCTGCGCCATATTCTTCCTGACATTCCTGAGACAGGGACTGCCGCACGACTTGCCGATAGGAGTTGTCGATATGGACAATTCTTCATTGTCCAGGAACTTCTCCAGGCAACTCGACGCCACGCAGCTCGGACGGGTGGTCAAGTACGACACATTCGCTGATGCCCGCGAAGATATGCAGAGCGGCAAGATAACCGCCATCTGCGTGATCCCGAAAGGGATGTATGCAGACGTGCAGGCAAGCCGCCGGCCGACGTTCTCATATTACCTGAACGGGCTCTACTTCGTCGGGGGCGCATTGTCCTACAAGAACATCCTGACGATGATAAACCTCGCGGACGGCGCCGTCCAGCGCGAGGTGCTGCGTGCGAAAGGGGTCAATGAGGATGCAATAATGGGAAGGATTCAGCCTGTAAGCGTAGATGTCCACCAGATAGGAAACCAGTTCACGAACTACGGCTACTACCTGACAAACATCTTCCTGCCGGGAGTATTGGCATTGACAGCTGTCATAATCATCATCTACTCTCTCGGAGCGGAACTGAAGTACGGGACGTCACGCCATCTGCTGAAGACCGCAGGCGGATCGCTCTACACGGCGCTTTTCGGCAAGCTGCTGGTCTATACCATATTGTTCTCGGCGATGGGGCTCATCCTCATCCTGCTGATGTATGACTGGATGCACTTCCCGATAGCGGGGTCCATCTGGAATATGTTCATTGACATTGTCCTGCTCGTCCTTGCGAGCGAGAGCGTCGGGATCTTCATCATCGGTCTTCTGCCTGTTCCGCGTCTGGCGCTGAGCGTCGGTGCGCTGTACAGTGTGATGGCATTCTCGATGTCAGGGTTCACGCTTCCTGTGGAGACGATGCCGCCGTATATGCAGGGACTTGCGGAGATGTTCCCGCTTAGGCACTACTTCCTGTTCTATTCCCGTGAAGTGATATTCGGTACTGGTTTCGCCGGCTGGTGGCAGGAGGCTATGCACCTGCTTACGTTTATGATTCTGCCGAGCTTCGTGATGTACAGGCTGAAGAGGGCGTATATCTATCAGAATTTCCCTAAGAAATAGGAGTCATTATGAAGAAAGAAAGTTATATAAAATTATGGCTTAACGACTTCTGGGGGATTTTCACTCACGAGCTGAGACTCATATTCTCCGATTCCGGAGTAATGGTGATCTTCTTCCTGGCCGGTCTCGCCTACCCTATCCTATATAATCTGATGTACCTGAACGGGGTGCTAAGCGAGACGCCTATAGCCATCGTGGACAATGCAGACTGCTCGGCAAGCCGCAGATTCGCCCGAGAGGTAGATGCGACTCGCGAGTGCGCAGTGAGATATCATTGTGTCAATGTAGATGAGGCACAGACTCTTATGAAGGAGGGCAAGATAAGGGGCTACCTTTATTTCCCGTCCGATTTCGGCGAGAGGCTTGCACGGATGGAGACTGCCACCCTGTCGGCTTATGCGGATATGAGCAGTTTCCTCTACTATAAGAACATCCTGATGGCGTCCAACCAGGTGATGCTGAAGGAAGTGGGAAGCATACAGATGGAGCGCTATGCCGCCGCCGGCTTTTCCGGAGTGCAGGCCGCATCGCTCGTCCAGGCCATTCCTTACGAAGAGAACAATCCATACAACAGGGCGTTCTCATATTCCCTGTTCCTGCTTTCGGCGATTCTTTTCGTCATCGTTCAGCAGACTCTTTTCTATGGTATGTCAATGCTGGTGGGAACGGCCCGCGAGGAGAACAGGAGCTTCGCATCGCTGCCTGACAAGCTTGAGGGCCACGGTGTCGGCCGTGTAGTCCTCGGACGAGGCGCCGCATATTGGCTGCTGTATCTGGGCATCTCGATATACATAGCCTGCATTATCCCGGCGATGTTCGGAATCCCGCAGAGAGGGAACTTCTGGGACATTCTTCTGCTGATACTTTTCTTCGTCACGGACTGCGTAATGTTCGCGATGACGTGGAGCTCGCTTATCACCAGGAGGGAGTCAGTGTTCCTGCTCTTCCTTTCGATGTCCCCTATCTGTCTGTTCCTCACAGGATTCTCTTGGCCGACCGAGGCATTCCCGGAGTTCTGGAAATGGTTCTCATACATTTTCCCGACCACGTTCGGATGCCAGGCGTTCATCAATATGAACACTGCCGGCGGAGACCTGAGCACGGCTCACGACCAGATGATAGCGCTGACGATACAGACAATCATATATTTTGCACTGGCCTGCATCGCCGTCTATGCCGAAAACTGGTACCTGCATCACAAGGAAGTGCTGATGGAGAAGCGCCGCGAACTGGCCGCCCGGGCAGGTGTGGATCTCGACGAGGATCGCCGCATCATAGCCGGTGACGGGAATGACTGATTCATAAAATTTTCATATATTTGTGAAAACGAAAATTCTGAATGATGAAGATCAAAAGACTCCTTGCGGCCCTCGGGCTCGCAGCCTTCGCTATGACAGCATTGTCATCCTGTGACAAAAACAGCAATTCCGCAGACGAGCAGAAAATCACTTTCGAGTTCAAGTTCGACGGAGTATCGCCCACATCTATGGATCTTACAGTCGTCCCATCATCTGATGAGGAGACGTACTACTATGACCTGCTGGGCAAAGACGCCTACAATCATCTCTCATCTGAAGGTATGCAGGCTTATTTCGACGGAGAGTTGAAACTCCGCGAGGAAGCCTATAAAGATGAACTCTCAAGAGACGAGATTCTGGCCAAGATGCTTTCCAAGGGAGAGGCTATGTTCAGCTTCACAAAGCTTATAGCAAATACTGATTACTATGCGGTTGCTTTCGGAGTAGACGCTGATGGAAAGGTGACCTCGGAGCTTGCATTGAACGAAGTCTCCACTCCGGCCGTCAATCCTTCATCCAACACCTTCGAGATTTCGGTCAGCAACATCGCCAACGATGGCGCTGATTACAAGGTCGTTCCTGCCAATGACGACACTTATGTATGCGACATCTGGCCTAAGTCTATGGTGGACGAGCTCGGAGACGGCGAGACGATGAGATATTTCATCGAATACAACTCATACTTCATCTACACGATGCAGACCAACGGAGAGTTCGAACTTGAGAACGAGCACGTGAACCAGCCTGGGCGCGAATACTATGTAATCGCTTTCGGCTACGCAGACGGAGAGCCGACCACGAAGCTTTTCAAGAAGGAGTTCAAGACCATCGGTGGAGACCCTGCAAAATGCTCTTTCACCTTCGCAGTCTCAGAGATTACTACCGAGAAGGCGACAGTAAAGGTGACTCCTTCCGACAAGCAGGTCGTCTATATCTGGAATGTCCTGGATATGACCGCTTACAATAAATACAAGAAGGAGCAGGGTTCCGACAAGGCGGCTCTCGAGTATGTCCTGAACGGGTACATTGAAGAGGAGATGGGATACGAGATGTGCAAGAGGCAGCACGCCGTGGAAGCTCTCGGACGCTGGAGCGGCTACACAAGTTCAGATGAAGAAGGAGCTGACACAGAGAATATCAGCGGCCTGAGCAGCGGAGAGGAGTACATAGTCTGGGCGGTGGCCGTTGATGCCAGCGGAAAGCCAGAGGGTGAGTTCTTCACCTCGAAGTTCACGACCAAATAGGTCCCGCCCAGCAAAAGACAGAGGCTGGCTCCCGCAAATGGGAGTCAGCCTTTTATCTTTCCGCTGAAACGCCGCCAGCGCCCCGTCATAGGGACTGGAGGAATTAGACAGGCGTCATCAGACGCCCGCCGGGGGCCGGGTATTTGCGCCAGCAGATACGTGGAGGCCGCAAATGGCGCACTCCCCCGTAATGGGGGGATAAAAATCATAATCTCTGTCCACCTATGAACTCGCGCATTATCGAGGTCGGCGGAATGGCTGAAATCTCGTCCGGTGTGAGGGCGACGATGTAGTCCAGGAACTTCAGCAGACGCACGGCCTCCGTATAGGCCGGAGACGACGGGGCTATACGCCTCAACAGCGGCTCAGCATAATACTTCAGCATCGGAAGCTCATAGATAAGCGCAGAATTGAACGACGCATCAGCATTCTCCTGGAACGGGAAGATGTTGCGGTTCTCACCGCGGCGCACACTTTGCCAACGCATTATCGTCTCCTCCGGTGTGATGCCGCGAACACGGTTGTCGCGCACCATGCGGCGCAGAAGGCGATTGTCAGAAGTGGAAATGTTATTGTTCTCGTCAATGTTCAACGACGTGAGCGCCGAGGCATATACCCTGAAGATACGGGAATTGTCCACCTCCGGGACCATAGCCGGATCCAGGGCGTGAATACCCTCCATTATAAGGATCTCCTTCTCCCCCAGAGAGATACGCTTTCCTGACGGAACAGAGCGGCCGGCCTTGAAATCGAAGCGAGGAAGTTCCACTTCCTTGCCGGAGAACAAATCATTCAGCTGGCTGTTGAGAAGTTTCAAGTCCATCGCCTCAAGCGCCTCGAAATCATAGTTGCCGTCACTGTCCCTTGGCGTATGCTCTCGGTCCACGAAATAGTTGTCAAGCTCTATCACCTTAGGAACAAGCCCTAGGACACGGCACTGCAGAGCAATGCGCAGAGAAGAGGAAGTCTTTCCGCTGGAAGACGGGCCGGCTATGAACACAGCCTTGACCCTGTCCCTCTGGGCATAAATCTGATCGGCTATCGCGGCATACTTCCTCTCGTGAAGAGCCTCCGCCAGATTAATCAGGCTCACCGCACTGCCCTCGGTAATCGCACGGTTCAATGTTCCTATGCCATTGATCCTTATTATAGAGCACCAGTCGGAGTATTCTCCTAGTGTAGCCGCGATCTTAGACTGTGTCTTGACTGGAATCACCTTCATAAAGTCACCCTCTGACGGGAACTGCAGACAGAACCCATCGGCAAAAGGAACCAGGTCGAACACTTTCAGATATCCTGTGGACGGCAGCAGCGGCCCGTGAAATGTATCAGCCTGTCCGTCAAGAAAATACACGCTACAAATAAACTTTCCGAGAGACTTCTGGAGTTCAGCCTTGTCAGGCTGATTGTTCTTCTCGAACAGGGCCTCTGCAGCCTCTGCGTCCATCTTCTCCTTTCTGAAAGGCATATCAGCCTCCACGATAGCCCTCATACGGCTCTTGACGGCATCAAGGTCGGCATCGCTGAGAGACACCGGAACACGCCTTCCGTCATCGCGCAGCCTTACATCACAGATATTGCAGTAAAGGCCGCTCGGAAGCGAATGGTCAATGATGAGCACCTTGCCCGGGAACAGTTCCCGTACAGCGTTCTGCAGCACAAAGCAGAGGGAACGCAGATAGGTGCGCCTGCCGTCAGGATGGTTATATCCTATGAACTCCACCTCGTGTGACATAGTCAGCTTGAAGTCAAGTTCCTTCAGCTTATGGTCCACCAATGCAGCCAGCACCTGGTATTCAGTCCCGGTCCTGGCATCCCTGACTGTCTTGCAGACCTCATCCGAAAAATCGCCGAGCCTCCTTAGGAACGGCACCTCATAATGTCTCCCGTCATTGACAAGAAAGACATTGAACTTATCAGTATCAGCCATAATATCTAGCATTTTTTCATCAAAACTATGCTTCCGGCAGCACCCCCTCAAGCGCCTCACGCAGATACGGGCCTGTCACTGAAGCGTCATCGGCGGCCAAGTCCTCAGGCGTGCCCTGCGCCACGACATAGCCGCCACGACGGCCGCCGTCAGGCCCCATATCGAAAATCCAGTCGGCACACTTAAGCACGTCCAGGTTATGTTCTATTACGATCACCGTGTTGCCGCTGTCCACCAGTTTCTGCAGAACACCCAGCAGAACTTTTATATCTTCAAAATGCAGGCCCGTAGTCGGCTCGTCAAGGATATAAAGGGTGTTTCCCGTGTCCTTCCGGTACAATTCCGACGCAAGCTTCATCCTCTGGCTCTCGCCTCCTGACAATGTGACGGCCGACTGCCCCAGATGGATATAGCCAAGGCCCACATCCACGAGTGCCTTCAGTTTCTGCGCAATTTTAGGTATCCCCCTGAAGAACTCATACGCTTCGCTTATCGGCATCTCGAGCACATCATTGATACTCTTGCCCTTATATTTCACCGCAAGCGTATCATCCTTATAGCGCATACCGCGGCACTCATCGCAGACAACATTGACGGACGGCAGGAAATTCATCTCGATGACCTTGATGCCAGCGCCCTTGCACGCCTCGCAACGTCCGCCGGCGACATTGAACGAAAACCGTCCTGGCCCGAACCCGCGCACTTTCGCATCAGGCGTCTCGGCGAACAGGTTTCGGATATCATTGAACACCCCCGTGAACGTCGCCGGATTGCTCCTCGGAGTACGCCCTATGGCACTCTGGTCTATCTCTATGAGTTTGTCGATGCTCTCCACCCCGACAATTTCCCTGTACGGCAGCGGGTGCATCTTCGCATTATAGAACTTGTTCTTCAGAATAGGCATAAGAGTCTCGTTGATAAGCGACGACTTGCCGCTTCCGCTGACACCGCTGATGCCGATGAACACGCCGAGCGGAAAATCTATGTCAATGTCTTTCAAGTTATTGCCGCTCGCGCCCCTGATTCCGAGCGTCTTCCCGTTCCCGTGCCTGCGCACTGCAGGGACTTCGATTCTGCGTACACCTTTCAGATAGTCCAAGGTCAAGGATGGCCCTACGATGGAATGCCTCAATGTCTCAGCATCCGGCTGTACTCCACGCAGGAGCATAGGTATAGGAGCATTGACGCATATCTTTCCGCCATTCTCGCCTGCACCGGGGCCGACATCCACGAGCCAGTCGGCGCTGTACATAGTCTCCGCATCGTGCTCGACAACCATCACGGAGTTCCCCTCGTCACGAAGTTCCTTCAGCGAATTTATCAGTTTCCTGTTGTCGCGCTGATGCAGGCCGATGCTCGGTTCATCCAGGATATACAGCACATTGACCAGCTTCGAGCCAATCTGCGTAGCAAGACGGATTCTCTGGCTTTCACCACCGGACAGAGACCCTGTAGCCCTGTCCAGAGAGAGGTAGTCCAGACCGACATCCAGCATAAAGCCCGTACGCTCGCCAAGTTCCTTCAAGATGTCGCGTGCGATGACATTCTCCCTGTCAGAGAGTTTCGATGGCAAGTTCCTCAGCCATAAGGACAATGCGGAAAGTTCCATTGCCGCGACCTCGGAGATCGTCTTGCCGTCTATCTTGAAGCAGTTTGTCTGCTCATTCAGCCTAGTCCCGTGGCACACCGGGCACGTAATTTTCTCATCTATGTCCTCCACGATGCCGGGAAACGCCACCATTTCCGAAAGAGTCCCGTCCCCCACGCGGAAGAGTTCATCAGAGCCATACACTATAAGCGACACGGCCTCTTCCGGGATATCCTCTATAGGGTCATACAGAGAGAAATCATATCTACGTGCTATTGAACGGATTATATCGAATTTCTTCGTCTCGCGAATCCTCCCGAGCGGGACTATTCCGCCGTCGGCTATGGAGACGCTCCTGTCCGGAATGATGGAGTCTATATCTACATTGACAATCTGTCCAAGTCCCTTGCAGTGAGGGCAATACCCTTCCGGAGAGTTAAACGAGAACGAGTGCGGGGCAGGTTCCTGAAGAGAGATTCCAGAATCCGGATCCACCAGATGCTTGGAATAATGCTGCAGCACTCCGGTCTCCACATCCAGGACAGCGACCGAGCCTTTCCCGCGGGTCAATGCTATCGCCACGGAGTCCTTCACCCTCTTGTCATCACCAGGCACAGGCTTCAGCTTATCCACGACCAGTTCTATGAAATGCGCCTTATATCTATCAAGCTGCGTGACGGTGGACAAATCCTTCAGTTCCCCGTCAATCCTTACCTGCGAGAAGCCGCGCTTGCGGAGCTGGTCGAACAGTTCCCTGTAATGTCCCTTTCGTCCTCGCACCAGAGGAGAGAGGAGATAGCATTTGCGCCCGCTGTAGTTATGCATTATGAGGCTCACAATCTGCTCGTCCGTGTAGCGGACCATCTCCTTACCAGTAACAGGAGAATAGGCGCGGGACGCCCTGGCATACAGAAGACGCAGAAAATCAAAGATCTCGGTGATGGTGCCCACTGTGGAGCGAGGGTTGTTGCCCGTGGTCTTCTGCTCGATGGCGATGATAGGGCTGAGGCCGTTTATCTCCTCCACCTCAGGCTTTTCCAGCACTCCCATAAAATGCTTCGCATAAGTGGAGAGTGTGTCCATATAGCGGCGCTGCCCCTCAGCATATATCGTATCGAAAGCCAATGACGACTTTCCGCTTCCGCTGAGGCCTGTCACTACCACGAACTCGCCTCTCGGGATGTCCAGGCTGGCACCCTTCAGGTTATGAGCCTTGGCCCCTCTTATTTCTATATATTCTGTCTTTTCCATCACCGATTACGAAAAAATGTCCTCTTCAGGAGCAAAGACCTGGAGAGGACAACAAATCTACAAAATTTTCGTGAAACTTACCTTACTACGGACGAGGCGTTACTCTCGGAATGCTCTCTGGCGGAAGAACGCACCTCATCAGGGATCTCAGCCTTTTCATATACCGTCACCTCACCAGAGCCGTTATTGGCCTTCAGCCTCATCTCGGAAGACGACGCCGAGACTTCATAACTGTCACCGCCAAGAGGCGTACCGTCATCATAATAGCCGTAAAGGACAGAAGCATTCAGTTCCCAATGTCCGGAATAATGGACATAAGGGCCGTCCTGCAGCTGCTGATAGAGGTCGAAGCATCCATCCTTTCCGAACGATATATATACGGCCATACCGTCAGGATCTGAAGATCTGCTCACCGGGCCGATCTCTACAAGATGCCAGCTTCCTGTGATAGAGACAGACTCCTTCTGACTGTCTTTTTTGCACCCGGAAAGTCCCGCAAAGGTCAATGCCACCGCAACGGCGGCCAAAATCATATTCTTGAGTTCCATAATCTTGCAACTGCTATAACCAACCACCATTCTTGGCCTTCACACCTCTGACGAGCACGGACACCGGACGGCTTATCTCCATACCGCCCATAGTATTCCCAGTCCCTGCGGAAGAGCCTCCTGCTATCGCCCTTACCGTCATCTTCACACAGCCGGACTTGGTCGGAAACATCGTTATCTTCCCGTCGGATATGGACGGCTTCGAAGACATACCGAGTTCACGTAGGTCATCATAGGAGATGTCCACACCTTTATATGTCAATGACTTATACGATCCACCAAAAACTGGTTCCAAGTCGATGCTCTGCTCTTCCCCGGCGGTGAGGACGACACACGGAGTCCCCTCCACTTTCATCAGCATACGCCAGGCGTCCACTGCGCCAGTCCCCATCTTCCCCTTCCTGGCAGAAACATCCAGGCTCTGAATGCGATCATAATCATCAAAATAGTATGCCGTCCCGGTACAATACCGGTCAATGTCCCGCACTGAGGTCAGCAGCATTGACTTGAACTCGTCCGGAGTCGAAGTCCTGCCAAGTTTCTTCATATAGGACAGTCCGAGAGCCGCCACGGCGGAAACGTGCGGGCAAGCCATTGACGTGCCCTGCATATATCCGTAGCCGCTTCCGTCATAATAGTCATCAGCCTGGAACTCCACCGGAAGCGTAGAGAGAATCGCAGTCTCGTCACGCGAATCCATCTTGCTCTTGGACGTGCTGCCAGAATAATAGTCTCCTCCAGGTGCGGCGATGTTGCACCCGGGGCCATAATTCGTATAATATGCCGGACGGCCGTTGCTGGCGAAAGCAGTCACTGAAACATAGTCAGTATAGCCGCCAGGATAGCCGGACATCGCATATCCTTCATTTCCTGCGGCAAAGACCACAATGCCTCCATTTATAGGATTGTTCCTCGGAGTCTCGATGAAATACTTATAGGCCGTGATCTCTGCGGCATTGTCCTTATTGTAACTATTGTCAGAGCGATACTCTCCGCCATCTACTCCGAACGAACACTGAAGCACTGAAGCGCCGTGATCCGCGGCATATTTGGCGGCATTGGCCACCACCGCAGTCGTACCGCCAGCATTACCCGCAAAAATCTGGCAGGACATAATGCGCACACCGTCGCCATTCCCCGTGCCGCCGGCGATGCTGGAGACTCCCGTGCCGTTGTTGTTCACAGCCGCCACTATGCCGGCGACGTGAGTGCCGTGTCCGCTGTCATCAGATGAAGTCCACGTGATGTTCCCGCTGTTCTTCACGAAGTTATATCCATACCTGTCATTCTTGGTAGGAGACGGGTTCACCCACATATTGGCCTTCAAGTCAGGATGGCTATACGCCACACCCTCATCCACGACAGCGACGATGATGGAAGGATCACCGGCGGTAAGTTTCCAGGCGTCAATGACATTGACGTCAGCGCCCTCGACGGCATTGTCCACCGGATAGCCTCCAGAGTTCTTCAAGTTCCACTGTTCCTTGAAGAGTGGATCATCGAAAGGAGCGTCGCTCCCGACGGCCCTGGTCAATGCAGACGGCCTGTAAGGACGGATCTTCGGGTCAATGCCGCTGTCCACTCTGGTGTTGAACTGTATGCGCCCGACCTTGGCCTCTCTTGAGAGAGACGATGCGACGTCGCTGATGTCAGCACCTTTGTCCAGAGTCAATATGAACCATCTGTCCATACCGAAGCGTCGCTCCTCAGCCTCTCGTCCGGGGCAAGAGTCGAAAAGAGGAGAAATCCCTACGGCACCGTTTCTTGCGGCGATGCCGTCAAGTTCCGGAGTTCCGATTATCTCCCTGTCCACATACACGAGAAGAGTGCTCCCGTCAGCATTCTCAGGAGAGTTCACTATCTTGCCCGAACGGACGGTGGCGTCGCCCGGCGTCATCTCCCTTGAGCAGCCTACGGCAACAAATATAGCGGCGAGTATAATCAGCGCCCTGTTTCCTGTCGTCTTCATAAAATGCCTACTGAGCCTCTACCGCACCGGCCTTCACGTCTTCCGGAACCGATGTCCTTATATATGTGGTCACCTCCCTGGAGCCGTTCTGCGCCGTCAATTTCAGCGTATCACCGCTGACACTGACTACATAAGAATCTATGCCCCAAGCCTTCCCGTCAGCATACACACCGTTTATGACTTTGTGGTTCTGTGTCCACGTGCCTGTATAATGCTTATATCTGCCTTCCTGAAGCTGCTGCCAGATATGGAACACGCCGTCCGGAGACAGGACCAGATATACATTGATGCCATAGGTCTCGCCCCTAGTTATCGCACTTATGTCATCCAGTTTCCACTCTCCGGTGATGTCCGGAGTACCGTTGTCTTTCTTGCAGCCTGATACAGAGGCTACTGCCGCCAATGATACGGCTAATATGGTAATAAGTCTTATCAACGTTTTCATCTGCAACCTCCTGATTAAAGCCATCCGCCATTCTCACTCGCTCCCGCCCTGGCCACAATGGAGACAGTCTTGGAAATCTCCATTCCGCCGATCTGGCTGTCAGAGCCGGCCACATTGCCGCCCGCTATGGCTTTTATAGTAATTTTCGCACATCCCGACTTGTGAGGCAGAATCACCAGCTTGCCCACCTTGACAGTAGGAGTCTCGCTCAGGCCGAGCGCAGCCTTGTCCGCTTCGGAAATCTCGACTCCGGTGAATTTCATAGACGCGCAGGAAGTACCGAACACAGACTGAAGGCTTATCGCCTGCTCCTGTCCGACCGCAGCCATAAGGCAAGGAGTGCCTTCTATCTGCATCAAAAGTTTCCACGCATCCACGAGTCCTGTTCCCATCTTGCCCTTGTACTTTCCGAGCTGGAGAGTGCCCATTACGCCCACGTTCTTCGATCCGATGCAATACTTGTCAATGTCATTGACCGAAGTCAGCAGCATCGCCTTGAACTCGTCAGGAGTGCAGGTCTTGCCGAGTTTCTTCATATAAGACAGCCCCAGCGCAGCCACGCCAGATACGTGCGGGCAGGCCATAGACGTTCCCTGCATATAGCCATAGCCATTCCCGTCATAATCACTTCCATAAGACACCCCATACGGCATAGTGGAGAGGATTGCGCCTTCATTCTTGTCCGTCCCGTCAGTATAGTACTCTCCGCCCGGGGCGGCTATATTGCATCCAGGGCCATAGCAAGTGTAATATGCAGGCTTGTAATCTGATGCAATCGAAGTAACCGCCACGAACTCTGTGATAGCCCCGGGATAACCCGCAGTCAGCCTGCCGTCATTCCCGGCCGCAAATATGATTACGCCTCCGTTTATCGGATTGTCGCGCTTTGCCTCCATAAAGAACTTATATGCGGCATACTCGGCAGCATACAGTTTCTTATATGACATATCATTGCTGTATTTTCCAGATGAGAAACCATAAGAGCACTGGAGAATGGATGCGCCGTGGTTGGCGGCATACATCACGGCCTCCGACACGATATCGGTGGAGCCACCACTTCCGCCGGAAAGGATCTGGCAGGACATTATGCGCACGCCGTCACCTTTCCCGGTTCCTCCTGCGACACCGCAGACACCCTGTCCATTGTTGTTCACAGCAGCGACGACACCTGCCACGTGCGTACCGTGACCGCTGTCTCCGACATTGTACCCCTGACTATATGCAGGATTGTCAAATGACATCTTCCACGTCGTGTCCACGAAATTATACCCATATATGTCATCCACATACCCGTCGTTGTCATCATCTACGCCGTTCCCGGGGATTTCCTTTGCATTGACCCACATATTCGCCTTCAGGTCAGGATGGTTGAAATCCACGCCCTCGTCCACCACGGCGACGATTATGGAAGGATCGCCGCCTGTAAGTTTCCAGGCGTCATACACATCTATGTCTGCACCTGCGACAGATTTGTTGAGCGGCTTGCCGTTACCATTGTTCTTGTAATGCCACTGACTCTCGAGATAGGTGTCATTGAACGGCAAAGCGCCGTCAGACGAGAGTGAACGTGTCAGCGCAGGGGCATAAGAACGTACCCTGGCATCCTTGACCGGCTCAAGATATGTATTATACTGAACCCTGCCTATCTTTCTCTCCGAGGCAAGCGAATATGCCATCTCCTGCACGTCTTCGCCATCTTTCAGCCAAACTTTATACCATCTGTCCATACCGAGCCGGATGAACTCCGATCTCATCTCATCCGTAGTCTTGAAAAGAGGCTCGCAATACTCCGCACCCTTTGCCGTCATCAGGCTGTCCAGCTCAGGAGTTCCCACGAGAGCCTTGTCCACATAGACGAGCAGTTTGCTCTCGTCCGAGTTCTCAGGCGTGTTGATGATTTTCTCCGCCACGGCGGAATCCGCGGGCTCCACCGCAGGAGTGATGTTGTCCTTGGCGCATCCGACCATAACGGCCGCCGCCAGAGGCAATGCTAAAATTTCTGTTCTCATTCTGTTGTTTTCGCAATACAATGGCGTTCCTGCAGCTTTGAGGCCCAGCAGAAACGCCATAAGAATCCATATCTTCCGTCCTTAGAAAGAATATCCCAGACCTATGTTGAGAGTATTCTTAAGTCCCTCAGACGCAATCAGGTATGATACATTCAGCGAGATTCCTTTGAATGCGCCGCCGACACCGACCGAAGCGAACGAAGGCATAACGCTGTCGCCGCCATAATGATATCCGGCACGGACGAAGACGAAATCCTTGAACGCATACTGTGCACCGAGAGACGCAGCGAAGTCACCACTGAAATAATAGTTCGCATCCAGCGCAAGGTCAATGCTGTTGGCCGCGCCAGCCTTGATGGTATACGCCCCTGCCACGACAGCAGATGCCGGGAGGCTGAAAGAGCCCGTCTTATCCGACTTGATGCTGGAACCTACAGATGAAACGCCTGCGGTGATATTCACCCCGGCGACCCTGTAGAGGGCAAAGACGTCAGCAGCGAACGCACTATAAGAGACACCGTCCGCAAGGCTCTGTGAGGCATAGCGGAGATTCACGCCCAGAGAGAACGGATTCGCTATCTTCACGCCCATGCCTGCATTGACAATCATATCTGACGGAGTGAACGTCCCTTTCGGATTGCCGCTGTTGTCAGAGACGGTGTACTTCTCACCCATTTCGTAAGCACCGCCGAGCGTCACGCCGATTCTCTTGCCGAGACGCATTGTCGCGCCGAGATTAAGATTCGTGGATTTTACTCCATCCGGAGCCCAGTTCTGGTATGACACTCCGAAATCACCTTTCCTTTCGCTGAACGGGATGACCGCAGGGTTCCTGAAAGAAGCATACGCAATCTCCGAGGATGAAGCCAGACCGGCGCTTCCCATAGCGGAAGTTACAGGGCTTCTGTCTATTGAGAGAAACGGCATAGCGACATCGCTCTGCGCTCTCAGGTCAAGTGCAGCAGCGGCGACACATACCGCCACAGCTGATATCTTAGCGACAAATTTCATCATTTCTTGATTATAGTCTGTTTATATTCTTTGGAACCGATGGTGAAGGTAGCATTGTAACGTCCTGGAGCCACATTCTTGAAGTCGATCTTCGCAGGCTCGAAAGCGCTGGCGCTGACCGTCTGGTCAATGACCACGGCACCCGTCTGCGACACGATCTTGACTTTGGCAGAAGCCTTCTCCTCACCTGTAGCCAGATTCAATGTAGTAGTGACAGGATTAGGGTATGCGGTATAGACCGTGCTCTTCTCCCTGGCCAGGAGCACGAACGATGCAGAGACAGAAGCGCCGCGAGGATCCCGTGCCGTAACAGTGACGGTAGTATGACCATATTTGAGCACTGTGCCGATGAGAGTGTTTTCACGAGCGGTGAAGAAAGCCACGGAAGCATCACTCAATTCGATATCGTACTTCAGGGCATCTCCGTCAGGATCGCTGAAGAACTCAGACATATCTATCTGGAACTCGCCTCTGCTTGTCTCCAGGCGGTTTTCCAGTTCCTTAACTACTACCGGAGCCTGATTCTCGCGGATGGTATACTTCAGTTCATATACCGCAGTGAGCTGGTAGGCATCCGTCGCCTTGATTTTCCCGGTATATGTACCGGCATCCGCCTTGCTTCCGTCTATGGTGACGATATATTTTCCTGACGGAGTCTTCGAAAGAGCATCGGCCGCAGAGCCTTTTTCATACGATACCGTAAAATCGTGCCCGTCCGGTTCTGTCACATTGACCTCTACTTCCAGCACATCGGAAGCTCTCACCAAAATTTCGCCCTCCTGCGAGACAGTGATTACAGGAGGATTGTTGCCGCCGGTGGTGACCTCATATACAGATGTGCCTTCAGAATAGCTGCGGCCATAAGAATATGCAGCCATCTTCACATAATACTTGGCGTTGAAGTCAAGCCCGGGAACGACGCCTGACACTTTTGAGCCTACATTTCCCGATGGGGCGAGAGATATCGTGGAAACACCGGCGGCCGGTTTCTGGAACGTGCTGCCCTCCACCGCATTCTTGTCTTTGCCGTAAAGCACCATATATCCGAATGCCTTCTTCCCATCCGGGTCTCCGGTAAGTGTCCAGGTAAGGTCAATGTTGTTAGACCTTCCGCTCGCACTGAGGTCAGTGACAGCCGCAGGAGCGTTATCTGCGCCATAAGTGATGGCGCCGAGGGCATCCACGAGGCCTCCGATCTTATATGACTGGCTGAGGATATTCTTGTTGGAGCTGCCGAGGAGTTTCTCCTTCAGCATAGTGTTCGTGAATCCAGGGCCTCCGCAATAAGAAACCACAAGGGCTGCGACACCGGAAACGTGAGGACACGCCATAGATGTTCCGTCCATATAGCTATATGTACCGCTAGGAGTGGTACTGTATATGGCAGAACCCGGAGCGGCGATGTCACACCAGTCTCCGTAGTTCGAGTAGCTCGCCCTGGTCCCATTCTTCTCCACTGCACCGACTGCGATGACTGGCTCATAGTTGGCCGGTGCGCCATTCCCGATGCCATCATTCCCGGCGGCGAAGATGACAACGCCACCCTTCATCGGGGAGTCCGCCTTCTGGTTTCCAGAATTGTCGCACCCGGCATATTTGATGAAGTAGTCTACGGCAGCCTGGTCAGATGATGAGATCGTCGCGGCCATCGCCTGCGTGTACTCGTCCCCAGTAAGCTTACCGTCATTATTAACATCATAGTTATATCCCCAGCTGTTCTGGCTGATTACGGCACCGTGATCCGCGCCCCATTTGATGGCTGCCGCAGAACCTCCGCTACGAGATTTCCCGTCTCTGAATATCTGGCAGGACATAATCTTCACGCCTCGTGTGCCTGCTGCATAGTCACCGCCGGCGACTCCGCAAAGCCCCCTTCCGTTATTGTTCACGGCAGCGATGGTTCCAGCCACGTGCGTGCCGTGGTCTCCTGCATAGATTACAGAGTTGCCGTCCACAGCATTATAATGTCCGGTCTCGAGGCAGTTCCAAGCCAAATCTACGTGAGTGAGATCCACACCCTGATCCACGACAGACACGATGACATTAGGATTTCCTGTGGTATAGTTCGCCCAGACATCAGCGACATTTATGTCGAATCCCTGCTTGGAAGTGTTTCCGAAGCCCCACTGCTGGCTGAGATATGGGTCGTTGAACGACTCGAGTCTGACCTGCCTGCTCTTCTCAACCAATTCGATGCCGTCAAGAGAAGACAGATCATTGTCCGCTTTTGTCAGAGGCGTGCTCTCATCGAACTCCACCACATACCATTTGTGAAGTCCTTCCCTTCTCGTGCGCTCCTCATACTCTCCGGCATCAGGGAAAAGCCTGTGCATAGATTTGATGCCGAGGTCACTCACCAATGCGTTAAGACCGGCGGATTTCGTGGCAACCCTCCCGGAGGCCAGATCCGCTTCCACCAGTTCAGCGAGTTCATCTGAGAGCTTCACGATGACTTCACCCTGGACATATCCGTCATTTTCTGAAGAAGACTGCTCCTGTTCCACGACAGGCTGCGAGACCTCTTCTCGGGCACAGCCGAACAGTATCACGGCTGCTGACAATGCTGTAAGTACTCTTTTCATTATTCGTTATTTATTCTGTTTCTGATCATAGATGAAATCAGCGACCTTCAGAAGCATCTCCGGGCTTTTCCACTTGGTCTTGCTGGCCTTGAAGAACGCATCCGCAGCTGACTTATCCACAAATGACAAAGATAATACATCTTTTTTCGACGCAGGCAAAATATCTGACTGAATTTTAAGGTACAGCTGTTCCATAAGCGGCAGGACAGTGCCGGACGCCCTTCTGGAAATCGCCTGAGTGAAATCCATATTCACCAATGCGGTCGAACTGTCTCCCAGAAGCGATGTTACATTCTGGCTGGATGCAGTGGCGGAAGATATACCATATCCTATATCCGTCTTGGCCATCTTGTCCTTGTCCACTTGGACATCATTCAGTACAAGCCCCTTGTCATCAGATGACTTCACCTCCATCATACGGCCGAGCACATTTACGAACTCCCTGCCTCCGAAAGACGCACCAGTTACCTGAAGCATCTCCGCGACCATAATGACATTGTTCTCAAGATAATGGAGCTTGCCGTCAATAACATTGATATTCATCTCCTTGGATGACACAATCCCACCGTTGGCCATACGTATTTCACCAACAGTGAAATCAGACACGAGATAAGGCCAGGTGTCTTTCGGTTCATAATTCTGACCCTTGGCCCCAGAAAGACTGAGCAGAATAGCTGCCGCAGCGACAATGATTCGTAAGGACTTCATAACCGTATGAATTTATTGATTACAGAAAACAGTGCGAGGCTGACTGCAATTACAGCCAACCTCACACTCATATTTCAGAATGCCTGAGCATTATTTCTTAGTAAGTGTACAGCCTTCCGTATATTGTACGAAATAATATGTATTGCCGTCGCTTGAATCATCAATGAAGGAAGCGTATGGAGGAATGACGAGAGAGCCGTCCTGATCTATCGTTATCACAATGTCTCCGACCGAAGCATTTGCGATATATGCGGCATCACCGTTGTCCTCATATCCGATAGGCTGTTTTGCGCTGATCGTCATTTCAGTAAAGTTGTCATTTACGACAGCAGTGAAGCAGTTATACGTCACTTCGGATGTACTGTTGGAATAAGCGAAGCCGTTAGCCGCAAAGAAAGGCTCGAGGTCAGTCAGGAGAAGCTTACGGTAGGTCTCATCGCCCTCAACCGGAGAGATGACGACATTCATCTTATATTTAGAAGTCCCGTTGCTGTTCGACCCCGGGTTGGTTCCGGTCCAAGTGCCGAAGAACTTCGCAAGAGGATGGTCATTGTCATTGATGGTGAATGCGACATTATTGATAGCACCTTCAGCAAATCCATCAGTAGCACTTGTAAGCGACAGCGTAAATCCAAGATTTCCGGTAAAACGGTCCTTGAGGTTCTTCACCAGCACTACGACGCTCTTCTCAGTCTCGCCAGGAGCGAAATTCAGCACGCCTGAAACAGGCTCGACGATTTCATAGTTGGTCCCGCTTTTCGCCGTGCCGTCCACTGCCTTCACAGTGACAGTCACTTCCTCTGAACCCGCATTATATACCTTGACAGGAACTGCAACCGTTCCGGCATCCTCATTCACCGTATAACTGGTAGCGGCAAATGTGACGAATGACTCGTGCTGGAAAGTCTCTTTCCTGTTGCAGGATGCCAATACGGCAAGAACTGCGACAGAAGAAACTATATATTTCAATGTTTTCATATCGTTCAAATTAACAAATTGATAAATGCCCGGACATTAGAGAGAATAGCCGTTGTTCTGAACAAGATTCTTGTTCACCTTCATCTCATAAGAAGGGATCGGCCAGCAGAAATGATAGTCATCTGCGGCAAGGACTCTCTTCTCAAAAGAGGCCCCGGTCATAATGATGTTGTTTGAAGCGGCAACCGTCTGAGGCGTCCTGACTGCGGCAGGGTCGCCCCATCTCTTGAGGCAGGACATACGCAAGCCTTCACCCACAGTCTCCCTGAACCACTCTTTCTTAATGTTCTGAAGAGTAGCGGAAGTCGCTGAAGCACCACGCCTCTGCTGAAGCGTATTAAGACGCGCCTTCGCTTTTTCGGCATTTGAGCTGAGGAGATATGCCTCTGCCGCGATAAGATACTGCTCGCCGATGAGAAGCGGCTTCCTGGCCTGTGCACCTGTCTCATTGCTTCCTGAATAGAGAGCGCTGTTACCGAGATATTTCGTAAACACATAGATGCCGGAATATCTGGAGCCATTGGCCATAAATAGATACTTGTCCTGCGAGAACCAGTTCTTGAGCCTGATATCTGAAGCGTCATAAGAATCCACGAGTGTCTTGGTAGGGATATAGTATGATGAGAAGTATTTTCCCTGTGTGTCACTGCGCACTCCACCCTCGCCGAGATACATCTGGTTTGCGCCTGCACCTTCCTGAAGAGAAGCGAACATCTGCATAATAGGCTCCGTACCGTTGTCTGATGAATACTCTGCAGTCATTGCGCTGGCTGTGGAGGCCAATGCATAATGAGCGGCGGAATTAATCACATTGTCAGCATATTCGGCAGCCTTCGCATAGTCCTTTGTATCCAAGAAATATCTTGCATATACCGCATTGACGGCGTCAATAGTAGGCATCTGGGAGCGCACGGCCCCAGGGACCTTGGCAAGAAGCACGGCAGCAGAATCGAGATCGCTCTTCACCTGGTCATATACAGCCTTGACACTCGCACGTGCCGGCTTCTCAAGCTGATTATATACAAGGACCAGCGGGACGCAAAGGTCTGAAGACGCAGTGGCGGCATCATAAGCCTTTCCGAAATGACGCGCAAGCGTAAGGTAAGAATATGCTCTGTAGAAGTATGCGTCACCCTTCATCAGACGGGCATCAGCGCGAAGAGAAGCATCCACATTGTCAGCGTTCTCAATGGCGATGTTGTAGTTCTTTATGGCAGTGTAATGAGATGCCCATACAGACTCCACATACTCGTCACCGGCATTGAAAGTCTCTCCTGCCTGATGAACCGCACCATAATGATTATTATAGTTCACAGTGGCATTGAAACCGTCACACATAATTTCAGATGTCTGAGAATGTGCGCCATATAACAGCGCCCTGAAAGAAGAGTGAAGACCGTTGTCAAAGCTGGCGATATCAGACTCCGAAGTGAACAGGCGCTTGCCTTCTTCATAGGAAATAGCGTCCTCCGGAGTAAGATCCAAGTCACAGGATGCCAGCATAAGCATCGCCGCACCCGCCGCAAATGTATATTTAAGAATATTCTTCGTCATAACATTCATTTTAAATAAGTTCTGTGCCATATTAGAATGTAAGTTCAACACCGAACAGATACTGCTTTGAACTGCCGACGGAACCGTATGTAACGTTAGTGTCCACCTCTGGATCCACACCTGTGTACTTGGTGAGGGTCAGAAGATTACGTCCGGTGAATGAAAGCTTGAGGCCGTCCACTACTTTCTGTGTTCCGAGAAGCTTTCTCGGGAATGTATAGGCTACCTGAAGATTTTTCAGTCGAAGGAAACTTGCATTCTCGATAAGATGTGTATCGAACTGCATCTCCTGTCCCTTTGACCAGTCCGGGAATTTTGCATTCGTATGTTCCGGTGTCCAGAAGTCATTTACCTCCTTGTTGGAGTTGTATCCTGGGTTCTTGAGAGGGTTTGAATAGAAGTAAGCATCGTTGTTCGTCAGATACTTGCCCAGGACATAAGAGAAGTCAGCGACCATAGATATGCCCTTCCACCCGCCAGAGATGCTGAAACCTCCGTTCACAGGAGCGTGAAGCTTATAGCCTGTGTTCTGAGTGAGAGGATCCTCGGCAAAGGTCTTGGTGGTCTCGCCCTTTGTGGTGACATCACGGTCATCGCCAGGGACATACCACATCTGGCGTCCGTCTTCAGGATCCACACCTGCCCATATAGGAGCGTAGAATGATATCGGCTTCCCGACTACATAAGCAAGGCCGGAACCAGCTATCTCCCAGCGTTCCTCACCGTTGAAGAGCTTGGTGATCTTCTCACGGTTATAGTTGAACGTGGTGTTGAATCTCAAGAAGTAATCCTTGCTCCTGAGGATGTCCACACCGAGAGTGACGTCGATACCGTTATTGCTGAGGTTACCCACGTTATCAGTCAGGGATGAGAATCCTGAGGTGTACGGGTAAGGAACCGCAAGCAACATAGATGACGTAGACCTGTTATAGTATTCGATATCGAAATCGAGGACATTGAACAGCCTACCTGTCAAAGCGATGGTGAGGAGGCCCTGCTTCTCCCAAGTAAGCTTAGGGTTGCTAGGCTGCCCGATCACCATAGATGACTGGTTAGCATACTGAGTGGTAGTGCCGATGAGCGCAAGATGCTGGTAGTTGCCGATGGAAGCGTTACCCTGAGTACCATAGCTTACCTTGAAATTCAGGTCATCAATAGGTCTCACATTCCTGAGGAAAGACTCTTTCTTGAGTTTCCACATTCCTCCGACTGACCAGAACTGAGCGTTACGGCTGTCCACACCGAAACGAGATGAAGCATCGTTACGTACTGTGAGATCGAAGATATATTTGCCCATAAGGGTATAGTCTGCGTGACCGAAGAATGAAAGGAACTTGCTCTCACTGAAGGACTGTGCGACAGTTCTTGTAGAAGATGCGCCCTGAGTAAGGAACATAAGCCTGTCATCAGTAATCTGTGAGGCCGCTGCAGCATAGTAGTCGCTGTAGTTGTCGATGCCCTCGTGACCAGCAAGGAGCGAAATCTCGTGATCGCGACCGATATTGAATGAATACTCGATGGTATTGGTGATCGTGGCTGTATACATCAGCTGAGTGCTTCTGGAACGGCGACCATTGCCCGGAGCAGCCACGAATGAAGGATATCTCTTGGAATCACCAAGATAGAATCCACCGTCAATACCTGCCACTGACTTGATGTAGAAGTTCTTGAAAGGATTGATTTCCACTGTCACATTTCCGGTGAGACCGTAACGCGAGCTTATGGAATCCACCATCCTGGCATAGTAGTAAGAGTTATAAAGTCCTGTAGGATAGACCTCAGGGTACTCCTCTCCAGTGCTTGGGTCGATTGCAGGATAGAGAGGGCAAAGCATATATGAGAGACCACCCATTATATAGCCCTGATTCTCGTCAGATGTACTCCAGTTGCCGTTCTGCTTGTTCTTGGTATAGGACATAGCGGCATTGACACCGACCTTCAGCCAGTCCTTAGGACGGCCCTGGACATTTGTCCTGACAGTGTACCTGTCATAGTAGTTGTCGATGGATGTACCTCTCTGATGGAACTGCGAAGCACCGATCATATAGGCCACCTTCTGTCCGCCGCCCTCTACAGTCACGTCATTCTGGAACTGAGGGTTGTTGAATCTCTGGTAGTATTTGTACCATTTGGTGTCAGCGTCATAGCCCTGGTCCGTGAAATTGGACTTGATGGCGTCCGGGCTCATAATGCCTGAACGTACCCAGAACTCTTTCAATTCAGGACCTGACATCATATTCTTGTACAGAGTCTTGTCAGCGAGGGTGGAGATACCGGCCTGGCTTCTGATAGTCACAGTAGCCTTGCTGTTGTATGAACCGGCCTTCGTAGTGATATATACGACACCATTGGCTGCACGAGAACCGTAGATGGAGGTCGCGGATGCGTCCTTCAGAACGGAAATGCTGAGAATATCGTTAGGGTTCATAGACATAATGGTCCTGGAAGAAGCCTGCATACCGTCAATGATATACAGAGGCTCAGAACTTGATGAAAGTGAACCTGTTCCGTGAATCTTGATAGAGACGTTGTTATCACCTGCGACACCACCGGAAGTCAGGACAGACATACCTGCCACCTGGCCCTGAAGCTGGTCGAGGGCTGATGATGAAGGGGCGTTCTTGATAGCCTCAGACTTGACCGTAGTCACGGATCCCACGAGGGAACCTACTTTCTTTGCAGTACCATAACCAACAACGACCACATCCTCGAGGACGGTAGCGTCCTGCTCGAGTCTGCAGTTCAGCACTGTCTTGCCGCCAAGTGGAACTTCCTGAGTCTTGTATCCCACAAAGCTGAACACAATCACTGCGTTGTCCTTTGCGCTTGCAGGAATGGAAATGCTGTAACGTCCGTCAGCATCCGCTGAAGTTCCGATCATAGAGTTCTTCACCATAACGGATGCGCCGGCAACGGTCTCGCCGTTGGAAGCGTCCACTACAGAACCTGTCACGGTCACGTTCTGAGCGTGAGCCGACAAGGCTGAGAAGAACATTGCTATGACTGTAAAAAGAAGACAAATCTTTTTCATAAGCAATTACACTAGTTTAACATTAATATATTTTCTGTTTTTCGTCAAAGCACTTTTGGCAAAGTTGTGAAATATATTTGTAAAAAACAACATACGTAAAATTACATCAATATATGATTTTTAGGATGGTATAACGATTAAAAAGACGTCATTTGTTCAGACCGTGCATAGTTGCGGAACAATCCATAAGATTTTAACTCTTATTTGTAACAAATCGAAACTACGACATTCCTCAACTTTTTATGCAAAAATACACCATTCAGTATATTTAAACGTTCATATTCACTCTCTAAGACAAAACCTGCATATTCATACGGATTATACAATCTTTATGCAAGTTACACTCTGAAAGCGGCGACACCGTGAATAACCGACGCCGCCGCTTCAAACATATATATATAATCTCTACTGCTTTTCCCCGGCCTTCTCACCATCAGACTCCGCCGTGAAGAACTTATACTGGAAAAGAATGAGGTATAACGCCCCCACAGTCACACAGCTGTCGGCAAAATTGAACACCGGCTCAAAGAACCTGAACGGATGTCCGCCTACAAACGGCACCCAGGACGGGAACGTCGTGTCGATCAACGGGAAATAGAACATATCCACCACCTTGCCGAACATCACCGGCGCATACGATCCGCCGAACTGTGCCACCTCATAAGGCGTGGAAGCACTGAAAATCTGCCCGTAAGCCAGACAGTCGATGATATTGCCCAGAGCACCGGCAGTTATCAGTGTCAGTCCGACAAGAACACCCGTCGGAACACTCTTGCATTGTCCTTCGGAACCGGAAGAACGGCCTCTCCTGTCCAGAGAAGCGATCCACCAGCATAGAAATCCGAAAAGGACGAGCCGGAATGTAGTGAGAACGAACTTTCCAGCCATACCGCCGAACTTCATCCCGAACGCCATTCCCTCGTTCTCGATGAACAGAATCTGAAACCAGTCGCCGAGGACATTGAAGTGCTCGCCTATGGTCATATTAGTCTTCACCAGAACTTTTATGATCTGGTCTACCACCACCAGGACAATGCCCAGCAAGATGAGGTACCTGCCTCTAGAAGACTTCATACTACTTCTTGTTCATCTTTTCCTTGGCCTCCACAGTAAGAGTGGCGTGAGGGACAAGCCTCAGGCGTTCCTTAGGAATCAGCTTGCCCGTAGCGCGGCAGATGCCGTATGTCTTGTTCTCGATACGGACCAAGGCAGCCTCCAGGTTCTGGATGAACTTGTACTGACGCTGCGCCAGCTGGCTCGCTTCTTCCCTCGACAGCTGCATCGCCCCGTCATCCTCCACAGTCTTGAATGACGGCGTGGTATCGTCTATATCATTGTTCCCGTTATGCATCACGATGCCTCTCAGAGTATTGTACTCCTTCTTGGCCTTGTCCAGCATATCCAGGATGATTTTTTTGAACTCGGCAAGTTCCTCGTCACTGTAACGAGTCTTCTCCTGAGCCTGCGTATTTTCTTCCATATCCGAAAAGTTTATCTGCGTGTTACCGCAATCTTGATTGTTGATTCATTCCACTCCACGTCGTCTGCACCATCCACAGCTTCACCTGAATGCTTCAGCACAACGTCCAGAGCCAATGTCTGCGCAGCAACATATTCACTGTATGAGGTCAATGCAGATTCTATCTCAGCATAGGCATCTCCGTCCGCGAATATCGCCACGTCCACCTTGTCGGTCACGTCGAAACCGCTGTCCTTCCTGAGGTTCTGGATCCGGTTCACCAGCTCGCGTGCGACACCCTCGTTCCTGAGTTCGTCGCTGACCTCGATGTCCAGGGCCAATGTCAATGGGCCGTCCGACGCGACGAGCCAGCCCGGCATATCCTCGGAAGAAATCATATAGTCGCCAGGGTTCAGTATGACGTCCCCGCCCGTAAGGGTCAATGTATATGCACGTCCCTCCGTCTCGGCTGCCTGGACAGCATTGATCTCCTGCTGGGAAATCCCGGCGAATGCGGAGGCGATCTCCTTCATTCTCTTTCCATAGACCTTCCCGAGTGTCTTGAAATTAGGTTTGATCTTCTTGGTGATGATGCCGGTGGTGTCGGAGATGAACTCCGCCTCCTTTACATTGACCTCACCGAGAATCAGGCCCTTCACCTTCTCGAGCTGTCCGCGAACCTTGTCAGATATCACAGGGATGACAAGTTTCGAGAGAGGCTGGCGCACCTTGATGTTCACCTTGCGGCGAAGTGCGAGCACCATCGATGAAGCCCTCTGCGCAAGTTCCATCCTCTCCTCCAGGTCATTGTCAATGACTTTCTCGTCATAACCAGGCATCATCACGTAATGTACGGACTCTTCTCCATCCGGAACAAGGTCGAGATAGAGCTGATCCATATAGAACGGAGCGATAGGAGCGGCGAGAATAGCGACGTCCTTGAGCACCTCGTACAGCGTCTGGTATGCGGCGAGCTTGTCCTCGGTATCTGCGCTTCCCCAGAAACGCTTCCTGTTCAAGCGCACGTACCAGTTGCTGACGTGATCGCAGACGAACTCCTGGATCATTCTGCCGGCAGATGTGACATCGTAGTTCTCGTAAGCCTCTTCAACGTTCTTTATCAATGTGTTAAGCAGAGAGATTATCCATCTGTCGATTTCCGGGCGACGGTCATAAGGAACAGCCGGAGCCTTAGGGTCGAACTTGTCCACATTGGCGTAGAGCGCAAAGAACGAGTATGTATTATAGAGTGTCCCGAAGAATTTCCTTCTGACCTCGTCCACACCTTCCTCGTCATAGCGTAGATTGTCCCACGGCTGGGCGTTGGTCAGCATATACCACCTGAGCGCATCCGGGCCGAACTTGTCGAGCTGGTCGAACGGATCCACGGCATTGCCCTTGCGCTTGCTCATCTTGTCGCCGTTCTTGTCGAGGACGAGACCGTTGGAGATGACGCGCTTGAAGGCAGGCGTGCCGCTTATCATCGTATGGATAGCGTGGAGCGTATAGAACCAGCCCCTTGTCTGATCCACACCCTCGGCAATGAAGTCCGCGGTGCATCCGAACTTAGGAGAATTGATGTTGCGAAGTCCTTCCTGTGCATACGGCATCGACCCGGAATCGAACCATACGTCGATAAGGTCGCTCTCGCGGGTCATTTTCTTGCCGGAGTCCGAAACTAGATATATATTGTCCACATACGGGCGATGGAGATCGATCTTGTCGTAGTTCTCCTTGCTCATATCATCAGGATCAAAGCCTTTCTCCCTCATAGGGTTGGAGCCCATAATCCCGGCTGCGACAGCCTTCTCTATCTCAGCATACAGCTCTTTCAGGCTGCCGATACACTTCTCCTCCTTGCCGTCCTCCGTGCGCCAGATAGGCAGTGGGGTCCCCCAGAAACGGCTTCTGGAGAGGTTCCAGTCCTGGATGTTCTCAAGCCACTGGCCGAATCTTCCTGTCCCGGTGGACTCAGGCTTCCAGGTTATGGTCTTGTTCAGAGCGACCATCTGATCCTTCACGGCCGTGGTCTTTATGAACCAAGCGTCGAGCGGATAGTAGAGCACCGGCTTGTCGGTTCTCCAACTGTGAGGGTAGCTGTGGACGTGCTTCTGTATCTTGAACGCCCTTCCATCCATCTTCATCATCATACAGAGGTCGATGTCCAGCGTAGGCGCATCCTTAGGAAGAGAGTCGTCGAAGGCGTTCTTCACGAAACGTCCCGCATATTCCTTGTACTCCGGAGCCACATTCGACGCCACATACTCAGGGTCAAGGTCTTCCAGCGGATAGAATCTTCCGTCGTGATCCACCTGAGGCTGGCGGTTCCCGTTCCTGTCAATAACCATCATAGGCGGGATGCCTGCGGCCGTAGCCACTTTCTTGTCGTCAGCACCGAATGTCGGAGCGATGTGGACGATGCCCGTAGTCCCTTCATCCGTAGAGACATAGTCTCCCGTAATCACCCTGAACGCATCGCCTTCCAGCGGCTTGAACCACGGAATCAGCTGGTGATATCTGATGCCGGCGAGATCCGAGCCCCTGAACGTGCCGTCAAGCACCTTGAAAGGCACAAGCTTGTCGCCCGGCTTATAGTCCTCCAGCTGGAGATCAGCGGCTTTGGGGCTGAACCATTCTGACACCAGAGCCTTGGCGACTACATAGATGGCCTCCTGCCCGGTGTACGGATTGAACGACTTCACTCTGACATAGTCGATGTTCGGGCCTACGCAGAGCGCGGTATTTGAAGGCAATGTCCACGGCGTGGTGGTCCAGGCGAGAAAATACACCGGCAATGTCTCTATCCCGAAGAGAGGCTGTGACTTGGCGTCCTTGATTATCTCGAACTGTACAGTGACGGTGGTGTCCGTCACATCCTTGTAGCAGCCAGGCTGATTCAGTTCGTGGGAACTGAGCCCGGTCCCGTCGGACGGAGAATATGGCTGGATGGAGAATCCCTTGTAGAGGAGTCCCTTGTCATATATCTTCCTGAGCAGATACCAGAGCGTCTCGATATACCTGTTGTCATAAGTGATATAAGGGTCGTTCATATCCACCCAATAGCCGATACGCTCAGTCATATTCACCCACTCGCGGGTATATTTCATCACTTCCTTGCGGCAGGTGTCGTTGTACTCCTCCACGGAAATCTTCTTTCCGATGTCATCCTTGTGGATTCCGAGTTTCTTCTCCACGCCGATCTCCACCGGCAGTCCGTGGGTGTCCCATCCCGCACGGCGGTTCACCTTATATCCTGTCTGTGTCTTATATCTGCAGATAGCATCCTTGATAGAGCGGGCCATTACGTGATGTATGCCCGGCATACCGTTGGCTGAAGGAGGTCCCTCAAAAAAGATGAATTCCGGGGCGCCTTCCCTCACTTCGAGCGATTTCTCGAATGCGTGATGCTTTTTCCATCTGTCAAGCACTTCATTGCCGACAGACACCAGATTCAAGCCCTTGTACTCTTTGAATGTCATAGTTTTTTATATATTTTTGCAGTCCGCAAAGATAGTGAAAATTTTTATATTATATTATAAAGTGGTATGTGCGTGCTGGATATCATATTGGTAATCTGCCTGGCAGCGGCTATCATCGAGGGATTGATGAAAGGGCTTACGGAGCAGATAGTGGCTCTGGTTTCCATAATCGCCGGCACGTGGGCCGCATATAAATTCACCGGTCTGCTTTGCCAGATGGCGCAGCCACACCTTCACATCTCCGAACGTGTGCTGTACGTCATCATATTCATAATTATGGCCGCCACCGTGATAATGCTGCTGCATCTGTTGGGCAAGGTGATAAAGACCAGCATAAAATTCGTAATGCTAGGCTGGCTGGACAGGCTTCTGGGAGCATTCTTCTCACTCCTGAAGGCGGCTCTGATAATCGGAATAGTGATAATCCTTTTCAATACTCTGAACAGTTCTTTCCATATCGTCCCGGAGAGCGCCACGGAATCGTCCGTGCTCTATCCGCCGCTCAAGAGGCTGGCGTATGGGATTTTCCCGTATTTCAAGGAACTTCTGTTCAAGCAATGAAGTCAGGCGGCTCCGAGCCGAAGGGTTTTCACGAAATACAACATCATTTCTATATGGAACGGATAATTTTTATAGAGACATCCACTGCACTTTGCTCCACCGCCCTGTCGGAGGACGGCAAAATCATATCCACAAGGGAAAACAATGAACGCAAGCACGCTTCGCTCACGGCTCCTTTCATCAAGGAAATGCTTGACGAGCACGGTCTTACGGTCAAGGACTGCAACGCCGTATGCGTAAGTATGGGGCCCGGATCATATACTGGTCTGCGTGTCGGAGTATCTACGGCGAAAGGTCTCTGCTTCGGCGCGGGACTGCCGCTTCTGGCCGTAGGCTCACTGGACACTCTCGTGTGGCAGGCAATCGGCGAGAGACTGATTCCAGATGGATGCAAATACATTGTCCCGATGATTGACGCCAGGCGTATGGAGGTCTATACCGCAGTGTTCACTCCTGATGGCAGACAGGTCACGCCGACCGAGCCGAAAGTAATCGACAATGAAAGTTTCGCCGACATTCTCACGGAAGGGCCGGTGCTCTTCATAGGTGACGGTGCAGAGAAATGCTCGTCCATAATCACTTCCCCGTCAGCGTCTTTCGTCCAGACATACCCGAAGGCGGAGTCAATGCTGATACCCGGCTGCCGCCTGTTCTCAGAAAAGAGATTCGAGGACACGGCCTATTTCGAGCCTTTCTATCTGAAGCAGTTCGTCCCGACAGTCTCCAAGAAGAAGGTCTTTTAGAGAGCCACTCTCTGGAAACCCTCTCATCTTCAATGATTTAAAACGTATATTACCGTTACGGATATTTTTCACCGAAGCCGTAATATATTGTATATCAGATATTTTCATCGTCCTATGCGACGCATTTGCTTGACTTTTACTCATAAAAATGTCAAAAACAATATCTTTGCGAGATTCAATCAAGACAAAAGACTTTATAAAAACTGACATTGTTATGAACAAGAAGAATTACAATGCGCCTGAGATAACAGCCATCAGCATTGACCTGGAGACTGGATTCTGCGGAAGCGACGCAAACTCAAATGAGATTAAATTTTCGCCGGACGAGGCATACAATTTCCTCGAAGGAGAGGATGACTGACCGTAAAACTATCTAAAAATGAAAAAGTTAATTATTCTCATATCGACAGCCGTCGCAGTATTTTCCTGCAACAAGGCTGACCTCAATGAGCCTGCGCTGAAAGGCGAGAGCATTGACCTTACCATTCCCGAGACTCGTGTCGGGCTTGGCGATGACGGAAACTATATGTTCGAGGATGGAGATGTCATCATCGCTGTGGCGACAAACGGAAGCGTCGCAAGGCTTACGAACAGCGCTGATGCGAGAAATTCTTTCAGCGGAACTTTCAGCAAGCCGCTCGAAGAGAGCAAAAACATCGACCTATATTATAATTGCTGCGGTGCTGACGGCAAGCCGGCATATACGCAGAACGGCAGGCCGTGGCTTCAGGCGAAGGACAATACCGTAGTCCGCGATGAAGAGAATCATATCGTTCTTTCAGCCGAGTTCAAGGCGCCATCGGAAGTGAGGTCAGTGGCGATTCTAAGTGATGTGATCAAGAGCATTGAGTTTCACGCAAATGAGGCGTCTGTCAGCTCATTTGACGGTTCTTCTTTCAGCGGGGAGAAGACAGTTTCCGCAGATTTGAAGGACAATGCTGCTTTCGTCAATGTCCCTGCAGGGATGACAGGTTTCTGGATGAAGATGACGAACGAGTCCGGCGAGTCAATGTTCAAGAGCTGGTCAAGCGTCACCGTGGATGGGAACAAGGCCGTCAAGGTTTCGGAGTTCACTCCTGCAAGTGTAAAGTTGAACGTCTCCATAACAGGCTTCCCCACTTCATATAGCTATTACATAGGGGACGAAAGCACATCAGGAAAAGACGTTAATGCAGCCAATGCCGTCACCAACGACTGGATGGGCGCAGGCAAGGCGACATATACCATCGAGCGTTCCGGCATTCCGGCAAAGCTACTGAAGTTCAAGTCCTTTACTCTCGTAGTGGATGGTGAGAATTTCACACGCACTGGCAATGAAGGTGAGGTGATTGATATGGAAGCGACGACAGGGCACACTACTTGGGGCCAGAAAGACATCAAGGCCACAGTAGTCTATGAATCTGCCGACGGCACCGAATACACCGGCGAGGCCACCGTCACCCGCCACATCACCGGTCTGCCGTACATCGCCAATCCGCCGAAGAATAGCGGAGATAATCCGTGGAAAAAAAGATCTTCAGGACTATTTCACACCAACTTTTATAATGATCGAGTTGAACTATATGGTTCTTCATCAGCTCCTGAGATAATTTCTCCATCATTTTATATTCCAGCAGATGAAATACCAGTTTCAGTCAGCACGAAAATCACACGAAATAGTTATGGAACTATTGGTTCCTATAATTTACAAATTTGGAATGATTTAAACAACTATATTTATAATCAATCCTTTAATAAAAACCAAACATTAGAGACAACTTTCAATAATGCACTAATGACAAGTGATAAAAACTCTTGGCATATTCAATACACCTACACGATGACTAAAGGTCCAGTTACGACAATATATTACTTCAATATAAAATATCGCTAATCCAATAGCAGAACAAATATCAGCGGCGGAGCACCGATACGATGCTCCGCTATTTTTTTTGCACACATCTCACCGCCCCCACCTGACAGCGTCACCTAGGATGTCAGAATCGCATCACCGGAAACTTTTTTTGCGAAAGCCATAGCAATCAGAAAAATTTATTTACCTTTGCATTATCATTGTGATGATAAGCGAAAAATAAGACAGACTCCCATTTCCCCTTAAAATGGAAGTCTGTCTTTTTCACTTTAGAGGGGAAGTACTGATTAGAGGCCGCCGAAGTTTTTCTAGCAACCAGCTTATTATATCACAATGAAACGTAGAAAAACACATCAACGTGTCCAAATCTCCATTAGAGTGGAGATTTCCAAAATTACCAAGGTAAAGACGTACAAACGTATTCGCCTCGGTAAGGAGGAAAAGGTCAAGACTCACTATCGCAGATATTAAGGGAACTCTGCAATTTGGAGCCATTGACCTAGTGCCGTAAAGGCACTCTGCTCTATCCCCTCTTTTTTTATCTGACAAATGATACCCGAATGATGTCGCCTATAGCTATCATTGATAATCAACATTGACATTCACGCACGACAGGCACACATATACGAAAACTCTCTGCCGAGACATCGCAATGATGCGCATCAGCAGGGAGCCTTATTATTGTCAAACCTAGTTTACAACTTGGAGCTCAAGAAGTTACGCAACGTGGCGGCATCCTTCACGCCCGGCGCCTCGACTATGGTTCCGTTCACGATGAAATGAACCAGCGGGAGAGAGCTGACATTGTAAAGCGTCAAGGCAGAACCCGAAGCGTCACAGACATTGGTCCACGGAAGCTGCTGATTCTTCACGACTGACGCCCACGTAGCCTTGTCTGAGCCGGCGGCGACGCTGTAGATATCAAATCCCTTCTGATGGAACTCATTGTAGATAGGCTTGAGCACATCAGAATTGAACATCTTCTGGGCGGCATCTGACGAATCCCAGAAATACACCATCACCACCTTGGAGTCCAGGCTGCTGAGCTTTACTTTCTTGCCGTTCACATCAGCCAGTTCGATGTCAGGGAAACCGGCCGCATCGGCGCTCTGGATACGGGAATTCAGAGTGAGCATCTGCTGCCTTCTCGCAGCCTCTTCATCCAGTGCCTTCACATACTTGGATTCAGGATAGACTGTCTGAAGGGAATCACAGATATTCCTGAAATGAATCGCATCAGTCACCTGACCGAACACCGGCAAGCCGTCACCCACAGTCTGATAAAGCACCGGTATGGCCGTGAGCGAATGAGAGTTCTGGAGAATGTATCTCACGCACTTCCTGTAATAAGCCACATACTGCGCCGTAATGTCCTTCCTCAGCTGCTGAGCCTCGGCGGAATCAGGATTCATATCGGCAAGACGTGCTGAGGCCGAATAGAACTTGTCATTGAACTCAGCCTCGTCCTTCTCCACGTTCATAAGTTTGAGAGTCTCGTCAGAACCGGTGACAGAATATGTCCCTAGAGTGTCTGCTGAGACATTGACCTTATCTCCTTTCTGGAGAAGCAGTGAGGCTATCCTGGTATCCTTATAGAACAGATATATGAACTCGGGCTGAGCATCTGCGACCGGAGTCTTATATGAAAACCGGCCGGAAGCATCAGTCTTCAGCGTGTCAAGCACCTTATAGCGATTTACATCCAGCAGCTTGACGATGACCTCGGACTCCGGAGCGTCAGCCACAGTGCCCTCTATCTTGGCAGTCCTGCAGCAGGATGACATCAATACAGCGGCAAACGCCGTAGAAACGGCTGCGAATTTTCTAGAGTTTCTCATATTCTGAAAGGATTGAAGATGCTATAGTCTGGAACTCTTCCGGAGAAAGTTTCAGTTTCTCCTTTCTGAAGTCAATGTCAGCCTCCGTCTGGAGCGGCACGAGATGAATATGAGTATGAGGCACTTCCATACCGAGCACACAGACGCCTATCCTCTTGCAAGGAACAGCCGCCTGAATGGCAAGCGCCACCTTCTTGGCGAAGGCGCATAACCCGAGATACGTCTTGTCATCCAGGTGAAAGATATAGTCATCCTCCACATTCTTGGGAATCACAAGCGTATGCCCCTTAACCAGAGGATTGATATCCAAAAAAGCATAGAAATCCTCATTTTCCGCAACCTTGTATGACGGAATCTCGCCCTTGGCGATTCTCGTGAATATGGTAGCCATAGTCTAGAGCGTGATATCCAGAATCTTGAACTTTATTACCCCTGAAGGCACCTTGGCATCCACGATCTCACCCTTCGAGTGGCCGAGAAGAGCCTTGGCGATAGGCGTAGTGGAAGCGAGCTTGCCGTGAGCGAAGTCAGC
Organism: uncultured Bacteroidales bacterium; assembly: GCA_934695325.1. GTDB lineage: Bacteria > Bacteroidota > Bacteroidia > Bacteroidales > UBA932 > Cryptobacteroides. The sequence continues at coordinate 102,869 of CAKUVD010000002.1, read as the reverse complement.
CTCGGTCTCACCTACTATGGTGAACTCCATCACCTGGTGCATAGCCATATTCTCCACCTTAACCTTATTCATCATCTGCACCTTGTCCGTGCCTATCTGGGACTCGTCGATCACCTTGGCATTGGCGACAAGATTCTTCAGGTTCGCAATCTTCAACTCGAGCAATGCCTGCGCATCCCTGGCGGCATCATACTCGGCATTCTCCGAAAGATCGCCTTTCTCTCTCGCCTCGGCTATAGCCGCTGAAATCACAGGGCGCTGGGCAAGTGCGTCAGACAGATCTTTCTTAAGTTTGTCAAGACCATCCTGGGTCATATAATGAACTTCTGCCATAATTATTAGTTTTTATTGTATATACAAAATTAAAAACGAGTCCTGCCCTAAGACAGAACCCTGATATATTCTATGCAAATATAGTCAATTTTTCTGAGACTCCGTTCAGTACTCTTTGAATTTGGGGTTCATAATGGCCGTATATATCACCATCTTCTCCGGGTCAATGATCTCTTTATCATTTCGTTTCCGAGGCTTTTCCACAGTATGGGCGTCAGCGTCTGCACGAATCTCGGAATCGTCAAAGCGCTCTTGCGCGACAGGCACAGAGGAATGCTGTCTTATGGAATACGCAGAAGCAGGAAGGACTCCGGGAGTCTTCTCCAAACGAGCATTCTCGACCGGAACCCGCATCGTCTCAAAACCGTGATTCCCTTCCGCAAGCGTATGTGCAACATCCGCGGCTGGCTCGTCACCCACCGAGTCGGCAGTGTCCGCATCCGTCATCTCCAGGACAATGTCCTTGAGCACGTCCGCCAGTCCACGCCCGCTTCCGGCCTGTGGCCTCGGGCTCCCCTTCGCCGGCTTCTTCTTGCCAGACGAAAACAGCCCGGAAAGCACTGGAAGACCAATGCACACGACAAGCCATATTATATCGAAAGCATCCATAGTTCCGTAAATATAATCATTTTTTCAGAACTTCCAGGCAATGCGCACGGTCTTTCTCCAATTGAGCCGCCAAGAGAGAGAAATCATTGAACTTCACCTCATCGCGAATCTTGCTGATGAATGATATGCGCATATCCAGTCCGTAGATATCCTCGTCAAAGCCGAAAATGTTCGTCTCAATGGTGCGGGCATTCCCTGAGCCGAGAGTCGGCCGGACGCCGATGTTGCACATTCCATACCACATCTTGCCGAGAGTCTCGACCCGGACTAGATAGACGCCGTTGCCAGGTATCAGTTTCAGAGGCTCGTACAGTTGCATATTCGCTGTCGGAAACCCGATCGTATGCCCGAGCCTGTTACCGGACACGACCACGCCATAAAGCTGATATTCATAGCCGAGCATTGCATTGGCCCCGGCTATGTCACCGGCCGAAAGGAGATTCCTTATCTTGGTCGAGCTTATGACCACACCGTTCGCATCAGCGCAGCTGACAGGAGTCAGCACGTCCAGCCCGAGATGCCGCGCAATCGCAGCTGTCTGCTCAGGCGTGCACCTGTCAGACCCAATCCTGTTGTCATAGCCTACAAGCACGGCCTTGCCGGACAGCCTGCCGATGATATAGTCCCGCAGATATTCCTCCGTAGTCTGACGACAGAACTCCTTCGTGAAAGGTATCACTTCCACCCGGTCCACACCGATGGACTTCAGCAATGCCTTCTTCTCGTCCATTGACGTGAGCAGCCTGAGATTCCTGGCGTCATCCTGCAGCACATTGCGCGGATGCGGCCAGAAGGTCACGACCATACTCTCGTCATCACGCCGGTGCGCTTCCTCGACGAGCTGACGTAAAATAAAACGGTGCCCGAGATGGACACCGTCGAAAAATCCTGTGGCTATAACCATCTTACAAGTCCGAAGTCCTGTCTATGCGGCAGGAGCGGGTTCTTAGGGTAGATCCTGGTCGCCACCTGATACATTCCAGTCCTCTCAGGGAGTATGGATGTCTGATACTTGACCACTCCGTCCTTAGCCTCCACGACATCGAAGTCGCACTTGTCCTGGATATGGAGCTTGCCCTTGTTGTCAGTGACGGCGAAAAGCATCTCAACGCCGATGTCCTCAGGCTTGAGCTCCCCGATATTGAGCACGACCTCTGCCTTCAGGACATTCGTCTGTGACAATGAATATGAAGAATCCGGCTGCGTATATGAAATCACCTCTATGTCAGGCCATTCCTTGCGGACCTGCTTCTTCCAGGCGGCTATTTCACGCGCCACCTTGTAGTCGTCAGCCTCAAGGCTTGCCGCACGGACTGACTGAGGAGCATAATACTGGTTCACATAGTCAGTAAGCATACGGTTCGTAGTGAAGTTGCAGGCAACCTGCGCCACTGTATTGCGGATATATCCTATCCAGCCTTCCGAGCGCCCGGTATTCTTGTCAATGTCATAGTATAATGGAGCTATCTCATTCTCGATGGTGGTGTAGATAGTGGCGGAGTCCAGTTCGTTCTGATAGTTCTGGTCTTCGTATGTCCTCTCCAGAGGCAGCGCCCAGCCTGCGCCCTTCTTATAGCCTTCCACCCACCAGCCGTCAAGCACGGAGAAGTGCATAACGCCGTTCATCGCAGCCTTCTCTCCGGATGTCCCGGAAGCCTCCTGCGGGCGTGTAGGGTTGTTCATCCACACATCCACACCCTGGACGAGCCTCTTGGCGAGAGAAATGTCATAGCCAGGGACAAAGACAATCTTGCCGATGAATCTCGGCTGCTTGGAGATTTCCACGATCTGCCTGATAAGATCCTGTCCTGCCTTGTCCGCCGGATGAGCCTTTCCTGCGAACAGGAACTGAACCGGCATCTTAGGGTTGTTCACGATAGCGTCAAGCCTGTCGAGATCAGAGAAGAGCAATGTAGCGCGCTTGTATGTCGCGAAACGTCTCGCAAAGCCTATGGTGAGGACATCGTCACGCAATGTCTCCTTTATCGTGACCACCTGGCGAGGTGAATAATGGTTCGCGACCGCAGGGTTCGAGAGTTTCTCCTTCACCACGTCGATGAGAGTCTTCTTAAGTTCCCTCCTTGCATTCCATATCTCCTCGTCACTTACCTTGTAGATGCCCTCGAAGCACTGCTTGTCATAATGATGTGTCTGGAACTCAGGGCCGAACACCTTGGCGTGGATAGCCTTCCATTCCTTGGCAGTCCAAGTAGGATAATGCACACCGTTGGTTACATAGCTGATATAGAGCTCCTCCGGCAGATATCCAGGATACATATTGGAGAAAATTTCCTGGCTGACCTTGCCGTGTAGCATTGACACGCCGTTCACATTCTGAGAGATGTTGGCGGCGAGTATGCTCATCGAGAACTTCTCGTTCACGTCCGCGCCGTTGATCTTGCCTAGCCCCATCATCGTCTCCCAGTCGATCTTGAGGCGCTGCGGATAGTGCCCGATGTATTTCCTCAGAAGGCCCTCGTCGAAAGCGTCGTGTCCTGCCGGGACAGGCGTATGTGTCGTGAACAATGATGATGCACGCACGACTTCCAGAGCCTCAGGGAAGTCAAGATTGTCGTTCTGGATATATTCGCGGAGACGCTCCAGGCCTATGAACGCTGCGTGTCCCTCGTTGCAATGATATACCTGAGGGTTCAGGCCGAGGGCGCGAAGTGCGCGCACGCCACCGACTCCGAGCAGAAGTTCCTGCTTCAGTCGGTTCTCCCAGTCGCCGCCGTAGAGGTGATATGTGACCTGACGGTCCTCGTCAATGTTGGCCTCATAGTCCGTGTCGAGGAGGTAGAGATCCGTCCTTCCGACAGCCACTTTCCAGATGCGAGCCGTAATGGTCCTGCCAGGGAAAGCCACGCTAGTGGTGACCCAGTTGCCGTCCTTGTCCATCACAGGGCTCGCAGGAATCTTGGAGAAGTTCTGAGCGTCATATTTAGCCACCTGGTCTCCCTGTGCGGAAAGCACCTGCGTGAAATAGCCGTAACGGTACAGCAGACCGACAGCCACCAGGTTCACGTTCATATCACTGGTCTCTTTCAGGTAGTCTCCGGCAAGGATGCCGAGGCCTCCGGAGTAGATGCTGAGCGACGAATCCAGACCATATTCCATACAGAAATATCCTATGGAAGGATCCTTCCTCTCAGCCTTCAGCGCCATATAGGCATCGAACTCCTGCATCACGCTCTCGTACTGACCGACAAATGCCGCATCCTTGCTTAAGTCGTTGAACCTCTTCAGGCTGACTGTATCAAGCACAACCATAGGATTATGGCCGGAATTGTGCCATATCTCAGGGTCAATAGCCTTGAACAGCGCCTTGGCGCTTTCGTTCCAGCACCACCACAGATTCTTGGAGAGCGTCTCAAGCCCGCTCAATGCCTCAGGCAGATGCCTGGTGACCATCACACTTTTCCAAGAAGGTGTGCTTACCTGTATCCTTTCGTACTTCATAATCGGTTTTTCTGTTGATTCAGGAAAAGCCCCGTTGGCGGCCACGACTTTGTCGATGGCCTTGGAATAAGCCTCCTGATAATACTGTATCTGATTTTCCCACAATGCGATGGACGAGACATCCTTCGCATTGTCCATATATTCTTTTCTCTGGTCATCCGTAATCAGAGCCACTTCGCGGATTCTCTCGGCCACTGCATCAACGACCTCGGTATAGTTGGTGTCGTTTCTCTTGACCACTTCGATTCCAGGATGTTCCTTCTCGTAATGGGTATCCACCCAGACTCCGAAGCCAGCCAGCGTCGTGGTCAATGTCGGAACCCTGAAAGCAAGGCTCTCCAGCGGAGTATAGCCCCACGGCTCATAATAAGACGGGAACAGAGCCAAGTCAAGGCCTATGAGAAGGTCATAGTACCTCATATTGAAGACACCGTCCGCTCCGTTAAGGTATGACGGGATGAAATATACCTTTATATTGGAACTTCCTGAATTGTCAAGTCCCAGTTCACGGAATCGCCTTGTTATCTGGTCGTATTCCGGGTTCATCAGGTAATGGGACACCTGAGTGGTATAGTCCGCATCCCCGTTCCCGGAGAGCTTCGCAACAAGATTCCTGTCAGGCCCGTTGTGTCCCGAAGGAATCATTATGAATGCGTGAATTTCCTTGCCGCGGAAACCGGAACCGTGAATCTTCCCTACTGCGTCAATGAACACGTCAATGCCTTTGTTCCTATATTCGTAACGTCCGCCGATGCCGATGAAAATGGCGTCCTCAGCCACCTCTGAGCCTGACATTGCAGACGCAACAGTCCTGAGACTTTCCCTGGCGGCCTTGCGTTTCTCGGCATATTCGTCTTCTGTAGCCGGCGTGAAGCTGTTCTCGAAGCCATTAGGCGTAACCACATCCACAGGCCTTCCAAGGAAATGAGCACATTCCCTCGCAGTGATCTCGCTTACTGTCGTGAACACATCCGCATTTTCCGCAGCCTTCTTCTCTAGGGAATAGAGAGCCATCACATTGAACTGCCTTGCCTTATCTTCCGGGTTGTATGACTCCATCGAGTCATATAGAGGCATATTGTTCCCTGCCAGGCAACGGCCCAGCACCGTGGCGTGTGTCGTGAACACAGTGGCTATAGGGAGCTTCGTGGTCTTCAAGTAAAGGACTCCGGCTCCGGTCTGCCACTCGTGGAACTGCGCCACTACCTTGTCAGAGGACTTCAGGTAGAAGTGACAGTAGCTCTCGATGACCTTCCCGGCCACATAGCCGAACAGGACGGATTCCTTATAGTCCCAGTTTCCGGTGATGGAATCCACTCCAAAGCGTTCCCAATACTTGGCCAGCACTGTATCGGTCTCTGTAAGGAACTGCTTGAAATCCACGAGGACAGCCACAGGGTTACCAGGAACGTTCCATCTTCCTATCCTCAGCCTGAGGCCGCTCTTGGCAGCCTCTATGCGCCAGTCCTGCCACAATGTGGGCTCCTCCTGGAAATCCGGATTCGCATTCGTATCCATCCAGACATCCGGGCCGATGAGAATATGATGCCTCTTGAGCTGTGACTTGAGGAACAGCGATTTGGTAGCGATGACGGTATATATTCCGCCAACCTTGTTGCATACCTCCCAGCTTACCTCGAACAGATAATCAGGTTTGTTCAATTCTTTCGTCATTCTTATTTTTCAGTCTTCTTTCTAACTGCTTTGCGTACAGGCTTTTCCGTTTTCTCGACGGTTTTGGCCTTTTTCGCTGCAGGCTTCACGCCCGTCTTCTCCGCAGTTTTCTTTCCGGAACGGACGGCAGTCCTGGCAGCAGCACGCTTTCTCACAGGTTTCTCCGACTCGGCGGATTTTTCGTCCGTCTCAGCCTTCTGAGAATTTGAATCCGCAAATTTAGCAACTGTTGCCGAATATTCCTCATCAACTCTGATAATAAAGTCACTCAAAACGTTCATATAGTTTATGAATGCCTCATACGGAGTGTCATATGGGTTGAAATACTTGTGAACCTCTCCGTCAGAGAAGAACTTGGTGCACATATAATAGAAGTGGTCACTCTCCTGCAGATGGCCGAAATCGTTGAAAAGAGCCGGATCATTGACAAGGGCCAGTTTCTCATAGAGGCCGTAGAGCTTGTTGTATGCCTCCTGCTGGAGCTCGTTACCGAGCCAGGCTGTCACATCACGCTCCTCGTCCGCCCAGGATATCGGCTCAGGGACCTCAAGTTCAGACACCGGCTTAAATCTCTTCACCACTTCAGCCGGCGTAGAGAACGAGAACGTCCCGTCCTTCAGCACGGCCTCCGGAAGATACCTCATAAAATCGAAGATGCCCGTAGAGGCGTTCTGATGCTCACCGAACGTCTCATAGTCCATAAAGAGGTTTATGACATCCCCGGATGCGCTCACTTCGCTCCTCATCCAGGAGAGGAACTTGTCGCCAGAGAGCGGCCATTCTTTCCAGCCGCGGTCAGAGAACCTGAAAGCGATGTCATCACTGAACGTGTAGTTGCGGAGGAGAAGCTTCAGCTTAGGCTGTATGGCGTCCGTATAGATGAAGTCAGGGCTGCGCCAGGCGAGAATATGCCTTGCGCCTTCGGTCAGCATTGTCTTGAATCCCATATCATAGACTGAGGCTCCGATGCTGTCGGAGTATATGAGCTCAGTGTTCCTGAAGGTCACCGGCGTCACTCCGAAATGCTCCTCGATGGCAGCCTTATGCTTCAGTACTTGATGTCTGAACTCCGGCTCTGACGCAAGCGAGGCGAGAGAGTGATAGTAAGTCTCGCAGAGGAACTCGGCGCAGCCTGTGTCAGCCAACGCACGGAAACTGTCTATCACCTCGGGGGCATACCTGTCGAACTGTTCCAGAGCGGAGCCTGAGATGGAGAACGCCACCTTGAACGCTCCGTCATATTTCTTTATCAGTTCCAGGAGCAGGCTGTTCATAGGAAGGTAGCAGAGATCCGCCACCCTGCGGAGGATAGTCCTGTTGGTGAAGTCGTCATAGTAATGAGAGTCCTTCCCTATATCGAAAAACCTGTAAAGCCGCAGTCTCGTAGGCTGATGTATCTGGAAATACAGGCAAATGCTTTTCTTGTTCATATCTATATGCTTTTATTTTATCACTGATTCATACACACTTTTTATCTTCGCCGCGGCATTGTTCCACTTGAGGGTGTTCACCTCGTCGTAGCCGTATTTGGAAGCGAAGTCGGCAAGTGCCGGATACTGCAGAAGAGCATAGATCTCGTCCGCCATAGCGTCCACGTCCCAAAAATCCACCTTGAATGCATATTTAAGAACCTCGGCGGCACCGGACTGGCGCGAAATCACTGACGGAACGCCAGATCTCATAGCCTCCAGCGGTGATATGCCGAAAGGCTCGGATACGGAAGGCATCACATAGACATCCGAGAGGGCGAACATCTTCTGAACCTCGCTCCCGCGGAGGAATCCGGTGAAATGGAACCTGTCGGATATTCCCAGCCGGGCCACCTGACGGATGGAGCGGTTCATCATATCTCCGCTCCCGGCCATCACGAAACGGACATTGTCACATCTCTTCAAGACTTTCGCAGCCGCCTCGATGAAGTACTCAGGGCCTTTCTGGAATGTGATCCTGCCGAGGAACGTGACGACTTTCTCCTTCACTCCCCTCTCGACCTTGACTTCGCTGCGCCCGCTGAAATCCACGGCATTATGCACAGTCACGACTTTCGCAGGGTCTATCCCGTACTTGGTTATGACGATGTTTCTCGTCAAGTCGCTCACAGTTATGACCTTGTCGGCGGCTTCCATACCGCGTTTCTCTATATCATAGACACGAGTGTCAATGTTATTGTCACTGCTCCTGTCGAACGATGTGGCGTGAACGTGCACCACGAGCGGTCTTCCGGACAGTCTCTTGGCTGCTATCCCGGCCATATACGTGAGCCAGTCGTGAGCGTGGATCACGTCGAACTCTCCCTTATGTGTCATAGCGATAGTACCGCCCACCATGGCGTACCTCGCGACCTCTTCCATAAGATTCGACCCGTACTTTCCGGAGAATTTGTATGTATGCCCATAACTTACGGAGAAGTCCTTCACCTGGCGTCTTCTGTCCTCCTCGACAAGAGTATGGAACTCGGCCGGATCAAGATACGGGACCATATTGGTGCCGATATGCACGAACTGAACCTTGTCCAGGAAGTCATCGACATTCATCGTGTCGGTCATCTCCACAGGGACATCGCTCGCATTTATGATCTCGGCCGCTGTCCTGTCCTCGTCTCCGGAGGCGGAAGGCATCACGAACATCGTCTGCACGCCATTGTGAGCCAGACCCTTGACAATGCCATAGCAGGCAGTGCCGAGACCTCCGGCGATATGGGGAGGGAATTCCCATCCAAACATCAGCACTCTCATTATCTTTCCTCCTTATACTTATTAATCAGATTTTCCACATAAAGAAGCGCAGCCGTGCTCAATGCGGATGAAACCGCACCGTGCGCCTCGTGAGGCGGATCTCCGTCATACAGTTCAGAGAACGTCCCGACGCCGTGCTTGTAGAGGTCATCATAAAAACCCGAGATAAGTTCTTCGGCGCGATGACAGTATGCGGCGCCGTGCATCCTGAACTTTATCCGTGCATAAGGCAGAAGCATTGCAGGCCAGGCACAGCCCTGATGGTATGCCAAGTCACGTTCCCTCTGGGCCCCCTCGTACACTCCTTTATAGTCCACGTCACGAGGTGACAGCGACCTGATGCCTCTGGATGTCACCAGTTCCCTGTCCACTAGGTTCATTATGCTTCCGAGGACAGAGTCGTCCACAGGCTGATGGAATACTGCGAGAGCGAACAGCTGGTTAGGCCTCATCTGCGCATTCCGCCCATTATTATCCACGTAATCAGCAAGATAGCCTTTATCAGGCATCCAGAACATCTTCTGGAAGTTCTCTTTTACGAGATCACGTATCGGAGACCACTTGTCCACGAAGGTTCTGTCCTTGCCGTATTTCGTCTCCATTTCTATGGCGAAGCAAAGCATATCATACCAGAAAGCGTTGGTCTCCACCTGATATCCAGGCCTCTCCGTCACCGGATACCCGTCCACGTATGCGTTCATCCAAGTCAATGCCGTCCTGTCCTTCTGCGCCCACAGGAGCCCGTTCGGCTGGAGAGCCACCTCCTTGCGACACCCTGGCGAATAGCTTTCGATGACACGCTTCACCACATCTCCGTATTTCGCCCATACTTTCTTGGCGGAAGCGCCGGACTGGATGTACTCCTGAAGCACAGGCGCCAGCAGAAGGGGCGAAGCCACCTGAGTCGTCCTGGAATAGAAACGTTCTTCATTGTCGGATATAAGGTTGTCAAGTATGTCCTCGAAATCCTCCTTATGGTCTCCGCATAGAGTGAGTCCCGGAAGCGAGAACAATGTCTCTCTCAACAGACCGGTGTAAAGCCACGAGAAGCCTGCCGTTATGCTCTTCTTGCCGTTCCTGTCGCGTATGAGGACATCGGCGCAGTGAACCAACTGATCGTGGAAGTTGCCGATTCCTGGCATCGCTTTCAGTGCGGAATTGAACTTTCTGGTGATCATCCTCGGGTTCTCCTCCTCGACTGAAGCGGAGAGAATGACGGAGTCGCCAGGCTTCATCTTGAGGACGAACGAGCCTGGAACGAACAAGTCTTCCTTGCACTCGAAACCTCGTCTCGCCTCGTCCGAGTAAGTGATGCCGTTATACCAGCACGGTGACGACTTATATTCAAAATCTCCTGTATTCAACTGCAGATTGAGATCCGGGAATCCAGCATACATATTGAACATCACGCCATTGCGCACTTCCTCGTACTCGGTGCGCGCCTCGGAGTTCTGCCTGGTGAGGCTATGGATGTTCCTGAACGCAAGGAATGGCTTCAGTATCAGCGATATCTCGGCAGGCGACCTTCTGAGTTCATAGCGTAACATCACCTGATCCTTGTCCGGAGCCAGGAGAATGGTCTTGACGAATTCCATCTCACCCACCCTGTAGACGACGGACGGAACCGGGTCAGCATTGAAATCCACAATGTATTTGTGCCCCCTCGGCTCATAGATGTCTCCGTAGCAATGTATTCCCAGGTTAAAGAGTTTCCCGTTCACCGCCAGGCTCTCGTCCACCGATGAGAGGAGCATATGCTTGCTGCCTCCGAAATTATCGACAGGGACTCCCAGCAGGCCGTGATAGCGCCTCGTGTTGCACGTCACAATGGAGGTGTTGCAATACGCCCCGGTCTTGTTAGCGCATATTATCTCTCGTTTCAGGGAATACGAGAGATTCACAAGCTCGGCCTTGTTAAATTTGAGAAATGCCATATTTAAAGCTTTTTAGTTTTCATCACATCGTGAGGATTCGCGTCAGCGGATGTCATCTTCTTGAGCACCAAAGCACAACGACTCGGAAGATATAGTGTTATCTCCGTGTCGGAATGATGCGTCTCCCCGGTTATTAGTCTTGAGAAGCCGTCATATCGCTTCTCGTCCGAATCCAGTTCCAGTCTCCAGTCACCCTCAGGCGCTTTGAACGCATATCCGGTGAAGGACGAAGACGGATTGAAGTCGAATGCAAAGATACAATCACCGCGCCGGAAAACCAACACTTTCTTCTCCTCGTCAGCGACCAGAAGCTCAGGCCTGAAGTCAAGGAGATTCTCCTTCCGGAAGAAGTGTATCATATCCTCGTCGAAGTTCATAAGATACTTATAGCGAAGATAGTCCGGCTTGCAAAGCGACCACTGCCTGCGGGCATATCTGTACGACCAACCGTTACCGGCGCGCGGGAAGTCGATCCACTCGGGATGTCCGAATTCGTTCCCCATAAAAGTAAGATACCCATCCCCGGCCGTCGCGAGCGTCACCAGACGGATAAGTTTGTGCAGGGCAATGCCCCTGTCCACGACAATGCTCTTGGACCCAGTGTTCATCGACGTGTACATATCTTTATCAATAAGTCTGAATATCAATGTCTTGTCTCCAACCAGAGCTTGATCGTGACACTCAGCGTAGCTTATAGTCTTCTCATCCGACCGCTTATTCGTCAGCTCCCACCAAATCTCGCCCATACTCCACTCGTCATCAGTCTTTTCCTTCAGCCATTTTATCCAGTGGTCGGCCACGCCCATCGCCATACGGAAATCAAAGCCGAGACCGCCCGACGCGAACGGTGCCGCCAATCCGGCCATTCCGCTCATATCCTCGGCAATGGTGATGGCGTCAGGGTTCATCTCTTTCACTAACATAGCGGCCAGCGCCAGATATGTCACGGCATTCTCGTCCACTCCGGCATTGAAGTAATTGTCATAGCCGACGAAATCCTTGCCCAGGCCGTGGTCCCAATACAGCATACTGGTCACGCCGTCGAACCTGAACCCGTCCAGGTGATATTCCTCCATCCAGAACTTGCAGTTGCAGAGAAGGAAATACTTGGTCTCGGACTTGCCGTAATCGAAACATCTGGAGCCCCAGGCCGGGTGGCGGCCCTGGCTTCCCTTGTAGAAATACAGATCCTCACGCCCGTCGAATAGGCTGAGGCCTTCTGCTTCATTGTCCACACTGTGGGAATGTACGATGTCCATAACAACGGCGATGCCTCTGGAGTGCGCATCATCCACCAGCCGCTTGAAATCCTCCGGCGTTCCGAAACGAGACGAGAGTGCATAGAAGTTGGACACCTGGTAGCCGAACGAACCGTAGTACGGATGCTCCTGAAGCGCCATTATCTGCAGAGTGTCATATCCGAGTCTCTCGACGTGAGGCAGGACATTGACTCTGAATTCCTCGAACGTGGCGACCTTCTCCTCTTCGGAACTCATTCCGATATGACATTCATATATAAGGGGATGCGGCCGAGGGCCAGGGCTGCCGTGTTTCCACACATACGGCACATCCGGCTCCCACACCTGGGCCGAGAACACCTTCGTCACAGGATCCTGTACCACTCGCCTGACATACGAAGGAAGCCTCTCGCCTCCGCCTCCAGGCCACTCGATGAAAAGCTTATAGAGTTCCTGATGATGCAGGAACATAGCCGGGAGATGTATCTCCCAGTTTCCGCCTCCAGTAGGTGTCAGGGCATAGGCGGAAGTGCGCTTCCAATTGTTGAACTCGCCAATGAGATATATGCGGCTGGCATTCGGCGCCCACTCCCTGAACACCCAGCCTCCGTCAGAATCACGATGGAGCCCATAATAAAGATGGTTGTTCAGTCCCTTGGACAGCGAGCCGTCCACAGCGATCCTGTCCCGCTCTTTCTCTATTCTGGCGTGCCTCGCAGCTATGGCCTCCTTATATGGAGCCAGATAAGGGTCCGTCTCGTATATATATGATGCTTTCGTCATACTTCCTCCGAATCCATTGCGTCAGCCTTGTCCCTGACAGATCTCAGGTAAGTCCTGGCGGCAGTTATCAGTTCTCTTGAGCGCTTGACATATCTGTCGATGTCATCAAGCCCGGTGGAAGGATCCTCTACCTTTTCGGCTATCTTCTCAAGTTCCTCCACAGCCTTCTTATAATCAAATTTCTCTTCCATAGCAATCCAACTGTCATTTAAGTCATACTTCACGCTCATCCACAGTGCATCTGAGCGTACCGTCAGCGAACATAACCGACACCTTGTCCCCGGGTTTTCTGTCTCCTGACTTCTTCATCACCACACCTCCACTGTCAAGGACCAAGGCATACCCTCTGGCCAATATCTTACGAGGGTCAGCGCCGAGGATCCTCGTCTCCAACAGATCGACCTTCGAAGACATAGCGGTGACCTTGTTTCTGAACGCCATCTTCATACGGGATTCCAGCAAGTCGATTTTCGATGACATCTCCGCCGTCTTGCCGAGGAAAGCCATCTTCAGGCGTGACGCATAAGAAGCAAGAGCCTGATCCTCATCAATGTATATATCCAGGAACACGTCCGCCAGAGCAGTCGGCGTCTTCACGTATTTCCACGCCGCCATATCGCATATATGATAATCCTGGTCGTGCCCCACGGCAGTCAGCACCGGAACGGGACACATCGCTATGGCCGCAGCCACCTGATAATCATCGAAGCAGGCAAGGTCAAGTCTCGCCCCGCCGCCTCGCAGCACAAGCACGGCGTCATAAGGAGATGACGACTCCGACGCGGCGAGAATGGCCCCGGCGATGGATTCAGGTGCGGAAACGCCTTGCATCACCGCCTCGAACAGGTCCGTATGAAACACGAACCCATATTCATTCTCCTTCAGATGTCGTATGAAATCCCGATATCCGGCGGCGTCAGGCGCTGACACGACGGCAAGCCGATAAGGCAATGCCGGAAGGGACAGTTTTTTCTGTCTGTCCATCAATCCTTCACGCTTAAGCCGGTCTATGGTCTCCTGACGGACGCGCTCCTTGTCCCCGATCGTATATTCAGGGTCGATGTCGTCAATTATCAATGAGAATCCGTACAGCTGGCTGTAGTTCACCTGCACCTGCACCAGGACATTTATCCCTTCCTGCAGAGGTATCCCAGTGACTGACTGAAAATAAGGGGCGATGAGTCTGAACTTGGAGCTCCAGATGATGGCCTGGGCCTTGGCGGTGAGACCGGAAGAGCCCGACTGAGACAGTTCCAGATAACAATGTCCTCCGGAACGTGCCTTGACAGCGCTGATCTCAGCCTTGAGCCAGATTTTTCCAGGGAAACTCCCCTCCAGCACCGACTTCAGCCGAGTCTGCAATGTATATAAGTCTATGGCATTTCTGTCCATAATCTCCGCAATTTATGTGTCCACCGGCAGTCCCGACGGAGTAAATTATGTAGTCATCACAAATATAATCAAAGAATTTTGTTTTTCGTAGTCCCCTTAGGAAATCTCACTGTGAAGCTGGCGCCCTTCAAGGTGAACGAACGGCTGTAGAATATCTCGCCGCCGCAGCGCTCAAGTATATTCTTGCAGATGGCGAGCCCTAGTCCGGTCCCGCTGCTTTTCGTAGTGAAATTAGGAGTGAACAGCTTGCTGCGGTTCTCATCCTTGATGCCTGGGCCATTGTCTTCGAACACGATATCATAGAACCCGTCGCGGGAGCTGTTCCTCAACGACAGGATAATCTGCCCGTGCTTCGGTTCCTTCCCGGCCTCCCGGTCTTCCGTCTGCTGATTCTCTATCGCCTGCACGGAATTGGTGAGCAGGTTCACGAACACGCGGATAAGCTGAGGCTTAGGCCCCATCACCGTAGCATCTTTAAGACCGTAGTACTCGAATGAGATGTTGTCCTTGTCATCAAACATAGAGATCTGGTCAGAAGCCATCTTGTCGAGGTCGATCGACACCATCTCTTCCGTATAGAGCTTGGCGAACGTGGAGAATTCGTTGGCGGTGTCCGTGAGCACGTCAATGCTGTCCAGAATCAGCCTGGAGATATCCTCGAACTTGGCCTCCCAGGCAGGATCGTTCTTGCTCTTGAGACGTATCAGCCTCTGTATCTGGAGTTTCATCGGAGTAAGCGGGTTCTTTATCTCGTGGGCCACCTGACGCGCCATCTCGCTCCACGCCCTCTCCCTCTCGGCCTGGGCCACCTGCTTGCTGGACTCATACAGGTCGTGAACCATAAGGTTATATGCACGCACAAGTCCGGAGAGCTCATCTTCATTGTCATATATGATATATTCGAGGCCGCCGGTACGTGCATATATCATCTTCCGCCCCATTTCGATGAGCGGACGGAACATCTTGTCCACCATCCTCGTCGTGAAGAACCTGGTGATGATTATCAGGATCAGGAATACCGTCATAACGAAGAGAGAATGGAAGATGGCGTCAGCCTTGAACGAGAGTCCGGAATCAGTATATGGGGCTCCGACTATCGCCAGGATCTTCCCGCCGTCGTTGAACACAGGCGCATACATCGTATAGAAACTCTTGCCTCCGATGCTCTCCTTGTGGATGTAATAGCGCTTGTTGTCATACATTATGTTCCTGTATGCCTCAGGATTCATCCTGGAGCCGAGTATCATCTTCTCGAAGATCTCCGGGGCCGTAGTGTTGAACACCTTGCCGTCCGGCCCATAAAGAGTTATGTCAGAGCGAGTATAGTCACCTATATCATCTATGGCCGAGGTCATTTCCTGCGCCATCATATCCCTGTAAGACTGGAGCTGCCGCGTCCTGTTCTCCATAAGCGACTGGATAGTGGTGATCTTGCTGGTCATAAGCCTCATCACGTTCACGTCATTCCTCTTATAGACGAAGACCACCATAACGACACTCATAGTGATGAGCGTCAGCAGCATTGACAGGAACAGCACGACATTCACCCTCGACTTGTAGTAGTTCTTCTCGAAATCGCCGTTCTTCTTTTTCCTGAGGCCGACGAGACTGATCCAGAAATATGCGACCAGATATATCATACAGAGTGCGAGGACATATTGCACCACGCTGATTTTCGGGCGCGATATGACGACGATCTCGTCCGGTGACACCTTGGTGAAGAAATGCACGTAGGAATCTCTCATCATCCTTTCGGAGCCGTCACGCTCCATCCTTTCCCTGAACGGCCCTGTCAGGACGGTAGGATAAGGATATTCCCCCTTGTAGCTGACCAACTTTCCGTCAATGTACTTGGCGAAGGAATACTGCGGAGGGATGACCACAGTGCCGGGGTTGCCCGAGTCGAGTATGAACGAATATCCGCGCTCCTCGCGGTCAGCCTTGGAATTCACTCCGAGCAGCATCTTCATTGTCCCGTACTCCGGGGAGTAGTACACGAAGAGCCCGGTATATTGGGCACGCCCATTGGTGGTACGGCTATAGACGAAATGTGAATTCTGCGAAATAGGCACCGCCCCCAGCAGCCTCTCGTTGAAGAACTTTTCCGTCTGAGGATCGGAGATATTGTCCCGGAACAGGTAAAGGCTTATGTCGAAGTCCTTGGAAATCCGGTTCATATAGGTCTCCGTTATGCGGTTCAATATGACTTTGTAGTCTTGCGTGGCAGTCATCACTTCCGGGATGGAATTGTCTGCCGCGATGGCGTTCTCCACGCTTCTGAGCTGGAGCTCCAGGCCGAGGTCCCTGTCTATCGAGAGCCTGTTTATCCATATCTGCACCCGGTTCTGCTCCTTTTCATTTCCGAGGAACGAGAACATTCCGAGCATATAACCTGCGCAGAACAATGCGAAGAGCGACCTTCCCCATCTGGAGAACATATCATATCTGAGTCCCGTGAGATGCCGCACGTAATTCCTGACCATCTGGAGAGACAGAGGTATGACGGCAAGAAGGGCGAGATATGACATATATATGTACAGGGCATATCGGCCGAGCTGTGCGATTTTATAGAGTTCCAGCGAGATGTTAGAATTGAGCATCAGGCTCCTGAACGTTACCGCAGTATAGGCCAATGTCAATGCGTCCGCGACAAATACGGAGAACACTATCCAGGCGGACAGCCTCACGGCGTTTTTCTTCGCCGCCACCCGCCTGCCGATATCTCTGCGGGCAATGTACATACACAGATACAGCAGGGTGATGCAGATATTTATTATCAGCAGCGCGCCCAGAGAATACAGCACCGGCCCGTCAGCATATATCGTCGGAGAGAAAAGTGTGGATGAATTCTGCATCCCGAAGCCGATGCCATAGAACACGGAGAAAGTGGCGACAACGGCCACCATAACGAAGGACATTGTCCTGACATCCCTGCGGAAATACAGATACAGCATCACTCCGAGGATGAACAGGGCCACCGAAAGCCACAGCACCGTGGTGTCCGGAAGTATCGGCATCACCCTCGTCGTCTCCTGTATGAGTTTTATCAGTGGATATCCGCCGACGCTGATCACTGTCCCGCCGCTGAAGTTTATCGGAAAGAGCGAGAACCTGTCGGACAGCCGGAATTTCGGGTTCACACCGTTCATCGACCTGCTGTCCATCGTATTGCGGACTTCCAGACCACCTATGATAGTGCATCCGTGGGCATCGGATATAGCCTTCACCAGATACCACTTAGGGCCGATGTTCATATATTTCACGGTCGTGTCGGCTTCTGCGAGAGGCGACACGAAATTATACCTGAGGCTGGCGAAACGCTGCACTACCATACGGTGGGAGATGTCATCGTTGTCCAGGGTGAACTGGTTGCACCACGACTGGAGCGTATCGTCACGGTATCTGTATATGACCATATCCTCCGGAAGGCCGTTCAGTTCCAGCCAGTCGTCATTGTCCTGGGCCAGAGCCCTGCGCATATAGCCTTCCATTCGCGAGAAACGACCGTTCACCACTCTTGTCAGCCTCCCGGCGGTGAACTCGGAGAAGTCTCCTCTGCGATCTATGAAAACATTGACGATCGCCAGCAGGAGCGCGGCCAGAAAGAAAAGCAGCCATACATTCCTGCCCAGCAAAGAATTCCAGAAATTTCTGAATCTGATTTTCAATGCCGCCATATCCATATCCTCCTACTCGTGATGATACGGTTCCCCGCGCAAGATGGTAAAGGCGCGATAAAGCTGTTCGGTGAATATGACCCGGACCATCTGATGCGAGAATGTCATCTCCGACAGGGAGATCTTCATATCCGCCCTTCCGTAGACAGCATCCGAGACCCCGTAGGCTCCGCCTATAATGAAGACAATGTCCCTGCCGTCGCAGGCCATCTTGTTCTGGAGCCAAGTCGCGAATTCCACAGAGCGGAACTGCCGGCCGTGCTCATCCATAAGCACGACGAAGTCAGACGGCCGTACAGCAGCCAGGATAAGTTCCCCTTCCCGGTCCTTTATCTGCTGACGTGTCAAAGCCGAGACATTCTTCAGTTCCGGTATCTCATTGACAGCGAACTGAGTATAATGAGCCAGCCTGGACTTGTACAGTTCCAGGCCCTCCCTGACCCATTTCACGTCCGTCTTCCCGACTGTTATCAGCGTCATCTTCATATTCAGCAAATTTACATATATGGCTCGGTATTTGCAACAACGTTTCACATATAAAGCTGGCTTGAAAATATATGAATATCAGAATTTTCGCAATTTTGCTGTTTTCCGCGGTCTCGATCTGCCGCGGCGTGCCGGCTCATTCACAGGACAACGGATATGACGTGTTCATCCCGATAGCCAAATACATCAGACAGGGCGATGCGGACAGACTGTCCGCCTGGTTCGATGACAATCTGGAAATCTCCATAATCTCCGATTCGAGTGACTCCAGCAAGAACCAGGCTCGGCAGATTCTCAAGTCATTCTTCGGCAGCTATTCGCCGAGAGGCTTCGACATCACCCATACCGCAGGGCGTTCCAATATGAAATATGCCGTAGGAAGGCTCAATGCAGGAGGTGAGACTTTCGAGGTGACCATATTCGTCAGTTTCAAGAGAGACACATATAAAATCCAGCAATTGAAAATATTGAGGGAAAAATAATTTTTTTTCATATTTTTGTGCCCGAGATGTCCTCACCAAACCAACTGAAATATGCACATTCCTGATATAATAATAGCCATAGACGGATATTCTTCCACCGGAAAGAGCTCTTTCGCAAAACTCATAGCGAAAGAATTTTCGTTTCTATATCTGGATTCCGGGGCATTGTACCGGGCCGTCACCCTGTATGCTATGGAGAACGATATGACAAGAACGGACGGAAGCATTGACACCGAGAGACTTGTCGCGGCGCTTCCGGATATTGACATACATTTCGAGTATGCTCCGGAAGGCAGCCACACATTCTTGGAAGACAAGTGCGTGGACGGAAGGATCCGCTCTCTGGACGTCTCATCATACGTCAGTCCGGTAGCTGTGATTCCCGAGGTAAGAAGTTTCGTGGACAGGAAACTTGTGGAGTACGGGAAGAACAAGCGCATAGTTATGGACGGGCGCGACATCGGGACATCTGTCTTTCCGGACGCCGACCTGAAAATCTTTATGACGGCTGACGACAATATACGTGCGGAGAGGCGGCTGAAGGAGATGGAAGCGGCCGGGCAACACCCGGACTTCAAGGATGTCCTGAAGAATCTGAAAAGTCGGGACTATATAGACTCACACAGGGAGACATCTCCGCTGAGGCAGGCCTCGGACGCCATCGTACTGGACAATACCGATATGACGCTCGAAGACCAGATGGTCTGGATACGGAATCTCATCAAGGAAAAATTCGGAGACAGATAATATGGCGGTTTCTGTAGAAATCGATCCGCATTCGGGTTTCTGCGGCGGAGTCATCAGGGCAGTCGGAAAGGCCGAGGAGATACTAGGAGAAGGCTCAGGCCCTCATAGGCTCTATTCTCTAGGGTCGATAGTGCACAACGAGGCTGAACTAGGAAGGCTTCGTGCCGCAGGACTGGCGACCATCGGAACCGATGATATGAAGACGCTTCCACGCGATTCGGAAGTGCTGGTACGCGCACACGGCGAGCCGCCTTCCACATATAGGCTGGCAGACACACTTGGTCTCAAGATCGTGGACTGCACCTGTCCTGTGGTGCTGAAACTCCAGAAAAGCATACGCGAAGCCTACGGCAGGGTATGTCCAGCCGGCGGGCAGATCGTCATCTTCGGCAAAGTCGGCCACGCCGAAGTCCTCGGGCTTCTCGGCCAGGTGGACGGCGACGCCCTGGTCCTGGAAAATATGCAGATGCTCACCGACGCCATATCGAGAGGAGACATCCGTCTTGACGGCCCGGTGGAGATATTCTCGCAGACGACGAAAAGTCCTGCCGAATACGCAGCCATCTGCACGGCCCTGGAAGAGGCAATGGCCAAAGAGAACGAACTGGCTCAGGTCATCTTCAAGAGCACTGGAAAGCTTGTCGTTCACGACACTATCTGCCAGCAGGTGGCCGGACGGCACAAGAGGCTGTCCGAATTCGCACTGGCTCACGACATCATAATTTTCGTATCAGGGAAAGAAAGTTCGAACGGCAAAGTTCTCTGCAATCTCTGCCGTTCGCTGAACATACGCACCTATAGCATCAATGCGGTCAGCGACATACGCCCTGAATGGTTCCGTCCGGATGACCGCGTCGGCGTATGCGGAGCCACGTCCACGCCGAAATGGCTTCTGGAAGCCGCGGCGGAGCATATACGCCGAAGCTGACGCCGCTATTTCTGCCTCATAAACATCTGCACAGGACAGCCTGTGAGGTCGAAATGATCACGCAGTTTATTCTCCAGAAAGCGCTTGTACGGTTCCTTTATATACTGCGGCAGATTGCAGAAGAACGCAAACGCCGGGAATCTCGTAGGCAGCTGTGTCATATATTTGATCTTCACCAACTTGCCCTTCCACATAGGAGGTGGGTAATTCTCTATCTCCAGCAGCATCACGTCCATCAGCTTGGAAGTGCTTATCTTCCTGGAATAGTTCTGCCAGACGTGCTCTATCTCATTCAGCACATCCATAATGCGCTGTTTCTTGAGCACCGAAGTGAATATGATAGGGACATCATTGAAAGGAGCGATACGCGCCTTCATCGCCTTCACATACTCCACCATAGTGTTGCTTTCCTTCTCGAAGAGATCCCATTTGTTTATGACCAGCACACAGCCTTTCTTGTTGCGCTTGATCAGGTTGAAGATGTTCATATCCTGCGCCTCCATACCGGTGGTCGCGTCAATCATCATCACGCAGATGTCGCTGTGCTCGATGGCACGGATGGAACGCATAACAGAATAGAACTCCAGATCTTCATTGACCCTGTTCTTCTTCCTTATCCCGGCTGTGTCCACGAATACGAACTCATGCCCAAACTTATTGTAATATGATGAAATTGAATCCCTTGTGGTTCCGGCGACATTGGTGACGATATTCCTTTCCTCGCCGAGAAGAGCATTGGTGAGAGAGGACTTGCCGACATTAGGCTTGCCCACGATGGTGATTCTCGGTACGCCCGGATGCTCTTCCTCAGCCTCTGTGTCCTCCGGAAGTTTCTTCAGGACTTCGTCCAGGAGGTCTCCGGTGCCGCCACCGTTAGCGGCCGAGATGCTCCATATCTCGCCGAGACCGAGAGAGTAGAACTGATATGTGTCGAATATCTTCTCGCCGGAATCCACCTTGTTCACGGCCACCACTACCGGCTTGCCGCTACGCCTGAGGATATCCGCTATTTCCGAATCATAGTCCGTGATGCCTGTCGCAGCCTCAACCATAAATAATATAAGGTCGGCCTCTTCAATGGCGATGACCACCTGCTTGCGGATTTCTTCCTCGAACACGTCATCCGAGCCGGATGTGTATCCGCCGGTGTCCACTACGGAGAATTCCTTGCCGCACCATTCACATTTCCCGTAATGCCTGTCCCTTGTCACTCCGGCTGTCTCATCCACGATAGCCTGTCTCATTCCGACAAGACGGTTAAAAAGTGTGGATTTGCCGACATTCGGCCTTCCTACGATTGCTACTAGACTCATCTTTCTTTACTTTTAGTATCTTCTCTCACGAGAAGATTGGTTTCCCCGTATCCCGGGCTTCAATCTAATTTATCGGAGTCCTCCTCCGACTTTCTTGTCGCTCCATTCTCCAACGGATACAGACCGCATCCTGTGCAGGAGTCACTGAACGTGCCGGAGCATACCGCACCGGACTTTTTCTTGCCGTACATTTCCGAGAACCTCTCGTCGTCCTCCTCGCGCATACACCTTATGCCGAGCCTACGCATATTCTCATTGGCTCCCACGTCGCTCTGCGGGAAATCCTTCTTGCGGAATATAATGTTGAAGCACATCCCGAAAATTCCGAATCCGACAAGGACCAATGCAGCAAGAAACACTTTCATATCAATGTCTTTTTGCGTGCAAATATACAACAAAAAAACAATACCGGACGGGACGGGACGGAACGTTGCTCCGCCAACCTCACCGGCCGGTACATATAATGCTAGAAAATGAACTCTGGGCTGATAGGCTCGTTGTCGCAGACCTTGCGTATGATGCGAGCGAATGTCTCGGTCATCGAAACGACCTTTATCTTGCTCTTGTCCACATTAGGATCCGACGTAAGCGGAATGGTGTCAGTCACATATACCTCAGAAAGCTTGGACGCATTGATCCTGTCATACGCCGGCCCGGATAGGATGGCGTGGGTAGCGCACGCGCGCACGCTCTTCGCACCTTTCTCGATAAGGATGTCGGCGGCCTTGGTCAATGTCCCGGCGGTGTCTATCATATCATCCACGATGACGACGTTCTTGCCCTCGACCTCTCCGATAGCCGTGATGGAGGCGACGACATTGGCCCTCTCCCTGGACTTATGACAGATGATTACAGGGCAGGCAAGATCCTTCGCATAAGCATTGGCCCTCTTCGCTCCGCCCATATCAGGAGCCGCGATGGCCAGGTTCTCTATGTTCAATGATTTCAGATAAGGTATGAACACCTTGCTTGCATAAATATGGTCCACAGGAATGTCGAAGAATCCCTGAATCTGATCGGCGTGAAGGTCGCAGGTCATAATCCTGTCCACTCCGGCCGCACAGAGGAGGTTGGCCACGAGCTTGGCTCCGATGGAGACTCTTGGCTTGTCTTTCCTGTCCTGTCTGGCCCATCCGAAATACGGCATCACCGCGATCACCTTATACGCTGAGGCTCTCTTGGCAGCATCGATGGTAAGGAGGAGTTCCATCAGGTTCTCTGCAGGAGGGAATGTGGACTGCAACACGAATACCGTGGCCCCACGCACGCTTTCAGTGAATGATGGCTGGAACTCACCGTCACTGAAGACAGTCACTTCCGAATCACCCAGATGAATCTGCCCCTCGCCTTCAGGCTGAAGCTTGTTAAGTTCATCAACGACCTTTGCGGCAAAGTCTCTGGAGGCCCTGCAGGCAAACAATTCCATTTTATGTTCGTTCATATCTTTGTTTGGTTTGTTTCTTTCTGTTCGGAGAGCACGCTGCCGATATAGTCAAGTATTTCATCACGGCCCAGGCCTGTGCTCGACGAACTCACAAAACTGAGAGGCAGTTCTTCCCACTTCTCCAGAAGCTGATCTCTGTCCCGTTCCAGCTGAGCGGCTCTGGCCACAGGGCCGAGCTTGTCTCCTTTCGTGAAAATGATGGCGAACGGGATGTCGCTTCCTCCGAGCTCATCGAGGAACTCCATATCGACTTTCCCGATGTCGTGCCGAATGTCGATCAGCACGAACAGCAAGACCATTTCTTCCGAGTGGTTCAGATAGTCACGTATGACATCCTGGAGCTTCGCTCTCTCCTTGTCAGGAAGCTTGGCGAAGCCATATCCGGGAAGATCCACGAGATACCAGCTGTCATTTATGATGAAATGATTGACAAGCCTGGTCTTCCCCGGTGTCCCGGAGGTCATCGCAAGCCTGCCGTTTCCGCACAGCATATTTATCAATGAGGATTTGCCGACGTTCGACCTCCCGATGAAAGCGAACTCCGGTAGTCTTCTGGCAGGCTTCTGTGATACCTGCGTGCTGCTGCCGGCGAATTTCGCACTGGAGATTTTCATACTCGGTTTCATTTGTCGTTCCGAAATAGTCCGTATTCGTTAAAAGCGGTGCAAATATAGCAAAATTTTGCAGTTATCCGGCAATTTTATAAATTTGCGCCATCAAAAGTCTGACTGAAACAATTTTATATATAAAATATGGCAACAACAGCTGATTTCAAGAACGGAATGTACCTTAACTTCAACGGCAAACCTTGTATGCTGGTCTATTTCCAGCACGTGAAGCCGGGCAAAGGTCCTGCGTTCGTAAAGACAAAACTCCGTAACCTCGAGAACGGACGTATCCTCGAGAATACTTTCACTGCCGGCGCTAAAGTGGACACCATCAATGTGGAAAGGCGTCCATATCAGTTCCTTTATGAGGATGAGGACGGATTCAACTTTATGCACGAGGAGACATTCGAGCAGATCCATCTTCCAAAGGACGTAGTCGAGAACGCCGACCTTATGAAAGAAGGCCAGCACGTGGAGATGATGTTCGTGGTAGACGATGAGAGATGCCTTACCTGCGAGCTCCCTACATACGTGACGCTCAAGGTGACATACACCGAGCCTGCGGTAAAGGGCAACACGGCGTCCACCAGCGCCCTCAAGGAGTGCACGCTCGAGACAGGCGCCAAGATTATGGTTCCTCTCTTCATCAACCAGGATGACGTCATCACGGTGAACACCACTGACCGTTCATACGGACAGCGCGTGTAGTCATTTGGAACAAGTCTTATAAGAAGGATGACCAAAATGCTTTGGCCATCCTTTTTATCATAATACGGAAGACTGACTTTTTGGGCCAGTCTCTGCATCGCGACGCCGTTGCGGCACAGTTTTAGCGACAGCATCCCTTACGGGATATTCCCGCCGACCAAGAATATGTTTTTAACCAGAATATGAAGATACTTGTAGTTGATGACGAGAGAGCCATCAGGAATTCCCTGAAAGAGATCCTGACGGACGAAGGATATAACGTGGACGTGGCCGAGGACGGCCCCACTGCCATAGAGATGGCCGAGAAAGAGAGAT
The DNA here is from genome assembly GCA_934695325.1 of uncultured Bacteroidales bacterium. Taxonomy (GTDB): domain Bacteria; phylum Bacteroidota; class Bacteroidia; order Bacteroidales; family UBA932; genus Cryptobacteroides. Next base: position 78,004 of record CAKUVD010000002.1, on the reverse strand, counting down.
ATGATGTGATATTCTGCGACATAAAGATGCCGAATATGGAAGGCACCGAAGTCCTGGAGCGACTGAAGAAGGACGGCATCGATTCCGCAGTCATAATGATTTCCGGACACGGCGACATCGACACAGCCGTGGAGTGTATTAAGAAAGGAGCTTTCGACTTTATCCAGAAGCCGCTTGACCTCAACAGAATCCTCATCACCATCAAGAACGCCACGGAGCGCACGCAGATAATCACCGAGAACACCAATCTGAAGAAGAAGGTGTTCGGACAGCAGATGATCGGCGAGTCGGCTCCGATCCAGCACTTGAAGGAAATGATTGAGAAAGTCGCCCCGACCGATGCGAGGGTGCTCATCACCGGGCCCAACGGCTCCGGAAAGGAGCTCGTGGCAAGAAGCCTGCATCAGCAGAGCAATAGAAGCGCAATGCCTTACATCGAGGTGAACTGCGCCGCCATACCGTCAGAACTCATTGAAAGCGAATTGTTCGGACACGAAAAGGGGGCATTCACATCCGCCATCAAGCAGCATAAGGGCAAGTTCGAGCAGGCAGACGGCGGCACACTGTTCCTGGACGAGATAGGCGATATGAGCCTCCCCGCACAGGCAAAAGTGCTCCGCGTGCTTCAGGAGAAGAAGCTTTCGCGCGTCGGAAGCGACAAGGACATCGAGGTGGACGTGCGTGTGATAGCCGCCACGAACAAAGACCTCAAGGCAGAAATCGAAAAGGGCAATTTCCGTGAAGACCTCTACCACAGGCTGAGCGTGATCGTGATGCACGTGCCGTCCCTCGACGAGAGAAAAGACGACATCCCTCTGCTGGTCAATTATTTCCTCAACCAGATAGCCTCTGAATCCGGAATGTCGCGCAAAGAGTTCACGCCAGAGTCGATGAAGATGCTCCAGGAGAAGAGCTGGACAGGCAACATCCGAGAACTGCGCAATGTCGTCGAACGTCTTATGATCCTGGGAAGCAACCCTGTCTCACCTCAGGACATACGGGATTATGTGAACATAGGATAGGCTACTTTTCCTTGACTGTCATCTCGCACTTTCCGCAATCGAACTGAAGGATGAATGTCCTTCCGTTGTTCTCAAGGCACAGAGGATATTTCAACGATGACATACGTCTCAAGTCTATGGAATCCGGGGCATAGTCTCCGGATTTCTTATGTCTTGGGCAAAGTCCCAATTCATAGCGTATGCAGTACTTCGTCCGCATCAGCTCCACGCCGGCCTGATGACCGATTTCGTAGGCCGGCGCCACATTCTTCGCACCATACGAGGCATAGACCTCCCTTGCTAGCCGATTAGCCACATTAAACTTGTAGTCAATACTTTCTGGAGGAAAACCAGTCGTCTCCACACAAGCATCGGCCTTGGCGGAAGGTTCGCGCCGATTCGACAGAGGGCGGGACAATGCAGGACGCTCATCCAGTTTCTCCGCCAGGCTCCTTCGGATGCCGTTCAGAAATGCGGCCTGCATAAATGGGACGGAACCGTCGGATGTCTCCACGGCGACATCCGGCACAAAGACGTAGTCCCCTGTCGATTTTCCCATCTGCCCGGAGATCATCGCCATCATTCGTCCAGCATTGTCAGCAGGAGCATTGCCGGCATCGGCATTGACACAGACTCTTCTGCCGTCCTCGGAGACGGCTTTGGCGCATATTCGGTAGCCTACAAGCGAGTCCCCTGAGACAGAGACATCTGCATTGACTCGCATCATCCGCCTGCACGGGCTTGAGGCGAGGCTTTTCTCAAATGCAGCGCTGATGTTGCGGTAAAGTGTCATCCCAGGTTTGACCCCCGGAACACGCCTGCAGCGTATCAGCCCCGGCCTGCACACATCCCCGCGGAATCCTGTTATTGTGCCGTCACCTGCCGTGAACGCGAAGCCATCGCCGTTTTCCAGAGGTATCAGCCGTCCCGCACGTGATTCGACGCTGATCTCGACCTCGTCACGTCCGACGGGTCTGACGGCTATCACCTTGCCCAGTCTCTCCCCCATTCCTTTCGGGGTGTCCATACTGGCCCAATGCCCTCGTCTGCCGTCCAGAAACAATTCCGTGTAACCACGGTTGAACGTCTTGTCCAGATCGGGGGTGAAACCGCCGGTGACTTTTCCGAACGATGCCCGGCGATATCTGTCCGGATGCCTCAAGACCAAGGCGTCAAGAGCCTCTGAGTATGCCCTTACGGTATTCCTCACGTAAGAGATGTTCTTCAGCCGTCCCTCGATCTTGAATGACGACACTCTTGCGGCCGCCAAATCTTCCAGCCTGCCTATAAGGTTATAGTCCTTCAGGGAGAGCAGAGCCTTGTTGCGCAACAATGTCTTTCCGTCAGCGTCAGTCAAGTCATAAAGAGACCGGCACGCCTGGACACATTCGCCGCGGTTGGCGCTCCTCCCTGCGATACGTTCCGACATATAGCACTGGCCGCTGTAGCATACGCACAGGGCGCCGTGGACGAAGAACTCGATTTCGCAGCCGGTGGCGCCGCTGATTTCCTTCACAGTTTCAAGAGAGAGCTCACGCTCGGTCACAAGACGGGAAAAGCCGAGCCTCTTATAGAACAATGCCTTCTCCACATCTCTTATGGCGCACTGGGTGGATGCGTGAAGCGGTATCGAGATGCGCCTCCCACTGCCTGACGGCCCACCGTCAGCCATACGTAGGATTGCAAGGTCCTGGACTATGATGGCATCTATTCCGGCATCCTCGGCCTGGCACATAAGCCTGTACGCATCCTCCAGTTCGCTGTCATATATGATGGTGTTCAGGGTCATAAAGATCCGTGCACCGAACTTGTGAGCATAACCGCAGAGGGCGGCGAGATCTTCCATACTGTTGCCTGCAGCCTGTCTGGCGCCGAAGGCCGGCCCGGCGATATATACGGCATCGGCACCGCAGTCGATGGCCGCGATGCCGATATCCTTATTCTTTGCCGGAGCAAGAAGTTCCAGTTCCGTCATTATTTGCTGAGAGATGCGATGAGAGGCTTTGCCTGCGCACCGAACTGAGGATCGTTCTCCACTTTCTTGTAGAACTCGAGTGCCTTGGCCTTGTTGCCGGCCTGCTGATAGAGAGCGCCTACCGTGAAGGTGATGGCAGCAGCATTGTTAGCCGTAGGTGCAGCCGCGAGGTATTTCTCGAAATATGAGATGGCCGCAGTGTTCTTGCCTGACTTCTGCGAAGCCTGTCCAGCTACGAGATATGCCTGCGCATTCTCCTTATAGCTGTTGGCCTTCTCCGCAAGTGTTACGGCGTCAGCATATTTCCCGCCCTTGAGCTGAGCGGCAGCATTCTTGAGGAATGTGGTGGAAAGCACTGACTTGGCGTTGTTTTCCTGACCGTGACGGGCTGCGAGCTCGAGATATTTCACGGCGTCGTCGAACTTGCCGGCATTGCCGAGGAACTGACCGTATTTGAGAGCAGTGTTGGCATCCGTGCTGTCGATTGCCATAGCCTCCTCATATCCGGCGAGTACACCTGCCACGTCCTTGTTCTTCATTGCATCGTTTACTTTCGCGAGGGCGATTCTCTTGCCAACTGTAGGAAGTAGACTCTCCACCTCTGCGACGACATCATCATTGCCATATTCCTTGGCGACGGCTGCGGCCTCCTCGAATTTGGATTTTGCGCCGACGAAATCTTTGCTATTGTAAAGATCCTTGCCCAAGGAAAGCATCACTGAAGGAATGGCGTTCTTACAGTTGGTGACGACATCAACTCCTTCATCACCGAGAGCCTGAGCCATCGTGAGTGCTTTCTGGAAATACTCCAGGGCACCTGCCTTGTTTCCCATCGTAAGGGCTTCGGCACCACTGTTGTAGGTAGAAGTGGCAGTGGCGAGATCCTGTGCTGACATCACACTCATAGAGAAGGCGAAGGCAGCCATTGCAAGAATGATTTTTTTCATACTATTAACGTTTTAATTGTTTTGTCTTCAAAAAGCGGTCGGCTATGCGGAAGAACCGTTCAGCCAACTTGAAACCGCAATAAGGCAAAAATAATAAAAATATCTTAATTTTGCACAAGAGCCGTGGCAGAAGTAAGCAAACCCTGGCCGGCCCATTAAAAAATTGGTACTATGAGCAAGATATCCGGAATACTTGCATCAGCAGTCCTGATGCTCTTTTCAATAACTGTGCCTGCGGCTGACCTGCCGAAGCTGCCGGTGGCATCGCAAATAAAGACAGGGGTGCTGGACAACGGCATAGCATATTATCTGGTCACAAACAATACTGAGAAAGGCAGGGCTGACATCGCCCTGGTACAGAAGGGCGGCTATGGCGACGAGAACACTGCGTCAGCCGGTTCATCAGCGGTGAACGCTATGGGCTCCCTCACGATGCTCCCTCATTTCCGCACAGACACGCCTTTCCATTATCTGTCCAGGAACTGTATCTGGCCCGGGGCCGAAGGCTATGTGGCTGTGTATCAGGATGCCACTGTTTATAGATTCAGGAATTTGGAAACGGCGAGGTCGAAGGACATTGTCGATTCCACTCTCCTGATGGTATTCGACATCATAGGCACGCAGTCAGAGAGCCTCGGAGGAAGGTACGCTCCGCAGAATCAGGCGATAATCATCTCCGGAGACGTGGACGGAGGTGCAGTTCTGAACAAGATGAATATGCTGTCGATGCTGGTCACCCGCGGAAAGCCGGCATCTGTGGGAAACGGATATGAATGGGAAGAATCCCCTGAAGCGTCATACAGGTTCATAAAATCCGGCGTAAAAGGTGCGGCGACAGTTTCCGCAGAATATATCTACCCACGTACTCCTGGAGAGAATATGAACACCGTACAGCCGCTAGTGTCGCAGAAATTCGCTTCCGAACTGGGGATTATGCTGAGGAAACGTCTCTCCAAGATGCTCAGGGAAGCCGGAATACCGGTATCAGGCATCAGCTATTCATATATAAGCAGCAAGGAAGGTCCAGGGAGCGAGAAATTCAAGGTCGGAATAAGCACCTCAGGAGAATATCTTGACAAGGCGACAGCCGTCCTATCCGGCACATTGGCCGCCCTGGACACATTCGGTTCCGTGGCGGATGAGTACCGCGACACGCAGAACGAGCTGATAATGAATATGAGGCGAGACTACAGCGGAGATGTCGTGAACAACAGCAGGTATATCGACCAATGCATATCTTCCTACCTATATGGTGCGTCACTGGCTTCTGCCGGAACCAGTATGGAATTCTTCCTCACCAAGAACATACAGGATGACCTGGGCGTACGGCTGTTCAACAATTTCGTCTTCGCCCTGCTCGACAAGTCGAAGAATCTCACCATCGAGTGCGAGTCAGACAGTACGCTGAATGTCAATGTCCCCGGCACTTTCGCTGCGTCCTGGCACGCTGACCGCCCGGCTCCGTACACTATCAGCTACAGCGATACACTGAGGCTGAAAAAGTCCGCTTCCAAGCTGAAGATCAAGACATTGGCGCCTGAGCCTATGTCCGGCGGCCAGGTCTGGACTTTCGACAACGGACTGAAAGTAATCTATAAGAACACGCCAAAGACGGGGATGTTCCACTATATGTGGCTGCTGAAAGGCGGCTATTCCCTGGTCCCCGGTCTCAAGCCTTATGAAGGGGCTTATGTGTCAGATATGTTGAAGCTGTATGACGTGCCGGGAATGTCGTGCTACAGTTTCTGGAATATGCTGTCCGCCAACGGAATATCAATGAAAGGTGATGTCACCACGTCCGACCTCAGGATAAGCGGGTCGGCTCCGTCTTCCAAGCTAAGGATTATGCTGAAGGCGCTCTGCTCACTCGCAGAGAACAGGACGCCTGACAAGGAGGCTTATGACTATTACCGCAAATGTCAGAAAATCAAGATGCTCGGTGGAGCGTCCTCCGACGCAGTGCTCGACAGCCTCCTGTTCCCAGGCAACACTTGGACATCATATAAGCATCCGGTGAATCTTCCTGATGATTTCCAGAAGAGGGCCGAGAAATTCTTCAGCAGCGAGTTCTCCAAGATGAATGACGGAGTCCTCATAATAGTGGGAGATTTCGATGAATTCACATTGAAGAAAGACCTCTGCCGCGAGCTCGGGGGATTCAGTACGGAAAAGGCGTCCTCGTTCCGTTCCAGGATCCAATACCGTACCGGCTCCGGCCACGCCGGCAAGACTGTCATCGGGGACAAGGATGAGATCACACTCGGCATTTCCGCTCCGCTGACTTATACTTCCGCCAACTTTATGTCATCATATATAGCGGCGATGGCGCTGCAGGACAGAATCGCGAAAAGCCTGGCCGAATCAGGCTGGCACGGAAGTGCACGCTGGGATTTCATAATGTTCCCGGAAGAGCGCTTCAACTTCACGATGCATTGTTCAATGTCCGACAGGACCGGACTTCCGGCCTCCCTGGCGCAGACCGACTCTGTCGAGACTGTGATTTCATCGCTGAGAAAAGCCGTCGCCACAGCAAACGTCTCAGGTGCCGACCTCTCCGTCTACAGGACATCTCTGCTGAAAGCCATCGAGGCCAGGATGTCCGATCCGGAAATGATAATGTCAATGCTCGCCTTGCGATATTCCTACGGCAAGGACCTGGTGACCAAGTACAAGGAAAAAATCAATGAGGTTTCCGCAGATGACGTGAACAAGGTATTGAGGCTTCTCGCCGACGGTCGTTCCGCAGAATATGCCATAAGGACAAAGATTGAGGGAGAGCATATCTTCGACATCCAGAAATCACCTGTATTCACAGGAACGATTCCGACGCTGTATGCGGCTTCAGACTCTCTATGCATAGCCGCGGAGGGATTCAGGAGCATAGGACTGGACAAATCGGAGTTTCATCCAGTCTGGCTGGACTCGGCCAAGTTCAGGAGCCTGCTCAGGCAATTGCCCGCTCCGCTGCCGCTACCTGAAGCACCTGCCGCTGATACCACGGCAAGACAGAACCCGGACTCTTCCGGGACAATGCCAGTCACACCTGATTCGCTGACAACGGCAGTCCAGGCTACGGCGGACAGACTGTCTACAGCCGCCGCAGATTCCTTAGAGGCCGGCAGGATGCCTAAATCAATGGAGATGGCCAAGACAAGACAGGATGAATCAACAGAAAAAACAGAAGACTGACATATGGACAAGAATAGATTCGGCACCATTTTCGAGATAGGAGACTGCCTGGTCTCAGAAGATGTCATCACGGAATACTTCGCTTGCGATTATGAAAAATGCAAGGGTTGCTGCTGCATCATCGGAGACAGCGGGGCGCCGCTCAAGGAAGAGGAAATCAGCAAGATAGAGGAGGCTTACCCAGACTTCTCACCCATTATGCAGGAAAACGGAAGGAAGGAAGTGGCCAAGAAAGGATTCTTCGAGATAGATATCGACGGCGACATCGTGACTCCGCTGTGCCCTGGTACCGAAGAGTGCGTCTATACGCTATTCGATGAGCACAAGAACTGTTTCTGTGCGATGGAACGCAGTTTCTTCGCAGGAAAATGCAAATTCCGCAAACCCATCTCCTGCTGGCTGTACCCTATCAGGGTATCCACACTCACCGGCGGGAAGAAAGCGCTGAATCTTCATCGCTGGGATATATGCAAAGACGCATTTGAGAAAGGACGGCGCGAGAACATCAGAGTGTATGAGTTCCTGAAGGAACCGCTCATTCAAGAATTCGGAGAGGAGTTCTATGACGCCCTCTCCTATGCGGCAAAGAATTTTCTGGCCGGATAGGCTTAGTCCTCCGGCTTTTCAGCCCTGGCCGCCATAAGTGCATTGTGCTCCGCACGGGCTTTCTCCACAGCCGGAGAGCGCTTGAGGATAAACCCTGAGCTGAGGTATTTCGTCTTCACATCTTCGTCGTTGGCGAGTTTCTCCGGAGCGCCGGACTGAAGTATCGTTCCCTCATAAAGCAGGTATGCCCTGTCGATTATGGCCATCGTCTCGCCAACATTATGGTCAGTGATGATGACACCGATGTTCTTGTATTTCAGCTTGGCGATGATATACTGGATATCCTCCACCGCGATAGGGTCCACACCGGCGAACGGCTCGTCCAGAAGGATGAACTTAGGGTCAATGGACAGAGCCCTGGCGATTTCACAGCGCCTTCTCTCCCCTCCGGAGAGCTGGATGCCGAGGCTCTTGCGCACCTTCGAAAGATTGAACTCGTCTATGAGCGACTCCAGCCTTTCACATCTTTCCGCCTTGGTCATCTTGGTCATCTCCATAACAGACATTATATTGTCCTCGACTGACATCTTCCTGAACACTGACGCCTCCTGCGGAAGATACCCCACGCCTTTCAGAGCCCTCTTGAACATAGGGAGGTCAGTGATGTCCTCATCATCGAGATATATTCTGCCGGCATTAGGCACGATCTGTCCTGTTATCATATAGAAGCTGGTGGTCTTCCCGGCACCGTTAGGCCCGAGGAAACCCACTATCTCTCCCTGTTCCACTTCCATCGACACACCTTTGACGACGGTACGGACACCATATTTCTTTACAAGGTTTTCACAACGTAGTTTCATCATTCAGTCGTTTGAAACGTAAACTCATTTGACGTCGAGGTCGAAATCCTTCACCAGATTCTCGACTTCAGCATTGCCGGACATCATTATTTTCGCCTTGTCCTCAGGCAGATAGATTTTCTTTTCCACCTTCTCCTCCGGAATCACTTCCACTGAGAGCCGCACCCTGGAAGTCTTGAGGTCGCTCTGAAGCTTGGATTCCAGTTCCCTCAGGAGTTCCTGCTCCACCCAGTTCTTCTGCGCCAGGTTAAGCACGAAGAATTCCACGAGCTTGTAGCCGTCCATAGGCTTCACCACGACCTTGGTGGTAGTCAGCGTAGTGTAAAGCCTCGGCCTGGAGGCGTATTGTCCCGGAAGACGTTTCCAACCGTCCATAATCACATTGTCCTCGGGAATGACATCCGACAGATTACCTTCGGACGTGCCATTCGCAGCCTCCGTCTTTTCTTCCTTGATGGCGTCAAGTGACAATGCAGATGATTTCGATGTGCGTTTACGCCTTGCCGGAGCGGCTTTCACCTCGGTTTCCTGCCTATCTTCGGGCACTGGCTCCCGCACGGATGCAGCAGCGGCCCCGGATTCAGCGGCAGGGACAGCAGCGGATGGCTTCGACTGTTCAGGAACAGGTCTCTGAGGCTGCGGCGGCACGGCCGGCTTCGTCTGCTGAGGCGCCTGGGCCTGCGGCCTCAACGAGACAGGCCCGCCCGTAAGGAAGCACAGTTTCATCAATGCGAATTCTATATGCAGCCGAGGATTGACGCTCTCCTTATAGCCGGACTCGCATTGAGACGTGACTGAAAGCGCATCATAGAGGAACTGAAGAGTGCACCTGTCAGCCTGTTCCCGATATTTGTTCTTCAGTGAATCAGGGAGCTCAAGCAAGGCATCCAGAGCGCCGTTCTTGGCCACCATCAGGTTCCTGAAATGGCTGCTCAACGACGCCACGAAATAAAGTGCATTGAACCCCTTCGACAATATCCCGTCGAATTCAAGCAGGGCCGCGCCGTAATCATTGGAAAGCATAGCCTCAGTAAGGCGGAAGCAATGCTCATAGTCCAGGACATTCAGATTTCTGATCACGTCCTCATACTTGACGTCAGTGCCGCAGAACGCGACGGTCTGGTCGAAGATCGTAAGGGCGTCACGCATCGCACCGTCAGCCTTCCTCGCAATGATATGCAGAGATTCGTCATCGACATTGATATTCTCCTTAGTCGCGATGGAGCGGAGGTTTCTTACGATGTCAGGGATTCCGATCCTGTTGAAATCATAGGTCTGACAGCGCGAGAGGATGGTCGGAAGTATCTTGTGCTTCTCAGTAGTGGCGAGAATGAAGATGGCGTGTGCCGGAGGTTCTTCCAATGTCTTGAGAAAGGCATTGAACGCAGACTGGGTCAGCATATGCACCTCGTCGATGATATATACGCTGTATCTTCCTATCTGCGGCGGGATCTGTACCTGGTCCATAAGGGCCTTTATGTCATCCACGCCATTGTTGGATGCGGCGTCAAGTTCGTGGATGCAATATGAGCGTCCTTCCTGGAATGACACGCAAGACTCGCATTTTCCGCACGGCTCCATATCCGGAGTCGGATTCGAGCAGTTTATCGTCTTCGCGAAAATCCTGGCCGCGCTCGTCTTTCCCACGCCCCTCGGGCCACAGAAAAGATATGCGTGCGCCAGTTTTCCCCTGATGATGGAGTTCTTCAGGGTCCTGACGATGTTGTCCTGTCCTATGAGGTCCTCGAATGAATCAGGACGATATTTCCTGGCGGAAACTATGTATTGCGAACTTTCGGGCATAACTATCACCGCGGCTAAGACCGCTACTCACAAAGATACATATATTTGCAAGATTTTTTGTAAGTTTGTAGACGGATAAAGAACTAATTTATATGCCAGCAGTACTGAAATACATCATCAGGGCGGTGAAATACTTTTTCTATTTCTCGCTCCTTCTCGTCATCATACTAACGATTCTGTCTCTTGCGCACGTAATCGACGGCAATGTCGAGACAATGTTCCGTGACGGATACAACTCCTTGTGGCAGATAGCGCTGATGTTCGCTGCAGTATCGGCTGTATATCCGGTATTCGGGTTCGTCAGGAAGGACACTGTCATACCGGGGGAATATGCAGAGATCCGTGACGGCGTCATCAAGTTTATGGAAAGCCGCGGCTACAGGCTGGAGAAAGAGGAAGGCGAGAATCTCACATTCAGGAACAGGTCAGTGATCAACCGAATCTCAAGGATGTGCGAAGACCGCATAACGTTCACGAGGACATTGGGAGGATTCTCTGTCGAGGGCCTGAGGAAGGATACGATAAGGCTCATCTACGGCCTTGAGAATGCCTTCAGGAATACAGACGGTCAATAAGGCAATGACACTGAGAGACCGCGCCGACTTTTTCGGACGGATTCTCTATAAACAATATCCAAAGTTATGAAAGAAGAATTCAAGACTGTGGCGAGATTCCCTGACCCGATGGCGGGGGAAATCGCAGCCGGTATGCTCAGAGCGAACGGCATCCAAGCCGAAGTTTTCGGCCAGACTTCTTCCTATCCTTCCATCAATGCGACCATCGACAGCATCGAGGTGAAGGTCAATGCAGATGACTACGATGAGGCCATTCGCCTCCTGTCAGAGAAAAACGACACCCAGGAGTAGTCACCATCCCTCGAGAGAGAGGAACATACGAGAGTACGTGGCGTATCACGAGAAAGAGACCGCAAGTCAATGACTTGCGGTCTCTTTCTCTCTGGGTTCTCCAGGCATTATTACTGCATCGAGCCACCCACTATATCGAGAATTTCGCTGGTGATCTTCTGCTGACGGTTCTTGTTGTACTCGAGAGTCAGTGTATGGAGAATCTCATTGCCATTGTCTGTGGCAGTCTGCATCGCTACCGTCCTGGCGGCGTGCTCTGCGGCATTAGTGTCCAGCTGAACTGTGTACATCTTCAGCAGCAGCACCTTCGGCAAGAGGTCATCCAGAAGCGTATTCACGTCCGGTTCGATTATGTAGTCGCACTCCCATCCGCGCGTATCGGCGGCTCTGGCCTCCTCCGGATTGTCGGCTATAGGCTCAATGGCCAGCGGTAGGTATGTCTCGCGGACAAACGGCTGAGAAGCGGTGGAGCGGAAATGGTTATACAGAAGCTCCACCTTGTCGAACCGCCCGGTCATAAAGCCGTGCACAAGTTCGGCCGCAAGAGACGCAGCTTCATCGTATGACGGCTTATCGGACAGGTGAGTATAATCAGCCGAACTCTCGAACCCCTTTTTCTTCATAGCTTCAGCCATCTTCCTGCCTACCGGATAGACAGTTATGTCATCCTTGTCCAGCCCGGCGGCGAGGTATTCGTCCACCACGGAAAGCGCATTCTTCACGGCAGTGGCGTTAAAGCCTCCGCAAAGGGAAGAATTGGAGGAGTACGCCACGATGGCGACTCTGCGTACAGGCCGTGCGGAGCATAGCACATCCAGCTCGCTGTCCAGGCTCGCATCATCGTCGTAAGAAGGTATAAGAGCATCTGAATCTTTCCTCTTCTCGACATTCCTCTTGAAGGCTATGAGATTGGCCAGCATACGGTTGAGCATATCCTCATAAGGCAGCATATTGCCAATGGCGGTCTGCGCCTTATGCAGTTTGGCGGCTGCCACCATCTTCATCGCCGACGTGATCTTCAGCGTGCTGTTCACAGACTCTACCCTGTTCTTTATTTCTTTCAGTGACGGCATAGCTTATGCGATTATTTCTGCTCGCTGAGACCGAGGACGACGTCCTCCGCCTCCTGCTCTATGATCTTCGTGACGTTGTCATCAAGTTTTCCTTCAGACAGCGGTTTCAGCACATCCTCCTGATGCGATGCTCGCATCCTCTCAAGGAAGGTATCCTGAAAATCACGAACCTTGTCCAGCGGAATGTCCCTGAGCAGGGAATGTGTCCCGCAATAAAGGATCGCTATCTGCTCACCCACAGGCATCGGAGAATACTGAGGCTGGATAAGGAGCTGCTTGTTCTTTCTTCCTCGGTCAAGCGCCAGGGCGGTCACTTTGTCCATATCACTGCTGAACTTGGAGAAGGACTCGAGCTCGTCATACTGAGCCTGGTCGATCTTGAGCGTTCCGGCGACCTTCTTCATACTCTTGACCTGTGCGCTTCCACCGACACGGGACACAGAGATGCCGACATTTATGGCGGGACGGAAGCCCTGGTTGAACAGGCTGCTTTCCAGATATATCTGACCGTCAGTGATGGAAATCACATTGGTAGGGATATAAGCCGACACGTCTCCGGCCTGCGTCTCGATGATAGGCAGGGCCGTCAATGATCCTCCGGCCTTGACCTTACCCTTCAACGACTCCGGCAGGTCATTCATCTGCTCGGCGACCTCCTGCTGTCCGATGATTTTCGCAGCTCTTTCCAGAAGCCTTGAGTGCAGATAGAACACGTCACCAGGATAAGCCTCACGTCCTGAAGGACGGCGAAGGATCAGGGATACCTCTCGGTATGCGACAGCCTGCTTGGACAGGTCGTCATATATCACCAAGGCTGCACGACCCGTGTCTCTGAAGTACTCACCGATGGCCGCACCAGCAAACGCCGCATAATACTGCAGCGCAGCCGGGTCAGCCGCTGTGGCTGCGACAACGATAGTATAGTCCATCGCGCCCTTTGTGCGCAATGTGTTCACAAGACTCGCCACAGTGGACCCTTTCTGTCCTATCGCCACATATATGCAATACACAGGGTTTCCCTTATCGTATTCAGCCTTCTGGTTTATGATCGTATCCACGGCAATGGCGGTCTTTCCCGTCTGACGGTCACCGATGATAAGCTCACGCTGTCCGCGGCCGATAGGAATCATCGCATCTATCGCCTTGATACCTGTCTGGAGAGGCTCATTCACAGGCTGGCGGAAGATGACTCCAGGAGCCTTGCGCTCAAGCGGCATCTCCACTTTCTCACCCTCGATTTCTCCAAGTCCGTCTATAGGATTGCCGAGCGGATCGACCACTCGACCAAGCATCTTCTCGCTGACTCCGACGGAAGCGATACGTCCTGTCCTTTTCACGGACATTCCTTCCTTGACCTCATCGGTAGGGCCAAGCAAGACGGCTCCCACATTGTCCACCTCAAGGTTCATCACGACTCCCATCACGCCGCACTCAAACTCGAGAAGTTCACCTGCTTCAGCATTGGTCAAGCCATAGATTCTCGCCACGCCGTCGCTCACCTGGAGCACGGTTCCGACCTCTTCGAGCTTGACGGACAAGTCCGTGGACTCCAACTGCTTCAGCAGCACATCCGAAATTTCACTTGGTTTTATGTTGTTCTGACTCATATTCAACAGCATTGTTAATAGGCGTCTATACGACACGCTCATTCTTTTCCTCGAACTGATGCTTCAGGTCCGCAAGCTGTCTGGACACGCTGGCATCCACACGCCTGTCGGCCACCTCAAAGATGAAGCCTCCTATCAGGGACGGGTCGATGTCCGTCTTCAGATCCAGCCTATATCCAGTGAAATCCTTGAAGATAGTCCTGATTTTCTCCTCCAGTTCGGGAGAAGGTGCACTGACGACCAGCCTGGCAGGGCTTATGCCCTGGGACTTGCGCCAACGCATCCTGTAATAATGAAGGATATAGCGGAGATACTGGGCCCTGTCGTGAAACAGCACCAGCCTCAGGAATTTGGACAAGGAAGCGCACATAGTCTCCCCTCCGAGGCTTTTCTCAAGCAGGTTCATTTTTCCCGACAACTGGAGCAGCGTCTGGCCCTCCAGGAACCTTGACAGTTCCGGGACTGTGCGGAGTCTTTCGTCGAGGATTCCAGCCTGCTCATACACCGCCTCACCCTCTCCGGTTTCTTTCACATACTTCAGGAGGGCATCCGCATATCTTGACGCTATGATTCCTGTATTCATCCTTCTAGTTCTTCATTATGGAGTCCTTCTGCCCGGCCAGTTCACCCAAGACTTTGTCCGTATAGCTTTTGCGGACATCTTCCGAACTGAATTCCGACCTGAGAATTTTCTCCGTTATGTTTACGGAGAGCATCGCCACTTCCTTACGGATGTCGCGCAAAGCACTCTCCTTCTCGGCGGCAATCTCCGTCCTCGCCTGGGCAAGAACCTTTTCCGCCTCCTCCTTAGCCTGTGCCTTAGCCTGTGCTATGATGGAGGCTCTCATCTTGGCTGCATCATCCAGAATCCTGGACTGCTCCTTCTTTGCCTGCAGCAGCAGTTCCGACTGTTCCTTGTTCAGTTCGGCCAGTTCATTCCGCGCCTCCTCAGCCATCTTGAGAGACTCGCTGATGGAGTCGTTCCTCTGCTTCAGCATCCCGGTAATGACCGGGAAGCCGAATTTGGCGAGGATGAAGAACACCGTGCCGAAGATTATGACCATCCAGAACAGAAGGCCTGTATCCGGGGTTACAAGTGACATAGTCCGAACTAGTTAAAGAGAGCCAGCAGGCAGACGATGATTGCGAAAAGTGATGCACCCTCGACCATCGCGGCCACAATGATCATTGTGGTACGGATGCTTCCGTTAGCCTCAGGCTGACGTGCAATGGACTCAGTGGCTGAAGAGCCTATCTTGCCCAGACCTATACCTGCAGCCAAGGCGGCGATAGCCGCTCCGATTGCTATACCTGCTTTTCCGATTGCGGAACCGGCAACTGCCTGCAAAAGAATTGTAAGTAACATAATCTCTTTATTTTTTAATTGTTTATACTCATTTTCAAGCTTCTTTCTGTCGTGCCAGGCCTATGAACACAGCCGAAAGCATCGTGAACACATAAGCCTGAAGGAAAGCCACAAGAACCTCCAGCAAATCCATAAACACGCCGAAAAGCAACGAGACGAACGTCATACTGCCGAACATCACGGCATTGTACTTCGCGAACATGAATATGATGCACACAAGGCTTATGGCGATGATATGCCCTGCCAACATATTGGCGAACAGCCTTATCATCAATGTCACCGGCTTCATAAACGCACTGAAGAGTTCGATGACCGGCATCAGAGGGATAGGGAATTTCAGCCACCACGGCACATCCGGCCAGAAAATATCCTTGAAATAATGCTTGGTGCCGAAAAGATTGATCATAATGAAGGTACATACACCGAGCACACAAGTCACGGCAATGTTTCCCGTAACATTCGCTCCTCCAGGAAAGAACGGAACGATGCCCAGAAGATTGTTGATAAGAATCCAGAAGAACACCGTGCAAAGATATGGCGAGAATTTCTCGTACCCTTCCCCGATGGAATCTTTCACCACACCCGTGTCAATCATATCTATGACAGGCTCCATAAGTGATGCCACTCCGGAAGGCGCTTCCTTCGTTATGTCGTGACGCCTATACCATCTGGCGGTCGCCAATATCAGCCAGACAAGCAAAGCGCTGCTTATCAGCATAGCCAAGACATCCTTGGTGACAGAGATGTCCAAAGGACGGATCTCCTCACCAGCCGCATTCACTTCCACGACCTTTCCGGTATCACTGGATATATGCAGACCCTCATATTCAGCCACCCCCTCAAGTCTTCTCGACGAGAAGACGTGCCAGCCGGTGCTGCTCTTCACGATGACAGGAAGCGGTATGGATATGGCCTTGTCACCTATATTGGTGATATGCCATTCATACGAGTCGTTCGTATGATCAAATATGACTTCCTGGATATTGAATCCCGGCCCGGAGGCCGCCGCGGCACTGTCAGCCGGCTGTTCCTCGGCCTTGAGCGGACTCAATGACAGGACAGTCAGCACCAATGCGGACACTATATATTTCAACACCTTCATAATTCCACGCAGACAGAGACTTTGTTGTCCTTGATCTCTACGAATCCGGATTTCACGGAAATCTTTTTCGTCTTGCCGTCGGAAGTGCCATATTCCACATCACCGCCGTCCAGAGCCGTTATCAATGGCGCGTGGTTCATAAGAACCTCGAAAGCGCCTTTCTTGCCGGGCAATCTGACGAATGACGCGCTGCATTCTTCAACTACCTGCTCCGGAGACATTATGACCAGTGAAATTCCTGCTTCCATAATTAACGACCCTGTTTTTCTACTTGTTTCCGGCATTGGCGAGAATAGCCTCGCCTTTCTTTATGGCATCCTCTATGGTGCCTACATTCAGGAACGCCTGCTCAGGCAGATAGTCCACCTTTCCGTCCAGGATCATATTGAATCCCTTGATGGTATCCTCTATGTCCACCATCACGCCAGGCACACCGGTGAACTGCTCCGCTACCGAGAACGGCTGTGAAAGGAAACGCTGCACACGTCTGGCCCTGTTCACGGTCTGCTTGTCCTCATCAGAGAGCTCGTCCATACCGAGTATGGCGATGATATCCTGCAACTCCTTGTTTCTCTGGAGAATCTGTTTCACACGCTGCGCAGTGTTGTAATGATCCGCGCCGACAATGTTGGGGTCAAGAATCCTGGACGTAGACTCCAACGGATCCACAGCAGGATAGATGCCAAGTTCCGTAATCTTACGGCTAAGCACCGTCGTGGCATCCAGATGAGTGAACGTGGTGGCAGGAGCCGGGTCGGTCAAGTCATCAGCCGGCACATAGACAGCCTGAACAGATGTGATGGAACCGTCCTTCGTAGATGTGATTCGTTCCTGCATCTGTCCCATCTCGGTAGCGAGGGTAGGCTGATAGCCGACTGCCGAAGGCATACGACCGAGAAGTGCGGACACCTCTGAGCCAGCCTGCGTGAAACGGAAAATGTTATCTATGAAGAACAATATATCCTTAGGTCCGTCAAGGCTCTTGTTGTCCCTGAAAGACTCCGCGAGAGTAAGTCCTGACAATGCCACTGAGGCACGTGCTCCAGGCGGCTCGTTCATCTGTCCGAACACCAGCGCGACCTGAGACTCCGAGAGCTTGTCCCTGTCCACGAGAGACAGATCCCAATGCCCTTCCGCCATACTTTTCTCGAATGCCTCGCCATATTTTATGACACCGGACTCGATCATCTCACGAAGGAGGTCATTGCCCTCCCTCGTACGTTCTCCTACGCCGGCAAAGATCGAGAATCCGTTATGCTTCTTGGCTATGTTGTTTATAAGCTCCT
The DNA here is from genome assembly GCA_934695325.1 of uncultured Bacteroidales bacterium. Classification (GTDB taxonomy): domain Bacteria; phylum Bacteroidota; class Bacteroidia; order Bacteroidales; family UBA932; genus Cryptobacteroides. The sequence continues at coordinate 60,383 of CAKUVD010000002.1, read as the reverse complement.
TGATGAGCACTGTCTTGCCGACGCCGGCGCCTCCGAACAGTCCGATCTTTCCTCCCTTCAGATAAGGTTCCAGAAGGTCAATCACCTTAATTCCGGTATAGAGCACCTCCTGCGATGTCGTAAGATCCTCGAATTTCGGAGCTTCCCTATGTATCGGAAGTTCCTTCGTCCTGTCCAGGCCACCGAGCCCGTCTATAGACTCTCCTACGACATTGAGCACCCTGCCTCGTATCTGAGGGCCGACAGGCATCTCGATAGGGCGGAACGTATTCACCGCCTCCATTCCCCTCTGCAGTCCGTCAGTGGAATCCATCGCTACCGTCCTGACTGTATCCTCGCCGATATGCTGCTGTACTTCCACTATAAGTTCTTTTCCGTCAGTCCTCTTTATGGTAAGGGCATCGTGAATGTTAGGAAGTTCCTTCTTCTCTTCAGCCTGGGACAGGTCGAAATGCACATCTACGACCGGCCCGATTATCTGCGATATGTGTCCTACAACATTTGGCATATCTTTCCAATTTTATGTTTTCCGTTCAAATGCCGCCACAGATCGTCTCGTGACGGCAAGGCGGAAAACCCACTGAAAATTTCATACCATTCGCGCACGACAGTATCCAAAAACGCAAATTTTATGTTCAATTCGGCAAAAATGCGGCATAATGGTGTGTATCATACACTTATAAATCGGATTAGAAAGTGCGTCGTGTCATCTTTCCAGGAAGGAGAACGTCAGGTCCACATCTCCGAAACGGCTCGTGATGCCGTCATATCTTTCAAGATACCGAGCCGAGAGCTGGCCTCTCCACACAATGTCATCCCTTGTATTGAACGGCAGGGCGACATCGAAACCATAGCTCTTCGACTTCACTTTCACTCCGGCGGAGCATTTCCATTCCGTGCGTGTGCCTCCGTCATCCTCAGTGAGCATAAATGCGACATCCTCCAGCTGATCCGTCCACTGAGACACGAGCATAACATTCAGCGGCACAGTCTGCCCGACCTTGTTCCTCTTCACGGTCAGCATAAAGTCAGTGATCTTAGGAGAATACAGCTTAAGTTCAGCCTCAGTGCTGGCCGTAAAGTCCTCGACCGCGCCGCATTTTATGAAGAACTCAGACGCACCGGCGAACCAGCAGTCATAGTTTCTTCTCATCATAAAGTCCTTAAGTACCAGTGATCTGACTTTACCGGAGGCGGCTTCGGCAGCAGCAACGGACGGCTTCACTATGACAGAGCCCCCGGCGCCCCAGTCGGGATTGTCCTTGCGTAGCATTTCCAATGATGTGAAACCGCTGTCGTCATTCCGGTTCACCACCCATACCGGTTCTTTCCATGCCATCTCTTCATCCACGACCACTTCCTCAACACTCCGGGAGCCATCGGCATTTACCTTCATACGATATCCGATGTTAGAGTCGGCATCGTTGCCCGGATCAAAGGTGATGACCGGAAAATCATCCCCGTCCCATTCCGAAGAATACGGCCAATATATCTGGATATCAGAATTTTCCAGTGCTTCCACATATTCATCGGCAGTCACGGAGCCCACTGACGAGCGAGTCTTCATTCCGAGATGCTCGACTATCAGATCCTTGAGAGGGCGGGAATAGGCCTTCGTCCTGATCGAGCGCTCATTTTCCGTCATACCGACACCGGAGCCGGGAGAAACGAAAAGATCACGCATCATATATTCCTCGTCATAGCCATTCCCCAAGGAAGACGACACGGCGTCATAGACCTCGGCAAGATGCTCCGCCTCCATAGGAAGTGACGAGAGAAGGCGTGCGACCGTATCAAGCGGGACAGACACCGCCCCAGGCTGATGCAATTCTCCGGAATGGTCTACCTCTTCACATCCGGCCGCTACAGACATCACGGCAGCGGCACCCAACAAAAGAAAAAAATGTCTCATAAGCAACAATGTTAATGGTTAGCGGAAACAGTCCGGCGCACCCGCCGCTGACATATTTCCTGCCCCGCAAAGTGACGAAAAATAAACCGTGTTCCGAAAAAGAACACGGTTTATTTTCAAAACAGGCCCCACAATGAGCTGTGGAGGCATTTTTCTTATGCCTTTCCGAGGAATAACACGGAAAAAACTTTAATCAGATTTTACGCAAATCTATTGGAAATCCAGAAAAACGCATTAGCAGCGGCATACGTCTGACAAATGGGACGGTTGTCACCTATGATATATTATATATCTGTTCTTATCATAAAAATCCTTCACGATCTCCGTGTGCGCATAGCCCGCCGCACGGAAAATGGTCTCCGTCTGCCGAGCGAGTGTCTCATTGACTTCCGACAGACCGACTCCGTCTTCGGTCATAAACCGCTGGCTCCATCTGGCGATCGCCCTATAAAACAGCAAAGGGTCATCATCAGGCACGAACAAGGCATCCGCAGGCTCGTAATCCAGGACATTCCTGCGCATATCTTTCCGTTCCGAATCCATTATATATGGCGGATTGCTGAGCACCAGGTCGAAAGGCCCATATCCGAATTCCTGCTCCGAGTCCAGGACATCAGCCTTGACGAACTGAGGCCTGCGAGCCCCCTTCTCTTTCATTTCAGCCTGGAAATCCTGTCCTTCAGCTACATTGAGGGCATCCCCTGATATGTCCACCCCGACAGACTCGCAACCTGGAATGGACAACGCCATAGTCCACGCTATGCAGCCGGAACCTGTGCATAAGTCCAAGACACGCACCGGGACGGCATTCCTGCCATAAGGAATCCTCATACGATAGAAGCGAGATCCTATCTTGACAGCATCTCGACACAGGAGCTCGGTCTCCGGACGAGGAATCAGGACGGCAGGAGAGACTCTGAACACTCTCCCGGCGAATTCCGCCTCACCCAGGACATACTGTATAGGCTCTCCTTTCCCGAGACGTTCCATAGCCGCGGAAAGCACGGGAATCTTCTTAGGTTCAATCGTGTATTCAGGCTCGACGATATGAGTATAGTTCTCCGTCCCCAGCACTTTCTCGCAGAGCATAAGGACAATGGAACGTGCTTCCTTCGCAGGATAAAGCGGTTCCAGAGCACGTATGCTCTCCTTCATAAATTCGACAAGAAGCATCCGTCCCCCTATGAATTTTCGATGACGGACGTAAGGAACGCTGTCATATCCAGTCCGGCGGCACGCACCATCTTAGGTACGAGAGACGCACTTGTCATACCTGGTATAGTATTGACTTCCAGGAAATACAGTCCATCTTCCGCAGCGATGTAGTCCATACGGACAATGCCGTTGCACCCCAGATGCGCATATATTTTTTCAGTAGTCCTCTGGATAAGAGAAGATTCCTCCTCCGAGATGACCGCAGGGCAGATTTCCTGGCTATGGCCGTTATACTTGGCGTCATAGTCGAAATATTCATTCTCCGTGACGATTTCGATCACCGGGAGAGCCTTCACGGTTCCATTGTCAATATATGCCGCACAGGTGAACTCCCTGCCTTTCACGGCTTTCTCCACGACTACAGCCGGCCCTTCCGAAAATGCGAAGTTAATGGCGGAAGGAAGCCCCGCAGCCTCCTTCACCTTCGTAATGCCGAAACTGGAGCCGCCGTCCGTAGGCTTCACGAACAGAGGCAGACCAAGCTTTGCCACAGTTTTCTCCGCAAAGGCATTGACATCCATTCCCTTGCGGACGAAGGCGTCCGGGGCGAGCTTCACATAGTCCACATCCCTGAGATAACTCTTGCAGGAGTACTTGTCGAAAGCGACAGTAGAGACGAAGGCACTGCAACCGCTATGAGGAACGCCAAGCATCTCGAAATATCCCTGAAGCAGACCATTCTCACCAGGGGTTCCGTGCTGCATTATATATACAAAGTCAAATTTCACCTTCTCGCCATAGACCGTGACTGAGAAATCATTCTTGTCGATCTCCGGTCTCGCCTCTTCAGGAAAAGAGACCCTCATCGAGTTTTTCTTCCTGTATGCCACGAGCGACCATTTTCCGAATCTTGCGAAAATCTCATACACGTCATATTTCATCTCGTCGATTCGCGATGCCGTGTATTCCCCGCTCCTGCAGGCGACTTCCCATTCGGAGGAGTCGCTGCCATAAATCACCGCAACAGTGTTATACTTTCCCATATATCAATATGTTACAAATTATCAGTCAAAATAATAGTCCGCTTCGCTGCGAGCCTTCCCCCCGGCATCTTCATCACCTCCGCTGCAGCTGAGGTCAATGTCCATACCCGCCGGAGCGATGAACCTGTCAGACTCTGAAATCCCCAGAGTTCCGTCCTTCAGCACCTTCTTCATAAAGATGCCCCAGATAGGAAGCGCCATATTGGATCCGCTTCCCAGAGCAAGCGCCTGGAAATGCACCTGGCGATCCTCCGCTCCGACCCATATACCGGCCGTGACGGACGGAGTGTATCCGATGAACCAGCCATCAGCATTGTCATTGGTGGTTCCGGTCTTGCCGGCAATTTCGCCCTTCAACTGGTAGACCGAACGCAGACGCGCACCTGTACCGTTGTTGATGACACCCTGCATAAGATTCTCCATAAGATACGCCGTCTGCTCGCTTATCGCCTCGCGCTTGCGGTTGGTGAACTCGCCCAGGACATTGCCCTGGCTGTCCTCTATCCTGGTCACGAACTGAGGAGCGATATACACGCCTCTGGACGGGAACGTGTTGTATGCCGCCACCATCTCATACAGGGACAGGTCAGCAGGCCCGACACAGAGAGACGGGACAGCGTCAATATGACTCTGGATACCCATCGCCCTCATCATATCAGCCATAGCCTCAGGGCCGAGCTGCTTCATAAGATAGGCCGAGATGTTGTTCGAGCTGTGGGTAAGTCCCCATTTCAGAGTCACGGTCTTCCCTATCCATATATCCTTGTCCGTACTCCTTGGCGTCCACTCATTGTCCCCGACAATGAACGTCTGAGGGACATTGACCACCTTCGTGCACGGCGTCATTCCGGACTGCATCGCGAGGGTATAGAGGAAAGGCTTGACGGTAGAACCTATCTGACGCTTGCCCTGACGGACATTGTCATACTTGAAATATCGGTAGTTAGGACCGCCGACATAAGCCTTTATCTGCCCTGTGACAGGCTCTATCGCCATAAATCCGGCGCGAAGGATGGACTTATAGTAACGTATGGAGTCGTCAGGTGTCATTGTCGTGTCAATGTAACCCTTCTTGTTCCAGGAGAAAAGCCTCATCTGCACAGGAACCGAGAAGCTCTTCAGTATCTCAGCCTCGGACGCCCCTTCTTTTCTCATTATGCGGTATCTGTCGCTCCACCTGCGGGCCTGTTTCATCACCCTGTCACGGGTTTCCTTGTCCACATCATTGGAGAACGGCTTGTTCTTCTTGGAGCGCAGGTCCCTCTCGAAACTCTTCTGAAGGTTCTTTCCAAGATGCTCTGCGACGGCCTCCTCCGCATATTTCTGCATCTTATAATTAATAGTGGTATATATACGCAGGCCATCCTTGTCCAGATTGTACGAAGAACCGTCAGGCTTGGTATTCTTGTTCAGCCATCCGTAGAGAGGGTCATCCGCCCAGAGGAGGGAGTCCGCTGAATAATCCTCCTTATATGTGTATTTTGAGCGAGACGGCTTCTCGGCGTTCATCACGCGGCGGAGCATATCCCTGAAATACGGCGCAAGCCCGGAATTATGGTCCTGGACCTGATATGACAGAGATATAGGAATCTGCCTTATGGAATCGCATTCTTCTCTAGTCAGGTATCCTGCCTTCTCCATCTGTCCGATGACGAAGTTTCTTCTAACCAGCGCCTTGTCCGGATGCAGGGCCGGGTTATATCTTGTCGGCTTGTTCACCATTCCCACAAGCGTGGCGCTCTCCTCGACCGTGAGTTCTGACGGCTCCTTTGCAAAGAATGTCTGAGCGGCCGCCCTGACGCCGTATGCGCTGCTTCCGAAGAACACTGCGTTAAGATACATATCCAATATCTCGTCCTTCGTATAGTCCCTTTCCAGCTTGACGGCGGTTATCCACTCTTTCAGCTTTATCCACACCATCTTCACTTTGGAGAATCCCGGTATAGGACTGGATACGTCCGCCCTCGGGTACAATGTCTTCGCAAGCTGCTGCGTTATGGTGCTGCCTCCGCCCTGGCTCGAATCGCTCAGGAGCAACGTCTTCACCAGGACTCTGCCCAGGCTCTGGAAGTCGATTCCCGAATGCTTGTAGAAACGCTGGTCTTCTGTGGCCACCGCAGCCTCCACAAGATACGGAGACAGATCCTCGTATGCCACATAAGACCTGTTCTCGATATGAAAAGTAGTGAGCACCTGCCCGTCATCTGCAATCACTTCCGTAGCCAGCTTGCTGTCCGGATTCTCCAGCTCCTCGAAGGACGGGATGTCCGCGAAAGCCCAGACGAGCAGGATCATAAACAGGAACAGCGCTATCGGGGCCGAAATGATTATCCAGAACCATTTCACGCATTTTTTTCTAACATTTTCAGTCATACCGCATTTTCTTCAGAAAAGCAAAAATACACAGAAAATTTGGAAAATATCCTTATTTGTTCCTTACTTTGCAATCCATTTATAAAAACAGAAAAGATATGGAGGGGAATCTTGTCATAGTCGAGTCTCCGGCAAAAGCCGGGACAATACAGAAATTCCTGGGCAAAGATTATATAGTGAAGCCAAGTTTCGGGCACATCAGAGATCTTCAGGACAAGAAACTGAGCGTGGATGTAAACAACGGTTTCGCGCCGGAATACGTCATTCCGGAAGACAAGAAGAAAGTGGTGGAAGAACTGAAAAAACTGGCATCAAAGGCCGAGACAGTCTGGCTCGCATCCGATGAAGACCGGGAGGGAGAAGCCATATCCTGGCATCTCTATGAGACTCTCGGACTGAAGAAGGAAAACACCAAGCGCATCGTATTCCACGAAATCACCAAGAATGCGATACTGAACGCCATCAAGACGCCAAGGGACATTGATATGAACCTCGTGGACGCACAGCAGGCGAGACGTGTACTGGACAGGCTCGTAGGATTCGAGCTCTCCCCTATACTCTGGAGAAAGATACAGCCGAAACTGTCGGCGGGACGCGTGCAGAGCGTGGCGCTGAGGCTCGTAGTGGACAGAGAGCGCGAAATCATCGGATTCAACAAAGAACAGTTCTACAAGACCGCCGCAGTGTTCCATCCGGAAGGCACCGGGGCGAATGTCAAGGTCAATGCAGTGCTTGACACTAAGTTCAAAGACATTGACGAGGCCCGCAAGTTCCTGGAGGACTGCATCGGTGCGGAATTCAGGATCAGCAGCATAGATAAAAAGGAAGGGACGAGAAGCCCTGCGGCGCCGTTCACCACATCAACGCTCCAGCAGGAGGCTGCGAGGAGACTGAGGTTCCCGGTAAGTCTGACAATGCGAATAGCACAGAGCCTATATGAACGAGGCCTTATCACCTATATGCGAACAGACTCCACAAACCTGTCCTCACTGGCGCTGAATACTTCCAAGCAGTTCATCATCGACAACTATGGAGCCGCCTATTCACACCCGCGCCAGTACAAGACGCACTCAAAGGGCGCTCAGGAGGCGCACGAAGCCATCAGGCCTACATACATAGAAAACACCTCCATCGAGGGGACTCCACAGGAAAAGAAACTTTACGCCCTCATCTGGAAAAGGACGATAGCCTCTCAGATGGCGGATGCCCGCATCCAGAAGACCGACATAAAGATATCATCTGATAAGAGAAGCGAAAAATTCGCGCTTCAGGCCAGCCAGGTACTCTTCGACGGTTTCCTCAAAGTCTATATGGAAAGTTCCGACGACCAGCAGGACGAGGAGGAGGTGCTTCTTCCGGAGCTCAAGGAAGGCACATTGATGACGGCACTCGGTTTCACTTCAGATTGCAAGTTCACCGCACCGCCTTCTAGGTATTCCGAGGGCGCTCTGGTCAAGAAACTGGAAGAACTCGGCATCGGCCGCCCTTCCACATACGCCACCATCATCTCTACGCTCTCCACGGGAAGGGGATATATAGTAAAAGGTGACAAGGGCGGGGAAAAGATCCCGGTGACTTGCCTGACAATGTCCGGCGACAAGATCTCGGAAGCGCAGCGAATCGAAACCGTAGGCGCGGAAAAAGACAAGTTCCTGCCGCAGGAGATAGGAATGATCGTCACCGACTATCTGGTGAAGAACTTCCACACCATACTCGGCTACGATTTTACTGCAAACGTGGAAAAGGACTTCGACAAGATAGCGGAGGGAGACCTCGTGTGGAATAATCTGATAGGACAGTTCTACACTCCGTTTCATAAGAAAGTGGAAGAGGTGCTCAACGACAAGGAGTACAGCCACGTCAGCCGAGAGCTCGGCAACGACCCGTCCGACGGAGAGCCTATCGTGGCCAAGTTCGGACAATACGGGCCATACCTCCAGAAAGGTGACGGTGAGAAGAAGCAGTATGCACATCTCGCACCTGGCCAGCTCATAGAGAGCATAACCCTGGAAGACGCAGTAAAACTGTTTATGTTGCCCAAGACAGTAGGCCAATACAACGGCATCGACATCATAGCGACGAAAGGCCGGTTCGGGCCATATCTCAAGTACGGGGACAAGAACATCTCCCTGCCTAGCGGGAAAGATCCGCTCACAGTGACGCTGGAAGACTGCATCGCTGTCATTGAGAGAGCAAATGACAATTCAAATGGCGTCCTGGCAGAATTTACAGGAAGCGGAATCCAAGTGCTCAACGGCAGATACGGACCATATATAAAGAAGGACGGAAAGAACTACAGGATTCCTAGAGGAACCGACGCCACCACGCTGACAGAAGAAAAGTGTCTGTCGATAATCAACGGCGAAGGCTCTACGGGGAAGGGCAATGCGAATGATGTCATCTCGGAATTCCAGGGCAGTGGCATACAAGTCCTAAACGGCCGCTATGGGCCTTATCTGAAAAAAGACGGGAAGAACTACAAGATTCCGAAAGGGACAGACGCCGCTTCACTTTCAGAGGATAGATGCAAGGAGATCATCGGGTCCTCCGAGCCGACGAAGCGTTCTTCCAGAGGCAGGGCAGCCGGCAAGAAAGCCTGACACGCAGTTATGGACGTCGATGCGATAACAATTTAAAGCCTGAACATTTTAACTGAAAAACGGAGGCATTGCTTTAAAAATTTAACTGTTTTTCCGATAAAGTTGTCATTTGTTAAAATAAATCGTTACTTTTGCCAAACATTTCCTGACAAAAAAGCGAAAGTATGATAAAATATCACATCGACCAGACAGACCAGAAAATCCTGTCATTCCTTGTAAAGAATGCAAGAATGCCCTTCCTGGAAATCGCACGCGAATGCGGCGTATCAGGAGCCGCCATACATCAGAGAGTCAAGAGGCTTGAGGCCAACGGCGTCATCACCGGTTCCAGGCTTCTCGTCAAGCCTCAGGCGATCGGACTGAACATCTGTGCATTCATCAGCATTTCACTTTCAGAAGCGGACAAGTACAATGTCGTAGTCGCTCACCTGAAAAAGATTCCGGAGGTGGTGGAATGCCACTTCGTCACAGGCAAATATGCACTTCTCGTGAAGATTTATTGCTTTGACAATGATCACCTTATGGAAATCCTTCTGAACACCATACAGAAGATTCCGTATATTCTCGCCACCGAGACTATGATCGCCCTTGACGAAGCCATCGACAGACAGGTATGGGTGAAGGACTACCGGAACACCAGCTATACTGGCTCGGTAAAAGGAAAGCCGTCTGACGGCGCCGATGAAGGAGACATCTGATATGCCGGCACGGACAGCCGCCCGCTGACGGTCACCGCCTGTGCCCGACAGCCAAAATGGCCTCGGCCATAGTCAAGTCGTCCGGAGAGGTTATCTTGAGATTAAGCCGCTCGCCTTCGATGAAGGTGAGCGGTATTCCGTATCTTTCCGCCACCGACGCATCATCAGTGAAAGCCGTGTCATAGGCCTGAGAATAGGCAGCACGTATGACCTCCGAGCGGAAAATCTGCGGGGTCTGCGCCCCGAACACCTCGGAACGGTCAATGCTGCGCCCGCTTTCCTGCGAGAATTTGACTCTACCGTTCTCCGCCACAGTGCGCTTAAGAATCTTAAGTGTATCCACCATCGGGATGACAGGTATCAGCCCTCGGCAGTTCTCGTCTTCGGAAATAATTGAAAACATTGATTTTATCATAGTCTCCGACAGGAGCGGACGCACACCGTCGTGGATGGCGACAAGAGCATCGTCCGGTATTCTGGAAAGAGCCTCCCTTACAGAATGAAAGCGGGTTATCCCACCGCGGACTATCATCTGAGGGCACGAGAAGCTCGTCCTTATGCAATAATCCTTCCACCACCGTTCATATTCCCCGTCCATCGGCAACACAGTGATCACGGTTATGTCCGGCACGGCATCAATGAACTTGCGTATGGTACGGCGGAGGATGGCCTCTCCACCAAGATCGAGGAACTGCTTCGGCAAATCAGAGCCCATACGGGTCCCCCGCCCGGCGGCCATTACGATCAGGTATTTTTTTCTTTGCATAATCGGAGATGATAACTTGGGCAAATATAAGTTTTTTTGTAATTTTACGGAAAATATGTTTCAATAGGGAAAAGGAAGATAAAAGATATGGGATTTTCATTCTTGACACAAGAACTTGCGATGGATCTCGGTACCGCGAACACGGTCATATTCCAGAACGACAAGATTGTCCTGGACGAGCCGAGCATCGTCGCTATAGACAGCGCCTCCGGGAAATGTATCGCATTGGGACACAAGGCGAAGCTTATGCACGAGCGCGAGCAGCCAGGCATCAAGACGATCCGTCCGCTGAAAGATGGCGTGATCGCAGACTTCAACGCCGCGGAGATGATGATCCGCGGGTTCATCAGGCAGGTGAACAGCAAGAGAAAGACTATCTTCTCGCCAAGCCTGCGTCTGGTGGTCGGCATACCTTCTGGAAGTACGGAAGTGGAAATCAGGGCCGTGCGCGACTCGGCGGAGCACGCCGGAGGAAGAGACGTATATCTCATTTCAGAGCCTATGGCGGCCGCTCTCGGTATCGGACTGGAAGTGGAGGCGCCTAAGGGAAATATGGTCGTGGACATAGGAGGCGGCACCACCGAAATAGCGGTCATCTCCCTCGGAGGCATAGTGATACAGGACAGCATCCGCATCGCCGGAGACGTATTCACCAGTGACATTCAGACATACCTCAGGCAACAGCATAACATCCGCATCGGCGAGACCACGGCGGAGAACATCAAGATAGCCGTAGGAGCAGTCATACCGAGCCTTCAGGAAGAGCCGGAGCCATTTACCGTGAAAGGACCGAACCTTATGACGGCACACCCAGTCGAGGCCACGATCTCATACCAGGAGATGGCTCATTGCCTGGACAAGTCCATCACCAGAATCGAGTCATCAATTCTCCACGTCCTGGAGCAGACACCTCCGGAGCTATATTCCGACATCGTGGAAAACGGCATTTTCCTGTCAGGCGGAGGCGCTCTCCTGAGAGGCCTTGACACCCGTCTTTCCGAGAAAGTGAACATTCCTTTCCACGTCGCTGAAGATCCGCTTCACGCTGTGGCGAGAGGAACCTGCATAGCTCTCAAGCACGTCGGAAACTGCTCTTTCCTGAAGCGATAGATGCGGCGGAAAAGAAGCATAGCAGGAACCATCATAAATACGGCAGTCTTCATATTCTTGGAGATTGCCGCACTTAATATGTTGAAGAACAGCAGCTCAGTGCAGGATTTCTTCATAACCCGAAGCTTTCAGGGGATAATGGGAAAGACGTGGGGAATCACGGAATCCATCTCCAGATACTTCGCTCTCGGGAAAGAAAACCGGGCGCTGGCGGAAGAAGTCTTCGAACTGAACAGAAAGATCATAAGGCTGAACCAGGCTCTCGAAGAGGCCAAGCTGGACTCAATGCTGACTGAAGACAATGCCTTGAGCACGGACAAGTTCATATATATGCCGGCGGCCATAACCAAGAACAGCCTCAACAAGCAGCATAACTATCTCATCATCAATAAAGGATCCGCCGATGGGGTCAGGCCGCAGTCGGGCGTCATCACTCCTGAGGGTGTAGTAGGGATCGTAGAGTCCGTAAGCAGGCATTACTCATACGTGATCTCGTTCCTGAACTCGGAACTAAGCATCAGCGCCAGGATAGGCGACAGCGGTGCGGCCGGGCCTATGGTATGGGACGGCAGGAGCACTTCAGGAGCGCTCTTGAAGGAGATTCCGCTGCAGTACAAGTTCGAGCCCGGAGACACCGTCTATACAAGCGGCTATTCATCCATCTTCCCGCCGGACATTCCTTTGGGGACGACCGGCGAGACCAAAGTGGTGAACGGGGCCACGTATGAAGTGAGAATCGAGCTGTTCCAGAATTTCCCGGCCCTCAGATATGTCACGATCGTGTCTAACAAGGACATAATAGAGATAGAGGAACTGGAAAAAGGCGAAACGCATAAAAAGAGATGAGCAAGCAGAACTATTTCATTATGTTCCTGGTGATTCTCGGAGTCCAGCTGCTTATATGCAACTATTTCCATATAAGCGCATACATCACTCTGAGCATCCTGCCCTGCACCATACTGCTTCTGCCCACGAAAGTCGGCACATCCGCGGCGATGCTCATAGCCTTCGCGGCAGGACTCGCCGTGGATCTGCTGGCGGATGGAGTCCCCGGACTGAACGCCCTCGCTCTCGTCCCGGTGGCAGGTTCCAGGAGAATCATCTGCGACTTCATATTCGGAAAAGAGCTGACCCTGACCGGTGAGGATGTGTCAATGAGCAAGTTCGGCATCGGGAAGATGACATTGGCAGTGACCACAGTCCAAGCAATCTTCCTCGTCATTTACATCTGGGCCGATGGAGCCGCAGCCCGGACATCGATATTCAATCTGCTGAGATTCAGCCTCTCGCTTGTGACAGGCACTGCGCTGTCGCTCGTGGTGGCTGACCTGCTGGATCCTAACGTGAGAAAATAATGAGCGCTTCCAGAGTCAGCAGGCTGCGCATAGGATTGATGGTAGCGGCCGGAATCCTCCTCCTGAAACTTTTCGTCATACAGATCATTGACGAGAAGTACAAGATCAACGCCTCGAACAACTCGATGGTGTATGACATCATCTACCCGACAAGAGGAATCATCTACGACAGGAACGGGAAGATCATTGTCGGCAATAAGGTCGCCTACGACATCCTCGTGACGCCTAAGGAGGTGGAGCCGTTCGACACCCTGCTGCTCGCGGACGTGCTGCACACGACCCCGGAGTTCATCCGGAACAAGATGTCCGAGTATCGGCGCAACCGCCAGAAGATAGGCTACCAGTCAATGGTGATGCTCAAGCAGATATCCTCCGCCACATATATGCAGTTCGCCGAGGTTCAGTATAAGTTCAAAGGCTTCAAGGGACAGGTGCGAAGCATCAGAGACTATCCTGTCAATGCAGGAGGAAACCTTCTGGGCTATGTCTCAGAAGTGGACCAGTCCTTCATCAAGAAGCATCCAGGGGAATACAAGTCCGGAGACTATGCCGGAAAGACAGGCATTGAAGCTGCAAGAGAGAAAGACCTGCGAGGGGAAAAGGGCTATCAGATATATCTGCGCGATTCACATAACCAGATACAGTCCAGATACAAGGACGGAGAGATGGACAAGGAGGCGGTCCCGGGGAAAGACGTGGTGACGACCATTGACGCAGACCTGCAGCAGTACGGGCAGGAGCTTATGAGGAACAAAGTAGGAAGCCTCGTGGCGATAGAACCGTCCACAGGCGAGATCCTCACTATGGTCTCCAGTCCGGGAATCGACGTGGAGATGCTCGCCGACATCGGAAAACATTACAGCGAAATAGTCAGCGACCCGCATAAGCCTATGTTCAACAGGGCGGTGCAGGCGCCATATCCTCCAGGCTCGGTGTTCAAGCTCGTGAACGGACTGATAGGACTCCAGGAAGGAGTGCTGAAACCGGAATACACATATCCGTGCAACAAGGGTTATTACTTCGGAAACCATAAGCTCGGCTGCCACGCCCACCGCTCTCCTCTGAATCTGGAAGAGGCGGTGATGATGTCCTGCAATGGGTATTTCTGCTACGTGATGAAGAACATTCTGGAGAACAAGAAGTTCAAGGGGCCGGGAGAGGCTCTGGACAAATGGCACGACTATGTGCAGAGCTTCGGCTTCGGAAGGAAACTCGGAAGCGACTTCCCGGCAGAACTCGGAGGCACGATACCGACTTCAGCATACTACAACAGGATATATGGCAAGAACGGATGGAAGTTCACCACCGTGATCTCTCTGTCCATCGGGCAAGGGGAGATCGGTGTCACCCCGCTTCAGATAGCCAATATGTGCGCCACGGTGGCCAACCGCGGCTACTATTACATCCCACACATAATCAAGGACTCCGATTCCCTGAAGATCGACGAGAAATATAAAGAGCGGCAATACACCATGGTGGACACCGTACAGTTCACGAAAGTCATACAGGGTATGTGGCGCGCCGTGAACAGCGGATTCGGATCAGGAGGTACGGCCAGTATCGCGGCTGTGGACGGGCTGGACATCTGCGGAAAGACCGGTACGGCACAGAATCCGCGCGGAGCGGACAATTCAGTGTTCATCTGCTTCGCGCCAAAGGACAATCCCAAGATCGCCGTGGCCGCATACATCGAGAACGGAGGATTCGGCGCCACTTGGGCCTGCCCTATAGCGTCACTTCTCGTGGAAAAATATCTGAAAGGAGACATTGACCCCAAGCGCAAGCCCCTCGAGGACAGGGTGCTTCAGGGAGATCTGATGTCCCGCGTAAAAACTTATTGACATTCAAAATGGACTCTTATAGCGGCAGGAGCATCGGACAGGCCTACGACTGGAGACTCATCTTCATCTATCTGGCACTGGTTTTCATAGGCTGGGCGAACATTTACGCCTCAGTCCACGGGCCTGATGTTGCCGGCATATTCGATTTTTCCGCAAACAGCGGGAGACAGTTCATCTGGATGCTCACAGCCTTCGGTCTCGGCTCGGCGATCATATTCCTAATAAACCCGAACCTATGGGAAAGTGGGGCTATATTGTTCTATACATTGGTGCTCGGATTGCTGGTCGCAGTCATATTCCTGGGCATTGAGGTGAAAGGCTCTCGATCCTGGTTCGCCTTCGGTGCGGTGCGGTTCCAGCCGGCGGAGATCTCCAAGATAACCACATCGCTGCTCCTGGCCTATGTAATGAGCCGTGCAGGCTTCAGGCTGACCAGGGCAAAGGATTTCCTCACCGTCGCCGTCATCATCATCCTGCCGATGCTTATCATCCTGGCCGAGAGCGAGACAGGCTCCGCACTTGTCTATGTCGGGCTCATCTTTATGCTCTACCGTGAAGGGCTCTCCGGATGGCTCCTGTCAATGATCGGACTCGCCATCCTCACATTCATATTGACACTGGTGGCGTCGCCATATACCGCAATCCTCGTGCTGGCCGCGGTAGTCTCATTCTGCAATGCATTGACTTCAGGAAAAATGTGGAGATGGATCCTGATCTATGCCGCAGGGATAACCTTGCTCGCGTTCCTGCCCGGAGCCTGGACGGCACTGCAAGAGGCGAAAGGTGAGGCCATTCCTCTGCTGATGGCGATAAAACCTATATATATTCTCCTGACCGTCACAGGTATAAGCCTTCCCTTCACGGCGTGGCACTCGTTCAAGAACAGGAACAATTTCGCACTGCTCTCAGTGCTTACGTTCATAGCAGGCGTATGCCTTGTATTCTCCGCCGACATCGTTTTTAACAATGTCCTGCAGGATCATCAGCGGAAACGCATCGAAGTCCTGCTCGGACTCAAGGATGACCCGGCAGGTGTCGGATACAATGTGAACCAGTCAATGATAGCCATCGGTTCCGGAGGATTCGTCGGGAAGGGATACCTCAACGGCACACAGACCACATACGGATTCGTCCCCGAGCAGAGCACAGACTTCATTTTCTGCACCGTGGGCGAGGAATGGGGCTTCATCGGATGTCTCCTGGTCATAGCGCTATACGTTATGCTGATTCTTCGGATCATACGTGACGCAGAGCGAAGCAGAGAGAGTTTCACAAGGATCTATGGATATTGCCTTGCGAGCTGCCTGTTTATGCACCTGTTCATAAATATAGGAATGACCATCGGGATAATGCCGGTCATAGGCATTCCACTGCCCTTTATGAGCTACGGAGGATCCTCGCTCTGGGCGTTCACCGTAATGTTGTCCATCTTCATCGCCCTGGATCATCGGGAAAAGAAATATTTTTAGATAAAGCCCCACAGGCTTACGCCTGCAGTGCCTAGAACAGAAATGCCGCCAGAAGATGGCGGCATTTCTATGTATTAGCAGTTCATCGCACCACAGACGTGGATGACCTGTCCGCTGACGTATGATGAAAGGTCACTGGCAAGGAAGAGCGCAACCTTGGCCACATCCTCCGGTGTACCGCCACGGCGCAGAGGAATAGTCTTCACCCACTGCTCACGCACATCTTCAGGAAGAGCCTTGGTCATATCGGAGATGATGAAGCCAGGGGCAATGCAGTTCGCACGGATGCCGCGAGGCCCCATCTCCTTGGCGATGGACTTGGCAAGACCGATAAGGCCTGCCTTGGAAGCGGAATAGTTGCACTGTCCGGCATTACCGGACACACCTACCACTGAAGACATATTGATGATGCTTCCGCCTCTCTGACGAGCCATAATCGGAGTCAATGCGTGGATGAAATTGAATGCGGACTTGAGGTTCACATTGATGACAGCATCCCACTGAGCCTCGCTCATACGGAGCATAAGGCCGTCCTTGGTGATTCCTGCATTGTTCACAAGCACGTCAATATGACCGAAGTCAGCCATAATCTGGTCCACGACTTCCTGCGTCTGGACGAAGTCAGCGGCATTTGAAGCATACCCCTTGACCTTATGTCCGAACGCCTCGAGTTCCTTGATAGTCTCCTCTGCAGCCTCGTTGATGACGAGATCCGTGAATGCGACATCCGCACCCTCTGAAGCGAACTTGAGGGCGATAGCCTTTCCTATACCTTTCGCGGCACCTGTTACAAGCGCCACCTTACCGTCTAGTAATCCCATAATATTTTATTTTTTAAACAATTTTACCTAAATTTGCCATTCCAATTCGCTTTGGTGGTGGAATTGGTAGACACGAGGGACTTAAAATCCCTTGGGCAGCAATGCCTGTACGGGTTCAAGTCCCGTCCGAAGCACGAGAAAACATTGTACCGCTTACAGCGATGCAATGTTTTTTTCGTTCAGCAGGTTCTTTCCCTCCGGCGTAAGAGCATAAGCTATGCGGTCAGCATAGTGCTTCTCCACCTTTCCGCGGACGATCTTCATCGTGCTGTTCACCATATGGTTCTGCTCCGTGAAAGGCTCGTCAGCCACGATGATGGCGGCAGGAAGCCACCTCTCCGGGAACATCCCGGCACGCGAACCGCCCTTGCGGTATGAATTCACCTCTTCCTGGATTTTCTTCAGCATCAGCTCCTTCGCCTCACGCGAACTGATGTCGATGCCAGGATTCCCGGCTTTTACATATTCCTTGAGAGCCTCCTTGTTAGGGACGATGACCACTGTCGTGTAAGGATCCTGATTGTTATGAAGCACCACCTGGTCTATGAACTTGGAGCTGTCTGTGAGCGAATCCTCGAACCCTTCCGGACTGTACTTCTCGCCGTCAGCCGAGATGAGCAGAGACTTGAAACGCCCTACGACATAGAGAAAGTCCTTGTCTCTCATATAACCCATATCTCCGGTATGAAGCCACCCGTCCACCACCGTCTCGGCCGTAGCTACAGGATTCTTCCAGTAGCCTGCCATAACATTCTCTCCCTTGATGACTATCTCACCCTTCTCGCCATAGCCGAGAGACTTGCCTTCAGCGTCGCAGATCTTGATCTCCATAGGCCTCACGACATAGCCTGACGATCCGAAGATGCAATGATTGAATGAGTTGGATGAGATGATAGGTGTAGCCTCGGAAAGGCCGTACCCCTGGAACATCGGGATGCCTATGGCGCAGTAATATCTCTGGAGCTCGATGTCCAGCAGAGCGCCTCCGCCGACGAAGAACATCATCCTTCCGCCGAAGCCCTGACGCACGCTCTTGAAGATGAGCCTGTCGAACAGAGCCATAAGAGGCTTCTTCCAGAGCTGGAGAAATCCTCCGCGGTTATAATACTCCTTATTATATGAAATGGCGAGATTCAATGCGAAATTGTACAGCCGTTCCACCTTAGGGCCTTTCGCCTTGATCCCGGACTCTACATTCTTCTTGAAGTTACGTGCGAGAGCCGGAACGGAGAGCATAACGTGAGGGCGAACCTCCCTGATGGCCATAGGTATATTCTTCAAGGAAGCCATCGGCGTCTTCCCCACCGGGACAGTAGCGATGCTTCCGCCGTATGACATCATCGTATAGAATCCGGCGACGTGTGCGAAGCAGTGGTCGAGAGGCAGGATGATAAGCATAACTGCATCCGTAGGTATGGCGACCACAGAATGCGCCTGCTCCACATTCGCAGTATAATTCCTGTGAGTCAGGAGAATGCCCTTAGGATCCGCAGTCGTGCCCGATGTATAGCTGATATTCGCATAGTCATCCGGCTGCACGGACTTATATCTGGTCTCGAGCGCACCCGGGTTCTCCTTCATAAACCTGTCGCCCATCTTCATTACCTGGGACATCGGAATCTCCTTGTCCTGATACTCAGCCAGGTCGTCGAGGACAATGATCTTCTCCACGGCCGGAATATCCTTCAGGATACGTCTCACCTTAGGGAGCTGCGTCCCGGACACCATAACGAACCTGGAGTCGGAGTGGTTGATGCGGAACACCAGGTCGCTCCCCTCCTCCAGCTTTACGGACAGCGGGACATTGACTCCACCCGCATATAGGATTCCCAGTTCCCCGATGACCCACATATTGCGGCCTTCGGAGAGAAGGGCCACCTTGTCACCCTTTTCGATGCCGAGGGAGATCAGGCCCGCGGCCACCCTGTATGCTTCCAGTCTTGTCTGATCAAATGTAGTTTCCGTCCAGCGGTCTGCCGGTTTCTCGCGGAGGAAGACGTGAGACGCGAACTCGCGCGTGTACTTCTCCACGAAATCAATGATTGTCGGTCTTGCTGTCATAAATTTTCCTGTTTACTTGGATTCTTCTGTAGGGAACAGTCCGAAAAGCTCGGAGTCTATCATATCAGTGACAGCCTCGAAATCTTCATCATTGTTTCCGAATTTATATCTGTCAGCGTCTATGACGAGAAGATGTCCCGTATATGACGCTATCCATTTCTCATAGCGCTCGTTAAGCCCCGTAAGATAGTCGATCCTGATGGTCTTCTCATATTCGCGTCCGCGTTTCTGAATCTGCGACACGAGGTTAGGTATGGAAGATTTCAGATATATGAGTAGATCCGGCATCTTCACCAGAGACATCATAAGGTCGAACAGATCGGAGTATGTCTCGAAGTCACGGGAGCTCATAAGTCCCATATCGTGAAGGTTCGGGGCGAATATGCGGGCATCCTCATATATGGTCCTGTCCTGGATGATGACTTCCTTGTTCTTGGAGATGTCCACGACATCCTTGAACCGCTTGTTCAGGAAATATATCTGAAGATTAAATGACCATCTGTTCATATCATCATAAAAATCAGACAAGTACGGATTAAAGTCCACCGACTCGAACTTAGGTGTCCAGCCATACCTCGCAGCCAGCATCCTGGTCAATGTCGTCTTGCCGCTGCCGATGTTTCCCGCAATAGCGATGTGCATAATATATTGATATTAATTTGTTTACACAATTATCATCTCTATGAGGCGGATAAACCTTCACAGAGATGATACAAAAGTAAGAAATTTCCTCTTGGCGTCAAAACAGCTGCCGCTTATCGGACACAGTATGAGACATATCTGCAAATCATCTGACCAGCCGGAATGTGGCGATGTCGGAGTCCTGCCTCTCTCCGTTCACATAAAAGCGTCTGGTAATGGACGGCGAGCCATTGGATTTCCATCGAAAATTGTTGAAGATGGTGATGACATCTGACGTCCCGTCTCCCCAATTCAGCACAAAATCTTCATTATCGAGTTCTTCCTGACCATCAATCGCTCCGAACAGCAACATATAGTTGCCGTAGAAATCCGTCACGAGACGAAGACTGGTATATTCGGGATAATATGTCACGCCACGCGTATCGATGTCACCGCCGTCGGCGCCGCTTACCGAGAATGTCCTTCCCTGGAACGTAGCGGAAATGCCCCTCACCTGGACTGGATTATCTTCTTGCTCAGGATCCAGCAGGTTGGCTCCGTCTTTGTCGCTGAGATATATCTGAAGCACTATCGGGGAAATGTCCGACAATGAATCCGAACCCATCACGGAACACGACACCGCAAACAGACACAGCGCCGCCGCGGCAAATATCACTGTAACGAATTTACTCATAAACTATCCTTTCATAAGAACCGGCACAGGAAAGACACGCAATCCGGCCGGGATTCCGGTGAATCATATATGGAGATGCACAAAACAGCCACAGCGTTGCATCGGAGTTCACCACTTTTCCGCACATTTCGCCACGAAGCCCGGCATTTCGTCAAACCGGCGCGGAGATAATCACAATAATTCAGCATTGTAAATTATTTGACTTACTTTTGCATCCGGACAAACCGCTCCTAAAAAACAGTGCGGGCTCCGAAAAAGACATTGAGACATTATGAATACTGAATTCAGACAGATTTTTGAAAGAGAATATACGTGGATCGCAGGGTTTATGAGAAACGTCCGCAGATTCGGCGGCAGAGAGGCGATGGTCTACCCGGACACCGACAGGAGGTGGACTTACGATGAACTGAACAGGGAGAGCAACAAGTTCGCGGCCGCAATGCTGCGCGACGGGCTGAAGAAAGGGGACGTGATAATGTATCAGCTCCTGAACTGCCCTGAGTTCGTGTTCGTCTATGTGGCGTGCCATAAGCTGCACACTGTCAATGCTCCTGTAAGCTACAGGCTCAGCCCGGGCGAGATAGCGCAGAACATCGACGACTCCAAGCCTCGCATCCTGCTGTTCGATTCCCAGAGAGAGAAGGAAATCCTGGAGGCGGTCCGTCTGGCTACATTCAAGCCGGAAAGGCTTATCGTCACGGACAGCACCAGTCACGGCAACATACTGTCATACAATGACTACGTAGGAAGTATGTCCACCGAGGATCCTGTACTGCCTTACGAGCTGAACATATATGACGAGACCACACGACTCTACACCTCCGGCACCACCGGACGTCAGAAAGGAGTCCCTCTCACGAGCATCAATGAAGTGCTCTCCAGCCACGACGTAATGATCCACTTCCCGCTGAACTACAGAGACGTGTCAATGAACACGACACCGTGGTTTCACCGAGGCGGCCTGCACTGCGCCGGCCCGTGCCCGACATTGTATGCCGGTGGCAGTATGGTGATAATGAGCAAGTTCAATGCAGAAAAGACGCTGGACTATATCGGCAAGTATCACATATCCTTCGTCATCGGAGTCCCTACGGTGCTGGAAGACCTGGCTGATGCACAGGAGGACAGACCGAGGGATCTCAGTTCACTGAGAGGAATCGTCACGATGGGCAGCCCGCTGGAGAAGGCATCCTGCATAAGATATCAGAAGACATTGACCCATAACATCTTCAACGGCTATGGGACCACCGAGACATTCTGGAACACATTCCTCCGCCCATTCGACCTTCCGGAATATGCCGGGTCAGCCGGAGCGTCCTGCATCGATGACGATGTGAGAGTGGTGAAAGTCTTCGAGGACAGGAAGGCCGAGCCGTGGGAGACCGTAGCGATGGACGGCACGGAAGTCGGCGAGGTCATCATCAACACGCCGGCAAAGTCACCATACTGCTATTATAACAACCCTGAGGCCACCGCATCCAAGTACTACAAGGACTTCATCTATACCAATGACCTCGCGACCTGGGACAAGAAGCAATTCGTGACCATCGTAGGCCGCAAGGACGATATGATCATCTCATCAGGAGAGAACATCTATCCTACTCAGGTGGAGGAAGTGCTGAATATGAACCCGAAGGTGAAGGACTGCATAGTGACCGCCGTCCCGGACAGGGTGCGCGGCCAGCTCGTCACGGCCTACGTCATCAAGAGCGACGACTCCCTGACCGTAGAGGAACTGGACCAGTTCTGCAAGGACAGTCCGTATATCGCCAATTTCAAGCGCCCGCGCTATTACAGGTTCGTGGAAGAGATTCCTCTCAATGCCACCGGCAAGAAGCTTCACTACAAGATAAAGCAGACTGCCGCGAAGGACCTGGAAGACGGTCTCCTCACAAAAATCTAAAGACGGAATTTCCCGCATTCAATGCCGGATTTGATGCGCCATACATCAGATCCGGTATGTTTTCACGACTTTTTTAGAGAAAACATACCGGAAATCAGTAACTTTGCCGAATTATGAAAAGTACAGGCATAATCAGCATATTGGCCGCGGCATTGATCTCCATAATCACATCTTTCGGAGCAGCGGCGCAGAACGGCTTCATCTCAGGGATGGAAGGAGGCTTCACGTTCTCCGCAGCCAAATGCGGTTCCGCAGGCAAGGCCACATCTCTCACGATATCCGGCAAGACATTCAAAATCATTACATTTTACTATAACAGCAGTGCTGTGACGGCTGTGGAAGACGCTTCCGGGAGACGCAATGTCCTGTTCATCGGGGGAAAACCCAATATGCCCACATCATCGGGCATCGAATACCCCAAGATAGGGTTCACTGGAGATCAGGAGACGAAGACCAATGAATACACAGTCGGGCCGCACGATTTCACTGATGACGGGCAGCCGGAGCTGGTCATCGCTGTGCGCTCCGCATCAGGAGACGGATTCGCGGCCTATGTCTTCGGCTATATGGGCGGAATATGGAAATGCATCGGAGAGATGGTCACATCAGGTCATAACATACGCTCTTGCAGAGTGTTCCGCCAGACACTCACTTTAAAGGACAGTGAATCAGGTGTCCTCTATACGTGGACCTGCCACGATGGCCACTTCGATTTTCTCTCCAGCGACCACGTGAACGATCCTTCCGCATTGTACTGACAGCCCCTATCTGCTGAACGAATACGGCCGGGACTCCGCCGAGACGCATCTGGACTTGTCCGGGGTCGAAGCCATATCGAAATCCACCGTGGCGCCGGAAGAGAGTTCGTCAAACGTAACGAAAGCACGGTCGGCCGGCTTACCGTTCACACGCATTGACTTGACATAGAGGTTCTTGTCCGAATTGCCATCCGCATTGACCCTGAACTTCCGGCCGGACGGCAGGCTCACTTCGACATTGCGGAAGAGCGGGGTGCCGACAGCATATTCGCCTGACGCCGGGCAGACTGGATAGAATCCCATAGCCGAGAACACATACCACGCCGATGTCTGGCCGTTGTCCTCGTCGCCACAATATCCATCTGGAGCCGCCGTATAGAACTTTTCCATAACCTCCCTGATGCGAGACTGCGCTTTCCAAGCCTGGCCGCACCAGTCATACAGATAGATGAAGTGCTGGATAGGCTGGTTTCCGTGCGCATAATTGCCCATATTCATCACCTGCATCTCTCGTATCTCGTGGATAGGGAAACCATAGTAGCTGTCATCAAACAGAGGCGGAATGTTGAACACGGAGTCCATCATCTCCCCGAATGCTTCATCGCCTCCCATAAGGTCAATGAGCCCCTGTGGGTCGTGGAACACAGACCACGTGTAGTGCAGGCTGTTTCCTTCGGTGAAATCGCCGCCCCATTTCAGAGGGCTGAACGGACGGGAGAACGAGCCGTCCTCATTGCGGCCTGCCATCAGCCTATACTCCGGGTCATACAGATTCTTATAGTTCAATGCAGCCTTGCGATAAGACGCCAACTCGCTCTCAGGCTTGCCAAGAGCCTTGCCGAACTGATATATGCACCAGTCGTCGTAAGCATATTCGAGAGTCCTGGCGGCATTTTCATTGATGCCCACATTGCAAGGGACATAGCCGATGCTGTCATACCACTCCCAACCGAGACGGCCCGTCGAGCTGACATTCGGATGGACGCTGTGAGCATCCGACGTCACTGCACTCCAAAGAGTCTCGGCATCGTATCCTCGTATCCCGCAGAGGTATGCGTCAGCCACCACAGAAGCGGAATTGTTCCCGACCATACAGCCGCGATGGCCAGGGCTAGCCCACTCAGGCAGGAAGCCGCTTTCCAGATACGCATTGACAAGCCCCTCCTGCACCTTGACGCTCTGGTCCGGATATACGAGGTTCATAAGCGGGAACAGGCTCCTGAACGTATCCCAGAATCCAGTGTCGGTAGTCATATAGCCTGGCAGCACCTCGCCGTTATATGGACTGTAATGCACCCTGTCGCCATCCGCATTGACCTCGGACAAGTCCCGAGGGAAGAGCAAGGAGCGATACAGGCACGAATAGAATGTTCGTATGTGGTCGATATCCGGATCGCTGACGCGGATACGGCCCAGGACGCCGTTCCAACTTTCTCGGCAAGCAGTGCGCACCTCATCGAAGGTCTTTCCTTCCGTCTCCCTGAGATTCAGCGCGGCCTGGTCGATGCTGATGAACGATGACGCCACTCGGAGACTCACCTCCTGGCCGCGCTTCGTCCTGAAGCCCACCATAGCCAAGGCGTGATCGGCCGTGGATTCCATCTTTCCGGTGGCCTTGCCGTCCGCTATGGTCTCAGCCGTCTCGAAAGGCGTGTCAGAAACTATAATGAACCAGTTTCTGAAATTTTCCGGAACCCCTCCGTGATTATTCGTCACATAACCTATTATCTTGTTCTCCTCAGGAATGACCTTCACATAAGAGCCTCCGGCATAGCCGTCTACGACCAGATAAGACATATCCTTTTCCGGATATGTGAGGCGAATGGCCGCCGCCCTCTCCGAAGGGGCGATCTCGGCTACGACATCGTGATCGGCCATATATACCTTATAATAATATGGAGTAGCGACCTCAGCCTTGTGCGAGAACCAGCTCGCACGCTCATTCTCGTCGAACACAGGCCCAGTCGTCACAGGCATTATCGAGAAAGCGCCGTAGTCATTGATCCACGGACTCGGCTGATGCGTCTGCTTCAGTCCCCGGATCTTCGTCGCGGTGTACTGATATGTCCAGCCGTCGCCGTTGCGCCCGGTCTGAGGCGTCCAGAAGTTCATTCCCCACGGCATAGCCACTGCAGGGTATGTGTTCCCGGCCGAAAGTTCGTAAGTCGATTCCGTCCCCACAAATGTGCTTACGTAGTCCACGGGAGACTCTATGAAGTCAATGCTGTTCTTTTCGCAGCACGCCGCGAGTCCGGCCGCCGCAATGATGAAGGACAATGCCTTTTTCAATATCGAAGTGTTCATCAGTTTTACTGTTATCGTCATTACAAAGATACTCCATAATATAGACACATCAAACCCTGCCTCTGACCGCCGAAAAAGATTTTTTTGTTAATTTTGCGGGAGATTTTTCAAAAACAACCTGCTAAAACTTTACTGAAATGATTGGATTCATCATCTGGATCATCGGCACTGTGCTGACAGTCAAGGCCGCCATTGAAGTGTGAAACCTCAAGAGCGTGGAAGAAGTAAAAAGAGTCGTAGTGATCGTCATACTGATACTCACCAGCTGGGTAGGCCTCGCCGTGTACTATCTTTACGCAAAAGACAAGCTCACCGGCTGGCTCAGATAACAGGAGCAGGGATGCCGTCCTGTCAGAGGATCATCAGCGCCAGACGATAGACGAGGAACGCCATAATCCAGGCGACCAGCATCGTATAGGCGCAGCAGGCGACGGCCCAACGCCATTTCCCCGTCTCGTTCTTTATCGCGACGAACGTGGCGACGCACGGGAAGTACAGCAGCACGAAAACCATAAAGGACAACGCCGCAGCAGGCGTTATGTCCTTCACGAGAGCACTCTGAAGCTGAGTGTCCTCACTGAGGTCATTGCCTTCCGACACCTTGGCGCCCTCTGAATACATCACGCCCAGTGTGCTGACCACCAGCTCTTTGGCCGCAATTCCAGTAAGAAGTCCCACATCCATCTTCCAGTTGAACCCGAGAGGTTCCATCGCCGGCGCGACCAGCCGGCCAAGCTGTCCGATATAAGAATCCTCCTGCTGCAGTGCGTACAGGGAATCAATGCGAGACGCAAGAGCATTGACCTGGACAGAATCGGCGGAGACTCTGGCGAAAGCCTGTGCGGCATCAGCATTGACCTTTCCGGAAACGAGCTCGGCATACGACTCCTGCGCAGAGGCAAGTTCCTGATTCTTAGGAAAATATCCGAGGAACCATATTATTATCGAGCAGATGAGTATGGTGGTCGCCATTTTCTGGAGGTACTGGCGGCCTTTTTCCCACGTGTGCCGCCAGATGGCCTTGCCAGTCGGGATTCTGTACGGAGGCAGCTCCATCACGAAAGGAAGGTCATCTTCCTTGATGAAACGGCTCAGGACTGTGGCCGACAAAATCGCCAATATGATTCCCAGAAGGTAGATCCCCAGAAGAACCAATGCGGCATTATGCGGGAAAAACGCCCCGGCAAGGAGCACGAAGATAGGCAGACGGCCGGCGCACGACATAAACGGGATGATGGCTATCGTTATCATACGGCTCTTCCGGCTCTCGATGGCGCGGGTCGCCATAATCGCAGGGACGTTGCACCCGAACCCCATCACCATCGGAATGAACGATTTTCCGTGCAGGCCGATCTTGTGCATAAGCTTGTCCACTATGAATGCAGCCCTGGACATATAGCCGGAATCCTCCATCAACGAGATGAAGAAATAGAGTATCAATATGTTAGGCAGGAATACCAATACGCTGCCGACGCCTGAGATGATTCCGTCCACCACCAGGTCCTTCAGCCACCCGTCGGACATAAACATCGCGACGAACTCCCCGAACTTGCCCACGAACCAGTCAATCCACCGCATCGGATAGTCCCCTACAGCGAATGTCGTCTGGAAAATGATATAGAGAAGGGTTGTGAAGATAGGGAACGCCAGCCACTTGTTCGTGACTATGGAGTCAATCTTGTCCGTTATGGTCTTCTTCGGCGTCGTATCCTTATGCGGCTTGTAGGTCTCCGCAAGAGCGCCCTGGATGAAAGCGTACTTCGCATCCACGATGGCGGACTCGGTGTTCGTGTGCATCAGATCCTGTATCCGTCGTTCTTCCTCCACGCGAGCGGCGATGACTTCATCCCTGTCCGGCAGGGCATCAATGACTTTCTCTATGTCCTTGTCATCCTCCAGGTATTTTATCGCCAGATAGCGAGTGGAGTATCTCGCCCGGAGCTCGCTGTTCTTCTGAAGCAGAAGCTTGATCCTGTCGATGCTTTTCTCCAGTTCCGGCCCGTGGTTTATATGGATATGTCGCGCGAGTTTTTCGTCGCTCTTCGTGTAGATCTTTATGACCGTGTCGAAAAGTTCCGGGATTCCGGTGCCGTCGCGGCTCACAGTAGGGCAGATCGGCATACCGAGAAGATAGCCCAGCTGCTTTATGTCCAGAGCGTCACCTCTGGCCTTCAACTCGTCATACATATTCAGGGCCATCACCACCCGGAGGTTCATATCGATCACCTGCGTGGTCAGATAG
The DNA here is from genome assembly GCA_934695325.1 of uncultured Bacteroidales bacterium. GTDB lineage: Bacteria > Bacteroidota > Bacteroidia > Bacteroidales > UBA932 > Cryptobacteroides. The sequence continues at coordinate 32,657 of CAKUVD010000002.1, read as the reverse complement.
AGGTTTCTCTCAAGATTGGATGCGTCCACGACATTGATGACCACGTCAGGGACATTCTCTATCAGATTCTTGCGGACATACAGTTCCTCTGGACTGTAAGCCGACAGAGAATATGTGCCCGGCAGATCCACCAGCACGAACTTGTAGCCGTTGTACTCGAAGCGCCCTTCCTTGGCGTCCACAGTCACACCGCTATAGTTCCCGACGTGCTCGTGCGAGCCGGAGGCGATGTTGAAAAGCGACGTCTTCCCGCAGTTCGGGTTCCCCACCAGAGCCACGCGGATTACGTGGCCGCGCTCCTCTGCCAGTCTCGACATCATCTCGCTGAGCGACCATTCCTCATCACAGTCATCGGCATATATGGTTTCATACTCGTGACTGCTTTCCATAGCCTTCTTGGCCTCGCTCTCGCCTATCACCTCTATCTGTTCAGCCTCGCTTCTGCGCAGAGAGAGCTTATAACCAAGTATCTCATATTCAATAGGATCCTTCAACGGAGCATTGAGCACCACCGTTACCTTCTTGCCAGAGATGAACCCCATCTCGATAAGTCGCTTCCTGAAACTCCCGTGTCCATTGACCTTGACGATGACTCCCTGTTCACCGGTCTTCAAATCCGCTAATCTCATAATCTGATGATATTTCAAATACCAATACGCCCGCAACCGATGATGACGGTCACGAGTCTCGCGCGCAAATATATAATGAAAAAGACTTAGTTGCTATCCCTATTTGTGGGTATGTCGGACTTTTCCGCAGTTTTTCTCAAGTTCTCGTAATATGCGTGACGCCTGGGGTTTTCCGGGAACCATCCCTTCAGCACACGCTTCTCCTGCTCTATGACCTCCCCGATACCCCAGAAGAACGAGAACGCACCGGCACCGGCCACCGTCGCCAGCGTGTCATCATCCAACGCCAAGGACAATGCGGCAAGGACAATGCCGACGGCAAGGAACGCCCACCAGGAGCGTTTTCCGATATAGTACTCAGATTTTATGACGAGCGGATGGCACATCCCGATTATGAGGAATGTGGCGGCTCCGACTATTATTCCGTTGAAGTTCATATTATCGCATTATTCCATAGAATTCACGTCTATCAGGTTGTTCAGCAGAGCATAGACCGTAAGTCCGGCAACCGTCTTGATGCCGGTCTTCCTGGTTATGTTCTTCCTGTGCGTGATCACCGTATAGACGGAGATATTGAAATGGTCGGCTATCTCCTTGTTCAGCATACCTTTGGCGACGCACACCAGGATCTCCTTCTCCCTGGACGAGAGTTCCTCGCCCTCTCCTTTCTGCTCCGCCGGACTCGACTTCATCACAGCAGTTATTTTCTGCTCGACCTCGTCCGAGGTATCCGTAAGATAGATGACTCCGTCGTATGTGGAGACGCAGGAAGCGTCATAAGCAGAGGTCAGCATCGCCATCACGGGAGCATTGACATAACTTCTTATGGTGTCGCGCGAGCCTTGACGGTCCTGCGGACTGAACACTGACGGGTCGGAGATAATCAGGTCAGCTTCAAATTCGTCAAGCCCGCCGTCGAGACTTCTGAGGATGCCGCACACGTCATAGCCGGCGAAATTGTCGATTATATGCCTCAGTCCTTCGGATATTATCACCGAAGGTTCGATGATCAGTATTTTCCTTATGGATTCTCTCATCTTCTCTGTTCCTCCAGCTGTCTTTTCAGCATCTTCTCCTGTGCCGTAACCATCGGCACCAATATCTCATCTTCTATGTAAGTATGTTTTCCAAGGTCATCCTCTAGCGAATAGAGGCTCAGCAGCACATTCTGGATAAGGTTGTCGTCGCAGCTCTGCGGCATATATTTCATCACGATGCTCTTCAGGTCATTCAGCTTCTCGTCCACATCCGAGTGGTTCTCCTCGTAAAGGTCTATGCAGTAGTCTTCCGGCAGCCTGCCTTCAGCAAGAGTCCGGACGTATGGGAACACAGTGTCCTCCTCATACTCGAAATGCCTGAGTATCTCGCTCTTGTACCCTGAACAGAACTTCATTATGATGTCGCTGTGCTTCTCGTCCAGAGTCTCGGCCATCGCCTGGATGTGGTTTTCCAGGTTCTGGAGTGCGATTCCCGTATAGAAGTCGTGTGAACTGTGGAGGTATGTGACTATATCCGATATGCTGCTGCGTGACAGTTCCTCCCTGGAGGGCAGATACTTGTCATAGATGTAGATTTTGCATATCAGAAGCAATGTATGCGGGTTCACGCCATTCTCGGCGCATACCTCCTCGATAGTTTTCTCTCCGAAGCCGAATCTGATGCCGAGCCTGCGCATCACGCCCAGGAGCCTCGGATCAGCGTCCGGTACTTCCGCCATCTTCATCCCTGTCGAGAAGAGCTTTCCCGTATGTATGTCTTTCATTTTCATTGTCATTTATCTCACAAAGATAATGATATTTTTATTTCCGCCGTCGTGTGGACCCGGACTGTCGTCTCGCACAAAAAAGCGGCTGTCCTTCACAGGAGACCGCTTTTTACAACAATCAAAAGGATTCACTTTAACTATATGGCTTTCAGAAACTGTCTTCCGACAAATCTGAATCTCAATCCAACGGTTGCAAAGTTACCGCCTCACAAAATTTTCGGCAATCCCTAAATATGGTTAAATTTGCGGTATGGCACATAAAAGACATACGCCGGAATTGGTGATGCCCGGGACGCGGCTGCTGCTTCATGCATGCTGCGCCCCCTGTTCTTCCGCCATTGTGGAATGCCTTGTGAATCACGGCATCAGGCCCGTCATTTTCTACAGTAACTCAAACATTTTTCCCGAAGCCGAATACTCGAAGAGGCTGGATGAGTGCATCCGTTATGCGGAGGAGACTGGTCTGGAGATAGTCAATGATGATTACGACCACAGCGCCTGGAGGTATGTGGCGAGCGGCCTGGAGAAAGAGCCGGAAAAGGGGTTACGCTGCGCCGAGTGCTTCAAGTTCCGACTGGAAAGGGCGGCGAGATATGCCTCTGAGCACGGTTTTGACGTGCTGGCCACGACTCTGGCTTCGTCCCGCTGGAAGGATCTGTCCCAGGTCAATGCTGCGGGCGCCTATGCCTGCGGACTGTTCCCGTCCGTGACCTGGTGGGATATGAACTGGCGAAAGGGAGGCCTGCAGGAGCGGCGGAACGCCATAATCCGAGAGCACGGCTTCTACAACCAGCTGTGGTGCGGCTGCGAGTTCAGCCGGCGGGATGTCTAAGCCTCCCCAAAGCGTATACATTTGTCCTCGGAAACAACCATCCTAAATATCAAGGTTTTTACACGAAAAATATCTATATTTGCAGAATGTTTGCAAGGATATGCAGGCCACCGACACAGATTATTCACTACAGCATCGGGATGGAGATTGACCAGACTGATGCTGACCACATTAGCCTGCACGAGACAGAGCCGCCCGAAATCGGCGAGACTGATATAAATTTTTAAAAAATACTAAACAATGACAAACAACACTAATCTTTACGAAAGCCCCGAGATCGAGGTGCTTTCAGTAGCGGCTGAACACGCTTTCTGTGGAAGTGGAGACGGATTCGGCAAAGCGAACCAGGCAGGCGACGCCCTCACAGAAAGTGACGAATTCTTGTATGACCTTTAATCTTCTCACCTATGAAAGGAATAATTAAGGCTCTCGCACTTGCGGCACTTGCAACATTCACGGCCGCATCCTGCTCCCAAGAATCAGAAACTCCAGACAGGGGGGGGCATAGTGGTATTTTCTTCTCTGTAAGAACATCTGAAATCCCTCACGTCAAGTCATATATTGACAACAATCTTGACGGCACATATACTCCGAAATGGCGCACGGACGACGCATTGGCAGTATTTATCGGAGACATCAATGAAAAAAGCGAACTTGCCGGTGTCTTGTACAATAAAAATGAGGATGACATAACAGCCAACTTTGAGGGAACCCTTGATGCAACCGAATCAGGAGTATTTAAATCTATAGCACCAAAGCAGTGCCTTGAGGGCTATTTCGCACCAGTCGATGGCGCAGAAGTAATCGGAATCGCTCTCGGCGACGCTCAGGACGAATACGTTCAGCATCCAACATCCGAAACCATTGATGAGAATTGTGACATCCTGGTGTCAAAACCGGTCAATTACACATCTGATGGCGAGACTGTCGTTATGAATGATGTCTACTTCAAGCGCGTAATGTCCGTCGTAAAAATAAATGTGAAGGGGCCGGCTTCTCTTGACAAGGAGAAAATTCATAACTTTACTATGACTTCTTCCGATGCGATTCTCGCAGGAAGTGCAAAACTCGACATCACCAATGCTAAAGTCATCGGGTGGACAGAGGCACGCAAGTCTCTGACCGCAGTATATTCCGAAGAGGCCAATATGCCTGTCGTCAATGATGAACTGCTTAATGCAATCTATCTCGTAGCCAATCCTACGACTCTCGCTTCCGGAACAGAGCTCACATTATCCGGAGAGACCGACAGCTATACCTTCACGAAGACCATCTCTCTTCCAAAGGACATCGTCTTTCCGGAAAGTCAGATGGCGGTCATCAACCTCACATTGAATGAGGAGAATTTGACGAAAGGCAATGGGTTTAAACTAGTCTCTAAGACAGATGACGATTGGACAGGACGTTATATTCTAGTAGGCGAAAATAATGCAAAATACTATGCATTTGATGAAAGTAAGTTCACTGACGGGACTTGGGGAACTTGTTCTGAAGTAACTGTTTCAAACAACACTATAGACGCATCAAATTCCGCACTTGCTATTGAAATTGTAAAAGGCAGTTCAAGTGGGACATATTCAATTATGACACCATCAGGCAAATATCTGTCAGCAAGTGCCAAAAGTAAGTTCAATCTGGACAATTATTCCGAAACTAATTGTGATTTTTCAATTAGTTTAAATACGGATGGAACAATCAAAATTCTTCAAGCCTCATCTGAAAAAAGACAGATAAGATATAATTACAATAACGGTAGTAATGGAGGTTTTCGTTGGTATGACGGGGAATCTGTCAATGGTATTTATTTGTATAAAGGAACACCTTTGACTGCAATCGAATCACCAGCCAATCTGAGTGTTTCATCAGCAAAAATTATATCTTGGGATGCCGTAAGCGGTGCCGCTTCATATAATGTCACCATTGGCTCCGAGACATATACATCTGCGACCAACTCTTATGACGCTTCCGCCATCGAAGATGATTATTATGATGTCTCTGTCGTAGCTGTTCCTTCCGACAAAGACAACTACAAGAACTCCGCTGCCGCAACTTTGACAGCAGCCAAGTTCGGCACGCCTACACTTACTGCTCCGGAACTCAAGGAAGGTGCGATTGACGAGACTTCCATCACTGTGACTTGGGCTGTTGATTCTCGTGCGACTGAAGGATATCATTGCGGAATCTATAACGGGGAGACAAAGGTCGCAGAACAATCTGCCGCCGAAGGATCCGTAACATTCAATGATCTGGCAGATGGACAGGCATATACCATCAAGGTCAATGCTAAAGCCGTCAGCGGAGAAAAAGCATACGAAGCATCCAAAATCTCAACGATAGAGTTGCAAACAAAACCGACATATCACGTTAAAGATATTACGGCAGAAGGTACTTATACTATTAAGAATCTTAAGGTTTATGCCTTAGTAAATAATAATAATAATAACGCCATTGTCGGTGACGGAACTGGATATCTTGTATTCTATAAATACAAACACGGTCTTGCACTCGGCGATACATTTGATGCGGCAGGAAAGGTCGTAAAATACAATGGCATCTTGGAATATAACGACGCCACGATTTCAAACAAGAAATCAGGAGAAGCACCTAAATATACTGACGCAGTAGAAGCTACTGAGGCGTATTTGACCGAATATGTGACATCTTCTTCCGTTCAATATGTTCACGTAAAAGGCCTCCAAAATGGTCGTTACATCACAGTCGGAGGACAGATATTGTATTTGAGTACAGAAAATGCTGGCACTGACGGAAAGAATATCGATGCCTACGGCTTTGTTTATGGTTACAATAGCGATAAAAAAAATACAAGTTTCTGCCCCACATCTATCAAAGAAGATCCTGCTGCCCCATCGCTTTCGATTGATAAGTCCTCAAAGACTTGGGCAAGCACGGAGACAGATGCTTTCGTTGTAAAGGTTAGCGTAAATGCAGAAGGAGGAGACTGGACTGTCACTCCGACATCACTTGGCTGGGCGACGATTGCTGTGGACAAGGCCGCCGGCACCATCACCGTAACCCCGAACGGGGAGAACACTTCAGATAAGGCCAACGAAGCGACTCTCACAGTAACCCACACAGCAGACGCTTCCCTCACCAAGGCCATCACCCTCACGCAGAAGGCCGCAGGAGCAGCAGTGGAGGAGACTAAAACCTATACTCTTCAGTTCGGAAAGCAGTTCAATAGTAAAGGATTATCAAATTACTCAAGCTCGTGGACTGTAACGGTTGATGGTTTCACTTGGAATATGGCAAATTGGAACAACAACAACAATGATTGGGAATATGTGAGAGCAGGCAGTAAAAATACCGCCTCAATTGCCACAATAGAGACGAGTTCGACTATGCCATACTCCATTAAGACGATTAAAATGACTATTGATAAGGTAACTCCAACTTCTATCAACTCCATAAAGATGGAAGTCATACAAAATAATACTGTTGTGGAGACTATCAGTGGAACTGTCAAGACAGGAGATTGCATATTCAACGTGACCAATCCTCAAAAGGATTGCAAATTCAAAATATATGTAGATTGCAAGAAGGGTAGCAGCAATGGAATCATTCAAGTTTCAAAAGTTACTTACTCTAACGAATAATCAAAGCATAGGTATCCGAAAAGTGGCCTATAACGTACCATAACAGGAAAGAGGCAGCGGACTTAATAAGTTCGCTGCCTCTTTCCTGTTATTATTATAGATAATGGCCTACCGCTGTTACTTTGCCGCATCTCCAGGACTTCAGCATAGCTCCCCTGTTTGGAAAAGGCTGAAGTTCATCAGCGGAACACTATGATTTCAACTGCGCCACCTCCGTCTCCGACAGCCCCATAGCCTCAGCCACCTTCTCGCAAGGAATTCCCATCCTAAGGAAATTCATCGCTATCGCCAGTTTCTCCTTCCGTGCTTCCGCAAGCCCCTCTGCCTTGCCACGCTCCATTCCTTGCTCCCTGGCATATTCGATCTGGTTGTAAGTGGCCCGTTCCGTATTCATAGCATTGATGTTTTTGTCTTTGGCCAGTTTCGTGATTTTCTCCATGGATGTCCCGGTTGCCTCGCAGATAGTCTGCACAGACATACCCATCGTCAGAAGGTTCTGGATGATGCTCATTTCCTTTTCTTCCGCTCCTTTCTCGATTCCTTTCTCCCTGGCATACTCGATCTGGTTGTAAGTGTCTCGTTCCGTATTCATGGCATTAACATAGTTTTTCTTGTCGTCGTCATCAAGGCCTGCAAACTCCGCCACGTCGAAGATCCTACCGAATATCCTGTCCCTCAGCGCCGCCGGCCGCTCCAACAGGAGCGACAGGTTCTTCAGCATGTACAGCCACCTGTCCAGGTCGGTCTCCAGCTCGTCCTCGCCCTTGTCGAACTTCGCCACCTCCACGAACACGAACTCCAGTCTGTCCGTCATCACCTTCCCCGTCGTCGCCTCACGCAGCCTGTAGCGGTGCTCAATCAGCTCGTCATCCTCGTAGCTGAAGTTCAGAACCCCGAGGAAGAACACTCCGTCGAGCCTGAAGTTCCACGACTTCTTCCTTACGTACTCATCCTTGTCCTCCTCCGCCAGCGACTTCCGCCCCTGCTTCATTATCGGGAAGGAGGTGTAGAACAACGCCCTCTCGAAGAAGTGGCTCTGCGCTCCGCGCTGCATCTCCACCAGGAACTCGCGCCCGTCCTTGTTCACCTCCGTGCCGAAGAGCCTCTTGAAGCTCCAGTCCAGCATCGGGTCGATGTACCGCGCCTTGATGTTTTCAGTCATAAAGTTAGTTTTTTAATGTGGTTTGACAAAATCGTCGCAGCCGGCGGTCGCCCGATGTGGAGGGTGTGCCGGCCTGTCAAGGCTGCAATATTATGCAAAATTCTTCCGGAAAACACTACGGAGAGTCAGGTGGGGCGGTCTTCAGTGCAGATTTTGACGAATATTAAATAAGTTTTGACAAATTTTAAATCTTTCCGGATGTTTCTTAAACTATCCTGCCTTCAGAATCCGTTTTGAACGACCTTCCGATATTACTTCGCCCAACAAAAAAAAGATAGAGAGATGACTGCGCAGAACAGCCTAACGCGTCAGACGCCCCTGCCAGGTGGCGCGGGATTCCAGGCGGTCGTCCAGGAGATGAAGAATCTGGAAATTACGGATCAAGCCCCACTGAGTCTCGTTCACGAAGCGCGGAGGCACCTCACCGGCGACACGTTCTATATAGAGATCAGGGCGGAGACGTTCCAGGATATCGACGGCCAGATCCAGATAGTCCGGCAGGTCCAGCCTCAGGAAGTCCTGAGGCACAGAGGAGAACTCCTTTTCGATACGGGTACCCCTGACTATCTGCAACTGATGGAACTTCACAGAATGAAGAGGAAGAGAATTGATGAAAGAGCATTGATCCGTCAGCATTGACCTGGACTCACCCGGCAGGCCGAGGATAAAATGCGCACCAGGCTCCAACCCACGCTCGGCGGACAGGCGCACGGCACGCTCGGCTGCGGCGACATCGTGTCCGCGTCCAACACGCTCCAGCGTCAGGTCATAACAAGACTCTATGCCATACTCCACCTTCACCACTGGAGTCTGGAACCCGTCACGGCTCCACCCGGGAAGCGCCATCCCACTCTTCAAATCCGCCAGCCAGTCCAGTTTCTCTTCATCCACACAATCCGGTCTCGTGCCTATGACAATGCCGACGACCCTAGGATGAGACAACGCTTCCAGATATAGTTCCCTTAACCTCGAAAGAGGCGCATAAGTATTTGAAAATGACTGAAAATAGGCTAGATAATGTTTCGTGTTACGGTATCGCACCTGATGAAATTCTATGCCCTCGTCTATCTGTGCGGCTATGCTCTTCCCGGCCGTGCTGTACGACGGATGGAAAGCGGCATTGTCACAGAACGAGCACCCGCCGCGTCCGACAGTCCCGTCTCGATTCGGGCACGTGAAGCCGGCGTCTATCACCAGTTTCTGCAGACGCTCTCCATAGATGCGCTTGTAGTAGCCCACGAAAGTGTTATATCGCTTGCCGTCCGGGAAAAAGTCCGGCATCTCCGAGTAGAAATCCATCTTGGAACCTTCCATAATGTCTGCAAATCTATTAAAAAGTCCGTATCTTCGCAAAAAGGCGGCCAATAATACCCGAAGCCGCCGATAAATTTCAGGACAATGATGAAAAGGACAATGCTGTCGGCACTTCTGGCGCTGACTCTCTGCCTGAGTGCCGCAGGACAACAGAAATACGGCATAGTTAAATACTCCGCCAACTTTATGCGGACATCTCCGGACTACGAAGCAGCTCTCGAGACACAGGCGCTTATGGGAACGCCAGTGGAGATTCTGGACTCGAAAGGGTATTGGCTGAAGATAAAGAGCCCGGACCCTTACATCGCCTGGGCCACCGATATGGGAATTGTCAGAGTGGACAGCACCCAGATGCGTAACTACATAGCATCGCCGAAATACATCTGCACATCGCTATGGACCGAAGTCTATGAGGCTCCGGATGCCGGGGCACAGCGGATCAGCGATCTCGTGGCAGGTGACCTCCTGATGGCGGGGAAAACATTGAAGCACAAAACTTTTCTCGAAGTAGTCCTACCGGACGGAAGGATCGGATATGCAAGAAGACAGGATGTGGCGAAGTTCAGCACCTGGGCGGAATCACGCAAAGCCACGCCGGAGAACATCGTCGCCACAGCCAAGAGGTTCCTCGGGACACCTTATATGTGGGGAGGGACGTCCTCCAAAGGGCTGGACTGCAGCGGACTGACACGCACGGCATACTTCCTGAACGGAGTCCTTCTGTCCAGGAACGCATCGGAGCAAATCTATGAGGGGGAACCTGTCCCTCTGGAAGGTTTCATCCCGGGAAAAAGCGAAGGGCAGCTAAGGCCCGGAGACCTTATGTTCTTCGGCAGGAAAGCCTCCGGAGACAGAAAGGAAAGTGTGACCCACGTTGCCATATACATAGGAGGAGGTCGCATAATCCATTCTTCTCACGAGGTCCGGATTAATTCCCTGAACCCTTCCGAAAAAGACTACTATACCGGGACGCCTCGTCTTCTGAGGGTGAGGAGAATGTGTGACGAGCACGGCAATCCATACACTTCGACGAAAATCATTGACAGTCCATATTATTTCCTGTAGGTATCCGGCAAATGATGCGGATTGCCAAAAATTTGACTAACTTTGCATCGATGCATACCTCAACATCGGCATATCAATGCCGGCATATTGTAGGCAGCGGCATTGATATAGACTCATTAATTCTTTAATACTATGAATCTTAGAGATTTCAAAAAGGACGTCGAGTACGTTGTAGGCGATTTCGTGGACGATTGCTCACTCTTCATCACCCTCAACCCTAACAAGAGCGCCGACAAGGTAGCTGAGGTCATCAGCGAAGCTGTGGATCTTTATAACGACTTGAAAGACAAGGCCAACTCAAAGGTTGAGCCGAAAGAGAGAAAAGCCTGGTTCCTGAATCTCCGCAAAGAGATGTTCGAGAAGACCGATGCTCTCTACGAGAAGCTCAGCGCCATCGTCACAGCTAAGGAAGGCGAATAGTTTCACGGCCACGCCTGTGGCACGCAACTATCTTACGTACAATCGAACAACGGATTCCAGAGTCAGCACCTCCGGAATCCGTTGTCCATTTATGGACTACAGGCTTGCGTCACCTGACCAGCAGGGACAGGAATGTATCTATGAAACGGCGAACCTCTGCACCGCCTTCCACTATGTTATTGGTCATAACGGAGAACACGATGGTATCTTCCGAAAGTGAGACGGTGTCAGTGGACGGCAGGACATAGCCCGAATAGCAGAGGACACCGTTCATCGAGCCGCTTTTCATACGTACTCTCCTGCGGACTGAATCCGGATATCCGCGAAGACGTGACCCGCCCGCTATAGACAACGTGGACACATATTGTCTCACGACATCCGTCCCCGCCATCGCTTTCAAAAAGCGGCAGAAGAAATCCGGAGACACATAGTTATGGCGGGCCAGGCCGCTTCCGTCCACTATCCTGACGCCAGAGCCGCAGTCCACGCCAAGCGACTGCAACTCCCTGTAAACCATCACACCGCAAGAGTCATACGAAGCCGAACCAGTGCGTTCTTTCGACAATATCCGGAGCAGCGACTCCGCATAGAAATTGTCACTCCGCTCGTTGGTCACCTTTGCGATCTCGACCAGAGACGGAGATTTGAATTCCCCTATCACAGTCATCTCCTCCAAACTGGCGGCAGGCCTGTCGGCGACATAAGCGGCACTATGTACCAAATGCCCCGCCTCGCGGACATTGCCGAAAGCATCCACATCGGCCGCTCCGTAAGAGGCGACACCGCTCCTACTGAGATAGCTTGCGAAATTCCAGGCACAGGTCAATGCTCCGAATTTATTGCTGCACTTGAGGCTGCTCTGTCCTTTGTCCACGCCCAGAGAGCCTCGCAGCTCAGCCACCGGAGCCATATCAGAATTGAACAGATAGAGATTGTCCCCCGTTCCGGCAGGAGCCGAGACGGCATTGACCCTAAGCCTCAGCCACGGAGTCACAGGCGATACGACAGAGGCATTGATCTTGGAACCGACAGGCGTCGGTACCGCATTGACAGTCTGCACATTGCGACTGAAGCACAGACCATTCCCGCCGGCGCCATAGTCCGTGCCGAGGTCATTGTACGACCAGTTCTCATTCTCGATGGGGCCGTCGAAGAAACGCCCGTCGCCGATGACCAGTCCGTCGATTTTCCGTATCCCCGCCCGAGTCAATGCTCTTTTCCACATTGCGAACAGGCTGTCCGTCGCCGGTGCCATCCTGTCGCCTGACGCTATGGTAGGGTCCCCGCCGCCTATTATATACAAGTCACCGTGCAGTGCCCCTCCACTGATATGCCCCGTATAGCCGAGCCTGGTCGCAAGACGATAGCCAGTTCCGAGGCCGTTCAACGCCAAGCCAGTGGAAATCAATTTCATATTGGATGCCGGTATCATCTTTCGAAGGCTGCCGTATTCCGCCAGAGTATCGCCCTTAAGCGTCACCGCCAGCACCCCCACAAGACCCGACCGGAAAGGTTCCTCCTTCATTTTCAGGTCAATGTATCTTTGAGCTGACGAATATAGGGTGTCTTTAGATACCTGAGGATCCGATGTCCTTCGTGAAGCGGCCGAGGTCTCCAAAGGCGTTCCGGCCTGAGACATCAGTGACGAAGCGGGTAAGACATCGTGACTGACCGAGGCGCTTAACGCTCCGGCCGAAATCAAGGCTGACACCAATATATATAATATATGTCTCATCATAGTCTATGTAATCATCAGAGACATTCTGCACTCCCGAAGAGACCTTTCTCTGAAGTTCCGAAAAGAATGGCTGACGCTTTCTCACTGAGGAAGTTCAGGAAAGCCATACCGGAAAGGCGCATACAGTCTTTTGACACAAATTTAGGGAATTAACCCGGATATGTCATTTTTTATTTTTAACGGGATTGTTATATTTGCAGGCTGGAACAGAACATAAACAAACCAAAATATGAGCAAAAGAGTTCTTGTGTCAGGCGGTGCCGGGTTCATAGGCAGCCACGTGACAGTAGAGTTGCTTCAGGCAGGATATGAGGTCGTAGTGGCGGACGATATGTCCAACTGCGATATGACCTGCTTCGAAGGTGTCAAGAAAATCACCGGAAGGGAGGATATCCCTTTCATTAAGATGGACTTCTGCGACCTGGATGCAGTAAACAAGCTGTTTTCAGAGTTCCAGATCGACGCTGTCATCCATTTCGCCGCATTCAAGGCGGTCGGCGAGTCCGTGGCAGAGCCTGTCAAGTATTACAAGAACAACCTCTCGTCATTCCTGAACGTGATCGAGGCTGCACGCACACACGGCGGGTGCAACGTGCTCTTCTCTTCTTCAGCCACCGTCTACGGCGAGCCTGAAAATCTTCCTGTCACAGAGGAGTCTCCGCGCCAGCCTGCGACATCCCCTTACGGCAACACGAAGCAGATCTGCGAGGACATTCTCCGCGATTCTGTGAAGGCTTATGCAAGATACGGAGCAGAAGTCACTCCTGGCGTACACAAGGAAGGCTGCATCAAGGGCATAGCCCTCAGGTACTTCAACCCTATCGGAGCGCATCCGTCAGCACTCATCGGAGAACTGCCTCGAGGCGTGCCTAACAATCTCGTTCCGTACATCACCCAGACAGCCATCGGGAAACGCGAGTGCCTGAGCATCTTCGGAAACGACTACCCTACTCCTGACGGAACCTGCCAGCGCGACTACATCGACATCGTGGATCTGGCAAAGGCTCACGTCTATGCAGTGGCAAGGATGCTCGACGGCAAGATGGAGAAGGACTACGAGATCTTCAATATCGGCACAGGCCGTCCTGTTTCCGTGCTTGAACTGGTCAATGCCTTCGAGAAAGTGAATGGTGTCAAGCTGAACTACAAGTTCGCTCCGCGCCGCGCAGGTGACGTGACAGCCATCTGGGCAGACCCGTCTCTCGCAAACAAGAAACTCGGCTGGAAGGCAGAGCGCACTGTGGAGGAGACGCTTGCTTCCGCCTGGGCGTGGGAGAAGCATCTCGCAGAAATGAATAAGTAAGCACAATCCACATTATATCTATTACAGGGAGGCCGGGTACGGTCTCCCTGCTTGCGTCTATGATAGCCGGTTCGGCCCCGAGGAAAACATCGTAAGAAAGTTTGCGTAAAACATAAATGCAGTGATGTATTTATAGGCTATCTTTGCGCTGACACTTACATAGAAATTATCAACGATATGAAACTCATACATATACTTATGACCTTGGCGGCATCGGTGACCTCGGCGACAGCCCTTGCTGGAGCCGATGTGACAGACCATAGCCAGAGGCTCGCAGCCAGTACGGCAGAAAACAATACTACAGCAGAAGGCAGTGCCAAGTTTATCGCCCAAGACACCCAGAATGATACAACAGGTATCTACAAGGACAGGACAGACAGCCTGCAGGCAACCGTATTCACGGGACGGCAGAGCGGAAACTATCTCTCACGCGGCAAGGAACTGCGCACGGAAGTCATATCGTCGGCAGGGCTGAAGAAAATGGCCTGCTGCAACCTTGCCGAAAGTTTCGAGAACTCCGCAAGCGTTACAGTAGGCTACTCGGACGCCGTAACCGGTGCGAGACAGATAAAGCTTCTTGGCCTGAGCGGAGTCTATACTCAGATGCTTGACGAGAACAGGCCGTCAATGAGAGGCATCGCAGCCCCTTTCGGACTGTCTTACGTGCCAGGGCAGTGGCTGGAGAGCATCCAAGTGTCCAAAGGCCTGTCTTCAGTGAACAACGGCTCAGAATCCATTACGGGACAGATAAATACGGAATATCGCAAACCGACGGATGAGAAACCTCTGTTCCTCAACGCATCCATAATGGACGATACCAAGGCGGACCTCAACATCGCATCGTCGCTCCAGATGGGAGAGAAATGGAGCACAGTGCTGCTTGGCCACGTGTCCGGGAATTTTAAGACGTACGACCACAACCACGACGGCTTCCGCGACGACCCTAAGATGCTTCAGTTCAATGTCGCCAACCGTTGGCTCTACTATAGCCAGAGCGGTGTGCAGGTGAGATTCGGCCTCAGGGCGCTCCAAGACAAGAGACAGGGAGGGCAGGACGGATACGACCACCGGACATACGCATTGACCTCAGCCTCACCCTGGGGGTCGGACATCACCAACCGACAGATGAACGCCTACGTCAAGGTCGGAGTGCCGATAAGCGAGGACAATGCGCGGAATATCGCATTCGTCGCCGACTACACCCTCACCGATATGGACGCCTGGTTCGGAGCCTCCAAATACTTCGCAACCCAGAATTCGGGTTTTGTCAATGTCCTTTTCCAGGACGAAATCAATGATTCCCACAAATTTACGCTCGCACTTGGAAGCACGCTGGACAGATACGCCGAAGACTTCGCAAGAAAAGTAAGCACACAGACATTGACCCCTGGAAAAGTCAATGCGGATTTCGCAAATATCGGATTCTCAGGCGAATATACGTTCCACGCAGGGGACGAGTTCTCATCCATAATCGGACTGCGCGGCGACTGGCTTAACGGCGAGGGTTTCAAGTTCGTCCCGAGGCTGACATTGAAATACAGCCCTGTGGAACAGGTGGTGCTGAGGGCTAACGGAGGACGCGGTCTCAGGCGTGCGCTTCCGCTCATCGACAACATCGGAGTGCTTTCCACAGGAAAGGCTTTCACGGGAGACTATGGAAGGCATCTGCTTGAGGATGCGTGGACATTCGGCGGCAACGCCACGTTCTACCTTCCTTTCGGCAAGACGGAAGACACATACATAAGCCTGGATTATTTCGGGACACGCTTCGGAGAGCAGATGATTGTGGACTATGAGCGTGGAGCCAATTCGATTGACTTCTACGCTCTCGATGGAAAGCGTTCATACACAAACAGCTGGCAGGCAGACTTCAATGTCGTGCCAGTCAAGGGCTTCACAGTCACGGCTACATTCCGCTACACGGACGCCAAGACAGAGTTTGAAGGCAGAGGGCTTATGGAAAGACCTATGACCAGCCGATACAAGGGCGTGCTCAATCTTCAGTACGCCACAAATCTGAATAAGTGGATTTTCGATTTCACGGCTTCTGTCAATGGAAAGTCACGGGTGTATGACTTTATGAAAGGACTCCGTGGAGATGACGGCAAGGTGCTTTACACTGATGGCTACACGAAGGCTTATCCGCTTCTCTACCTGCAGATCACCAAAAGGTTCAAGGGCATTGACCTATACCTGGGTGCGGAGAATCTCACGAATTTCAGGCAGAAGGATGTCATTCTCGGCACGGCTGTTGCGGGAACGGACGGCGGGCACACCGGGCACAAGAGCATTGACCCGTCCCTACCGGATTTCGATGCAAGTGCGGTCTGGGGGCCTATTATGGGAACGAAGTTCTATCTCGGTGCGAGATTTACATTGTGGAAATAATAACATATTGAATATGAACAGGATCATCATCGCGGCCGTCGCAGCCGCATTGACTTTCTCCCTGGCCGGTTCAGAGAGCGCATCTGCTTCAGCATCATCCATTTCAGTGGAGCAGAAAAAAGAGACCAAGACCGTCACTTTCAACGTAGGCCTGCACTGCCAGAACTGCGTGAAGAAGGTGAAGGAGAACATCTCTTTCGAGAAGGGCGTGAAGGCGCTGGAAGTGAATCTGGAGAAGAAGACCGTCACGGTGACCTACGACCCGTCCAAGACAGACGAGGCCACTCTGAAGAAAGCCATAGAGAAGCTCGGATACACTTGTTCGAAGCAGGAATAACCAAGAGATGCAACGTTTCGTCATATTCTTGCATTTATATAAAAGAATGTCGATATGCTACCAGAGGTCTGGCGCATACAAGAATAAATGACAATGCTTATGAAACAGAAAGTCGCGAACATGGTCGAGTATCTTATCGGAGGACTGCTCACGCTCCTCGGATTCTCTTCGTGCGATAAGATAGGCAATAATGCGTGCGAGTACGGCGTGCCGAACGCAGACTACAAGGTCCTGGACGAAGTCGCATTGACACAGTCCAAGTTGGAGAGACTCCTGGCATCGGGGTTGCGTGCTATCACGGTCAGCCTCGATGGACTGGGGGACGACCACGACTGGATGCGCGGAGTGCCCGGGAGTTTCAAGCGAGCATCCGAGTCAATATCAATGATTTCATCAGTCCCGGACCTTGTCTCCGATGTGGTGACTTGCGTGAACAGAAAGAACTACGGAGAACTGCAGAGAATCAAGGAATATCTCTGGTCGCTTGGAGTCAAATCCTGGAGGCTGTTCACTGTGTTCCCGGTCGGAAGGGCTGCGAAGGATTCCTGGGAGGATACGAAGGCGACGTAAGGGACGGCTTCTTCCTGTGCAATGCAGGTGTGACCGTAGGTTCCGTCCTGGCAGACGGCTCCATATCTGCTTGTCCCAGCATAAGGGCGGACTATCACCAAGGGAGCATCTATAAAGATAACTTTATGGATGTCTGGGAGAGCCGGTTCAAGCCATATCGCGACAGGGGATGGATGCACACAGGCGAGTGCGCTGACTGCAAGTGGTTCAGATACTGCAGGGGTAACGGGATGCATCTGCGCGATGCAGAAGGCAAGCTGATACTATGCCACTTGAAACGACTTGAATAGAGAACTCCGGCAGACTTATGGCACAGATTATGATGGCACATAGCTGATTATCACCATTTATTGTGATAATCAGCTTGAATTTTTACGAGCATATCCCAAAAAATCACTAAATTTGTGAGGATATAAAATTTTATGTGAAATAAATTCATTATTCCAGAATATGATTTACACACAAGAAGTGCAGCATATGTGCTGCGTTGCAAAAGGCGCGAACCACGCCAATGCTCCTATCCCTGAAGAGGGCAAATGGGTGCACTCTAAAGAAATCAAGGACATCTCCGGCCTTACACACGGTATCGGCTGGTGCGCTCCTCAGCAGGGTGCCTGCAAACTGACGCTCAACGTCAAGGACGGCATCATCGAAGAGGCTCTCGTAGAGACCATCGGATGCTCAGGTATGACTCACTCAGCCGCTATGGCATCTGAGATCCTTCCCGGCAAGACTCTTCTCGAGGCTCTTAACACAGACCTCGTATGCGACGCCATCAACACAGCGATGCGCGAGCTCTTCCTTCAGATTGTCTATGGACGTACCCAGTCAGCTTTCTCTGAGGGCGGACTTCCTGTCGGCGGCTCACTCGAGGATCTCGGAAAGAACCTCCGCAGCCAGGTAGGTACAATGTTCGGAACCAAGGCAAAGGGCAGCCGCTATCTCGAGATGACAGAGGGATACTGCACCAAGATGGCTCTCGATGCAAACAATGAGGTGATCGGCTACGAGTTCGTCAACCTCGGTAAGCTTATGGATGCACTCAAGGGCGGCGCTACCGGCCCGGAGGCTATCGAAAAGGCCAAGGGTACCTACGGCCGTTTCAAGGACGCAGTTAAGTATATTGACCCACGTAAAGAGTAAGAGAATATGGCACTTTTTGAAAGCTACGAGCGTCGTATTGATCAGATCAATGCAGCTCTCAACAAATATGGTATCAAGGATCTCGATGAGGCTAAGGCCCTCTGCAACGAGAAGGGCCTCGACCCTTATAAGATGTGCGAAGACACACAGAAGATCTGCTTCGAAAATGCAAAGTGGGCTTATGTAGTAGGTACAGCCATCGCCATCAAGAAAGGTGTGAAGAGCGCCGCTGAGGCTGCCGAGGCTATCGGCGAAGGCCTCCAGGCATTCTGCATCCCTGGATCTGTCGCTGACGACCGCAAGGTAGGTCTCGGACACGGAAACCTTGCAGCCCGTCTTCTCCGTGAGGATACCGAGTGCTTCGCATTCCTCGCAGGTCACGAGTCTTATGCTGCCGCTGAGGGAGCCATCAAGATTGCCGAGATGGCCAACAAGGTTCGCAAGAAACCTCTCCGCGTCATCCTTAACGGACTTGGAAAGGATGCCGCCAAAATCATTTCACGTATCAACGGCTTCACATACGTACAGACTCAGTTCGATTACTACACCGGAGAGGTGAAGGTTGTCGATGAAATCAAGTATTCTGACGGTGTACGCGGTGGCGTTCGCTGCTATGGCGCTGATGATGTACGCGAAGGCGTCGCCATTATGTGGAAGGAGAACGTAGATGTCTCCATCACTGGTAACTCTACGAACCCTACACGTTTCCAGCACCCTGTAGCAGGAACATACAAGAAGGAGCGCGTGCTCGCAGGCAAGCCTTATTTCTCTGTCGCATCAGGCGGCGGTACCGGACGTACACTTCACCCGGACAATATGGCCGCAGGTCCAGCTTCTTACGGTATGACCGACACTATGGGCCGTATGCACTCCGACGCACAGTTCGCAGGTTCATCTTCAGTTCCAGCACACGTAGAGATGATGGGCT
Organism: uncultured Bacteroidales bacterium; assembly: GCA_934695325.1. GTDB lineage: Bacteria > Bacteroidota > Bacteroidia > Bacteroidales > UBA932 > Cryptobacteroides. The sequence goes on along the minus strand of CAKUVD010000002.1, from coordinate 13,449 downwards.
TCCTCGGAATGGGAAACAACCCTATGGTAGGTGCCACAGTCGCTATCGCTGTCGCTACAGACCTGGCTCTCAACAAGAAATAATTTTAGAGATTATAAAAGAGACGCCCGTAAGCTTATATGGCTTACGGGCGTCTTTTTTATCAAGCCTGCTAAATATATGCGTCCAGGGTATCGGCGACAGGACGCTGCGGGATAGAGTCGCCAGGAGCTGAGACTGTATCAGCCGGAACAACGACGACCGTATCCACAGCCGGCACGGTGTCGCCCTCTCCACGTTCCATCTTCCCCGTAAGCGACATTATGCTTACGGTCACCGCCACGGCGATGATAGCTATCAGGATTGAAAATTTGTCAAGATTCTTTGGTGTCATATCTTTATGTTTTATTGTCTGAACAGGCTGCGCACGAGAGACTGGATGTCAGAGACTCTGACCACCTCAATCCCTTTCGCAGGGACATTGTCGCCAGATGTGAACGAAGACAGGTATATCTTCCTGAACCCGAGGCGGGCAGCCTCCGTAACCCTGCGCTCGGCCTGGTTCACGGGACGGATTTCTCCGCTGAGCCCCACTTCCCCGGCAAAACAGATATCCGCAGGTATAGGGAAATCGAAATTGGACGAGAGCACGGCGCACACGACAGCGAGGTCACAGGCAGGGTCAGTCACCCTGAGTCCCCCTGCCATATTCAGGAACACATCCTTCATATTCAGCTTGAACCCGGCACGCTTTTCCAGGACAGCAAGAAGCATATTGAGCCGGCGAACATCGAATCCTGTGGCAGAGCGCTGTGGAGTACCATAAGCGGCAGAGCTGACAAGCGCCTGAACCTCGAAAAGAAACGGCCTGAGTCCGTCCAGCATTGCGCATATCGCCGTTCCGCTCAGCCCCTCCTTATGCATCGGTATCAGCATCTCGGACGGGTTCGTGATCTCACGCAACCCCTTGCCTGTCATCTCGAACACGGCAAGCTCGGATGTGGAGCCGAAGCGGTTCTTTATGCTGCGCAACAGCCTGTATGAGCCTTTGTTGTCGCCCTCGAACTGAAGCACGACATCGACTATATGCTCCAGAATCTTCGGCCCTGCTATGAAACCGTCCTTAGTGATGTGCCCTATCAGTATCACTGGCACGCCCGACATTTTCGCATAATGAAGCAGCATCGCCGTGACTTCCTTTATCTGCGACACGGAGCCGGCGGACGAGTCAATGCCGGACGAGAACATTGTCTGCACTGAATCCACCACCATCAAGTCCGGTTTCAGCGCATCCGCCTGTGCGATTATGTTGCTTATGTCCGTCTCGCTGTAGATATAGCAGTTAGAGTTATCTCCTCCGAGCCTGTCGGCACGCATCTTCACCTGACGGGCGCTTTCCTCGCCGGACACATACAATGTCTTCAATGCAGGCGCTCCGAGAGGAATCTGCAGGGACAATGTTGATTTCCCGATTCCCGGCTCACCACCGATGAGAACAAGCGACCCCTTGACAATGCCTCCTCCGAGCAGCCTGTCCACCTCAGCCAGTCCGAGCTGAATCCTGTTCTCCTGCGAGGAGTCGATTTCCTTGAGGTGCAGCGGTCGATGAACAGGCGAAGCGGCTGCCTGCGACATATTACGCTGCGGCTTCCCCGTCGCCACGGTCTGCTCTACCATAGTGTTCCATTCTCCGCACGCCGGGCATCGCCCCATCCACTTAGGGCTTTCATTGCCGCAGTTTGTGCAGAACCACACCGTCTTTTCCTTAGTCGCCATAACCGATAATTTTCACAAAGATACGATATTTCAGAGAACCGAGAAGGCACAAAAAAAGCAGCATCCTGAGTTTCCTCAAGGTACCGCAATTCTTGATGCGCCCCCTATGGACGCACAGGGTGTTTCTGGCTGAAATTACTCAGCTACTTCAGCAGCAGTTGAATCAGCGCAGCAGCAAGTTGTGTCTGCAGCAGCAGCGGCAGCAGCGAGGCTATCAGCAACTCTTACGCTGTCAGCTTTTGCCTTAGCAGCTTCCTCTGCTTTCTTAGCAGCATTGTTTCCACAAGATGCAGCAGCTACCATCATAGCTACAACTGCCAAAGACATAAATACCTTTTTCATGGCTCTAACACTTTAACTAGTTAAACATATAATTTTTAATGGCGCAAAAGTACACACATTTTTGACAACAACAAATAAAAACTTCACTTTTTTTCATCTAGAGGCGTAAATATTTCGGTATTAGGGCTTTTGTAACGTTCTAGGCTCCCGAAACAGTTCCATTCCCCAGATTTTTCCTTCATCTATATGAACCCTGAGGGCAGTCCTTTCAACGTGCCACCCCTGGATTCCGCACGCACCGGGATTGACGTAAAGAAGACTCCTCGCAGGATCATTCTTGACCATAAGTATATGGGAATGGCCGCAGATGAATATGTCTGGTGAATAACGTCCCATCAGGTCCCTCGCCTTGAAGTCATAATGCCCGGGACGTCCGCCAATATGCATCATAAGGATGCGTCTTCCTCCGCACTCAAGACATTGATATTCGGGATAGACCATACGGATATCCTGTCCGTCGCAGTTACCGTACACGCCTACAAGAGGCTTGAACGCAGCTATCTCATCCGCAAAATTGATGCTTCCCCCGAAGTCTCCGGCGTGCCATATCTGATCCACCGGCGATAGAAAGTCCCTGAACTCCTGGCTGAAAACGCCGTGAGTATCCGAAATGATTCCTATGAACATTAGAGCTTTATTATGATGTTCTTCCTGTACAGTGCCCAGGAGCACAAAAAGATCAGCAGAGCGAACAGAAGCGCATACAGCAGCGACATACATTCATTCGCACCGAACCAGACGGAAGGGTGAAAACCAAGAGCCGGTAGAAGCTTGCCCAATATGCCTGACAGGACGAACGCTGCCAGGGCGTTCATTCCCATTATCCTGAACGGACGGAACGGCTTCTCCACTCCGCGGACATCTATCACAAATGCCAGGAAAGCCAGGGCGAGCATCGCCCATCCTCCGGCATAAAGCACATAAGAGGCCGACCAGAGAGGCTTGCTGACAGGAATCCATATACTCAATGCCATCGCGGCGGCCAATGACAAGCAACCATACACGAATATCCTGCTGACCATATATGAAGGAGCGGCAGTGACATCAGAAGGCTCTTCCATGTGCCTTTTCGATGAAGTATATATGGTATAGCCTACAAGATAGCCAAGAAGCGCAGAGCAAGCAGCCGTCAGAGAACCGAGCAGCCCCTCGGGATCAAATGGAGCCCTCTCCCCGGAAGCGAAAGTATAGCCACGGTACACGTGGTTCTCCCCTAGAAGAGCGACATCTATCTTGCGGGAGACGTTGCCTTCAAGAGTGAAAGGCCCAGGCGCTTCGCCGAAAAACACCAGAACGCCGGTATAGACAATGAACAGGGCTCCTATCGCCGTCAATATCTTCACAGGCTTCCGCAGCCAGAGAGCGATTACGCCTGCTATCATATATGCCATGGCGATACGCTGAAGCACCCCGAATATGCGTATATGATTTATCCAATACACCCAATTCTGCCACAACGTGGCATCGGTATCGTGAGGATACAGCGGGAAAAACGGGAAGAGATTCAGGAGCAGTCCGACTCCGAAAAGCGCCAGCCCTCTGGTGAATATCTTCTTCAGCCCGTTCTTGTGAAGTCCGTCATACTTGGAGAACGTGAATGCCATAGCCACCCCCATACAGAATATGAAGAACGGATATACAAGGTCTGTCGGAGTGCATCCGTTCCACGGCGAATGCCTAAGCGGAGGGAAAATGCACTCCCAAGATCCAGGATTGTTCACTATGCACATAAATGCCACTGTAAGTCCCCGGAGGACATCCAGCGAAATGTAACGCTTCATCTTATAGAAATTTATAATACGTCATAGACACGGCGGCCAGCGCCGCTGTCTCGGTGCGCAGCCTGGACTCGCCAATATGGACAGGAGTATAGCCGGCACGGACGGCGGCTTCAGCCTCCTCCGGAGAAAAATCACCCTCCGGGCCTATCAGGACGATGATTCTGCTGCCCGAATATGACTCCAGCACTTCCCTTATTGAATGGCGGCACTCCACGCCCTCAAAGCAATATGCAATCAGCTTCAGGGCGTCACAGTCAGAAGTGCTGCGGACAAAGTCATTGACACTCATCACATCCCCAAGTTCCGGAATCTTGGCCTTGAGCGACTGTTTGGCGGCAGACAGAAGAATCCTGCTCATTCTCTCCGGTTTCAGAACCTTCCTTTCGGAACGCTCACCTACCACAGGAACAATCCTGTCGATCCCGAATTCCGTCGCCTTTTCCGCGAACCACTCATAGCGGTCAATGTTCTTGGTAGGGCAGACAGCCATCGTCAGTTCATACGGATGACCTCCCCATCCGGGAAATGACCTCTCGACACCTGCCACTGCACCCTTAGTCGAAGCATCCGTCAATACACACTCATACATTGTCCCCCGCCCGTCTATGACAGATATCCGGTCTCCCGCCCGATGCCTCAAGACACGGACACAATGAGCAGACTCATCTTCACCGAGCCGGCAGATACCGGCGGACACCTCTTCCGCACAGAAAATTTCCATATCAGAGACGCTTATTCGCGGATAATGCTGATCTCCCCGTCAATGCCGACCTTCAGTATCTGCGAGGCCTGACCTGTCGAACCTTTCTCCAAAGACGGCTCGACGACATAATCCACCGCAGAGCGGATATCTTCCGGTATGTCAATGAACTTGTGAGGAGTAGGCTCTCCCGAGATATTGGCGGATGTGGACACGATCGGCCTACCGAGTTTATATATAAGGTTCCTGCAGAATTCCATATTCGGGATTCGGATGCCGACAGACTCGTCCTCGGCCACGACATTGTATGCCAGGAAATGCCTGTCCCCGACGGCTTTCTCGCCCTCCGCAGGTGCCTTTCCGTGAATCGCCCCCGGATAAATCAGAGTCATCGGTCTGTCATTGACCTCGACAAGCTGCACTGCAATGTCCGGAATCACCTTTATGAAGCGGCATACCATATCCATATCTGATGCCAGCAGCACAAGCGCCTTGCTGTCTGAGCGATGTTTTATCTGATAGATTCTCGCCACAGCCTCGGGATTCGTGGCATCGCAGCCAAGCCCCCACACGGTATCAGTCGGATAGAGTATGACCCCGCCCGACTTGAGCACATCCAGTGTCTCCGACAATGTCTCCTTGATATCTTTCATATCATAAAAAAATTTTTCGCCCGAGTCAAGGCCGCCTTCTTATCACGGACTCCACCGGGTAGTGATCTGAATATTTCTTGCTATATAGAACTTTATGATTCAATGCCTCATACGCTTCCGGGAACAGGATGTAGTCTATGCGCAGGAACGGCCGCAACCTGGAGAAGGTAGCACCGGAGCCGCTTCCGGCCTCGATGAAAGTGTCCTTACGCTTCCTGCTGAGTCTCCAATATGTGTAGGACATCGGCGTGTCGTTGAAGTCACCCGTGACAATCACGTTCTCTGTGCACTTATCTATATCCTCAAGCACCTGCTCCACCTGCCTAGGCCTCCTGGTTATCGAGCGCCTCATCTTCTCTTCCGTATCCTTCACTGCCTTGTGATAGTCCTTCTCCATCGCCGCAGCCACTCGCGAAAGCGATATGTTGTAACTCTCGAAATGGCAGTTATAGATTCTGAACGGCTCACCGTCAATCACATAGTCAGAATACAGCGCCATATTGGAGCTGTGTTCGAAATTCACCCTTCCCTTAGCGACCGAAGGATAACGGCTGAGGGTGACATTTCCATAACAACCGTTGGAATTCACATTGACGAAATACTTTATGTCATAGCCTTTCATCTTGTGGGAGAGATACGACAAGACACGCTCAGGATCCTTCATATAGAATTCCTGGAGGCATATTATGTCGGCATTTTCGTGTGCGAGGAACGACATCACGGAATCGGCGCAGACTGAAGGATCTGCATTGAACCCGTCCTGCGGCAGCATAAATCGTCCAACATTGTACGACACGATCTTCAGCCCGCCTTCCCGCTCATCCCCGGAATCTCCGCAGCGGAAGAACTTGCCTGACATAAAAACCGCCGGAAGCAATGCCACTGCCGGTATGATGACGGCTCTGGAACGGCGGTATACAGCCCAGCAGAGCAAGAATATGTTACAGAAGAAAAATATCGGGAACAGAAGGCCGAATATCGTCATAAACCAGGCCTTCGCCGGGTTTACATATACGGACAGCCAGCTCATTATCAGCAACCCGGCGGATATTGTCATCAATGTCCGCGAGGTAATGCCGAAGAGCAGACTTTTCTTTTTCCCTTTACGTGCCATACGAGACCAGGCTAATACAGACGACCTTTCTGGCGCCACCAACGGATGAGAAACCAACCGAACAACATTCCGCCCAGATGTGCGAAATGCGCCACACCGTCCTGCAAGCCAGAGATGCCGGTACCAAGTTCAATCACGGCAAATATGATCACGAACCATTTGGCGGACAATGTCACCGGCGGGAAGAGCAATGTAAGTTTTGACTGTGGGTAGCACATCGCATATCCAATGAGAACACCATAAATGGCGCCTGAAGCACCGAGGGTCGGGGTCATAAGCAGTGAGTAATAGCCATAGGTCCCTGCAAGCATCTGCGCCTGAAGCCATTCGACGCCTGTGTGCAGGGCCGCCGCTCCAAGTCCGGTTACGAAATAGAATATCAGGAACTTGCGTGAGCCTATGCTTCTCTCCAGGACTGTCCCGAACATCCAAAGGGTGTACATATTGAAGAATATGTGCCAGAATCCACCGTGCATAAACATATGGGTGATGATCTGCCACGGATGGAACAGCGGTGACGCAGGGTAGAACATAGCGAAGGACCTGACCATAAAGTCCTGATTTATCAATGTCGCTATGAATATCAGCACATTGATGGCTATCAGGTTCTTGGTGACAGGAGGTATGGATGAAAGGAAGCCTCCGCGGTCGTCATAATTATAGTAATAGCTCATAAATTTCAGAATTTCTTGTCAATGTCTTCGACTGTGATGATGCTCATAATGCGCCTGCCCGAACTGGTGAACTCGGAATTTGAGCAAGTGAACAACGTATCCATCAAGCTCTTGGCCTCGGCAGGGGATTCCACAGGCCCTCCCTCTGCGGCACCCATACGCGCGAACTTCTCAGCCATCGAGGACTCCATCATCCCAGGCAGCATCGTATGGTTCTCGGACAATGCTATGAGAACGTCGGCCATAGTCGATTCCACGCTGCTCTGGTCTACCTGGAAGCCCTCAGGCATACCGTTCACCACGATGGTGTCCACCCCGAACGGCACAATGTCGAAGCCAAGTGATTTCAGCAGCTCTGAATGTTCATCGAAAATCAGCCTGTTATCCACGCCCACAGCCACCTGGACAGGGAACAGGGCGCGTTGCGTAACGTGCTCTCCACCTTTCAGTGCCTTCAAGAAACGCTCGTACAGTATTCTCTCCCTGGCACGCCGGATATTTATGAACAGCACGCCGGAAGCCACCGTAGCGGCGATATATTTCTTCTTTACTACCAGCACAGACGGCTGAGCCGCCACTCTTTCCTCGAAAAGCTTCCCGTAGTCGTCCCTCTTGTCAATGTATGCTCCAGGATTATATCCACCCTGCTCCTGAGGTTCATCCCAGCCGGCAGAAGGATAAATTCCGGCAGCCGACGCAAAGTCCTCCCCTGCTCCGGAATAGTCCGGAAGAGGAAAATCCAGTCCGGCAGCCTTGGCCTTGCTGTCAGCGGCAGGATTGGAGCCTGCACTTGCAGGAACATCCTGCCTTGGCACGGACTGGGAGGGAAATCCAGCTGAATGGCCTTCCATCACGTCGAAAGGATTATACTCCGGGTTCAGAGCTACGTCAGGCACCGACACATCGGGACGGTACTTGTCGAAATTGTTGCTGAATACAGGCAGGTCATTGTCCGCCTCGAAATCAATGCTGGCCCCGAATGAATTACGGCCCAGGGATTCTTTCACGCAAGCGTACAATGTCTGGAACACTACGCTGTCCTCCTCGAACTTTACCTCCGTCTTGGTCGGGCTGATGTTCACGTCTATGCCGTGCGGATCCACCTCCAGATATATGAAATATGAAGGCGTGGTACCCTGGGGAAGCATATTCTCGTAGGCATTCATCACGGCCTTGTGCAGGTAAGGACTGCGGAAATATCTCCCGTTTACGAAGAAGAACTGGTTCCCGAGCGCTTTCTTTGCGAAATCAGGCCTGCCGACATAGCCTCGGATATTGACGACAGACGTGTCTGCGCTTATGTCCACAACCTGACTGACGACGTAATTTCCCAGCAGATCCTGTATCCTGTATTTCAGCGACTTGGCAGGTTTCAGCACATACATCTCCTTGTCGTTGTGGATGAGTTTGAAACCGACATCTGACCTGGTCAGGGCCACGTGGATGAACTCCTCTGTCACGTGCTTGAGCTCTACATTGTCAGATTTGAGGAACTTGCGCCTGGCCGGGACATTATAGAAAAGATTCCTTACGGAAAAGTTAGAGCCTGCCGGGGTGGAGATTTCATCAGTGGAAATATGCCTCGAGTCCGCAAATTCCACCTGGCATCCGATTTCGTCTTCCGGCCGGCGTGTCTTCAGCGTCACCTCCGACACGGCGGCTATGGATGCCAGAGCCTCTCCGCGGAAACCGAATGTGGTTATGTCCATCAGGTCTTCCGCCGTGGCAATCTTCGATGTGGCGTGCCGCTCGAAGCACAGCACTGCCTGATCCGGGGACATTCCGCAGCCGTTGTCTATGACCTGTATCAATGTCCTCCCCGCATCAGTGAGAATGACCGTTATCTGCGTCGCTCCGGCATCCACGGCATTCTCCATCAGTTCCTTCACCACCGAAGACGGTCTCTGCACCACTTCTCCGGCAGCGATCATATTCGCTATATTGCTGGGTAATATCCTTATTTCCATATCATTTGAAGAGCGTTCACGCCACGCTGTCTTAGCCGGACACGTCACCACGACGTCCACGGGGAGAATTCCGGCACGGACATCTGCAGTTTCCGGCGGGCGGCGTTAGAGCAATGCGTAGAACTTGGTGATATATATCATCACGACGGCGAACAGCACAAGCCCTGCCAGAGTGATGATCTTCTGGGCCTTGCTGGAACCGCGCTTCTTCACGCCCCCGCGGAATGCCCCGTGAAGATACGAGCCGGGCACATACTGCCCGTCCTTATGCTCAAGCGAGCCATCGACCTTGCCGAACTTCTGCTTGAGTTCATCTTTCTCCTTATCGTAATATATAGGCTTATAGTCGAACACTCTGTGTTCACTTTCGCCGAACCATCCGAAATTCGCCATAACTGGAATTTTTGTGTGCCGTATCCGGCATCATTCACCGAAAACGACATCTTAATCAAGCAAATTTAACATATTTTCTTTACTTTTGCCATACAAACACATCATATTATGGCTAATACGATATGCCCTTTCAAGGTGGGCAACGGATACGATGTTCATCAGATAGCGGAGGGTCTTCCGATGTGGCTCGGCGGCATCAGAATCGACTCTGACTGTGGATTTGTCGCACATTCCGACGGCGACGTGGCGATTCACGCACTCTGCGACGCCCTGCTGGGATGCCTCGCACTCGGAGACATCGGGCATCACTTCCCAGACACTTCCGACGAGTGGAAAGGGGTGGACAGCAAAATTCTGCTCAGGAAAGTGGCGGAACTGGTACGGAATGAAGGCTATGACATCGGCAATGCAGATATAACCATAGCGCTGCAGAAGCCCAAGATAGGTAAATATATCGGAGATATGCGCTCTGTTCTTGCCGCAGTGCTGGACATTCCCGTATCCTGCATCTCGATAAAGGCGACGACGACTGAGAAGCTGGGCTTCGTAGGCCGATGTGAGGGCTGCGAAGTCTGGGCGACAGCCTTAGTCTATAGGAGAGAGCCGTAAAGTCCCTTCAGCACTCTATGGTCAGATAGGCACCACTTTCTTCCACGATTTCTCGGTCAAGCCTGAAGTATGCCGTCGCAAACCTTCAATAAGAATTTCAAAACAGCTTCTTATCTCATAAAAAGGCCTACCCGGCGACAAAAAGAAGCAAAAAAATTTGTGGAATCGGAAAAGTGTTGTAAATTTGCAGTCCCGATGTGAGAAACATCAGGATTACATTGAGATATGGTGTAATGGTAGCACTACAGATTCTGGCTCTGTCAGTGAGGGTTCGAATCCTTCTATCTCAACAAAATCTGGTCTCTGACCAGTTATGGCGGGTTAGCTCAGCTGGTTAGAGCGCATGATTCATAATCATGAGGTCCGCAGTTCAATCCTGCGACCCGCTACGAAAAAACGGACTGAAGAATTTCAGTCCGTTTTTTCGTATATAATGACGCCAGATAAAACACAAGCGGGCCGCCCAGGAATCCGGGCGGCCCGCTGTAGATTCGTATCTACGTCTTGGCGAGATTTCTCATCTGGCAGTACAACGTGATACCATAACTAAACACTACTAACTAACCATTATAATAACCAACCAATAATATTATTCACTTGACTCATACTATTGCATTAATCGTGCCAAACATTCAAAAATGGATTTTTGAAAGCCAGAGAAAAACGCTTTAGGATTCGACAAGGTCTAATTTCATTGGCAATAGCAAATATATGTACAAAATCTGATTTCAGCAACACTTTTTCGCGAAAACGTTTAAGAAGCATAACTGTGCATACCGCCCAGGATGAAGTTCACACCGAAATATGTGACCAAGACGCTGAGGAATGCCAGGATGCAGTAAATGTGGAACACCCGTGGACTGCGGAAGCAGCGGAGCGAGGCGGAATGGAGTGGCGCCGCATAAACAAGCATTGTTATCAGCGCCCACACCTCCTTCGGATCCCAGCTCCAGTAGCGGCCCCAGGACACATTCGCCCAGACAGCGCCGATGAAGATGCCGACAGCCAGGAAAAAGACCGCCGGATAAAGCAGCAGATGTGACAATGCAGCAAGCGCCTCCTCTCTCTCCAGGTCGCCGCGGTGGTGACAGAGAAGTCCCTGCACGCCGATAAGCATCATCATCGCGAACAATGCGTAGGAGAACATTATCACCATAACGTGAACCGAAAGCAGTGGCGAGTGCAACACCGGCATTAGCGGCGTTATCTGAGGACTTCCGCTTCCGATCATTGCCACAAGCAGGGCGAAAGATGCCAGCAGAGGCCCGAATCCCAAGAATATAGGGAAACGACGGGACAGCAGCATTGTCATAAGAAGGACAGACCAAGCGAGGAACTGCATTGTCTCGAATCCGTTGGACAGAGGCACGTGACCAGAGACTATCCAGCGCAGCGCAAGCAGCACGGTCAGATGGACGGACATCACGATGATGAGGGCATATCCGAACATCCGGTCACGTCCGTCGGCGATTCCCAGCGAGAAGCAGATGGCCAGCAGCAGGGACAAGGTCAGATAAAGCATCACCTCCCAGCGCATCCCGTTCAGCCAGCCGTAGAAAATCTCGCAGCGGACGCTCCACTTCGACGGGACAGCCTCACCTGCACGGAGACGCTGATAGTCCGCTATCTTACCTAGCAAAACCACAGCACCGGACGGATCGCCACTCATAATCTTCTCAGTGACGTAGTCCATTGATTTCCTGACGAATACCCACTCATTCTCAGGAAGGTCCACCTTTGAGCTTCTCTCACCGGGAGCAAGCCAGGCCATAGAATCCCCGGCCTTGCACGGGAACATCTTCAGCATCTCCCCGTTATAAAACATACGGATGACATTGAACTTCTCATCAGCATCGCGCAAGTGGCGGATGGTCTGCGTATCGCCACTACGATAGGCCTCCTCCAGCGGCTTCTCCAGCTTATAGGCATTGTACTTGTCCCAGAAATCATTGAACGAAGCCCATTGTCCACTGATTCCCAGAGCCTTTCGGGCAGCCTTGTCCTTTATGCGTATCATCGGGACATCCTCCCACGATGCGAATTCGAAAGTCCATCCGGCGAAGACTTCCGATGAACTGTAGCCATTCCATCCGGATTTTCCGGAGAGTTTGGTGACGAAGGCATCGGCTACAGTGGCGACAGGGCATACACGGCCATCATATAGCACACATACACGGCTGAACGCCTCCACCACACGACCGTCGATGCGAGGGATTTCTTCCGCCGAGGCTGCAGGTCCGGACAATGCGAATGCCACCAATGCCAAAGCCACTGCAGAGGCTTTCCGGTAAAGATCCCTGATATGAGTCCTACGGCTGAAGAAAAGTGCGATTATGGAAATCAGCAAGAGAGCATAGCCCGTATAGGTCAATGCTATTCCGTATGGGTCATAAAGCACTCTCAGGCTCGTCCCGCCCATATCGCTGTCATACCCGGCCTGAGTAAGGCGGTAGCCACGGTATCTTCCGATATTGTTCATCGAGATATCCAGAGAAGTCCCGTCAGCCGTCACGTGTGAGACGTAGTCCATCGGAGAATCCGTACCGGGATAGCATTCGACCGCAAAGTCATTGAGGGTCAATGTAAATTCCAGATTCCGCACAGTGCTGTCGGCAAGCACGAACTGAGACTCAGGCTCCCCAGTCCTAAGATGTATGCTTCCTCTTTCCGATGTGAGGTATGTAGTCAATGCCCCCGCAAGAATGACCAGAAACGACACGTGGAGCATAAATACAGGTAATCGCTTCTGCAACTTTGCTTTCAGGATCAATGCAAGTCCGGCACAGGCCAATGCCGCCCACAGCAGGACGAACCATACCGCCCCGTAGATATGCTCCGCCACGAACGGAGTTCCCTTTACGTTTTCAATGCACGTAGCCACCGCCATTACGACTATCAAGACGGCAGTCAGTGTCACAACGGAAAATTTCAGATATCTCATAGCTAAATTTATAAAGGCAATGCCCTTCAGCAATTGCGGAATCCCGAAATCACTGAAAGGCAGACAACTGATATTCAGCAGAAGCCGCTCGGGGCAGCCGCACTATATCGACTCACAGAAGAAGATGATGGCATCACGGTCTTCCTTGGAGAGATTGCGGAACGCCTCGATGGACTTACGGGCATCGCTCTTAGCATTGCCGTGCCACATAATGGCCTCCATAGTGTTCCTTGCACGGCAATCGTGCAGACGGTCCTCGGCTCCGGTACAGAGCTTGCTGAGGCCACGGCCCCACAGAGGAGTGGTACGGCACCATCCTGTACGGATATCGTTCTCCATATAGAGACGATGCTGTACGAAGTCGGAATAAGGCCAGATGGTCTGGTTCGGATAACGAGGCATATCCTTGTCAGAGAACATAAGGTTAGGGTCCTGTATATGGTCCTCACCAGTCTTCCACGAAGGACGATGGCAGGCTGCACATCCGATGGAAGAGAACAATGCCTTGCCCTTATTGTAT
>CAKUVD010000001.1 GCA_934695325.1 uncultured Bacteroidales bacterium | reverse complement strand
CGTTCTTTGAGAGCACTCCGGACGATAGACCGTCCGGGGTGCTCTTTCTTTGTGCCCCGGCGTATGCGGCCCGGCGCTGCGGGCGCCCGGCGGAGGGGCTGGCCGCTCCCGCGCCCGGACGGGCGAGACGGAGCCGACAGGCGGCGCGAAGAAAATGACGGCAGCTGGTCTTCGCGACTGGCTGCCGTCTAACTTATTCAATATGAATTGCTCTCACATTTTGTTTCTTGCTTTTTGATGCTGGAGATGGACTACATCAGATATCTCGACATATCGATGCCCTGCGAAATTCCCTCTCGGATTTCCGTGGAGGATATGTTGATTACAGGGGCGTCAAGAAGCTGAATGTCATATACTCGCTTTTCGGCATCCTCCAGGCTAAGCCTGTCTGACGCCGCATCGGCATCGTCCAGGACATAGAGCGCTGGGAAACGCTTGCACTCGTCCATCAGTTCCTTACGAAGACTGTCGAGGTCGTATCCTGTCCTGGGATATACTGCCACACCATATTCAGAAAGCAGTCTAGGAAAATCGCGCCACTGATGTATGGATGACAGGTTGTCCGCTCCGATGACCAGTGTGAAATCATTTTCCGGCTCACGCTTCTTCAGCGCATCCATTGTCCTGATTGTGTAATGTGGTGGTTCCATATTGAGTTCTATGTCATCCACGCGGACATTCAGTTCCGGGTGTCTCTTTACAGCGGTTACGGCTGCCTCATATCTTGCTTTGCCTGATGCTGCGCTTATCCCCTCCTTAAGAGGATTCTTAGGCGACACCACCAGATACACCCAGTCAAATTCCTTTTCTTTGGTAAGATATTCCATTATAGCCTGGTGCCCGATGTGCAGCGGGTTGAACGATCCGGAGTAGACGGCTATTTTCATAGGAGTCAGTCTTCTTTCAGAAACTTATCGACTATATCTTCAGCTTCGCTGAAAGCTTTCTGCAGGTCATCATTGACAAGTATATGGTCGAACTTGTCAGCGTAAGTCATTTCCTCGGCAGCCTTGGAGACTCTTTTCTCGATAGCCTCTTCACTGTCGGTGCCTCGTGCTATGAGCCTCTTGCGGAGTTCCTCCACGGACGGAGCCTGGATGAAGATGGACAGCGCATTGCTCCCGAAATATTTTTTCAGGTTCACGCCTCCCTTTACATCCACGTCGAATATGATGACGTGTCCCTTGTCCCAGATTCTCTGCACCTCGGACTTGAGCGTCCCATAAAAGGACCCGGCGTACACTTCCTCATATTCCACGAACTTATCCTCAGAGATCATCTTCCGGAAATTCTCGGCTGAGAAAAAGTAATACTCAATGCCGTTCTTTTCCTGTCCTCGAGGCGCACGTGATGTGGCGGAGACGGAAAACTCCATTTCCGGATGCAACTTGAGGATATAGTTCACGATAGTGCTCTTCCCCGATCCTGACGGGGCGGAAAAAATGACAACTTTATTGCTCATCTGTTTTCATTATTTTCACAAAATTAGTTAATTTTGCGATGCTTTCGGGAAAATTTATGCCAATTTGTCCGAAATTTCGGAAATGGCAGAGTTATTGCACGGAAAAAGACGTCCTCAGAGATGAGGCGCGTTAAGATGCGGTATGTGATTGCCGCAGATTCACGATGACATTGAAATAATTTCTAATTTTATAGAATATGGTTTCTTATAAAGAATTGGGCCTTGTAAACACAAGAGAAATGTTTGCAAAGGCAGTTAAAGGCGGATATGCAATCCCTGCTTTCAACTTCAACAATATGGAGCAGCTTCAGGCCATCATCCAGGCTTCAGCTGAACTGAAATCACCAGTTATCCTCCAGGTTTCCAAGGGTGCGCGTAACTACGCTAACCAGACACTTCTCCGCTATATGGCTGAAGGTGCCGTCCAGTATGCAAAAGAACTCGGTTGGGAGCATCCTCAGATAGTCCTTCACCTTGACCACGGTGATTCTTTCGAGCTCTGCAAGAGCTGCGTTGATATGGGCTTCTCTTCAGTGATGATCGATGGCTCAGCCCTTCCTTACGAAGACAATATCGCTCTTACCAAGAAAGTCGTTGAGTACGCTCATCAGTATGATGTCACCGTAGAGGCTGAGCTCGGTGTGCTCGCAGGTGTGGAGGATGAGGTTGCCGCAGAGGAGTCTCACTATACGAAGCCTGAGGAGGTCATCGACTTCGCTACCCGTACCGGCTGCGATTCACTCGCCATCTCCATCGGAACATCACACGGCGCATACAAGTTCAAACCGGAGCAGTGCACACGTGACCCTAAGACAGGCCGTCTCGTTCCACCGCCACTTGCATTCGACGTTCTCCACGAGATCGAGAAGAAACTCCCTGGATTCCCTATCGTTCTCCACGGATCATCTTCAGTACCTCAGGAGTATGTAGATATGATCAACCAGTATGGCGGAAAGCTTCCTGACGCTGTAGGTATCCCAGAGGAGCAGCTCCGCGAAGCAGCTAAGTCAGCTGTATGCAAGATCAACATCGACTCTGACTCACGTCTTGCGATGACAGCTGCCATCCGTAAGGTATTTGTCGAGAAGCCAGGCGAGTTCGATCCGCGTAAATACCTCGGACCTGCACGTGATGAGATGAAGAAGCTCTATGAGCACAAGATCAAGGACGTTCTCGGTTCAGAAGGCAAAGCTGAATAATCAGAACTTCGCATAAATAAAAAGAGACCTGCTGTCCAGTCCGGACGGTAGGCCTTTTTATTTGTATATGATGCACGTCTTAGTTCAGAAGCAGCGGAATCCGAATGCCGCGGCCGTGCTCATATAGAATTTTCTGGCGAGATAGGTGATGATTCCCGGATCATATCCTATGCCTGGGACGGAGATGTTGCACGATTTCGCAAATTCGGAAATCAGTGTTCTCGAATGACGCAGATCCGCCTTGCATCTTCTCCTCAATGTCTGGTCCTTGGTAGTCAGGATGGAATCATCGTTGCATCTGTAGAAATAGGCGGTATTGGGCACTGTGACGATGGATTTCGCATAGTAGAGCGCCTTGAACGAGAAGGGAAGGTCTTCGATGAGACGTCCCGGCTCGAAAACCAGGCTGCGCTCTGTCAGCATTGACCTTCTGAAAAGATACCTCCACACATAGCCCCATTTCCCGACCCAGGTCACAGTCATCTTGTCACGAGTGAGCGAATATACATTTTCCTTGTTGAAAATCTGGCATTTGTATGCTTTTCTGTCATTTATGATGCCTGAGCACGCCACATCGGCGCCAGAACGTACGATGGCGGCGACCATATTTTCATAGAATCCACGGCTGATGTTGTCATCCGCATCCATAAAATGAATGAACTCTCCCGTAGCAGCGGCCATACCGGCGTTTCTGGCGGCTGACGGACCCTGGTTCTTTTCCAAAACGATTAACTTGACTGGGTAGCGAGAAGCGATTTCGGCAGATCTGTCGAGCCTCCCGTCTATGACGACGATGATTTCCAGATTCTTATAACTCTGTGCCAGAAGATTTTCCAGACAGTTGTCTATATACTTCTCTCCCTTGTAGCACGGAATTATGACGGATATGGTCATATCTTTCATTGCACTTGCCTGTAAGTAATTTCACATCAGTCAGGTCAGGTCTTTAGTACAAGATGCAAATATATGTATAAAAGAACGAAAATGTATGAAAATACGACAAAATCTATCGCTGCTTCTTGACGAGACCCTCAAAAAGCTCTTTCCATTGACTCATTATCAGTTCAATGCTGAATTCGGCCGAGCTTCTCTTCGCTCTCACTCCGAATCTCTTCCTCAGTTCTCCGTCTCCGATGACATCGCAGATTCTACGGGACAATGCAGCCGTGTCGCCCGGCCTCACCAGGAAGCCGCTCTCTCCATCGATGATGATTTCCGACGGACCTTTCGGACAGTCATAGCTCACCATAGGAAGCCCTGTCTCCACCGCCTCCAATAGCACCATCGGAAAGCCCTCGTATGCAGAGCTCATTACCAGGCAGGAACTTTCCAGCATCTTCCCGCGGATGTCATCGCTGCTTCCCATAAGCAAGACCTTTCCTGTGAGACCATTCTGGTCGATCTGCTTTCTCAACGCCTTTTCCTGATGCCCCTTGCCGTATATTTCCAGCCGCCAGTCCGGGAACCTCTTGTCCACATCTACCCAGGCCGTGACCAGGTCCTTGAAATTCTTCTGTGGCTCCAGCCTGCCTATGGCGATGCAGCGTCTGTTCTGGAGTTCCGCGACTCTGTCAGACTTGAACGTGAGCGGATTATAGATGCTCGTGACATTCGGGACGACCTTTTCCCAGTCTTTTCTGTCCGACTTTGTCAGTACAATGAACCTCGAGAGCCTTGCCGCTGCCTTTTCCAGCCTACTTGTCCTGAATCTCGCATAGAGATCACCGAAGAAAGATCCTCCGTATTTGATGAAATACTTGTCGTGCGAAAAATGAAATTCCGAGACCTTGATGCTGCCGTCGGTGCAGTCCGGGAGGCAGAAAATGTCATTGCCTCCGAGCGAGACGCAGATGTCCGGCCTGATTTCGTTGAGAATGCGGTCCAGGCCGCGTCCATAGGCATTGACTCGGAACTTCTCGCTGATCCCGACATCGTGCAGCGTTATCTTGTCGCTGAGCCTGAAATGTGGTCTCCGACCCTTCAGATCCGCCGTAATGATGTGTATATCATAGCTATAGACATCAGCCAGGTAGTTCGCCTTTATCGAAAGAACTCTCTCGATTCCGCCGAACAGATGCAGGGAATGTATACAGTAGGCGATTCTCATATATGGAAGAACTTGATGTAATTCTGAAGCGGGTGTCTGTCTTTCTCAGGTGGCAGCTGTCTATAGTCCCCGAACATAGTCGTAAGCACCTTGTCATATTCGGCGAATATGCTGAACTCGGAGCCCTCGAATTCGGCGCGGGTATAATTCTCCACGTCAGCGATTTCGAAATGTTCAGACGGATTGTCCGGACAGCAGATCTGCGATACGTGGTGACTGCCGCGGCTTCCGCTCAGCCGTATGATCTCGTTCATATAGCCGACCACATCCTGAGGCCTGATCTTGCCGAGCCTCGGGTGCATTGTCCTGGTGAGACTTGCCATCAGGCTTCTGCGTCTGGAGTAGCTTTCGTGCTCTCCTGCGTGCAGCCTTCGGATTTTCGTGCTGTATCTATGAATGAGAGACAGCCCTCCGTATAGATCGTTGAACTCCTTCTCGTCGTCCGGAACCTTGTCCAAGGGGAAGATGTCAATCCACACTCCGGTGGTGACGCTGCCTCCGTGCCACGGAATGTACGAGCGTGTCAATGTCTCCGTGCAGTCGCAGACACGGCCGAAAGCGATATAGCAGTCTTCGATGACGCTGCTGTCAATGAATCTGTAACTGTCCGACTTATATGTCCGGCTGAACCTTTCGTAGTCTTCGCGAGGCATCATAATGTCGATGTCATCGTCCCAGGGGATGAATCCTTTATGCCTGATTGCACCCAGCAGGGTGCCGTATCCCAGGGAGTAGCGTATTCCGTTCTTTTCGCAGAATGACGCCACGTCCTGCAGTATCTTCAGGCTGAACTTCTGCAGTTCCGTGGTGTTCAGTTCTTTCATTGTCATTTGAGTTTGTACAGCCCCTTGCCGTCGAGATATCGCTCCTGGATTTCCGTCATCGCAAGTATCTCCTTGTCTGACAGGATCCTGGAACCAGGGCCGTATGAAAGCACGGCGTTTATGAACTCCCGGATCTCATATCTGAGCCCTTCGCCCATAAACGGGAGAAAACACTTCTTGTTCTTGTTCTGGTCCTCGAATCTCAGTTCAAAGTAGTCCGTCTTCCACCACGGGGCCGGGACATATACGTATCCTCCGGTCCCGGATATTATCATATTGCCTTCAGTCTTGGCTCCGAGGCCTACCTGGAAAGACGCCGTGGCGGAATCATATCTGAACACGGCCTTGGTATAGATATCTACGTCATTACGCATCTTGGAGTAGAACTCTATGTTGCGGTAGCCGGTGCCGAGCAGCTTGAGTATCGGGAGGATAGGGAAGCAGGCGTTCTCATTCATACTTCCGCCATATCTCGTAGGGTCCAGCTTGCCGGAACTCTCGTCGGTGATGGTGGTCACGGAGGCGTTGATGTCCACGATGTCTCCGATGACACCTGACTTCAGCATTGATATAAGATGCCGGAAAGCAGGGCAGTATGCTGTCTTGTGTGCCACCATCAGGATGAGGCCTTTCTTGTCTGCGAGTCGGATCAGTTCCTCTGCCTCATTGACTCTCAGGACGAACGGGGTCTCGCACAGAACGTGCTTGCCGGCTTCGAGCGCCGCTTTGGCATACTCATAGTGCGTATAGTGCGGCGTGGCTATATAGACGGCATCACAATGCTCCAGCATTGACCTATAGTTCTCCGCTGCGACCGGAATGTTGTTGTCGGCGCAGAATCTGCGGCACTCGTCCGAGTCAATGCTGAAAGCGGCGTTGATATATACGCAGGAGACTGCGGAAGATTCCGGGACGAACCTGCGGGCGATGCTGCCTGTGCCGGCTATGCCGAACCTTACGCAGTCCCTGTTCCTGATCTCGGTGCTGGAAATTCCTTCGGTGCGCGGGAGATAGACGACGTCGCAATACTCTTTCAGATAGTCGAATCTTCCTTCCCAGTCCGAGCCGATGGCGAAGATGTCGATGCCGTATTTCTGGATGTCGTCGATCTTTTGTCCGCTATATTCTTCTATGATGATCTCGTCTGCATAGCCGGTGGCCTTGACGGCCTCGATGCGCTTGACGAGACTGTCGTGGGTGTTCAGCTTGCCGCGCTCCAGGTCGAAATTGTCCGTGGTGACTCCCACTACGAGACAGTCGCCCAGTTCCTTCGCCCGGCGGAGAAGATTTATATGACCTTGGTGGAGAAGGTCGAATGTCCCGTAAGTTATTACTTTGACCATATCATCTTCTCAGGCTTGTTCCAGTTCATATATGCGAGAGGCGAGTTCCCTTAGTTCTTCGTCTGAGGACAGGCCCATATGTGATATCCTGTAGAATCCCGGTATGCTTCCCGGCATTATGTAGGTGGAATACCTTTCGATGAGTCCTCTGAATATCCTCCTTTCCGCAGTGTCGGCAGTCTGTATTGCGGTGATGGCGTATGACGGGCTCTCTGACGGCATCTTCCAACCATACCTCACGCATTCGCCGCGGAATACCTCCGCTCTGTGACGTACAGCGAGGATGTTCTGGCGCTCGCCTCCCTGGGCAGAGAGCTGCCGAAGGCGCATATTGAGCTGCAGATATATGGATGTCGCTGGACTGAAAGGTGTCTGACCGCGCCTCAGGTTCGCGAGGTTCTCCTCGAAGTCCCAATAGTATCCTCTGTTGGCGAACTTGTATCCCTCCAGCCTTTGGCTGAGGAACACGATGGACAGCCCGGGAGGTATGTTCAGGCCTTTCTGTGAACTGGTGACGCAGATGTCTATTCCAAGTGCGTCCATATCCAGTTCCTCGGCAAGGAAAGAACTGATGACATCCACGACCATCGAGACATTATGCCTATGGCATATCTCTGAAATTCTCTTCAAGTCATACAATACGCCGGATGATGTCTCGTGGTGCTGGCACAGGAACACGTCGGGACGTTCTTTCTCGATGGCCCTTTCCAGGGAGTCATAGTCTATGTCTTTCGTGAATTCCACCTTGAAATCGGTCACAGGTATGCCGTAGTACTCGCACAGGGATACCCAGCGTCTGCCGAATGAGCCGCCGTCTATGACGATGGCTTTCTTCTTGGTATAGACGTAGTTCTCTGTGATTGCGGCCATAGCCCCTGTTCCCGAGCCTGTGTAGATTATGGTTTTTCCACCCTTGCAGTGGATCAGGTCAAGCAGGATCTCTTCTGATTCGAGATTTATTTCGGAGAATTCCGTTGTCCTCATATATGGAATCGGCTCTGCGCCGATGGCGGCGATGGCAGGATCGATGTTCCCCGGAAATACGAATGATTTCATTATGAAGTGTTATATATTTCTGCAAATTTAATAAATTTGTGCATAAAACAAGTATATGAGACTGCTGTCACAAGACGAAATACATATATATCTTCTGGACATCCTGAAAGAGGTGGACAGATTCTGTACAGAAAACGGTCTGAGGTATTCTATGGCTTACGGGACTCTCCTCGGAGCGGTGCGCCACAAGGGTTTCATTCCCTGGGACGATGATATCGACATACTTATGCCCAGGCCTGATTTCGACCGGTTCGTGTCCACGTTCGGGAAAACTCACGGAGCAAGATACCGCTGTCTGTACAATACTGTCAGTGAGGATGAATGTTTCATCCATTTCTTTGCCAAAGTGCACGACACGCACACTGTCAGCCTTCAGGGAAAGTCCGTGATGTACAGATTCGGCCTGAACATCGATGTCTTTCCAGTGGACGGCAAGCCGGATGACATAAATGTCCAGCGACGTATGGAGCGCAGGCTTTCGTCCTGGTCGCATCGCTTGAACATCTGCGGTACGAGATTTGACCTTCTCGACTTCCATCAGCCGCTCATCTCCAAACTGGAAGCTCATATTATGGGCCCGGAGTATTGGGAGCGCAAGTGTGATGCGCTTATGAGGAGCTATGATTTCGGGAGTTGCCGTCTTGCCGGCTCAGTGTCCGTGATGTATAACGGACTGAAGGAGATATTCGAGCGAAGCCTCTTCGAGACCTATACGGAACTTGAGTTCGAGGGATGTAGGTTCAAGGCTTTCTCGCAGTGGGAGAAGTTTCTTGTCCAGCAGTACGGAGACTATATGCAGCTTCCTCCCTTGGGCAAGCGTCGGACTCACGACATCACCGCCTACGTGAAAGATTGACGAAGGTCAGAACATCTTCGGATGTCGCTCGAAGATGAACTTTCCAGTGAAGATGGCCATTCTGATGAATCTCATCGGATCCTTCAGCAGAATCCTGAGCCTTCTCCTTTTCCTTGCGTGAATAAGCTTTCTGTCTACCGGAAGATATTCCGGAAGCGAAGCGCGTATCTGCTCCACGTAACTGAGAATCTCTTCCGGTTTTCTGCCGCATCTGCTCGCTTCCTTTGCCATCTTGACTCCCATCTTCAGCACCTTGTTCCTGAAGAAATGCTGGTGCTCGGGGAGAAAACCATTGTCAATGATGAACTTATACCGGTCCTTCTCCGCACTGAAGAAGTCCACGCTCCTCTGCGGGTCTATATGATGGTCGATGCTGCCCTGTCTCTGTCTGTAGTGGTATAGCGGCACATTGCATATCGCGACCGTCCTGGCGTGCGAGAACCATTTTGGCGTGGTAGCGTAGTCTTCGTACATCCGTGAAGGCATCTTCTCGACAAGAATCTCCTTGCGGTAGAACTTGTCCCAGACATAGCTGAATATCCGTCTGTCATCCATAATCAGGAACAATGCCTGGTCACGTGTCAGCACCTCGTCGTGCTTCAGCGGGCATTTGGCAGTGCTCTTTCCCGGATAGTCCTTGAAGACTCCGCATACGGCGATGTCCGCCCCCGTCTTCATTATGGTGCCATACATCTTTTCGAACATATCAGGCTCCACCCAGTCATCAGAGTCGATGAAACCGATGATGCCGGCGGATGCTATTTCTATGCCGAGGTTCCGGCTGTCGGACAGCCCGGTATTGGCCTTGTGGATCACCTTTATCCTGTCATCTGTAGCTGCATATTCGTCACAGATGGCTCCGGAGCGGTCTGTCGCCCCGTCGTCAATGAGTATAAGCTCCCAGTCCCTGAAGGTCTGGGCAATCACGGACTCGATGCACTGCGCCACGAATCTCTCTACATTATATACAGGTACTATTATACTGACAAGCGGCATCTCCGTAAGAATTTTGGTCGTATACAGTAAATGATTTTTTGCTCAAAGATTGCAAACATACGAAGAAATCTTTGAAATTTCCGTATCTTTGCGCCTGCATTTTTTCGGGAATGCTATATTGAAACAAATACAGAAATGGATAAGAACAGTTACGCATTGGGTATGAGCATTGCCCACAATATGCTCCAGTCGGGTGTCAAGGAAGTGGCTTTCGATGATTTCGTCGCAGGACTGAAAGCGACATTGACCAGGACGAAGCCGGCCATATCTTATGAAGAGGCCAGCGACCTTCTTGACAAGTATTTCCAGCAGCTTCAGGAAAAACAGGCGTCTGAGCAGGCTGAAATAGCTGAGGTGATGAAGAAAGAGGGCGAGGAATTCCTTGCCGCCAATGCGAAGAAGGAAGGTGTGATCGTGCTGCCAAGCGGTCTTCAGTATAAGGTCATCAAGGAAGGTGAGGGACGTATGCCGGAGCTGACCGACAAGGTCAAATGCCACTATGAGGGCACGTTCGTCGATGGCGAGAAGTTCGACAGCTCATACGACCGCAAGCAGCCTGCGGTGTTCGGCGTGAACCAGGTGATCCCTGGTTGGACAGAGGCCCTTCAGCTTATGAGCGAAGGCTCGGTCTGGGAACTCTATATACCTTATAAACTCGGGTACGGTGAGTCTGGCGCACAGGGTGCCATCCCTCCTTATGCAGCTCTCGTGTTCAAGGTAGAACTTATCGAGGTCCTCTAAGGAAAGAGGCAAAAGGGTGCCGGAATACCCCGCCATCTGGGTTGAGCGTACGGCAGCCTGCATAGGATATATTAAAGAGGTCGCAAAGTCAAGGCAACTTTGCGGCCTCTTTCTCGTTTGGCAATACGGGTGTCTGCCAGTATGAAAGGAATTACAGTAACTTGTTTTCAGCGAAGAAGCGCCAGAGAGGTGCGGCCATCAGCGCCTGCTTTATCTGGTCATTGACCATTAGATCCTTCACCTGCGCCTCGTCGAGGATGACAATCTCCAGGTCCTCGGTGCTGTCAAGATGCTGACCGCCAAGTTTTTTCACCCCAGTCGCCACGAAGCAGTGAGAAAGATTGTCCGTCGTGCTTGGGTTGCCGGATATGGTCATCAGCTCCTTCCATTCTCCTTCTCCATATCCTGTCTCCTCCATCAGCTCTCGCTTTGCGGCCTCCAGAGGAGTCTCTCCCGTCTCTATCACTCCAGCCGGGATCTCGTAGCAGGTCTTCCCAAGTCCGTGACGGTACTGTCTTTCCATTACGAACTGTCCGTCTTCTGTCAATGCTATGACATTGACCCAGTCGGGATACTCCAGGACGTAGAATTCTGGATTCTGCCTTCCGTCAGGCAGTTCCACGCAGTCGCGCCTTACCGTGAGCCAAGGCCTTCTGAACAGATATTCGCTTTTCAGGACTTTCCATTTTCCCTTGTCTGATATCGCGTCTTTCATAATCATTATGTTTTGATAACCTGTATTTTATGATTTCGGATGATGCCTTAGGATGTCCTGTTGCCAGGATTCGCTGTCGAGATGCGTATATATCTCAGTAGTGAGCACGCTTTCGTGTCCGAGCATCTCCTGTACACCGCGCAAGTCAGCGCCGCCTTCCAGAAGGTGCGTAGCGAAGGAATGCCTGAATGTATGCGGGGATATTTCCTTGTCAATGCCGGCGAGGGCGGCTTGCCGCTTGACCATTTCAAATATCGCCACTCTGCTCAGTCCGGTTCCTCGCTTGTTGAGGAAAAGCACATCTTCATATCTTCTGTCGGTCTCGGGACGTGCCGCCAGATATGCGAGCACGGCATCTTTGGCCGGTTCTCCCATCGGAACGATCCTCTGTTTGTCACCTTTTCCCGTGACTCTTATGAACCCGTCGTCAATGAAAACGTCGGACAGGCGCATTGACACCGCCTCAGACACACGGAGGCCGCATCCGTATAGAAGCTCAAGTATCGCGCGGTCTCGGAGGCCAGTCCATCCTGACAGATCCACGGAGTCCATTATCGCCGTGACCTCATCGACGGACAGCACTGCGGGAAGGTATCGTCCTATTTTCGGGGCATCTATCCCGTCACAGGGATTCTCCTGGATCTCGCCCTCTATCTGAAGCCAGGACCAGAATGACCGGAATGAACTTATGATGCGGGCCTGTGTCCGTTTGGTTATGGATTCTTTTCCGGCGTCTCCTCTGCTCTCCAGATATGCCAGGATGTCTTCTCTGCAGACATTCGTCGGGTTTGTGCCGACCGTACCTGATTTTTCTTCCAGAAAGTTCAGGAACTCACGTATGTCACTGCAGTAGGAGTCACAAGTGTTACAGGACATATTCCGTTCCATACGGAGATATGTCCTGTAGCCTTTTAGATATTCTTCCGAAGAGCTGTACACTATAGTGTGGAATATTTATGACAATACTCAAGCATCTGACCGAGGAAATCGTCAGGATATTCTACCTTGTAGTCCACGATGACTCCGTCTTTCTCCACAGGAACGATCTCGGGATTGATGAATCCGCCATAAGGCTTGAGGCCGAGGGCGGCATAGCGTGTGCGCACTTCCTTATGAAGCTCAGGGTCGATGTCCACGGCATACTTCATTATCAGTTCCTTGCCGGCCTCGTAGTCTCCTTCTGACTTGATTCTCTGTATCTCTGCGAGAAGCTTTCCGAACAGATTACGGAGTGCCTCGAAGTCATTGACGATGAAGTATGTCTTTCCGTCCTTGACCTTCTTTTCGATGACATTGTCCTTCTGGCCTTTCTCATAACACCACGCCGCGATGAGCTGACGATTCTGCATATGTGCCTCCGTTATCTGGCGGCCAAGCTCGATGCGGTTCGTCTGGACCATAAGGCCATTGCGGATATAATTGGAATACTGAGGCTTATATGCTTCCTTGTCAGGCAGGATGCCGAGTTCGACAAGTTTAGGGTCAGCTATGTAGTACAGTCCGAACAGGTCGGCGCGGGCCTCTTCCAATGCAGATGCGAATTCACCCATAGCCGTAGCGGACACTCCCGGAAGGAGTTGGCCGGAGCCGTGGCCCAGGCATTCGTGCAGGTCGGTGTGGATCTCGTCATCGTATGCGCCATATTTCCTCTGCATTGACTTTTCCTCATCAGAGTATGCGAACTCGTCGAGCACGGACTTCGGAGATTCGTTGGCCGCAGCGTCGTATGCGTGCGTGATGTTCGCTATGGTGACTGACTTGGAACCGTATTCCTTGCGGATCCAATCGGCATTCGGAAGGTTGATTCCGATAGGTGTCGCAGGGAAGCATCCGCCTCCGAGGCAGGTAGCGTCAATGACTTTGGCAGAGATGCCCTTCACGCTCTTCTTCTTGAAGCGGTCGTCAATAGGGGCGTGATCCTCGAACCACTGGGCGTTGGCGCTGAGCAGTTCTGTACGTGCCGAGGCTGCCGAGTCTTTCACGTTCACGACGGACTCCCAGTATGCCTTGCGTCCGAGAGGGTCGTTGTAGTCCTCCACGAAGCCGTTCGTGAAATCCACGATTCCGAGGGTGTCTGTCACCCAAGTGATGTTATATTTGTCCCAGAGTCTGAGGTCTCCTGTCCTGTAATATTCCTGAAGCTCTGAGATTTCCTTTTTCTGTGTGTCATTCTCGGCAACCGCCTTGGCCTTCTCCAGTTCGTCGCAGATCTTCTCCAGTGCGGGACCGTAAATGCCTCCGACCTTCCACGGGAGTTCGCGGATCACGCCGTCCTCTCCTTTCACGACTTTCGTGTTAAGACCATAGGATATCGGCTGAGGGTCCTTAGCGTCAATGATTCCCGCATAGTATCTTTCCACTTCGTCCCTGGTTACGCCCTCATAGAAATTCACAGAAGAAAGGGCAACGATGTCGCCTGTCTTGGATGACGAGCGTCTCTGTGCATAGATTCCAGGATTATAAATGATGTCAAGGAGGGCTTCGGCCTTATCTCCATCGCCTGCAGCCTCCATTATGGAGCGGAAATACTCGCGGCTGCAGGCAGGGAAGAACTTGTCCTCGGCATAGTGATGGTGTATGCCGCTGCTGAAGAATACACGCTTCGCATATACCGTGAAGTCTTGGAACTCCTTCGTTGTGCGGTCGCCCTTGTAGTTTTCCAGGATGTTCTGGAGGACTTTCCTTATGGCGATGTTGTCCTTGCAGTTCTGGTCCCAGTAGATGTCCCATCCATATTTTGCTGCCTCGCTGAGGTGATAGATATATTCCTTCTGCCTCAGCGAGAGCCTGTCCCATCCGGGAATCTGATACCGCATTATCTTGACGTCCGCGAATTCGTCCACCAGATAACGGAATTTTTCTGCTTGATTCTTGTCGCCGTTCTGTCCGCAAGACGCGACAGCGGCGGCGGAAGCCACTGTCAGTAACATTTTCGTGATATTTTTCATTTTCAAGTATGTTTGTCTGTCCTCCGCTCCCGAAAAGGGGAGCGCATAGTGCAAAAATAATAATTAAAATTGACTATATTTGTAGAATATGCGGAATGTAGTGATAAATAGAATGAGAAATACGGTGGCGGCGGTTATCGCTGCCGTGCTTGTCATAGCATCGTGCTCGAAGGAACTGATTCCTGGCGGATCCGGCAGTGGCGGCGGCTTCAACAGGGTGGTCACCCCCAGGACTCCTGATGTCCTGCTGCTGTACTCTGCCGGGTTCAACACCCTTAGCACGGAACTGGAAGATGATGTCAGAGACCTTGAGTCGGGCTGGCTGCCGCTTGCCGGGTCTGCTTCTGATGTGGTCCTGGTGTATTCCCGCAGAGTCTCCTCATCGAGAAGTTTCACCGACAAGACTCCGTCATATCTTATCCGTCTCGCATCTGACGGGTGGGGCAATGTCGTCCGCGACACGCTGGTGACATATCCTGCCGATACGGTTGCGGCATCCGTATATACTTTGAATACGGTGCTTTCAACTGTCAGAGATATGTTCCCGGGAAGCCGTTACGGGATGATATTCTCCTCCCACGCTTCGGGATGGGTGCCTCCAGGATATTATTCCACTGGCAAGATCAATGATTTCTCCGTGCCTCTTGATTATGAGGCGATGTCCGTAGATGGGAGAAGGAGGCTTATGGCAATGCCTGTTCCATACATTCTGCCGGATGAAGACATTCCTGGCCCTGCCGTGAAAAGCATAGGCGTGGACAATATAACCAGCACATCGACTTACGAGATGGAACTGGAGGCTTTTGCCGAGGCTGTGCCTATGAAATTGGATTACATCATTTTCGATGCGTGTCTTATGGGTGGGGTGGAAGTGGCCTATGCGCTCAAGGACAAATGCCATTATGTGGTGTTCTCGCAGACGGAAGTCCTTGCGGACGGGTTATGTGATTACAAGACATTGACGAGCAGGCTCCTGAACAAGAACATCCCCGCCCTTGTCGAACTTTGCGAGGATTCTCGGGAGCATTATGCCTCACAGCAGGACGAAGTGAGGAAATCGCTTACCATATCTCTGGTGGACTGCTCTCGGATGGATGCGCTCGCCTCGGCCTGCAGGACAATGTTCCAGAAATACCGTTCCGGCTTGCTTACGGTATGGCCTGATGACGTCCAGGGATACTTCAGATACAGGAAACACTGGTTCTATGACCTCAGGGACATATTGGTGAAGGCCAATGCTTCAGAAGAAGATCTTGCTGTACTGGACAGCGCATTGGATGACTGCGTATTGTACAAGGCCTCGTCAAGTTATTTTATCTCTTTGGAAATCAAGACGTCCTGTGGCTTGAGTATGTATCTTCCTGCGGACGGCAGCACTGAACTGAACAGTTATTATCGCACGCTCTCGTGGAACAAGGCCACCGGTCTGGTACAGTGACCTCGTCCGGGCTGCGTCATTCGTTTTCCGCCTCAGCCTTCTCTGCGGCAATCGCTTCGTTGTAGCACTGGCGGCAGAGTGGTTCGTATATATCCTTTTCTCCGAGCAGCACCAGTTTATGGCTCTTGGACAGACGATGTGAGTGATTCGCCAGGTTTCCGCACTTCACGCAGATGGCGTGCACCTTCTGTACATCCTCGGCCACGGCCATAAGAGCCGGCATCGGGCCAAACGGCTTGCCCTTGTAGTCAGTGTCAAGCCCCGCGATGATGACTCGCTTTCCTTTGTCCGCAAGTTCCTGCGCTACCGAGACGAGTTCTTCGCCGAAAAACTGCGCCTCGTCGATTCCTACCACCTGAGTGTCAGCCTCGACTCCAAGCATCATCGCCGCCGTCCTTACTGGTCTGCACGGAATGCTATGGAGATCGTGCGACACCACATCCATATCAGAATATCTGGTGTCCACCTCAGGCTTGAAGATTTCTATTTTTTGGTTGGCGAACTGCGCTCTTTTCAGCCTCCTGATGAGTTCTTCGGTCTTTCCTGAGAACATTGAGCCGCAGATGACTTCGATGCAGCCGGTCTTTTGTGGATTTTCTGGATACATAGCTTGGATTTTAGCGGCTGCGAATTTAGCATTTTTAAATCTTTTCCGCAACAATGCCCGCCCTCTCTTCCGATTGTCGGATTTTAAGTGTACATTTGTGTGAATTGGTTCTGAGACACGAGGACGGACCGAATCGGAACAAGTCTGCAAAAATTTTTGAGCCTTATGGACAGCAGTCAGCAGGAAAAAATAGCGGAACTCAGGCGTGACCTTGAACACCTGAAAGAGATGGTGTCCGCATTGGAAAGGAAAATCGGGGAACTCTACTCCGTGTCTGACGGACAGGATGATGCGGAGCATATAGAACTCGTCAGGGAGGATTTTCTTTCCGACATATCAGATGTGCCGGAAAGCATCGCACCGGATGTCCTTGAGCCTGAGCCGGATGCTGAAACGCCGTCCGAAGAGTACGATTCCCGTGAACCAGTCGATGCTGGCGCTGAGGTGACGGATGAGAATTCGCGTGATGAAGACGCGGAATCGTTGTTCGGTGAGCTCGTGAGGGAGAAGCCTTCCTCCGCTGTCCGCCAGGCGAGGACATTGAATGATGTCAATGCTGCGAGGGCGAAAAAATCCATCTCTGACGCCAGACCTGAGCGGCCGGCGTGGCAGACTGATATGCCGGGCCCGGAAGTGAAGGACGTGCGTAGTGCCATCTCTCTGAATGACAGGGTGATGTTCATAAGTACACTCTTCAGGGAGGATTCGATGCTGTTTCAGGATGTGGTGAACAGGATCAACTCGTCGGCTACGCTTGACAAGGCCGTGGATTATCTTTCCGCCACTTTCCCCGAGTGGGATATGTATTCGGAGCCGGTGTATAGGTTTATGATGGCTGTCAGGAGAAAGATACGGTGATGGAGAATATAGGAAAGCTATATATAGTCCCCACTCCTGTGGGCAATCTTGAGGATATGACATTCCGGGCTGTCAAGGTGCTGAAAGAGGCTGACTTGATCCTGGCTGAAGATACCAGGACGAGTTCTGTCCTGATGAAGCATTATGACATTCACGGCAAGCTCCAGTCTCATCACAAGTTCAACGAGCATCAGACTGTCTCTGCCGTCAAGGACAGGATATTGGCGGGCCTGAACGTGGCACTCATAAGTGATGCGGGCACTCCTGGCATATCGGATCCGGGATTCCTGCTCGCCAGGACGTGTGCCGAGGAAGGAATCGAGGTGCAGACTCTTCCCGGGGCGACTGCGTGCATTCCGGCCATCGTCTCTTCCGGGCTTCCTTGCGACAGATTCTGTTTCGAGGGGTTCCTGCCTGTGAAAAAAGGACGCCAGACAATGCTGAAATCGCTTGCGGAGGAGACCAGGACAATGATTTTCTACGAGTCTCCGTACCGTCTGGTCAAGACTCTGGAACAGTTCGTCGAATACTTCGGCGCTGACAGGGAATGCTCAGTGGCGCGCGAAATCTCCAAGATTCACGAGGAGCATCATCGCGGGACTCTGGCTGAAGTGGCGGCGTGGTTCACCGAACACGAACCGAAAGGAGAGATCGTCATAGTGGTGGCTGGTGCCGCCGGCCGTAAGCGCAGCAGAGAGGAAAGCGTTACGGAGTAGGAAAAACATTGTGGCAGGTGGTTTTCCGGACGTATGTCTGAAGAGAAAAAGGGAAGAGGTCATCTCTCCCCGTCTTTTGTGACAGGGGCTGTCGCCCTTGCGTTTCTTGCCATAGGGTATCAGAGCGCATTGTTCATCCATAGGGCCGCGGCCCTGAAGATATTGTCTGACACGACTGTGCCGGACACCGTATTCGTCGTTGGCGACGGATCTTGTCGTGAGGCTTATTCGTCGGAGGAATTGCCCGTCCGTGGGGGAGTGTCTCCGGTGCGGAACTCCCCGGCGGAGGCGTCCACGCCTGGTCTGCCTGCGAAAACGTCTGGGCGTATTGTCGCCAGGCGTCCTGGGATAATACCGCCTGAGGCGGAATCCGTGGCATCTGCATTGATCCCGAGAACATATGAATCATTCCACTTTAATCCTAACACGGTGTCATTGACTGATCTATGTCGTCTGGGCTTCTCTCGGAAGCAGGCTGAGTCCATCGTGCGCTATCGGGAAAAAGGAGGCCGATTCAGGCGTAAATCGGATTTCGCGCGGTCGTTCGTGGTCTCTGATACCATATATGCACGTCTGGAGCAGTTCATTGACATACCGCTCTTGGACATTAACATCGCCGATTCCGCTGATTTTGATGCGCTGCCTGGGATCGGAGGGTACTTTGCCGCGAGAATGGTGGAGTACAGGGAACGGCTTGGAGGCTATTCCTATAAGGGACAGCTGACTGATATCCGCAATCTGGACGAGGCAAGACTGTCGGAGTTCGCAGACCTTATATGCGTAGGGACTTCCGAACCGTTCAGGCTGTGGTCGCTGCCGGCTGATTCGTTGAGGCTTCATCCGTATATAGGGGACTGGCGTACTGCGAAGGCCGTGGTTCTGTACAGAGAAAACAATCCCCGCAGCAGGTGGACCGTGCAAGGTCTCGCTGATGCGGGGGTATTGGACAGGAATTCTGCCTCCAGGCTGTCAAGGTGCCGGATAGCGGAACCTTAGTCTTCGACGTGCTTCAGGGCCTCGCGTATCTTGGCCTCGATTTCATCGCTGAGCTCCACATTGTCGGCGATGAGCTGTTTGGTGGCTTCGCGTCCCTGTGCGAGTTTCTGGTCACCATAGCTGAACCAAGAACCGCTCTTGCCGATGATGCCGTATTCTACGCCCAGGTCCACGATCTCTCCGGTGTGGGAGATGCCCTCACCATAGACGATGTCGAACTCCGCTTTCTTGAAAGGAGGAGCCATCTTGTTCTTCACGACCTTGACCTTAGTCCTGTTGCCGAGCGCCTCGTCACCGTCCTTTATCTGCGTTGTCCTGCGGACATCGATCCTGACGGATGCGTAGAACTTGAGAGCATTGCCTCCGGTGGTGGTCTCAGGGTTTCCGAACATCACGCCGATCTTTTCGCGCAGCTGGTTGATGAATATGCAGCACGTGTTCGTCTTGCTGATGTTGGCGGTCAATTTCCTGAGGGCCTGGCTCATAAGTCTTGCCTGAAGTCCTACCTTGTTGTCACCCATCTCGCCTTCGATCTCGGCCTTCGGGGTGAGCGCGGCCACTGAGTCTATGACGATTATGTCTATGGCGCCTGAACGTATGAGGTTGTCTGCGATCTCCAGGGCCTGCTCGCCGTTGTCCGGCTGTGAGATCAGCAGTGTCTCCAGGTTCACGCCGAGAGCTTTCGCATAAGATCTGTCGAAAGCGTGCTCCGCATCTATCATCGCAGCTATGCCGCCCTGTTTCTGTGCCTGTGCGATGGCGTGTATCGCCAGCGTGGTCTTACCGCTGGATTCAGGGCCGTATATCTCGATGATCCTGCCTTTCGGATATCCTCCGATTCCGAGCGCGTGGTCGAGAGATATGGAACCGCTCGGTATAACTTGATGTTCATCCCATTGTGGCTGCTCCGCCAGCTTCATAATCGTGCCCTTCCCGTAGTCTTTTTCGATCTTGTCGATCGTCGCCTGCAACGCTTTCAGTTTTCCGGTATCAACTTGAGCGCTTGCGTCTTTTACCGCTTCTTTAGCCATAATGTATTGTTTTTTGTCCTTATCTGCGGATTCTTCCGCATTCTTCACAAAGATAGGAAAATAGCGGTAATCTGAAATGAAAAAATGACTAAATTTGTGAAGATATGAATGAAGTGACTAAAAATAAGCTTCTTGGCAAGACGCCGGAAGAACTTAAGGCCATCGCCGTGGAATGCGGACTTCCGTCGTTTGCCGGAAATCAGATTGCACAGTGGCTCTATAAGAAGAAAGTAAGGACGATAGACGAGATGACTAACCTGTCAAAGGCGGGCAGGGAACGTCTCTCGGAGCGTTATGAGACAGGCGCTGTGCCGTATTCCGACTGTATGGAATCCTCGGACGGCACCAAGAAATATCTTTTTCCTGTCACCTGCGCATTGGGCGGCGGGTTGAACAGGATTGAGGGCGATGAACCTGGCGCCGTGGAAAGCAGCGGCATAGAGGCCGTTATGATTCCTGAGCTTGACAGGAAGACTCTGTGTGTGTCCTCTCAGGCCGGGTGCAAGATGGGATGCAAGTTCTGTATGACCGGCAGGCAAGGCTTTCACGGAAACCTTTCTGCGGCGGACATATTGGCCCAGTTCATTTCCGTGGACGAGACCGAACAGCTTACGGGCACTGTTTTTATGGGAATGGGGGAGCCTCTGGACAATTATGACAATGTCAAGAGGACGATAGATGTGCTTACGGCTGACTGGGGTTTCGGCTGGAGTCCCAAGCGCATAACTCTTTCGTCCATAGGAGTCCTCCCGAACCTCAGGCGATATCTCGATGAGACCAGATGCCACCTCGCCATCAGTATGCACGATGCCTTCCCGGACGAGAGGGCGGAGCTGATGCCTGTCCAGAAGGCTTATCCGTTGAGAGATGTGGTGGATCTCATACGGAGGTATGATTTCACGGGGCAGAGACGTGTCAGCTTCGAGTACACGATGTTCTCTGGCCTGAATGATGACAAGCGCCACGCTGATGCCATCATTCGGCTGCTGTCTGGACTGGAGTGCAGGGTGAACTTGATAAGGTTCCACAAGATACCTGATTTTCCTTATGTGTCGTCTTCGGAAGGGGTGATGACTGTGTTCAGGGACAGGCTGAACAAGGCCGGCATCACCGCCACTATAAGGGCCTCGAGGGGCGAGGACATCCTTGCCGCCTGCGGGATGCTTGCCGGTAAGCATAAGGAAAGCGGTGCGCCAAAATAAGAAACGACGCGGAGACGCGTGCAAATTATAGCCAAATATGAAAAAGTGGATAAGATATGCCTTTGCAGCATTGATTCCGATGCTGTATTCAGCATTGTCTTCGGCTGCGGTCAGGCCGGAAGGCGTCGTCGGCATTGACCCTCAGAAGGATTCGTTGTCGATGGAAGACATAAGGGATTACTTGGAGATGGTCCGTGAGAAACGTCCGACGGTCGCGCTGGTGCTGAGCGGTGGAGGTGCGAAGGGCGCATCGCATATCGGCGTCATCGAATGCCTTGACTCTCTGGGTATTCCTGTGGACGTGGTGCTCGGTACAAGTATGGGCGGACTTATGGGGGCGCTGTATTCTCTCGGCTATTCTCCGTCTGAGATGGATTCCCTCGTGCGTTCACTTGACTGGGATACGGCGCTGACTGACAAGGTCCCGAGAAATTTCGTGTCATATAATAGTTCTAAATATAAAGAGCGGATCCTGCTTTCATTCCCTTTCTTTTATGCGAAGAAAGACTATGAGCGGCGGAGAGAGGAAAATATACAGTATGCCGGGACAGAGCGCAAGTACGATCAGCTGCATCTCGGTGCGGGGAAGGATGAAGACCCGGCTAAACTGGTGAGGGACAATCTCCTCGGAAGTCTTCCCGCTGG
Source organism: uncultured Bacteroidales bacterium (assembly GCA_934695325.1). Taxonomy (GTDB): domain Bacteria; phylum Bacteroidota; class Bacteroidia; order Bacteroidales; family UBA932; genus Cryptobacteroides. The sequence goes on along the minus strand of CAKUVD010000001.1, from coordinate 473,134 downwards.
ATTTGCGACGGGGCAGAATGTGAATAACATATTCAGCTCCCTCACGGTCGGGTATCAGGACGATATGAGTTTTCTTGACCTCCCTGTGCCTTTCGTGTGCGTGGCTACTGAAATGGTCACCGCTAAACCTAAGATATGGTACGGTGGCAAGCTGAATACGGCTCTACGCTCCACGATGTCCATCCCTGGCGTGTTCGCTCCGGTGAAGGTGGATGGTATGGTCCTAGTGGACGGCGGAATGCGGGACAACTACCCGACTGACCTGGCGAGGGAGATGGGGGCCGACATCATAATAGGCGTGGACCTGTCGTCAGGATTCAGGGACTATAACGGGCTTAACAATCTCGGCGACATCATCTCGCAGGGAGTGGATATGCTCGGGCGTGAGTCTTACGAGAGGAATGTGAAGATCCCTGATGTGACAATAAAGCCGAAACTGGATGAATTCACGATGATGAGCTTCGATGACAAGAGCATTGACATAATCATCGACAGGGGACGCCGGGCGGCTCTGGAGCAGCTGCCTGCTCTGGACAGCATCAAGAATGTCATCGGGCCGTACCGGACCGAGCTGCATAACAGGAAGGCGATAGACATCAACACTCGTCCGGTCAGGATCTCCCGGGTGGAGATAACAGGGGTGTCGGACAATGAGTCCAGATACCTTATGGGCAAGATAGGCATCCGCCCGAATGAGCTTGTGGTGAAGGGCGAGATAGAGAACGCCGTGGCCACCATATTCGGCACCAATGCTTTCGACTATGTCACTTACGAACTTCTCGGCGAGGAGGAGCCGTTCGCGCTGGTGATACACTGCAAGCGCGGGCCTATACATCAGTTCGGCATCGGTGGGCGGTTTGACACTGAAGAGATCGTGTCCGTACTGTTGAATCTCGGGCTAAATGTCCACAAACTTCAGGGGCCGGCATTGGATTTCACAGGGAAGGTCGGCACGAACCCTTATGCTAAGGCTCATTTTTATCTAATGGGACCTTTCGGGCCTACTCTCAATGTCTCGGCATCGTTGAAATGGACGGACAGAAATCAGTTCAAGCTGGGTACGAGCGACTATAAGGTGGCTTATTTCAATGTTATGGACGAAATCTACCTCTCCAATATAAGGTGGCGCAAGTTTGATATGCGGGCCGGTGCGAGGCATAATTACTTCAAGCTGAACTCGGCTATGACGGACAAGGTGAACGGAGACTATGATTTCGGTAACCTGACCAACAGCTATTTCTCCGTTTTCGGGAATATGCGTGCAGATACGTTTGATGATGGATATTTCCCGACGCGTGGATTCTCGATGGGCCTGGGATATGAGTGGGTGTTCAAAGGAGGACATCATATAGAGCCGTTCCATTCGGTGACATTTGACGTTAAATCCGTGGCAGGCAGAGGATGTTTCGCCTGGCTGCCTGTCATATATGCGCGGTATATGTTCGGAGGTGATCCGCCTTTGCCGTATCTGAACCTTATGGGAGGGGCGATGGCAGGACGCTATCTTGAGCAGCAGATTCCTTTTGTCGGGATCAACTATGCCACGGCGATGGCCAATTTCCTGGGCGTGCTCAGAAGTGATTTCCGTTTCCGTCTTTTCAAGAACAATTACCTCACGGCGATGTTCAATTATTCCGTTTCCGTGGCGGATATGAGGGATTTCGGTGACGTGGACAAAACTATCGGAGTGTTCGGGGCGGGACTGAAGTACTCGTATGATTCCATCATCGGCCCTGTGGAGCTGGATCTTCATTGGGCTTCAAGGCATTATAAGGCCGGGATGTACCTGAACATCGGCCTGTATTTCTGAAAAGCCGGCTGAAGCCATTTGTCGGGAACTTGAACATCATCAGATTTATGGAACAGGAAAAATATGTGAAAGTGCTGTCTCGTCTTCAGGCGCAGTGCGCCAGGAGGGAGTATTGTTCGTCCGATATCCGTGCCAAGGCCCTTAAGGCTATGGACGGGGATGATGATGCGGCGGAGCGTATCGTCGCGTCTCTTGTCGCAGACAGGTTCGTAGATGACTTGCGCTATGCCTCGGCGTTTGCTCGTGAAAAATCAGCATTGGCAGGATGGGGGGAGCAGAAAATAGTCTTTATGCTATCCCGCAAGGGGATTGACAGGCGGACTGCCGCTGCGGCTCTCGAAGAAGTGGATGCCGTAGCCGCCGGACGGAGACTGGAGTCTGTCCTGTCCGCTAAATACAGACTTCTGAAGGATGACCCTCAGCGTCGCTTGAAACTCTTACGTTTCGCGCTTGGCCGTGGATATTGCTATGATGATGTCAAGGCTGCCGTGGAACGTCTTGAGGATGCGGAGAATTCGTTGTGATATCACCGATGCTTTCCGGATGCCTGGACTTTCTTGTGCATTACCCAGTCTGGATATTCCAGCTTGTATTCCAGGTTTTCTATCATTGACGCCCTCCCTGACACATATCCGGATGGGGCGGCGGCATTCCGCTTGAGGGGATTTGGCAGGCAGGCGGCGATGAGGCAGGCTTCACGTCGTGTCAGTCTGGACGCCTTCTTGTGGAAGAGCTGCTCGGCTGCCGCTTCTGCGCCGTAGATGCCATTTCCCATTTCGGCGACGTTGAGGTATACTTCCATTATCCTCCGTTTTCCCCAGATGCCCTCTATCAGCACGGTGAAGTATGCCTCGAACCCTTTTCTGATGAAACTCCTGGACGGGAACAGAAATACGTTCTTGGCAGTCTGCTGGGAGATGGTGCTCGCTCCGCGGAGGCGCTTGCCTTTCTGCTCGTGGTCCTCGATGGCCTTGTTTATCTGCTCCCAGTCGAAGCCATTGTGCGTGTCGAACAGGTTGTCCTCGCTTGCTATCACCGCCCTTGCCAGTTCCGGCGATATGTTGTCATAACTTCGCCAGGTCTTGTGCGTCCGGAAACTCTTGTCGTTCCAGTGCTGGACAGTCCTTTCGAGCATAAGAGGGGTGTACCATACAGGAACCCATTTGAGAATCGTGACCCACAGCATGGTGAGGACAAGGAATCCCAGCGGCAGCTTTATGAGAAGGAACTGCCAGCATCTTCCTATGAATGTGTGTCTACGTTTGCTCATCGCAATGCAAAATTACATAGGAAGCCGGTATTCCGCAAGTCTTGCCTCTTTCTTTAGTTACTGCGAGCCTGAATTTGACGCTGCCGAGGTTCTGATGATAGAGGCTGCCGGCTGCCGGCTTTCCCTGAAAGTCAGCGCTCCTCTCCAGTCTGTTCAATGCAGTCCGTTTCCACGTATTCGGGTCAATGCTGAAGATGACTGGCGCCCTGGCTCCGTCTTCCTTGAATCCAAGTCTGCGATATGCCGTCCCGTCTGTCCATTCCATATCCGAGTAGCTCATTATGTCGTCCGGTGCCGTGTCCTGTATGAATGCGTTGAGAGTCTTGCCCATTCCTCCGCACACCCTGGTGTCCGGCAGGGATGCGTAACGAATCCACTCATAAGACCGTACGGACTTGCCGTCCTTGTTCCACGTCCTGCCTGACGAGAATGAGGACGCTGCTACGAGCTCTCCGTCTTTAGTGAACAGTCCGTAGCGGTATCTGGATGCGGCGTCACCATAGGTGTGGCATCTGTCGAAGAATGCGGCCGCTTCCGGGCGTGTGATTCTGCAAGCCTGGGTGTTTCTGGCGAATATGCGGCGGAATGTCCCGAATTGCGCCAGCAGCCTGGCCTGCATCGGTCCGTTCTCGGAACGCCATAGGTCTTCAGGGACGATTATGCACTTGACATCTGCATTGTCCTTTTCATATCTTTTCAGCATTGACCTGAATCTGGAGCCTTTTTCTGCGGCATCGTCCGGTGTGCCTGCGTCTATCGGGACCGGGAATACGGACACCCGTCCGGCGCATTCGAGTATGGTGAAACCATCCGCATCGACGGGGTGCGGTTCTTTCTCTGCGAGCAGCTTCGCTATCTCTTTTGTGAGGTCCATTCTGTATGTATGTCGTCCGATCGTGCCAAAGATAGCATTAATCCGACGATTTATTTCATTCTTCAGCCGCCATTAATTAACTTTGTGCCGCTTGCCCGTAGTCTCTCCGGATGCTCCGGGCGATGGAATGACAGTTTCAAAATCATATAAAACGATGAACTCTATTGTAAAGACCGATTTCACTTTTCCCGGGCAGGTCGGCAAGTATGTAGGGAAGGTCCGCGATGTGTATGATATCGAGGACAAGTATCTGGTAATGGTGGTCTCTGACAGGATTTCCGCTTTCGATGTCGTCCTGCCGGAGGGTATTCCGTATAAGGGACAGGTTCTGAATCAGATTGCCGCCAAGTTCCTGGACGCTACTGCGGACATTGTGCCGAACTGGAAGATAGCGACTCCTGACCCTATGGTGACTGTCGGCTACAAGTGTGAGCCTTATCGTGTGGAGATGGTCATCCGTGGTTGTCTCGCTGGGCATTCGTGGCGTGAATACCAGGCTGGCAAGAGGACTTTGTGCGGTGTTGCCCTGCCTGACGGTATGGTTGAGGGGCAGGCGTTTCCTGAACCGATAATCACTCCTTCGGCGAAGGCGATGGAGGGTCACGATGAGGATGTGACGAGGGATGAGATAATCGCCAAGGGCATTGTTCCTGAGGAAGATTATGTTATGCTGGAGAAATATACGCGTGCCATATTCAAGAGAGGACAGGAGATTGCCGCCAAGATGGGGCTGATTCTTGTGGACACCAAGTATGAGTTCGGCAAGCGTGATGGAAAGATTTATCTGATGGATGAGGTGCATACGCCGGATTCTTCGCGTTACTATTATGCGGATGGCTATGAGGAGCGTCTGCGCAGGGGCGAGAAGCAGAGGCAACTGTCCAAGGAGTTCGTCAGGGAGTGGCTTATGGACAATGGCTTTCAGGGGCAGGCCGGACAGAAAGTTCCTGAGATGACTCCTGACGTGGTCTCTCATATCGAGGAGAGATATATAGAACTTTATGAAAAGATAACCGGAGAGAAGTTCGTCCGCCGCGAGTACACTGCTGAAGGTATTGAACGCAATGTCGCTGAATATCTGAAGACACTGAGATAGCAGACAGTCTGTTTTCTGAACTAGGTTATCGTTGATTATTAGTGACTTATGAATCCCAAAGCCCTGCCTTGTGGATTTTGGGATTTGTAAGTGCTTGATAGTCAATGAATGTTTCGCTTGGAATTTTAGGCCATTACCTAAGGGGCCGCCACCATAATCGACTGATACAAAAAAGCCTCGCAGAATGAATCTGCAAGACTTTCTGCGGTGCGGATGGGGCTCGAACCCACGACCTCGGGCGTGACAGGCCCGCATTCTAACCAGCTGAACTACCGCACCAGGAGTTTCGCTGTGTTTGATGTTTTTCTCAAACGCGGATGCAAAGTTAGGTATATTTTCTGAACTTGCAAGGGTTTCGGTGGAAAATTTTCATAAAAATGCGCATAAAACGATATCTATATCAGCACAAAAAAAGTCGGACAGAAATACTCTGTCCGACTTCTTATAGCCTTGGAAAGCCAAAACTATTTGACTTCTATAACCTTATGTGCTTCGTTAGGCTGAACTTTGACGAACTTAGGAATATTGACCTTTAAAACGCCGTTTTCAACCTGGGCATTGATCTTTTCCTTGTCTGCATCGTCCGGCAGAAGCATTGTCTGCTGGAATTTGCTGTATGAGAATTCGCGACGGAGGTAATGTCCATTCTTCTTCTCACCATTGTTTTCCTGTTTCTTCTCCATATTGATGACCAGGTCGCCGTTCTCGTCGAGGCTTACCTTGAAGTCATCTTTTGTCATTCCCGGAGCCGCAAGTTCGATGTCGTAGCTCTTTTCGCTTTCTAATACATTGATTGCCGGAGCCGTTGCATTGGACCTTTCCATCCATTCGTTGTCAAAGAAATCATTGAAAATGCTTGGTAACCAATTCTGGTTATTCATTCTTCTTGAAGGTACCATAATTAAAATCTCCTATTTTTTATTTTTATAATCTTTTTGTAAGGATTCTCGGTTTCGGTCATCGGATCTTTTTGGAATCCTTCTGGCCTTTGGCCTTCGTTCCTGCCCCGCCTCAATTGCGGAACGCTTTAGAGTATGGCAATATGCGTACCATTGGGCTGGAAGTCCTAAAAGTAGACAAAATGTCTGCAATCAGGAAAATATGTCAGTAAAACATTGTCAAAATGGCGCTTTTAGGTGCTGGATACATTAGATGGACATACGGGAATAATTGTTATCTTTGTAAGATATTTAATCAACTTCTTAATTCGACGGGATATGCCTGACAGCGGAAATATCATAATAAAGGGTGCCAAGGTGAACAACCTGAAGAACATTACGGTGGAGATGCCGAGAAACAAGTTCACTGTGATAACCGGAATCTCCGGCTCGGGAAAATCATCGCTGGCTTTCGACACTTTGTTCGCGGAAGGACAGAGGCGTTTCGCCGAGAGCCTGTCTTCTTATGCGAGGCAGTTCCTCGGAAGAATGTCCAAGCCGGATGTCGAGGCTATAGAGGGAATTCCTCCGGCTATCGCCATCGAGCAGAAGGTCAATACCAAGAATCCTCGCTCCACTGTCGCCACTGCCACTGAAATATATGACTATCTGAGAATCATCTTCGCGCGTATAGGCCGTACATTCTCGCCCGTGAGCGGCGTCGAGGTCAAATGTCATAGCGAGAATGACGTGATGGCATATATTATGTCGAGCAAGGAGCCTTCATCCGTGTATCTCTTTGCTGATCTCGGGTGGGATGCAAGAGAAGACAAAGTGGAGACGCTTCTTTCTCTGAAAGAGGAAGGCTATTCTCGTCTGTACTCTCAGAGCGTCGGGCAGCTGAGGATTGATGATGTCCTTAAGGCTTCTGATACGGGGGAATTCCCTGCCGGCATCCTTCTTATGGTGGACAGGCTGAAGCTTCCCGCTATGAAAAATGATGTCCCGTATCAGCTTGACGGCTCGAAGATGTCGGATAACGAGTGGGAGGATATGCGCGCCAGACTTCATTCTTCCATCGCGACTTGTTTCAGCAAGGGGGACGGGTCGATGTTCGTGAAACAAGATACCGCTTCAGCGGAAGGCGAGCTGAAAAACTTCATATCGAGGTTTGAGGCTGACGGAATGACGTTCCGCAAGCCTGATGAGTATATGTTCAGTTTCAACAGCCCTCTCGGGGCCTGCCCTGTATGTGGCGGACTGGGAAAGATAATAGGCGTCAGTGAGGATCTGGTGGTGCCGGACAAGACGAAAAGCATATATGACGGAGCCATAGCCTGTTGGAAAGGTGAGAAGATGGGTTGGTTCAAGGATCATCTGGTCAATGTGGCCGGGAAGTATGGCATACCGGTGTTTGAACCATACTGCAACCTGTCTGATGATGTGAAGAATATAATCTGGGATGGGCGCAAGGCTGCCACTGAGGAAGAGTCTCTCATCGGAATCAATGAGTTTTTCAAATGGGTGGAGGCTAACCGTTATAAGATACAATACAAATATCTTCTCAACAGATTCTCAGGGAGGACTGTGTGTCACGAGTGCAAGGGAAGCAGGCTGCGTAAGGATGCCCTGTATGTGAAAGTCGGTGGCAAGAATATATATGAGCTGCTTTGTATGAACACGGCGGAACTGCTTGATTTCTTCAGGAATCTCAAGCTGACTGCATACGAGAGGACTGTCGTGAATAAAGCGGTGGATGAGATAAAGTCAAGGCTTCAGTACATCTCCGATGTGGGTCTTGGGTATCTGACGCTTAACCGTGCCTGCAATACTCTCTCTGGAGGAGAGAGCCAGCGCATAAATCTTGTAACGGCATTGGGCAGCTCACTGGTGGGGTCGATGTATATACTTGATGAACCGAGCATTGGCCTTCATCCTCGTGATACTGACAGGCTTATAGGTGTGCTCAAGCGTCTGCGCGATGTCGGCAATACCGTTGTGGTGGTGGAGCACGATGAGGAAATCATACGAGCAGCTGATATGCTGATAGATATGGGACCTCTTGCCGGAGTCAATGGCGGGACTGTCGTGTTCCAGGGAAAGGTCACAGACGCACTGCCGGACTCCTGCGTTGAAAAATCATTGACTTTGCAGTATATTACAGGCCGCCGTCCACGCATTATGAGGGAGAAGAGGACGTGGACTTATTATGTCGGAGTGGAAGGAGCGATGGAGCATAACCTGAAGGACATCAGCGTGAAGTTCCCTCTGGGAGTCCTTACGGTCGTGTCTGGTGTCAGCGGAAGCGGAAAGTCATCTCTGGTCGGCGACATCCTGTATCCTGCGGTATATCGCCATATAAATCAGACCGGGGACCTTCCTGGCACATTCAGGAAACTTACTGGGAATCTTGACCGCATATCCTCTATTGAGTATGTCGATCAGAACCCGATAGGGAAGAGTTCGCGTTCCAATGCCGTGACATATCTGAAGGTATATGATGACATTCGCAAACTGATGAGTGAACAGCAGTTTGCCAAGGTCAATGGCTTCACTCCGTCGTATTTCTCGTTCAACCAAGATGGCGGCCGTTGTTCCGAGTGCCAGGGCGAGGGATTTGTCCATATAGGGATGCAGTTTATGGCAGATGTCACGATGGTCTGCGAGGCGTGCGGAGGCAAGCGCTTCAAACCTGAAATCCTGGAAGTGAAGTATCAGGGCAAGAACATCGATGATATCCTGAATATGAGCGTGGAAGAAGCGATTGCGTTCTTCGGGGCGCAGAAAGATAATGAGGCCAGGACTATCGCCAGGAAACTTCAGCCACTTGTAGATGTAGGCCTGTCATACATCAAGCTCGGACAGAGCAGCAGCACTCTATCGGGAGGGGAGAGCCAGCGTATAAAACTGGCATATTTCCTGTCGATGAATGACTCGGCTGACCGCCAGGAATCGAAGAAGATAATGTTCATATTCGACGAGCCTACAACCGGACTTCATTTCTTTGACGTGGAAAAGTTGCTCAAGTCATTCGATGCTCTTCTTGCCAAAGGGCATACTGTAGTGGTCGTTGAGCACAATATGGATGTCATCAGGGCGGCAGACTGGATTATTGATATGGGGCCTGACGCCGGTGATTTAGGAGGCGAAGTCGTATTCGAGGGAACTCCTGAAGATCTCGCCGCGACAGGGAAGACGTACACGGCCAAGTATCTGCGTGGCCTGTCAGCCGGAAAGGGTGATGCGCAATGATTTTCCGCTTACTCGCTGCTTGAACTCTACAATACAGTCCGTGGACAGGATGTCGTGTATTATGAGATAGCCGTCGTCTGTCTGTTTCAGTCGTAATACTTCCGGAGCGTCTGTAAAGAATGATGCACCCCCGTCCGTGCTGAACACTATGTCGCATTCTACTGGGTGCGTATATTCAGTTCCATCGGTGAAACTTTCTCTGCGGATGCTTGTGATTACTGTCGTGTCGGAATCTGCATCGAAGTCTTGGGCCTCCAATATGTATTCCAACGAAGTGAGAGGAACGAGAGAATCTCCCTCATTCAGAATCGGAATTACGTCACTGAAGGCCTCCGACGGAATTGTATAGCACGTGAGAGTATTCCTTCGGATGGAGACTCGTCCTGGGAGAAAATAAGTCAAGACACTACCGTCGGTACAATATATCTGGAATGCCATCCTGTCGAAAGTCAATGCCGGGATGACTATATGGAAGTCTTCCGGGATTTCTGGCTCATTGCCGGAACAGTCTAACTCGAGAGGTCTTCCTGCAGTCATACTCTCTCTCTTTTCGCTTTTCCATTCTATGTTCCCTGAAAGGGTTGGGTCAGAGCCTGTAATTCCCCCGATATCCCTGTTGGAACAGATTCTTACTCTGCTCACTTTAAGGTCCTTCTTTCCTGTGACGGAAAGTCTCAGTATCCCGCATATTCCAGAGAATGACAGCTGACGGCCTTCCCGTATTGACAGCATAGGCATCGCACCGCTTCCGATGTTGTGGCTTCTGAATCGTTGCCCGGATGGAAATGTCAGTTGTCCTATCCCTGTCCATAATGAGGACGGGTAGCCGGCATAATATGCTGTTGATGTCTTCAGTTGGTTGCTCTTGCCAAGCGTTCGGTCATAATGAAACCGCGCTGAAGTCACTTGGTCATCATCCGTAATGTAGACGCTGCCGTCTCCGTCTTTGTCGAATATCTTGATGCGGTCTCCAGCTTCCCATAGGACGGGATACATTCCTCTGTCATTCTCGTCTCCAAGAAAAGCTCTGCTTCCAAGAGACGTCTTGACATCTGCATAGAAATCTTCTGCCTCCGTATGAATATCCACGGACGAGCAGGAGCATAGAAGCAGAATTGATATATATATGAAAAAATGTCGTGCCATAATATCATAAAGGAATTATTGAGCATTGTGCGGGAAGTTCCTTACGCACTTTCTCGTCTATTCTGCCGTCTTTGACATAAAGTTCCAATGGCCCTGTGACTTGGTTGAACATATTTGATACACTGTATCCAGCCTCGCCTGTCAGATCCATATATAGAGTCTTCAGACTTCTGCATTCTTCAAACATACGCTGCGCTCCATCTATGTTCGAACTTGACGTTTTTTCAGGAAGCAGATTCTCAAGGCACATATTTCTTATGTCAATGCTGATGATATTGGTGCATCCCCTGAACATTGAGCCCGCCGCTCTTGCGCTTTTTCCTGAAAAGCCAGAGAGGTCAAGATATGTCAATGATCTGCAGTTATAGAACAGTTCCGAGAAAAATTGTACATTTTCGGTACTGAAACTGGACATGTCGATGCTCCTTAGCGAAACGCATCTGTAGAACATTGAACTCATATTCGTCAGCGAAGGCGTGCGGAAACTGGATAAGTTCAATTCTTCAAGGGACACGCAATTCGAGAACATCAGAGGCATTTTGGTGACTTTTCTTGTGTCAAATGATGAGAGGTCCAATCGTTTGAGAGCAACGCATCCGGTGAACATAAAACCCATATCGGTGACTTCGGAAGTGGTTATGCCGTCCATTGTCAATGTCTTTAGCTTGCTGCTGTTGAAGAACATTGAATTCATATCCGTGACGGATCCGGTAGTCATACCGGACAAGTCGAGAGATTCCAGCTCTGTACATTCCATAAACATACTGTTCATACTTGTCGCATTGCTTGCGTCAAAATCCTCCAACATAAGGTTCTTCAGATTGCTGCAGCTGAACATCCTGTCTAACTTACAGCCGCTCCCGCAACAGAAGTCCGAGATGCGTATGCTCTTCACGCCGCTTTGGTAAAACATACGTTTTGCATCTTTCAGTAACGGCGCCTTGAAATGCGGGATTTCTATTTCCTGTATGCCTGCGCTATAGAACATCTCACTTGCGTTTTTCAGACTTTTGAACGAGAATCCTGACAGATCGATGGCTTGCAGCTTGCCGCAGGCACGGAACATCATTGACATATCTGAGACATTGTCAGTGCGAAATCTTGATACATCCAGCCTTTCCAGGCTTGTGCATCCGGAGAACATATTTCTCATATTCGTGACATTTTCTGTGGAAAACCCGCTGACGTCCAGCTCGGTAAGTCTTCTGCAGGAATAGAACATCCCTTCCATGGATCGGCATTGTCCAGTATTGAATCTGGAGACGTCAAGAGAGTTCAATGAACGACAGTCATAAAACATTCGTCGAATGTCTGTGACGCTGGAAGTGTTCAATCCAGATATCCCGATGATGCTCTGCAGGCTGTAACAGCTGTTGAACATAAATGCCATATTGTTCACGTCATCGGTCTTGAATTCAGAAATATCCAGGGTCTCAAGAGATTCACAACTCAAGAACAGGCTGTTCATATTTGAGACTTTGGATGTGTTGAGGTCTCTTACGTCCAGTTCTCTCAGTGAAGAGCAGAATGCGAACCACGAGCTCATATCCGTTACATTCCCGGTGTCGATACCTGTCAAGTCAATTTCTTCGAGCTTGTTGCAACCGCAGAACATTTTGCTGACATTATTGAGTGTCTTCGTATCTTGCTCTCTGAAGTTGATCTTGAACTCTTTCAATGAATTGGCGTAGTAGCATAGACTGGACATATCTTCTATGCCACTCAAGTCCGCATTGGAGAAATCGAGCGCAGTCAGGTTTCTGTTATTGGAAAAGAGTCCATTCAGTGTCTTGGACCCGTTTCTGACGCTGATTACAAATTTTTGAAGTCCGCTTCCTATAGGCTTGATGAGAAATCCTCCTGCCGTAGCCCGTACTTTGAATTCTTTTCCGGTGTCAGAAAGCACGTAGTCTATATTTCCGTCTATCATATTGAACAGGTTCAGGTACTCTGTTGGAGTTTCATAAGTGGCTTCTATTACGTTGTTCCTCCAGGAGAAATTGACAGTGACCTCTTTCCTGCTCACTTCCTGCACGAGTCTTACAATGCAGGTGGTTCCGGTCTTCTCAGGCATCGCCGTATAGGTCAATGTCTCTCCATCTGACGAGCCGTTGCCGCTGACAGTGAATTCTTTGAACAATGACGGAATTTCCGGAGTCCAGCTTGCGCCTCCGTCAATGCTGAACAGCGCATTCCAAGGAACGTCTTCAGAAGAAGAATCGCCATTGCTGTACTCAGTGCTTCGCCAGCTGCGGAGATGTATGCTGCCAGTCATCTTTTTTCGCATTATCCATATATTTGGTGCCGGGCCATTGAATTCATATTCGAGTTTTGTCACTGCCGAGTTGTCTTCTCCTTTGGCGATGTCATCTGTTCCTGTTTCAGTGAACTGAGACAGGTCCAGAGAAACAGTCGTGATACCAGACCGCTCTATGAGAAGGGGGGTGCTCATCCTGAATGCTTTGCTGGTTTCGTTCCCGGAAATCAGTTGAATCGTTAAATCTTCATACGTTCCGGAAGGAAGGACAATACAGAAATCTGTAGGCGAAGAGTTTATCTGAACTCCAGGACATACCAACCGTATCGTCTCACTTTGTCCTGACGCTTTAAATCTGAAAGAATCAGAATCCTGTGAATATATGAGAGTTCCGGATATCGGGGAGGATGACTTGACATTGATGGCAGTTACATCGGTCAGTTCATTCAAAGCGCTTACCCTGAGCCTGAATATGCCGCAGAGATTGCGGAACTGGAGATTCCTGTCTGCTGATGACGAAAACATAGGCATAGCCCCATTACCGAAACTGTCTGGAGAATAAGTCTGCTCTTTCTGGAGCCGCATAATGTGCTCTCCTCCTGCGAATGAATAAGAATCAGCAGGGAAAAAAGCAAGCCACATACGGCCCCGATATGAGGGAATGGCATTTCCAGTGATACTGTCATCGTATTTGAAAGTCGCGGTGCTTGTGCTGTCATCGGCGGTCGAGAACCAGGAAGCGGCCTCGATAGACGGATCGCCTGTTATAGCGAGTCTGTCCCCGGCGCTCCATAGCACAGGATATGCACCGTCACGGTATTCTCCGGCCAGGTTCTTTGTGTCCGGAGTCATCTCTGATGTGGCTGAAAATGCCGGGATCAGACAGTAGTCCGGAGGGCATAGTCCAAGATTGTCATTGCAGGCGGTCAGTAAAGGAATCAGCGCTGCCGCCGTCAGCGTTTTCAGGTTGAGTCTCATAATGGTATATGTGTCAGTTATAGTATTTCGTCTCTGTCATCAATATAGTGATTTCCGGTTTCCATAAGGGATTCGGTGGAGGATACCGTCAGCTTACGTCCACTATACGATATTGTGTATGTGTATATTTTCCCTGCCTCCCATACAGTATGCCCGACAGGAACAGTATATATATCATTTGATCCTCCATCTGTAATGCTTACACTTATCTGAGCCTGTGTCTCTTGTGGCGGCAGAAAGAAATGTCGTACTGATATCGGGTCTCCGACAGCGATGCCGCTGCCCATAGTGAATCTAATGTCGCTGATGGAACACTTTCCAATGCAGTCAATGTCTTGCCATTGTTCAGACTCTATACGGTATGTGGCTTTTTTATATACTCCGTCTAATGAAATCTCTGAAATGGAAACACCGTCTTGAATCTCTCTGCCGCAGACGAATCTTATGCAAGCGTTAATGTGCCTGAAGTCAAGCGCGACTGTCCCGCTTGAACGCCTGTCAGTGGCTGTGAGTATATCTATCTGCCCATCAGAAGATTCTGGAGCTGAATAAATGACGGCAGGGGATTCCCCTGCGGAATGGAGCCGCAATCTTTCATCGGCTGTATCATTTTGGTATGGAATGACGGCATAGAATGATATGTCCATACCGTTCATCCAGAACAGTGGCGTGTCGCTTTTCCATATTCCGTTTGTCTGTGACATTTTTACGTTCCACGCATAGTCAGTTATGGCCGGCCCTCCATCGTCAAGGTGTGCGGACAGACTGAATGTCATATCTTCAGGATATGCTGTGATGCCGCGACATCCGCTGATGGAAAATCCTATGATGTCCCTATCTGGTGCATCGTCAATGCTTTCGGTGCATGAAAAGATGACGGGCAATGTCAATAATGCTGATGTGAAATTCCTCATAATCATTCTGTGACAGTAATATATATCATTTCAGAATCACTTGCCGGTGCTCCGGCTTCCATATACAGTATTCCACTTCCTGGTTTGAGCAGATGGAGGCTTACGCCATATCCGTCATCATCCAGAATGTAGTCATATATTCCTCGGCTCTTGTCATATTCCAGTTCTTCCATACCTATGGAGAACCTGGTGCCTTCCGGTGTCACTTCCGCGCGAATATGAATGTCGTCACCAGGATGACCTTCTATATACTTCCCTGGCTGAACGGTTATGTTGGCCGTGCCATAGCCGGTAAGGCCGCTTTTGTCTATTCTCCAGCTGTCTTCTTTCAGCCCGGAGCCTGATGGCTTCACTGTTATATGATAGTGGCAGTTTCGTTCGACGTTGAAGTCCTTCGGCCCGTCGCCGAGATAAAATCTATATATGAGATAGTCCTCCGGGCCGCTGAACAGTGAATCTGAAGCATATTCGGCCTTCAGCTCGATATAAGAGCATATTTGTGAGATGGCGTCAGATGCGTCCAGTATCTTGTCTTTTTCGGTCTCTGCATCTGGCAGAAGAACACCCTGCATATTCTCAAGCATATAGACATTGACACTCCGGCTTGTGCCTGGACGTTCATCTATATTGAGGTCATCGGCATCGCTGTAACTTTTGATGTACCCTGTGGAAAAGACATCGCCGCTTCCCATAGCCTTGCTTTTGCGGAACACTTGAGCTGACTTGGGGCAGCCTCCTATGCGTATGCTCCTGACATTGAATTTGATTCCTTTGGACAGACTTGTCCTGTCGATACATATTGAGATTTTGGACATTAGCCTTTCCAATATGATTTTCACAGGCTGATTGTCTTCTCTTTCGGATAAGCTGTCATATCCACCCATAGGTATGCCTCTGCTGTATTCATCAGGGTATGACAAGTGGTATCTGTATTCTGTAAGGTCATCGACATTGTCAATACCGTTGATTCTGAACCCGAAATTTGCGCAGACATATATGTGGCACTCTTTGCCTTTTATCCATCGTATGTCACATTCTGCTTTGTTTCCGTCTATCCTGAACTCACCTTTATTGAGGTAACGCTGTGATTCCAGATTCCCGTCTTTGTCGAACAGGAATATATTCAAATCACTTATCAGTGTCTCGTCAGGATCTGATGAGCGGGTATCTTCCATTTTTCCTGTGTCCAGCAGAATCCTCAGCATTTCTTCGCCATCCGCATTGTGCTCGACAGAGCAGGCGCATATTACAGATGCCACGGCAATGCATAGGAGTATGAGTCTGTCTGTAGTCATAATCAATATGTTATTAGCCTGTTTTCTTTTTCTTTCCATTCCTTTACGGATATTCCACATCTGATGACATCCGGCTCTATCGGAGTGTCCGGATCATCAACTCCACGTTGCGTCAGCGTAAGATCATATACATAGCTGCGGTTACGGCATACTCCGACGGATCCGTCTGGACAGTTCCAGTAACCTCTGTTTATATTTATGGGGTAGTATGTTTGGACTCCATTCAGAGTCCCTTCTATTACAAGTCTTGTGAATGGCGTGCCCAGGCTTTCCGTTTCAACCGTATTCTGGTAGCAATACATTCTGCATTCTGGAAATACGACATTCTCACCGACACTGTAACCAGTATCTTGCATTATCATCTTGTCGAAGATGAATCCAGAGATGTCATCTGGAGAGAGTTTGCCGTAATTAATGATGCTTTGTGGACTCTCCGGCTCGATGCCTGTCACTGGAAATCTTCCGCAGACATTTGTAAGATAGAATTTTACATTCTCGAGTCTGGCGCCATTGTATGGCTTCTTATGGAAGTCACAACAGATGCTGTTGATCACAATCTCTGACATCAATGGCTCCAGTCTGGCAGTGCATACTCTTTCGTGTCCAGCCCGTATGGAGCATTCGTATGTCAATATCGGAGTCTCCGGAGACTCTTCTTTCAGTTCTGCATATAATGCGCTCAGGTCATCGTATGACAGAACGCCTCTGCACTGATCAAAAGACAGTGGTGAGTTGCCTATTATTACCATCTTCTTGCTTCCTTCTCTTGAGGACGTTTCTATATACTCTTCTTCATTACGTTCAAGCCTCTGGTACGAGTCAAGTCTTTTTAGTTTGTCATTGTTGAAAAAGAAAATGTCCAGCACCCCGGTCACGGCCGGTTCAGAATCCAGCCTTATCCGCACAACACTACCACAGTCACCCGTGGTGCCGGACTTTTCTCTGGTTATAGTAGTTGTTTCGTTAGTGTCACAGGAATAAAAGGCCGGGGTAGATGATATAAGCAAGGCTTTGGCCAGAACGGCCGAGATATAATAGACGGTCAAGTCAGGCAGAATCGCTTTCCGGCCTTTTAGTTTTATGATGTGTCCTTTATTCATTTTCGATCATTTTGTGTGCTGCAAATTTATTTTGGCCGGAATGAATTTTTCAGGAAAAGTACCTCATACGTACATAAAAATTGACGAATTTTAAACTTTTGACAATTCTTAAATCTTTTTCTGTGCATTTTCCGCCTGATCTGCGAGGCGGATCGGAGTCCGTGTACAAAAAACTCCGAAAGATTCAGGAACTGTCCTGACTTTTCTCTCACTTCTTCTCGTATCCTGCAGGCGTCAGTCAGTATAAACAGGGCCTTATTTAATGGGCAAAAGCCATAGGCAGTCGTGATATGTTACGAAAAAAGGGAATGACCAAATCTGTTTTGGCCATTCCCTTCAGGAATTGTATGCTGTCAGCGATTAACCGCCGAAGTTATCGTAGAGGATATTCTCAGGAGGAACTCCGAGACTGTCAAGAAGAGTATTGACTGACTTGACCATCATAGGAGGTCCGCACATAAAGTACTTGATGTCCTCTGGTGTGTCGTGGTTCTTGAGGTAGGTCTCATACATTACGTTGTGCACGAAACCTGCGACATACTTGACTCCTGCTGCATCTGCGGCTGGATCAGGACGGTCGAGAGCCAGATGGAAGTGGAAGTTAGGGAACTCCTTCTCGATCTCGGCGTAATCCTCGAGGTAGAATGCCTCTTTAAGACTGCGCGCACCATAGAAGAAATTGACCTGCTTCTTGGTCTTGAGCGTCTTGAACAAGTGCATAATGTGGCTTCTGAGCGGAGCCATACCTGCACCACCACCGACGAAAATGTACTCCTGTGAATCTGGATCATCCTTAGGAAGAAGGAATTCACCGAACGGTCCGGAGATCATCACCTTGTCACCAGGGTGACGTGTGTAGATGTAAGATGAGCCGATACCAGGGTTCACAGGCAGGAGCTTGTTGCTTCCCTTAGGCGCCGTCCTGTCGAATGGCGGTGTAGCGATACGAACGTTCAGTTTAATAATGTCTCCTTCTGCAGGATAAGAGGCCATTGAATATGCCCTCATCGTGGCTACAGGATTCACGCACTTGAGGTCGAAGAACTTGTAGCGCTCCCAGTCGGCCTTGTATTCAGGATCCACGTCAATGTCGCTGAAGTTGAATGTCCCGGCAGGGATGTCTATCTGGATGTACTCACCGGACTTGAAGTCGAGGTGTACACCTTCAGGAAGCTTCACTGTGAACTCCTTGATGAAGGTAGCTACATTGTGGTTGGAGATGACCTCGCATTCCACTTTCTTCACACTGAGTACTGACTCCGGAACTTCGATCTTGAGGTCTTCCTTGACCTTGACCTGGCAGCCGAGCCTCCAGTTGTCCTTGATCTGCTTCCTGTTGAAGAATCCGGTCTCGGTAGGGAGAATGTTCCCGCCACCTTCCAGGACTCTGACTTTGCACTGTCCGCAGTTTGCCTTGCCACCGCAGGCAGACGGAAGGAAAATCTTTTCCTCGGCAAGCGCGCCCATAAGAGAATTGCCAGGAACTACGTCCAGAACCTTGTTTCCCCCGTTTATGTCGATTTTTACTGTACCGCTTGGGGTCAGTTTTGTCTTGACCCAGAGCAGCAGGACTACCAGAATCAGAGTGACCAATGTGATAGTCGCTGCAGAGGCTATGATTGTAAGAGTAATTTCATTCATCTTTCAAGTCTCCTATTAAAGTGAAATACCCATAAATGTCATAAATGCCATAGCCATAAGACCTACGGTGATGAATGTTATGCCGATGCCCTTGAGAGGAGCAGGAACATTCGAATATGACATTTTCTCTCTGATGGCGGCCAGCGTCACGATGGCGAGGAACCAGCCGATACCTGAACCGAGAGCATATACAGTTGCTTCACCTACATTGACGAAATCCTTCTGCTGCATAAACAGCGAGCCGCCGAGGATTGCGCAGTTCACTGCGATAAGCGGCAGGAAGATACCGAGCTCGGAATAGAGAGCCGGAGCGAATTTCTCGACAACCATCTCCACCAGCTGGGTGATGGCCGCAATTACGGCGATGAAGGTGATGAAGCTGAGGAAACTCAGGTCAATGCTTGCAAGGCTCGGACTGAGCCATTTCAGCGCACCAGGACTGAGCACATAAGTGTTCAGGAGGTAGTTGATAGGCAGGGTCACCAGAAGCACAAAGATAACAGCCGCACCAAGTCCGGAAGCTGTCTTCACGTTTTTCGATACTGCCAGGTATGAGCACATACCGAGGAAGTATGCAAAAATCATATTGTCAACGAAGATTGACTTTACGAATAAGCTTATATATTCCATATTACTTGCGTGTTAGTCGTTATTTCTCCTGAAGATCTTTCTGGATGCTTCTCTGTACCCATACGATACATCCGAGGAGGATGAGCGCTACAGGAGGAAGGATCACAAGTCCGTTGTTCATATAGCCTGCATCGTAGAAGCACTGCGGGATCACTCTCATTCCGAAGAGTGTGCCGGAACCGAGGAGCTCACGGAAGAATGCGACTATAAGAAGTATCATCGCATAGCCCGCTCCGTTGGCAAGACCGTCGAGAAGTGAAGGAATAGGCTTGTTGCCGAGGCCGAAAGCCTCGATTCGGCCCATTACGATACAGTTCGTGATGATAAGTCCGATATAGACGGAGAGCTGTGTCTCTATGCTGTATGCGTATGCCTTCAGGAACTGGTCCACGAGGATTACCATAAGGGATACGACGACAAGCTGTACGATGATGCGGACTCTGTTAGGAATGGAATTCCTCATCAGTGATACGATGAAGTTTGAAAGTCCTGTCACGAGTATTACTGAAAGACCCATTACGAGGGCTCCTTTCAGCTGTACTGTCACAGCCAATGAGGAACAGATACCGAGTACGAGGACAGTCACAGGATTGCCCTTGAAAATCGGGTTCAATATTGTTTCTTTGAGTTTTGCGTTCATTTTATTTCCTCCCCATTATTTGGCAATTGCGAGAGTATCTGCCGCAACTGCGAGAGAATCAACGGCTTCTTCCGTCTCTGCAGGCTTTGATGATGTAGCTGCATTGAGGAACGGCTTGTATGTCTGGAGCCAGTTGTTGATGGATACGCCGAGTGCCTTGCTGGTGATGGATGCACCGGTGATGGCATCGACAGCGTTCTCCTTTCCGGCAGGAGCGCCACCCTTGACGATGCTGAATGCCTCGGCATCGCTGAAGTCAATCTTCTTTCCTTCGAACTCGGCCCTGAAAGAAGGGTCGTCCTTTATTTTGGCGCCGAGGCCAGGAGTTTCGCTCGCGTGATCGAAATATGCTCCGCGGATGGTCTGAAGATCTTCGTTCAATGCGATGTAACCCCAGATAGGTCCCCAGAGACCGGCGCCGTAGCAAGGGATGACAGTTACTCTTGCGCCGTCTTTCTCAAGAACGAATACCGGGAGGGATACCTCCTTGCCATCCTTTATGTTCTTGTCCTGAGCCTTGAGCTGGCTTGTGGTGTAGATCTCCTGCTTTGCGATGTCAAGTGTGCCGCATTCCTGGCCTTCTGCATTGACAAGGACAGAGGACTGGGCGACGGACTTGTACGCGTCGAGAATCTGGTCGTTGCTCATTGCGTCAAGCTCGCTCTTATCGTAGAACTTGCTGGCTGTAAGCATCTGACTTATGGCGTCAGCCTTCACATTGGCGTCCTGTTTCGGCTTGAGAGTCTCAGAGACGAACGCAAGAACCGCGGCTACCACCACAACGACCACTGTCGTATAGATGACTGTATATATATTTCCGTTAGTATTCATACCTATTATATATATTATGCGATTTTAACTTTCTTGGCTCTTCTTGAGATCGTGATGTCGGTGACATAGTGGTCAATGAGAGGTGCGAATGTGTTCATCAGCAGGATTGCGAGCATCATTCCCTCGGCGTACCCAGGGTTGAACAGTCTGACGATGACGCAGAGAGCGCCGACAAGGAATCCATAGATCCATTTTCCGCACTCTGTCTGAGCCGATGTCACAGGGTCTGTAGCCATAAATACTGTACCGAAAGCGAAACCGCCCATAAGAAGCTGATAGTATGCAGGGACGTCTGTGGCGCCGAATATGTTGCCGAGCCATCCGATGAATAGTGCGCCGGCCACTGAAGATACCATAATCTTCCAGCTTGCCACGCCTGTCCAGATGAGGATCACTGCTCCTATGAGGATTGCGATGACAGAAGTCTCGCCGACTGAACCAGGGATGATTCCGGCGAACATATCCCAGGCCGACATTCCATACTGCACGCCTGCATTGTTCATTGCGTCAAGTCCTTCGGAAGCGAAAGAAAGCGGCGTGGCACCAGTCGCTCCGTCGATGAGGCTCTCGCCGTTTTTCAATGATACCCATACGCTTGAGCCTGACATCTTGCTTGGATAAGCAAAGAACAGGAATGCACGGCAGAGAAGAGCTGGGTTCAGGAAGTTCATTCCTGTACCGCCGAATACCTCCTTGCCAAAGAGCACTGCGAATGCGACTGCCACTGCGAGCGTCCAGAGAGGGACATCCACAGGGACGATGAGAGGAATGATCATACCGGATACCAGGTAACCCTCATTGACCTCCTCGCCGCGGATCTGTGCAGATGCAAACTCGATACCGAGTCCCACTACATAAGCGACGATATAAAGAGGCAGTACTCTGAGGAAGCCGTACCAGAAATTCTGGAAAAGGCCCCAGGTCTGTCCTGTCGCGAGACAATGCTGATAGCCTACGTTCCACATACCGAAGAGAGCTGCGGGAACGAGTGCCAGCACAACGATAATCATAATTCTCTTCAAGTCCACGGCGTCTCTTACGTGCGCTCCGCATCTGGTCACTGTGCCAGGCACCCGGAGGAACGTGTCGAACGCATCAACGGTGGAGTGAAGGAATCCAAGTTTGCCGCCCTTGTCGAAAAGGCCCGGCTGCTGTGTCGTATTTTTTGATTCTTCCATAACTTCCGTTAAATTAAGCCATTTCCTTTATCATAAGGTCAATGCCTTTCTCTATGATGGCCTGAATGTCGTTCTTCGATGGATCCACATATTCGCAAAGCGCGAGATCCTCCGGAAGGACTTCGTAGATGCCGAATTTCTCCATCTTGTCAATGTCGCCGGCGAGGCAGGCCTTTGCAAGATATACCGGATAGATGTCCATAGGCAGCACTTTGCTGTACACATCGGACATCACGAATGCTCGTGGACCTCCGTTGAAGTTCGTGTCCATATCGTATGTCTTCTTCGGGCAGAGCCAAGAGAAATATGTGTGGCTGGAGCTGAACTTGCCGCATCTGAACGGCTTCGCCCATCCGAGAAGTTCTCTTTCTGTACCTTCGCGCAGGAGGGTGACCTGATTGTCGAAGAATCCGAGGAAGCCATTCTCGCCGACATTGGTGCCGGTAAGGACGTCGCCGCTGACGAACCTGAGGTCGCTTGCTGAATTGTCGTAGAATTCCTTCAGGTCTGTCATCCTGATTCCCGGAAGTGCATCCACATATGCAGGATCGATGGCTCGAGGGCCGGTCACGGCAACCTTTCTCGTCATATTATACTTGCCGGTGTTGAAAAGCCTTCCTATAGCTGAGAGCAGCAGAAGAGATACTGTCCATACGGTGTCCCCCTTCATTATAGGAGAGATGTGGCTGATCTGCACTCCGACATTGCCTGCCGGATGCTTTCCGCTGAAAACGTGCTGCTGGACGTTCTCGATCTTGTGGAGAGGCGTCCCGGAGTAGTTCTCGCTGTTGAGAGAGAAGTGTACGCCGCCGTCTGTAAGTTTGCCGAGGACATTGACTCCTGTCTGAATGTCTCCGATTTCATCTTTGAACACGAATTCAGGAACTGCAGCGAGAGGCGCTGTGCTGAATGCGGACACAAAAATCGCTTTCGGTGAGATGGAAGGATCTGCGAGGATTCCGTAAGGCCTCTGTATCAGAGAAGGCCACAGGCCGCTCTGCAGAAGAAGTGACTTCACTTCGGCCTGTGACATCTCTGCCACTTTGTGTGTGCCGAAGTCCACGTACTCCTGCTGCTTGTCGGCTTTGATCCTTACTTCAAGCAACTTCCTTTTTTCGCCTCTGACGATTTCCGCCACTGTTCCGCTGACAGGGGAAGTGAAGAGAATGTCAGGGTTCTTTTTGTCAGCCAGGACAGGAGAACCTGCCAGGACTTTATCGCCCTCCTTTACAAGGAGTCTCGGTATAAGACCCTTGAAATCAGTCGGTTTAACAGCGATAACGTCAGGCACGATCGTCTTTCTGGTCTTCTGGGCCGCTGTTCCGGAGATAGGAATGTTCAGCCCTTCTTTCAAATCGTTGTTGTTTGACATTATAGGTAACCTTTAATAGTATTTCGGATTTCCGGCGCAAATATACTGAAATTTTTTCGTAATTTCGCTCTTATTATGACAAACAACAGTGCTATATTAGAGGGGCTTGACACTCAGCAGAGGGCTGCGGTGAGCCAGACAGAAGGACCGGTTCTGATAGTGGCCGGAGCAGGTGCGGGGAAGACCAGGGTGCTTACCGGGAGGATTGCGTATATACTTGAAAAGGGATGCGAGCCTGACCGTATATTGGCATTGACATTCACGAAGAAAGCCGCCGCGGAGATGAAGGAGAGAATTGCCGCGATGGTCGGCGAGAAAAAGGCCCGCAGGCTTTATATGGGCACGTTCCATTCTGTGTTCATCCGTTTTCTGAGAGAGTTCGCGGAGAGTCTCGGCTACCCTCCGTCTTTTACGATATATGACACAGGTGATTCAATCAGCGCCATAAAATCGTGCCTGAAAGAACTGAAGCTGGACGACAAGATATACAAGCCGAAGGATGTCCTCAGCCGCATATCTATGGCGAAGAACAATCTCGTGACTCCGGAAATGTACAAGAGAAATGCGCAGGCCATAGCCAATGATACGCACGCAAAGAAGCCTGAAATCTGCAATATATATGCACTATACGCCGCAAAGTGCAAACAGGCCGGTGTTATGGATTTCGATGATATCCTCTTGAATATGAACATATTGCTCAAGGACAATGAAGAAGCTCTGTCGTCTGTGTCATCCCGGTTTGACTACATCCTTGTGGATGAGTACCAGGATACGAACTTCGCACAGTACCTCATCCTGAAGAAACTGAGCCAAGTCCACAGGAACATCTGTGTGGTCGGTGATGATTCTCAGTCCATATATGCGTTCAGGGGTGCGAAAATAGAGAATATACTGAATTTTCAGAAGGACTATCCGGACTGTAAGCTGTTCCGCCTGGAGCAGAACTACCGGTCCACTCAGGTCATTGTGGACGCGGCGAATTCCGTGATCGAGAAAAACTCGTCAAGGATTCCGAAGAAGTGTTTCTCGAAAGGCCCGGAGGGCGACAGGATTCACCTGATAAAGGCTTATACAGAGCAGGAAGAGGCGCTTCTCATAGCCTCGTCCATAATTTCCAGAATGGAAAAAGATCATTGTCAGTATCAGGATTTTGCGATACTTTACAGGACGAATTCCCAGTCTCGTGCGTTGGAGGAGGCGTTGCGTAAGAGAAATCTCCCGTATATGATTGTGTCCGGCAATTCGTTTTTCGACAGGGCGGAGGTGAAGGATATGATGGCATACCTGAAACTGGCGGTCAATCCTAATGACGACGAGTCTTTCAGGCGAGTGCTGAACACCCCGGCCAGAGGTATCGGCGCCACTTCCGAGGAGGCTCTTGTCAATGCGGCATTGTCCCGGAGAATATCCCTTTTCAATGCCTGTGAACCCTCGGTCCTGGAGGCGGCCGGTGTGAAATCCGGTGCTGCCGGGCGTATAATGGCGTTCCGTGATATGATAGCGTCAGCAAATTCTCGTCTCGCCCTGGATGACGCTTTTACGGTGGCGAATATGCTTTCGACGCAGTCAGGCCTCTATGCTTCGTTCAAGAGTGACAACTCCGTGGAGAGCCAGTCACGTGCGGCGAACATCGAGGAGCTCCTTAACAGCATAAAGAGCTTTGTCGAGGACAGACAGAACCAGTATAGGGAAGAGATGCTCGCTGACGAGAATGTGACGGATGTGGAATCAATATCTGACAGCGAGCTTCCATTGGTCACATTAGGGGATTTCCTGGAAGACATATCATTGCTCAGCGCCATAGACATCTCTGCCGATGAGGACGCTGCCAACAAGATAACGCTGATGACGGTGCATTCGTCCAAAGGTCTGGAGTTCCCGTATGTCTATGTCGCTGGGATGGAGGAGAACATATTCCCTTCCGGGGGCTCTTTTTCGGATTCTTCACAGATTGAGGAGGAACGCAGGCTGTTCTATGTGGCGCTCACGAGGGCGAAAGTCGCTGTGAACCTGTCGTTTGCGACGACAAGGATGCGTAACGGAAAACACGAGCAGAACGCCCCGAGCCGTTTTGTTCACGAAATTGATTCTAATTATATTGACAACCCGCTTCGCGATGAGGATTCGGACAATGCTGATTCCGGGGATTTCGGGTTCCGGGGATTTGGCTCGAGGTTCGGCACAGGCTCACGGTTTGCCGGCGGTCGTCAGAACTACAGTCGGCAGTTCTCTTCACCCGAGGCCTCGCACGGTTATGGCGAATCTGGTCCTGTGAAGGTGGTCAGACGTACGCCACCGGTTTCACCTGTCACAGGGAAACCTCTGAGACCGGCATCGTCGGTGTCCCAACGTCAGGCTCCAGCTATGCGACCGGTCAATGGCGCTTCTTCATCAGATGATTTCACTCCGGTATCCGTCCTTGACCTGAAAGTAGGGCAGCGCATAGAGCATAACAGGTTCGGTTTCGGCGTCATCCGGCAGATAAGCGGAAATGGGACAGACCTGAAGGCCAGGATTGACTTCGACGATTTCGGGGAGAAGATACTGCTTCTCAAGTACGCCAAGATCAGAGTGGCTAAAAACTGACAAGTTAGCTGCTTTTTGTCGGACTTCGTTTAAGATTCTTCAAAATTCCATTTAAATTTCCGATGTGGAAATCTTAAATGTCAGTTTTGTTGAATCTTAAATTCTTTTGCGGATAATTGTCATAGTTTCGCGGAAACAAAAATTGTTGCTATGCGAAAAATCAATTACTCCGCAGCCTCGAGGAAGGCTGTGATCCTGTTTACGGTTTCAATGTCCTTTTGCGTCTCGTTTCTGCTACCGCAGTCGTGCCGTCGCATCGGCCCTGACGATTCATCCGGTAGCGGTACGTTGCGCCTTCACTTCGATGAGCTATCCTATTCCAGGACTAAAGTGTCTGGAGAACGTGTCCCGGATACGTCTGAGTTTCTTCTGAAAGTCGCCGGTGCTGACGGCTCCGTGATATATGACGGAAAATATGGGGACTCTCCGGAAAAACTCGTTGTGAAGTCTGGTACATATAATATATCGGTTCGCTCCGGAACATTCAGCAAGCCGGCTTTCGCGGCACCATTATATGGTGATGATCAGTGCGTTGTCGTTCCGTCTGACAAGGCAGTGGATGTACATCTCGCCTGTGAGCAGATGAACGCCGGCATCAGGCTCAAGATATCGCAGAACTTTCTGACTTCGTATCCGGACGGGGTGCTGTTCGTGAAGTCTGCTGACGGAAAATTGATGTATGGCTATTCCGAGAAGCGGGTGGCCTATTTCTCTCCAGGGAATGTCTCGTTGGTCCTGAACAGTGCGGGAAAGGATAAGACTCTGTTCACTAAATACTTGAAAGCAAAACAGATTTTTGATGTCAGTGTGTCCGCCCCATCTGCTTCCGCATCTTCCGGTGGAACTTTGCATATATCTGTGGATACGTCCAGGACGTGGATTAAGGATTCCTTTGTCATCGGCGGCTCAGGCTCTTCTTCGGGAGGTTCATCGGGCGGCTCTTCTCGGGATGCGGCCTACAATGTCTCTCAGGCGAAGTCTGAACTGGGTGCCGAGGATGTGTGGGTGTATGGCTATATCGTGGGCGGAGATATGACATCCGCATCCATATCTTTCGACGAGCCATTCACCTCGAATACAAACATCGCTGTCGCCGGCAGGACGTCAGTATCGGAAAAAGAATCGTGTATTTCAGTACAGCTGCTCAAAGGGAGTATCCGTGACGCCTTAAATCTTGTGGATCATCCTGAGAACTTGAAAAGGAAAGTCTATCTGAAGGGCGACATCGTCGAATCTTATTATGGTATTCCAGGAGTGAAGAATGTGACTGAATATGTCTTGGAATAGGCAGCTTCTTATGTGAATGTTCGATTTTCTATTGCAAAACGAATTTTAATGATTATATTTGCAGAACCGTTGGGAAATCACTGACGGTTATGTTGCGGAAATAGCTCAGCTGGTAGAGCGTTGGCTTCCCAAGCCGAAGGTCGCGGGTCCGAGTCCCGTTTTCCGCTCAAGACACTTGAATTGAACATTAAGTCGATTCGATATACGGGTATCCGTGATCGTTTCGACTTTTTGTTTTTATCGGTACGCCGAAATTGTTGCAGTTTTGTTCAAAATGTTACAAACTTATGTTTGGCCCCTGAAAAAGGGTTTAAAACTTTTGAAATTATAAAAAAAGACCTAAATTTGCTTTCGAAACGAATTTTATCTAAAAATATAAAACATTACAAGCGCGATACAAGATGAAAAGATTCAGCATTCTTTTGTCTGTCATTCTCTGCCTTGCAGGTTTGGCGATGACCGCCTGCGGCGAAAAGGGGGGGGCGGAAAATAACGGCTCCATTGATGTCCAGTTCAGGGTTCCAGAGGAGGCCACTGTCGATTTCGGCGCAAGGACATTCGATTTCAGGGTGCAGTTCGGCAAGGCTCCTCTGGAGTCTGACAAGATTGTCTTTGAAAACTCTCTCAAGAAGGAATTCGTCTGTGACATCATATCTGTCACAAGCAAGTCTTTCACTGTATCATTGTTCGATGGAATCGTATCTGATTCGTATAATATCTACATAAAGAGAGGCAAGCAGTCCAAGATGATGGGCACGATGAGTGTCACAATCTCCGGCGACGGTGTCGAGCCGGCTACGGGTTCGACCGTATATGGCAAAATTTCTTGTGACGGCAATGGCGTGGCTGATGTCGTGGTCTCTGATGGCTTCGAGGTCGTACGTACTGATCAGGACGGAATATATCAGCTCCAGTCAAAGAAGCAGCTCAAGTATGTCTTTATGTCCGTTCCTTCCGGCTACGAGCCGGCTGCGGAAGGCGTGCTTCCTAAAATTTATGCTGCATTGACCAAGAGCAGTCTTACTGCGGAGCGGGCTGATTTCGTCTTGACCAAGGTAGATGACCAGGACAAGTATAAGGTGTTCTTCCTCGGAGATATGCATCTTGCGAACAGGACGAATGATCTCACTCAGTTCACCGTGTTCACTAATGAACTGAACAACTATATGGACTCGCACAAGAGCGAGAAGATGTACGCCATAACTCTTGGCGATATGACCTGGGACATATACTGGTATAGCAATAAGTACTACAAACTTCCTGATTATGTGCAGGATATAAACAAGCGTCTTTCGGGTATCCTTATATATCATACGATGGGTAACCACGACAATGATATGAATGCCATAGGAAACTGGAATGCGAAGATTCCGTATGTGGATAACATTGCCCCGGACTACTACTCTTTCAACATCGGGAAAGTCCATTATATCGTAGTGGATGACATTGATTGCAAGAACTACAAGGGTGGTGACCGCGACTATGTGAAAGCGCTTCCTCAGGAGCAGATTGACTGGCTCAAGAAAGATCTTCAGTATGTGGACAAGAGCACGCCTCTTATAATCACGACTCACGCACAGATATTCTACCCTAATGGGAGCAAAGCATATAAGATAGACCACGATGCCTCCAGCACGAAGGCGTTGTTCGATGCCGTAAAGGGGTATAAGGTTCATTATGTGACGGGACATACACATACGATTTTCAACGCTCTTCCTTCGGAGACTGCATCTCTCGGGGCGACAGATACTTATGAGCATAATGCCGGTGCCATCTGTGCGTCGTGGTGGTGGTCCGGAAACCTTACGGACGGAGTCTATGTCAGTCTGGACGGTGCTCCTGGCGGATACAGCGTCTGGGATATCAACGGTACTGATATGAGATGGAGATATAAGGCTACCGCCAAGGATGAAAGTTACCAGTTCCGCTCGTATGACCTCAATAATGTATCGTTCTCATACGATGATGTGCCGGAACTTACGGATGCTGCGATGAAACTTGTCTTCGCGAAGTATGTGAATGCTTATTCTAAGAGCCAAAGCAACGAGGTTCTCATCAACATCTGGAACTGGAGCTCTGATTGGACATTGAAGGTTACTGATGAGACTGGAAAAGAATTGGAATATACCAAGTGCGCAGCATATGATCCTCTTCACGTAAAGGCTTTGACCGTCAAGAGATTCAATAAGGCCAATGTCACTTCTACTCCAAGTTTTGTGACCGAGAATAAGATGCCTCATTTCTTCAAGGTGAAGGCGGACAATGCGGAAGTGGACCTGACTATTACGGTCACGGACTCGTTCGGAAATGTATATAAGGAGAATATGGCCAGGCCAAAGGCTTTCAATGCATTGACCGATGCGCAGCTCAAGGCATATTGATGTCGCGATTTGCTGACGATTACCATTTATAAATACAAACCAAAAAACCAATTTTATGAGAGTCTTTAAAACCTTTGCTGTGACTCTGCTTCTGACATTGGCTGCCTGCATTGGTGCCTTTGCACAGAACAGGACGGTGTCCGGAAAAGTCCTGGACAACCAGCAGCAACCTCTTATCGGAGCGGCAGTAATGATATCCGGGACCAATACCGGAACGACAACTGACGTGGACGGTAATTTCTCTATGCCGGTCCCTTCCGGGGATGTAGTCCTGGAGGTGTCCTCCCTTGGCTATACGGCCAGGAAGGTCAATGTCCCGGCATCCAAGTCTTCTGTCAATGTCGTACTTGAAGAAGACAATATGACCTTGAACGAGACCGTCGTCGTCGGCTACGGTACACAGAAGAAGGTGAACCTTACTGGCGCCATATCTGTCGTGGATGACAAACAACTTCAGGATCGTTCTTCTCACAACCTTTCAACAATGCTTCAGGGCTCTGTTCCTGGACTTAACATCACCACCTCAAGCGGTGTCCCTGGTAGTTCTGCCACATTGAACATCCGAGGAATTGCGTCAATCAATGGCATCGGAGAGTCTGCCACGGCACCTCTGGTATTGATTGACGGTGTCGAGGGTGACATCGCAAGGGTGAATCCTAATGACGTTCAGTCAATTTCTGTCATCAAGGATATCTCTGCCGCGGCAGTATATGGTGCGCGTGCGGCTTTCGGTGTCATACTCGTGACTACTAAATCTGGAAAAACCTCAGACGGCAAGGCTAAGGCACGTGTCAGTGCAAAATGGGGTTGGGAAGCACCTACGACTTCTACAGAGTTCATTACTTCTGGTTACTGGGGAACATATATCCACAACCTGTTCTGGCAGACAGCCGGTAAAGGAAAGTATATCAACTATACTGATGATGATATGGCAGAGCTCCTGGCCCGTGTAAATGACAAGACAGAGAATCCTGACCGTCCGTGGGTTACTATCCAGAACAGAGGTGGAAAGGATAAGTATGTTTACTATGCCAATACTGACTGGTATCACGAGCTCTTTACGGATACCCATCCGACACAGCAGTATAACGTGTCTTTCAGCGGTGGCTCGAAAGGTGTCAATTATTATGTGTCTGGTGCCTATGACAGACAGGTCGGTATATTGAAACAGAATCCGGACATCTATAATAAGTATAATATGAGAGCGAAACTCGATTTCAATATCACGAAATGGGCTAAACTCTCCAATAATACTTCTTATTTCAGTTCTACCTATAAGTACGTCGGTGTCGGCGGCGTCGAGAATGCGATTGCCTACAGTGCGACACATGCGCTTCCGATGTTCCCGCTCAAGAACCCTGATGGAACTTGGGTCGCTCAGTCTGATTTCATTATGACGGGTTCCGGTCGTGTCGCAAACGGACGCCATATCGTATTCGGAAACAAGGACAACATCAACAATCAGTTCAAAACGGATTTCGCAAATACGACAGAGTTGAAGATTACGCCGTTCAAGACATTTAATATCATTGCGAACTTCACCTATCGTACTTACCAAAACAGAAATACGAACAGGACTACGAATATCATCGGTTCATCTGGCCCTAATAGTCAGGATATATACGTGACTGGGGCAGGTAAAGATGCTCTTGATGAGGAAATCAGAACGTGGAACTACTATGCTACGAATATATACGCTACGTATGAGGAAACATTCAAGAATGCTCACCACGTAACCGCTATGGCTGGTTTTAACTATGAGACGCAGGCATATAAGAAAGTCTGGGCTGAAGGACAGCACTTGCTTTCAAATAACTTGAGCGACTTTGATTTGGTCGGCCCGGATGATTCCGGAGCTATTCTTACGAGTGTTGCCGGAGGACAATCAGAGTATGCTCTTGCCGGAGTATTCGGAAGGCTCAATTACGATTATAAAGGTAAATATCTTGCCGAAGTCAGTGGCCGTTATGATGGTTCTTCTCGTTTTGCAAGCGGTTCTCGCTGGGGATTTTTCCCGTCTGCATCTCTCGGTTGGAGAATTTCTGAAGAGCCGTGGATGGATCCTTCACATAAGGTGCTGAGCAATCTGAAACTGAGAGCATCTATGGGTAGCCTCGGAAACCAGAATGTCAGCAATTATCAGTACCTGAGAACAATTTCGCTGCATAACTTCTCTGGCATAACATTCGGTGGCACTACATCTGACAAATATGCAAGCATCTCATCTCCGAATGCGTCAGACCTTACGTGGGAGACATCACGTCAGTATAATGTCGGTGTAGATGCGTCATTCCTTCAGGATAGGCTTTCTCTTACGGCGGAAGGTTATATCCGTACTACAGAAGGTATGCTTTCTGTCGGTCTTGACCTGCCTGGAGTCTATGGGGCGACGGCTCCTAAGACAAATAGTTCAGACCTTCGTACATCAGGATATGAATTGTCTCTTGGCTGGAGGGATCAGTTCAAGGTAGCCAACAAACCTTTCGGTTATTTCGTGAAAGCGACATTGAGTGACTATAAGTCGATTATAACCAAGTATTCAAATGACAACAAGTCTCTTGCCGCAAGCCCTCTCTATTATAAAGGAATGAGGCTAGGTGAGATCTGGGGCTTTGAAGTCGATGGATTGTTTGCTACAGATGAAGAGGCCAGAGAGTATGCTCAGAATGTAGACCTGTCATATTTCAATATGAGTTATATGCCTGATGGATGGCGTGCCGGAGATCTTCGCTTCGTGGATAGAGACGGCGACGGCAAAATCAGTTTCGGCAGCAACACTGTAGACAAGCCGGGAGACCGTAAGGTTATCGGTAATTCTCTTCCTAGTCTTCAGTATGGTTTCACTTTCGGTTTTGATTTCTACGGATTTGACATTTCCGCTTTCTTCCAGGGAACCGGAAATCACTATTGGTATCCTACGAGTGAGGCCCGTACTTTCTGGGGCCCTTACGGTGGAGGATTTGCTTCATACATTCAGAAAGACTTTATGAAGAAAGTATGGTCTGAAGATAATCCAGACGCTTATTTCCCGAGGCCGAGAGCATATTATTCCAATAATGGAAAATCACCGCTCGCAGTATTCAACACGAAGTATCTTCAGAATGTAAGATATCTCAGATTCAAGAATCTTACTGTCGGGTATACCGTGCCACAGAATCTCACCAAGAAGATAGGCATCGAAAAAGTGCGTGCATATTTCACTGGAGAGAACCTTGCCTATTGGTCTCCGATTAAGAAAATCAATCCTACGATTGATCCAGAAGGAGCGTTCACACGTGTGGATAGCGACGGAAATCAGACAGATGCAAACAGATTGTGGTATCCTTGGCAGAAGACCTTTACATTTGGTATTGATATTACATTCTAATCCAGAAATAAATGAGATTCAAGATGAAAAAAATTATAATAGCTTTAACGGCAGTCGTCACTTGTCTTACTTCGTGTGATGATATGCTGAATAAGTATCCTAAATCGCAGCTTACTCCTGAGACTTATTTCAGGAATGAGACCGATCTGATGCTGTTCTCGAACCCGTTGTATAATAACCTGCTGGATGATAATGTATGGGGACATCAGTCTGACCAGTATCTCCAGAGCAATCTTTCTGCATTGTTGCAGGGAGGCGCCGCTCGTCAGGTCCCGGTTTCAGGCGGCGGATGGTCGTGGAGTAATCTGCGCCGAATCAATATCCTTCTCGGAAACATTAATAATTGTTCTGATGAGAAGGCCCGCAACAAATATATCGGCGTAGCCAAATTCTTTCGTGCGAAATTTTACTTTGACAAGGTAAAGACATTTGGGGATGTCCCTTGGATTGACAGAGAGCTTGGTTCTTCTGATGATGAATTGTATGCTCCAAGAGATAACAGGGAGGTAGTACTCACGCATATGCTGGAAGATATTGACGAGGCTATCGAGTATTTGCCGACAGAAGTTACACCTTATAGGTTGAACAGATGGTCTGCGCTTATGCTTAAAGCTGATTTCTGCTTGTTCGAGGGTACGTTCAGAAAATATCATAAGGACAGGATGACCTTTGAGGGACACGATGCTGAGTACTATCTTGATCTTGCCGCAAAATCATCGGAAGAGGTTATGAAATCAGGACTGTATTCTCTGTATTCAACCGGTAAGCCGGAAGAGGACTATGTGAATCTTTTCGCAAGAGAAGACGCCAATGTCCAGGAGTATATCCTTGCCCGCAAATATAACAGTGCGGTACAGGTGTTCCACGATGCCACTGGCTATATCGTTCTGCCGTCTCACGGAAAACCAGGTATGAACAAGAAGATAGTTGATTCTTACCTTATGAGGGACGGCTCAAGGTTTACCGATAAGGAAGGATGGGCGACAATGCAGTTTGCACAGGAAGTCGAGGGTCGCGACCCTAGGCTTGCGCAGACCATAAGGACTCCTGGCTATAAGATGATCAATTCTAGAGTCAAGACTTCTGTGGAATTTGACAGGACTGTGACAGGTTATCAGCCTGTAAAGTTCTTGATGTCAGCGGACAATGAGAAGGCTTTTGCGAACAACCAGTCTACAAATGACCTTCCTATATATAGGTATGCGGAAGCGCTTCTGATCTTTGCGGAAGCGAAAGCTGAACTTGGTACTCTTACGCAGACGGATCTGGATAATTCCGTAAACGTAATCCGCTCAAGAGTCGGGATGCCTAAGATGGATCTTGAGAAATGTAATTCGGATCCAGATGTGAAGTATTTGCTTAATCCTGATTATGGCTATAGTCATATATCAGGGGCGAATGCCGGTGTCATCGCTGAAATCCGCCGTGAACGTACAGTAGAACTCGCCCAGGAAGGAAATAGGAGATGGGATGATCTTCTTCGCTGGAGAGAAGGCAAGTGCAATGAGCAGACTATCTATGGGCAGTATTTCCCGTCTCTCGGTGCTTTCGATATAGACGGTGACGGAGTCGTAGACGTCTATCTGTATGATGATACGATGTCTCCGTCCAAATCAGGTGTAGATAAGGGCAAATGGATCAAGATAGGTACCGATAATTACCTTTCGGGGAAGACTTCCGGATATTTGGAACCATTCCAGAATATCACTCGTTCATTCAATGAGGACAGAGATTATTTCTATCCTATTCCTATCGGAGAACGCACGAAGAATCATAATCTCACGCAGAACCCAGGTTGGGATGATGATCTGGATTTTTAAGATAATTTAAGATTTGAACAATATGAAATTCAATAATATAGTCAGAATGGCACTGGCCTTCGCCGCTGGAATGACTTTCATCACAGGCTGTGAGGAGGAAAAAGATTCAGTAGCGATGGCTGTTCAGACGAAGGAGACTTTCCTTACGTTTGATGCTAAGAATCCGGAATCTCAAGTGATATCCGTTTTTGCGGATGGCACGTGGACTTCAGATGTATCTGAGGATTGGTTGGAGATAAGTCCTGAGACCGGCGATAAGAATACAGAGGTTACTGTCACTATTTTGAGTGATAATGTCGATGCTTCCGGCAAGCTTAAGGCGCCACGTGAAGCTGTGATTACATTCCGCGGCTCCTCTTCAGTTCGCCAGGGACAAGTTTATGTGACGCAGAAGGGTGACAACTATCTGGGTGTGGATGAGTATACAGTAACTGAAGCGTCTAAGCTTGATGTTGATTCTAAGGCTAAGATTAAAGGTGCTACCGTTATGGCAGTCTCCGGTGTCGGTTTTGTGATGACGGATGGGACTACTACAATGTATGCGGAGGGCTCGAAGGACGTTAAGCCCGGAGATTCTATCGTCCTTAATGGAGCAGTATCCGCACAGGGAGAATTCACTGGCTTCAAGGCTGATGAAGTGGAGGTCCTGTCGTCTTCAGAGGCGAGATATCCAGAGCCAGTTGTCGTCGAAAGCGGGATATCGTCTCCGTTTAAGTCTGTTACATACGTCAAGGCTACGGGGACTGTGATCGGCAGCCTGTTCCGCTTGGCTGATGGAAACAATTGCAAAATCCTCGACACAGTCGGTGATATTGATCTTTCAAAAGTTAATATCCATAAAGTAGAAGTTCTTGGCTATTATGTCGGGATGTTCGAAAAGCAGGCTTGCTTTATAATTTGTTCATTGACAGATAAAGGTGCAGACAATACTGTCGGTAAGGAGCTTCCTTATAGGGATGACTTCTCTTGGCTTGCTCCGTATATTGAAATGGCAAACTCGAAGCTTCCTGAAGCCAATAAAATTTCAGACTGTGTAGGAGTTGTCACTTCATCCGCAGATGGCTGTGCCAATATCTATACGACATTGGCCGACAATAAATGTGATGTCCTTGGCGAACTCAGGTCTAGAGGATATACGGATCTGAACCCATCGTTCAAGACTATTTATCTGCAGGATGCATATTTTAAATTCGGTGCAAGCAAGAAACAGTCAGGTTTGACCCTGCCTCTGTTTAAGATGGATGGGGAACAAGATATTGTCGTCTCTTTCAAATGGTGCTCACAAATGCAGGGAGACGGTAATATTGACAACACCAAACTTGTCTTGGAGATAGAAGGACCGGGGACGGTAGAAACTGCTGCCGGTACGGAAGATGCAAAGAAAAGTGATCCGGTCTCTCATACACAGACAAATGGCAAGATGTTCTGGCAGGATGCAATGTTCACGATCAAGGGGGCGACAACAGCTACTGCGATATCATTCCATCCATCCGTGTTTGGAAAGGATGGTGCTCAGGAGTCCGGTTATTATAGATATTATCTGGATGATATCGAGGTTATGCTCGCCGCTGATGCCGTGAAGTCCAATATCGCAATTTCTGGTGTTGAGAATGACTTGATTACTTTTGAAGGAACTCCGGATGCCCCATTTACATTCCAGGTGACATCCGATGTCGATTTCAATGTCTCATCCAGTGTGAATTGGCTTCACGTAGAGAACGGGTCTGGTTTTGCAGGGGAGACCAATAAGGTTAGTCTGACCTGCGATGCAAGTGAACTCAGTGTGCTGAGGAAGGGAGAGATTATTGTCAAGTCTGGTATTACCTCCAAGAAGATTCAGGTCGTTCAGTCTGCCGCAGGACAGGAACTGGATTCCTTTATCAGCATCAAGGATGGAAATACAGTGGAGGTTCTCGGACAGGGTGCTGAGTTCTCTGCCACGGTTCAGGCCAATACTTCGTTCGAGACTAAGATTGAGGCAGATTGGATAAGCGCACTTCCTACAACAACCGCAAAAGTTGAGTGGACCACTCTCAAGTTCAAGGCCGCTCCAAATCTTACAGGAGCATCTCGTGTAGGAACAATCCGATTCTATAAGGGTAACCTCGAGTCTGTCCTCACTGTCAAGCAGGACAAGTTCGAGCCTTCTATAAAGGTGACTGTCTCTGGTGTCAATACTATTGCTGGTATCGGTGAGACACGGAAAATAACGGTTGAGACGAACGTTCCGTTCAAAGTTTCCGCACCTTCTTGGGTCAAGTTCCCTGCTTCAGAGATATCCGCTGCTGGTACATATCCTATCAATGTGGCTTTTGAGGCCAATCCTGGAAGTGCAAGGACAGGAGAAGTTGTTCTCTCTAATGAGGAATATAACTATTCTGTCAAATTGCCTCTTGCACAGGCAGAGTCAAATGTAGTCTTCTTTGATGATTTTGGTTGGCTGCAACCGATTCTTGATGGATATGCTGCAAAGACCGGTAAGAAGATTGGTGATACAATAGGAAACAGCAAGGATGACAATGCCGTGAATATCTATAGCGGAGATCTTAAGTCTTTCGCGCCTGCGGCATTGAATCTTGCGGGTTACGAGGATATGAATCCTGAACTTGAACTTATCTATTTGCAGGATAAATACTTGAAGTTTAGTAGGACTGGTGGGAACAATACATCTCTTAGATTGCCTAGTATCCAGGTTAAGTCCGCAACTGATGTCACAATGGAGTTCGATCACGCTGCTATGGTGCAGGGAAGTGGTACTGTTGATGATTCTAAGGTCGTCATTGTAATCGAAGGTGATGGACAGTTTGAGAATGGAACTAAATGCAGTGATATCCTCGAAATCAATCAGGCTAAGGGTAAGTATAATTGGTCTCACTCTTCTGTTAAGATCAAGGGCGTTACAGCTAATACACGTCTTGTAGTCGTGATGTATAGAGTTGTCATGACGAAAAATGATAGTGGTGTTTATCAGTATACTGGTAAATATAATTACAAAGTAAGCGGTGCTGGCCGTATCTTCATAGACAACATCAAGATTACAAAGTAGTCTCTGACGTAATTAATACATAAGATTCTTCCGGAAGTCCCAGTCGGCTCCCGGAAGTTTTTTTATGC
This sequence comes from uncultured Bacteroidales bacterium, assembly GCA_934695325.1. Taxonomy (GTDB): domain Bacteria; phylum Bacteroidota; class Bacteroidia; order Bacteroidales; family UBA932; genus Cryptobacteroides. The sequence goes on along the minus strand of CAKUVD010000001.1, from coordinate 435,417 downwards.
CGCCGGCATGTCTGGACTGAAATCTTTGACTGGAAAATGATTATATTTATATCATATATGTTTTTGAGGATATGTATATCCGATAGGAATACAGAACTTTGAGGAAATCCGCGACCGAGGCTGCGTATATGTGGACAAGACATCACAGATATACAATCTGGTCACGACAGGTAAATATTACTTTCTGAGCCGCCCGAGACGGTTCGGGAAGAGCCTTTTGGTATCGACTATGGAGGCGTATTTCTCAGGAAGGAAAGACCTCTTCACGGGGCTGTCCATCGAGAAGCTTGAGCAGGACTGGATATCGTACCCTGTGTTGCACATTGACTTGAGCGGGGTGTCATACGATACAGAAGAGATCCTGCAGAATGTCTTGAATGAAAAGCTTTCAGAATTTGAAGTCAGGTATGGCTCGGAAAAGACGAGTGAGGTCATAGGACTGCGTTTTCAGAGGGTTATCGAGGCGGCATATCGCCGGACAGGCCGACAGGTGGTGATTCTTATAGACGAATACGACAAGCCGATCATAGATAATCTCGGGAACGAACTGATACTGTCCCGCTTCGGGTCTACGCTTCAAGGCTTCTACAGCGTGATGAAGACGATGGACAGCCGCCTCCGCTTCGGCTTCCTTACCGGAGTGACGAAAATCGGGAAATTGAGTGTGTTCAGCGGCCTGAACAACCTCAACGACATATCTATGGATGCTACATATACCGATATATGTGGCATTACGGAAGAGGAACTGCGCACATATTTTGATGAAAGCGTAGCGGCTCTGGCCTCGGCAAACGGGCTAGAGAAGGTGGAATGCTACGGAAAACTGAAGACTATGTACGACGGATATCACTTCTGTGAGAATACGGATGGCATATATAATCCTTTCAGTCTGCTAAACACGTTCCTCAAGCGTACATTCAACCAGTATTGGTTCGCCACAGGCACACCGACATTCCTGGTTAAACTTATGCGAGAGAGTTCGTATGACATAACGCGTCTGACAGAAGAAGAGGCGGACTCGTCGTTGCTCAGCAGCATTGACACGGTCTTCGAGAATCCTGTGCCGGTGCTCTTCCAGAGCGGGTACCTGACGATCAAGGGGTATGATGCCGAATTTGGCCTATACCGCCTAGGTTTTCCGAATCAGGAGGTGGAAAGCGGATTCCTGACCTTCATATCACAGTACTATATACCCTCACGCAGTATGACTCTGCCTCCGATTATTGCCCGGCTCGTCCGCTCAGCGCGCTCCGGCCAGCCGGAAGCCTTTACGCAGACGCTGTCGTCGCTGTTCGCAAACACAAGCTACCAGATCCAGGGTGATGCGGAGAAGGATTTCCAGTATGCGATGTACATAATAATGGAACTTCTCGGCGAATATGTCCAGGTAGAGCGCACGACCAGCAACGGTCGCATCGACCTGCTCATCCAGACGAAGGACTATATCTATATCTTCGAATTGAAGGTCAATGCAGATGCTTCCGAGGCTCTGCGCCAGATCGAGGACAAGGGCTATGCACGTCCGTTCGCATCCGACAGCCGCAGACTCTTCAAGGTGGGTGTCTCATTCTCCACTGCTACTCGCCGCATTGAGGAATGGAAAATATGTTAGCTGTTCCCTGTATTAATGCGTAGGTGCGGAATGTCCCATTGACGGCAGTCCGGGCGCAAGCCTGTAGGGTATATTACGAAAGGAGGCCAACCCACATTCGGGCCAGCCTCCTTTTCGTCTTTGTCACGTGTCAGCATTCCGTGGCAGACTCCAGCTTCTTCATAATAGAGAAGATGAATAGCGCGGAAAGCAGGCAGAGTGTGATGAGCAGCCCCCAGACGCCCCAGAGAGGGACCTTGTTCCAGAGCAGTCCCGGAATGGATACCAGATAGTTTCCGAGAGCGGTGGCGGCGAACCAGCAGCCCATCATCGCACCTTTATATTTAGGAGGTGCTACCTTGGACACGAATGAGATGCCCATAGGGGAGAGCAGAAGCTCCGCAAAAGTCAGGACAAGGTATGTGGAGATGAGCCAGTCAGGAGAGATGAGGTCTGGACTTACTGTCCCTCCAAGTTCCTTAGGCGATGCGAGGCCGAGGGATGCAAATGTGAGTATGCTGAAACCGACTGCTGCCACTATCATTCCCATTCCGATCTTGCGAGGTGCCGAAGGTTCTTTTCCTTTCTTTGCCAATGCACCGAAAATCGCCAGGGATACCGGAGTCAATGCCACTACGAAGAATGGATTGAACTGCTGGAAATCTGAAGGCAGTATGTTCACGCTCGTCGGCATCCCTGCATAGATGGCGTATGCGCCTCCCCACAGAAGGAATGTTGCGACACCGCAGAGAATCTTGCCCTTGCTCTTCTCTGACTGGAAAGCTCCGAAAAGCGTATAGATGGAGACTGCGATAAGGAAAAGGCTCCAGATGTTGAACCCGATTCGAGTCACTCCCGAGACAGTGCTTGCGGTGTAGTCCCTTGCGAACAATGTCATTGTCGCGCCGTTCTGGTGGAATGCCATCCAGAAGAAGATTACCACTGCGAAAACGAGCATAAGCGCCGTGATCCTGCTCTTGGTCTGCGCCGGAGTCAGCTCGACCTCGCTGCTGTTGGCGGCTTTCGCCTGCTTCGCATTCACGTCAGCATCCTTGAACCAAGACCGGCAGCCGAAATAGATGGCTACTGAGATGATCAGAGAGATGCAGGCCACTCCGAAACCATAATTGTATGCAGATGAGAGCTTTTCGATATAGAAATGGCTGAATGACGCCAGATCCATTCCGGCAGATCCTGGCATTGTTCCCGCAATGGCCTGGAGTTTATCGGCATTGGCCAGATTGCCGCCTATTATCTGGTGGGCGAGAGCCGGCACATTTGCATCATATACGAGCCCGGACTTGCCGAGGAAGAAATTGGTGACGGCCTTTGCCATAGACGGTGCGAACATTGCGCCGATGTTGATGGCCATATAGAAGAGGCTGAATGCGGAGTCTCTCTTGGCTGCGTATTTCGGATTGTCATAGAGATTCCCTACCATCACCTGGAGATTCCCCTTGAATAGTCCCGTTCCGGTGGCGATGAGCGCCAACGCTCCGAACATAAGCACTTTGCCCGCCGTGTCAGGCCCGGTAGGTATGGCGAGGCAGAGATATCCGACGAACATTACCGCGATACCGGTAGTGACACATTTCCCATAGCCGATCTTGTCGGCGAGCATACCTCCGAACAGAGGCATAAAATATACTGCGGCAAGGAAAATGGAATAAATCTGTGTGGATACCGCTGCGCTGAATCCGAACTTGGCCTGAATGAACAGGAGAAAGATGGCTAGCATCGTGTAGTACCCAAAGCGCTCCCCGGTGTTTGCGAGAGCGAGGGCGAACAATCCTTTCGGCTGGTCTTTGAACATTGTTTAAAGAGTTTGTTTAGAAGTAGTTCGGAACTTATTCCGCAGAATCTTCCGACGACTTCGTATGGATTAATAAAAAAACATCAAGTAGCGGACAGCCAACGATTATGCCTGTCTTATATGCAAACATACATATTTTTCATTATATTTGCCATAATGTGGCTCAAGTTTCGCGGATGTGAAGTTTGAGGGGTAGTATGGCAGACAGGACCGGCCGGAGCGGCCGTAGTGCGCTGCGGGAATGAAAAGAAGCCGTTATGGGACTTGGTGTTAGACTGATTGAGATGCTGATGAGACTGCTGGCCCTGCAGCCTCTGAAAGTGCATTATTTCTGGGGACGCTGCCTTGCGTGGCTCGTCTCGGGGCCGATGCACTACAGAAGGGATGTCGTGATGATAAATCTTGCCCGCTCGTTCCCGGAGAAGAAGTATGGAGAGCTGAAGGATATCGCCAGGGATTTCTACAGGCATTTCGGGAACATTGTCGCAGAGACATTCTGGTTCGCAGGATCCTATGATACGAAGAGACTCCGGGACTCGCATATATGCGAGACTGTCAATGCCGATATGCTTGACAGGCTTTACAGGGAAAGGCCTGGGGTCATTGTCCTGAACTCGCATCTCGGGAACTGGGAACTCACTGGCGGCATAATGAACTATATCTGGGAGCCGTCGGAGGTCGGTTTCGGAGAGAAGACGGTCACTGTCGTCTATAAGGAACTCAAGAACAGGTTCTGGGACAAGGTCCTGGGTGACAACCGCTGCGCCCCGATCGCGAAAGAAAACAGCGCGACCTGCTATGTCGAGTCGCAGAAGATAATGCGTTTCGTCATCGGCCACAGAAATGAGAAGCGGCTGTACGTATTCCCTACGGACCAATGCCCGTATGCGTATGCGTCGGCTCATACCGTGGACAACTTTATGCACCAGCCGACATTGACTATGACGGGCGGTGCGGCTCTTGCCCATAAGTTCGGGTTCGCCGTCGTCTATATGGCATTCAAGGAAAAGAAAGGCTACGGCTATAAGATGACTTTCAGGGAAATATGCCCGGATGCGTCCGAGATGACTCCGGAAGATATAATGAACAGGTTCTATGAATATCTCGAGGAGGATATAAATGAGCAGCCGTCCAATTATCTGTGGACACATAAGAGATGGAAAAGATAACAGAATATATGAAGAACAGCATTAAATTGTCGTTGGCGGCAGCCTTGATGATGGCGTCGGCCGCCGTGTCTGCGCAGGATCCGGAAGGATGCCTCGTGTATTCATTGCCTTCCACGACTGTGAGGCTTCAGGTGGAGGCCCGTAAAGAATGCTTTTATGCGGGGCCTTATGCCAAGTTTGCTCAGAAATACCTCGGAATCGACGCCCGTCAGAACGATGAGGTGACATATGCCCTGGTGTCAGTGGATATGGCGCCTCTTACTGAGGCGGATCCGTCTGCCAGATATACTGTGGCTCCGGGAGCAGGGATGCCGGCATTCCTTTCATTGTCATCTCAGGGGCTGGTTGCATTGGCGCCCTCAGCCGCCGAACAGACACAATGGCGCTTCCCTGCGGCAGGAAAGGCGGATTTCTCAGACAAGGGCCTGACCTCCAACCTCACTTCCGAGTCAGCCACGCTTTACCGCAATATAAAAAGTGAGTCAGCCTATAACAAGGTAGCCGTGCAGCAGGAGATGGTCGTCCAGAAGTCGTTGGAATCCCGGGCGAAAGAAGCTGCGGATATGATTTTCGGGCTTCGCAGGAAAAGAGTCCAGATCGTGACGGGAGACACTGACGCCACATTCAGTGGAGAGGCTATGGCTTCGGCTGTGGAGGAGATTTCACGCCTTGAACGCGAATATATGTCAATGTTCATAGGCTACAGCGATTTCTCTACACAGAAAATGAATTATGAGGTGGTTCCGACGAAGGACAATGAGGCACAGATGTATGTCGCCTTCAGGCTTTCAGACTCCAAGGGACTTGTCCCTGCGGACGACCTGTCAGGGAAACCTTATATACTGGAATTCAATGTCCAGCCGGTCAATGTGCCTGCCGGCAAGTCGGTGAGCGTCAAGGGAAATGTCGCCCATTACCGCGTCCCTGCGATCTGCACGGTACGACTGAGCGAGGGTGCGAATGTGCTTCTGCAGAGCAGGATGCCTGTATATCAGCTGGGCGTCGAGAGTACGTTTCAGATAAACCAGAAATAATCATAAAAACATAATGACTATGTCTATCAAAGATCTTGAGCCGAAGAGCGTATGGACCAATTTCTACGATCTTTCGCAAATCCCGCGTCCGTCAAAGCACGAGGAAAAAGTGCAGCAGTTCCTTCTTGACTGGGGAAAGGCGCACAATGTGTCAGTCCGGAGGGATGAGACAGGGAACATAATATTCAGAAAGCCTGCGACACCCGGCTATGAAAACCGCAGGGGGGTAATCCTTCAGGCTCATATGGATATGGTTCCGCAGAAAACCGCTGATACTGTGCACGATTTCCTTAAGGATCCTATCCAGACACAGATTGACGGGGAATGGGTGACTGCGAAAGGAACCACGCTAGGCGCAGATGATGGCATCGGAGTGTGCCTAGCCCTGGCAGTCCTGCAGGACGATACCCTGGAGCACGGGCCGGTGGAGGCGCTCATAACCTATGATGAGGAAACAGGTATGACTGGCGCCGAGAAATTGAAGCCGGGAGAATTCGAGGGCGACATTCTGCTGAACCTCGACTCAGAGGCTGAGGGTGAACTCTACATCGGCTGCGCCGGAGGACTTGACGGCAAGGCTGACTTCGCATACAGGTCAATGCCTGTCCCTTCCGGCTATGAGGCATATAGACTTACGGTCAAGGGGCTGCAAGGCGGTCATTCAGGCCAGGACATTGTCCTTTACAGGGCCAACGCCAATAAGGTAGTCGCACGCATACTTCTTCCTCTTCTGGAGAAATATGGCGTCAAGGTCTCCGATTTCACTGGTGGAAGTCTCCGAAATGCCATTCCGTTCGAGGCTACGGCAGATGTGCTCGTGCCTGTGGCCAATGTCTCCGAAGTGAAGAGAATCGTTGAACTGGTGTTCTCTGAAGTGAAGGCAGAATATGCTGACACAGACCCTTCTGCCGAGTGCTTCTTTGAAAAGACTGACGCTCCAGCCGCATATATAGAGGAGGATGTTATGCTCAGGGCAGTCAAGGCTATCTGCGCCTGCCCTAGCAGCGTCGAGAGGATGAGTCCTACGATGCCTGGCCTTGTGGAGACATCCGTGAATATGGCAGTCATCCGTACGGAGAACGGCCATCTTACTGTCCTTTCCCTTATGAGAAGTTCCGTAGACAGCGCCAAGATGGATCTTGCGGAGAGAATGCGCTGTGTGTTCGAACTCGCCGGGGCGGAATTCTCCACCTCCGGTGCGTACTCAGGCTGGACACCGCTTCCTTCCACGCCTGTGATAGGAACATTGAAAGAGGTCTATAAGAATCTCTTCGGAAAGGATATGAAGGTCACTGCCATCCACGCCGGACTCGAGTGCGCCCTTCTCGGCGCAAAGTATCCTAATTGGGATATGGTATCATTCGGGCCTACGCTTCTCCACCCTCATTCTCCAGACGAGAGAGTTAAGATCGACACTGTGGACAAGTGCTGGAGATTCCTTGTGGCCGCTCTTGAAGCTATCCCGGAAAAGAAATAGGCAGTGAAAAGAGCATTGATCTCGATAGCCTTGCCGCTCATAGTGGGCGGCGGGCTTTTTGCGGTTTCCGCATCTGGCGCGGAGACGTCAATAGAACCGGTCCTCTCGCTCAGGAATGTCGTAGAGGTGGCTGGACGTCAGGGTGTCGCCTCTGACGGAGAGTTTTACTATGTATCGGGTTCCACCGCATTGTACAAGTATGACAAGAGCGGCAATCTCGTACTTGAAGCGAAAAATCCCTTTGAGGGTCTGAAGCAGGCCGCAAACCATATAGGCGACATTGACATTTATGGAGGAGAGGTCTATGCGGGAATCGAGACGTTCGTCGATGGTGTCGGGAAGGATATCCAGATTGCTGTATATGACGCAGAGACATTGACTTGGAAGCGCTCGCTCCCGTGGAATCCCGCGTCAGGGCAGGTGGAAGTCTGCGGCCTTGCCGTGGATGCCGGACACGGACGTGTGTGGATGGCTGACTGGGTGCAGGGAAGCCACCTGTATTGCTATGACCTCGCATCCGGCGAATATGTCGGGAAGGTGGCCCTAAAACCGTCCCCGAAGCTCCAGCAGGGAATTTTCTGCGACAACGGGCGCGTAATCATCTCCTCGGATGACGGCGACGCGGAAAAGGGCGAGCCGGACAATCTGTATGTCTGCGATATGTATGCTTCCGGCGGTGCGGATCTTCCTGAAGCCGTGGACGTAAGCCTATATAGGACGATGTCGGATTTCCGCAGAGCCGGTGAGATCGAAGGACTCTGTAAGGATCCTTCTACCGGAGAACTCGTGGTGCTTGCGAACAGAGGGGCGCGCATCAAACTCGGTATGCCTAAAGGATTGTATCCTGGATACGACAGGGAGATACACGAGATCTACATTTATTCTGACAAAGGTGATGGTGCTGTCACGACATATTATGACGGGGCTATGTTCCCTCTTTACGGAAAAGCCACACAGAACACATCAGAACGGTACACCAGACTTCCTCAGGAGTTCGAGACCGTCTCCCGTCCTCCAGTGTGGAGACTCGGAAGGAATTCCGCCGGGCTTTACATACGTTTCCGTACGAATTCCTCGGCTGTTTACGCCCGCTGGGAGTCCACGTTCGGCAACAATATGAACCATATGACGCTCACCGGAACCAGGGGGCTGGACCTATATGTCAATGAAGGCGGGCATTGGAATTTCGCGGGAAGCGGAAGGCCGTTGCCAGGAAAGAATGATATGGAGGCGTGCCTGATAAAGAATATGAAGCCGGAGATGCGTGAGTATATGCTCTATATGTCGCTTTACGATGGAATATCATCATTGTCTGTCGGCGTGGATATGCAGGCTGAGATACTTGGCCCTGCTGTGGACAGTCCGCGGGCCGGAAATCCGATAGTATTCTACGGAACGAGCATTTTGCAGGGGGGCTGTGCGAACAGGCCTGGAATGGCGTTCACAAGCATCATAGGACGCAGGCTGAACCGTGAGACGGTCAATCTTGGATTCAGCGGAAATGCACTCCTTGATATGGAGATAGCCGAACTGATGGCAGGAGTGGAGACCCCTGCGCTGTATGTGCTTGACTATGTTCCGAACGCATACGATTATCTGATACGGGAGAAGGGCGAGCAGTTCTTCCGGATAATCAGGGATGCGCATCCGGATGTCCCGGTGATTTTCCTGGAGGATCCGATATTCCCTCATTCCCGTCTGGATCAGAAGATGAAGGAAGAAATCGAGAGCAAGAACAAGGCTCAGCGGGAGCTTTTCTACAAACTCAAGAGGCAGGGCGAGAAAAAGATATATTTCGTGTCGTCAGAGGGGGAGATTGGTGATGATTATGAGGCGACGGTGGACGGAATCCATTTCACGGACCTCGGTATGATGCGATATGTGGAGCATCTTCTTCCTTACATAAAGAAGGCTTTATGATAATAATAGCGGAGAGCGGCGCCACCAAGACTGATTGGTGCTCTGTCACTGAGGACGGACTGGTGAGATCTCTGAAGACTTCCGGTATGAATGTGGCCACTGCTGAGGCCTCATTTATAGAAGGAGTCCTGAAGGATGCCATACATAGGCTGGAGACAGAGAGCGAGCCTGTCACGGAAATCCATTTCTATGCAGCCGGGCTCATATCTGACGGCAAGGCTGTTCCTGATAGCGCCGTGCGGCTGGATGCCGAATTCCGTAAGGCGTTTCCGGATGCCGAGATAGAGTATGCGTCCGACCTCTTGGATGCGGCCAGGGCTGTATGCGGCAGTGAACCGGGCATAGCAGTGATTCTGGGGACAGGCTCCAACAGCTGCGAATATGACGGGAGGAATATCGTGAAGAACGTCCGTTCCGGTGGTTTTATACTCGGAGACGAGGGCGGAGCCGCCTGTCTTGGAAGGCTGTTCGTCTCGGATTTCCTGAAAGGCCTCGTGCCTGAGCCGGTCGCCTCGGATTTCGCTTCTCGCTATGATGTGGACTATCTGACTGTAGTGCAGAATGTCTACAAAGGCCCTACGCCTGCGAGATATCTCGGAACCTTCGCACCGTTCATATCCTCCTATTATGGCAGATGCCAGTATGTCAATGATTTGGTGGACAATAATTTCAGGTCTCTGTTTGAGCGTTGCGTAAGCCAATACGATACCGCCCGCCTCAAGATGGGCGTCGTGGGCGGTTATGCCGCGGCTCACAGGGATACCCTGGAGCGCATAGCCTCTGAATATGGAGTGACGATATCTGAAATAACGGCGTCACCTATAGACGGACTTGTGAAATACCACCGGAACAGATAAGAATATAATGAAAACAACAGAACAATCATCTAATTATCAGGACCTTCAGGATATGTCCGTCAAAGAGATACTTGTCGGAATAAACAATGAAGACAGCAGTGTTCCGGCGGCGGTGGCAGAGGAAATCCCTCAGATAGAAAGACTCGTGGACGGAATTGTGGAACGGATGAAGAGGGGAGGCCGAGTGTTTTACCTCGGTGCCGGGACCAGCGGAAGGCTTGGGGTAGTGGACGCCTCGGAGATACCTCCGACGTATGGGGTCCACGACAAGTTCATAGGTCTCATAGCAGGTGGGGACAAGGCGATAAGAGATGCCGTCGAGGCCGCAGAGGACAGCTGGACGGGAGGCTGGAACGATATGCTTCCGTACAGGCCTGGAGAAGATGACATTGTCATAGGTGTCGCTGCGTCAGGTTCCACGCCGTATGTGATAGGAGCGGTACGGACTGCTCGCGAGCACGGCATCCTGACAGGCTGCATAACTTGCAATAAGGGTTCGGAACTTGCCTCTGCATCGGAAATTCCTGTGGAGGTGGTCGTCGGGCCTGAATTTGTTACCGGAAGCACGCGGATGAAGGCCGGGACGGCCGAGAAACTTGTCCTCAATATGGTATCCACGGCGACAATGATTCGTCTCGGTCACGTCAAGGGTAACAAGATGGTGGATATGCAGCTTACCAACAAGAAACTTGTGGACAGAGGCTCCCGGATGATTATGGGAGAGGCCGGAATCAATGATTCTGGACTGGCCAGAAGGCTGTTGCTGAAATATGGCTCAGTCCGCAAGGCTGTGGACGCTTACAATGGAGGGGACAGGGATGCGGAGTGAAAGATATCCATCTGAGCTTCTGGAGAACGCCGTCGATGCCATAAGCTCTCTCCCGGGAGTCGGCGAGAAAAGCGCTATGCGACTTGCGCTCCATCTGCTTAGACAGCCGGTGGAGAATGTGCGGCATTTCACGGAGTCGATACGTCTTCTTCGGGAAAATGTGAAGTATTGCCGCACCTGTATGATGATTTCGGATGACGAGGAGTGCTCCATCTGCGGCGATTCGTCAAGAGACCATAACACTATATGTGTCGTGGAGAATGTCCGTGATGTAATGAGCATTGAGGCTACCGGACAGTATAACGGCGTATATCACGTGCTTGGCGGTAAGATATCGCCTATAGACGGCGTCGGGCCGTCAGACCTGAAGATAGTGGAACTGAAAAACCGTGTCGCCGGACTTGTCGAGAATCTGGAAAAACCGGGAGACATTGAGGTGATCCTGGCCCTGAGCGGCGACGTGGAGGGGGAGACCACATCATTCTACATATATAGGCAGATATCTGTATTCGGCGTCAAGGTGTCTTCTCTGGCGAGAGGCCTTGGCTTCGGCGATGACCTGGAGTATGCGGATCAGCTGACACTGGGACGTTCGCTTGTGAACAGACAGATATTCAGGCCTTGAACTGGAGTCGCGTTTAATAATGGAAGAGATAATAAAGGACATTCTCTTGTCCGCATCCCTGTGCGCCGACTGCTTCGCCGTGGCGCTATGTTCAAGTGTGTCAATGAAGAAGGTATCCTTAGGTGAGGTGCTGAAGATAGCATTGATTTTCGCGGTGATACAGACTTCCTTCCTTTTCATCGGATGGACTTTCGGTGACTTCATCGCCAAATATGTGATGAAATTCGTCAGCTACATCGGAATGGGACTTCTCATATTTGTCGGAGGGTCAATGATAAAGGAGGCTTTTTCTGAGGAAGAGTCCCAGAACCTGACAGGACTCAGGAACATTGTCCTGGCCGGGATGGCGGACAGCATCGATGCGCTCGCTGTCGGAATCTCGATGTCGATGGCCGGGAGAGGCCTCGGCGGGATGACAGTCCCTATCATCGCTGTGTTCGTCATAACCGCATTGTCGGTAGTGATCGGAATCAAGGGCGGCTCTGCGATTGGCTGCCGTGCCGGGCGTCCTGCCGCTGTGACTGGCGGCATTGTGCTTATCCTGCTGGGAATCAATATCGTCGCAGGTGTGTTCTGATCCTGCTCAACTGTATCTTCTCGGGTATCGGAACAGGATGGCAAGTATGGCGAATACCCCCATCGTGTATGGGTAGAACAGCCATTTGATGATTTCCAGCGAAGAGATGCCCGCCAGGCCTGATGCCATCAGCATCTGAGCGCCGTAGGGGAGCAGTCCTTGCATCATACAAGAGAACGTGTCCAGGATGCTGGCGGTCTTGCGCGGGTCCAGGCCGAATCGGGAGGTGATATCCCTGGCGATGTTCCCGGTCGTCAGGATCGCTATCGTATTGTTCGCCGTGCAGACATTGGCTAGGCTGACGAGTGCGGCGATGCTGAGTTCCGCGCCTCGTTTTCCGTTGATGCGCCCTGTGAGCAGTCTGATAAGGTAGTCGATGCCACCGTTGTGCCTGATGACCTCCAGCATTCCTCCGGATAGCATTGTCACGATGATGAGGTCGCCCATCCCGGCGATTCCCTTCCCTATGCTTTCCAGCCATCCCGGCCAGTCGAGAGTCCCCTGCGCGAAGCCGATGACTGCATTTATGACAATGCCGATGGCGAGCACTTCGATGACATTGACTCCTGACATCGCCAGCCCGATGACTATGATATATGGTGTCAGACGTATCCAGCTTATGTCGGCCGCCGGAGCCGAGAAAGATGTGCCGTGTCCTAAGGCCATATATAGGATAGCCACAGCCATGGCGGCGGGCGCCACGATTCTGAGATTGACCTTGAATTTGTCGGCCATAAGGCATCCCTGGGTCTTCGTAGCTGCGATGGTGGTGTCCGAGATGAATGAGAGATTGTCCCCGAAGAAGGCGCCTCCGGCCACGATTGCCGTTATGAACCCGGTTCCGAGTCCTGATTCAGACGCTATGCCTGCGGCCACAGGGACCAGGGCCACGATGGTCCCTACGCTCGTGCCTATGGCCATAGATATGAAGCAGGAGGCTATGAACAGGCCTACGAAAAGCATTGACGGAGGAAGTATGGACAGAGTGGCATTGACAGTGGCGTCGATGGCTCCGATCTGCCTGGCGGTCTCGGCAAATGCCCCGGCAAGGATGAAGATCCACAGCATCAGCAGGACATTCTTGTGCCCCGCTCCTTTGGAGAAGATGGCCAGCTTATCTTCAATCGGTGCTTTTCCGCTTATCATCAGCGCATATGCGGATGCTATGAGGAATGCTGACGCAATGGGTATTCTGTAGAAATCTCCGGCTAGGACGGAAGAAATCAGATAAATGCCGAGAAACACTATAAGGGGGCTCAGTGCGAGAATGCCCTTGAGATTTGTCGTCTTGTCTGCCATATCGTGAAAAACATCATTCACAAATATCGCTCTTTTTTTCGGTGTTTCCGGAAAAAGTGATAATTTTGTATGTTTGCAGAAGATGTTGAACCTCCTGGCATAACCGGGCGACCGGGTCAGGGAAAAGCGGAAGAGGTATGATCTCAATATTCTACAGGTCGAACGGAACAATCCTCCAGTCCCAGTCCATAGCGGATTTCAATGCGTTCAGGCAGGAAGACGTTATCTGGATTGACCTTTTTTCTCCTACCGGGGACGAGAAGCGGGCGACGGAGAGTTTTCTGGATACGGAAATACAGAGCCGTGCGCAGGCGGAGGAGATCGAGAGTTCATCACGTTTTTCCGAGACCGAGACTGCCATCTTCGCGAACACGAACTTCCTTATACCGGGACCGGAGGAGTATGCTATGGAGGCGGTATCGTTCACTCTTGTCGGGAATGTGCTCGCGACTCTCCGCGATGTCCCTCTGCGAAGTTTCACGGAACTGCAGAGAAAGATGCAGGCCCTTCCCCGGCTTTTTCCTAACGGGTACTGGGTGTTTGTCAGCATTATGGATCAGCGTGTCGATCTGGATGCCGATATGATAGAGCTTATGTCCAAGGAGATAGCCCAGTACAGCAGGCGCGTGAACCAGCAGGAAGATATCAATGAGGATTTTCTCCTGGATATCAATCAGCTGCAGGACAATACGATGACCGTGCGCGAGAACATCGTGGACAAGCAGCGCCTCATCTCCAATATGATGAAGAGTGACAAGTATCCTGTGGAGCTGGAACCTCGGTTCAATGTCCTCTTGCAGGATATATCATCTCTTATAAACCACTCCAATTTCAGTTTCGAGAGGCTTGAGTACCTTCAGGACACTGTCGTCGGCCTTATCAATCTGGACCAGAACCGAATAATGAAGATATTCACGTTGATTTCCCTGCTGCTTATGCCTCCTACTCTCGTGGCCAGCTTCTATGGAATGAACGTGGCCCTGCCTCTGTCGGAACAGCCGTGGTCGTGGCTTATGATAATCGGCATAATGCTGCTTACGCTCGCAGTCACTCTGTTCCTGTTCCAGAGGCGGAAGATGCTCTGAATCTTCAGTTGCGGAATCTTGCGGAAAACTTTGCGAATCAGAATATTTTGCCTAAATTTGCGCCGCCTTTTACGGGGAGGGTATGTCGTGCCGTCTCCGCAAGGTACAGGAAATAATGTCAAACAACTAGTTTTTTATTCGTAATTATGGAAGAAAACAAAGTAGCAGTCGAGACTCCTGAGGTCGAGGCTGTAAAAGAAACCAAGAAAGCTCCGCTGAACGCTTCAGTCGCTCCGGAGAACTTCGACTGGGATGCCTTCGAGAAAGAGGCAGCCTACGGAAACGAGGACAAGGCTTCTATCGAGGCCGCTTATGACAAGACTCTCTCCGAGATCAAGGAGAACGAGGTGGTAGAGGGTACAGTAACCGCCATCACCAAGAGGGAGGTCCTCGTCAATATCGGCTACAAGAGCGAGGGTGTCATCCCTGCTCCGGAGTTCCGTTACAACCCGGATCTCAAGGTAGGCGACAAGGTAGAGGTTTACGTAGAGTCTCCTGAGGACAAGAAGGGACAGCTCGTCCTTTCGCACAAGAAGGCTCGTCAGCTGCGCTCTTGGGATATGGTCAATGAGGCATTCGACAAAGGCGAGGTTGTCAAGGGATACGTCAAGACCCGCACGAAGGGCGGTATGATCGTGGATGTATTCGGAATCGAGGCATTCCTCCCTGGCTCGCAGATCGACATCCGTCCTATCAAGGATTACGATGCTTATGTGGATCAGACAATGGACTTCAAGATCGTCAAGATCAACCAGGAGTTCCGCAACGTCGTTGTCTCACACAAGGCTCTCCTCGAGGCTGAGCTCGAGAAGCAGAAGAGCGAAATCATCGGCAAGCTCGAAAAAGGCCAGGTTCTCGAAGGAACTGTCAAGAACATCACCAACTATGGTGTATTCGTCGATCTCGGCGGTGTCGATGGTCTCATCCATATCACAGACCTCTCTTGGGGCCGCGTGAACAACCCTGAGGAAGTAGTCAAGCTTGACGAGAAGATAAAGGTCGTAGTGCTCGACTTCAACGAGCAGCAGAAGAGAATCGCTCTCGGTCTGAAGCAGCTTACTGCACATCCTTGGGACAGCCTCGATCCAGACATCAAGGTAGGCGACAAGGTTAAGGGCAAGGTAGTTCTCATCGCTGACTACGGCGCATTCGTAGAGATCAAGCCGGGCGTTGAGGGACTCATCCACGTATCAGAGATGTCCTGGTCTCCAAGACTCCGCATCGCACAGGATTTCCTCAAGGTAGGCGACGAGGTAGAGGCTCAGATCCTTTCACTCGACAGAGAGAACAGGAAGATGTCCCTCGGTCTGAAGCAGCTTACTCCTAACCCTTGGGAGAACATCCGCGAGAAATATCCTGTAGGCTCACAGCACAAGGCTGTAGTTCGCAACATCACCAACTTCGGTGTGTTCGCAGAACTTGAGGACGGCATCGAGGGTCTCGTTCATATCAGCGACCTCTCTTGGGACAAGATCAAGCATCCGTCAGAGATGGTTCAGGTAGGCGACACTATCGACGTCGTAATCCTCGACTTCGATGAGGCTAACCACAAGCTCAGCCTCGGCCACAAGCAGCTTCTCCCTAACCCTTGGAACGAGCTTGAGAGCAAGTATCCTGTAGGGACGACTGTAGAGGGAACTGTAGGCGCCGCTACTGACAAGGGCGCTAACGTCACTCTCGAGGACGGCACCGAAGGATTCGCATTCAAGAAGGATCTCGTCAAGGAAGATGGCAAGCAGGCTGTAGAAGGCGAGAAGCTTCCGTTCGTAGTCACAGAGCTCAGGAGAAGCACCCGCAAGCTCTTCCTCTCACACCTCAAGACTTATGCTGAGGTGAAGGCTGAGAAGGCTGCCGCAGAGATTGACAATACGAAGAAGGCTGTCAAGAAGATCAACTCCAACATCGAGAAGACGACTCTTGGCGACATCGACGCACTTGCCGCTCTCAAGGACAAATTCGAGAAAGGTGAATAATTTTACGCTAAAGATAATGGGCACCGCTTCGGCGATGCCCGTCATTGATAGATTTCAGAGCGCTCACGTACTTGAAGTACCTGGGCGCTTGTTTTTGATAGACTGCGGTGAGGCTGTGCAGCGGCAGATGATACGCTATAAGGTGCCGTTCTCCAAGCTTGACACGATATTCATATCCCATATCCACGGAGACCATCTGTTCGGACTGTTCACGCTGCTTTCCACGCTTGGTCTGTCATGCAAGGTGACCCCTGTGGTCATCTACGGGCCGACTAACCTTGGGCCGCTGCTGAAGTCGTTCCTGTCGTATTATGGCAAGGGAATAGGAATCAATGTGGATTTCCATCCTCTGTCGGTCAAGTCTCCAGAGGTTATATACTCCACCAAGTCTTTGGAAGTCCTCGCATTTCCTCTTAACCATAAGATAGAGACTTACGGCTATATGTTCAGGGAGAAGATGCCGCAGCTCAATGTGATGAAGGACGCTCTCCTGAAGTATGACTTCACGCTGTCAGAAATCGGGGCCTTGAAACGTGGTGAAGACATCGTCCGCCCTGCAGGGCCTGACAACGGAGCCTCGTTTATGAACGGGTACGTGAAATTCTCTGGTACGGATGAGCCGCTGACAATCAGGAATGAAGAGGCGGCATATCTTCCATACGAGCCGCGCAGCTATGCCTACTGCAGTGATACTGCCCCGTTCCCAGAACTGTCACAGTGGGTAAGGGGCGTGGACTTGCTGTACCACGAGGCGACCTATCTTCAGAAGTATGAGGAACAGGCTCGGCTTCGTTTCCACTCCACGACGCTGCAGGCCGCAAGATGCGCCGCAGACGCAGGCGCGAAGAAACTTGTCATAGCGCATTACTCATCTCGCTGTAGAGATGCCGCGATGTATCAGGCCGAATGCCGGACCATATTCCCGGCAACCTACGCCGCCAATGACGGCGACGTATTCGAGATATGATGGCCGGGACTATATCTTATTACATCCTCGGCTCTACCAGCATTCCCGGGCCGAGGATTTCAGCGGCTTTACGGATGGCTTCCACTGCCGAGAGAACTTTTTCGGCATCCAGATTGCAGCCGTTCTTTCGTATCCTGAAACTCAGGGTGTTGCGTTCTCCGACAGGGATCCGCACACGCATACCCCGGGACGTCATTGTCGCTGAGTATTGCAGACCGGTCTCGTCCATTATGCCTCGGACGATGGCATTGTCGGAGATGTTGATGATTTTCTGAGCCGTCTTTTGCGCTCTGTATTCTGTCACCCCTTTACGGATGTCGCTTTCTATGTCAGGAATCACCTCGTCCAGCAGCGACAGGACATCTATCAATTGCTCGTCTGTATATGGCACCGCCCCCGGGGACAATGTCTGATTCGAGAAGTGAGCGGTCGGTATATAATTATATGGCAGCCTGGCTTTCAGATGACCTGAAAAGTCTCCGTACAGTTCTACAGGAGTGTTCTTCATCTCAATCTTAAGGTGCCAGTAGCATTGATCGGATTTGGATGTATTGATGATGCTGGCATCGTATCCGTTTTCAATCATCCGGTCGCGGATGCCCTCCAGCCTGGCCAAGAGCTCTTCCGGAGTCATTTCTCCTTCCCGGAATGGCAGTGTCCGGCGCCATTTCTCGTCGTTGAAGGCACGTCTGTATCTGAACATCAGATTGGTCTCTTCTGTCAGCAGCTCTCCCAGCAGATCGAATTTCGTGAACTTGAAATTGTTATCCTCGCTTCTTCTCCGGACCTCTTCTTTCGTCCATCGCTTCAGGTCAATGACTGAACTCAGTTCGATCATTGCAGTGTTTATGCCCGTCAGAGCCTTGCCTGAGCATTTCTTCAGTTTTATCGTCGTCATAGTCTCGTTGTTTTCTAATTAAGATACTCTCTCACTATGAAATTCTTTCAATGCCACCGACGTTTTTGTGGAAAATTTACATAAATTTGCCGTAGGAAGCATTTGAACGAAAGTACAGATGAAATGTAAGAGGATAAGTTTTGTCGCCGTAGTCATTGCCGTGGCTGCGGCGCTCGTTTCTGCGGCCGGGGCAGGAAATACACCGCAGGAAGAGTATATACGCAAATATGCGCCTGTGGCTGTCAGGGAAATGTATCGCTCGGGCGTTCCTGCCAGTATTACGCTGGCGCAGGGACTGCTGGAGTCCGCCGCCGGAAAATCGGAACTGGCAGTGAACGGGAACAACCACTTCGGAATCAAGTGCCACGACTGGTCCGGCAAGAAGATGTACCACGACGATGACAGGCGCGGGGAATGTTTCAGGGTGTACAAGTCTGCGGATGAAAGTTTCAGCGATCATTCTGACTTCCTGCGCTACAGAGATAGATACAAGCCATTGTTTGATAATGAGATAACGGACTATAAGGCGTGGGCATACGGCTTGAGGAAGGCCGGCTATGCTACTGACCAGGCATATCCGTCCAAGCTTATAAAGTTGATAGAGGACTATCATCTGTGCGACTACGACAAGATGACTCCGGAAGACTTCCGGGGGGAGAGCGTCGCGCACGAGCATACTCGCAAGGAAAATAAGGTCAATGCGGAAAGTACTGAAAGCGAAATCATTATGCCTTCAGCATTGACCAAGAGACAGAAACGGGCGGAACGCAAGTCCGGCAAGCATACTGATGTGGGGGAGGAAGCCGTGGCGGAACGCATACCGGAGTCTCCTCTGGTGATGGAGGAACCGGAAAGAGTGACTTCTTCTGAAGTGTTCTCGTTTTCACTTAAGCGTCAGGTCTATACAAATAATGGAGTCCCCTTCGTGTATGCCTCCGAGGGTGAGACGTACTCATCTATAGCGGCGGAATATGACCTCTTCTTGCGTGAGATTCTGCGCTTCAATGACATCTCCGCAGATGCTCAGCTTGCTCCTGGCACTGTCGTTTATCTGCAGCCGAAGAAAAGTCAGACTAAAAGAGGCCTGGACAAATATATCTCTGATGATGGAGGCGAGACAATGCTTTCTCTTGCACAGCGTTTCGGAATCAAGTTGGCTGACCTCTGCAAGATGAACGCTCTCGGAAAAGACTACATCACTGTACCCGGCGATGAACTGAACCTTAGAATCTCAAGAAAATGAAGCATATACAGACACGAGTCGTTCCGATAGCGGCAGCTATATTGTCCGGGCTGGTCACCATAGGATTCCTGGCCGGATTTTTCGGATGGCGAGAATACTATGACAGGAAAAGGTCGAACTTCAGGGAAAAGACGGAATTGTATATATATCCTAATATGAATGTCCGGGACGTCCTGGAGATTTTTATGGAGAAAGATGTTGTCAAGAACTCCGGAAGCCTGAAGCGCTCCTTCAGGAGGGAAGGGCTTATGGCAAAGGGCGGCAGGCCTGGCGAGGCGAGAATCGTCCCCGGACACTATATCGTGACTGCATCCAATTCCAGCAGATATGTCGCGAGAATGTTGAAGAACGGATGGCAAAGTCCTGTAAATCTGGTCCTCTCCGGAACGATGAGGCTGAAACGAGGCATCGCCGGGAAGATCAGCGGGCAGATGCTGATGGACACGACGGCGGTACTGGACGCATTGAGGGACTCTGCGCTCCTCGCCGGCTACGGCTTCACGGTGGATAACGTGTTCGCCCTTTTTATGCCGGACACATATCAGGTATATTGGACAGATTCGATGAAGACTGTGCTGGACAGGCAGAAAGCCGCATTCGATGCCTTCTGGACTGACGCCAACAAGGCCAAGGCCAAGGCGCAGGGCCTTACTCCGATGGAAGTCTCCGTCGTGGCCAGCATCGTCAGGGGAGAGTCCAATTATGTCCCGGAATATCCTCTCATCG
Organism: uncultured Bacteroidales bacterium; assembly: GCA_934695325.1. Classification (GTDB taxonomy): domain Bacteria; phylum Bacteroidota; class Bacteroidia; order Bacteroidales; family UBA932; genus Cryptobacteroides. The sequence goes on along the minus strand of CAKUVD010000001.1, from coordinate 415,334 downwards.
CAGGCGTCTACCTGAACAGGCTGCGCCGTGGGATGAAACTCCAGGCGGATCCTACCATAGCATTCTGCTATGACTATACATTGAACAGAATCCTTAAAAAGCATCTGAAGGTGGAATCCCCGTATAACACATATATGCACTACGGCCTTCCTCCGGCCCCTATCTGCGTGCCTGGCCGGGATGCTATGAATGCGGTTCTGAATCCGCAGGGTGGCGATGACCTTTATTTCTGCGCCAGTCCTGAGTTCAATGGCACGCACATTTTCGCAGCCACCTACCAGGAACATCTGAAAAACGCACGTGCTTTCCAGAAAGCCTTGAATGCCAGGGCGAAATGATATTTCAGGCTTACATTATCTCTTGGCAGTGCGGCCCGTGAAATGATCCATCACTGAATATACGCCGAAGACCTTTCCGAATATGAAGTCGAACAGGCAGTAGGGGAGAAGCCCCTGCCAGATGCGTATGAAGTGATATGCGAACGGGATGCCGCGGAACGACTTGCCTGCCTCGATGGCGCGGATGATCTTCTTTGCGGTCTTCTCCGGCTTCAGGATAGGGAATACCTTGGAATTGACTCCGTCGAACATACCTGTGTTGATGAAATATGGAGCCACTGAGGTGACCCTCACATTGCTGTGAGCCTGTTTCAGCTCTATCCGCATTGACTCTGTCCAGCCGATGACGGCCCACTTGCTGGCGCAGTAGACAGACAGCTTTGGCACTCCGAGCATACCGGCTGCGGAAGCGATGTTGCATATATGTCCGCTGTCCCTCTTGAGCATATCTGGGAGGATGCTCAATGCCACGAGCATCGGGGCCGTGGCGTTTATGTCCATAGTGAGGTTTATATCATTTACGGTCTGCTTGTCGAACGTGTTGTTGCCTCTCACGATGCCGGCGCAGTTTATCAGGATGTCCACGTCGCCGACCTCACGTTTCACTCTTTCGTATGCTGACGAGATGGCCTGTGCGTCGGCCACGTTCACGATCTGGCTGGTTATATGTCCCTGTGCGATGCCTTTCACATTAGGCTTCACGGAGCCGAGCTCGGCTTCTGTTATGTCGATGTTTGTCTGGCTGATGTCCCACACGATGAGATTTGCCGCTCCTTTCTCCAGGCAGATGCGCCCCATTATCCTGCCGATTCCGGAAGCGCCTCCTGTTATCAGCACGTTCTTTCCCGTGATGTTCATTTCTTGTCTATTGTCAATGTCCTACTTCGTCTGCGGTGAGGATTCTTAATGTCCCTGCCGCCTTTCGTGGCGCAAAGTTAATGCAAAAGTGCCAGAAAATACAAAAATAATCAACCAAAAGATAACTCGTCGGGCGCTGACGTGGCCGGGGAGTCTGAAAAAATATATAACTTTATCGGACAATGCAGATAAGATGTATATGAAAACAGAAAGCAGAAAGGCGGCCATAGTGATACTGGTGTTTATCGCATTGGCTTGCGTGTATTTCATCCCAGCCGCGAGCCTGTCAGGATTTTTGCCCGGCATCGTCGTCAAATACAGAATAATCGGGCCTCTTCTGGCATTGACCGTAGCCGGTGCGTTCCTTCTGCCGGTGCGTATGACATTGGCTATGGGGTTCTCAATGGCGGGTGACTTCGCGGGCGCATACGGCAGCTTCATATTCCAGATGGGCTTCTTCGCTGTCGCCCACATTATGCTGATTACGTATTTCGCCGGGAGGATTGCTGCTGTCAGGCCGAGAATAGGGAAGGGGGCGGCTGCTGCTGTTGCGGTCATTGTCCTGGCCCTGCTGACATTAGCATTGACCTGCATCATCCCTTGCGCACCGTCCGGAGTCATCCGTTCCGGCTGTGCGGTGTATGCGGCATTGATCTGCACGATGGCCGGGCTCGCAATGATGCAGCGTAACTGGATATTTTCGGTGGGCGCTCTTCTCTTCCTGTTCTCTGATATGGTGCTGTCCTGGAATAAGTTCGTCAGCCCGGTGGATGCAAGCCGCTGGCTGATAATGGTTCCGTATTATATGGGGCAGCTGCTTCTCTGGGTGGGAGCGGTGCGCACGGGGAGGCGCTAGCGCAGATCGCCTCCGATTTTATGGATTCTGTCGATGCAGTCCTTGAGCGATTCGCGCCAGTGCGGTATCTCCATTCCGAATGTTTTTCGGAACAGTGATGTGTCCAATGCCGAGAAATGAGGTCTCACCGCTTTCGTCGGGAACTCCTCGCTGCGGCAGGGACGGATTCTGCATTGTCCTCCGCCCAGAAGGAGGGTCTCGTATGCCAGGTCATAGCGGGAGCAGACTCCGCAGTCGCTGAAATGGAATAGCCCCTGGATCTCTGACGGCCCCGAGTCAATGATGCCTGCTATCGCCTCCGCCAAGTCTTTCGCGTATGTCGGCGAACCGGACTGATCCATCACTACGTCAATGCTCTCCTTCTCCCGTGTGAGGCGGAGCATCGTCTTCACGAAGTTTCTTCCGTAGGGCGAGTACAGCCAGGACGTCCTCAGAATTATATAATTGCATTCGGAATCGCTGATCGCTCGCTCACCTGCGAGTTTGGACAGTCCGTATATTCCGAGCGGGCGTGTCTCGTCGAACTCTCCGTATGGCTTCCCGGAGTCACCTCCGAATACGTAGTCGGTGGAGATATGTATCAATGTCGCATTCATCTCGCGCGCCACCTCCGCAAGGTTCCCTGGCGCTATATGGTTCTGGAGGTCAGCGTCTTCAGGGTTCCCCTCCGCCTTGTCCACGTCCGTATATGCGGCGCAGTTGAGTATGATGTCCACGCCGTTCTCAGCCACTGTCTCTGCGACTGCATCCATATCGGTTATGTCCAGGTGTTCTGTCAGGGCGTATGGCAGCTGATGTCTCGCCGTGAAAATATAAGTGTTCCCTCGGCTGTCCGAGATGCGTGACGGAGACGGGACGTCGGCGCCTCCCGGGACGAGGTCGTGTCCTGAGGCTATGTTCCTGATTTCCGTTCCGAGCTGTCCGTTGGAACCCGTGACCAATATAGTATGTGCCATCTGTCTGTGCGTGGAGGGGATTTTGGTTTCGTTTTTCCTCCGCCTCCGCAAAGTTAGCAATTATTCCTGTTCATTTTTTGCGCAAATGAAAAAGTATTGCTAAATTTGCAATCCTTTTGGCGTGTCATACGCCAGAGGAATGTTATCATAAACAATTTTATTATTTATTAAAGTATGAAACAGTACGAGACCGTTTTCATTGCAACTCCCGTTTTGTCTGAGGCTCAGATGAAGGAAGCGGTTGCCAAGTACGTGGACTACATCGCCAAGAACGGCGGAGAAGTCGTGTACGAAGAGGACTGGGGACTGAAGCAGCTTGCTTACCCTATCCAGCACAAAACATCCGGATTCTATCACCTGATCGAATTCAAGGCCAACCCTGAGTTCGTAGCAAAACTCGAGACTCAGTATCACCGTGACGAGAGAATCATCAGGTATCTTACAGTTGCCCTTGACAGGGACGCAGTGGCTTATGCGGAGAAGAGAAGAGCCAACAAGCAGGCTAAGGCTGCTGCCGCTCAGACAGCCGAGGAGGCTAAATAATTAAGGAGGCAGAATTATGGCACAGACAAACAATGCACAGCAGAATAACGAAATCCGTTATCTGAACCCTCCTACAGTAGAGGTAAGAAAGAAGAAATACTGCCGCTTCAAGAGAGCAGGCATCAAATATGTTGATTACAAGGATCCTGAGTTCCTGAAGAAATTCCTGAACGAGCAGGGTAAGATTCTCCCTCGCCGTATCACCGGAACTTCCCTCAAATTCCAGAGGAAAGTGGCTCAGGCAGTCAAGAGAGCTCGTTCACTCGCGCTTCTCCCGTATGTAACAGACCTTCTTAAATAATCAGGAGACAGGAATATGGAAATCATTTTGAAGAAAGAAGTGGCCTCTCTCGGTCACGCTGATGATATCGTTAAGGTAAAGGCTGGTTACGCCCTTAACTATCTTGTTCCTCAGGGTTATGCTATCCTCGCTACTGAATCCGCAAAGAAACAGCACGCAGAGACAGTTCGCCAGAGAGCTCACAAGGAGGCTAAGCTCATCGCTGATGCAGAGGCTCTTGCAGCCAAGGTTGCAGCAGTTGCAGTAAAAGTTGCCGCAAAGGTGAGCGAGAACGGCAAGATCTACGGCTCAGTGACTACCGCACAGCTTGCGGACGCACTCGTTGCCGCAGGCGTCGAGGTGGACAAGAAGGATATCACTATCCTTTCACCTGTAAAGGAACTCGGCGAGTACGAGGCTGAGGTGAAGTGCTACAAGAATGTGAAAGGCACTTTCAAATTTGAAGTCGTTGCTGAATAATTTCAGACAGGACATAGCGATAGGGGATGACCAGGATTGATTTGGCCATCCCTTTTTTCATAACAGTGAATTTGCTACTTTTGCAATGGTCTCCGGAGCACTTCGGACGGCTTCGTCGTTTGGCGGTGGTTGCTGCCGGGGACTTATAAATCAACAAGAAATGGCATTGACAAGTACATCAGCGGAGCGCATTGCGGAAATCCGTGAGAGACAGCGCAGATATTTCGCCGGAGGATCCACATTGGACGTGAATGTCCGCAAAGCTAATCTGAAGGCGTTTGAAAGGGCGGTATTGAAATGGGAGAAGCCGCTTTGTGACGCATTGTGGAAGGATCTTCATAAATCTTATGAAGAGGCTTATATGACGGAGATAAGCATATTGCTCGGCGAAATCCGCACGCATATACGCAAGATAGGGGAGTGGACGAGGCCCAGGCGGAAGTGCACCCCATTGAAGATGCTCCCGTCAGCCAGCAAGGTGATAAGCGAACCTCTCGGGACGGCATTGATAATATCACCGTGGAATTATCCGGTGCAGTTGTTGCTGACACCTCTTGTCGGAGCGATATCGTCCGGATGCACAGCCGTGCTGAAGCCTTCTCCTTATGTGCCGACAGTCTCGGAGGTTATCGAGCAGATGATCGCGGACACTTTCCCGGAAGAATACATAGCCGTCACGCAGGGGCACAGAGATGTGAACGCTCTCCTGCTGGAACAGAGGTGGGACATCATCTTCTTCACCGGGAGCCCTTCGCTGGGAAGGCTGGTGATGGCATCTGCGGCCAGGAATCTTACCCCTGTGGTCCTGGAATTGGGCGGCAAGAGCCCTTGCATCATTGACAGGGACGCAGACATAAAGGTGGCGGCGAGGCGTGTCGCTTGGGGTAAGAGCCTGAACGCAGGACAGACCTGCATCGCGCCGGATTACCTTATGCTCCATAAGGACATCAAGGATGAGTTCCTGAGTGCGCTCCGGACCGAGTTCCGGGCTCTTCTCGGAGATGACCCGCAGAAATCGGGGCATTTCGTGCGCATCGTGAATGACAAGGCTATGGAAAGGCTGGAGTCATATCTGAAGGACGGAGACATTGTCTTCGGCGGGCATACTGACAGACAGGACAGGTATTTCGAACCGACTGTCCTGGACAATGTCAGCTCTGATGCTCCTGTGATGCAGGAGGAAATTTTCGGCCCGATATTCCCTGTGCAGACCTTCGGGGACATTGAAGAAGTGATAGATTTCGTCAATGGCAGGGAGAAGCCGCTTGCCCTGTATTATTTCGGAAGACATGGGGACAAGGTGCTCCGTCACACTTCTTCCGGCGGCTCGTGCATCAATGATACCATTATGCATATCGCCAATGAGAATGTTCCGTTCGGCGGTGTCGGGATGTCCGGAATGGGCAGTTATCACGGCAAGTTGAGTTTCGACACATTTACGCATTACCGTTCAGTGATAAAGACCGGCACGATGCTGGACTTGCCGTTTAGGTATATGCCGTACAGATTCTTCGGATTGGTCAAGAAACTGCTGTAGAACTTGATGGCGAGACTGTTTCATACAGTCGTTTAAAAACAGAGTCAGGGCGGGTGAATGAATTTTTAGAGATAAGATATGGAAAAGAGATTGTCCAATGTGGTCAAGCCGGACGGAATGAGTCCGGAAGAGTGGCAGAAAAAACTGCGCAGGCAGTTCGCGGCGAAAGAGGTCCTTTCCATTGTGCCGAGAGGAGACGAAGCCGCCTATGGCGTGTTCGACGTCAGGAATCCAAAGACCAAGAGCTCATACAAGGTGGTTTACAGGGGAGGCGAGAGCCGCTGGAACTACTGCTCCTGTATGGACTTCAAGACGAACAGGCTCGGAACCTGCAAGCATATAGAGGCGGTGCGCATCTGGCTGGACGAGAGGCATAAGCGCGTGCCGGTCGTGAACCCGCCGTATTCATCATTGTATATATCATACCGGGAAGGCAGGACTATCTGTCTTCGTGCCGGAAGCGCTCATTGGCAGGAAATCACGGAACTTGCCGCTGGTTATTTCGCTCCGGATATGACGGCGCTTCCTGGGGCAGTCACCAGGATGTATGATTTCATAACAGGGGCCAAGCGGATTGACCCTGATTTCCGCTGCTACGAAGACGTCACTGATTATCTCGCCGAGATAAAGGATGCGCAGTACCGTGCCGATTACTTGAGCCGAGTCACAGAAGGGGACTTCACCGGACTGCTGAAGACTACTCTTTATCCTTATCAGGAGGAGGGAATACGTTTCTCATTCAGCAAGGGCAAGTCCATAATCGCAGATGAAATGGGTCTCGGAAAGACAGTCCAGGCGATAGGCACTGCTGAACTTATGCGCAAGGCCGGACTGATCTCATCTGCATTGATACTTTGTCCGGCGTCGTTGAAATATCAATGGAAGAAAGAAATCGAGCGCTTCACGGACTCTACGGTCGCTGTGGTGGACGGCACGCAGATGAGGCGCAGAGAACTGTATCAGTCGGACGCATTCTATAAGATAGTGTCTTACAATGCGATGAGCAATGATGTCCGTTCTTTCGGGAAAGTCAGCGCAGAATTGCTCATAATGGACGAGGTACAGCGTCTAAAGAACTGGAACACGCAGATCTCCAGGGCTGCCAGGCGTATCCAGTCCGATTATGCGGTAGTCCTCTCCGGAACCCCTCTTGAGAACAAGCTGGAGGAACTTTACTCCGTGATGGAGTTCGTGGATCAGTATTGTCTCGGCCCGTACTACAAGTTTATGGAGGAGACGACCGTAAAGGACAGCACAGGCAAGGTGGTGTCATACAGGAACCTCAATCTTGTGGGGGAGCGCCTGTCGGCGAGACTTATACGCAGACGAAAGTCTGATGTGGCGCTTCAGCTTCCTGCCAGGACTGACCAGAACTTGTTCGTGCCGATGACTCCGCAGCAGAAGGAACGCCACGACGAGTTCAGGACGATGGTGGCACAGCTCGTCTCCAAGTGGAAGCGGACACATTTCCTCAGTGATAAGGACAGGAAACGTATGTTGCTGTTGCTTAGCCAGATGCGTATGGTATGTGACAGTACGTACATCCTGGATCAGGAGACACGGTATGACACTAAGGTGGACGAGACGCTGAACATCCTTCAGAACGTCGTGGAGAGCGGCGACGGTAAGGTCGTCGTCTTCAGCCAATGGGAGAGAATGACTAGGATAGTGGCCGAGGAACTCGACAAGAGGGGCATCGGATATGCCTCTTTGAACGGAATGGTGCCTTCGGAGAAGCGCCGGAAGCTCATTGACGATTTCTGGGAGAATCCTCGATGTCGCGTGTTTCTTTCCACTGACACAGGAAGCACCGGACTGAACCTTCAGACGGCGTCTCTGGTGATAAATCTGGACATTCCGTGGAATCCTGCCGTGCTGGAGCAGAGGATAGGCCGCATTTACCGCATCGGACAGAAAAGCAACATCCAGGTCATCAATATGGTGTCCAAGGATTCTTTCGAGGAGCGGATGCTTTCCACGCTGAATGTGAAATCTTCGCTTTTCGGCGGAATACTTGACGGAGGCGATGACACGGTTATCCTCGATGACAGCAAGATGGAGCAGATAATGGATGCTGTGTCAGGATATGTGGATGATGTGGACGAGACTCCTTCTGATGAGACATATGATGCTCCGCGCTGTCCTTCCGTATCTGACGGGACAGGGATGCCTGTGCCGGAATTCGATTCGGAGGCTCCGTCCGAGGAAATCCCCGAGGATATGCCTGCCGGAGAGGACAATGCAGATGTCTACATTGAAGACAGTCCGTCTGATGACGGAGGCGAATGTCGGCGGCTCCTTCGTATCGGCTCGGATTTCATCTCCGCTTTGGGAAAAATCCTGGAGGCTCCGGACGGTGCCGAGCGTCTCGCGGAAACGATAGTCCACACCGACCGGGAGACTGGTACGTCAGAAATACGCATACCTGTCCGAGGAAAAGATTCGGTCAAGGCGATATTGTCAGCCTTCAGGAATCTGATTGCGGAAAATGACAGCAGCCGCTGATTGCCAGGTAGTGTTCCGTGTGGACCGCGTCAGAGCTCAAATGATGATTTCTTCGGTAGGATGCTTGCGAAAGCGGCATCCAGCTCACGCATCACCTCGTCATAGTTGCGGATGTGGACATTGTCATTTATGCAGACCAGCTTGTAATTCTGTTCACGTATAGCTCTTATCGCCTGCTTTGGCTTGACCATAAGCGGGAACATCTTCGTGTCCTTGTAGGTATTATAAGGCTCGAAGTCGGATCTGCAGATCTGCCAGGTGCGGAAGAGCTCCGGAGTCAGGTCCTTCTCACTTCTGAACGTGTGTGACGAAGCCTCTTCAAGCTCGGGGCGGCAGTGCGCCCATACATCTGCGAAAGTGGATTTGAGATATGGCTGGGCGTTGTGCGGAATCCTGAGCGTCAGGAACTTGCCGTACCATTCCATGAGCCTTGTCAGGTTCGCCCTGCTTCCGTACTCCTCGCAGAACCATTTGGCGTGGTCTCTCCTCAGCACCGCCTTCTTGTCGAAGTTGGCATTGATGAGACGGACATTGTTCCGGAGAGTCTTGGACCACAGGCTGAGCCCGGTGTTCAGCCTGAATGCCGCAATGTCATTCGGGAGGCCGTCCTCGGCGAAGAATCTGTCCGGGCCGGTCGGGCTGGTGAGGTAGAAGTCATCATTGAAATAGACGAACCTCTCCGACAGCCCGGGAATCCTGTCGAGATAGAACTCGAGCACGGTGGAGTTGAAAGTCGGCAGATATTTTTCCGGAATGTAGTCTCGGTGGCTTACGAGGTGCAGTCTTGGGTTGGACGTGTCCAGCCATTCCGGTCTCTGCCCGCAGGTGACGAAATGAATCCGCCTTACCCACGGAGCGAACTTCTCCACGCCCCTGAACCAGTATTTGAGAAATCCGTAGTCTCTGAAACGGGCCTCTGAAAACTGGTTCCGTGAATTGTCTATGATCCCTTTCGCCTTTGCGAAGTCCTTTTTCCATACCGGGTCATTCATATCGACCCAGGTGACAACGAAATCTATATCCATATTATGTCTTCCGGTTATTTGCAGACCATTATCTTCTGAATGAGTTCGTCGGCCATCTCCATCCCTGTGGAGCCGACCTTTCCAAGGTTGCTGATCGTATTCTCGATGTCCTTGTCGATGATGCCGTCCGTCTCGCAGGCGTGTATGCCGTTGAGGGCGAGGACTGCAGACTGTATTGAAGAAGACACTCCGGAGGCGACTTTCATCGCACATCCGACTTTGGCTCCGTCGCAGACCATTCCTGTGATGTTGCCGATCATATTCTTTATTGCAGAACAGACCTCTTCATATCCTCCTCCGCGCAGCCAGACAAGTCCGCAAGATGAACCTGTGGATGCCACGACACAGCCGCACAGTGCCGAAAGCCTCCCGAGGTATCCTTTTATGTGGATGGCTATCAGATTGCTCAGGATGAGTGCCCTTGCGAGCCTCTCGTCCGGTACGTCATATTTCAGCGCATAGGCTATCACAGGCATACTGACAGTGATTCCCTGGTTTCCGCTGCCGGAATTGCTCATCGCAGGGAGTGTGCATCCAGCCATCCTGGCATCCGAGGCCGCTGCCGTCAGTGCCATTGCATAAGCGAGGAAATCATCTCCGAAGACTTCTTTTGGAGATGACATCACGGTCTTGCCCACTTTCAGCCCATAGTCGCCGCGCAAGCCTTCTTCCGCCAGGGCGAGGTTGAGTGTCTTGTCTTCCAGAATGAATTTTATGTCATCGAAATCAGCATTCGATGCGAAATCGAATATCTCCTTGACTGTCAGATGGTAATCTGATGTCTCACGCACGGCCTTCTCGCATCCTGAGGCAGTCCTTGCCTCGGGAGTGTACATTTCATCGCCTGTCCCGCAGGCCACTATCCTGTCGTGTTCGTCCTCTATGACCGCGAATGCCGTATGTCCGCCGCATTTGATTTCGACTTTCGCATATAGCTTGTGACAATTCTTTGCCACGCTGATGCTTACGGCGTCTTCTGCCACTAACCTCTTGGCACGCTTTATGGCTGTGTCGTCCAGGTCTTTGAGAACTTCGAGACCGTAGGCGGAATGTCCGCACACAGCTCCGAGCGCAGCGGCGATACGCAGTCCGATCATTCCTGTTCCTGGTATGCCGACTCCCATACCGTTCTTCAGTATGTTGCCGCTGATTTCAACATCGATCCTGAGATCGGAAGCGCTTCCGGAAAATCCCGGGATCAGTTCAGCGGCCTTTGCCGCCGCCAGAGCGACAGCCACCGGCTCCGTGCAGCCAAGCGCCGGTTTCACTTCCTTGTGAATGAGTTCGATGAGTTCTTTTTCCCGTGTGGTCATTTGTCTGTCAGTCTGTGAAAAATTTCATTGTGGCTATGAACAGGTCTGTCATCGCCTGCCTGTCTGTAATGGTCTCCAACGGAAATCCGATGCAGACCGTCTTGTATCCTTTGCCTTTGCCGCATACTCCTGCCGGGATGCCGGAATCCGCATATCTCAAGAATATGGATCCGCTTCCAGATGCCGGAAGAATCCCGTCAGGCGTCTCGACTTTGTAAATATAGTCATTTGTCTGCTGATAAAAAGCGAAATCCCCGGATAATTCCATACCTGCGTCTCCTATAGTGGAGACGAGGCCTTTACGAGAGGCGTAGTTCGTCAGCCAGACATAACCCAGGACATCTTTGGCAAACCTTTGAGCCTCAGCCTGATAGAGACTGTCCTGCTCTATCGGATAGATACGGTCGCAGATGTCGGTTCCTATATTCGCCCCGGAGATCATCACATTACCTCCTGCTGCGGTGAATTTCGTTATGGCTTGCCTGAGCCTCTCTGGAAATACCTTGAATGCGGATTTACGGACGGCTCCCGCTCCGGCAGGCGTGCAGACCTGTTTCCCGCAGATGATGTCGGCTGCCCAGAAATCTCCCGCATCGACTTTCTCATCCCCGAACGCCTCTGCGCTTGCGGAGCAGAAACTGTATCCTGCATCCATTATGGCTTTTCCGTGCACTGCAGGGTAGTCGAAGGTGTTTCCAGGGACGACTCTGCCGGCTTCATCAGTGTAGGATGCGCCGAATCCAGGGTTGTCATCATCTTTCCATCCGAGTCCGCGACGGAACTGGTACATCTCTCCGATGTGGCATATATCGCTGATATAAGGGACTCCGCCGTCAAGCCTGTCATCAAAGCCTGCGTATTCCGGAGTGTCGATCCACGCAGGGCCGGCGACCCTGTCGAAATTGTTTATGACGATTACTTTCTTTCCTGGCTCCGCATTCTCTGGGATGCCGGCGCTGAGTGTCTCTGAAGGGAAACTGCAGCCGCCGTCATTGAATGCCGTTATCCTGAAACTGTACAGATGCCCTGCCTCTACAGGTACTGTCAGGCTGTATCTACCGTCATCACTACTGCGGACATCCTGCAATATCCTCCCGTTGTCGAAGGCCCCGTCGTCTTTTCTGGTGTAGAGGATGAATCCTGATGCTGATGCGGTCGGCTCCAGCGTGTCCGCGGTCTCTTTCCAGGACAGGACGACATCTGCATTGTCCTTCAGGACAGCGGAGAAGGAGCGGACCGGCAGAGGCTGCACCGCATAGTGGAATCCGTATCTGCTGCTCAGGAATTTCAGCATACCTTTATATATGGCTCTGCTGACGGCGAATCTGAATGTAGGGTCGAGACCGTATTTCATATCCGCAAAGTTCTGGTGCGAGAGCAGTTCGAGGAGCGTCCCGGGAACTCCTGTTGTCCGTGATTCACTGTAGGATCTGTCCGCAAGCTGACGCCTTGTCCATTCCGGGGCGAACTGAGCCCTGATGTCTTCCGTCACTTGTGTCTGAATGTCATTTGACATAAGCCTTCCGAGCATCCTGTCTTCTCCGTCTGCATACTTCCGGGTACCGTCGCAGATGAGCGTGTATATGGACAAGGTCCCAATGGTTGAGTCTCCAGGCGTGACCCCGGCATCTGTATGGAACGCCAATGACATATCGAAAGGAATACCCGCTCCGGGGGCTTTCGGATTCACGGCTGAACCGCCGCTCATCCTTCCCACCCAGGCACCCCTGTCTGCATAGTCATTCGTGTAATCGTCTTTGAATCTTCTTGTTATACAGGTGTCAATGCCTGCCCACTGCATCCAGTACAAAGCCCCTTCCGTAAACGAGGGCAGACCTGAGGTCGTGTAGGAGGACTTGGGCATATCTGCATTGCCTCTGGCGATCTTTCCCATTCCGCCGCCTACTTTCACCGCGTCGGCCGTGATGACTGAGTTCTGGACGAACTGGCAGCCTTTTCTGGTGGCATTGTCCAAAGTGACGCACCCTTCTGAGCCTTCGCTGAATTCAAACGTCCCGAGGTATATCCACGTGCCTCCTCCTATCTTCTGGTTTACGAGGAAATGCGAATCCCCACCAAGGTGTCTTACTGTGTAATGCGCTGATTCTGAACTGTTGGGCAGTGACTTATAGGATATGTACACGGCATATCGCCCTCTTTCCGGTATGTCCGGAGTCCAGGTGGCGGCGGCCGTAGGTGCGTCGCCTTTTACACAGGACGCCTGCCTGGCGGTTCCGGCAGAGAATGGGTTGTCATTGTCAATGTAGATTTCTCTGAAGTCGGCGAATCCAGTCCCGGCGTCGAACCAGTCTCCGGCCTCGGAATACTTTCCGCATCTCCTGGTGAGGCCTGTCCTTCCGGTAGGGGAGAAAGCGGGATCGTTGTCGCTAATGGACTCGTACTTCTGCGTGTCGCGTTCGCGCGGAGTCATAACGTATGCACCAGCATTTTCCAGCATAGGGATGAGAAACGGCAGCACATAGCTTTGCGTGTACATATCTTCCACTGTCGTGAAAAGGGGAGCGCGTTGCCATTCCCATCTACGTGTGGATTCCTCATAATATCTTCCGTGGCTCTGCCATAATGCCACATACCTGCCGCTCAGGCCTTTCCTGAAATTCTGGCCACCCTCCTCCCTGACTAGGGCAGGGCCTGATGAAGACATCGGATCGTGCCTTTTCCACTGATGCTCGGTCGGCTTTCCGTCATTGCCTGGAAAGGCCGTAAGCATTTCTCCGAGCGGAATCTGTCCACAGTACACCGTTCCTGTCTTATAATGTGCGTATCCTGCCGGCGAGATGTCGTGCAGCGTCTTCTTCAGCCATTCCAGGTCGTCTTTCGTCCATGGAACGTCACCTATCCCGGAAGTGAAATGAAAATCAAGCGTGCCGTTCCTCCTGGAAACGGACTGCAGCTTGATGTTGGCGGAAACGGAAGTCCTTTCCTTGATCAGAGTGGAAAGAGTGTCACATTTGGCCCTGTATGCTGAAAGGACAAGGCTCTGTCCTGCGGCCTGCCAAGAAAACAGGGCGGCGAGGAGCAGAGCCGTCAGATTTTTGTGAAGCATTGTCAGAAGTTATGTCTATGGTGTCTTGCGGAGTCTATTATAATGGCGATTATGGAACTGAGGGCCATACCTGCGGCATCTGCCCTGAAATCATTGATGTCACAGCTCCTGTATGAGGTCAGCCCTTGTCCGAGTTCTGTTCCTGCCCCGATGAGGCATCCTGCAATGAAGATACAGATTATGAGAAGGGCTGATTTCCATCTGCCGGCAGTCTTCCTGCCGAATGTCCCATAGGCCAGAAGCGGAAACGGGAAGAACAGACAGAAATGAACTACCTTGTCAGCCGGAAGCCCGAAGAATGTCTGCGGAGCGTTCTGAAGGCTGTCGAATTTACCGAAGCACAGGAACCCTACAATGATGAAATACAGCAGCATAAGTGTCGGAAACAGGATCCTGCCGGTTTTACCGCACTTTTCAGGCGCTCCCGCCAGAGTCAATGTCCCGAAGAAATCAGGCCTATGGAAATCCGGTTTCGGACAGTCAATCGGCGACCAGCTGAGGAAATGTATATGCTTCGTCATATCCCCGCATTTGTAGAAATTCGCATGCAGGGCCTTCGGAGGGTTGTCTGGATCAATGCCGATGAGACTGAACGGGATGAACATCCCTACGCTCCAGCTGAAGTCTTCGTCGCTGACATCGTATTCCTTGTGCTCCAGCGAAGAGAATCTGCTGATCTGCTTCAGTTTTTCTTCGGAGAAATGAGAGCAGTTTTCGCGGCTTTTCCGTTTTGCCGCGAGGAGTGTCCCGATGCAGTTCATCTCGAAGTTATAGTATGTTCCGTCAGTCGGATCAGAGATGAAGAACTCGCAGCAGCTGTCCTCCCACACCCTTCCGTTGTCGGACAGAGCCTTCGCCCTGAGATCCGGTCCGCTTACGCTGTAAAGTATTCCTATGCCCTTCTTGCACCATCCTGCTATGAATGTGCATTCCGGTGTGTCTGGGAAATCCTCCGGCCAGTTTACGGTGTCCACGCGGGCGAAGCCGCATCCTGTCTTTTCCTCCGCTTTCTTGAGCAGTCCTGAGAATTCTTGCAGTCCATCTGCCTTTTCGAGTCCCTCTATATATGGAAGTGTCAGTCTTTTGGAATCCATATGCGAAAAATTATAAGCTCTGCATATCTGTGAGTTTCTTGTAATATCCCTTGAGCGCCAGAAGCTCCTCGTGCCTGCCCCTCTCCACGATCTTGCCCTCGTGCATCACGATGATCTCATCCGAGTTCTTGATAGTGGAGAGCCTGTGAGCGATGGCGATTGTCGTGCGTGAAGACATCAGCCTGTCAAGCGCCTCCTGCACGAGCCTCTCCGATTCGGTGTCGAGCGAAGCCGTAGCCTCGTCCAGGATTAGTATCGGAGGGTTCTTCAATATCGCCCTGGCGATGCTTATCCTCTGCCTCTGGCCTCCGGACAGTTTCATTCCACGGTCACCGATATTGGTGTCGTACCCATCCTCCTTCTCCATTATGAAATCGTGTGCATTAGCCACCTTGGCCGCTGCCACCACCTGCTCCATCGTCGCTCCCTCCACTCCGAATGCGATATTGTTGAATATGGTGTCATTGAACAGGATAGGCTCCTGGTTCACGTTGCCCATTATGCTGCGCAGTCCGTGGATCTTCATATCACGGATGTCCGTACCGTCTATCTTTATGGAGCCGCCTGTGACATCGTAGAATCTCGGAATAAGGTCCACGAGGGTGGATTTGCCCGCTCCTGATTCACCCACTATGGCCACGGTGCTGCCCTTCTTCACGGTGAGGTTTATGTCATCCAGGATCTTTCGGTCGGAATCGTAGGAGAAATCCACGTGCTCGAAGGTGATGCGGTCATTGAAGCCTTCGACATCCTTGGCCTGAGGCGTCTCCCGTATGTCGCTCTCCGTCTCCAGTATCTTGTTCACTCGCTCCATTGACGCCATTCCCTTAGGAATGTTGTATCCGGCCTTCGCGAAGTCCTTCAACGGGTTGATGACACTGTATAGGATGACCATATAGAATATGAATGTCGGGGCGTCGAACCAGGCCTTCTCGCTGAGGATGATGGCACCGCCGAACCCGAGCACGATCGCTATCAGCACGGTACCGAGGAATTCGCTCATAGGGTGGGCCAATGCCTGCCTGGTGGCTACTCTTCCGGTCTTCTTCTTCACTGCCTCTGTAACATTGTCGAACCTGGCCTGCATCTTGTCCTCGGCCACGAACGCCTTGATGACGCGCAGTCCGCCGAGCGTCTCCTCAAGCTGAGACATCGTGTCGCTCCAGAGGGCCTGCGCCTGCAGTGACCTCTTCTTCAATGTCCTTCCGAGCGCGCTCATAAGCCAGATCAATGCCGGCGCCACGACTATGGTGAACACTGTGAGCTGCCAGCTCGTCACTATCAATGTCCCCATATAGAAGATGATAAGGATAGGATTCTTGAGGAGCATATCGAGGGTGCTCATTATGGAGTTCTCGACCTCATTTATGTCGCCGCTCATCCTGGCGATGATGTCGCCTTTCCTCTCCTGCGAGAAGAAGCCGAGAGGAAGGGTGAGGATCTTGTTGTACAGCTCCCGCCTCATATCCCTCACGACACTGGTCCTTATCGGTATCATAATGGCGGACGAGCCGAAGTAGCAGGCTGTCTTCAGGAGTGTCATTATGCTGAGCCATAGGCAGAGGAGGAACAATGTCGTAGCCGCCCCCTTGTCCTGGATGAGCATTGTCACGCCGTAGTAGGCGTTGTTTATGAGGATCTCCTTCATTCCCATCCCGGCCGTGTCCCACGGTATGAATGAATATACCGTGTCGTTCATCTTGAACAGTATCTGAAGGATAGGTATGATCAGGGAGAATGAGAATATGTTGAGTACGGCGGAGAGCATATTGAGCACAATGGAGCCTCCGAGGTATCCCTTGTATGGTTTGACGTACTTGACGAGTACCTGCCAGAATTCTTTCATCTATAATTTTTCTTTAATCGTGTCGTTATACAGCCTGCAAAGATAGTGAACCTTGTGTTACAGAACAAACATCTGCGACGGTGTCTGGCGCGGCAATGCCCTGAGATTCACCGTGCCGTCTTCCACTCCTAGCTGTCGCAGCGCCTCCCTGGCTGACTTGTCTGCAAGTTCCGGGGTGTTGTTGTGGTCGCTCAGATGACAAAGGAAAATGTTCTTCAGCCCCTTGTGCCAGAACCTGTGGATGGCGAATGCGCATTCGTCATTGCTCAGATGCCCGTGCCCCTTGCAGATGCGCATCTTCAGTTCGTATGTATATGGGCCTGATATGAGCATATCCATATCATAGTTCGATTCGACGACCACGGTGTCGGCCTCTGAGGCGAAGCGGACGGCTTCGTCCGTCATCCTTCCGATGTCTGTCATTATGACGAACTTCCTGTCGCCTGCCTGGATATAGTATCCTACTGTCTGCGTGGCATCGTGAGGTACGATGAAATATCGTACTCTGAATCCGTTGATGTCGTTCCATTCGTTTTCTGCGAGGTCACATCTGCATTGACCTACGTATGGGGCGCCGAATGAGTGTGACGCGAGAGCTGCGTGGAGTACTGGGGTCGCATAGACTGGCTTATGGAGTTTCTTGCAGTAGGATGCGAGGCTGCGGATGTGGTCCATATGGTCGTGGGTGATGAGTATCGCCCCGAACGAATTTTCGTCCAGACCGTTTGCTCCCAATATCTGCTTCAGCCTTCTCAGGCTCACTCCGGCGTCGATTATGACAGCGTGTCTTCCCATATCATCTTCGTGTTCCAGGTAATAGCAGTTCCCGCAACTGCCGCTGGACAGGCTCATAAATCTGAGCATTATAATCTTCCTCCTAATTAAATAAACATAAAAACATCGCCGCGGCTTCATTGGGCCGGGGCAGGTCATTCACCCTCTTCGCAATACTTCTTTATCACACCGTATGCGTCCCCGACGCCTAGTTCCCCGGCACGGGAAAGGTCAATGCAGCCTTTCTCCTTGTCTTTAAGATAGATGAGCACGAGCCCTCTGTTGAAATAGGCGTCTCCCATATATGGGTACAGCGAAATCGCTTTCGTATAATTCCCGATTGCATCCACATAGGACGATGACAGGCATTGGAGGTTCGCCAGGTTGAAATATATGTAAGGTATGTCGCTTACCGTCTCCAGTGCTTTCTGCATATCTTCCACGGCGTCAGAATAATCATAGTTTCTCGTCACCTGATCCTTGACACGCGCCCTGGTCGTTCCCTGGTCATCCATTGTGAGCGTCTGCACATTGCTCTCGATGGATGATATGAAGTCGATCATATCAGCGCGGAGCACGCCCCTGTTCATATAATAGAACGCCTTGTAGAGCGCCTGGTACTTGTCGCCGGCATCACCGTCGATGGCATTGTCATAATGGACGAGGGCTGAATTGAACTGCTTGGAATTCACATCTTCCAGCGCTTTGAGGAACTCGCCTTCAGCATTGTCCTTCGGGAGCGACCACACGGCGTCATTGCCGCTGCCTGAGAACTTGACCGTGTCCGAGTTGGAGATGACCACCGGTACGATGCTCTCACGCTCGAACTTGTCTATAAGTGCATTCTCGTAACGATTGCGCAGGGCGTACTGGACATTGTCCCTGTAGTCGGACAGCCTGAACCTGTATAGCGGACGGAGCTTTATGTCCACGTCCCTGTGCTGCAACATCTCGTCATCGAAATCTTTTTTTGCGAAGTCTGCGTCCAGCGACAGGAGGGAACTGTATTTCCTGGTGGTGTCTGCGAATGAGATGCCGTCTTCTCCGGTCTTCTCCCGGTACTCGCTGATCTTGCGGTTCGCAGTGTCATAGTCTCGCTTGGATTCTTTCTTCATCCCAAGTATATTCTCCACGTAGGAGCGGTTCATATATGCCTTCGCGAAATCGGGGTATAGCTCTATGGCCTTGTCATAATCCTCGAGGGCGTCACGCCATCTCTCCATATTGACGAAATAGGAGGCTCTGTTATAGTAGGCCAGGACGTTGCCCGGGTTTATGTTTATGACCCTGTCCATATCTTGTAGAGCGTCTTCGTAGTTGCCTACCTGGGCGCTGATGAGACTCCTGTTGTACAGCGTGAGGGCATTTCCAGGCTCATCCTGAAGGACTCTGTTCAGATCAGACATAGCTGAGTTATAGTCGCTTAGGTCATAGTACATTATCGCCCTGTTGAAATAGGCGAACGTGTTGGTCGTGTCCAGGCTGATCGCCATATTCATATCGGATATGGCATCCTGATAGCGATGTCCGGCTGCATAGAGCCGTCCTCGTCTGATGAAGCCTTCCGGCTCGAACCTGTCCAGAGAGATGGCCTTGTTATAGTCGTCCAGTGCCTTTGTCGTGTCCTGAAGAAACAGCCGGCAGGCTCCTCTGTTGAGGTATGCCGAAGGATCCTTAGGCTCCTTGCGGATGTATTTGTCGAAATCGGCTATGGCTTTGTCGAACTGCTGAGCCAGGAAGTATGTCACTCCGCGGCTGAAATACAGGCCTATATATCCAGGGCGGAGGTCGATGGCGTGCTGCAGATCCTCCAGAGCCTTGTCGTAGTCTCCGAACCTGCTTTCCGTTATCGCGCGGTAATGGTAGCCGGACGTGAATACGGGGTTGAGGCGGACGGATGTGTTGAAATCCTTCTGCGCGCCGCGGAGGTCGCCGAGGTTGTACTTTGCGATTCCGCGGTAGAAGAATGTCCAATAGTCGGTACTGTCAATGCGTGAGAGGACGTTGAAGCTCTCGATGGCGCTGGCGAACTTGCCGTCTGCGAGAGCCCGTCTGCCTCTGTAGAAGAACACGTCCCTGTCGTATTGAGCGTACACCATCGCTCCTGACAGCAGGAATATGACTACTGATATGACTGTGTATTTAAGTTTCTGTCTCAAATCTCTTCTATATTTCCGAAATTCACTAGGATTTCCTAATTTTGAAATCTTTTTCGGAAAAACCGGCGCAGATATGCGTCAGGCCTTTCCCAAAGATTACAAAGATAATCAATTATCGTGCTCCGGCTGACAAAATGAAGAAAAAAATACTCCTTATATCTGTTCTGGCATCGTTTTCTGCTATGGCTTTCGCCCAGTCCACGCCCTATATCGGCGCCATCGGCAGCACACAGGCTCACAATATGGTATGGGAAAGCAAACTGTATAGGCAGATAGCGTTTCTCTCAGACTCTCTGTGCGGCGGGCGAGGCACCGGCACGCTGGGAAATACAGAGGCCGCGTTCTGGATAACGAGGCGCTTCCGTGAAATCGGCCTTATGCCTTGCGGCGAATGGACACAGCATTTCTATGAGCCTTTCGGAAGAAATGTGACCGGCTTCCTCCCTGGCTCGTCCAAGAAGCACAGGGATTCTTATGTGATAGTGATGGCGCATTATGACGGTTTGGGTACGCTTGACGGGACTCTGTATCCAGGGGCCGACAGCAATGCTTCCGGTGTCGTGGCTATGATAAGCATCGCTGAGATGTTCAGCTCGATGCGCAGGCTCGGACGCGCCTATGGAAGCAATCTGATATTCGTGGCGCTGGATGCTAAATCCGCCAGTATGAAAGGCTCCAAGGCTCTATGGAAGTCCATTGAGGACGGACGCCTGACCGACCCGGTGACAGGAACCTCTGTTTCCGCGGACAAGATTGCGATGGTAGTGAACATAGACCAGATAGGAGGTACGATGAGCACGCTCAGATCCGGGCGCAAAGATTTCATCATAATGCTGGGGCGTGAAGCCGCCGGAGTGGAGAATGCAGGACTGTTGAGTCTGTGCAATCTGAAATACGGTTCCGGCCTGGAACTCGCTTATGACTATTTCGGAAGCAAGGACTTCACGGACATCTTCTATCGCAGGGTAAGCGACCAGCGAGTGTTTCTGGAGCACAAGATTCCCGCTGTCTTGTTCACGTCCGGCATCACGATGAACAACAACAAGCCATACGATACGGCCGACTCCCTGGATATGCCCATATTGAAGCGCCGTATCTGGCTGATGTTCCACTGGATAGAGCGGATCATGTAGTCCCCGGCTATTTCTCGTTCCCGACTCCGCTGTCATTCCGGTTGCCCTGAGGCTCGTCACCGTGGGCATCCTTGTACTTGAACCTGCGGATCTTATGGGTCGCCGTCTTCTCGAAGTCTTCCTTTACCACCTCCACGGTGTTCACTTTCGATGATTTGCCCACGTGCTTGTTCACATAGTCGAGCACGGCTTTCTTCTTGGCCTGAAGGTTCTCGAAGAACTTGTCCTCTGAAGCCTGGTTCCAGTTGAGGACATTGTCATCGAATTTTACGAGAGCCACAAGTTTTCCGTCGCGCTCCATTACAAGGGATTCATTGACCCCTCCGAAATTGTTGATTACCTGCTCGATTTCCTCAGGGTAGATGTTCTCTCCGGAAGGCCCGAGTATCATATTGTTCAGGCGGCCCTTGATGTAGTATCTGCCTTTGGCGTCCACGCAGGCCAGGTCATTTGTCCTGAACCAGCCGTCATCGGTAAGCACCGCCCTGGTGCGCTCCGGATCCTTGTAGTAGCCTAGCATCACATTGTCACCTTTGGCGATGATCTCGCCCTCGCCGGTTTCCGGATTGACATCGCGGAGCTTGACCTGGACGTTGTATGCCGGCACTCCGATGGAACCTACTTTCGTCTTGCCGACGCAGGCGTTTGTGATGAGCGGTGCCGTCTCCGTGAGTCCGTAGCCGATGGCGTATGGGAATCTCGCCTTTATGAGGAAGTCCTCCACCGTCGGGTCAAGCTTGGAGCCTCCGATGCCGAAGAACTTAAGTTTGCCTCCGAATGTCGAGTACAGTCGCTTGCCGATAAAGAAGTACAGCAGCCGCGGCATATTGTCACGCATCCACGAGAGTACACGGCTTCGCTCTATGGTAGGCACGATGCTGGACTTGTACACTTTCTCGATGATGAGAGGCACGGAGCACATTATCGTAGGGCGCACTTTCTTCATCGAGTCTATCAGAATCGTAGGCGTCGGAAGTTTCTTGATGTGATATACGCATCCGCCTACGAAAAGAGGGTACAGGACGCTGAAACTCATCTCGTAAGTGTGTGACATCGGCAGGATGGACAGCCATCTGTCGTGCTTGTTGGCTTTCTGTGCGTGCCAGGCCTCGATTACGTTCTGGCAGAAGTTCCTGTGACTGAGCATCACGCCTTTTGCTTTACCGGAAGTTCCGGAAGTGTAGATGATCATCGCCAGGTCGTCTGGTGAAGGATCCTTGCCCCAGCCCTCGCAGGTGAAAGCAGAGTCGTCCTTGCTGATGATTTCCAGAGTCTCTATGTCGATGACCAGTGTCAGTTTTTTCTTTACTTCCTCAGACAGTTTCGGGAGCATCCTGGATGAAACGAAGATGGCCTTGCACTCCGAATGGTTCAGAATGTTCGTCACCTCGCTTTCCGAAGAGTCCGGGAGGATAGGAACCGCAATCCTGCCGAAGGAAACTATGGAGAACAATGACACCGTCCAGTTAGGCATATTCTGCGAAAGGATGGCGATGCGGTCTCCTGCATTGATCCCATACCTCGAGAACAAGTGGGCCAGGTCAATGCTTTTCTTCCTGAATTCGGTGTATGTATATTTCTGGCTGCCGTCCACGAATGTCAGGGCCGGTCTTTTTGCATAAGCCATCGTGGCGTAGTCGAAAAGCCTGGAGAGAGTAGTTATGTAATTCTCCCTGTTCGTAGTCAGCTTCCTATATAAGCTGTTTGTCATATTTTTTTTGATTAATGTGTAACGTACCCTTCAGGATGCTTGCCCTTCATCTTCATTTCCTCGTAGAGGGCCTGTATCCTGTCGGTGTCCTTCCTCGCATCATCCGTCAGTTCCACTTTCTTCCCGATGCTGATATGTTTCGTGCCCCAGTCGAAATAGCCCATATATACAGGGCATCCGACTTTGGTCGCTATCATATGGTAGCCTGTCTTCCATTTCTTTATGGCGTGACGAGTCCCCTCAGGTGCGATGGCGAGATGGAATGTGTCCACCTTCTCCATCTCATTGATGAGGCTGAAGAGCATCGAGCTCGCGCTTGACCTGTCTACCGGGATACATCCCACTTTGCGCAGGAACCATCCGAGGGGCCATTTGAAGAATTCTTTCTTTATCATTACGTGCGCTGTCCTGTCGAACTGCGTGTAGAACAAGTATGATACCACGAAGTCCCACGCAGAGGTGTGAGGCACGCCCAGGATCACGCATTTCTTCTCAGGTGCGGGGCCGCCGTCTGTCGTCCATCCCATTTTCCTGAGCAGGAATCCGCAGAATCTGGCCCACGCTGAACGTCTTTTTTCCATATCATTATATGTTTATGTCCTCCAGTTCCTCCTCGCTGCGGAGATTCTGGCGGATAAAGTTCTGTCTGTCTATGGTGTTGTCCCCCATATAGAATTCCATAATGTTGGCGATGGACTCGTCCTTGGCGAGTGACACCTCATCCAGCCTCATCTGCTCTCCGATGAAGTCGGTGAACTCGTGAGGTGAAATCTCTCCGAGGCCCTTGAACCGCGTGATTTCCACACCGTTCTTCAGGTCCTTTATCGCTTTCGCCTTCTCATCGTCGTTGTAGCAGTACCTAGTCTCCTTCTTGTTCCTCACGCGGAAAAGCGGAGTCTGGAGTATGTGCACGTGTCCGCGGCGGATGAGATCCGGGTAGTATTTCATAAAGAATGTGAGCACCAGCATCCGGATGTGCATTCCGTCATCATCGGCATCGGTCGCGACAATGATGTTGTTGTATCTGAGGTTGTCGAGGTCTTCCTCTACGCCCAGAGCAGATATGAGAAGATTGAGCTCTTCATTCTCGGCGACCTTCCTGTGGCTCTCCTTGTAGCAGTTTATGGGCTTTCCACGGAGGCTGAACACGGCCTGGGTGTTGGCGTCGCGCACTTTCGTGATGGTTCCGCTCGCGGAATCTCCCTCGGTTATGAATATGCTGGAATTCTTCCTGTATTCATCCTTGTCCTTGCCTGGCTTGTCGCAGAAATGATAGCGGCAGTCGCGGAGCTTCTTGTTGTAGACATTGGCCCTCTTGTTTTTCTCCCTGGTCTTCTTCTGGATTCCGGAGATCTCCTCCCTTTCCTTCTTGGAGGACTTTATCTTTTCCTCGATGACAGGGACAATGTCCTTGTGTATTCGGAGATAATTGTCCAGGTTCCTGGAAATGAAGTCATTGATGAAAGACCTGATGGTCGGGCCCCTGTCGCTTACGGTGTTGCCGTCAGCATCCTTGACCTGTCTGTCCCACATATATGTGGAGCCGAGCTTGGTCTTGGTCTGTCCCTCGAACTGAGGTTCCTGAATCTGTATGCTGATCGCACCCACGATGCCCTGGCGGCAGTCCTGTGGCTCGTAGTCCTTCTTGAAGAATTCTTTCAGCGTCTTCGCTATGGCTTCTCTGAACGCCGCGAGATGGGTGCCTCCGTCACGCGTGTTCTGTCCGTTCACGAATGAGGAGACGTTCTCACCGTAGCTGTTGCCGTGGGTGAGCACGATCTCGATGTCCTCCCCCTCCAGGTGAATCGGCGGGTACAGCGGAGTCTCGCTCATACGGTCGTTCACGAGGTCCAGCAGGCCGTTCTCGGACTTGTAAGGAGTCCCGTTGAGCACCAGCGTCAGCCCTTTCTTCAGGAACGAGTAGTTCTTTATCATCGTCTCGACGTACTCCATATTATATGAGTAGTCGCCGAACATCTCCTTGTCCGGGGTGAACTTCACGAATGTGCCGTTCTTTTCCGTGACCCCTTCCTTCATTCCTGAATCCTTCAGCTCGCCTCTCTCGAATTCCGCCCAGGAACTCTTCCCGTCCCTGAATGATTCCACGTAGAAGTATGAGGACAATGCGTTTACGGCTTTAGTGCCGACACCGTTCATTCCGACTGACTTCTTGAAGTTCTTGTCATCGAATTTTCCTCCGGTGTTCAGGTTGCTGACGCATCTGATGACACTGTTGTCCTCGTGCGGGATGCCTCGCCCGAAGTCACGCACGGAGACCGTACCGTCGGCGACGGTGATCTGTATCTGCTTGCCGTGGCCCATCGTGAACTCGTCTATGGCGTTGTCCACGACCTCCTTCAGCAGTATATAGATGCCGTCGTCCTGGTTCTCTCCGTTCCCCAGCCTTCCGATATACATTCCGGAACGCTGGCGGATATGTTCATTCCATTTCAGTGTCCTGATGGCCTTGCCATCGTATCTTTCTTCTGCCATTAGAATCTTTTTTATCGGTATGCGCCACCCGCCTCCAGTATTGTGCAGCTGAGATAGGGCTCCATAAAGCGCATATTACTGCAAAAGTACAAAAAATATTTGACTTTGGATAGTTGAAAAAAAAGTCATATTTTCGCAGAATTGTACAAGTGAATTTATGAAGAAAGCATTACTGGCGGCAGCATTGTTCAGCGTGAGCCTGGCGCTTGCCGCGAAAGAACCGGAGAAAAAATTCGACAGGGGCCTGGGCGACGCCAGCTCGGTGTTCGTGCCTAAAGGGATGATGACCGTAGGTGCCTCTATATCATATCACCACTATTCCGCCGGAAACGGTGATGTCGGCTATGAGCTGATGTCCCTCATCACCGGTATGGAAGGAAATCTCTCCACCGTGAAAGTTTCGCCTGCGTTGTTCTATTTCATCGGCAAGAATACTGCGGTGGGCGCACGTTTCGGCTATTCATATACATCTATGGATATGGACAAGGCGTCCATCAGCCTGGACTCGGACAACGAGTTCGACCTCTCGAACCATTATCTTAAGAATCAGAGCTATAGCGGACAGTTCGCCGTGCGCAACTATGTCCCGCTGTTCGGCAGCAGGGTGTTCGCTATGTTCAACGAGGTACGCATTGGCGGGACCAAGAGCCAGGGAAAGGCTTTCCAGTATGACGGAGACGAAAAGAACGGGACATTCTCCGACGGGTATGCGCTGAATATAGGTGTATATCCAGGCGTGACGGTGTTCCTGACCAACAGCCTTTCATTTGAACTTGCGCTCAGCGTCCTTGAATGCAACTACTCGTATACCAAGCAGACCAAGAATCAGGTATATACGAGTTCGCTGTCCCATTTCGGGACCACGTTCAAGCCGAATCTTCTCGGACTGAGCTTCTCGATAATGTATTATATGCAGGTCGGTCGCAGATAGGAGGGCATTGTATGAAAGCTGGATTTTTTCTGTCGCTGGCTGTTGCATTGGCTCTGGCCGGCTGCGGTATGGACAATGATATGATGGTCCCCAAGGATGTCGCCGGGTATGAAGCATTCGAGGTGGAGGGGCAGAAAAGTTCTTCCATCAACACTTCCAAGCTGACCGTCACCGTGACAATGCCTGCCGGCGTCGCTCTCGATCACTTGATGATCAGTAAGGTGAAATATACAGATGCGACCTTCGGAAAAGAAAATCAGTATTCAGTCGGGACAATGCTGGATCTCAGTGACACCCTTCGCGTGCGGCTTTACGCCTTCCGTGAATATGAATGGAAACTGATAGCCGTCAATGCTGACGACACTCCTGAGCCGCAGAATCCGGATCTGTACAATATGAGCCTGGACGACTGGTCTATGACAGGCAAGGGATGGTATCCTTATGCGGCAGATGTCCCTGATGCAGAGAAGGCCATCTGGACTACTGCTAACAAGGGGACTGCTGATCTGCTGGGCAAGAACTCTACTGTCCCAGAGGAATCCTTCGTGGCTGTTCCGGGTACAGGAAAGAGGGCGGCGAAGCTAAGCAGCCGTTGGATGCTTATCAAGTTCGCCTCTGGGAACCTCTTTACCGGAGAGTTCTGCGGCCTTAAAGGTACGAAAGGTGCCGATCTGGCGTGGGGAGTGCCGTTTACCGGCAGGCCTAAGGCACTTCACGGATATTATTGCTATCAGCCGGTGCAGATTGACCGCACCGATGACCTTCACAAGGATATGCTCGGGAAGATGGATATAGGACAGATCCAGATCATCCTCGCCGACTGGGACAAGAACAAATGGTCAGGATACCCTGAGGGCGCCATTGACGACAAGGGGCGCTTCCACGTTGTGAACTCTGACTATCAGTTCGTGGACTACGAGAATGACCCTGCGATAATAGGTTACGGCAACTTCGAGTTCAGTGAATGGATGGACGGATATAAGGAATTCTCCATCCCGATCACGTACAGGAGCGATCGTACGCCTTCGGTAGTGGCCATAGTCTGTGCGTCAAGCCGTTACGGGGACTATTTTACCGGCGGTGACGGCACTGATATGTATCTGGACGAATTCTCTTTCGTTTATTGAGATGGCAGTACTCGAGAAAATAGTCGTACAGGATTTCAGGAATATCGCATTGGCGGAACTTGAATTCTCCGCCAACATCAACTGTATCTCAGGAGGCAACGGCGAGGGGAAGACTAATCTGCTGGATGCCGTGTGGTATCTTTCGATGACCAAGAGCGCATTCCGTTCCTCTGACCGTGACAACTTCCGCTATGGTTCGGATGCCTTTTCTATATCCGGGACATATTTGATGCAGAATTCCTTGCGCTCGAGATTCTCGATCAAGGTGTCTTCCGGTGGGGACAAAAGACTGAGGCGTGATGACAAGCCGTATCCGCGCGTGTCAGAGCATATCGGGGAACTTCCCGTCGTCATAGTCTCACCTGACGATGTGTCTCTGGTGAGTGATTCTGGAGAGGACAGAAGGCGTTTCCTGAATATGGTGCTTTCCCAGATGGATAAGGAATATCTTGCTGATGTGCAGCAGTATAACAGGCTTCTCAGCCAGAGGAACTCGGCTTTGAAAGCGGAACGGCCAGATCCGTCCCTGCTGGAGATTATGGATGAAAGGATGTCTTCCTATGCCGGCAGGATATATGACCGCAGGAAGGCGTTCACCGAGGCGTTGTCTCCGGTGGTGGAAAGATATTATCATTCATTGTCAGGAGGCAAGGAGGCTGTGGAGATATCGTATAAGTCGGATATGGAGAAGGGGACTCTGGCGGAAGTGCTGGAGTCCGTGAGGAAGAAGGACATCGCCCTGGGATATACGTCAGCCGGTCCGCAGCGCGATGACCTTGTGTTCAGTATGGACGGGCATCCGATACGCCGTTGCGGCTCACAGGGGCAGCAGAAGTCTTTTCTCGTATCTCTGAAGTTCGCTCAGTATGAGCTTATGAAGAATGGCTTCGGCGTCCCTCCGATTCTGCTCCTCGATGATGTGTTCGACAAGCTGGATATGGACAGGACGGCTAACCTGCTTTCTATGGTGGCCGGCACTGCTTTCGGGCAGATATTCATCACAGACAGCAACAAGGTCAGGCTCTCGGGGATAGTGGACCGCATAACGGAAGACCGTGCCTATTTCGAGGCTGAGGACGGATGTTTCAGAAAGGAGGAGATCTGATGGCATACAAGGGAAATAGCGTGTCTATGGATCGTAAAGACCCTGTGTCCTTGGAGGATTTGATGCCACGCGTCCTGAGGCTTATGGGACTTTCCCGCGGGATGAACGAGCATATCGTGATGAAGGCCTGGGACAAGGTCACAGGGGCTGCACCATATACGCTGAGCAAATATATAAAGGATGGGGTGATGTATTGCGGGATATCCTCGTCAGTAGTGCGCAATCAGCTGTACTTCAACAAGGACGCTATAGTGGACGCCATAAACCGAGAGGTGCTCTCAGACCCGCTCTATCTGGAGAAGGAAGGGCGGAAGCCATTGAAAACATTGATTTTAAGATGATATGGAAAAGATAAGAATCGTCGCGGACAGCGCGATACCTTTTCTTGAAGGGGTGTTCGACCCTTATGCTGATGTCGTGTTCATTGACGGCGAGAAGATAGATGCTGAAGCCGTAAGGGATGCGGATGCTCTGATGATCCGTACCAGGACCAAGTGCAATGCCGCTCTCCTGGAAGGCTCCAAGGTGAAGTTCATCGCCACGGCCACCATCGGCACTGACCATATTGACTTCGGATATTGCGATTCCAAGGGAATAACCGTCAGGAACGCCCCGGGGTGCAATGCCGGCGGCGTGATGGAATATGTGTTCTCCGCATTGTACGGCCTCGCCTCCAGGCGGGCGATAAGTCTGGCGGGCGATACTATAGGAATAATCGGCGTAGGCCACGTCGGCAGCTTGATTGAGCGGATGGGGCTGGCCCTTGGCTTCAAGATTTTGAAGTGTGACCCTCCCAGAGCTGCCTCGGAAGGCTCATTCGGATTCTGCGACCTTGACTATCTTCTGCGCAATTCGCAGATCGTGACAATGCACACCCCACTGGATGATTCTACGCGTGGAATGGCGGACCGCCGTTTCTTCTCGCTGATGCAGCCGGGCGCATTTTTCATAAACGCATCCAGAGGTGAGGTCGTGTGTGATGACGCTCTGAAGGAAGCGTTGCCTAAACTTGGCCCTGTCATCATCGACACCTGGAATAATGAACCCGACATTGATCTGGAGCTTATGGACAAGGTCGCGATAGCGACGCCGCATATCGCCGGATATTCATATCAGGGCAAGCAGAACGGAACTGCCGCAGCTGTCAGGGCGGTGGCGCATTATTTCGGCATCACCCCGCTGTATGAGTTCTTCCCCAAGACAGACCTTCCGGAGAACGAGGCCGTGAAACTTGATCTCAAGGGGTTGAATCAGGGGGAGATAGCCGCGGTGCTCCAGTATAACTATCCGATTTTCACGGATGATTTTATGCTTCGTCTCAATCCGGGGGATTTCGACAAGTTGCGCAAAGAGTACAAGTACAGGAGAGAAGTATATATAGATTAACAGATAGTTTATGTTTGACAAGGATGATATCAGGAGCATTGAGGCGCGCGGCTCTTCAGTGAAAGATGCCGAGGCTCAGGTGGAGCGCTTCAAGAAGGGGTTCCCGTGGATGAATATAGTCGCCCCGGCCACCCCAGGACGTGGAATCAAGGTCTTGACTGCTGACGAGGAGGACAAGGCAGTGGCTTATTGTGAAACCGCCTCCGTAGCCGGAAAATGCAAGTTCGTGCCGGCGTCCGGGGCCGCATCGAGGATGTTCAAGGACATTTTCTCGGGACTGTCCGCACTGGAAGAGGGCAATGACCCAGGAGCGGATTCTCCGGTGGGCAGGCTTGCGTCAAGGATCCGTGATTTCGCTTTCTATACAGAGGAGATGTTCGGGACTCCGTCTGATGACGCCTCTTATAGAAGGGATGTCGCTGAAAAAGTCCTTACTGACAAGGGATTCGGGTATGGCTCCAAGCCTAAGGGGGTTATCAGGTTCCACAGATATGCTGACGGGGAGTGTCGCACTGCGTTCGCTGAACATCTTGTCGAGGCGCAGGACTATATGCGTAACTCTGACGGTTCGGCCAATGTCGTGTTCACCATTTCTCCGGAGTTCCAGCCGCTGTTCGAGGCCGCCCTGGCCGAGGTTAAGGATCTCTATGAGAAAAAATACGGCGTAAGGTACAATGTCTCTTTCACTTTCCAGAAGAAATCCACTGACACCATAGCCGTGGATGTCAAGAACAATCCGTTCCGCACAGAGACCGGGGATCTTCTGTTCAGGCCTGCCGGTCACGGGGCATTGATCTATAACCTGAACGCACTGGATGAGGAACTGGTCTCCATAAAGAACATAGACAATGTCTCCAACGACAGGTTCCTCCAAACCACGGCCAGATATAAGAAGGTTCTGATGGGAAAATGCCTGGAACTGAGGGACACTGTTTTCAATCTGTTGAATTCGCTGGACACCATATCTGACTTTGATTCAGAAGAATGCGCTCGTATATGTGACAATGCTGAGGCTTTCCTGGACTCGGAACTGTGTGTCCGTCTTCCCAAGGCGGCCGACGGAAGAGAAAGGGTGTGTCTCATCCGCTCCAAACTGGACCGTCCTGTGCGTGTATGCGGTATGGTGCGTAACCAGGGCGAACCTGGAGGCGGACCGTTCATCATCGCAGGAAAAGACGGCTCGACTAATCTCCAGATTCTGGAAAGTGTCCAGATCAATATGGCTGACGAGCGTAGCAGGACAATGCTTTTGCAGGCCACTCATTTCAATCCTGTGGATCTGGTGTGCTGCCTTCGCGACTATAAGGGACGTAAATTCAATCTGCTGGACAATGTCGATCAGGATGCAGGCTTCATAAGTTCCAAGAGCTATCAGGGGCGTGAGTTGAAGGCACTTGAGCTTCCGGGACTCTGGAATGGCTCGATGAGTGACTGGAACACCTGTTTCGTGGAAGTTCCACTGGAAACTTTCAACCCTGTGAAAGTCGTCCTGGATCTTCTCCGTCCGGCTCATCAGCAGGCTTGATCTCATTTTATTTCGGGATGCCCTCCTGTACGTCTCCAGTGCAGGGGAGTGCATCCTGTCAATGTCTTGAAATGCCTGTGGAAGCAGGCTCTGTTCCTGAATCCGATGGCGTCGCAGATTTCGTAGATATCCAAGCCGTCGTCTTTCAGAAGCAGTTTTTTGGAGAGTTCTATCTTCAGCTCGGACTTCCATAGGCGGAAGTCCTTTTTTATTGTCTTCCCGAAGTAGTCGGCGAGTGTCCGCCTGCAGATGCCTATGGCTGTCGCCAATGTCTCCATCGTGAAGTCGCCTGAGATGTTGGATGGTACTCCTGCCCATTCTTTTAAGAGTTTCTCGATGCGGGCTCCGTCCTCTCTCCTTTTCCTCTGAACAGGAGCGGCTTTCGTGGCTCTGTCGGTCTTCCTTCTGCCGGAAATAAACGCCTTGACAGTCCCGAGGAGTCTTCTCCTCGCGGCGTTGCATATATTGTAAGACATTGTGTATTGTATGTGGTCAGTAGTGTGTTTGAAAAACCCGGCTTCAGACAATTCCTGGAGCCGGGCTCTATTTCAGAATCTATTGGATTCTTTCCTATGTCCCAACCGGAAGTATTACCAGCCGAGAACGTATGCAAAGATGAGCGGAGCCACGATGGTAGCGTCAGACTCCACGATGAACTTCGGTGTCTCAGGCGCAAGCTTGCCCCAGGTGATCTTCTCGTTAGGAACTGCTCCGGAGTATGAACCATAAGAGGTCGTGCTGTCTGAGATCTGGCAGAAATATGACCAGAGCGGTGTGCCGTGCCATCCGAGGTCCTGCTCCATCATAGGAACGACGCAGATAGGGAAGTCTCCGGCTGTACCACCTCCGATCTGGAAGAAGCCGACACCTGCTCCGGTGGCGTTCTTCTTGTACCAATCTACGAGGAAGAGCATTGTCTCGATGCCGTTCTTCACGAGATCCGGTGTGAAGTCACCCTTGATGCAGTGCGCTGCGAAGATGTTACCTGTGGTGCAGTCTTCCCAGGCAGGGCAGATGATAGGGATGTTCTTCTCGCAGGCTGCGAGAACCCAGCTGTCCTTAGGGTCGATCTCGTAGTATTTCTCGAGGACGCCGCTTCTGAGAATCTGATAGATATATTCGTAAGGAAGGTATCTCTTTCCCTCAGCCTTGGCCTTGTTCCAGACATCCACGAGCGCACCTTCGAGACGGCGGAAAGCCTCTTCCTCAGGGATGCAAGTGTCGGTGACACGGTTATAGTGGTTGTCGAGAAGCTCCTGCTCCTGCTGTGCGGTGAGGTTCCTGTAGCCAGGCACTCTGTAATAGTGAGAATGTGCTACAAGATTCATTATGTCCTCTTCAAGGTTGTTTGCAGAGCAGCAGACAATAGAGAACTTGTCCTGACGGATCATCTCCGCGAGGGAGAGTCCGAGCTCGGCTGTACTCATGGCGCCGGCCATGGCCAACATCATCTTGCCGCCTTTTGCGAGAAGCTCTTCATAAGCCTTTGCCGCATCAACAAGGCAAGCCGAGTTGAAGTGACGGTAGTTGTGGGTGATGAAATTTGAAATTGGTCCTTTTTCCATTTCCAATCTTTAATTTACAGTTGTTTTAATATCAGCGGTGGACAAATTGGGTCGCGCCGTCTGAAATTTTGTGCGAAGTTAGGTTTTTTTGAGTAATTTTGCAATCTGTTTGGATTTTTTGCGGTCGCTATGCTCAAGTTCAATGATTTCGGAAAAGTGAGTAAGCTTGAGACGCCATTCTGGTATTATGACATAGATCTTTTTCGCAGGACAGTACAGCTTGCGGCATCATTGTCAAGAAAATACGGGATAGGCGTCCATTATGCGCTGAAGGCCAATGTGGAACCGCGTCTTGTCCGGTATATCAGTTCTAAAGGGTTCGGTGCGGACTGCGTCAGCGGCAATGAAGTTCAGTATGCTGCGGCCAACGGGTTCCGTCCGGATTCCATCGTGTTCGCCGGCGTCGGCAAGTCCGACCGTGAGATAAAGTCGGCTCTCGAACTTGGCATCGAGGCTTTCAATGTGGAGTCCCTGATGGAGATGAGGGTGATAGACGACATCGCTTCCGCGATGGGTGTCAGGGCCAATGTCTCTCTGCGCATAAATCCGAATATAGACGCTCATACGCATAGATATGTCACGACAGGGCTGTATGAGAACAAGTTCGGCATATCAGCCCACGAGTTCGACTCGGCCATCTCATTGATAAAGGAAAGCAGGTCTCTTGATTTCAAGGGACTGCATTTCCATATAGGGTCGCAGATAACTGATGTCGATGAAGTTTATGGGCTTGAATGCGAGAGGGCCGCTGAGATCGTGTCATATTTTGAAGATCACGGACTTGAGGTCGGTAGCATTGACCTGGGAGGCGGACTGGGTGTTGATTATGATGACCCGGATGGAGCCTCGGTGCCTGATTTCGGAAAGTGGTTCGGAATCATCGACAGGAGGCTCAGGCGCAGGCCCGGCCAGCTGGTCAGCATTGAGCCTGGCCGTTCTCTGGTCGCCCAGTGCGGCTCTCTGGTCACGAGGGTGCTTTTCGTGAAAGCGGGGGAGACCAAGACGTTCCTGATAATGGACGCCGGGATGAATGACCTTATCCGCCCGGCTCTCTACGGCGCCTACCATAAGATCGAGAACCTGACAGCCTTCTATCGCCGTGCCGTGCGAGCAGGCGGCGATGGAGAGCCCGTAGGTCCACTTCCCCCGATGGTACGAGCGGACGTCGTGCAGGGAGATAACAAGTCGTCATCAGACGACGACCGGAGCTGGCGTGCCGTGCGAGCAGGCGGCGATGGCGAGCCCGTAGGTCCACTTCCCCCATCGTGGGGGACGGGAGGGGGAATCTATGATATAGTCGGCCCCGTCTGTGAGTCCAGCGATGTCTGGGGCGCCGGCCGGGAACTGCCGCTCAGCTTCCGCGGCGACCTGCTGGCGATACGCAGCGCTGGAGCCTACGGAAGTGTGATGAGCAGCCGTTATAATCTCAGGGATCTCGCTCCGGCATATTTTTCGGACGATTTCATCGTGTGAGTGCGGCAAGGCCGATAATGATTGAATTGAAAATAAAATAGATATGTTTGAAAATCTTTCAGAAAGACTCGAGAGGTCATTCAAGATCCTCAAGGGCGAAGGAAAAATAACCGAGATCAATGTCGCGGAGACTGTCAAGGATATCCGCAAGGCGCTCCTCGACGCCGATGTAAGTTATAAGGTGGCAAAGGAGTTCTGCGACCGTGTCAAGGACAAGGCTATGGGTCAGAATGTCCTCACTGCCGTGAAGCCTCAGCAGATGATGGTCAAGATTGTCCACGACGAGCTGGCTGACTTTATGGGCAGCGGAGCCCAGGACATAAATGTCAAGGGCAATCCTGGAATCGTCTTGATCTCAGGTCTGCAGGGTTCCGGTAAGACCACGTTCACAGCGAAATTGGCCAACCTTTGCAAGTCAAAGAAAGGGATGAAGGTGCTTCTCGCAGCGTGCGACGTATATCGTCCTGCGGCCATCGACCAGTTGAAGGTGATGGGAGAGCAGGCCGGTGTCGAGGTCTATACCGAAGACGGCGTCAAGGATCCTGTAAGAATAGCCACTGATGCTGTTGCCAAGGCCAAGGCTGAAGGCATATCCGTCGTGATAGTCGATACTGCCGGACGTCTTGCCGTGGATCAGGAGATGATGGATGAGATCGCCGCCATCAAGAAAGCTGTCAATCCTACGGAAACCTTGTTCGTAGTCGATGCGATGACCGGTCAGGATGCCGTGGAGACGGCGAAGGCATTCAACGATGTGCTTGATTTCGACGGCGTCGTGCTGACGAAGATGGACGGCGACACCCGTGGCGGTGCGGCTCTTTCCATCAAGGCCGTTGTCGGAAAGCCTATCAAGTTCATTTCGTCTGGCGAGAAGATCGACGCACTTGATGTCTTCCATCCGGCTCGTATCGCCGACAGAATCCTCGGGATGGGTGATGTGGTCTCTCTCGTGGAGAAGGCTCAGGAGCAGTATGACGAGAAACAGGCTCGTGAACTGAAGAAGAAACTTGCCAAGAACCAGTTCTCGCTTATGGACTTCTACAACCAGATTCAGCAGATAAAGAAGATGGGCAACATCAAGGATCTCGCCTCGATGATCCCTGGAGTCGGCAAGGCCATAAAGGATGTGGATATCGACAATAGCGCTTTCAAGAGCGTCGAGGCCATAATTCTGTCAATGACTCCGTATGAACGCGATCACGTGGAGGTCATCAACGGCAGTCGCCGCAAGCGCATCGCCGACGGCAGCGGCACTTCCATCCAGGAGGTGAACCGCCTCATCAAGCAGTTCGAGGGGACGCGCAAGCTTATGAAGGGCGCGATGGACGGCTCGCTGGCATCCAAGCTCCGCAGAAGATAATTTACAGGTCAATGCTGATAGTCGGCGCCGGCGCTCTATGTCCGGAAGTCGGCTATCTGCCTAGTGACGTTCATAAGGTATGTGGAGATCAATACTGCTTGTCGGGTTCGGCAGTTTCGTAGGTGGAGCGTTGCGCTATGTGGTGTCAATCCTGGTCCGTCCTGTCGCCGGATTTCCGTTTCAGACATTCATTGTCAATGTCGTCGGCTGTCTGCTGATAGGAGTGCTGTATGGAGTGTTTTCCAAGTGTTCCGGCGCGGCAGGCCCCTGGTGTCTGCTTCTGACCACGGGACTATGCGGCGGCTTCACCACATTCTCGACTTTCGCCAATGAGAGCCTGTCAATGCTGCAGTCCGGTGACTGGCTGATGTCTGCCGCTTATGTAGCCGGCAGCATGGTCCTCGGCCTCGGTGCCGTATTATTCGGTTACTGGCTCGTCAGCCGGTTCTGATGCTGCGTTGAGACGTCTCTCCAGTGCCCGGGCTGCTGAAATTCGTGTTCCACGGATTTTATCTCCCCGTCGCGGATGTCCGTCACGTGTGTGTCCGGCATTCTGAAATTCGTGTTCCACACCGATAGGAAATAGGGATATATATGATTGAATATCCTGTGGCCTGCGCATCGTTTTTTCGAGCCGCAGGCCACAGCGGTATACGCTATTGTGTTTATTTACAGAATGATACACCTGGGGTGGCGGAATGTATGTGGCTCACGACTTTTTAAATAAATCTGAGTGACCACTTAGAGTGTGCGCCCGGGGCCGATCTTTCGTGTGTGAGGGTCATTTCCTTATGTAATGCGGCAGCTCTGCCTGTATTATCATAGAGATTTCGCACAGACCGCCGACCTCGCCGTTCTCTTTCCAGGCGCTCTGGAAGATCATCTTGTGCACACCGTTCTTCTCGATGGTATAGGCGTTCGTACCGCCGCTTGCAAGAAGCTCGCGGATAATGCCTTTCGCCCTTTCTCCGTGGCAGTCGAAAAGATTTTTCCCTATGAGGTCGCCGCGTTTCTTATATTGTTCCACGGCCCTGTCGTTCATATAGACTATGACTCCGTCTTTGTCGCATACTGTGATGGAGCAGTTCAGTTCTTTTGCCCAGTCTGGTATCATTGTGTCATCTGTTTTGTCCTGCAAAGTTACGAGTTTTACGGTTTTTCATCAAAAATAGTGTCCGGTGTCATCGGCTGCGCTATTTTCGCTGTCGGGTAGAGCGGAAGTCGCGGGAACCCATAATGTAAAACCAATGATATTATGAAAAAGTTTTTTATCGTACTGGCGGCGTTGGCCGCTATGGTTTTTTTGCAGGCATCCTGCAAAAAGGATTCTGAAGAAAAGATCACCCCGGAAAAGGAATGGGGCTATATGGATGAACAGTCCGGATGTTATCAAGTCTTGTCATTCAGAGACGGGGTATTCACCAATGGTATGATTATCAACGATGAATACTACAAAGTGCTTCTGGAGAACAAGCCCGGTGCGGCGGCGAAGATAAAGCCCGGCGACCTTGTTGGACTGAAGAACAGCTATGTCATATACGAAAATGAAGATGGGACATCTGGGTCGATAGAGGCGAAAATCAAGAACCCTGGTTCAGAGGAGACATTCAATTATACGATACCGTACACAAATCTGACAATGGATAACATAACTCTCAGTATTGGCGGCAATCTTCAGAACCTCACTACATTAAGTTCGCTTGGCATCACATACGGCTCGTTCCTGGATATGGTTGAGTACGATCTGCTGTAGCCAGCCGGACTGATGGAGACAGTGAGAAAGCTCAGGAATCAGCCTGCATCTCCGCCTCCTTTCTGTATTGGCTTGCGGACATTCCTGTGAGGCGCTTGAAATCCTTGTGGAAATTGCTGCTGTCATTGTAACCGACGATTTCGCTGACTTTCTCCGGCTTCATTTCTGGGTGCTCTCTGAATATCTCACAGGCATCCTGAAGCCTAAGCCGGTTTCTCCACGGACGGAAATCCATACCGTATTCACTTTTCATAAACGCCCGCATTGTCACGATGTCGGTATCCAGTTCATCAAGAATATCGCTGAAAGGGACATCCCTCTCGCGATATTTTTTTGCAATGACCCAAGCCTGGACATTTTTGCGGAGACTTTCGGCCCGATCCTTCTGGACTGCATCGTGTGCGGGCGCAGCAATCTCATTGACATCGGATTTTCCTATCGCCGGGATAATGAAGGCTGCTTTCTTTATGTAGGTCATCATACAAATCGCGACGAATACATAGCAGATGAGGTATGTCGGTATGAATATCACATAGAACCACGGGCCCGTAAGCAACGTACACAATGCCATCGCTCCGATTGCGAGCATCATAATGAATCCCCATTTTATCCAGCTGAGCCTCAGCGTGTAATCTTCTGCATAATAGGCATCTGTGTCTTCGAGAGTCTTGGCGAGCGATCTGAAGAACACTATGCTGTACCATATAAGCTGGATGACCAGGAGAGTCGCGGCGCAGTAGAAGAACACCATATATGTCTCCGGGATGAGAAACATCGCCACATACAGCAGCACCGACAGTCCCGTGATGGCATAGACCTGTCTTGTGACCCATTTCCGTGTGACGACGTCCGGCCGTATGAATACCAGTAGCGTGCCCGTGAGGAGCAATGCCTGATACGCTGCGACTATGACTGTGTTCAGTCTGTCCAGCCGCTGGTCATAGCCTGTAAGGTAACTGGTGAAATTCAGCAGGGAGAGCGTGATGAACGAATATGCCAGTGTCAGCCGCGCCTGTTTGAGTTTGCGGTATTCCGGTTTGTCCGGGACGGTCATATTCAGGAGAACTACAGCCAGGACGGCTATCACCCCCGTGGCGAAAAGCATAAGATCGCAATATATCTTTTCCATTGTCCTTGAGTGTTATCTGGAACTTCCTGCATTCGGCCTGTGCTGCGACTGGAGGAAAGTCTTGCGGTTTTTTTCGAGTAGCGGCTTCTCGTCTTCCGGCAATGCGAAGTCGCAGAATCTCTCCCATATATAGTTTACGGCCTGTGCCGACGGGTGGACCATATCTTCGGCGTAGAAACGATAGTCACGCAGCTCGTCCATCATTATCTCATAAGCCGGGAAATACTCACACTGGCCTGGATGACTCTGGACGGCGGAGTCCTCCGCGAGCAGCAGCGTGCTCTTGCTCAGCTGGTTTCCGTGAGCTCCGTCTTTCAAGTGACGTATCGGGCTTACTGTGAATATGAAACGCTTATCCGGATATCGTTCGGCAAGAGAGCTAAGCAGAATCGAGCAGGTCTTCAGCGGCAGCCTCTCTCTGGTGAACTCCCTGGCGTCCCGTTTCAGGCAGTTAGACACGATCTCGCCTGTGGCGTTGAACTTGAAAGCCCAGGCTGTGCCGAGAGTTATGATGACCGTGGAGGCCTCGCGGAAAAATGCCGATGCCTCTGTCAATGCCGCGTTTGCATCGGAGAGGAACTCTTCTGCTGTATCCCTCGCCGCTGCGGTATGGTGGCTGAATGAACAGATCAGACTTGAGCCCGCCCCCATCTGGACACATTCGTCTTCCGTGAACGGTATGGCGGAATCCAGCCTGCGTATGGAGTTGCAGACTGACACGGGATTGTATAGAGTCCCGAATGGGTTCACGAGGACATTGAATCCCATATTTTTCATTATTGTGCCTATATTGTCGGCGAAGCAGCTGCCGAGAAGCATTGTCCTGTCCTTGTATGAGACAGATACTCTGCTTCTTGATATGTCAGCCGGTGTCTGTAACTTTAGCATAGTCCGTGAGTCTTTTCCGGAGATTCCGGCCATATTGCAGGCTCATTTCTTCCGGTTGCTGCGAAGATAGCAATTTTATGCCTAACTTTGCACTCACTCACAGAGCCTGACAGGATGCGTCG
Organism: uncultured Bacteroidales bacterium; assembly: GCA_934695325.1. Taxonomy (GTDB): domain Bacteria; phylum Bacteroidota; class Bacteroidia; order Bacteroidales; family UBA932; genus Cryptobacteroides. The sequence continues at coordinate 376,002 of CAKUVD010000001.1, read as the reverse complement.
GCTTGGGGAAGTCATATTCTCACGACTGTGTGCGGACGGAGTCTGCCTGTGTGAGCCGTAAAGAAATGTCACCGATATGATAAAACGATGAAGACAAGACTATTGATGATTGCATTGACTTTCATTTTCGGGGTCAATGCAGGTGCTCAGGATTTCTTCTCCTGGGGATTCGGCGGGCCTCAGCCGGTTCAGCAGGAGCCTGGGGTGAAATTCGTCTATGACGCATATTTCGACTACAAGTTTGACAACCGCGAGTTCGACAGCGGAAAGGAACAATACACCGAGTCAATGACTCTCTACGGTGCTCGCTTGACGCCTTCCGTGGGCCTTCAGGTGAGACAGAAGAGCAATGTCAGCCACAGGCTTATGCTTGGCATTGACATTATGAAGGAGTTCGGCAGGCATCCGGCGTCGGTGGCTGCGAGCCCGGAGCGCGACAGGGGGTTGGAGAACACCAGGCTGTTCCGTGAAATCACTATGTACTATGGCATTGACGCCAAACTCGACCGCTGGAACATCAAGGGATATGCCGGCATTTTCCCGCGAGCCTTTGCGGAAGGGGAGTACTCGCAGGCGTTCTTCTCCGACTCTCTCAAGTTCTATGACAACAACCTGGAAGGAGCGTTGATAAAGGCCTATGGGCCAAGAACCTATCTGGAATTTGCCTTCGATTGGAACGGCAAGTACGGTTCATATCGCCGCGAGCAGTTCAATGCCTTCGGCTATGGAAGATACACTTTCAATGATTTCCTGTCCGCCGGACTTGCGTTCAAATATCATCATTATGCCAATGCCGAGGAGTATGGCAGCGTGGTGGATGATGCTATTGTACAGCCTTTCGTGCGCATAGGTCTGGAAAAGCTTTGCGGGTGGCAGGACATTTCCGCGACAATGTCCTGGTACCAGACTATGCAGCAGGACAGGAGGCAGCAGTACGGGAAAAGCAATCCTGGCGGCGCTGAACTGAAATTGGCAGTGCGGAACTGGAACGTCGGCATCGAGAACAGCGTATATTGTGGCAAGGACTTGATGCCATTCTATAATTATATTGATGACGGAGGCTTCAAGTACGGGAACAATCTGTATGCAGGCTCTCCGTTCTATCGTGTGTGTCCGGATGCGGAAGGGTTTTGGTATTTCTATGACCGCCTTGAAGTATATTATCAGCCCCATATCGCTGATTTCCTGGACTTGAGGCTTTCCATCGTGGCGCACTCTCCTGAGGATTTCAACTATGCCGGAATGCAGCAGAAGCTGTCTTTAATCTTCAGCCTTGACAAGCTGCTGAACCCTTCGTACCCGGCTCGCCGTGCCTCTGGCCGTGGCGTCAGGCGTGAGCGCAGACGCAGTGGCTGCGAGATGCCCGGCCCGGTCTTCGGTCTCTGATTTTTCGAATAAACAATATGAAACAATTAATTTTAAGACTCTCCACCGCCGTAGCGGTAGCCGCTGTGGCATCCTGCTCTGGCAAACCGTCAGGCGAATACCAGTTCGACCTGCTGACTACCAACGATGTACACGGAGCGTGGTTCGATTCCTCATATGCGGGAGGCCCTCTCCGCAACTCGCTTATGGCGGTGAACACTTATGTAAGTGCCTGGCGCGATTCGCTAGGAAAGGACAATGTCATCCTTGTGGATGCGGGCGACTGCCTCCAGGGCGACAATGCCGCCTATTACTTCAATTATGTGGACACTCTGTCGCCGCATCTGTACCCGCGCCTTGCCGCCTATATGAAATACGATGCGGTATGTGTCGGCAACCACGATATCGAGACTGGTCACGCAGTATATGACAGAGTGACGAAAGAATTGAAAGACAACGGAATACCATTTTTGGCCGGCAACGCTTTCCGCCCTGACGGCAAGACGTATTTCGACGGTGTCAAGATAATGAAGAGGAACGGGGTGAAGATAGCCATACTTGGATATACGAATCCGAATATGAAGGCCTGGCTCGACGAGCATCTGTGGAAAGGCATTGAATTCAAGTCGCTTATTCCTCTTGTCCAGGAAGATGTGGACAAGGTGCGTGCGAAAGAGAACCCGCAGGTGGTCATTGTCGCAGTCCATTCCGGCACCGGACTGGGCGATGGCTCGATTTACGAGAGCCAGGGACTGGACTTGCTCAAGACGCTACGAGGGGTGGATTTCCTGGTTTGCTCACACGACCATTCAGCCGTCGTCGTTCAGCAGGACAGCATCTGTCTGATCAACTCCGGCAGCCGTGCGGCCAACATCGGCCACGGGCGCATAAATCTGACGCTGAAAGACGGGAAAGTCATCTCCAAGACCGTCAGCGCGGATCTCATAAAGGTCAATGCGGATAAGTCCGATCCTGCTATGGAAGCCGCTTTCCATTCCGACTTTGAGAAAGTCAAGGAGTTTACTGTCAGAAAGGTCGGCTCATTGGATACTGATTTGCTGACGCGTGACTCATATTCCGGTATGTGCCCGTATATGAACCTTATACACGCTGTGTCATTGTCGGTAGGTACGGCTCGGATTTCATTCGCCGCACCTCTCACCTTCAATAAGGAAGTGAAGTCCGGGGACTTGATATATAATGATCTCTTCACCATCTATCCTTATGAGAACCAACTCTTCGTCGTAAGAATGTCAGGCGATGAAATCCGCAGATATCTGGAGTATTCGTATGATATGTGGATCCAGACGTATGCGCCAGGCGGTCACGTCCTGAGGATAGAGTCCGGCGAGGATCAGAGGACAGGCCAGGCCAGGTGGCATTTCATAAACCGCTCTTACAATTTCGACTCCGCCGCCGGGATTGTCTATACCGTGGATGTGACCAAGCCTTACGGAGAGAGAGTATCCATCAAGTCAATGGCCGATGGCTCTCCGTTCTCAGCTGATTCTCAGTACAATGTAGCGATGACATCATATCGTGCCGCAGGTGGCGGTGACATTCTGTCAAAAGGTGCCGGCATAGACACGGACAATATGGATGACCGCATTGTGGCGAGGTATGATGAGATACGCAACCTCCTCTACGAATACATCCAGAAGAACGGCACCATCAAGGCCGACGTGTTCGGAGACCCGTCAAAGATCGGCCGATGGGAGTTCATTCCGGCTTCGGCCCGATCTGCCATCTCCTCTGATATGAGTCTGATGTTCAGATAGAAATTAATGATGTTTGTGTAGCGATTTCTGTCGTAAAAATGTAAATTTGCTGTCCGTATGTGATCCTGCCGATCGCATACGGACATATAATGACACTGGTGAGATTTGTAATCAATATGAACTATTTACGTAAAACTATCGGGGGGGGGTGCTAGGGCTCCTCGTCCTTGCGTCATTGTCAGGCTGCAAGAGGTATGACAATGACATTCGGCGGATCGACGAGCGGCTCGACCGCATCGAGAACACTCAGATAAATACACTGACGCAGCAGGTCGAGGCGATAAACAAGTCTCTTCCGCAGCTTCAGAAGACTGATGAGGAGCTGAAGGGCTACATCACGAAACTCCAGGGAACGGCATCAGATCTTCAGAAGTCCATCACGGAGACGGACGGGAAGATTGCGAAAGTCCGTGAGGACCTGGACAAGGCGATAGCCGATGCGAAGTCGGGCGATGCGGCACTGAAGGATGAACTGACATCGGCGCTGAACACAGCGAAGTCAGATATTCTGTCGCAACTGAATGCGGCGAAGAGCGATATGCAGGGCCAGCTGGACAAGATAACGGAAACGATAACTGTACTTCAGGCAAAGGATGCTGAACTGGAGAAGAAAATCTCAGACCTGAAGACATACGCCGCCAGCGAAATTCAGAAGTCAAAGGACTGGGCGACAGCCACATTCGCCACATTGGAGCAGTACAATTCCGTAACTGCGGAAATCACCACGATAAAGCAGAGCATAGAGAGCCTTAACAGCTCGGTGGAAGCGCTGGAGGCGAAACTGAAAGAGAGCGTCTCCAAGGAACTGGAATCTGCACTGGAGCCGATACGAGACCAGATATCGTCTGAGGTCCTGAACGAGGTCACCACGTCATACACCACAGCCATCAGCACTGCGAAGACGGAAATCACGGAGGCATACAAGGCAGAGATTGCTTCGTCCATCGCATCGCTGGAGAGCTCGCTCAAGGAGTGGGTAAACAGTGCATTGACAGGATATTACACCATCAGCGAGACCGATGCGAAACTTTCGTCATTGAAGTCCGATCTCGAGGGGCAGCTGAAATCTCAGCGGACATACTTGGAAGGGCTGGTGAGCGGCCTGCGCAGCGAGCTGTCCACGAAAATTGACGCCAACGCGAAACTGATATCCGCTCTCCGCTCCGACTTGACCTCCGCCCAGGGCGACATAGCGAAGAATGCCCAAAGCATCATTGACAATGCCGGCAAGATAGCCTCCAACTCTCAGAAAATCAGCGATAACACTGCATTGATCACGTCGAATGCGACATCCATAGACAATATAGAGAAGACGATAGTAGGGATGAAGAAGGACCTTGATGAGAAGATAGTATCCCTCGAATCTGCATTGACCCAGACAGGAGCGGATATTGCTTCCATCAATGAGGAGATTGCTTCGGCCCGTAAGGACTATACTGACAGGATACAGAACCTGCAGAAGATTCTTGAGGGAAAGATAGCGGAAAACACTGAGCTTATAAGTTCCAACAAGGCCTCAATCTCTGAAAATGCAAAGTCGATAGCCTCGAACAAGGCGGCAATTGATGCGCTGAAAATCACGGCAGGAGGCTCGGCTGACTCATTTGCAGCTCAGATACTTGCCAATGCGGAAAAAATTGCCGCGAACTCTGAGGCCATCTCAGTCAATGCGTCATTGATTTCGGCCAATGCCAGTGCAATAAACAACAATGCAGGGGCGATAGCTGACAATACTGCAAAAATTTCTGAGCTGGAGAGTGACATCGCCGAGATGAAGGCGGAGATTATTAAGTCTTATGAGAATGCGATTGCCTCGGCTGTAAATGAAAGCGAAGGTCGGCTGAAAGGGGATGTCGCTAAAGATGTTGCAACATTGAACTCCCGCATTGACACGGAAGTCGCCGGTATGCAGACTGCGATGGAGGCATTGACGGAGCGTGTGGAATCCCTTGAGAGTGAGGTCCTGGCAATAAGAGGCAAGATAGCTGCCATTGGCGAGGATATAGAGGGCCTTCAGAGCCGCATAGGCACGATAGAGCAGCAAATAACAGCCATCAAGGCTTCTCTCGGCAAGATGGAGGAGACCGACAATGAGTTGAAGGGGTACATCGAGACGCTGCAGAAGACGGCAGATAAACTTGAGACAGCCATAGAATCCAGTAATGCAAGAATAGATGAGATCCAGAAGGCTTTGGATCAGGCAATTTCAGATGCAAAGGCGAGTGACAGTGCGATGAAGGATGAACTTGTGGCGTCTATCGAGGCGGCAAAGTCTGAGACATTGGCACAGCTTTCTGCAATGAAGACGGAAATGGAGGGGAAGCTGTCCAGCGTCAATGCCGCCATATCTGAGCTGAAGAAAAAAGATGCCAATCTAGAGAACAAGATTGGCGAACTGAAGTCTTATACCGACGGGCAGATACAGGAAGTAAAGGATTGGACGTCAGCAACCTTTGCGACCTTGGCGCAATATGAGTCAGTCGTGACGGACATAGCGACATTGAAGCAGACTGTCGAGAGCCTGACTACATCATTGTCGTCTATGGAGGAGAAGCTGCGCAAGGAGTGGACAGATGCGATAACTGCGGCCGTGGAACCTGTGAAATCTGAAATCGGCAAGACTGCGGACAGCATTACGTCAGCCTATACCTCTGCAATCGAGTCCGCCCGGACTGAGATGGAGACCGCATACAGATCGGAGATAGCATCGTCCATCTCCACACTGGAAAGTTCTCTGAAGCAGTGGGTGAATGGCTCCTTGTCTGCGTACTACACAATAGCAGAAACAGATGCGAAGCTTGCCGCACAGAAGCAGGACTTGGAATCGAAGTTGTCGTCGCAGAAGGCATATCTGGAGGAAATGATATCTAACCTCGAAAACAGCAGCTCGGAGAAGATAAAGGCCAATTCTGATCTGATAAAGTCTCTCCAGACAGAACTGGCGGCAGTAAAGAAGGCGCTGGAAAACAGCAATGCGGAAATTGCGGACATAAAGTCTGAACTGGCGAAGTCAAAGGAGGACGTTACTTCTGCATATACATCTGCGATTGCGGCAGCTATCAATACTCTTGACGGCAAGCTGACGGGTAAGGTCAATGACGAGATAACGAGGGTGAACACAAGGATTGCCAATGAGGTGTCAGCCCTGGAGCAGAAGATATCGGCGCTTGATACCAGGATAACGGCACTGGAGAAAGACATTTCCGATATAAAGTCGTCATTGAAGTCAATGCAGAATGAGATAGCCGCCCTGAAGGATCAGATATCGAAGATAATCAGCAGAGTGATATCCATTTCGTATGTCCCGACGTATGAGGATGGCTACGAGGTGGTTCCATATACTATGGATGGCAGCAAGGTTGTACCTGGAGATTTCACCATCAGGTTCGAGGTTGCCCCCGCAAGTGTGGCAGAAGAAATAGCAGGCGTCTGGCAGTCGGCCCTCTCCGCCAAGGCAGTCTATACCCTCAAGACCCGCGCCGCCGGCGACTTCATCCCATTGGCCATAAAATCCGCCACTGCCAAGGACGGCATCCTCTCCGTTACGATGTCAGGGAAAGGAATCTCGGATGAGTTTTTTCATAGAGAACTTTCAATTTGTGTTAGTATTAAAATTGCTGATGGGCAAAATGAATATGTTACACCTTATATTAAACTTCAAGAAAAAGCAATAGATAATGTTCTAAACTATTATGATTCTGATGGCATATTTAGAGGACTTGGATGCATTATTGATGGTGTTATATGGTCACCGGCTAATATAGGAGTGACGTGGTCTAATCAATATGGCGAGTTGGTTAAATATAGCAAAGCTATCTGTCCATCTGGTTGGAGACTTCCTACTATAAAGGAATTTGAAGCATTGTCTGCGCATTATTCTGAATTGATTACATTCGAAGGAGTGAAAGGTCGCTGGTTTTCAGGCAGCAATGTATATTCAGACAATGTGCAAGCTGTTTTTTTGCCAAATGAAGGCGACGGTATAGATTTCGGTCACTATTGGTCATCTTCTATCAAATATAATGATAACTTCTCATATCTTGGCAATTGTTACTTGTTGTCATATAAATATGGCGTGAGTGTAGATAATTATAGTAAAAATGGTTCTATGTTGGTTCGTTGCGTCAAAGAGTAATGTGTTTTATAGATAAAATAAATCCGAGAGGAACTCGGTAAAATATGTTTAACTATTAAATTTTTCTAACATGAAAAGACATGTTGAAATTTTTGAGCATCTCCTTCCAGGCGGAGGGAAGTTCGTTGTTTTGAGAGGTATTTTTCAGGCTACAGATACCCGTGAAATGATTCGCGCTTATATGGATGGATGCGTGAGTCAGTGTGTGAAGGATAAGCCATATAATTCTTTTATAGAGGAAAATGAAGCTAATACATGCCTACGTGTTATCATTTTTGGAATTAATAAATTGCCGTTTGAAACAATAACGGATTGGCCTGAACAGTAAAATTCTGAAAGATTTTGCAATAAGTTGAATTGCGCTCCGCATCCAGGAAATCCTGCTTGCGGAGCATTTGAAAATATAGCGACTGCCGATAGCGTTTAGACAGCTATTCCTGTTTTCAGTATAGTCAGTCAAGTGAACTATTTGGTCAGCCATTCATAAATTGGAATAATCTCTATCACTTTGCCATTATCCGTTTTATGGGAACCTTTTTCGTCGATGGTGATGGTTCCCATCCTATTCAATCCTTCAAAAGAATCCAGTCTTTCCAGGGCGGCAATTTCTCTCTGCCTTGTGAGTTTCTCGCTTATATTGACACAGACTTGTATTGCATTCATTTCAGAAATGAAAAAATTCACCTCAGTGTTCTCTGGAGGCTTGTACTTGATTTTCTTAATTTTTTAGATTCAGAATCTCCGCCTCAGGGAATCCTGTGACTGTGGCTATAGTCTCGACAGGGATGCCGAGCCCCAGCATCTTTATTGCGACTTCCGTCTTGCCTTCAGTGATTCCTTTCTCCATTCCCTGCTCCCTGGCATATTCAATCTGATTGTAAGTGCCTCGTTCTGCATTCATTGCAGTGAAGTGATTTCCCTTTATGTCATTGATGTGTTCAAGTTCTTCTTCTGTGAGACCTGAGATTTCGCATATCATTTGAGCGGACATTCCCATCTTTTTCATCCTGGATACAAAATCATATCGCTCTTGCATTATACCCCTTTCCTCACCCATCTCACGTGCGTATTCAATCTGGTTGTAAGTGTCGCGTTCTGTATTCATTGCAGTGATGTATTTTTTCTTGTCGTTATCATCAAGGCTGGCAATCTCGGCGACATCGAAGATTCTTCCGAAAATTCTGTCCCTCAGTGCCGCCGGCCTCTCCAGCAGCCTTGACAGGTTCTTCAGTATGTACAGCCACCTGTCCAGGTCGGTCTCCAGCTCGCTTTCGTCCTTGTCGAACTTCGCCACCTCCACGAACACGAACTCCAGCTTGTCCGTCATCGTCTTTCCGGTCGTCGCTTCCCGCAGCCGGTACCTGTGCTCCGTCAGCTCGTCATCCTCATACTTGAAGTTCAGCACTCCGAGGAAGAAGACCCGTCAAGCCTGAAGTTCCAAGGTTTCCCTGTGTCATCTCTTTTCTCCTCAGCCAAAGACTTCCGTCCCTGCTTCATGATGGGGAAGGATGTGTAGAACAATGCCCTTTCGAAGAAGTGCCTCTGTGCGCCCCTCTGCATCTCCACCAGGAACTCCTTGCCATCGGTGGTCCTGCACAGCACATCGAACACCGCCTTCCTGTCCTCCTCCATAATGCCCAGTTGCTCCGTGGGGATGTAGCTGATGTCGGTTATCCCCAGGTTTGGGAAGATCACCTTAAGGAACTCGATGAGGATGTCCTTGTTTACCTCGGAGCCGAAAATTCGCTTGAAGCTCCAATCTACCATCGGGTCGATGAATCTAGCCTTGATGTTTTCAGTCATAAAGTTAAATTTTTAATCTGGTTAAACAAAATCATTGCCCCGGCCGGGTATTGATGATACCGGTGTCCGAGTCATTCAAGGCTGCAATATTATGCAAAAAAATCTCTGAAAACATCTAAAAGTGTCCCGAGCGACGAATCAAAGTGCAGATTTTTATGATTTTTAAATCCGGATTTATGATTTTTAAATTTTTTTTGAGAAGATTTTTATCTGATATGCATTACGGATGCAGAGCGAGATATTCTCAGTACTTCTTCCTGCGGCCGATTATTTTGCTATCTGATGTCGCCTCGGACTGACCAGATCCGGGAATCCTGCGACTGCCGATAGCGTTTAGACAACTATTCCTGTTTTCAGCATAGTCAGTCAAGTGAACTATTTGGTCAGCCATTCATAAACTGGAATAATTTCTATCATTGACATATTGTCCTATAAATTTTCGCAAATATAGTTTTTATTGCCAATATATAAAAAATAATATATTTATTTACTGCCAATGCATAGATTATTTGGATGAATCGATTATGCGTATAACCCGTGACTTCCCTAAGAATGGTTGACGTTTAGAGGTTGTTTAACTGATATGCTCTATATAATGAATGATACCAATCTTTTTGGGGGTGGCCTCGTAACCTGAAAAGAAAAAGTAGCGGGCAAAAAGAAAAGTCTCCAGTTCTGTCTACGCTTATCTGCTAATTGAGTGTCGAAGCAATAAATGAGAGCATAATCTCATTTTTCAATGAAAGAAAATTCTTGATACAAAATTCCAAAAGCATACACTTAACCATAAGTTATGTTAATATAGAAACAAGACTTTTCTCTGAAAAACAAGAGAGTCGTGGTGAAAATCGGGAACGATACCCTGGCGTCATTTCGTCCTGGCCCAGCTGGAATTCCTTCCCAGTGCAGGGACTCCTATATATCCTCTGAGAGTAAGGCTGCCGTCGGGTTTTATCTTGATGGTGGCCTTATACGTGTTCCCGCTCTCAGGGTCATAAATGGTTCCGTTTTTCCAGACGCCGTCCACGTAAGTCATATCTTTCAGGATGACGACACCCTTCAGTGTCCTTGTCCTCAGCGAAGCGTCAGGATTCTTCTCGTCTTTGGCATTCTCGATGCTTGTCCAGACCAATGTCCCTATGTACTTGCCGTTCTGCTTGGTTATCTGAACCTTCCCGGTCTTGTTCTCCGACATATAAGTCCCGAGAATCTTGTCTGCTGCGCCGTTCTGTGCAAAGGCCAATGCCGCCATACATACGAGTATGGCAGAAATGATGATTTTCTTCATATTGTTAGTAATTTTTTTATCGCTGCGGCACAAAAAATGCGCCTTTCGTGCTCGGATGAAATAGATTCGTTACTTTTAAGACACATTCGCCCCTTTCCGGAGCATCGCTGAAGCATCGTGAGCCGGTAAGCATCGGATCATCGGATTTCGTAATTCTCCAAATAATTGCTAAATTTGCAGACTGCACTGGAGTTGGTGCGACGTACTAAAACCGGAGATATGGCGAAATATACTATCGTTGAGGTCAGCGGGAAGAAAGAACTGAAAAGATTCATAAAGTTCCCGGATGAATTGTATAAGGGCTGCGAGCAATATGTGCCTGCGCTGCATTCGGATCAGGTGTTCAGCCTGACTAAGGATCCTGCATTGGACTATTGCAAGCATAAGATGTGGATGGTGCTGGATGGCGACAGGGTAGTCGGACGTATCTGCGCTATGATAAATCCTCGCTACAATGAACTCTACGGAAAGAAACGCGCCCGTTTCGGATGGTTCGACACCATTGACGACATAGAGGTCGCGAGACTTCTCCTCGGGAAGGCTGAGGCCTGGGCCAGGGAGAACGGAATGACGGAAGTCCACGGCCCTTTATATTATAATACGTTGGGCAAGCAGGGAATGCTGGTCGAGGGGTTTGACAATATCCCTCCGTTCAATTGTCTGTACAATTTCCCTTATTACAATGACCTTGTGACCGTTCTCGGATATGAGAAGGAATGTGACTGGCTCCAGTACAAGATGGATGCGTCGCAGGGAGTCCAGGAGAAGATGACCAGAATCGCCGGAATGCTCAAGGAAAGATATAACCTCCACGAGGGGCTTCTCAGCAAACTGAAGAAGGACAAGGAGATGGTGAAGTACTTCTTCAAGGTTTACAATGAGAGCTTCGCCTCTGCGGTGTATAATTTCATACCGTTCACGGACAAGGAGATTGCTCACGAGGCTAAGGTGTCTATGCCGTTCATTTCTGATAAGGTCAGCAGCATTGTCCTGGACGAGAACAATGAACTTGTGGCGTTCGGAATAGCATTCCCGAGCATCTCGAGGGCTCTCCAGAAAGCAAAGGGACATCTCTTCCCGTTCGGATGGTTCCATCTGTTGAGGGCGATGCATAATTATGAGGTGGTGGACCTGATGCTTAACGGTGCCGTGCCTCAGTGGCAGAACAAGGGCGTGAGCGCGATCTTCCACTGCTCGATGGCCGCGAAATACAAGAAGGCCAGGACTGTGTATGCGATATCGAACCCTCAGATCGAGACTAACAGTGCGGTCAATGTATGGGGCAAGTATGAGCACGAACTGTATATGCGCCGCCGCTGTTATGTGAAGTCCTTGTAAATCAGGCCAATGCTGATGTTTACAGGTTTATTTGTGAGAAAAAAGAAATATAATATATGGCAGAAAAAAATTCATTGCTCGAAAAAGTCCTGAGCCTTCAGGACAAATTCGCATCGCTGCAGAACCAGCTTTCTGACCCGGCAGTGATGTCGGATATGAAGAAATACGTGCAGCTGAACAAGGACTACAAGGAACTGGAGCCTATCATCAAGGCCGGCCTTGAATATAAGAAGATGGTGGAGGAGCTTGCTTCCGCAAAGGACATTATGGCCAATGAGAAAGATGAGGATCTCAAGGAGATGGCCCGAGAGGAGATTTCCGAGATAGAGCCTAAGCTTCCTGATATGGAGCAGAACATAAAGCTGCTTCTCATCCCTTCCGACCCTGATGACGGCAAGAACGCTATGGTCGAGATACGCGGCGGCACAGGCGGTGACGAGGCTGCCATTTTCGCCGGTGACCTTTTTCGTATGTATTCCAAGTTTGCCGAGCGCAAGGGCTGGAAACTGGAGGTTACCGACCAGGCTCCCGGCACATCCGGCGGATTCAAGCAGATTGTCTTCAAGCTCTCTTGCGCCGACGGTGTGTACGGCACGATGAAATATGAGTCAGGTGTGCATCGTGTACAGCGTGTGCCTCAGACCGAGACTCAGGGCCGTATCCAGACTTCAGCAGCATCAGTGGCTGTGTTCCCGGAGGCCGACGAGTTCGACATTGACTTGGATATGAATGATATCCGTAAGGATACCTTCTGCTCTTCCGGTCCTGGCGGACAGGGTGTGAACACCACTTATTCCGCGGTGCGTCTTACCCATATTCCTTCCGGTATTGTAGTTCAGTGCCAGGAGGAGCGTTCACAGCTGAAGAACTTCGACAGGGCATTGGAGGAACTCCGTACTCGTCTGTACAATATGGAGCATCAGAAGTATCTCGACGGCATTGCCGCCAAGCGTAAGACAATGGTGTCCACCGGAGACCGCTCGGCGAAGATCCGTACATATAACTATCCTCAGTCCCGCGTGACTGACCATCGCATAAACTGGTCTATGTATAATCTCCCTGCCTTTATGGACGGTGACATCCAGGAGTGCATCGATCAGCTCCAGATAGCCGAGAACGCTGAGCGTCTCAAGGCCGCCGGCGAGGACGAGGCTTAAAAATTCTATGGCTTGCCGGCCTTTGGAAAAGCAAAGGTCGGCTTCGCCGAGTGTATTCCAGGAAACCACTTAAAAAACAAGAAAATGAATAAAAAAGTATCAGTAATGTTCTTGCTGATGGCAGTTCTGTTCATAGTCTGCCTGATAGCATCCAACCTTTTCGCGACGAAAGTATTCGCGATGGGAAGCATCACCCTTCCGGGTGCAGTGATCATCTTCCCGATTTCTTACATCCTCAATGACTGTTTCGCTGAGGTCTGGGGATACCGCAAGGCCAGGCTTGTCATCTGGACGGCTTTTGCTATGAACTTCTTCGTGGCCATAATGGGGCAGGTCGTGTCCTGGCTCCCCGCGGCATCATTCTGGGACGGCGCCGAGCATTTCAACTATGTCTTCAGTATGGCTCCACGTGTGGCTTTCGCTTCATTGCTGGCCTTCCTTGCCGGCTCCACGATGAATGCCTACGTGATGAGCAAGATGAAAGTCGCCACTAAGGGGAGAGGCTTCTCAGGCCGCGCCATCCTTTCATCCATAGCGGGAGAGCTCCTCGATTCATTGATTTTTATGCCGATCGTCTTTTGGGGCGCCGACATCAAGTCATTGGCTATGATGCTCGTGGCTCAGGTCACATTCAAGGTATGCTATGAAATCGTGATCCTGCCTGTGACAATTCAGGTGGTCAAGGCACTCAAGCGCTATGAAGGCGTCGATACGTTCGATGAGAACATCTCATATAACCCGTTCAGGGTATCTGACATATAGAGTAATATCCTATCGTTGATTGTCAATGACTTATGCGTTCCGGATGTCGCGGTTGATGGCATTCGGGGACTGCGTCAGGTTGATGGTCGGCGATGACATCTGATTTTATAATGAATAAAGAAAGAGAACAGGAGGGACTGCATTCCCTGGGTCACAAGACCGAATACAAGATGGACTATGCTCCGGAGGTTCTGGAGACGTTCATAAACAAGCATCAGGAGAACGACTACTGGGTACGGTTCAATTGCCCTGAGTTCACCAGCCTTTGTCCTATCACCGGCCAGCCTGACTTCGCCGAGATACGTATAAGCTATATCCCGGACGTAAGGATGGTCGAGAGCAAGAGTCTGAAACTTTATCTGTTCAGTTTCAGAAATCACGGGGACTTTCACGAGGATTGCGTGAACAAAATTATGAAGGACCTTATAAAGCTTATGGATCCTAAGTATATTGAGGTTACAGGGCTATTTACGCCTCGTGGCGGTATATCTATATATCCGTATGCGAACTATGGCCGTCCTGGCACGAAGTTCGAGAAACTTGCCGAGCAGCGTTTCGCTACGCACGAGTAAATAAAAAAACAGTGAGACCCTTCCGGCCTCACTGTTTTTTATTAGATTTCCCGCTATTCCTTAGGTATCAATGCGAAAGTCAGGTCGCCCTTGCAGCAGAGCTTGCCGTCTACTTCAAGCTTCGCTGAACAGAAGTAGAGAGATCCTCTCTTCTCTTTCAGCGTTGCAGTGATCTCGCATACATCTCCCGGTTTCACCGGATTCTTGAAGCGAACCTTGTCGAGCCCTGCATAGAGAGTCAGGTGACCAGGGATGTCATCCTTTACGAGAACTGCGCAGCTCTGCGCCATTATCTCGCACTGGATCACTCCAGGGACGATCGGGTTGCCTGGGAAGTGCCCTCTAGTGAAGAACTCATCTTCCTTGATGGTATATTTGCAATGCGCTACACCATTCTCGTCTATTTCAGCTTCGTCCACCAAGAGCATAGGCTCTCTGTGTGGCAGGAACTGCTTGATTTCTTCTTTGTTCATTATGCTTAGGTTTTAGTACGTCTTTTGAAACTGCTTAATCCTCGTATCTGCGGAATGCCACACAAGCATCGTGGCCGCCGAATCCGAATGAATCGGAAATGCCGATTGTGAGGTCTGTCTTGACAGCAGTGTTAGGAGTGTAGTCGAGGTCGCACTCAGGATCAGGTGTATCAAGGTTGATTGTCGGAGGGACAATGCCGTTTATGAGGGCGAGGATTGTCGTGATGGCCTCGGCCGCACCGGCAGCTCCGAACATATGTCCTGTCATTGACTTGATTGAACTGATGTGCGCCTTGTATGCGTAGTCTCCAAGCGCAGCTTTGTACGCCTTTGTCTCCGCCACGTCATTGAGCTTGGTGCCAGTGCCGTGGGCATTGATATACATATTGTCCTTCTCCTTGTCGAATCCGGCCTCTTCGAGCGCCAGCTCGATACACTTCGCCTGTGTGGTTCCATCAGGTCTCGGTGCTGTCGGGTGGTATGCGTCGCAGGTATTGCCGTAGCCGACCATCTCAGCGTAGATCTTGGCTCCGCGGGCCTTTGCGTGCTCCAGTTCCTCGAGGATGAGGATTCCGGCGCCGTCGCCCATCACGAAACCTGCACGGTTGCCGTTGAACGGAAGAGATGCGTATTTAGGGTCCTCCGCACGTGAAAGAGCCTTGGCATTGGCGAATCCGGCGATTCCGAGAGGAATGGTCGCATTCTCACACCCGCCGGCGATGATGGCGTCTGCATAACCGTGACGGATGGCGCGGAAAGCCTCTCCGATGTTGTTTGTGGAAGTGGCGCAAGCCGTTACCACATCAATGCAAGGACCCTGTGCGTGATGCTTCGTGGCGATATGTCCGGCAGCGATATTGGAAATCATTGTCGGGATGAAGAGAGGCGAAACCCACTGGCCTGACGGATCCTCGATCATCTTGGCCGTCTCACGGTACTGGATTTCAAATCCGCCGATTCCCGAGCCTACATAGACGCCCAGCCTGAAAGGGTCGATGTTCTGACCTTCACCCTCGCTCTTGAGGCCTGCCTGCTGCATAGCCTCGTATGCCGCAGCCACACCGTACTGTGTGAAAAGATCCTGCTTTCTGATGAAAGGCTTGTCCATACCGTATTCTTCCGGATGGAAGTCCTTGATCTTTCCGGCGATCTTTACCGGAAGGTTCTCCGTAGGGAAATTCTGGATATAGTCGATACCGCAGACTCCGTTGATGAGGCTGTTCCAGAATGTCTGGACACCATTTCCGACAGGGGAGATGACTCCCATACCTGTCACTACAACTCTTTTTGCCATTATGTTTTTTCTGTTTTCTTCTAAAGCAAGCATTCCGGGCTCTTGCATCGGTTAAAAATGGTGCCTGGCCACCGCACGTCTTATTATATTATAAGTGAAGGCGCGTTCTTGAGCAGCTTCTCAGCCCCGCCCATAATGTCTTCCACGATATCTTTCGCGCTTTCTTTCTTGTGGATCATTCCCGCGACCTCACCGGCGAGGAAGCTTCCCATATTGTCTCCGTCGAACACGGCCTTGCGCATAGCGCCTTTCCCGAATTCGATGACTTCCTCCTTAGGCACTGACGGGTCGTATTCCATCTTGAAGAACTTCTTGGAGAACGGTGTCTTCAGGCAGCGTACGGCATCCCCCAGCGATTTTCCTGTGACCATAGTGCTCACGTCTGACGCCTTGAGGAGCTTCTCCTTGTAGTTCTCGTGGATAAGGCACTCGTCTGCGATGAGGAACCTTGTCCCTACCTGAACTCCGACCGCTCCGAGCATAAACGCGGCGGCTGCTCCTCTTCCGTCGAAGATTCCGCCTGCCGCCATTACTGGAATGTCGAGTGCGTCAATGATCTGAGGTACCAGTGCCATTGTATGATTGTCGCCGACGTGTCCGCCTGATTCAGCGCCCTCGGCCACGACTGCGGTGGCTCCGAGTTCCTGCATTTTCAATGCGTATGCTACGGATGCGACTACAGGAATCACCTTTATCCCGGCGGCCTTCCATTTCTCCATATATGCGGCAGGGGAGCCTGCACCTGTCGTAAGGATCTTCACGCCCTCCTCGATGACCATATCGGCCACCTCTGCGGCGTTAGGCGCCGCGAGCATAATGTTCACTCCGAAAGGCTTGTCTGTAAGTTCGCGGCATTTCCTGATTTCTGCTCTCACGGCTTCGGTTCCGAAGTTTATGGAAGAGATGAGGCCGAGGCCGCCGGCATTTGATACGGCTGCGGCGAGGTTGGCGTCTGCAATCCAGGCCATACCTCCCTGGAACAAAGGATACTTTATTCCAAGAATATCGCAAATAGGACTTTTAATCATATCGAGTCAATATAATATGTTTCAATCTGCAAATATAATAATTTTTACCATTCCAGTACAGCCGCACCTGACAGCAACCCTGCACCAAACGCACTGAAGACTAGAATATCTCCCTTTTTGAACATTCCCTTGCGATTGCACTCGTCCAAGAGTATCGTGCAGGAAGCCGATGACGAATTTCCGTGGTCGGTGATGTTCACAGGGAACTTCTCGTCAGGTTCTCCGAGGTATTTCTTTATGGCGTCGATTATGCGCAGGTTCGCCTGGTGGACCATATAGAAATTGACCTGTTCCTTGCTCATCCCGAGCTCATTCAGCAAGGCCTCCACCTCAGTCGTAGAAGCATTGACGGCGAACTTGAAAACCTCCTTGCCTTTCATCTGGAGAGGAACCTCTATCTCTTCTTTGTCCACATACGGTGTCGGAAGAAGCTTGCGCTTCTGCCATATCTTGTCCGATGCGGGCTGAGCGTGCAGGCGGATGCCCTTCAGATTGTCTCCCTGCGTGAACACGGCCGCTCCTGCACCGTCACCGAACAGGACACAGGTCGCGCGGTCGCTCCAGTCCGTCATTCTCGTCGGCTCTTCGGAGCATACGATGAGAACGTTCTTTACCTTGCCGGCGATGAAATGGCATTCGGCGATATCCATCGCATAAATGAACCCTGGGCAGGCGCAGTTTATGTCAATGCACGGACACTTCAGTCCGATTTTTTCAGCTATCACGCAGCTCAGCCCCGGTGTCATATATTCATTGACCACATTCGAACAGATGAAGTAGTCGATCTCTTCAGGCTTCAGCCCGGACATCTCCAGAGCGTTCATCGCCGCCCTGGCTCCGAGATCCTCAATATTCTCGTGGCTGATCACGTGTCTGCTCCGTATTCCTGTCCTCGGGACGATCCACTCGTCGCTGGTGTCCAGGAATTCAGAAAGCATCGCGTTCGTCACGACTTTTTCCGGAAGGGCGCTTCCGGTCCCGATAAGTCTCATAAGAAAATTATTTTTTTCGGTTCAAAACAGATTCTTGCGCGACATGGAGCGGAAATCTCCGTTCCTTTGCGAAGCAAAGATATCCCTAAATTCCCCAATGCGGAAAAGAATGTGGCGAACTGCGGCTCCTTTTCCGCATCTTTTGGCGAGTTGCCCGGATAAGTGGTGAAATTGAGGTTTAATTCTTATATTTGCTTTAAGAAACTGTTTAGAACTATGTCAGAAAAATATAAGTTGCCGAGCTACTTCCGACAGAAATATCAGCTGATAGCCACTGTCACGTTCACCGCTTTCTTCTCCCTGGTGTTTATGCTGGTGAGCATCCCGTTCTCGCATAACGTATGGTTCGCCATAGGCGCTTCGGAGGCGTTCCTGTTCACGGCGGCCTTCTTCATCATAGGTCTTTTCGTCATAATATTCAGCAAGCGCCTGATGTATGCCACGAGGATGGAGGATATGGACTATCTCCAATATGTGCTTTGGAACCTTGCGGAAGTCGTGGTCATATGCCTTCTCTACACTATCTTCTCCATAAAGGGAGACAAACTTGGAATAATCCGTCTAGAGGAGACGTCATTCACGCACATCTTCCTCAATGCCTTCCTGTATTGCTTCGTTTCTCTGGTGATACCCTATATCATCGCCGGAATGTATTTTGCCATCATAGACAAGAATAATACGATCCGGCTGATGAACTATGCAAATGTCGTTTCCGACGAGCCTATCCTGCCTAAGGACGAACAGAAGATAACATTGTTCGACAGCAGCGGAGTCCTTAAACTATCATTGCGCCTTTCCAGTCTCTATTATGTGGAGTCGGATGACAACTATATAATAGTATGGTATACGGACAGCAAGGGCGACCTGCAGAAATATATGCTGCGCTGTCGCCTGAAGACTGTGGAGGAAAGTTTCCGCGGCAGTAGCCTGATTAGGTGCCACCGCAAGTATATTGTGAATATGGGACGAGTGAAAGTGGTCCGGAAGGAAAGGGACGGCTATGAACTGGATCTTGACAATGACCGCATACCGCCGATATCCATAACACGGACCTATGCCGAGAATGTCCTGGCATATATCCGTAAAAATTCTTCCGGAAATTCAGGCTCTTCCTTTCCTGTTCTTTCTGTCCCTTCTGAGCCTGTAGGTGCTCTCGACGAGAAGCTCGTCGGCAAGAATTCCTCTGGCGGCAAGAGCGTCAAGGATGACTGAGACCAGGGGGAATATGACATTGACCTTGTAGATCAGCCTTCCGCCGTCCGAGCCGGCATTCAGATTGACGAAGAACTCGACGGCCAGCCATATCTGGAGGCCGAGGGTCACCAGTGCCGAGAATATGGTCGTGCGGTACTGGAAAACCCTGATCTTGTATGTCGTGAGCGCCAGGACGTCAAGTAGGAGGATTATGACAATGAGGATGGCATACGGTATGTATGTCAAGTACTTATAGGTCTCTGCAGGAGTGCCGTCGGCGCCAGGTACATAAGCCTTTACGCTGAACAGCATAATAGCCGTCAGCAGTGTGGAGACCGCAAGGTATAGAGTCTGTATTCTCTGCCACATAATGATTCGGATTTTGAAATTCGTCCGGGTGCACCCGGAACGGATTGCAAAAATAGGAAAACAGAATTTAAAAAACTAACTTTGGCGAATCTAAAATCGTCCGGTGACGAGAAAAGAAAAACGTAAATTCATTGTTATGGAGCGTGAGAGGGGAGTGGACAGACTGTCCAGATATATAATATATGTCGTGGCCGGGACGGTAGTGCTGGCGTCGTGCTGGTATTTCAGAAGCGTCATCATCTACATTGTCCTGGCCGCGGTGGTGTCCCTTATCGGGAAACCTGTGATGAAGTTCCTGAAGAGTGTGCGTATAGGGAGGAAGGAACTTCCTGACTGGCTGCAGGCCATCGTGACCATCGTGTTCCTGCTCGGCGTCTTCCTGTTCATATTCACGCAGGTGATTCCTGTGGTGGCCGGGATCGTACAGCGCATCTCTGATAATTTCTCGAACTCGGACTATTCGCTTCCGGTGGATACATATACCTCTGTCGTAGGCGGCGCAAATGCTTGGCTCATATCGCATTTCCCGCAGTTCGGCCCTGATTTCAGGATAGAGAACTCAGTGGGGGCCTTCATCCGGAGGACATTCGATCTGTCTTCATTGTCCTCAGTCATCGAGCATATCGCGTCTTTCTTCGTGTCATTCGGAGTGGGAATCTTCTCAGTCGTGTTCATATCCTTTTTCTTCATAAAGGATCCGATGCTGTTCAGGAAGATAGTCGGGGCTATGGTGCCTGACCGTATCGAGAGCCGTGTGATAGCTGCGATAGGGGACATCGAGTATCTTCTGTCAAGATATTTCGTCGGACTTATGATCGAGGTCCTCGGCGTGGCGCTTCTTGACTTCCTGTTCCTGTGGCTCATAGCCGGGATTGGGTTCAATGCTGCTGTAGGCATAGCCTTCATAGCCGGCATCCTGAACATCATTCCGTATGTCGGCCCTCTCGTCGGCACCGTGCTGGGGACGATACTGGCTACCGTCCTGAAATTCAGTTCGGCGGGACTGACCATACATTTCTGGGGATTCGTCCTGCTCCTGCTTGTCCTGTTCGAGCTTACGCAGATTGTGGACAACTTCCTCTTCCAGCCGCTCATCTACTCCAGGAGCATAAAGGCCAGCCCGCTGGAGATCTTCATCGTCATACTCATAGCCGGCAATGTCGCCGGTGTGCTCGGTATGCTTGTGGCGATTCCTGCCTATACTGTGGTGAGAGTGGTCGCCGGACATTTCTTCTCGGATGTCAAGGCGATACGTCGTCTCATTCCTGACTGTGACAATAACAATGAAAATGAATATGAATAAAAAAAATCTATTTGCGGCCGCAATAGCGACCGTTATGATATTCGTGTCAATGTCCTTGTCCGCGAGGAACAAGTGGGAGGCTCCCGGTGTGCCTAAGGCGGAACCGACATCCACTCACGTATTTGTGCAGAGGGACTCGGCACTGTATCTTGATTTCTACCGGGCGTCAGAGGGAAGCCGCACTGAGATGGACGGACGGAAGAAACCTGCGATAATCTTCGCATTCGGCGGGGGATTTATGAGCGGAAGACGCGACAAGACACATTACCAGCAGTGGATTAAGATGTTGAATGACGCCGGCTACCCGGTTTTCTCTATAGATTATCGCCTGGGTCTTAAGGGGGTAAGCGTAAAGGGGGTGAAGATGGTGGGCGCCATCAGGAACTCCATTAGGATAGGTGTCGAGGATATGTTCGCCGCCACGGCATACATAATACGGAATGCGGGGGAGTTCGGCGTCGAGCCTGACAACATTGTCATCAGCGGTTCTTCCGCTGGTGCCATAATCGCCTTGCAGTCGGAATATGAGCTGTGCAACCGGTCCGATATGGCCTCCATACTCCCTGACGGCTTCCGCTATGCAGGTGTGATATCGTTCTCCGGAGCGATTTTCTCGACTCACGGTCGTGTGAAATATGCTGATGCGCCGGCGCCTCAGATGCTTCTTCACGGCACGGCTGACAGGGTGGTCACATACAAGTCCATCAGAGTGTTCAATCTGGGACTTTTCGGCTCGTCCAAGATAGCCCGTCAGCTGAATAAATATGGATATCCTTATACGATAGTCCGTTACGATGGGCATACGCACGACATCGCAGATCTTATGTACTATACTGTGCCGGAGCAGCTGCGGTTCCTGGAAGAGTCTGTGATAAAGAAGACAGGCCGTACCGTGGATATCCTTATGGATGATCCGGCCGTGCCTGTCGATAATACGTTGCGTACGCTTGGAGACCTCTACAAGTAGCTGCCAGGCCTACTTTATCTCAGCCATCTTGCCGAGCGCAAGCTCTACGAGGTTCCGTACCAGCGGCTTGTAGTCTGGGTTGCTGTTCTGGAGGTACCTGTTGGCTATGGCGCAGCAGACTGTTCCTGCCTGATGCCCGAGGTGAGCTGCCAGGCCTGCCACTGCTGAGCTCTCCATCTCGAAGTTCGTGATGCGGTAGTCTCCGAACCGGAACGACTCGAATGTGTCCAGCATATCCGGCATTGCCAGCGGCAGCCTTACCACACGCCCCTGAGGTCCGTAGAAACCCTGGGCGGAGATTGTCACTCCTCTGACTGTGCAGCCTTTGAATGCTTCGATGAGCTTCTCTCCTGCCTTCACGAAATAAGGCGAGCCGAGATAGGCATTCCAATGTGTGTGCACCTTGAATGCGTCTTCCATTTCAGGGATGTTTATCCTGTCCCTGTCCGCATACCAGTTCAGGAGGCCGTCACAGCCCACTGAAATCTCTGAGAATATGAATGAACCGATAGGGATGTCCGGCTGGATGGCTCCGCTTGTGCCTATTCTGAGGATTGTCAATGTCTTGTGCTCCGGCTTCACCTCTCTGGTCTTGAAGTCCACGTTCGCAAGGGCGTCGAGTTCTGTGAGGACAATGTCGATGTTGTCTGTGCCGATGCCTGTCGAGAGCACGGTGATGCGTTCTCCATGGTATTTTCCAGTGATGGAGACAAATTCCCTGGATGCGTGGCGGAATTCCTTGTCTTCCAGGAATTCCCCGACCATATCCACGCGGCCCGGGTCACCCACGAGAATGACTTTGTCTGCCAGTTCCTCCGGCTTGAGATGGATGTGGAAAGCCGAGCCGTCATCATTGATGATCAGTTCTGATTCCGGTATTCTTGTCATAGTATTGATCTTTTTGGGACGGGAGTCCCAGGTTCCCGCCCTGTGTTATTGCCGATGTGCCTGGTCACGTTTCCTTAATGCCCGGACTGTCCCGCCCGGGAATGCAAATATAAGGAATTTTAATCGTTTTGCATAATCATATCTCCGAGTTCTTCGGCAGTGTCTGCTATTCTCCACGGATGCCCTGCCTCCAGTTCCTTTCTGGAGCGGAATCCCCAGGTGACGCCCACTGTCCTGACTCCGGCATTTGCACCGGTCTTCATATCTACGTCAGAATCACCGACATACATTACCTCATCTTTATTTATGTCCGGTCGTTCGGACATAATCTGATGGACAATCGCCGGATCCGGCTTAATCGGCTGTCCTTCCCTCTGCCCGAGAATCTTCAGGAAATGTATGTCCCCGAAGAAATGATGTATCAGTTTCTCGGCGCCTTCCTGATATTTGTTTGATGCCAATGCGGGAATGACACCTGCCTTGGTTATCCTGTGCATCATCTCTGCTATTCCTGGATATGGGACAGTGCATTTGCACATATTGGCGTCATAATGCCTGAGGAAATGCCCGGCCATAGCCTTTATGTTCTCCTCTGTGTCCTGTCCCTCTGGCACTGCCCCTCTGAACAGGTTATAGATTCCTCTTCCGCAGAGAGTATAATAATCATTTATCGGCCTTTCAGGAAAACCGCATTGCCTCAGGGCATAGTTCGTCGCATTCCCCAGATCTTCGACGGTGTCGAGAAGCGTACCGTCAAGGTCGAATATCACAAGTCTTGTCATTGTCATTCAGTTATTTTACTTTTCTTGGTTTCCCTGCGGACACCGAAGTCCCGTTCTTGTCGGATGAGAGTCCGACCTTTATGTCCGTCGCACCGTGTGACGGCCCTCCGGCCACTCTGTCTGCTATGATGAATTCAGACACGGGATCCTCCACATATTTCATCACGGCACGTTTCAGCGGCCTGGCCCCATAGCTCGGGTCGAAGCCTGCCTCGGCGATGAATTTCTTTGCCGACGGCGTCACTGCAAGCCTGTAGCCTACTGTCTCTGCGCGCCTTTTCAGGTCTTTCAGCTCAATGTCGATGATCTTGCCTATGTCCTCTTTATCAAGTTCCCTGAAGAATACCTTCTCGTCCACCCTGTTGAGGAATTCCGGCGGGAACGCCTTCCTTACGGCTTTCTCCAGAACCATCTGCCTGTTTATCGATACGTTGCGTCCTGCCGTGCTGAACCCGACCCCCTTTCCGTATTCCTGGATGTCGCGGCTCCCGACATTCGATGTCATTATCACTATCGTGTTCTTGAAACTGACAGTCCGCCCTTCACTGTCGGTGAGGCGCCCGTCGTCCAGGACCTGCAGCAGAAGGTTGAATATATCCGGGTGGGCTTTCTCGATCTCATCCAGCAGAACCACGCAGTAAGGCTTCCGCCGTACTCTTTCGCTCAGTTGTCCGCCCTCTTCGTATCCGACATATCCCGGAGGGGCTCCTATGAGTCTGGATACAGTGAACTTCTCCATATATTCACTCATATCGATGCGTACCATATTGTCTTCCGAGTCGAAGAGGTACTCTGCGATACGTTTGGCCAGTTCTGTCTTCCCGACGCCTGTAGGCCCGAAAAACAGGAATGAGCCGATGGGCCTGTCAGGATCCTTCAGGCCCGCGCGGTTTCTCTGGATGGCTCCGACTACTGTGTCGATGGCCTCATCCTGTCCGATTATCCTGCTCTTCAGCCTGTCCTTCATCCTGATTATCCGGTTTCCTTCCGATTCCGCCACTTTATTGACGGGGATTCCCGTCATCTTGGACACTACCGTGGCGATGTCTTCTTCATTGACATAGCCTGATACGCCGTCAGCATTGACCTTTGCCTTCGACCTCAGACGGACCATCGAACCGGCCTCGTCCATTGCATCGATAGCCTTGTCCGGCAGGAATTGTTCCGGTATATATCTGTCAGTCAGGCGCACGCAGGCTTCTATGGCGGATCCGGTGTATTTCACCTTGTGGTACTCCTCGTAGTTCGGGGCGAGCCTTTCCAGGATGCTTATCGAGGCCTTGACGTCTGCCGGCTCCACGACTATTTTCTGGAATCTCCGGTCCAGCGCCCCGTCTTTCTCCACTATTTTCGTGAATTCATCCATTGTCGTGGCGCCGATGCACTGTATCTCACCGCGTGCCAGGGCCGGTTTCAGCATATTGGCGGCGTCCAGGCTGCCTTGTCCTCCGCCTGCTCCGACGATGGTGTGGAATTCGTCGATGAAAAGTATTATGTCTGGGTTGCTTGATGCGGCCTTTATGATGGTCTTCACCCTCTTTTCGAAGTCTCCGCGGTATTTTGTCCCGGCCACGACAGATGCGATGTCCAGCGAGATGATACGCTTCCTTGCCAGTACGGGTGAGATGGTGCCGTCCGCTATCCGCATCGCGATTCCTTCCACGATGGCGGATTTGCCGACGCCAGGCTCTCCGATGAGCATCGGGTTGTTCTTCTTGCGGCGTCCCAGGATCTCGATGACCCTGGAAATCTCGTCTTCGCGTCCGACCACGGGATCCAGCTTGCCTTCGGCGGCGGATTTCGTAAGGTCAATGCCGAACTCAGATAGACTGTCCGTCCGGTCTTCCGCGTTGTCCCCGCCAGTGTCGTCTGCATTAGCAGGGGCTTCATTGTCTCCGGACTGTCCTGTCTTGGCGGCGAGCATTCCGTTCTTGTCCATATATGTCAATATGCGGGCATAGTCAATGCCGAGGTCTCTCAGGAAGGTGACCCCATAGCTTCCGGTCGTCCGACACAATGCCAGGAGCAGATGCTGGGGTGCGGCTTCTGGATTCTTCAGCTTCACTGATTCCATTATGGTCAGATTCAATATGTTCTGGGCTGATCTGGAGAAAGTGATGTTCTCAAGTTCGGAGTATGGGATGTTTTCGTTGGTGAATATCCTGCTGTCGATGAACCGCTTCATCGTGTCAGTGTCGGCCCCCAGTCCTTCCAGCGTGCGGAATGCGTCGTTGTCTCCGTGCCTGATTATTCCCAGGAACAGATGATCGGGGCCGATGCCGTAGCTTCCTGTGCGCATAGCCTCCTCCCTGGCATAGCCGATGATGCTGTTGAGGTCGTCTGATATTTTTATGTTAATGTCCATAGAATGTCTTTTACGTGTCGGGCTCCTGCCCGTTTTTCCTAATGTCCGAAAACTGTAAGCAAAAATAAGACCTTTAATCATATAAAGCAAAAATGTCAGGCCTGGCTGCCATTCCGGGACTGCTCGTCGCCCCATAAAACCGCCTCATATTTTTTGGCACTGTAACAAAAATATTGTAATTTTGTATGTTTGGAAGTCTGTGAATTTCCATATTGGGCCGGCTTCCTGCGCCGCATAAGAATGTCCGGGTGGACAAGGGCTGCGGCGAAACGGAAAAACAGTGAAAACTAAATAATTGTAATGGATAAGATAGAGGAGAACAAGAACGGTATGGAACCGCAGGACGAGGGGACTGGGATGAAGGGCATCATCGAGGAGGTGAACATTGATGAGGAAATGAGGTCGGCATACATCGACTATTCGATGTCTGTGATCGTATCCAGGGCGCTTCCTGATGCCAGAGATGGTCTGAAGCCGGTGCAGAGACGAGTGCTTTTCGGAATGGAAGGGCTTGGACTGGATTATTCCGGCCAGACCAAGAAATCCGCCAGAATCGTCGGAGAGGTGCTCGGTAAATTCCATCCGCACGGAGATTCCAGCGTATATGACGCTATGGCCAGGCTGGCGCAGAACTGGAACCAGAGGTATCCGCTGGTGTTCGGCCAGGGAAACTTCGGTTCTATGGACGGTGACCCGGTGGCCGCTATGCGATACACTGAGGCCAAGCTCGAAAAACTGGCTAATGACGTGCTCGGCGATATGGACAAGGATACCGTCGACTTCCAGCTGAACTTCGATGACACCATCCCGGAGCCGACTGTGCTCCCTACGAAGGCTCCGCTCCTTCTGCTGAACGGTTCCGCCGGCATCGCTGTGGGTATGGCCACGAATATGGCTCCGCATAACCTCGGAGAGTGCTGCGACGCCATCTGCGCATACATTGACGATCCGGAAATCGACACCGATGGCCTGATGCGCTATATAAAGGGCCCTGATTTCCCGACAGGTGGCATCATCCAGGGAATACAGGGCATCAAGGATGCTTATGAGACCGGCCGCGGAAAAGTCGTGGTCCGTGCGAAGACCGAGATCGAGGTGGACAACAACGGCCGCGAGACCATTGTCGTCACCGAGATTCCTTATATGGTGAACAAGAAGGAGATGCTCGAGAAGATCGGCCAGATGGTCGATGACAAGAAGATCGAGGGCATCACCTATATGAATGATGAGACTTCTCGCGAGGGCGTGAGAGTCATCTTCAAAGTAAAGCAAGGCGCCAACTCAAGTGTCGTCCTGAACACGCTGTTCAAGTACACTCCGTTGCAGTCAAGTTTCGCGATAAACAATGTCGCGCTTGTGAACGGACGCCCGAGGACGTTGAGCCTCAAGGACATCATAAAGGTGTTCGTGGACTTCAGGCACGAAGTTGTGGTACGCAGGACCAAGTTCGATCTCGAGAAAGCCAAGAAGAGAGCGCACATCCTGGAAGGGCTCATCAAGGCGATAGACGTCATTGACGAGATCATAAGGATCATACGCGCCTCCAAGTCAGTGGATGACGCTAAGGCTACATTGATTTCCACATTTGACTTCTCTGATGCGCAGGCCGCCGCCATCGTCGAGATGCGCCTCCGTCAGCTCACCGGACTTGAGCGCGAAAAGCTCCAGGCTGAGTATGACGACCTCGAGAAGTTCATCGCATACTGCAATGACGTGCTGGCGAATGTGTCAATGCAGATGGACATCATCAAGAACGAGACACAGGAGCTCAAGGTGAAATACGGCGACCCGAGAAGGTCCGAGATTGTCCCTACGGCGGACGAATTCAATCCGGAGGACTTCTATGCCGATGATGACGAGGTGATAACTATCTCTCATCTCGGATATATAAAGAGGACACCTCTTGTGGAATACAAGACGCAGAACAGAGGAGGCGTAGGAATGAAGGGCAGCGCCACAAGGGATGCGGATTTCATCGAGCATCTGTATGTGGCCAATATGCACAGCACGATGCTGTTTTTCACGGAGAAAGGCAGATGTTTCTGGCTCAAGGTGTACGAGATACCTGAAGGCTCACGTTCGTCTAAGGGCCGCGCCATCCAGAATGTCCTCAGCATACCTGATGACAAGATCAAGGCCATCATCAATGTACCTACATTGACCGATGATGACTATATAAACAGCCACTACATCATTCTCGCGACCAAGGAGGGCATAATCAAGAAGACTTCCCTCGAGGCTTATTCGAGACCGCGTATGAAAGGTGTGAACGCTGTCAATGTCCGTGAGGGCGACGAGCTTCTTGAGGCCATTCTTACGGACGGCAAGTCAGAAGTGCTCATCGCGAGCCGGAACGGACGCTGCGTAAGATTCGACGAATCTGACGCAAGACCTCTCGGAAGAACTGCGACCGGTGTCCGTGGCATCAATCTTGATGAAGATGACTATGCCATCGGTATGGTATGCTACGAACCTGAGGCTGAGGATGCTGCGGCGCACACGCTGCTCGTCATCGGAGAGAAGGGGCTTGGAAAGCGTACGGATTTCGAGGAGTACCGCAAGACCAGCCGAGGCAGCAAGGGTGTCCGCACTATGAACATCACGGACAAGACAGGCAAGCTGGTGGCTCTGAAGAATGTCACTGAGGAAAATGACCTGCTCATCATAACGCAGAGTGGAATCATCATCAGAATGGCCGTGGCTGACATCAAGCAGGCAGGACGAAACACCCAGGGCGTGAAACTGATAAACATCAGGGACAATGACTCCATAGCGTCAGTCTCTGTCGTCGCCAAAGGTGAGGACGAGGAACCTGCGGTTCAGTCAGGTGAAGGTGAGGAAGGTTCAGCACAGCCTGCTCCTGCAGACAATGAATAAAAACATTGATAACTTATAGATTATGAAAAAAATTCTTCTCGCATTGGCTATATTCACCTCTATGCAGGTGGCTGATGCACAAGTGAAATCAGCCGCTGACGCCAAGAAGGCCGTCGAGGCTGCCGAGGCTGCCGCCAGCAATGAAAAGAAGGCTATCAAACCTGCCACTTGGTTCAAGCTTGGACAGGAATATGTAAAGGCTTATGAGGCTCCTACCGGAAATCTCTGGGTGGGGGCTACCAAGCAGGAGCTCGCTCTCATAATGGGAAACGAGAAGCCGTCATCTTCCGAGACAGTGGAGATTCAGGGTGCCCCATATACTAAAGAGGTATATGCTGACAAGAACCTGTATTTCAACGGAAACGGACAGCTTTCGATCATCGAGGTGACGAAGCCTGTCTATGAGGACGCTCTCGACAGGGCCGTAGCTGCATACCAGAAGGGCTTCGAGCTTGATGCCAAGCAGGCTAAGGCCAAGGATGTCGCTGATGCTTTGAATGGAATCGGACAGAAATACATCAACGAGGCATACAACAAATATAACTTCGGTGATATCGCCGCCGCAAGCAAATTCTTCGAGAAAGCCGCTGATGTCGAGGCTCTCGCTCCGCTTTCAAAAATAGATACGAGCGCCATCTACAATGCAGGCTTCACGGCTTGGGCTGTGAAGGATTTCGGAAGGGCTAAGCCTCTCTTCGAGAAATGCTACGATCTCGGTTACTATTATGAAGGTGGCGAGGTGTTTGCGAAACTTGCTGACGTGGACACTCTCAACACGAAGAGGTATCTCGAGGAAGGCTTCGAGAAATACCCTCAGAGCCAGAGCATACTCATCGGCCTCATCAACTATTATCTGAAGAGCGGCGAGAGTACGGACCGTCTGTTCGAGCTTCTCGACAAGGCTAAGGCCAACGAGCCTAACAATGCCTCCCTCTATTATGTCGAGGGCAACATCCGTTCTCAGCTCGGCCAGACCGACGAGGCTGTCAAGGCTTACGAGAAATGCGCCGAGATCAATCCTGCATACGAGTTCGGCTATATCGGAGAAGGTACAATGTTCTATAACAAGGCCATCGAGCTTCAGGCTGCAGCTCAGGCTGAGCTTGACGACGCCAAATATATGGCTCTCGTCAAAGAGTTCGAGGATGCCCTCAAGTCTTGCATCGCTCCTTTCGAGAAGGCTTTCGAGATCACTAAGGACGACGCTGTGAAGGTCGGCATCTCAGAGTATCTGAAGAACATCTATTATCGTTTCCGCGAGGAGTCTCCTGAAAACCTCGCAAACTACGAGAAATACGCCAAGATATCTTCAGAGGGAAGATAGTCGGAAGCACTTCGACTCGCATAGGGGATGACCAGTCACTTTTGGCCATCCCTTTTTGTTTTACGCTCCTATGGACAGAGGAATAAAATTTCAGATATTTCAAAACAACTCCTAACTTTGTCTCCGGAAATTTTTGCAAATTGTTTATTGACATTATACGGATGAAGAAGGTCATTACATTGGAGGCGATGGATCCCATAGAGATATATGGGGCCGGTAATAAGATCCTGGAGGAATTCTGTACATATTTTCCCGGGCTGAAGGTCGTCGCACGCGGGAATCAGATAAAGTTGGACGGCTCTGACAGCCAGATTGAGCAGTTCTCGGCCAAACTGGATGAACTCATTGAGAGACGTCGTCACAAGATGAACCTTACCAAGTTCGATGTCGAGGATATTTTCGACGGGGAGACTTCTCCGGACAGCTTCACGCTCAACGGTGACGCAGTCATTGTCCACAGCACAGACGGAAAGCCGATACGGGCACGCAACAAGACGCAGCAGGATATGGTCAAGGCCTATTTCGGCAGTGACCTCATCTTTGCCGTCGGACCTGCCGGAACCGGCAAGACATATATTGCCATAGCATTGGCCGTAAGGGCATTGAAAAACAGAGAGATAAAGAGGATAATCCTTACGCGTCCAGCCGTGGAGGCCGGAGAGCGTCTTGGCTTTCTGCCGGGAGACCTGAAGGACAAGCTTGATCCGTATCTTCAGCCACTTTATGATGCTCTCGGCGATATGATCCCGACAAAGAAACTTCAGGAGTTCATAGCCGAGGGGACAATCCAGATCGCCCCTCTCGCCTATATGCGCGGCCGTACTCTGGACAGGGCGTGTGTTATCTTGGACGAGGCGCAGAACACGAATCTGGGACAGCTGAAGATGTTCCTCACGCGTATGGGGCCTGACGCTAAGTTCATTGTCACTGGTGATGCAAGCCAGGTGGATCTTCCTCGCAAGGAGGATTCCGGCCTTATCCGAGGAATAAATCTTCTGAAGAACATAAAGGGCGTCTCGACCATATTCTTCACGAATGATGACATCGTCCGTCATCCGCTGGTCTCCAAGATAGTGAAGGCATTCGACAATGCGGACTCTGACAGGGAAGATTCTCCAGTCAGCAACGGCCAGGCCTGAAAACAGGCGGACGTCAGAGAATTTTCGATATGGATTTAAGCGGATTCTTATTATTTTTGTATGAGAAACAAACTAATATGATATATTATGGCAAAAGATTTTAGAGAAGTGGCTCAGAGCTGGCTGGACGGAGACTTCGATCCGGAGACCAAAGGCAAAGTCATTGAACTGAGAAACAACGACCCTGCAGGGTTCGAGGATGCGTTCTATCGTAACCTGGAATTCGGGACAGGCGGTCTGCGTGGAATTATGGGCGTAGGCACCAACAGGATGAACAAATACACTGTCGGAATGGCTACCCAGGGCCTGGCGAACTATATAAAGGCTCATGCTGCCGAGTGCAAGGACGCATACGGAGACCCTATCGATCCTGAGGATGTCCGCGTCTGCATCTCGTTTGACAGCCGCAACAACAGCAAGCTTTTCGCGAAAATCACTGCCGACGTTATGTCTGCCAACGGAATGCACGTGTTCCTGTTCGACAACATCCGCCCTACACCGGAGCTCAGCTATTCCATCAGGGACAAGAGGGCTATCGCAGGTGTGATGGTGACGGCCTCTCATAACCCTAAGGAATACAATGGATATAAGGTGTTCTGGTCAGACGGGGCACAGATAACATCTCCTGTGGACAAGGACATTGTCGCTGAAGTGGCCAAGATTACTGACCCTTCCCAGGTTCGTTTCGAGGCCAAGGAAGAGTGCGGCGAAATCGAGCTTATGGGCAAGGACGTGGACGAGAGATACTTGCACGATATTCTCTCTCTGATGCTTACTCCGGAAGCCTGCAAGCGTCACCAGGACATCAAGTTCGTCTATACTCCGCTTCACGGATGCGGCGTCAGGCTTGTCCCTGAATGCCTGCACCGTCTCGGCTTCGAGCACGTATACCACGTTCCGGAGCAGGATGTGAGCGACGGAAACTTCCCTACAGTGGCATCGCCTAATCCGGAGGAGCCTGCGGCAATGAAAATGGCCCTGGAAGTGGCTGACCGTGAGAAGGCGGACATCGTCCTCGCGACTGACCCGGATGCAGACAGGATGGGGATCGCTGTTCGCGACAATGACGGAAAGATGGTCCAGTTCAACGGAAACCAGACCGGGTCAATGCTTACCTACTATATCCTTACCCGCTGGAAGGAACTCGGGAAGCTTACGCCTGAGACCTACGTCGTGAAGACAATCGTGACGTCGGAACTTATCGCCGAGATCGCAAAGAGCTTCGGCGTGAAGATATACAATGTGCTTACTGGCTTCAAATACATCGCGGAGGTCGTGAAACGCAACGAGGCTCACGGCGAGTTCATCTGTGGCGGCGAGGAAAGCTACGGCTTCAATGTCGGCCAGTTCGTGCGTGACAAGGATGCGCAGATAGCCTGCTCAATGGTTGCTGAGTGCGCCGCCTGGGCTGCTGACCAGGGTATGACTCTCTATCAGCTGATGCAGAAGATATACAAGGAGTACGGCTACAGGAAAGAAGGGCTCACCTCGCTTGTACGCAAAGGCAAGAGCGGTGCTGAGGAGATTCAGCAGATTATGGCAGATATGCGTCAGAATCCTCCGAAGGAACTTATCGGCTCGCCGGTGATAAAGGTCGTGGACTATCTGAAGACAGATGAGACTGGTCTTCCTTCATCCAATGTCCTTCAGTTCTTCGACGAGGCAGGCGACGTTGTCTCTGTACGTCCTTCTGGAACTGAGCCGAAGATCAAGTTCTACTTCGGGGCCAAAGGCGATGACGCCGATGCCAAGATCGGACGCCTCAAGGAGCAGTTCATCAAGTAAAGTAGCGGGACTTCCCGTGGCGGCGTGAAAAGTAAGCCGCGTCGTTTGAATAGATAAGCGATTCTAAAATTGCATTACTGCGTATTTTAGAATCGCTTGTCTATTTGTGTTCCGTCTCACTCTTCCGCATCAGCTGCCCCGCTCGGAGCTGGCGCCATCGCGACAGCCTGGCCGCGGCGAATGTTCACTGCCTTCCGCAGTCGCGTACCAGTTTCTTTAGCTCGGGCGTGAGGGCATCATTGATAATAGCCTCAAGAGGAACCTTCATCCTGAATTTCCAGTAGAACGGCGTGGTCGCAGGATCATTGACCCTCTCCATTGACGGGTCGGTATGGCAGAACTCCGGTTTGAGCGCCAGCCAGTCCTGGATCGGAAGAATGGCGAACATCGACCTGGACATAAGGTGCATCTTGATGATGCTCAGGCAGATATCCGGAGTGCAGTCTTCAGGGGCGTCTCCTTTTCGGCCAAGAACTTGGTTCCAGAACTTCTGCGTCACAGAACGGTTCTCTTTCCACCAGGCGCGGAGCGGGGTCATATCGTGGGTCGAGGTCGCGCATACTGACAGATACGGATAGCTTTCCGTGTCGGCGAACTCCGCCCCCATCTCCTTCGGCATCCGCTGGATCTCCAGTGAAAGGATTCGCAGTTTATCCATTACTTCTGGCACGCATCCCGGAATCATCCCGAGGTCCTCGCCACACGCCAGCATCCTTGTGGAAGCCAGGAGGTCAGGGAGCTTGCCCAATGCCGACTCTCTCCAGAAGTTGTCGTGGCGATGGTAGAAGAAGTCATTGTACAGCCTGTCGTAAGCCTCTCTCCTGTTGTCCGGAAGTCTGCGGTATCTTTCCGTTTCCTGTGCCGCTATCCTCGGGTGCCAGAAGCCTTTCCTCCTGGTGTCCTCCACGAACAGCGTATCCAGTCCCTCGCCGGTATAGAGACCGGTGCCGAGGTTGAATCCGAGTCCTGCCAGCTCCTTCCCGCTGTATGGCAATGCTGGGCTGAAGTGTCCCAGAAGTCCGCTTGACGCTCCTGCCGGTACTTCCCAGATACGGAAGAACCCAAGAATATGGTCAATGCGGAAGAGGTCGAAGTATTGTTCCATATTCTTCAGCCTTGCCTTCCACCAAGAGAAGCCATCCTCGGCCATCTTGTCCCAGTTATATGTCGGGAAACCCCACATCTGTCCGTCTCTTGCGAAAGCATCAGGCGGGGCTCCTGCCTGCGAGTCCATATTGAACTGAGAAGGGTGCTGCCAGGAATCTACGCCAGTGCGGCTCACCCCGATGGGAAGATCCCCTTTCAGGACAATGCCCTTTTTCCTGGCATAGTCCCTGGCTTCCGTCAGCTGCTTATGCAGATGGAACTGCACAAACATATAGTAGTCGGCCTCTTCCTGGTTCCTTTCTATCAGATTGCGTATCTTATTCGGATCGTATTCGCTGAACCTGCCCCAGTCGTCCGGATTGGCACATCCTGTCTTTACCAGGAGAATCCTGAACGCACAGTATTCTCTGAGCCAATGCCTATTCTCATTGACGAAGTCTCTGAATTCAGGAGTGCTGCTCACCTTCGCCCATTTTTTCTTGAAGGCGATGCGCAAGAACCTGTCCTTCTCACGGTTCACTCTTTCGTAATCCACGTCCGGAAGCGCTTCCAGTTCCGCCTGGACGTCTCTGTATTCCTTGTCCTGCCTTACTCCTGCGTCAGGAAGATATATGAACTGCGGGTGCAGGGCGTATATGGAGTTCGCGCTGTATGGATATGAGTCTTTCCACGTCCCGGTCATTGTCGTGTCGTTCACCGGAAGCAGCTGTATGACTCTCTGCCCGGTGGCGGCAGTCCAGTCCACCATCTTCTTGAGGTCGTGGAAGTCTCCGATTCCGAAGCTGTCCTTTGTGCGGATGGAGAAAACCGGGACAGCTGTCCCGGCGCATTTCCATCCATTGCGGAACATCGCTTCAGGAGTCACATCTGCATTGACCTTGTTCCTGCCTGGTCCGAGAGCATTGTCCTGGTCTACGGCGAATACATTGTCCGCGAAGGCGGATGAACGGCACGGCGCATCTTCCGGGATGTCTGTCCAGCTGTCGTCAAGCACGGCTTCGGCGGATAGCTTTTTCGGAACGATGTGGTTCCTCCATTCCCGTCTGATTCTGTGGCCTTCTCTCCAGCATTCATAGTGATATTCTTGCCCGGTGATTCCGTGGGTTCTTCCTTTCATTGAAATGAATTCGGCTGTCCAGACTCCACCCGGAAGATACTCCATACTTATTATCCTGCCGCCGATGACGAGCTTTATTTCCTCGCCCCAGACTGTCTGATACTCAATGTTGAATGTGACTTTCATCCTGCGTCGTTTAGTTTATGCGAAGCTTCGCATATAAAAGCAAGATGTAAAAATACGAAATATTTTCCTATTTCTGGGTGGCTGCCAGGGATTCTATGATTTCCTTCGCCGGTTGTGATCTATCGTCTGTGGAATAGCGTCATCTGCATTGTCCTGACCGTTTGGGGACTGTCTTTCGAATGCGTGCTCCCTGGGGTCTCTGGACTTGGATCTCAGTTCGTCGTATTTTCTGTCCCATTCTCGGTAGTATTCGAGTTTCGGGTCCTCGAAAAGTGTCATCTGCAGCTCATTCTCCCTCGATAGCGCCGAGACCCCTATCCCTACCTGCCTTATCGCCGCGGAGCCATCCCATATCTCGCCGAGCATTCTTCTCGCTTCGTTGAGTATGACCGCCGTCACGTCTGTAGGCTGTGTCGTCCTGCGTTGTCTCTGTTTGACCGTGAAGTCTGCCAGTTTTATGAACATAGAGACGCAGGAACAGCTGGAATCGTTCCTGCGGAGCCTATGCGCCACTATGCACGCCACCTTGAACATCTCCCTGTCCAGTTCGGCGGGATCGATGATGTCTCTGGCGAAAGTCCGCTCCGCGCTGATGCTCTTGGCTTCCTGCACTTCCGTCTCCACTGTGGAGCTGTCCCTGCCGTTGGCGTTTTCGTGCATCTGTGCCGCGAATTTCTTTCCTACGATTCTGGCAAGAGTCTGCTCTTCCATCCTCGCCAGGTCCCCGATCGTGCATATCCCATAGGCTGCCAGCCGTCCGGCTGTCTTCTTTCCGACCCACAGAAGGTCGCCTGCAGGCAGATGCCACATTTTGTCAGGGACCTCCTCCTGCCATAGCGTGTGGACCTTGTCCGGCTTCTCGAAATCCGAAGCCATCTTGGCAAGCAGTTTATTCGGCCCTATTCCGATGTTCACTGTGAACCCGAGGCTGGTTCTGACCTCATCTTTCAGTTTCGTGGCCACCTCCACTGGATCTTTCCCATATACTCGGAAAGTCATATCAATGAAACATTCATCTATGGAGAACTGCTGGAGGACGGGGGAATATGACCGGCAGATCTTCATAAGTCCCTCGGAGCAATGCCTATACCATTCCCAGTCTCCGTGCACTATGACCAGTCCAGGGCACATCCTCAGCGCCATACTCACAGGCATCGCAGTCCTTATCCCGAGTCTCTTTGCCGGGATGGATGCCGCGGATATGATGCTCCTCCGGTCGGACGGATCCCCGGACACGACTGACGGGACGAGCCTTATGTCAGACCCGCCTTCGGACAATATCTTCACTGCGCTCCAGCTGAGAAATGCCGAGTTTACGTCAATGTGAAAGATTATCTTCTTCATCCTGTGTCCCGAGGACTGTCTATGAGTCCTCCGGTGATTATCTTTCCAAAGGTAATGCGAAAAAAATTCAGGCTGAAATTACGTCACGGTTTTTTATGCCATATTGTCAGAAAGACAGATGAACGCAGTCCGTCTGATAAGGTCAGACATTGCGCTTGAGCAGTGCGATGATTTCGTTCTTGGAATTTATGATTTCATTGAGATTGGCGATAGTCTCCTTCTGAGCCTCGACCTGCCTCTCAAGTTCGGCAATCCTGGATTCGTATTCGTTTCTCAGCTTTTCGAATGAACTATTGTAATGCGTACGGATGTCCTCGATCTCACTCGTGCCGTTGAGCGGCTTGTACCCAAGTACAAGTTCTTCCTCGCTGACGCCAAGGAGGTTGGCGATTTCGCCCAGCCTCTTGCTGATGACATTTGTGTCGCCTCTTTCTATGCTTCTGTATGAATTCCTGGAAATGTCGAGCCGCCTGGCCATCTCGTCTTGCGAGATGCCCATCTCCATCCGTTTCCGGATTATGTTCTCTTTGATGCGGGCATTGTCCATAGTCTAAACAGGCGGCATTATCTTGAAGCAAAGTTATTCAGGATATCCGCCACGCTGTGACAATAAATTTATGCCATTGACAATAAAAATCTGTCAAAGAAGGCTCGGCTTGCCGTTCTGTGGAAGATATTCCACAGAAAAAATGTATATTTGTCCCTATTATGTTGTGTGGCGAATATGGAAAAGCATCCTGAAATCCAGTTCCTCCCGATGGAGGAGATAAAGAAATACCAGGAAGGAAAGCTGAAAGAGGCTTTGGCCTATCTGGCGGAGAAATCTCCGTTCTATAGAAGGCTCTTTGTCGAAAACGGCATTGACATAGGCAGGATCAGGACGCTGGAGGACCTGAGGTTCATACCTGTTACCACCAAGCGCGACCTTCAGCTGCACGGAATGGATTTTTGTTGTGTCAGTCCTGAAGAGGTTATAGACTATTCCACGACTTCGGGCACTCTCGGAGATCCAGTGACATTCACGGAAACAGAGGAGGACTTGCGGCATCTCGCTTATAATGAACAGCTCTCATTTCAGACAGCCGGATGCGGCCCGAAAGACATCCTGCAGGAGATGGTGACCATCGACAGGCGCTTTATGGCCGGCCTGGCATATTTCCTGGGGGCTCGCGAACTCGGAATGGGAGTGGTCAGGGTAGGGAACGGAATCCCCGAACTTCAGTGGGACACCATAAACAGAATACATCCTACCGTCGGAATGGCGGTCCCTTCTTTCCTTGTTAAGCTTATTGCGTTCGCCGAAGAGCACGGCATCGACTACCGTGGCTGCTCTATGAAGAAATGCGTCTGCATCGGCGAGGCGCTTCGTGACCCGAGGACATTTGAGCTGAACACGCTTGGAAAGGTCATCCGGGAGAAATGGCCTGAACTTCAGCTGTATTCGACTTATGCGTCTACAGAGATGCAGCATTCGTTCACGGATTGCGAGTATTTCAACGGCGGACATCTTCAGCCTGAGCTGATGATCGTGGAGTTCCTGGATGACAATGACGAGCCTGTTGGTCCGGACGAGCCTGGCGAAGTGACCATAACCACGCTTGGCGTCACTGGAATGCCTCTTCTCCGCTTCAAGACCGGTGATATGGTCTACCATTATGACGAGCCTTGCCGCTGCGGAAGGAACACCACCCGCGTAAGTTCGGTCGTAGGACGGAAGAAGCAGATGATAAAGTTCA
The DNA here is from genome assembly GCA_934695325.1 of uncultured Bacteroidales bacterium. GTDB lineage: Bacteria > Bacteroidota > Bacteroidia > Bacteroidales > UBA932 > Cryptobacteroides. The sequence continues at coordinate 337,594 of CAKUVD010000001.1, read as the reverse complement.
AGGGCACGACTCTGTATCCGCCTGCATTGTTCGACATCCTGGACAATATCCCTGAAGTCAAGAATTATGTCGTCGAGGTCGAGACCAATGAACTCGGCACGGATGATGTCGTCGTGCGTGTAGGGACATTGAATCCGTCAGACAAGTTCGAGAAAGAGATAAAGGACGTCTTCCGGGCCAAGGTGCGGGTGGCGCCTGGCGTAAAGTTCGACACGCCGGAAGCCGTGGCACGGATAATGTTTCCTCCGATGAGCCGCAAGCCGGTGAAGTTCATCGACAGACGTGCTGGAGGAGAAAAAAAGTAGATAATAATTAAAAACATAGAGATATGAAACGCTTTTTTATGACATTGGCCATTATGGCCGGGATTTCGGCTCTTGCTGTGAATGCGCAGGAGACCAGGCAGCTGAGCGATTATGATGCGGTAAGGTTCTATGGAATCGACTTCGCACCGGTGAAAGTAGTCGGTGCAGAAGAGACGGCGGGGGAGTTCATTGACGCATTCTCGGGGATAAACCAGCTTTTCATATCCGAGCCTGACAAGTACGTGACTCCGCTTGCGTCGAGGATAGGCAAGAAGATAGACTATGTCAATGTAGACTATGCGAACAAGATCATCGGCAGCATTGACACAGATGAACTTAAGATAAGCCATACAGCTGACGCATTGACCCGTCAGGATATGGAATACGAGCTTCAGGATCTGGGCGTCAAGCCTGCCGACGGTCTCGGACTGGTGGTCGTCGCCGGTGAGCTGAACAAGGGGACGGACTACGGCACATTCTATTATGTTTTCTTCGACAACAGCACGATGGACATCATCGACATTATGCCTTTCAAGGGCAAGTCCGGCGGAATCGGCCTCAGGAACTATTGGGCCAGGTCGTTCTACCGTACGATCGCCGAGATAAATCCGAGCAAGTTCTACAGTTCCAAGAAGAAGATCAAGGAAGGCGTGACTGAAGGATTCCAGGCGGTCAAGGAGAAAGTGACAGGAAAAGAAAGTAAGTAATGATGACAGGAAACGAACTTGACAGAGGCTTGTATTCGCCGGAATGTGAGCACGATGCCTGTGGCGTCGGACTTGTGGTGAACATTAACGGAAGCAAGTACCACGACATAATAGAGAAGGGACTCACGGTCCTGGAGAATATGGCGCACAGAGGGGCGGAAGGTGCGGACAGCAAGACCGGTGACGGCGCCGGGATTATGGTCCAGATACCACACGAGTTCATCCTCCTGAACGGAATCCCTGTCCCGGAGAAAGGGCGCTACGGCGTCGGAATGATATTCCTCCCGAAGGATGCCGGGGACAATGCCAGATTCACGGAGATAATAAACGAGTGTGTCGAGGCGAATAACCTCACGGTTATGCACTCTCGTACCGTGCCGGTGAACAGTGAGATACTGGGACAGGCTGCATTGGCCGCCGAGCCTGAGATAAGGCAGGTCTTCATAACCGGGTGCGATGACCGCAAGACGCTGGAAGACAAGCTCTATCTGGTGCGCAAGGCCATCGAGCGCAAGGTGCTCGACTCTTCCATAAAGGACAAGCCGGCCTGCTATGTCGCAAGCCTTTCCACTACGACCATAGTCTATAAGGGAATGCTCTCGACAATGCAGCTGAGGCAGTATTTCCCGGACTTGACGAACCCATATTTCACCAGCGCCATAGCTATGGTGCATTCCCGTTTCTCGACTAATACATTCCCTACGTGGAGCCTTGCGCAGCCGTTCAGGCTCATCGCCCACAATGGGGAGATAAATACCATCCGCGGCAACCGTCTATGGATAAAGACCAGGGAGTCTGTCCTGAAGGTTCCGAACCTCGGAAGCGTCAGCGAGAACATCAGCCCTATCATACAGCCTGGTATGAGCGACAGCGCATCATTCGACAATGTGCTGGAGTTCTTCGCCAGGGCGGGAATGGAAGTCCCTCACGCATTGTCAATGATGATTCCGGAGAGCTACCGGGAGGGGAATCCGCTCCGTCAGGATCTCAAGAGTTTCTACGAGTACCACTCCATATTTATGGAGCCGTGGGACGGCCCTGCCACCATACTCTTCTCCGACGGACGCTATGCCGGGGGGATGCTTGACAGGAACGGACTGAGGCCTTGCCGCTACTTCATAACGAAGAACGGACTTCTGGTGATGGCTTCAGAGACAGGTGTATGTGATATCCCGGCTTCAGAGATCGCATCGAAGGGAAGGCTATATCCAGGCAAGATCCTTATGGTCGATACCAAGAAAGGACGCATCCTGGACAATGATTCCATAAAGAACGCCCTTGCGGCGGAGCACCCTTACGGCGACTGGCTGCATTCCGGGAGAATAATCCTGAAAGACATAAAGAGCGGAAGGAAGGTGGAGCACAGTGTCCCGGAGTATTCCAGGATGCTGCACGCATTCGGCTATGGGAAGGAGGACATTGACAGGATAATGGTCCCGATGGCGGTGAACAGCGCGGAGCCGCTTTATGCAATGGGAGATGACACTCCGTTGGCTGTCCTTTCAGACAAGCCTCAGCGGTTCTTTAATTATTTCAGACAGAAGTTCGCTCAGGTTACGAACCCTCCTATCGACCCTATCCGCGAGGCTGCCGTGATGTCGCTTTCCAGCTATATCGGTGCCGTGAAGGGGAATATCCTCAGTCCGTCTCCGGAGCTTTGTAAGGTGGTGAAGCTTTCATCTCCTATCCTTACGAACGGCGAGATGGAGACTCTCAGGAATCTCAGGTACAAGGGCTTCAAGACCATAACCCTGCCGATGCTTTTCGAGGCGGCAGGCGGGACGCAGGCTATGGAATCGGCATTGTCGAAACTTTGCAAGGATGCGGCCAAGGCTGTGGATGCAGGGTACAATTACTTGATCATTAGTGATAAGGCTGTGGATGCCGCACACGCTCCCATTCCTTCGCTGCTGGCGCTGTCAGCCGTCCATCATCACCTTATACATTGCCGTAAGCGTGGCCAGACCGCCATCATCGTCGAGTCCGGCGAGGTCTGCGAGGTTATGCACGTGGCTCTTCTCATCGGCTACGGTGCCAGCGGCGTGAACCCGTATATGGCGTTCTCCATACTTGACAAGCTGGTGAATGACAAGGTGCTGCAGCTGGATTATCCTGCCGCGGAGGAGCATTATATCACGGCCATAAACAAGGGAATGCTGAAGATTCTGTCCAAGATGGGCATCTCCACCATACGAAGCTACCGAGGTGCGGCGCTTTTCGAATCTCTCGGCGTTAGCTCCTCATTGCTGGAAAAATATATGGGTGGAGGAATCTCCCAGATAGAGGGAATCACCATAGAGGACGTGGCGAGAGATGTGCTCAGGGCGCATAACCAGGCGTTCTCGCTTTCAGAGGAGGCGTCTGCAGACCAGACGGCCGTGGATCATCTGGATGACTTCGGCAACTACGCCTGGAGAAAGGACGGAGAGCGTCATTGCTGGGACCCGGCGCGTGTGAAACTGCTGCAGTCTGCTGTCCGGAACAATGACTACGAGGCTTTCCGGCAGTTCTGCATTGCCGAGGAGAACAGGGAACATCCTATGAATCTCCGCGACCTTATGGAGATCGAAAGCGATCGCAAGCCGATATCTGTGGATGAGGTAGAGTCCGAGGAGTCCATAATGAAGCGTTTCGTGGCCGAGGCCATATCATTCGGAGCCATCAGCAAAGAGGCTCACGAGACTATAGCGCTGGCAATGAACTCATTCGGAGGAATGAGCAATACCGGAGAAGGGGGCGAAGACCCTTCGAGGAATATCCTCCGGCCGGACGGGACGAGCGCGAGGAGCGCAGTGAAGCAGGTCGCTTCCGGACGTTTCGGCGTCGATACATATTATCTTGTCAATGCAGATGAAATCCAGATAAAGGTGGCCCAGGGTGCGAAGCCTGGAGAAGGCGGCCAGCTGCCGGGATTCAAGGTGGACGAGCTTATAGCCCGCACGCGGCACTCAATTCCTGGGATAACCCTGATCTCGCCTCCGCCTCATCACGACATCTATTCCATCGAGGACCTCGCCCAGCTGATATTCGACCTCAAGAATGTCAATGCGAAGGCACGTATCAGCGTCAAGCTGGTTTCCGAGGCTGGAGTCGGTACGATTGCCGCCGGCGTGGCCAAGGCCAAGGCAGACGTGATTCTCATCAGCGGCGGTGACGGTGGTACGGGCGCGAGCCCCGCGAGCAGTGTGAAGCACGCGGGAAGTCCAGCCGAGACAGGTCTTGCCCAGATTCAGCAGACATTGGTGATGAACGACTTGCGCGGCAAGGTGCGCCTCCAGGTGGATGGTGGCCTTAGGTGCCCGCGTGATGTTATGTTTATGGCCCTGCTCGGAGCCGAGGAATACGGATTCGGGACTGCCGTGATGATAGCCGAAGGCTGTGTGATGTGCCGAGGCTGCAATAAGAACACCTGCCCGGTCGGCATCGCCACCCAGAACCCTGAGCTCCGCAAGCGCTTCAAGGGCAAGCCGGAGGATGTCGTGACCTACTTCCGATTCCTCGCACGCAATATCCGTGAGAGGCTCGCTGATATGGGGTACAGGTCAATGCAGGAAGTCATCGGCCGTGCCGACCTGCTGAAGAAGAGAACCTATCCGGAAGGGGAGAAGGCCAATGAGGTGTCACTGGACCGCATCCTCTACATCCCGGAAAGCTGCAGGGACAACGCCCGTGTATTCACCACGCCGCAGGAGCATAAACTTGATGGCGTGAAGGATATGGAACTTATGCAGGTCCTCCGACCTGCCATCGAGTCTCGCTATAAGCTGAGCATAGGTGTGCCTGTGCGCAATACGGACAGAAGCGTGGGCGCGATGATAAGCGGAGAGATAACCAGACGTTATGGGCAGGAGGGACTTCCTGACGGAACCATAAATGTCGATTTCACTGGATCTGCTGGACAGAGTTTTGGCGCATTCCTGTGCAACGGAGTTACTTTTAGATTGTTCGGTGATGCCAATGACTATATGGGCAAAGGTCTTTCTGGAGGTCGTATCATCGTCACACCGTCTCCTGAGGCTGATTTCAAGGCGGAGGAGAACATCATCGCCGGCAACACCATCGCTTATGGCGCCACTGCCGGGGAGATGTATATAAATGGTGCGGTAGGCGAGCGCTTCTGTGTCCGCAACAGCGGAATCACTGCCGTCGTAGAGGGCGTGGGAGACCACGGCTGCGAATATATGACCGGTGGCCGTGTCGTGGTGCTCGGAAAGACGGGACGCAACTTTGCCGCGGGGATGAGCGGCGGCATCGCATATGTCTGGGATCCTGACGGCTCGTTTGATTACTACTGCAATATGGATATGATCGAGCTGACGCTTCTGGAGGATGACAGCGACCGCGAGGAACTGCGTTCTCTGCTTGCCGCACATCTTAAATACACAGGCAGTACGCTCGCGTCAATGATTCTGGACGACTGGGATTTATATGCCCGCCAGTTCCTGAAGGTTACACCTGTGGAGTACAAGAAGATAATATCTCCGCTGTCGGAAAAGAAATCGCTACTGTAATAGATTGTGGATAAGAACATTGATATAAAATAAGACTATGAAATTGATGACATTTGCTGCCGGAGCGGTTTGCGTGCTTGCGGCTGCCCTTTCTGCGAGAGCGCAGAATCCGGAATATCTCCCGGAGTGGAGGGAAGGCTATATGGATATCCATACGATATCTACCGGAAGAGGAGATGCCGCCCTTATAATTATGCCTGACGGCACGTCAATGATGATTGACGCCGGGGACAATGCGAAGCCGAAGGACACCCAGCATCCTGACGCCACGAAGAAGCCTGGCGATTGGCAGGCTGTCTATATCAAGCATTTCCTTTCACAGGTGCCAGGAAACGGCAACCTTGACTATGCTATGGTGACTCATTTCCATAATGATCACATCGGAACTGCCAAGGACGCGCTGCCTGGTGCGAATGGCTTTGACCTTTCCGGCATCACTCTCGTCGGTGACAGGATTCACTTCAATAAACTGGTGGACAGGGCCTATCCTGACTATGACTTCCCGTCACGCGAGAATGTGTTGAATGCGGACAAGGGTTTTATGGAGCATTACATCAAGTTCGCCGAATACTCCGCATCTCACGGTACTGAAGTGGAGAAATTCTGCATAGGAAGCAAGAGTCAGTTCGTACCGGTGCACGATCCCAAGAAGTTCTCGAAGAATTTCGAAATCCGTAACCTGGCGGCTAACGGCGAGGTATGGACAGGGCACGGCAAGAAATCAGTCAAGATGTACAGTGGCGATCCGCTCCTCTTCGACGAGAATATGAACTCCTGTGCCATACGCTTGCGTTACGGCAAGTTCTCATATTATAACGGAGGCGATCTCTCAGGCGGCAATTTGCCTATTTACAAATGCCAGGAGAGAGATTTCGAGACTCCTGTCGCAAAAATCTGCGGCAGGGTCACTGTGATGAAGGCCAACCATCACGGATATTTCGATACTTGCAACGGTTTCTTTATGCAGACATTGTCGCCTCAGGTCATAATCATTGACGCCAGGAGCGAGAATCATCCGACGGCGGCCACGATGACGAGAATCTCCGACCCACAGGTGTGGAGGGGTGACCGGGACTACTATATCACAGTGGATCAGCCACGCAAGAAACTTGGAGAGGAGCTGTGGAGCAAATTCAAGCCGTGGGGGCATATTGTCGTCCGGGTATATCCTGGCGGCGACAGCTATCAGGTGTTCGTCCTGGATGCGGATACGACGGATTATCGTATAAAATATAAGTCAGAAGTCGTGAAACTTTAGAAGTTATTTTTATGTCATAGAGGCCGCCGGCGGAATTTTTCTGCAGGCGGCCGTTTTTGTTCAGGATATATGTGAAGGTGTTTTTGGTTGTTGGTGTTAAATGTTTTTAAATTTTTTTCATAAATAGAATAATATTGTAAAATTTAATTATAAATTTGCGGATGAAAAACGAATTATAATAACTAATAGCCATTGCCTAAATAAAATCGATTGACATAAACTTATTAACAAACTATTAACCCGCACATTTATGAAGTGTTTGATTACTAACATTCTACACGCCTGTGCACGGAAGATGCGACCTCTTGTCGCCGCTTTTGTCGCAATGTGCCTGGCAGTTCCTGTCGGAGCTCAGTCGCAGATAACAGGTACCGTGACGGATGAGCAGGGCCAGCCAGTCCTTGCAGCCTCTGTTATGGTTGTCGGATCCCAAAACCTCGTGATTACGAATGATGATGGACAATATGCCATCACAGCCAAGTCCGGAGATGTCCTGGAGTATCTTTTCCTCGGAAAGAAGACTGTCAGGATACAGGTGGGGGCCCAAAGCGTCATCAATGTCAGACTGGAAGACGACAACACGATGCTTGACGATGTTGTGGTTGTCGGTTACGGTACATCCAAGAAAGCGTCTCTTACGAGCGCTGTATCTGCCATAAAAGGAGACGAAGTGCTCAAGTCACCGGCCACCAACGTGTCACAGATACTTGCCGGAAAACTTCCGGGCATATCTTCTGTCCAGGAGTCGGGAGAGCCTGGCCTTGACCAGGCGTCCCTGCGTATCCGCGGCTCAATTTATGGTATCGCCTATGTCGTGGACGGATTCCCTGTGAACAATATCAACGACATCAACCCTAATGATATCGAGAGCATCTCCATCTTGAAGGACGGTGCGTCTGCTGCCGTATATGGACTTTCAGGAGCCGGCGGTGTGATGATAATCACCACTAAGAGAGGAAGCAAGGAAAAGGCCACCATCACGTATGATGGTTCATTCGGAGCTTCTATGAACGCCAACTTCCCGGAATTTATGAACGGCCCTCAGTTCGCATATTATTATAATATGGCGGATATGATGGATCAGCTTGCCAGTGGCGCTATCACAGACCGCTCGCAGTATGTCCCTTACTTCACGTCAGAGAATGTGGCAGCTATGACCAACGGCGACCCTACAGACGGCTGGGACAATGTCGACTACATCAAGAAAGTGTTCGGCACAGGCTTCACACAGAAGCACAATGTGACAGTACGCGGAGGAAACGACAAGGTTCGCTACTACACCTCGTTCGGTTTCCTCGGACAGAACGGTAACATCGACAATTTCAATTATAAGAGATACAATCTCCGCGCCAACATTGATTCAGACCTCTCGTCCAGGCTTCATTTCAAGCTTGGCTTGTCAGGAGTCATATCCAACAGACAGACTCCAGGCTATGTGTCGGGTGGTACAGACTCCAACTCATATCTCGGAGAACAGGGCTTCCTATCGGTGGCGAACCAGACTATAATGATGCATCCGTATCTGCCTGAAAAATATGACGGACTTTACACGGCATCCATAAAGAGGAACAACTCCCTTCCGCAGAGCCCTTTGGCGGCCATCTATGAATCAGGATACAGAAAGACCAGGGGAATGGACCTTTCCGTAAATGCCTCCCTCGCTTATGACATTCCTGGCGTAGATGGACTTCAGGTCAAGGTGTCCGGTGTCTATGACTGGAGCAACTCCTATAACAAGAACCTTAACACTCCTTACAGCATAATGGCTTTCAATGCCGGCGAGTATACCAAGAAGAATGATCCTCGCGGCGTGGACAATGGCATAAACATAGGTGAAGGAACATCATATTGGCAGCAGATGGTAGGTCAGGCTGACATCTCCTATGAGCGCACTTTCGGAAAGCATAGTGTCGAGGCTCTTGCCCTTATGGAGGTCCGCGACACCAGGAGCAACAGCCTTGCGGCTTATGCAAAGGATCTTCCTTTTGCAGGACTCCCTGAAATCAGCGAGGGAAAGCCGACTGCCAACCCAATCAGTGGCTCGAGCGCCGCTTCGAGGTCAGTAGGTGCCGTATTCAGACTGAAATATAATTATGCTGATCGCTATCTCCTCGAACTTTCGGGACGTGAAGACGGCTCTTACCTCTTCAGCGGTATGAATACCAACAGATGGGGCTTCTTCCCATCAGCGTCTGCCGCCTGGCGCATCTCCAACGAGAAGTTTATGGACGGTGCCAAGTTCCTGGACGATCTGAAGATCAGGGCGTCCGTCGGAATGCTCGGAAATTCAGGAGTGCCGGAGTATGCATTCCTCAGCACATATACGAAATACGGCAGCCTTGTGGGGTACCGCAAGCCTGACGGGACCACGTCGTTCAATCCGGCGTACAGGCCTGACGGCGTTCCTAGCCCTGATCTCTCCTGGGAGCGATATCTCTCGTATAATGCCGGCTTCGACGCCACGATGTGGAACGGAATGCTCGGCGTGGAGTTCGACGCATTCTACAACTACACCTATGATATCTTGACATATCAGGGCTCAAGTTTCTCAGCGTCAATGGGTGGATATTATCCGTCTTATGTGAATTATCCTGCGATTGACTCCAAAGGTGTCGATCTTATGATATCCCACAAGAACCACGTGATGCTTGGCAACAAGCCGTTCTACTACAATGTGGCTGCCAGCCTCACTTATTCCAAGACAAGGTGGATAAAGTATAAGGATAATCCTGAGGTCGCTTCTTCAAGGAAGCTTGTCGGCACTACATACGGTGCCATCACAGGATGGAAGACGGACGGGCTCTTCCGCTCGGAGGAGGAAATTGACAATTCTCCGTGGTGGGGAACACGACCTAACGTCGGCGATATCAAGTTCGTGGACATAAACGGCGACGGAAAGATTGACTATGATGACTGGGGATATTTCGGACGCTCCAACCGTCCTGAACTCACATTCGGACTCAATCTCGGATTTGAGTGGAACGGCATTGACTTCAATGCGCAGTTCACCGGCGGTGCTTTGTTCGATGTGTCTCTCACCGGTACATACTACAACGGATATGATGACAACACCATCTGGACACAGACCTTCAAGGAAGGAGGAAACTCTCCTCTCTATCTCGTGGAGAACGCCTGGAGCATAGACAATCCGGATGGAACATTCCCGCGTCTTACGCTCGGTTCTCCGGGACACGGCGGTGACAACGGTCTCAGCTGCGAGTTCTGGTGGAGAGACGGCAAATACGTGCGTCTCAAGTCGGCTCAGCTCGGCTACACATTCCCTAAGAAATGGATGAGCAAGCTCAGCATATCATCTCTCCGCATTTTCGTGGAAGGACAGAACCTCTTCACGATTGACGGACTTCCTAAGGGCATCGACCCTGAATCACCTGGCGTGAATAACGGATACTATCCGCAGCAGCGTCTCGTAATGGGTGGCGTGACATTATCATTCTAATTGACAGTACGATATGAACAAGATATCAAAAAACATATTGATGGCGGTGTCCGGAATGGCGGCGATGGCTGGATTGGCTTCCTGCAATGACTATCTGGATATGACCCCTACTGACAGCGTCTCCGACAAACTGCTGTGGAAGACTACGCAGAATGCGGAATATGGCGTGAACTATATCTACAGCTATATCCTGGATATGGCGGACGCCAACAACGGGCAGTGCTCCGCGGGTATGACGGATGCACTTTCGGACCAGCTTAAATACGGCTCATATAACTATAACGCTCTCTGTCTCATCCCAAGTGAGATCTCATACGGAGGATCCACATTGACTGCAAATTATGTGGCTTCATATCTCGGATATTGGGACACTATGTATGGTGCCGTCCGCAGGACGAATCAGGGCATTAACTACCTGAAGAAATACGGAGAGATGTCTGACGAGGACAAGACGCGTCTGGAAGCCGAACTTCGTTTTATGCGCGCCTGGTTCTACTTTGACTTGGTAAAGAGATACAAGGAGGTCGTCATCTATGACGAGGATCTCAGCGCCATCAAGACTAACAAAGAACTCAGCACTGAGGAGCAGGGCTGGGATTTCATCCAGGCGGACCTGAATTTCGCGGCTGATAACCTTCCCTCGAAAGAAAACGCGAACGGACGCCTGGACAAGGGCTCGGCTTATGCATTCCTGACCAGGGCTATGCTCTATGCGAAAAGATATGACGCAGTCATCAAGGCTGCGGACAAGGTGAAGGAACTTGGTTATTCCCTTGCTCCGAAATATGCTGACGTATTCACCGGAAACAACTCCGAGGTGATCCTCGAGTATGTGTTCAGCTATGAGAATGCAGTATATCATAACTTTGACTTCTATTATACGCCTGGCGGTGATTACACTATGCGTGAGTCTTCCGGCGGCGGATACGGAACTCCTACGCAGGAAATCGTCGAGGCCTATGAGTATGCTGACGGTAGCGGTCTTCCTGACTGGTCCGCTTGGCACAACACCACGGACGGGACGACAGAGAACCCTCCTTATGAATTGCTTGAGCCTCGTTTCCAGGCTTCTGTGCTCTATAACGGCGCAAGCTGGAAAGGCAGAATCATCGAGCCTTATATCGGCGGAGGCGACGGCTGGGCGCAGTGGAATGTGGACAAGGAGCCTAAGGGGCGTACCACTACAGGATATTACCTTAGGAAAGGTGTGGATGAAAGCCACGACGTCATCGCCAGGTCACAGAGCACGCAGCCTCTTGTCATTATGCGGTATGCTGAAGTTCTTCTGAACAAGGCGGAGGCTTGCTATCGTACAAATGACGCCGCAGGCGCAAATGCCGCTGTAAAGGAAATACGTGGACGCGTAGGTCTTCCTTATACGGACAAGTCCGGGGACAATCTCTGGAAGGCGATACGTCAGGAGCGTCGTGTGGAACTGGCGTTCGAGGGCTTCTCTTATTGGGATCTCCGCAGATGGGGAGTCGCTCCGAACAATTATCCTGACGGACTTTCCGGCTACCGGCTCCACGGCCTGAAGATTGAGAAAGCGGGAGCGTCATTCAAATATACCTATGTGTCGGTGGATGACAAGACTCGTAGCTATCCTGCGAAGATGAACAGATTCCCTCTTCCTGACAGTGAACTGTCAAGCAACACTGCCGTAGAACAATTCCCTGAGTGGAAATAACATACATTGAAATAGAATATGAGAAAAACATATCTTTTGCTCGCTGCGTTGGGATTTGCCGTGTCAGCTTGCCATAAGCCTGAGCACGTCATATCCACGGCTGAGCGCCAGAGCCTCTCAAGTCTTGAGGCATTCTTTACATTCGGTCCGTACAGAGACCAGTCGATGTGTAAACTGGACATCGCTGACGAGAGTGTGGACAGATTCGTCCTGCCTGTTCCTTGGTACTTCCCGGAGACAAGTGATGACGAGACTACTCCTTATATGACCAAGGTGAGGGTTCAGGCTACAGTGCAGCCTGACTGCAAGATAGAGCCGGCATTGACTCTCCTGGACCTTACGAAGGATAATTATTATACGTTCACTGATGCCAAAGGAAACAGCCGGCAGATCTGCATAACCGGCGAGAGGGTTAAGTCCTCGGCGTGTGACATATTGGTGTTTACGGTGGATGACCCTGTGATAAGCGGTATAGTGGACAAGGCCGCAAAGACAGTGACGCTCGTGTCTGCTGAGCATCTTACCGCCTGCACGGCTGCCGTACAGGTTTCAGCCCACGCTTCGATTTCTCCTGATCCTTCTGTCCCTGCGAACTATGATGAAGGGATGAAGTTCACTGTCACTGCCCACGACGGAAAGACAAGGGCTGAGTACTCAGTCATAAAGACTGTGCCGGAGAAGATTGACAAGGGTTTCAACGGCTCTTCAGTGGAGGCGTTGTTCAATTTCGAGCCTGAAAGCCGTGTAGGACTTCCTCCATATAGCTCTGACGTGAAGCCTTCACTTGCTGCGGCTGGTGGCAAGCTCGTGGTCTGCCTCGGCGACGGTTCCGCTCCTGTCTGTCTGAACGGAATCACAGGTGTCAGGGAAGGCTCTGTCAATGTCGGTGACGCATCCGTGGCGGCAGTGACTAATGACGAGGGTGAGAATATAATCTTCTGCAACCACGTGGACGGCGGCGGAGAATTCAAGATCTGGAAATCGGCTTCAGTCAAGTCCGCTCCTGAACTTCTCCACTCGTTTACGAACTCTACGGATCTTCCTATGGGATATTCCATAAAGGTCATCGGAAATGTCAATGAGAACGCCGTGATTGACATCACAAATGAGGGCATAGCCAACGTGACATCGTCCAGCAAGGTCACCAGGGTGACTGTCACTGGCGGCGCAGTTTCCGGGGTGAAGGTCATTGACCTTTCCGGTGCAGGGCTTTCCTGGGGTGCGGCTCCTGTACACAATACGGATGTCGTGGCTTCTGCCAACAGCTCTGATGCCGGAATGTTCCTGGCTTACTATGACGCCAATGTCCTGACCAATGTCCTGGGCAACGGCACGGTCAAGTCTACCCATCCTACATCTGACGCAAATTCTTGGGCTTGGGATGTGAATAACTTGGACAGCAAACAGTTCAATAATGCCACCTACCTTGCGCTCTTCTCGGTAAGCCATTTCCCGCACTGGGGTCAGGGGCCAAGCCTGTACCTCTATGACATTTCTGATCCTTCCTCGCTGTCAGGCAACTTCGATGAGACGTCATCCCTTGTGCTGATGAACCGGTCGATGGAGTGGTTCCAGAAGGCTAATGCCGGAACGGCGGCAGGTGACGTGGTCATCGCTCCTTCAAAGGACGGATTCAAGATGTATCTCTATTACTATGATCTCAATTCAGGTGTGATCGGCGGATATTCAGCTGATTGCATAAAGAAATAGAAAATGAAGATTAATTTTAGAAAATTGTCAATGCTGATGGCAAGCATTGCTCTTACAGTGTCCTGCAGCGGTGGTTCCAAGGAAAATCCTTGGAACCCTGACTGGGACAAGCCTGGTCAGGAGACTCCTGGAAAGGACGATACTGACAATCCAGGCAAGGAGGACGAGGACATCGAGATTGTGGGCAAGCCTCGTTATGTCTGGATTGACGCAGCCGCCAACTTCCCTGACTATGAGAACAACAGAGAAAAGGTCTTCTCAGACGTGCAGAGAATGAAGGATACCGGATTCACGGACATAATCGTGGATGTCAGGCCTACAAGCGGAGACGTGCTGTTCAAGTCCACTGTGGCTGACCCTCTGAAAAAAGTGGACGTATGGACCAGCAGCGGATATAAATGGGTGAACCGAACCGGTACATACGATTATCTGCAGACGTTCATCGACGCCGCAAGGAAAGCTGGGATGCGGGTGAACGCGAGTATGAACACCTTTGTCGGCGGGTATCTCTGCGCCTATGGGCTTGGAAGCGATGGACTTTTGTTCAGGGACGGAAGCAAGAAAGGCTGGGCCAGCGTAATAAACGCTTCTGGCGGCCTCAAGAGCACGATGGACGTGACTGAATATGGCACGAGATTCCTGAACCCTGCCAATGATGAGGCTCAGGCGTATGTCCTTCAGATAATCAAGGATTTGGCGCAATATGACCTTGACGGAATCGTACTGGACCGTTGCCGCTATGACGACAATGACCTTATGAGTGATTTCTCGAAAGAGTCCAGGACCAAGTTCGAGACTTATGTCGGAAGAACCATAAGCAACTGGCCTTCAGATATCCTGGCCCCTGGGACAAGCGACTTCTCCAGCCGCTCAGTTCCGGAGACCACGAAACTGTGGCTCGAATTCAAGGCCAAGACCATACACGATTTCATCGTCAAGGCTGCCGCGGCTGTACACGGCATAAACAGCAAGATCCGTTTCGGGGTATATGTGGGGGCTTGGTATTCCGAGTATTACAAGTGCGGAGTGAACTGGGCCAGTCCTAAGTATGATCCTAAGGCTGCCGGGTATTTTTGGGCGTCGGCTAATTACAAGAACTATGGCTATGCAGACCATTGTGACTTTATGTTCCTCGGCGCATATGCAGGAACTGACAGTATCTATGGCACGACAGAATGGACTATGCAGGGTTTCTGTCAGAAGGGCAAGGCGCTTCTTCGCGGCGACACTGTATTTAGCGGCGGCCCTGACATCGGAAATTCCACCGGGTGGACAGAAGGCGGCCAGGGAGACAAGATTCCTGACGCAGTGAAGGCCTGCATCAACAACAGCGACGGGTTCTTCGTGTTTGACCTATGTCATATCAAGAAATTTGATTACTGGGATGCTTTCAAGAAAAGTTTTGATGAGTATCTCTCCACTGTTAAGTAAGTAAAGAAATGAAACGTATAAGCATATTATTGGCCGGGATTGCGGTATTTTGCGCGATCTCTTGTGAGGAGGAATCCGGCAAAGACGGAAGAATCACTCTTAACTCCGAAGAGGATCTCACTACGGTCTTCACATCAGACGGCGGTGACTATACTATCGAGTTTACGGCTGACAATGACTGGAATGTGGCCGTCCCTAATACAAACCATTATACCTGGAGCTCCATCACTCCGACAAGCGGAAAGGCTGGCAGCGGAAGCATCACTGTCACCGCTCTGAAGAATGCAGATTTCGATGGCCGCGAATACTGGTTCGACCTTCGTTGTGGTGCGGATGTAAAGAAAATCACAGTCAAGCAGTTGCAGAAGGATGCGATAAGCCTGGACAAAAACTCCTTCAGTATTCCTAAGGAAGGCGGTGACCTCACTGTCAAGGTGACGGGAAATGTCGATTATACTTACACCATATCAGACAATGCGAAGGACTGGATAACGCCGGTGGTCACGAAGGGGCTGGAGACCAGCGCTGCGGTGTTCACGGTAGCCTCAAACGAGATATATAACAAGTTTGAGGAGCGAAGAGGAGTCATCACGTTCACCAACGCCAAGGGCTGGAAAGAGGAAGTCTCTGTAGTCCAGGCTCCTAACGAGAGAGTATTTGAGGTGTCCGAAACATCATTTACTCTCGGCAAGGCCGGAGGAAAGATGACATTCTCAGTGAACGCCAATTTCCCGTACACCGTGGAGGATCCTGCGGAAAATTGGGTGACCAAAGTGTCGGGTGCCAATGATGAGTATTCATACAATGTGGCTGCGAACAGCGAGTTCGGCTCACGTTTCGCTACTGTCAAGGTCAATACTGATGTGGAGGATTATGTGGCAGAGGTCTCTCTGAAGCAGACCGGCGTCGCAGAGACGACGACCTTGTGGTCAAAGACCTATGGTGACTACGGCGTAGATGTCGCAGGCGGGCCTCTTCGTCTGGCTGTGAAAGACAATATGCTTCTCGTGGCGAACGGCGGAAACAAACTTTACGCTATCAACCGTGCTGACGGCTCACTGCTTCAGGAGGTTCCTGTACCTGAGGGAATGTCAGTATATTCGATGACGAATGATGATGCCGGCAATATCCTCGTTTCGGCACAGACTGCATTCGGAGGGACGATGATTGTCTATGCATTCGAGGCTCTGGACAAGGCTCCTAAGAAACTCATAGAATACACTCACAATGCCATCTATAGCAGCAGTCTCGGAAATGTCCGCGTGAAGGGCGACATCAACGGCAAGGCTGTCGTCACGGCATTTGTCGATGTCAGTCAGTATTGGATTGCTTGGCAGATAACAGGAGGCGTCGCCGGTGATGCGAAATTCGGCGCTGTCACTCCGGCATCCAACTATGTCTGGAATCCTTATGGCGCTTGTGTCGCTCCGGTGTCGAATGACTTGAATGACGGCGTGCTCTTTATTGGATATGTCGCAGATGCTCAGGGAAAGTACGACTTGAACTGGTGTTCTGACTTAAGTGCAAATACGTGGAGATCAGTGTTCCATACAAGCAGCGAAGGAAACGAGAACTATAACTGCATCTCTACTGCGAACTTTGCCGGGTTCCGTTTCTGCGCTATTGAGCGTGGCGCTCACTTCAGCTGGGGTGCCTGCCCTGAAGTCTATCTTCTGGACATCACTGACCTAAGCAATGTTAAGGAGGCTGTCTATATAGATGCGGCTACAGTAGGAGGATCTTTCACGGGGAAGGGGGCTTGCAGTGACGTGCTCATAAGCACCTCCGCTGACGGCAGGACTATGGATATGTTCGTCACAGACGGCAATTATGATAGCCTTACCTGCATCAGGTTCTCAATTCCTGAGTAGGACACATCCCCGTTTATAAAGCAAGAGGATGACCGGGATATTTTTCCGGTCATCCTCTTTTATGATACATTACTGTAGCCTGGCCGGCTATTCGGTTCCGTACATATTCCGGTAATAGTTCATATATTCACCTGAGGTTACGTTGTCCAGCCACTTCTGATTGTCCAGATACCATCTTACGGTGCGTTCAATTCCTTCCTCGAACTGTAGCGACGGTTCCCATCCGAGCTCTCTCTGTATCTTGCGTGAGTCTATGGCATAGCGCATATCGTGTCCTTTGCGGTCTGTGACAAATGTAATCAGGTCCAGGTCGGAGTTCTCCGGCCTTCCGAGAAGCCTGTCCGCGGTGCTGATAAGCACCTTTATTATGTCAATGTTCTTCCATTCGTTGAACCCACCGATATTATAAGGCTCCGCCACCTTTCCGTTGTGGAAGATTAAGTCAATGGCTCGTGCGTGGTCTTCCACATACAGCCAGTCTCTCACATTCTCCCCGCTGCCGTACACCGGAAGCGGTTTTCTATGGCGTATATTATTGATGAATAGGGGAATGAGTTTTTCTGGGAACTGATAAGGGCCATAATTGTTGGAACAGTTCGTCACGATTGTCGGCATTCCATAAGTGTCGTGGAATGCCCTCACGAAATGATCGCTCGACGCCTTGGACGCTGAATATGGCGAATGTGGCGCATATTTCATATCTTCCGTAAAGAAGTCCTTTCCATAGGCGTGGTGGCACTTCGCTGATGCCCGTGTGGTGAATGGCGAGTCGATTCCCTCCGGATCCGTCAGTTCCAGTGCTCCGTAGACTTCGTCGGTGGAGATGTGGTAGAATCTGCATTGTACCGGTTCTGAGCCTTCTGCATTGACCTCCCACGGAGTGGGTTGGCTTTCCCAATATTCTCTTGCCGCCTGTAGCATTGACAGGGTCCCCAGCACATTCGTGCGAGCGAAAGTGAACGGATCCTTGATGGACCTGTCTACGTGGCTCTCGGCTGCGAGGTGGATGATTCCGTCCACATTGTACTTGCGCATCAGACTTCTGATGGTGTCGATGTCGCAGATGTCAGCCTTGACGAATGTGTAGTTGGGCAGATTCTCGATGTCTTTCAGATTCGCCAGGTTACCTGCGTAAGTCAGCTTGTCCAGATTTATTATATGATAGTCAGGGTGTTTCCTTACGAAAAGGCGGACGACGTGGCTTCCGATGAAACCTGCGCCGCCGGTGATGATGATATTCCTCTTGTAAGCCATAATGTATCTTCTGTAAGGTGTCTATAATGTGAACGGGCTGTCGAAGTCTTTAAGCAGCGGATGCCTGGTGTCCTTCTCGCTCAGGATTTCTTTCCCGGCAGGGATTTTCCAGTCTATTCCGAGACTCTTGTCAAGTATGCTTATGCCTCCGTCAGCCTCCGGGTGGTAGAAATTGTCGCATTTGTACTGGAATACGGCTATGTCGCTGAGCACCGAGAAGCCGTGCGCGAACCCTTTCGGAATGAAGAGCTGCCTGTGATTGTCTTCCGTCAGTTCAACGGCGATATGCTTTCCGTATGTGGGCGAGCCTTTGCGTATGTCCACGGCTACGTCAAGCACGGCACCACTGACGCATCTCACCAGCTTGCTCTGTGTGAATGGAGGCCGCTGGAAGTGCAGGCCGCGCATTACTCCGAAAGAAGACATAGACTCATTGTCCTGGACGAATTCGATATGCCGTCCAACCTTGTCGTCGAATTCCCTCTGCGAGAAACTCTCGAAAAAATATCCGCGCGTGTCTCTGAATATCTTTGGTTCAATGATGATCACTCCGTCGAGTTCAGTGTTGATGATTTCCATTGCAATTTTTCTAATGATTGGACAAAGATAACTATCCTTTTCGTAAATCCTATGCGAGAGTGCGGCATAAAAATTTTCCGACATAAATCAGTGGCGCTTCTTGGTCGCTTTCCGGGAAATTTAGGTAAATTTGTGACAGGCCAGTGGGCCGGTGCATAAGGCAGTGCACTGAACATATTTGAACCGCGGCAGGAACCTGCCTTGCCGCCGCAGAAGACTGACATAATGAAAGGAATAGTTTTGGCCGGTGGCAGCGGCACCAGGCTTTATCCTATAACCAGGGGCATCAGCAAACAGCTCATACCTATATATGACAAGCCGATGATCTATTATCCCATATCCGTACTTATGCTGGCCGGGATAAGGGACATTCTGATAATATCCACGCCTCAGGACTTGCCTGGATTCAGGAGGCTTCTGGAAGACGGAAGCCGGTTCGGAGTTCATTTCGAGTATGCTGAGCAGCCGTCACCGGACGGTCTGGCCCAGGCTTTCATAATAGGAGAACGATTCATAGGTGATGACGATGTATGCCTCATACTCGGAGACAACATCTTTTATGGCTCCGGTTTCACGGGGATGCTTCAGCAGGCTGTGAAAACGGTCAGGTCCACTTCTACGGCCTGCATATTCGGATACAGAGTCAGCGACCCGAAGCGATATGGGGTGGCGGAGTTTGATGGAAACGGAAATTGCCTCAGCATTGAAGAAAAACCGGAAAATCCCAAGAGCGACTATGCGGTCGTGGGACTGTATTTCTATCCGAACGATGTCATAGGCATCGCCAAAGGGATAAAACCTTCGGCAAGGGGTGAACTGGAGATAACCTCTGTCAATCAAGAGTATCTCAAGATGAATCGGCTGAAAGTGCAGACGCTCCAGAGAGGGTTCGCCTGGCTGGACACCGGCACTCACGAATCTTTGGCGGAGGCTTCCACTTTCATAGAGGTGATAGAAAAGCGGCAGGGACTGAAAGTGGCCTGCCTTGAGGACATCGCCTATAATATGGGATGGATATCAAGAGACGATCTGCTGTCCGCGGCGGCTCCGATGGCCAAGAATGACTATGGCCAATATCTTATGCGTCTGGCGGAGGAGTCTCGTAAATAATGAAGAAGTTTATTGGCTCAATCCTCGGTCTGGCATTGTCCGGCGGACTGGGAATGGGGGTGTATTACTTTACCGGAGACCGTCAGGCGGCTATGGACGCCGCTGCGGAGGTGTATGAGAGGGTGGCGGACAATGGAAAAGACTCCCGGAAAGGCTCCGTGGAAAAGAAAGATGCGGGCAATGTCCGCAGACTCGAGGTACCTGCGGCCTTGAAAGGTACTCCTGAGCGCATAATTGAACATACTGGGTTCATCTTGTCATTCAACAGGGAGAAGAATAATCCCAACTGGGTGGCGTGGGAACTGGCGGCTGATGAGACTGATGGGAATGAAGTCCGGAGCAATGAGTTCCTTCCTGATCCGATGGTTCCAGAGCCTCACCGTGTCACGACATACGATTATCGTGGAAGCGGCTATGACAGGGGACATATGTGTCCGGCGGCTGATATGAAATGGAGCGCGGAGGCTATGCACGACTGCTTCTATATGAGCAATATATGTCCGCAGACTCATTCTCTCAACGGAGGTGGGTGGCAGGTTCTGGAGAAGGCTTGCCGCAGATGGGCGAGGCAGGAGGGCGGTGTATATATAATATGCGGACCTGTATACGGAAGAGTGGGCGGAGCGGCCAATGTGAGAGGCCTGGCCAAGAGAGGAGGGGAGCAGCCTGAACGTAAGGGCAAGGAAGTGAAGATAGGAAGCGAGCATCAGGTCACTGTCCCTGATGGCTTTTTCAAGTGTGTGCTGTCCGTGAAGCCTGGCGAGGAGAAAGCCATAGCGTTCTACTATGCGAACAACGGAAGTCCTCAGACAATGCAGGACGCTGCCGTAAGTGTCGATGACCTGGAGGCATTGACCGGAATGAATTTCTTCATCAATCTCGACCGTCGCACCGAGGCTCGCGTCGAGGCTGAATATGACCTCAAGGCGTGGCGATAGGCGCTTGTGTCACGAAAGGAAATAGGACCGGTAGAATGACATATTCTCCTTGATGATTATGTCTATGGGCATTTCATTATGGGTGACGGGCGCTTTCCGCCGGTATAGCAGGTAACGTATAATGGCATTGACCGCCTGGAATCCCTGAAGCTGCGGCCTCTGGCATAGCAGGGCTGAGATATGCCCGTCATTCAGGCATCTGACGTTGTCCGTCGTGAGGTCAAATGAGACCAGCGGGATGCACAAGCCGGCTTCTTTTAGCAGGTCTGCCATTATGTGCCCCCTGGAATTGATTACTGCTATGCCTCCGAGGTCTTTCTCTCGTTCAAGGAAGGCTGGGATGTTTTTTCTGTTCCACTCATTGTCTGTCACGGAAAAGAAAGATTCTATAATTCTTCCTTCTTCTTTGCGGGTGGAAAAATACTCTGTGAAGCCGTCCCGGCGCCCGGTATGGTTCACTGCGTCCTGGCCGCCTGAACAGATGCCGTCGAATACCGCCAACTTCGTCCCGGGTGCCGTGAATTTATCCAACAGGCTGGCAGTCACCATTCCGCAGGCTCTTCTGTCAGTGGTGAATGTCGCTATAGGAGAAGTCCCTTCGGCTACCGAATCAACGAAGACATACGGAATCCCTGCTCTGTCGAGGCACAGGCAGAGCCTGGCCGTCTCTTCGCCAAATGTCGGTCCGATGATGACTCCGTCAGGATGAAGGTCAATGATTTTGTCGAATGATTCCCTGCACGATGCCACATCGAACTGGCTATAGTATGAATAAGTATGATTCAGCCTTATGTCCGAGTATTCCTCTATCGCATTCTCGATGCCTTTCCGGACTGTTCCCCAGTATTCGCCTTCTATGGCAGTCGGCGTGGCTATCACTATGTTGAACTCTTTCTTCAGTGATACGGCAGATGTATGTATGTTATACTTGTACCCGACCTTGTCGAGCACTTTTTCCACGGCCGCGCGGCTGGATGCGGAGACATTGCCGCGGTTATGCAGTACTCTGTCCACTGTCCCGGCTGACACTCCGGCCATTTCCGCTATTTCCTTTATCTTTATCTGTCTTGCCATAGTCCTGTTCTGATGTTCAGCAAAGTTTGTCAAAAAAAGTCATATAAAAAAGAATAGAGCCACCAAAAAGCACGAGGCCTGTCGGCAGACGAGGCATTACAGGAAGGGGGGATGACCAAATCACTTTTTGGTCATCCCCCCCCTCTCGTAAGATTATGTCTCAGAAATCTTTATTCCGCCTCTGCGGCCGTCCCTGGGCGCATAACTACAGTCTTCACAGAGCCTGACGCCATTATGGCCTTGAGAATATTCTGGATGTCAGCAGGCTTGAGGCTGTTCACGGCGTTCTCATACTCCTTGTCGTAGTCGATGCCGAGAATGTTGAACTGTGTGAGACAGTTCATCCAGTAGTTGTTGCTGATCCTTGATTCCGGAATGTTCTTACGGAGATTCTTCAATGTCATATCGAACTCTTCAGCAGTAGGGCCGTCATTAGCGAGGCTGTTGAGGCCTTCGATACTGAGGCTGATGAGCTTGTCAGCTGCTGCAGGCTTGGTGTCGAAATAGATCTGCAGGAAGGCTTCGGCCTTAGGCTCGCTGCTGATGTCACCGTATGTCGATGCTCCGTATGTGCCACCCTCGTCTTCGCGGAGAGACTTGGTGTATCTCATATCGAGGATGTATGTGGCCGCAGAGAGCGCAACCTTGTCCGCTACCTTATATTCAGGAAGTACATTGTTGTATACTTTCAGGACGGTCACCTTAGGAGTCTGCATATCCACCTTGAAATCGTCTGTGTATTCACCTGACACGATGGATGGCTTTTCGTATTTCCAGGCGAGTTCTTTCTTACCTTTCTTGAGCGAGCCGAGGTATTTCTCCACGAGAGGCTCGACAGTGTCAATGTCGAAGTCTCCGCAGATTACCATCGTCGCGCCTGCGGCATCATTGAACAGCATTCTGTAGTCCTTCTCGATGGTGGCGAGATTTGCTTTCGCAAGAAGTTCCTCGCTGATGTTGGTGACACGAGGGTTGTCTCCGTAGAGAGCCTTGTGGATCTCGGTGGAGAACACATAGTCAGGCTGCTTCACATAGTTAGGGAGGATTGCCTGGAGCTGGTTCACTGCCTGGTCGAATTCGGACTGGTCAAATCTCGGATCGGCGAAGTACAGATAGGTCAGCTGCAGAGCCGTCTCCAGATCCTTAGGCGTGCATCTTCCTGATACACCGTTCCTCAATGAGTTGATATAAGGCGATACGCTCACATTCTTTCCGGAGAGCATCTTGCTGACAGTGGTGGCAGGGAACCTGGATACACCGCAGTAGTTCTGGAAGAGACCCCAGATGTTGTTGTCGAAACTTGCGAGATCCTCTGTAGGTATCATTGCTGAGCCGCCTTTCTTGTAGAGGTTGAACACGATCTTGTCCTTTTCCTCGTCAGAAGGACGGAGAATGACTTTGACGCCGTTCTTGAGAGTCCATACTGTGCTGCCGAACTCTCCGCTTTCCGTGGACTTCACTGCGCTTCCTTTCAGTTTGGACGCATCCAGGAAGTCTTTCTCTATAGTCTCGGACTCATTAGGCTGGATGTCAGATGACATCACTTCGCTGATGGCCTTCTTGAAATCGTCGGCCGCAGGAGTAGTGCCTTCCTTCGCAGGGCCCTTGAAGACGACCACCATATTGGAATCCGGGATCATCTGAGCCACTGTCTGGTTGATGGCCTGGTCTGGGAGCATCTCCAGTATCTGCTTTATGAGCTCATACTCTGTGCCCGGCTCCATATATGCGTAGTTATCGAAGAAGTTGTTGATGAGAGGCTGCACGAGTTCAGCGTTCTTCCTGGTGTCAGCTTTCTTGGCTGCGCTTTCGTAGTAGGAAAGGAGGTCCTCTTTGGCACGGGATATCTCGTCGCTGCTGAAGCCGTATTTCTTCATCTTCTCAATCTCGGTGAGATATGCCTTGAATGCCGGAATCGCTTCACCTTCACGGGCGGAGATGTCACCCATAGAGACTTCCATCGTCTCACAGATGTTCCCTATGCCGAATGACGCACTGATGAACGGAGCGTCAGCCTTTGCTGTGATGTCATCAAGACGTTCAGACATAATGCTGGAAATAAGGCTCTTCATAAGATCCGTCATTTCGCCGATTATGGTGCTGTTGTATTCTTCTGGCATCGCCTCGCTTTTCCAATATACTTCTACGGAGGTGCTTACCGCCTCAGGGTCGGTAACAATGCCGATGACAGGCTCCTTGTTGTCCGGAACCTTGATGACAGCCTTCGGCGTAGGATTCTCTACGGCAGGGATGTCGGAGAAGATGCTCTTTATCTTGGCCTCTACATAGTCTTGATCCACGTCTCCGACCACGATGAGTGCCTGGAGGTCAGGACGATACCAAGTGTGGTAGAAGTTCGTGAGGCTTTCAGGCTTGAATGTCTCCAGGTTTTCCTGACTGCCGATGAGCGAACATCCTGCATATTTGGAGTCTCCGTAGATATAAGGCTTTGACTGCTCGTACATTCTCCAGTCGGCATTTCTCCTTGAACGTCTCTCTTCGATGATGACACCTCTTTCTGCGTCAATCTCCGAAGGGTCGCACGTCACGAAATGAGAGTAGTCGTGCATAATGAGAATGCAGGTGTCGATCACCGTAGGGCGGACGAGAGGAATGTTGTTCAGCATATATGTTGTCTGCTCGACACCTGTCTGTGCGTTCACGTTGCCTCCGAAAGATGCTCCGATGCTCTGGAGATAGTCGAGAATGCCCTTTCCAGGGAAATTCTTGGTTCCGTTGAAGCACATATGCTCAAGGAAATGGGCGAGACCGTCCTGGTCAGGTGTCTCCTGGATTGCGCCGACATTTGTCGCGAGGTAGAACTCCGCGCGATTGGCCGGCTGACTGTTCTTCATAATGTAGTAAGTCAGTCCGTTTTCGAGCTTCCCTTTCCTTACGGCAGGGTCGTTCGGCAGCTCCTGGTTCTGGGCGTATGCCGAGAAGGCGAACGCGGAGAACACCGCTGCGATGATAAGAAACAATTTCTTCATAATATAGTTGTTTATATGTTTTCCGAATTCTGCAAAATTAATGCAAGATACTTTAAATTCGCCGATCTTGTGAGTTTTTCGGATGGAAAATGCTAAATTTGTTAAATGAAGCCGCCCGATGGATGGTTCGTTAAAGGGGAAACAGCTTCAAGATTCAGATATGTTGGAAGATTTCAGACTGAAAGTTTTTATGGCGGTGGCGGAAACGGGCAGCTTCACCAAAGCGTCGCGCCTTCTGGGCGTGTCGCAGCCTGCCGTGAGCCAAAACATAAGTGCGTTGGAGAAGGAGACCGGTGTCCAGCTTATACAGCGGGCTAAGGGAATGGCATCATTGACAAGCTATGGCGAGGTTTTCAGGACGTACGCTTCCAGGATACAGTACTGGTATTCGGCTACGTCAGAGATGTTCGGCGAGAATGGACGTGTCACGTCTGGCCGCCCGGTGAAGATTGCTGCGGATCCGGTGGTCGGAGCCTATCTGCTCCCGTCAGCATTGTCCTTGATATCCGGCGCCCGTCCGGACATATTGTTCAATATAAGCACTATACAGGAGAAAAAGGTGACACTGCGTGAGGGACGTGATGTTCCAGGGTCTCATTTCGGTACGCCGGAGGATGCGGATGTTGAGATTTCAGTCTCGCCAAGTCCTGATACCATTGACTTTGAGGGGGAGAGCCGGCTTGTCGGCGTGATGGATGCTATCGTCGTAGCCTCTCCGGCGAACCGCTCTGTCAATTCGGCGGCCGTTTCGTCTGAAGACAATGAATTCACTGTGAAGCCGTTTTCGACCATAGCGGGAGTGCCTGTGTCCAATCGTTTCGCTGTGTGGAGCGGGTATGCCGGCTTCTTTACGCCTGACCTTGAGGCACGCACGTCTCTGGTGTCGGATTCTGTAGAGGCTGTCAAATCTATAGT
Source organism: uncultured Bacteroidales bacterium (assembly GCA_934695325.1). Taxonomy (GTDB): domain Bacteria; phylum Bacteroidota; class Bacteroidia; order Bacteroidales; family UBA932; genus Cryptobacteroides. The sequence goes on along the minus strand of CAKUVD010000001.1, from coordinate 311,797 downwards.
GGTGGACTCAGTCTCACTTGTGGGCATTGTCCCTGCGTTCTCAGTCCGGGATGAGATTGCGCGCGGAGCGCTGCTGCAGATGCCTGTTCGTCTCCCCGGCTTCACTTACGACGTGCATTTCAATCCTTTGCCGGAGTTTGCGGGCAAGGAAATCTGCCGTCTGCTCAAGGATACATTAATTAATAATTTGAAAACTATATAAACCAATGCGAAAAATTCTTTTTATGTGTGCAGCTGTTGTTTCTGCCGCCCTCAGCGCCTATGCCGCTGAACCGTTTCAGCCTAAGACAAAGCTTCGTCCTTCAATGACTGTCCGTCTGTATCCTGAGGGGCAGAATGTGGACAAGGGCATTGTCGAGAATGGAAAAGTCCTCACTCTCGGCCCTGGCGAGTCCAACGGGATCATTGTTCCGGAGAGTATGCCTGAGAATGGGAACATCTGTATGATCAGCGATGATGCCAGGATGGATATCTATCTTCCGAAACGACCTAACGGTCAGATGATAGTGGTATGTCCCGGCGGCGGATACTGGATCGTATCATCGTTCAATGAAGGTGCCTATGCTGCTGATTGGTTCGTCAAGCAGGGCATAACGGTGTGCGTGGTGAAATATCGTCTGCCGAACGGTCACTGGAAAGTGCCTCTTACTGACGTGCAGAATGCTTTCCGCTATTGCCGGGCAAAGGCTCCTGAATGGGGAGTGAAGCAGATAGGCATCATCGGCTTCTCCGCGGGAGGACATCTTGCGGCATCTGCGTCCACTCTGTTTGTGGACAATGTCACCAGACCTGATTTCTCCATCCTGCTCTATCCTGTCATCACGATGGATCTCGCTACTCACAAGGGCACTCACGATAACCTCATCGGCAAGGAGTCCAAGTGGCTTGACGAGAATATGACAGTGAAGGAATATAATGCTAACAGGGCTGAATATGAACGTCTTATGGAGCATTATTCCCTGGATCTCCAGGTGACGTCTGAGACTCCTGCGACAATGCTGATTCTTAGTGCTGACGACAAGGTGGTCGCTCCGGAGAACAGCTTCAGATATTATGCGGCGTTGAAGAAGAAGGGCGTTGAGGCTCAGATGTATGTCTATCCGTCCGGTGGCCACGGCTGGGGCTTCACTACTGACGAATTCGGCAAGGACCGCATACATTCATATCGTCCTGTGTTCTTCCAGACTCTGAAAGTGTGGCTGGAAGACCTTGCCAAGTCTATGTAGTCTGTCCTTTGGATATTCAGGCGACATTCAGCCGTCCGGCTTCAGATATGAAAAATTCCCCGGGAGCCCATAGGAACCCGGGGAATTTTCGTGTGTCAGTCAGTATGGCTATTTGCCTGCAAGTCTCTTGTATGACTCGAGACGGATCTTAGCATATTCCTCAGTCTTCTGGAGGAGCTCGTCAGCTCTCTCAGGGAAGAGTTTGTAGAGGGATGCGAAACGCACCTCGCCCTTCAGGAAGTCCTGGAACTTGCTCCAGTCAGGATCAGCCTTGCTGTCGAGAGAGAACGGATTCTTGTCTGTCCCTTCGAGCTCAGGGTTGAACCTGTAGAGGTGCCAGTAGCCGCACTCAACAGCGAGCTTCTCCTCCTTCTGGCTGAGACCCATACCGGCTTTCAGACCGTGGTTGATACAAGGAGCGTAAGCGATGATGAGTGATGGCCCGTCATAGGCCTCTGCCTCCTTGATGGCGTTCAGGTACTGAACAGGGCTTGCGCCCATTGCGACCTGTGCCACATATACATAACCATAGCTCATAGCCATCATTCCGAGATCCTTCTTGCGGATCTTCTTGCCGCTTGCCGCAAATTTGGCGATAGCGCCTGCAGGCGTGGACTTGGATGACTGTCCGCCGGTGTTGGAGTAAACCTCGGTATCAAGTACGAGGACATTGACATTCTCACCTGACGCGAGAACCTGGTCTAGTCCGCCATATCCGATATCGTATGCCCAGCCGTCGCCACCGAAGATCCACTGGCTGCGTGCCGGCATAAACTTCTTGTACTCGACGAGCTTCTTGCAGTGAGGGCAATCGCTTGCCTCCATAAGAGGAACAAGCTTGTCTGTCACCTCGCGGGTCACTGCAGGGTTGTTCTTGTTCTCAAGCCACTGCTTGAAGAGAGCCTTGATCTCGTCTGACGCCTTGTCGCACTCGAGGCCCTGGGTCATAATTTCTGCGATTGTCTCCCTTACGCGGTCAGAACCGAGTTTCATACCGAGACCGAATTCTGCATTGTCCTCGAAGAGTGAGTTCTGCCAAGCCGGACCATGTCCTTCAGCGTTGGTGCAGTATGGAGATGCCGGGAATGACGCTCCGTAGATCGACGAGCATCCGGTAGCGTTGGCGATCATCATCCTGTCGCCGAAGAGCTGTGTGATGTTCTTGATATATGGAGTCTCGCCGCAGCCTGCGCAAGCGCCTGAGAATTCGAACAGTGGCTGTGAGAACTGTGAGTTTTTCACGCTCTGTGCCTTGTTTACGATAGTGTCCTTGTAGCCGACCTTCGTATTGAGATAGTCGAAGTTCTCCTGCTCTGCCTGCTCGTCGAGAGCTGAAACCATAACAAGAGCCTTCTCCTTGGCAGGACATACGTCTACGCAGTTTCCGCAACCGGTACAGTCCGCTACAGATACTGAAAGCGCGAACTTGTAGTCCTTGAGAACTGCCTTGCCCTGTGCGGTCTTGAGACCTGCAGGTGCGGCTGCGACCTCTTCGTCGTTAAGAAGGAACGGACGGATTGCTGCGTGAGGGCAGACAAATGCGCAGGTGTTGCACTGGATACAGTTGTCAGGCTGCCACTGAGGAACGAATACAGCGACTCCACGTTTCTCGTATGCTGCGGTGCCTGAAGGCATCGTGCCGTCGGCGTAAGGCATAAATGTGCTTACAGGAAGAGTGTCGCCTGCCTGTGAGTTTACGACATCGGCGATTTCCTTCACGAACTCAGGTGCGAGGCGGTCCTTGTCAGGATTCTCGAACTTGGCTGAGATCTTGGCCCACTCTTCAGGGACATTGACCTGCTCATATTCGCCTCCGCGGTCCACTGCGGCATAGTTCATATTGACGACTTTCTCGCCCTTCTTGCCGTAGCTCTTCACGATGGCATCCTTCATATACTTCACGGCGTCCTCGTAAGGAATGATGCCTGTGATCTTGAAGAATGCTGACTGGAGGATGGTGTTGGTCCTTCCGCCGAGTCCGATCTCAGACGCGATCTTGGTGGCGTCAATGATATAGAACTTGATGTGTTTCTTGGCAAGTGTGGCCTTCACGAACTCAGGGAGTCTCTTGATGGTCTCCTCAGCGTTCCAGAGGCTGTTGAGAAGGAATGTGCCGCCGTCCTTGATGCCTTTGAGCACGTCATACTTGCGGAGGTATGAAGGAACGTGGCAGGCTACGAAGTCAGGTGTGGACACGAGGTATGGAGCCTTGATCTGAGCATCACCGAATCTGAGGTGAGAGCAGGTGTATCCGCCGGATTTCTTGGAATCGTAGTCGAAATATCCCTGGCAGTACTTGTTCGTATGGTTACCGATGATCTTGATGGTGTTCTTGTTGGCACCTACTGTACCATCTGAGCCGAGGCCGTAGAACTTGCACTCTGTGGTGCCTGGCTTCACGATGGATATTTCCTTCTTGATCGGAAGCGACTTGAATGTGACGTCATCGACAATGCCGATAGTGAAGCCGTTCTTAGGCTCTGCCATCTCGAGATTGTCAAATACTGCGACAATCTGTGCAGGAGTCGTATCCTTGGATGAAAGTCCGTAGCGGCCGCCTACGATGACAGGCTGCTGCTCCTTGCCCTGGAACATTGCCTTTACGTCGAGGTAGAGAGGCTCTCCGAGCGATCCCGGCTCCTTCGTCCTGTCGAGGACAGCGATTTTTTTCACGCTCTTAGGCAGCACCTTGAAGAAGTACTTCTCTGAGAAAGGTCTGTAGAGGTGTACAGTGATGACACCGTATTTTCTTCCGTGAGCCTCGAGATAATCGATGGTCTCCTTGATTGTCTCTGTGACAGAGCCCATTGCGACAATGATTTCCTCTGCGTCAGGTGCTCCGTAGTACTCGAACGGACGGTAGTTGCGTCCTGTAAGCTCGCCGAGCTCGCCCATATAGCGTGCAACGACGTCAGGGACAGCCTCATAGAACTGATTTCTGGACTCTACAGCCTGGAAATATACGTCGCCGTTCTGTGCTGTGCCCCTTGTCACTGGTGCTTCCGGGGTGAGAGCTCTGGCTCTGAACTTCTCGAGAGACTTGGTGCTGACCATATTCCTCAGGTCGTCCTCGTCGATCGCCTCGATCTTCTGGATTTCGTGTGATGTACGGAATCCATCGAAGAAGTGGAGGAACGGAATGCTGGACTTAATGGCTGCGAGATGAGCCACTGCCGCGAGATCCTGCGCTTCCTGCACTGAACCGGATGCGAGCATGGCGAAGCCTGTCTGACGGCAGGCCATCACATCCTGGTGGTCACCGAAGATGGAGAGGGCGTGAGAAGCCAGCGCACGTGCAGAGACGTGGAATACTGCCGGAAGCATTTCGCCAGCAATCTTGTACATATTAGGGATCATAAGGAGAAGCCCCTGTGATGCAGTATATGTGGTGGTAAGAGCGCCGGCCTGAAGCGATCCGTGGACAGCTCCGGCAGCACCACCTTCACTCTGCATCTCGGTAACTTTCACTGTCTCGCCCCACAGGTTCTTCTTCCCGTGAGCCGCCCACTCGTCAATGTTCTCTGCCATTGTCGATGATGGTGTGATAGGGTAAATCGCGGCATGCTCACTGAAAAGGTAAGCAATCTGAGAGGCAGCGAAATTACCGTCACAGGTGATGAATTTCTTTTCTTTTGCCATAATCGTTAATGTTTATGTTGATTGATTTTCCTTTTTCTATATGACATCGGAGACATCAGCCGGAATGCCGGCGATGTCTCCGTATCGTCTACAATGTCTCAAGTCCTTCTACGGTCACTATGGAGCCTGCGATTCTCTTCACCAGTCCCTGGAGAACTTTTCCTGGGCCTATTTCCATAAAGTAGTCAGCCTCGTCAGCAAGCATATTCTTGACAGACTGTGTCCATTTCACAGGGGCCGTCAGCTGCGCAAGCAGGTTCTTCTTTATAATCTCGGGATCCTGCGTAGGCTGGGCTGTCACGTTCTGATATATAGGACAGATAGGAGCCTTGAACTCTGTAGCCTTGATGGCCTCTCCTAGTTCCACCCTCGCAGGCTCCATAAGAGGGGAGTGGAATGCTCCGCTTACCGCAAGTGGCAGCGCTCTCTTGGCTCCTTCTGCCTTGGCTCTGTCGCAAGCCTCCGCTACAGAATCTTTTTCGCCGGAGATGACTACCTGACCGTCACAGTTATAGTTCGCAGGGATCACGAGCCCGTGGCAGGCCTTGCAAAGATCCTCTACCTGCTCGTTGCTGAGACCGATGATGGCGGCCATTGCCCCGGGTACCTGCTCGCAGCATTTCTGCATAGCCTTGGCCCTGATGGCCACGAGTCTCAATGCGTCTTCAAATGCAATGGCGTGGCTGGCTGCGAGCGCAGAGAACTCTCCGAGAGAGTGTCCTGCGACCATATCAGGGCTGAATTGGTCATAGCAGGCTGTAAGGATGACGGAATGAAGGAATATCGCAGGCTGGGTCACCTTGGTGGCCTTCAGCGCGTCCGGTGTTCCTTCGAACATTATGTCTGTAATCCTGAATCCAAGAATTTCGTTGGCCTTCTCGAACATATCTCTGGCCTTCTGACTCTTCTCATATACTTCTTTGGCCATTCCCGGGAACTGAGCTCCCTGACCAGGAAATACATATGCTTTCTTCATACCTTTCTATATGGGTTTTTAAAAATACTCTTTTTGTGCCGGACAACTCCGCCGTCTTCTACCTGTACATCCGTTTCAATCAAACAATGTTCCGCCATTTCGTCCGGCTGTCGTGAATACTGTATCCGTGACGATACAATACTCCCTATCACAGGCAAAATTAATCAAAATATTAGAGAAATGCGAAAAAATGCACTGAATAATCCGCAGAATTATTATATTTGCAATGCGTTTTGCAGCTGGCCTGTCGTGGCCTGTCTCTGCATCGCAATGCTCCCATAGTCTAATGGATAGGATTTCAGATTCCGGTTCTGACGGTTTGGGTTCGAATCCCGATGGGAGTACTTCTCAGATATTCTAAAGCCCTTGATAATCAACGCATAATATTGATTACCAAGGGCTTTGGCCTATATTTGAAGTTTGCCTCCATTCGTTTCAGAGGCAGCACTCTATTTGTTCTTGTATGTTATCGAGACATTGTACAGATAGAATACCGTCTTAGTGGCAGCCAGGTCGTGGACTGTGATCTCCACTTCGCCTGTGGCGTCACAGTTCGCACCGTAGATGAACCCGGTATCTTTGACTGCGGCCGTGGACAATGCTATATCCTTGCCTGAGACAATGTCTGTGTCTCCGACTTTGACCGAGACCTTGCCCGTCATTCCTTTCGATGCAGTGGACAAGCCCACGGAAACATTGGTGATCGTCTTTCCGGAAAGATTTGTGGTGCGTAATACGAATTTGCTCAACGTATTGGACGCTGTTCCCATCTTCAGCCTGTGGTTCGCTGAACCGTCGATGATTCCCTTTTCATATCCGGCAAGTGTACCGTCGGCATCCTTTGCCCACGTGTCGTTCCTGACCGCTGATATGCTCCAGGAGACATCAGAAGGCGTACCTGCGGCGGGCATTGACATTGAACCGTCTCCGGCATTCAGTCCGTTTGTCAGAACGGAGTGGTAGCCGCACAATGCGAGCGTATAGTTCACTGTCTCCTCTTCCGGCTTCGGCTCTGCAAGCCTGGTGATTTCTGTCGGTTTCTTCACTGCGTCGTCTGCCGCCTGTATCGCGATGCCCCGGTTTTCCGCAGTCACCGGGGTGCACAGGCTGCCGCGTTCAGTATTCTCGACATCATAGGTGTATGTGCAGTCTGAGATATCTCTTCCAAGACAAGGCTTGAAAATCGTCTGGAATACCGTGGCGGCCTCGCAGAAACGTGTTATGCCCTTGTCCGAGTGCACACAGTCACGTGACATATCCAAAGGGTGAGTCCAATTCAGCTTGGATGTCCTTAGGTTCTGCACGGCTGTAGCGCAAGGAATGATGGTCGTTATCGGAATCCGCTCCTTCAGCGGGCTGATGACTTGGATGCAGGCCTCCCACATCTTGTTGTTGTCGCCGTCGAACTTGTCCCAGAGCACGTGATCCTTATAGAATACGTTTCCATAGACGTGCGAGATCAGGTAGGCGGTCGTCGGGTGATGGTCCGGATGGGCAGCATTGAACCTGTCTATCAGCGTCTTGATAGCCGTCTCCTCCGTCTTTGTCCAGCTCCACGCCTGTTCCGCTCCGGTATGCTCCTGAATGGATATCACATCCCAGGCCCTCAATCCGAGGATGTCTTTCAGGCAGTCGTCTTGCTTGACATCCCACACATCCCAGTCATCGTGCCCGGCCTCGCAGGAAAACAGGGCGCAGGAATTAGGTTCGTCAAACACCTCCACGTAACGAGGAAGCGTGAATGCTCCTCTATAGACCGCATATAAGTTTACATTACGTATCCCCATGTTCTTGAAGATGCGCGGGAGGTGCTCCACGGCATCGGCTGTCAGAGAATTTCCGATGAACAGGACATTCATCGTCTCATCGTCAGATATCTTTCTCAACGAAGGATTATATGGCTGCTCCTCCGGTTCGTCCGGCCATGGATCCGGAGTGGCACTATGACCGGAGCTGCAACAGCATAAAGCTGTCGCAGCCGCCAGGACAGTCACAATATGTTTGCAGACTTTCATCTTCATTTCGTCATCTCCTTGATGAATGTTATCTCTGCCGGGTCGTAAGGAGTATGGTCCGGACGGAAGATGTCGTGGAACCATATCTCCGGCTCAGGGTCTCCCACCTTATGCCCCCATGGATAATGGAAGTGGCACTTGCCGTTCACCAGACCCCAGTTTATCGCACCCACATTGTTCTCCTTCAGGATAGGAAGCACATCGAAGAACGTGTTTCCATAGTTTCTTGCCAGGTATTCCTGGCATATCATCGGCCTTCCGAACCTTTTCAGCATCTGGACGTCCGTCTCGACCTCCTTTGGCTTGGAGTAGCAGTGGAATGTGATGATGTCCGAGTTCATACAGGCGTATGCCACCAGGTCCAGCTTGGTTGCAGTCCCGTGGATTCCCGGACGCTGCCACACCGGGGAACTGAGCGGCTGGCTCGGACGCACCTCCCACGCCCATTTATATACTTCCGGCATAAACTTGCTGACGTCGCAGCCATTTTTAAGGTTCTCCGGCTCATTGCACAGGCACCAGTACAGAATCCTGTCGTCGTTCTTGTATGTGCGAAGGATGTCCTGCACATATTTTTTCAGGCGCGGCCACTGCGCAGGGTCGTCAATGACGGCTTTTCCAGGGCTCGGAATCCAATTGGAATTGTGGGCTCCGGGAATAGGCTCCGGCTGAGGCCCCAGCTTGAACACCTTGTCGTGATTGCCTCCGTTTGTGAAGAAAGTTATTATGAGCTTCATTCCGTGCTTGTCGGCAATGTCAAGGAACTGGTCGATGCGTTTCTTGAACCCGTCCTTGTCAGCATACCACAGCCCTTCGTGAAGATATATCCTAAGTGAGTTGAAGCCGATGCTCTCGGCCAGAGCGAGCTCGCTGTCAATGATTTCCGGATTGAAAGTCTCCGGCTGCCAGAACTCATATTGGTTTATGGCGTATGACGGCACATAGTTGCAGCCCACTGGCCACTTCCGGGCCGCATACCATTCGTTGGCCTTCTCCACAGACCACTGGCCGCCACGGGCGCCGGCTGTCATAGAGACTAGGGCCAGCGCCGATGCGGCGAATAATGTGAGTATTCGTTTTATCATATCAGTTACTTGATGTTGCCTAGATAGTAATTTGCCCAGACGTTTCCGTTGCGCTCTTCGAGAGCCTTGCGGAAGAACTTCCTTGCCTTCGCATTGCGTCCAAGGCCTTTGTATGCGATACCTTGCATATAATATGCTTTCGTGTTCACATCCTCAGGATAGTCTCCGTAGCCAAAGCTTTCGAAGAATCTCTCCACATAGTCAGTTACGCAGGATTTGCCATAGGCAGCCGTCTCCTTGAGCATCTTCCTGACATTGACCTTCGGGTCGAGCTTCTTCATCGCAAGAGCCTTCTCGTAGTTGTAGATTCCGTCGGCAGGCTTCACGGTCACGGAAGCGGCCTTCTCGAAGTACTCCTTCGCTTTTGCTGAATCTCCGGTCTTTTCGTATGCCAGGCCGATGTTATAGTACACCTGAGCGTCACGGGCATAGTATTCCAAATGTGCGTAGCCCTGGTTCTCAGGGTAGTCGTTCATCATCAAGGCATATTTGAGAGCCTTCGCGTTGTCACCCGCATTCCAGGCCTTCAGGCAGGAGAGCAGGCAGGCGTCCACATAGATGTCGTGCAGATCTTCGATATGCTCCCTGCGTGAGTAGAATCTGGTAAGGAGCGGTTCGAGGACCTCTTCATATTCGCCGTTCAGAATCCGAAGCTTTATAGCCTTGGTCTCGGAATCATATCGTTTCTCATACAGAGCCTCCCTTCCGTGGAACAGGTCGTATCTCTCTTTCAGAGAAGCGTTCATCAATTCAAGAATCTCGTCACATTCAGCGAGGAACAGGGCATTTCTTCCGTTGTCTGCGTCAATGGCCTTGCGGTACCATTCCACGGCCTCGCCGAGGTCGTCCTTCCAGAACCTGCATCCCCATCCGATGTTCCTGAGGGCCATTGCGAAGTCAGGCTTTAGCTCGACGGCCTTCTTCCACGCCTCCATAGCCTTGTCCGGCTGCTTCTGGTAGTACAGGTCGCCAAGATAGTACCAGGTGTTGGCACTTTCTGGCATATATTCGAGAGCCTTTCCGAATACCCCTATGGTCTCGAGCCTGAACGGGAAAACGTAGTCGATGCTTCCGCTTTCCGCTTTCCTGAACCATCTGCCTGCGGCTTCTCTGTCTCCGCGCCTGTCGGCCAGATATCCAAGATAGTATTCTACCGTAGGATAGGATTTCAGAGACTCCGCCTTTTCGAGAACTTCCTCGGCATCCGTGTCGAAACCATTGTTCAGATAGTACAATGCAAGTTCAATGTAGGATTCACTCACGCCCCTCAGCAGCTTCGCAGCCTCTTCTTCGGACTTTGCGCCGAGCATTGCCAGCTCACGTGTGGCGTAATAGTTCAGAGGATCCAGGGCCACTACTTCCGCTGCAGTCTTCTTGGCCTCGGCGGTCTTTCCCGAATATCTGAGCAATGTCGTGAGGAGATTCTTGGCATCAATGTTCATCCCGTTGTACGCCACAGCCATCCCGGCTTCCTCGGCGGCTTTCTCTGAATTTCTACGGATGCTGGAAATCTGTGCCAACTGGAAATATGCGGCTGAAGCGTACTCATAGTCCCATACGGCCCTATAGAGAGTATCGGTGGCAGCGTCGTAATTGCCCTCCGCCTTGAGGATGAGTCCGAGATTGTACATAGACTCGCCGTCGGCAGGACGGGTGTAGCTGGAAGTCTGGCGCTTCAGCGAGCGGCGGAGATAATACTTGGCTTTGTCATAATCTCCGTTCATCCTGTAGAAAATTCCAAGCTGGGTGTTGCACCTCACGTCGTAAGGATCCCTTCTCAGCGCTTCCTCGAAGTAGATGTTCGGATCTACGTGAGCCTGATGGAACTGGAGGTTGCGCATACCTATATAGTAGAGTTCCTCGACATTGTCAATGCTCTTCGGGTCGGGATCAAGCGGCCTGACAGGCTCCGGCAGAGGCTTGGTCCTGTCAAGTTTGTACGGATGGTAGGAAATCAGTTCCTCGTTTTCCCGTGAGGAAAGTGTCAATGTCACTTCAGACGGTTCCTTGACATCATCCGGAGACACTTTGAAATCATCTGCGAAAGGTTTGTCAGGAGAGATGTAGGCGGTGTTCTCGTACAGCACCTTGCCGTTCACGCCTGTCACGGTAATCTTGGCGGCAGGCCTGATCTGCGTCACGTTGGCTGCGATGTGTACGTCTCCAGACGGGTCGATGTCCATATTCACAGTGGCCAGGGCATTGCCCCTGTTCACGTGCCTGAGGTTCCGGATTCCGTACCAGTAGGCGGTGAACTCCTTGGTCTCGTGCGGGTTTATCCAGCAGTAGTCCGGCTGGTTGTCCGAGTAGGCTCCTGTCATAAGTTCCACATAGGCCCCGTCTGAGTCGGTGAGCGTCTTGCAGTCCCATTCGTGGCCGTAGTTCATAGGCCCCCATGCCCAGAACTTGCCGCCTTTGTTGATGTTATGGTCTGCCGCAAGCATTGTCCCGGCATCCTTGCCGTGGTCGTATCCTCCGATGAAGTCATCCTGAAGGTCATAGACGAACACGGAGCCGCCTGTCAGAGCCGGTAGATTCTTCCACCAGCTGATGTCCTTCCCTGCATAATCCGGATTGCCACAGTATTCCGCGTCAGCGACAGGCCAGCGAAGGAAGCTGTTCTTGTGATGGTATGTTCCGAAATCGGTGTTCTCCGGGAAGATTATCTGATAGTTCTCGTTTACGTGAGTGGCTACATTGTTCCAATGAAGCATCGAGTTGCGATCCTGCGCATTGTTGAAGAAGCGTCCGGTCACCTCGATATAGGATTTGTCCGGATACAGAGTCAGACCGATCGCCCAGCTCATCCTGTGGCGGTTCTCGACTTCGCCGACCCAGATGGTCTTGGAGCCGTTGCCATTGTCCACCAGCTTATAGTCCACCGGATATTGGCTCGTGGCGCGGTGATGATGGAATACGTTCCATTCCACGCCTCCGCTTATCCAGGCTCCGAGCATACCTACATTGGCAGGCTTGATGACGCTCTGGCGATAGAAAATCTCATATCCGTCAGTCTTGTCAGTGGCATAGAACAGACGGCCTCCGATGTCGGGAAGCACACATATCTTCAGATAGTCATTCTCCAGATACAGAGCCTTATGGGTGGAATCCACTTTTATATGGGTAGGATTGTCATTCATCGCATACGGATAGACGCCGCGCTTGGCCCTCTGATAGGCGAAATCCCTCTCAAACAGAGGTGCCCTCTCCGGGGCGTCCACCCTGTATGTAGGAAGGTCAATCGTGCCCTCCCACATCTTTACCGGCCCGTTCTGCGCATATACTGCGGCCGATGACATTATTCCTAGCAAAAGTGCGAAAATGCTTTTTCTTATCATATCAATGTTGTTCTTATTTGGTCTCTTTCATACAGCGCACAGGAAGTCCGATTGTATAGGCCATACCGTCGGTGTTCTTTACATCTGCATTGTTATAGTAGAACCTGAGTCCCTTTCCGCTGATCGGAGCGTTGGTCCAGAGGCCTCCGCGGTACTCGAGGTACTCTACGCTGTTCGCATTTGCGCTTAGGTAGCCTGAAGTGTAGAATGAAGCCTTTGACGAACCGGCGTCAGTCGTGAACTCATAGCCGTAGTTGGCGTCACAGAAGGCCTTGTCCTTTTTCCATCCCATACTGTAGCACATCGGGTCAGCAATGCGGTAGCCTTCAGGGCAAGGGTCATAGATGGTCTTCACGCCTTTTCCGCCTTCAGCGTTGCCTGTCGGATTGCCCCAGATGCCCTCAGGGATATCTCCCGCCTTATGCCAGGTGGCTGCGTCGAGAAGACGTGTGTCCGGGTGCGCGATGGTGTATCCTACTGTGCCTGTCTCTGCGTTTGCGGCGGCTGTCTGTGTCAGCTCGACACCTACATTCTTATATTTTGCCGCCGATGTAGGCCTCTCCAGTGGAACGGGTCTCGGGAACGGATCTTTTCTGCCCCACTGGTAGAAATATCCGTAACTGTTCTGATCTTTGAATTTCAATGATACTGCGCCGAGGTTCCTGTCCATCATAACGAAATCTCCGGCCTTGTCGTTTTTGTAAGGAATATCCTTCGATTCGCTCACCCAGATATGGTATGACCACAGTATTTTTTCCTCGGAGTCGCAGATGGCTACAAGCGCATTTCCATAAGTCCCTTTCACGGGAACCTTGAGCTCATTTCCGGAAATCGTCGGAGTCCCGATCACATCGCCGCTTCCGGTCGAAATCGTATGCTGCCATACTGTCTTGGCCTTTACGGCCGGATTAGCGGTAGTTATGGCTGTGCCTGAATAGGTGAAGTCACCTGAGAGTGAGTAATATGGAGTGATGTCAAGGGTGATGTCACCTGCGGAATCCGTCCTGATGCAGTTCGCCTTGCCGAAATACAATGTAAGGAGCAGCGATTTCAGCGGCGTCACCACACCCGGGTCTATGGTGATTTCCTGCTCCGCAGATTTGGTGTAGGTCATCCCGTAAGTGTCCGTGACCGTGAAGGTGAAGCCCTTTGTGTATTTTCCGGCAGGGATGAAAGCGATGAAATCCTTAGCCTCGTCACGATGGCCTGCGGTGCCGATGGAAATGCCTCCGTCAATGCTGACGGTGACGACGTCTCCTCCGTCTTTCATCGAATATGTCCCGTCTGCGAGATTCACTGTCGCCTTTCCGGTCATAGACTCTCCTCCATTTGCCTTTATCTCAATGGATTTGACCATTATTCCCATATCCTGCCAGTCTGCGATTCGGAATTTCAGACCGCCGCAGAGGTTGGAGAACATAAGCTTCTTTCCTGAAGACACAGCTGTCATAGGGATTCCGCTTATGTCGGCGCTTTCGTCCAGCGCTCCGGAATATGACTGTGTGGCCAGTCCCGAGAAGTTTACCTCAAGGCTTTCACCGGACAGCACCGCTCCCTCAGCGGCTGATGCGGGATATACTGCATACAATTTGTCTCCTGTCACAGATTCGCCATCGGGGTTGAACGCCCCGGATGTCTCCTGGTCAGACTCCGTAGCGTATTTGGAGCCTAGAGGGGAAGAGGCGCTGTACACCAATATCTCGTCACCGGAATGCCATACTACATTTCCGGACATATCCAGTCCAGTCCTTGTGGCTGCCGGGAGGACGGCCGTGAGAGTGCCGGCATTGTCCTTGCCTTCTATGGCATTGTCCTGCATCTCTCTGGAGCAAGCCGCCAGCGACAGCGCTACCAATGCTATTGTTGAAATATGAATGTAGTTGTTCATAATTGTCCTTTTTAGTCAGTTAATCATTCCACGGATTCATCTCGTCTCCCTCGCTCCACTTAGGGCCGTCGGAGTCGAACTCTCCCTGTCCCGGGTCAGGTACGGGCGCCGGCTCTGAGGCAGGCTTCAGCTCGATCGGTAGCCATTTCTGATAATTGTTGGCCGTGAGACCGAAGAATGTATCATCCCCGGATGCCTCATCCTTGACGACAGCGTTGAACAATAGCTTGTCCGACACGATGTTGAGGAATGACCTCGGTATGGAGAACTCTATGGTCAGGCCGTCGTCTTCCTTGTCTTCGTCCAGAGTGCCGAGGATGCAGGACGCAACCTTTACGTTGGCGTCGGAGCATACGACCTTGCCGGAGTTGAACGAGAAGTCCAGCCTGACAGGGGTCCCTGTGCCGTTTCCGCTCTGAAGCATTATGGTACAGCCGTCCTGGGAGGTGAGAGACATATCTCTGCGTTCTATCATACCATAGAGGTTGTCATTGTCGTATGCGAATCTGAAGACTGTGCGGGTGTCGCCGGCGCTGCCGATGAACAGGGCGTCGTCAGCATCTTTCCAGTCAGCGCTGCTTCCGTCGACTTCAGGAGTCATTGCGGCGGCGTTGATCCTGTGGTTCAGGACGAACTTCGCGATGTTGATCCTGGCTCTCGACACTTGCTGCCCATTGACGGTCTCTGACCAGCTTGTCGGGAACACTCCTACGACCGTGTGGTCGTCTATGATTTCCAGCGAGCCCCAGCAGCCTTTCTCGAAACTTGGCATAGGACTTCCGAACTTGTCCGCAAGCGCATTTCCAACTCTTATGTAGAATACTTTATTTGCATTGCAGGAGAGGATTGTCTCTCCGGAGCGGAACTGTCTCAGATATGGGGCTGCCTCGTTCAGGAAGATGTTGGACTTCCTGTCGGCAGGGCCTTCCTCGTAGCCTGTAAGAGCACCTGAAGCCCAGTTGTCGCTGCTGTAGGCCATAGAAAGGTGATACTTGTCTTCAGAGGTACCTGTCCTTCCGAACCTTGATTCCAATGCCACTGCGATGCGGTCCTTGCCGTTCAGCTGTATCGCTACCGGCATCTGGTCAGTGAAGATAGGATCTCCGGAGCCGTCGGTTGCCGTACCGGCGTTCTGCCTGATCACCTTGCCGACTGATGTCCAGGTTTTTCCGTTGTCGTTTGACCGCAGCAGCGCGGTGCCTGAGTCTCCCTTGTTCGGATCCGCGCTTGTGAAGTAGACGTGGATCTCCCCGCTGGCGAGCTGGAGTGCTGACGGCTCCCAGGTCGTGCCACGATAGATGACCTGAGGCTCGCTCCAGGTCCTTCCGTTGTCAGATGACCTTCTCATCATTATCCCATTATTCAGGTTGTTCAGCTTGTAGCCTTTGTTCAGGCGGAAAGACGCGAAAGCAAGCACGTCGCCGTTTGCGAGCACGATGGCATCAGCCGATGAAAACAGGACCCTGTCCTTCACCTGGCTTTCATACTGGTTCATATCTGTCTTGGCGAACAGCTGAGTGCCGTCTTCTGTCCAAGATGTAAGGTTGTTGCTCCTCGCATAATATACATCGTGGGCCGACAGGTTCTGCTGATATATGAGGATGAACGAGCCATCTGCCAGTTTTTTTATCCTCGGGTACATCGGGTACTCAGGCGTGATCTTGGGCTGCTCCAGTGTTACGATGGAACTGTAGTCCATCTCCAGGACGCTGCTCTGCCAGGATGAGGCGTGAGAGTTCAGGTAGCCCTTGTCCTGGTTCAGGTCATAGATGGAAGTGATGTCGCTCGACACTGGATTATCGTCTTCCTGATTCTTGCCCGGACGCGGATTCGGATTGTCATCGGCGCTGCTGACAGAGCAGGATACGGCTGCTGCAGACAGCAGCGCGAGCAGAAATTTATACTGTTTCATATTCAGTTTTTACTTCAAAATGATTATTAATACCCGGGATTCTGATCCTTGGTCGGATCCATTGACGTGTTGTAGTTGAACTCGTCTGTCGGTATAGGCCACCAAAGGGCGGCGTCCTTGACTTCAGACACAGAGCCTACCTTGCCTGCCCTTACGGCATATTCGGCGAGAAGTCCGCACCTCTTGAGGTCGCAATACCTCTTGGCCTCGAAGCAGGTCTCGTAGCCTCTCTCCTGAAGCAGCATATCCATAAATGACTCCTGGTCAGGATATGCGGACAGACTGCGGTCCACCGGCTGTGCCTTCTTAGGGTTCAACCCATAGGCGCGGCGGCGTACCATATTCACGTATTCCATCGCCTCTGCGCTTGGCCTGCCGTCCCTTTTGCATATAGCTTCCGCACAGTAGAGCAGGACGTCGGCATATCTGTACACCGGCCAGTCGTTTGCGCAGGAAGAAGCATTCTCGTAGTCTCGGTACTTGAGACAGATCATACCTGTCTTGGTCACGGAGTTGAGGGTCCCGTTCCCGGTCTGTACATACAGCGACCACTGGTAGCGGAAATCGTTCTTGTCCCAGGATGCGATGAACTTATTGTTCACATAGTCCGTATAGATTCCTACGGCGCCTGTCGCATACACCGGATTTGGCTTGCATAGGAACATCCACTGGAACTTGGCAGTCACGTCCCTGTTGAACTTGATGTAGAATATCTCCTCGGAAGTCCCTGTCGCGGCGACGCCATATACTTTGGAGAAATCGTCAGCGGTGGAAAGCTGCACTAGGGAGTACTTTCCGGAGGAAATCACTTCTTCGAAAGCCTCGGCCGCCTCAGCCCATTTCTGCATATACATCAGCGCCTCTCCTTTCAGTGTCAATGCTGAATATCTGGAAGGATGTCCGGCGGCTGAAGCGGACTCCGGCAGACTGCCGGCCGCATAGTCGGCTTCGTCTATTACGTATTGCCAGATGGTCTCGGCCGCTGTCCTCGGCTTGTTGAAGTCGGACATATTGCTTTCGTCGAAGAAAGGTACTGCTCCCCAGTATCTTACGAGAAATGAATATGCGAAAGCCCTGAGATAGCGCACTTCACCTGTGAGGTGCTTATATTCGACCTGCGTGAGGTCTGCATTGTCTATCTGGGACATTATCTCATTGCAGAAGCGGATGGCTCTGTAGAGCACAGCCCAGCTGTCCTTCACGAAGGTCTGTCCATTGACTGAGAGGCCTGTCTCGTAGGATGTGTTGTAGTTTCCTCTTCCGTAAGCGTAGTCTGAGAGTGCCTCAGGAAGCACACTGAGATACCTTCCGAAGCCTGCGTCCCTGTTCAGCTGGGAATAGACTGAGTTTATGACGCTCTGGACCTCATCTGCATTGCTCATAAAGGTGGTGGCGTCTATCTTCTTGGGATGCTCGTCCAGGAGTTTCCAGTCTTCGCAGGAAACGGAGACAAGGACTGCAAGCCCGATGGCCAATGTCTTTAATATGTTCTTTTTCATCTTGATGTCGAGTTAGTGTTATCAGAATGTCAGCCTGCATCCGAATGTGTATGTCCTGGCGATTGGGTAGCAGGATGCATCCACGCCCTGGGTGAGAGACGAGCCGCCTCCCTTCGCGTTCACGTCAGGGTTCCAGAGCGGATATGACGTGAATGTCACCAGGTTCTGTCCGCTGACATAGACCTTCGCCTTTTTCAGGAACTTGCCTTTGCAAGGTATGGCGTAGCAGAGTTCAAGGTTCTTGAGCCTGAGGTAGGTGGCGTCATATACGAATCTGTCTGAAAGCTTGAGGTTCAGGTTTGACAGCAGGTTAGGATACTTGGCGTCAGTCCTGTCAGGGGTCCAGTAGTTGTAATAGACATCCGTCAGGACATTGCCGTTTCCGGAATAGCCGTATGCTATGGAGGCCATTGTCAATGAATATATGTCCCCGCCGAAGGAACCTTGGAAGAATGCGCTGAGAGTGAGGCCTTTCCAACTTATTGAAGTATTGAAGTTCAGCAAGAAGTCCGGGTTAGGGTTTCCTATCACCCTCTTGTCGCTCACGCTTATCTTGCCGTCTTCGTCGAAATCCTTGTACTTCAGCTGTCCCTTGTCGTCATATCCGTCTTCCACGTAACCGTAGAACAGATACATCTGCTCGCCTTCCCTCATTATGTTCAGCTGGTCGCTTATGAGAGTGTTGGAAATTTTGCTGCCGAAGATGTCGTTCCCGTCTGCGAGCTTCAGGATCTTGCTTCTGTTGAGGGAGAAATTGACGCCAAGGTCCCATTTTACGGCGCTGTCGATCAGCCTTGTGTCGAGCTGTACCTCGAAGCCGGAATTTCGTATGGAACCGATGTTCCTCAAAGCTGTGGTGTATCCGCTGGAGCGTGGCATCTCCACGTCGTTGAGGAGGTCGTAAGTCTTTTTATAATAGTAGTCGGCAGTGATTCGTAGTCTGTCATTGAATACAGAAAGGTCAAATCCGGTGTTCAGCTGTGCCGTGGTCTCCCATCGGAGGTCTCCGAGGTATGTGTTCTTAGGGGCATATCCCACTGTGGTCTGCTTGTCGAATACCACGTTTACGCTTTCCAGCGTGTTCTGGGTGGAGTACGGTGATATGGCAGTGCTTCCGGTGACACCGTATCCGACTCTGAACTTGAGCTCTGACAGCCAGCCGGCGTCCCTGAGGAAATCTTCCTGGGATGCTCTCCAGGCGAATGCGGCTGACGGGAAATATCCCCATTTGTTACCTTTGCTGTAGCGTGACGAGCCGTCTGCGCGGAAGTTCACCGTAAGGAGATAGCGGTTGTCATAATTGTAGTTGGCCCTGCCGAGGAACGAGAGAAGCTTCCAGTCTGAGTAACTTGACGTAGGGAGGCCTTTGGTGTCAGCCGCGTTTATGTCGTATGTCTCTGTGACATCGCTGAGGAAACCTCTGGCCGTGCCTGTGGAGGTGCTTTTGGTGATGCTCTGCTCGTAGGTGACACCACCCATAATGTTGATGTTGTGCTTCCCGAATGATTTCTCGTAATTGACGATGCCGTTCCCGGAAAGGTTCATCGTCTCTCCGAAGGAAATGGAGGCCTCTCCTACAGAGTTCGGATATTTCTTGGTCTTGAAGTAGTCGCTTCTGCTGTTTCCGCTCCTGACATTTCCTGTCACCTGGACTGACAGCCCCGATACAGGTCGTACTGTGAGTCCTGCGTTTGCCACGATTCTGCTTGAACGCCATTTGTCTGAGACTTCATAGAGATATGCTACCGGGTTCATTCCGCCCGCAGGCTGCGTCACGAGGTCGTTCCAGGTGCCGTCATCATAATGTGGCGTGGCGAGAGGCGAGGTCTCGAGGGCGCTTCCTATCACTGATTCTCCGCGGCCTCCGCCCTGGGAGTTCATCCTGTCGTGGACAGTATAGCTATATATGACGTTGGCATTGGCTGTCACATATCTGGATATGTTGTAGTTCACCTTCGCATTGATCGAGGCTCTCTGGTATCCGCTTTCCTTGACGATTCCGTCCTGTTTGAAAAGTGAAGCGCCCACAATCGACTGCACCTTGTCGTTTCCTCCTGACACGCTGACCGAATGGTCCGTTATGAGAGCCGGGCGGAAGACTTCATTCTGCCAGTTCGTGTTCCATTGGTTGGCGGCTATCTGCTCAGGAGTGAATACGGCAGGATTGTCCTGGATGCTTGCCTTGTCGTTAAGGTAGTGCATATATTCGTCGCCGCTGAGCATCTCCAGTTTCTTAGTCAGTATCTGGACTCCTGCGCTTCCGTTGTAGTCCACGCGGAGATCTCCTTTCTTGGCGCGTTTCGTGGTCACGATTACGACACCGTTGGCTCCTCTGGAACCGTAGATGGCCGTAGCGGAGGCATCCTTCAGGATTTCCAGTGATTCGATGTCGGAGGTGTTGATCATATTGATGTCGCCAGGGAAGCCGTCGATGATCCAGAGAGGGTCATTGCTTCCTTTGATCGAGTTGGCTCCGCGGATACGCACCTGCATCCCGGCTCCCGGCTGTCCGTTCAGCTGGGAAATCTCCACTCCGGCGACTCTTCCCTGAAGAGCGTTGGCTACTGACAATGTGGAATACTCATTCAGGACATCTCCCTTGACCTGAGTTATGGCCCCGGAGAGATCTTTCTTCCGCTGGGTTCCGTAGCCGACGACCACGGTCTCGTCCAGCATTTGGCTGGAACTTTTCATCCTGACGGTCATATCCTGCCTGCCGTTCCATACGACTTCCGTGTCATCATAGCCGAGACAGGATACGACAAGTGTAGCCTTGTCAGGCAGAGATGTCATAGTGCAGACTCCTTTGTTGTCTACAGCCTGTCCGTTGGATGTCCCTTTTACCACTACGGCCGCTCCTGGGAGAGGTCCCTGATCGTCCACGACTTTCACACGGCAGGTTCCATTGCCTTGTCCCTGGGCGTGGAGCTGAAATGAAAACAGGCCGAGCAGAATGGCGCTTATGCCAAGCGACCGCCTGAATTTTCCGAAGAATTTTAACATAGTCCGATTTTTTTAGTGTACTAATTCGTGAAGCTGATTGGCGAGCTTCTCGGGTACTTCAAATGTAGGCTATTATCAATCGGATATGTAAAAACGTATTACTCTATGGTTAGTTTATTTCATTTTTTGGCGAGTCTGTGGCATTTCTTGTTGCATATTCGGCCGGCAGGCATCCGTATGCGTCCTTGAAGCACTTTGAGAAATATGAAGGGGAGCGGAAGCCTATGGAGTAGCATACTTCATTGACCCGGTACTTTCCGCTTGCCAGCATTTCGGCCGCTGCCGCCAGCCTTCTTGAACGTAGATATTCGACAGGGCTGGTGCCCAGGATACCGCGGATCTTTCTGGTGAGAGAACTTCTGCTCATACAAAGAGCCTCCTCCAGGTTCAGAACAGTGAAGGACGGGTCGCTCATCCGTTCCGTGATTTCATTGTCCAGTTTTTTCAGGAAATCCGCATCCCTTTCCACAAGGTTCGTCGGCCTGAGATCAGGCTGCGCTTCCGATTCCGTCCGGACTCCGTTAAGCATCCTTTTCTTCTCCAGCACGCTCGTTATGCAGGCCTGGAGGTAGTCAAGCGTGAAAGGTTTTTCGATGTAGAGCGCCGCACCACATTCCATACATTTAATCTTGGTTTCCTCTGACGATATCGCTGACAGTATGATTACCGGTATGTGCGCCGTTTTCGGAGAGGATGTTATCTTGCCGCAGAGTTCCACTCCGCTCATTCCCTGCAGTGCGATGTCTGTCAGTATGAGGTCCGCCTTGTTTGTCTTGAGCAGTTCCAAGGCAGTCTCCGCCGATGAGGCGGAGACAATCCTGTATTCCTGTCTTAACTTTCTTTTCAGATATGCCTGAAGTTCTGCATTGTCCTCTACCAGCAGAATCAGCGGCAGGCTTCGGTATGTGTCTCCGACCTCTTCTGCAGGAGTCGGCTCGCTTTCTGCAATTGTCTTGACAGGAAGCCTTAGTATGAATCCTGTCTCGTCACTGTCAGAAAGCGTAAGCGAACCTCCGTGAAGTTCTGCGAGGGTCTTGGCAAGTGGGAGCCCGATGCCGAAACTCTGGGAATATCCGGCCCTGTCATTGCTGAACTGGACGAACGGCTTGAAAATCTCCTCCCGCCGGGACTTGGGAATCTGCGGGCCGTCATTCCTGAATGAGACCACCACATTGGATCCGTCGATTCCTGCATTTATGTCAATGTAGGATTCCGCATATTTTATGGCGTTGTGAATTAGATTGTTCAGTATCTTCATCAAGGCCTTTTCGTCTGCTGCCAGAATGATGTGGTCGGCTTCGTGCGTGAACTTCAGCCTCAGATTCCTGTCCTTCGCTGTCTCCGAGAAATTATAGCATACATAGCTGATGCGGTCTACGATGTCGATGTTCTTGCGATCCAGCACATATCCGTGCTGCTCCACTCTCACGAAGTCAAGCAGCTCCTTCACCAGCCTGTCCATATAGTCCGTGCTGTTGCGTATTATCTTCAGGTCATCCAATACGGCAGCGGACTTTTCTTCGGATATTATGTTCTGCAGCGGGGTCCGTATGAGCGTCAGCGGCGTCTTGATCTCGTGGATCACATTTGAGAAGAAAGCCATCTTTTCATTGAGCATATCCTTTTCCCTCTGCTTCTCCGTCTCCTCACGCATTTTCCTGTTCCTGAATTCTTGCCTTTTGATGATTACCACGATGACAGAGGCCGTGACTAGAAGTATAGAGAGTACGATTATGGCCAATCCTGCGGGAGACTGCCAGAAAGGAGGAAGCAGTTCTATGACAATGTCCTTGTGCGCTGTAGTCTGTTCCCCGGAGGCATCTGACGCTGCAATCCGGAATACATACTTTCCTGCCGGGACATTATAATAGAACACGTCCATATCGGCGGAGACATCCCTCCAGTCCTTGTCATATCCGACAAGCCTACATAGTATCCTGTCCCCGACAGGAAAATCCGATGACGGGACGGCAAGATTGAACCCGAAGGAATTGTCCCCCGGCTTCAGCCGCACTGTGCCTGTGACGTCAATGTTCTCGCTTATCGCGGCACTTGATGACGGTACTATGACGCCGTCTCCTACGACCAGGTCGGTTATGGCGACATCTGAATTGCCGCCTTTGGCCTGGAAGTCCGAGGGGTTGAACATTATGAATCCGTCCGTGGATCCGAACAGAAAGTCTCCGTTTCCGAGTACGATGCTTGACTTGTTGAGGAAATCGTCTATAAGCCCGGACGTGCTGTTGAATACCTTGAGCGAGCCGTTATCGGCATTGAACCTTATCAGCCCCTTGTCTGAACCGAGCCAGAGGTTTCCGTAGTCGTCGGGCAGCGCTGAAAAGAAGATCTCTGTGGGCAATGCCGGTATGTTCTCCTTGTTGTACGGCAGGAACCTAGGTGGATCATAGCGGAAAAACCCGGAACTGAATCCGATGGCCCATATGCGCCCGTCGTGATCCAGACACATCGAAGATATCATCTCGGAGACTTCGCCGTCGCACCAGTGTCCTGTGACCTTGCCGCTGAATTTGTCATAGGCATATACCCCCTGGTTGTATGAAGCGATCCAGATGGTTCCGTCCCCGTCTTCCGCCATATACTCGATGGCCCTGTCTCCCAGGCATCTGACCTTGTCGAACTTGTCGTTCTTGCGGTCGTATGCCATCACACCGACTGAGGTGCAGAGGAAAATGTCCCCGTCCGTTGCCCGGAATATGTAAAGCACGCGGTTGTCGATATCCATATCGGATACCAGGAAATGCCTGTATGACTTCACGATTCCTGTGCGTGTGTCATACCTGCACAGGCCCTTGTGGTATCCTATCCACAATTGCTCACCGTCCATACACAGGGCGTTTATCCTTTCGGGAAGTCCCTGTATGCTTCGGCAGGTCCTGAGCGCCCCTGTCACCGGGTCAAATCTCAGCAGTCCTGCGGTCTTCGTCGCCACCCATACCGTGCCGTCATTCCCTTGTGCGAAGCTGCATACCGTGCCGCTTTCCAGGGACACTCCGTCATCTGTCCTGTAGAATTTCCGGAAGAGGTCCTGGACTGGATGATGATATGCCACACCTCTGGATACTGTGCCGACGAACAGGCTGCCGTCAGATGTCTGAAGGGCCGCCGTGGCGTAGTCCTCTGGAAGAGAAAGCCTGTCGGAGCTGTCGTGCTTCAAGGTGATGCCGCAGTGTTCATCGGTCTGGTACTTCACAAGCCCTGAGGTGGTCGGCATCCACAGAGTGTTTCCGCATACGGAAAGGCCGACAGGCCTGGAATCGGCCGGCAATGTGAGCAGGACTGATACTTTGCCGGTCCTGATGTTCAGCTCGCAGAGTCCGTGCCTCTTACTGGCCACGTAAAGCAGATTATTCGACTTAGGGCTCAGTGCGATTCCTTCGATGTCATCCTTGCCGAAATACCCTGCCATTCCCGGGATCTCCATCCTCTTGAGTGAAGTGCTGTCTCTTATTATATATAGGTCATCACAATATACGGCGGCATACATCCGGTCATTCCTGTCGATTACGATCCTATAGATGTCGCTGACTGCCTCGCCGTTCCCGTTCCTTATGTCAGCCCTGCTCATGGCATCAGTCTGCGGGTCATAGCGGAACAGCCCCTGCGCCCTTGCCCCTATCCAGGATATTCCTTTGGAGTCCCTGCGGATGTCATATACCCTGTCATCCAGTATCCCGGCTCCTCCGGGCCTGCGAAAAGCGTCCGCCTCATAGTCGTATATTACAATTCCGTTGTCCGTGCCGACCAGAATGTTCCCGGCTGCATCCTCAGACAATGCACTTATATAGTCTGAGGCGACTCCTAGGTCTTTCCTGTTGTAGTTCTTGACTCTTGTTCCGTCGTACCGGTTCAGTCCTTTGTATGTGCCTGCCCAGATATAGCCGCGGCTGTCCTGTATCATACATTTCACGGCATTGTAAGACAGTCCGTCCTGAGAAGATATGCTTGTGAACTTGTATCCTCCGTCAGTCGCAGATATGTCGTTCCCCTGGATCAGGAGTAAGGATGTAATAATTGCAAGAATGTACAGGAAATGTGGTTTCATTTTGCAAATATATTGAAAAATCTGTCCGTTTGCGCTACACGGAAGACTGTTTCCGTGAGATTTCTTGCCGCGATGTCGGGACGCATCGCCTCATGCAGAGGTAATCCGTGCGCATCCGTTTCGTAGCATCCCGCGAAGCCGGCGTCGGCAAGCGCCTTCTTGTCTTCAAGTCTTCCGCAGAAGGCTATCACAGGTATGCCCTGGCTGGATGCGAATCTGAGGACTCCGGCCGGAGTCTTACCGCGCAATGTCTGGCTGTCCATTTTGCCCTCTCCCGTTATCACCAGGTCGCATCCTTTTATGATGTCACTGAATTTCAGCGTCTCCAGAACCATATCGGCTCCGTGCTTCAATTCTGCTCCAAGGAATGCACGGAACGCTCCGCCAAGCCCTCCTGCGGCTCCGCTTCCCGGAATGTCGTCGAGCCGTATTCCGAAATGCTTCCTGACTGTTTCTGCAAAGGTCTTCATCCCTAGCTCCAGGCGTGTGACTGTCATAGCGTCCGCACCTTTTTGTGGCGCAAATACAGTCGTCGCACCTTCCGGACCGCAGAATGGAGTATCCACATCGCAGGCGATAAGGAAATGGCATTGGCTTAGTTCTGGGACTGCTCCGGATCCGTCTATGCGCGAAATACTCTCGAGAGAGGCGCCACACCCTCTCAGAATGTTTCCGTCCTTGTCAATGAATCTATATCCCAGCGCTTCCAGCATTCCTGTCCCTCCGTCGTTCGTGGCACTGCCGCCTATGCCTATGAGAAACTTCCTGCAACCTTTCCTGAGCGCATCCAGAATCATCTCTCCTGTCCCGAATGAGCTTGCCAGCAGCGGATCTCGCTCATCAGGAGGCAGCAGCGGAAGACCGTCTGCCTGTGACATCTCCATTATCGCCGAGTCTCCTGCGATGCAGTATGCGGCATTTACCGGTCTTCCGAGCGGGTCGCTGACATTGACGTGCGTCATCTTTCCGGAGAGTGCGCTGCACAGCGCCTCCGTGGTTCCTTCTCCTCCGTCCGCTACTGGGACTATCTTTATGAGAGGGTTTTTCAATGCTTTTCTCAGGCCGTCCGCAATGGCTCGCCCGGCGTCATAAGAAGACAGAGACCCCTTGAATGAGTCTGTCGCTATTACGATTTTAAAATTCCTTTCCATAGTCCCGGTTATGGTGACGTATTCTTTCTTTATGTGAAGATACGAAAAAATTCGTTGCCACCTGTTGCAGAATTAAAAAACTGTTGTATCTTTGCAGTGTATTAATAAACTCATACACTATGATTCAAATTGAGAATCTTGGATTCAGTTACGGGAAATCGCGTGTGCTGAAGAACATAACGATGAATCTGGAGCCGGGGAGGATATATGGACTTCTCGGCGAGAACGGGGTGGGGAAGACCACGCTCCTTACATTGCTCTGCGGCCTGAAGAAAGTGTCCGCAGGAAAAATATCTGTGGACGGCATTGATCCTTACAAGCGTGAGCCTGAACTATTGGCACGCCAGTTCTATCTGGCGGACGATATGCCGGCTCTGCCGGTCAAGGCTGCGGAATATGCCCGTATGACAGGTGAATTCTGGCCTGGATACAGTCACGACCGCTTTCTGGAGATAATGAACTTGTTCGAGAATGACCCTCAGAAGAAGCTCAGCGCTATGTCCACAGGCCAGCTGAAGAAGACATATATATCTATAGCGCTGTCGCTCGGGTGTGCTTATCTGTATCTGGATGAGCCGACCAACGGACTGGATATACCGTCGAAGGCACAGTTCAGGAGCGCATTGATGAAATATACTTCTGATGACAGCACCATCATCATATCCACGCATCAGGTCCGTGACCTGGAGAACATAATCGACCCTATCATAATACTTGACAGACAGGATGTCCTGATGAATGCCAGCGTGGAGACCATCTCCAGGAAGCTGTATTTCGACTATGGCTCTCAGGTGCATCCAGAATCTCTCTACAGCGAGCAGCTGCCGGGAGGATTCATCCAGGTATATCCTAATGCGGAGGGGCTGGAAAGCAAGGTGAACATCGAGGCTCTGTTCAACGCTGTGCACAAGAACAAGGAATTAATGAAGGGGCTTTTCTCGGAAGTCGTTTCCAGATAAAATGACATAAACTATGGACAATACATTTTCATTGAGCCGGTTCGGCAGATATTTCCGGTATGATTTCAGGCGCTGGGTCGCGACTTACGGCCCGACATTGCTGCTGATGTCCGCCGTTCCTGTGATACTTTACACATTGACGGTAGTCTATTCGCTTCTGTTCAGCCAGGAGTGGAGCACTCCGGGCGAGACTACTAGAATAATCGTCGGCTGCATTGTCGCGACGGTGCTGCAGATTACATATCCCGCAAGCGTTTACGGCTATGTCACCGAAAAGCGTGCCGGCTCGGCTTTCATCTTGCTTCCGGCGTCGGTGTTCGAGAAGTTCCTGTCAATGCTCATAAACACTATAGTAGTGGTGCCTCTGGCTTTTTCTCTCATCTATCTGTCGCTTGACGGCGTCATCTGTCTGATTGACGGCACGTGTGGCGGCACATTGTTCTCGACTGTGGTGGACGGCATCAGGTCACTGGTGACCTTCGCTTTCGCAAGTGACGCCCCGATACGAGTCAGTATTCTGTCTCTTTATCTGAATGCGGCAAGCTCCATACTTTTCTTCCTGCTTGGCGCACTTATTTTCAAGAAGCATAAGATTCTGTATCCGATTCTCATCGTCGTTGGACTGCAGATGGTGCTCAGCCTGTTTTTCGGAGTGATCGTGTCTATAGGCGCTTTGGATGGCCTGTCGCTGTGGACTCAGAGAGTGGCTGGTGAATACTTGATGAATCCTGATTTCCTGAACTGGGCCATACCTGCATTCAACATCATTGCGACTGTCGTGGACTTCATAGTCTTTGCCGCGTTCTGCTCGGCTGTGTTCTTCAGACTGAAAACTATTAAACATTGACATTATGGAATTTGACAGCAACAGGCCGATTTATCTGCAGATTCTGGACAACATCTGCGACCAGATCCTGGACGGGACTTTGAAACCTGAGGGGAGGATATTGTCAGTCCGTGAGTTCGGCGCGCAGATAGGGGTCAATCCTAATACCATAATGCGTTCGTATGAGAGACTTACGAACGACGGAATAATCTTCAACAGGCGCGGACTCGGGTATTTCATCTCTCCGGATGCGAGGGCGAAAGTCCTGGAAATGAAGCGCAGAGAGTTTATGGAAGATACCTTTCCTAAGATTCGGCGTCAGATGAGGCTGCTCGGAATCGGGCCGGAGATATTCGTCGCGGATGATGAACCTGGAAACATTGAATAGAAGTCAATCAGATAAAAATGAAAGGAATGAAATATATGAGGATTTTGGTCGCTTTGTCGGCCGCAGTGGCTCTGACGGCGTCCTGCGCCATCAGACTTGACAAGAAAAGAATACTGAAGAAAGTCTCGGAATACAGTGGGCGGACATTGATAGGCAGTGGGGTATATGTGTCCAAAGACACTGTGGTGGCGCCGTTCACCAGTCTGGTCGTGTCCCCGGGCTATTCCGATATGGAACTCATACAGGATACCTGTACGTATGTCTCTGTCTATGGATGTGACAATATCATCCCATTTGTGAGCATCACAAGCGAGGACGGCTCACTTACGGTAGGATGTGATTTCAGTTTCCATAATATCCATAATGATGAGAAGGGCAATGCGAATGTAAAGGTCACTGTGCACACGCCGTCTATTGACAGCATACGTGTGGAGAATGTGGGAGGTTTTGTGTGCAAGAACCTGGATTTGGCCGGCAGACCTCTGTCGATAGTCGTGAACGGCAGAGCGGATCTCGACTTGGGAAATGTGGAGTCATCTGCATTGTCAGTGGAGTGCAATGGAGAGTCTTCAGTGAAGTTCGGTTCCGTAAGAATTGCCGGGAACTCTGAAATCGTGATCGCCGGGAGGTCTGATGTCGATTTCGGGAAAATGTGGGCATCATCATTGGATGTCGACTGCTCTGGCTCGGCATCGTTGTCTTCTGATTATGTCACAGCAGGCCGTATCTGCCTTACGATGACAGGAAGCAGCGAATCGGAAATGGAGCAGGTCAATGTGGAGAACCTCAATGTGGATGTCTCCGGACGAGGAAATGCCGAACTCGACAATATGGTGTCGAGCGAGGTCAATGTCACTGTCTCCGGGAGCGGTTCTGTCTCTCTGGATGGAAGAGCCGTGAAAGCTGAGTACAGCGTGTCAGGCTCCGGCGAGATAGATGCTGAAGATCTTGACTGCGGAAACACTGCGCCGACTGTCTCGGGGAGGGGCGTAATACGGTATCGTGACGCCGACGGACAGGTCGTGAAGAAGAGGCAGTAACATTGTCGCTTTTCGACAGACGGACTTGTACATTATCGCTTGCTGAACGAATATCTCAGGCCGAAACCGAGTGCGAAATCTGTCGGCCTGTCCGTATATGCCGAGCGAATCTTGGTCCCATTGCGGAAACGGTGGCTCACGCCTGGCTCGATGAAGAGGCCTAATTCAGGAAGGATGTTGAGCTGGGCACCGGCGGCCGCATTGACAGACCATTGCAATTCCTTTGGACGTAATGATGAATCTGTAGTGCCGATGAATCTTCCATCGGCATATTCATCTGTCTTCAGCGAGCCTCGGACAGGTGCTTCCATCATTCCTCCTGCGATTACATACGCCGTGAAGAACCTGGATTCAAAGAGCTTCATAGACAGGTTCAGAGGAACGCCTATATAGTGCAGTGTCTGCTCTCCTCGAGTCCAGCCGCCAGCGTTTTCGTCTCCGGTCTTCAGCTCAGATGACAAGACAGACCAGGATATGCCGCTCTCGATGCCGAATATGCCGGAGAACTCATATCTTGCGGTGGCGCTGATCCGTACCGGCATCTTGTGATAGTACCTTGTCTCGGTCTCGGGCCTGTTATAGACAATGAAATTATCTATCCCCTTGAAATCTTTGTCCGCCCAGTCAGCACTTGCCAGACCGGATTCGAGAGGGTTCGCACCCAAGATGCCGCTCATCTGCCTGCTTTCGGAATAATGTCCGCTTCCTGAGCCGTTCGCGGATATGCCGGCGCTGAATTCTCCTGGTCTCCTGTGCCTGCCGTTGTCTTCATTCGCCAGGAATTCCGCCCAAGCCTTGGCCTCATCGCCATCGCTGCCATTGTCTTCGGATTTCTTCCTGGCGGCCTTGCTCTTTATGACAGTCTGTCCTTCCTGATGCTCCGTCGGATCATCCTCCACGGTCGTGTCAATGCTCTCCTGTGCGGCGAGAGTGACTTCGCAAGGAATTATGTGGCGAGGGACTTCCGTGGATGGAACTGATTCTCCGAATCTTGTGTCAATGCCGGTCTCCCGTTCCTCCGTCATATGGATTCTCTGCACCTCTGCCTGTCCTGCCGGACTGGAGATGGATGCTGTCTTGTGAACAGGGTCGTCTCCATTGAACTTGAAGACCAGGAAAATCCCGGCCATCACAGCTGCGGCTGCGCCTTTCCATAGCCACGGTGGAATGACACGTGCCCTTCCGTCGGTGGACAGCCTGGAACAGATCCCGTCCCAGACCCTTCCGGATGGAGATTCGACATATCCGTCCATCTTGTCTTTCAGCTTATCTGTCCAATCCTGCTTCATCCTTCTTTGCTTTTATTATAATCTGATATCTTTTTTGCCAGAATTTTCCTCGCCCTGTGGAACTGTGATGCTGAAGTGCTTTCAGATATGCCCAGCATTCCGGCGATTTCCTTATGTGACTTCCCCTCGAAAACCACGAGGTTGAATATCGTCCTGTATCCATCCGACAGTTCCTGTATCATTCTCTGTATGACGGACTGCGGGACAGGGCTGATATCCGGCTCCTCCTCGTCAGGAATGTCAGGCAGGTTGTCATGATATTCCAGGAAACGGCAGTGCTTCTTCCGTCTGAGATATTGCAGAGCCTCATTGACGGTTATCCTGCTCATCCACGCCTTCAGCGAGCCTTCTCCTTTCCACGTGTAGCTTCCGAAAGACGATATGATCTTCAGAAAACTGTCCTGCAGTATGTCCTCGGCATCACCGGCGTCGGGAATGTATCTGGTACACAATGCAAGAAGATATCCGGACCAAGTGTCGTACAGCTTTTTTATTGCTGTGCGGTCACCTTTCCGGATACCATCAATGATAGTCTTGTCATCGTATGTGCCAGAAAACAGTTTCATCAATGCTTCCGCTGCAATTCTTCTGCCACTTCTATTTCTCGTCTCCAGGACGAGTCTTGTAATCGAAACTTACAGTCTTGGCGTCTCCTGAAGGCGTCCGGTAGCGAACCTTTAGCTTGACCGTCTCTCCTTTCGTGTCAGGAAGCTTGTCCAGCCTGAAAGCGACGTATGCGTCTGAGACCACCTCGTTCAGGTCACCGTGAGCGTTATGCCTGAACTCTACGAGGTATGGATCTTCAGGATCCACCCCTGTTATCAGGTTCACTTCGTGCTGTATGGATCCGAACCTGCCCCAGACTGTCCTGAACCGGAGCGTCAGGTATCCGTCCTCGCATACGGTAGGGAAGGCATTGACCAGATCTACAGGGTCGTTCCCGTAATTTTCAATATCGGAGTCGGTGCCCTTGCTCTCGACGGTCTGCTTTGTGAGCAGCGCCCTCAGCCAGTTTATGTATCCTGTCTGCTCTCCCTTGACTTCATTTTCTATGCGGTAGTTGAGGAATGCGCGGACTTCCTTGTCCCCGAAGGGTGACTTCTCCATATTGGACGGATAGATTACTGTGCTGTCGTCCAACTGCAGGAAGAACTTGTCCCCGTCAGGCTTTACCGTGACTACGGCGTTGGGGATGACATCGCTGTATGAGATTCCGTCGTCCTTCATACAGGAGAATAATGATGCCGTAGAAACCGCCAAGGCTACTGCGGCGAGCAATCTGTTGTTTTTCATATCGTTCATTTTTTCTTGTTTCCGAATGATAAATGCTGATTTCGTCATAATATTGCACGCCGGAATAGAAAGAACGATATGCCGGGACGTACCCTGAAGCCTCTACAGTTTCTTCAGGACATAGTCCGCCTTGATCTTGTCAATGATGCTGCACACGACCTTGAACGTGCGGCTGTAGTGGCTGTAGTTCGCCGGAGTGATGAAATTGACGCGTCCCTGCCTGAGAAGTTTCTCCGCCTGCGCCTTCTGCTGGGAGTTCTCTGAATTGTACACTGCGATGGAGTGCCCTCCGAACATACTGACTATCTTCATACACGGTATGTCTGTCTCCCCGTCGCCCACATATATCATCTGCGTGAACGGCACACGCTTCTTGTCCTCGGCTATGCTCTCATTGACCTGGTTGGTGTCGCGGGCGTCGAATATGCCTTTGTTTATCTTGAACAGGAACTGTGTCTTGGCTGTGTAGTCCACTGCGATGGCCGGCCATTCCGCCTCTCCTTTGGAGTCATAGAGATAGGCGCTGGCGAATATGTGCTTGAACTGCCTTGCGATAGGGCAGCCTTCTATGATTTCCTTCAGCCCGGAAGAGTTTATGTAGTGCTCCACCTTGACCCCTTGTGACTTGCCGTATTCGTTCACCAGGTCGAACCAGGTGTCCAGCCCGTCAAACAGCTTGATGTCCTTTCCGAATTTCCTGAACTCGCTGCGCTTGAGCCGTATTCCCTTGCTTCTGGCTTCGTCGAACATAAGTTTCATATATGCCAGGATGTTGCTTGCGTCCTGCCCCGCGGCGATCTCGTTGCTGATTGTCCAGAATTCTTCCGGGGTCTTCCCTACGGCCTGGATGAACCCGAATTCCTGCATATTGCCGGGAGAAAGCGTCCCGTCAAAGTCATAGATGATGGCGACAATAGGTCTTTTGCTCATAATGATTCGATGACTGTCTGATTTTTGGCTAATATAGCGAAAAGTTATTAAATTTGTGTAAAGTAAAAAGATAACTATGGAACATTATTTCGCGAGACTTCAGAATGCCGTGTGTCGGTATTGGGACAAGCCTGCCGTATGCAACTATCGCGGCGAGACGTTCACCTATGGGCAGATGGCCACACAGATGGAACGATTCCACATCTTCTTCGAAGCCTGCGGGCTTGTGAAAGGCGACAGGATAGCGATATGCGCCAAGAATACCGCCAGAATGGCATTGTCCTTCCTTGCGGTGAATACTTACGAGACAGTCGTGGTCCCGATATTGTCGGATTTCACTCCGGAGAGCGTCGATCACCTGGTGGACCATTCAGAAAGCCTTATGCTGTTCACGGACAATGACATCTGGGCTAAGCTGGACATACAGACGATGCCGCGCCTGAAGGCTGTGGTGAGCGTGAATGACTTCACTCTCCTATATGCCGCCGATGAATCAGTAAGCGATGCCTTCGCTTCTGTTCCTGAACTGTTCTCGGCCAGATACCCGATGGGCTTTACCGGCGAGAATGTCCACTATAATACTGACAACTTGGACGACCTTGACATAATCAATTATACGTCAGGTACGACGAGCGCTCCGAAAGGAGTGATGCTGACGTACCGCGCCATAAGCGCTACTGTGGATTTCGGCCAGCGCTACATACCGTCGTCGGATGAGTTCAGGATGGTGTCAATGCTGCCTATGGCCCATATGTACGGTCTCGTGTATGAGTTCCTGTATCCGCTCTGTAACGGCACCAGCATCACATTCCTCGGCAAGACTCCGTCGCCGTCGCTTCTGCTTTCCGCGATGCACGACGTGAAGCCATATCTTCTCATCACTGTGCCTCTTGTTATGGAGAAGGTGTTCAAGAGCGCCATAAAGCCAGTCCTGGAGAAGCCTGTGATGAAAGTCCTGACAAGGCTCCCAGGCATAAATACATTGATCTTCAAGAAAATCAGGGAAAGACTCCTGAGCGCGCTCGGAGGAAATCTGCAGATGATAATAATGGGTGGGGCTCCTCTCAACCCTGAAGTGGAGAAGTGGTTCAAGAGACTCGGCCTGCCGTATACCGTCGGCTATGGGATGACGGAGGCTGCGCCCCTCCTTGCCTATGCCTCGTGGAACACTTATGTGCCTGGCTCCTGCGGCCGCTCGGTGGACTGCGCCGTGGTTCGCATCGACTCTGAAGACCCGCAGCATCTGGTGGGCGAGATTCAGGCGAAAGGCGCCAATGTCTGCCTGGGCTATTATAAGAACCCGGATGCCACGGCCGCGGCTTTCACGGAGGACGGATTCCTCAAGACAGGCGACCTCGGCATCATCGATGCAGCCGGGAACATCTTCATCAAGGGACGCAGCAAGAGTATGATCCTCAGTGCGAACGGGCAGAACATCTATCCTGAGGAAGTCGAGGCCGTTGTGAATAATCAGGACTATGTCGTGGAATCAGTAGTCGTGGACCGCGCCACGAAACTGGTCGCTCTCGTATATCTCGACCAGGATGCCATAAGGAAGGCGGGTCTCGACGCGGAGGCTGTCTCCGACATCCCTGAGAATATAAAGGTCAATGCTAACCGTTCGTTGCCTTCATACAGCAAGCTGCAGAAAGTCGAAGTCGTGGACAAGCCGTTTGAGAAGACTCCTAAGATGAGTATCAAGAGGTTTCTGTACAAATAGTCCTTGTCGGAAGCAACATATCAGCCATTCCTCGCATCTTGATATCGAGAAGATGTTTGATTCATTCGATGAATTTAGACAGCTTCTGAGTTTAACCAATGATATTATGTGCGGAAAGACGAAGAACCTTTTGTCAGCTGCCGCCATTGCGGTGGCTGTCTTTTTTTTCGGGTTCCAAGACGCCAGTGCCTTTAATCCTCAAGGCAAGTATCGCTTCGACCTCTCGGTGTCAGCGGCGGCGGGAAACCCTGAGTTCGCCACGGATCATCTTTCAGCCGGATATAAGACATACGGCAATGTCTTCTGTGTCGGCAACGAGCCTACTGTGGAGCAGATGTATGCGGATTACATTGACAATTTCAGATTCTCGGGACTTTATTCCGCGAGGCTTGAGGTGAGGCCGCTGAAACATCTGGCTTATGGAGGAGACGTGGCGTTCGCGACACTGAAGGCCGATACTTATCACGGTCTTCAGCGCGACAGGACGGGCCGTAAGCAAGGGATGATGTTCTATCTTATGCCTCAGGTGAGATATTACTGGTATGCGACGAGGATGACATCGATGTCCACTGGTGCCGCTTTGGGAGTCGGCATATACAGCGGCTTTGAGAAAGTGGTCCGTCCGGAGTGGCAGATATATCCGCTTTCCTTCACATTCGGAAGAAAGCTGTATGGAAAAGGAGAGGTGTCGCTCGGCTCTATGTTGCTCGGGGTCAGTTTCGGCATCGGTTACAGATTCTAAAGGTCAGAGTGCTATGAAACGAATTCTTTATGCAGCAGCCGTGGTGGCTGCAATGACATCAGCATTGTCTTCCTGTATCGTGCTCAGAGATGATGACTATTACCACGATTTTTATGACATCAGGGGCAGCGAATATATTCTGTATCCGGACAATGTTATGAGGCGCTGCGTGTCGGAACCTCTTGAAGTCCTGGATTATATCATAAACATATATGACACGCTTTCGACGGCCGGGCTTCCTGTGTACGAAGGAGCGTACTTGCTTACGGACAGGTCCGGGTATCGTGTCGGTACTGTGACTTGCGGAGTCTCGGCAGAGAAGGACACTGTATGGACTTATGACGGTGTTTCGTATGCCGTGAAGAGATGGCCTTCGGCCGGTGTGGAGTGGTCGGTGAGTCTGAAAGAGAACCCTCCTGCCGGAAATGAACTGGACAGATGCTGGTTCGACTCCGTTATGGAGGTGCGCAATGTGGCGTGCGGAAAAGCGACGGCTGTAAGGCACGAATCCGAAATATCGTTCTCAGGTGTCCGCAATGAGGACTCTGACTATTTCCTTGAATTCAATTCCGGGTCAATGAAGATAAGATGGAATAATCCCGAAAGCTATTACAGCGCGACTATGGTCGCGACGGGGACATTGAATCTGTCCTTTATGGAGAACGGCAAGGAAAAGGATTGGCTGAAGGCGGAATACATATCTGGAGTGATATCATATACGAAATCTTTTTAGCTTATGAAGAAAATAATTATTACAGCGGCGCTTGTGCTATTTATGTCGTTGGGGGACAGTGCCTATGCCTTCCGTCCGATGCGTCCGTATAAGGTGGATATGAGCGTGTCAGTATCACCAGGATTCAGCAGTGCCACCGGGAGGAGGTTCCATAGCGGCTACCTTGATTATAAGCATCTGTATGACGGCAGGTATCCATCCGTCGAGGCCAGGTTTGAGGACAGTATGGAACATTATGTGGAGAATTCCGGGACATACACATTCAGGGCTGAGACCAAGCTGTATGAGTGGCTTGTATTGGGAGGAGAGGTGTCGTATGCACATTTCAGGGCGGATGCGTACAGAGGACTTGCGGCTGAGCCTCTCGGAAAAAGACACGGTGATGTGATTTATGTGATGCCGGAGGTACGGTTCCGATATTTCAGGACAAGGCTTTCCACGATGTCCTCCGCCATAAGCGCGGGCGTGGGATTTCACTGGGGTTTCCGTCATACGGTATATCCCGAGCTCCAGGTGTATCCGTTCACATATACGCTCGGCTCCAAGATTTACGGCAAGGCTGAGCTCACGTTCGGGACAATGCTGAACGGAGTGTCGTTCGGCGCAGGTATAAGATTTTGACAGAATGAACATTATGCGTAACATCAGAAAATATGGGAGCCTTCTTTCGGTGATTGTAGTGCTCCCTCTTATGGCATTCTATTGTGAAGATTGGGATCATCATATAAAGAAGGGTGAGGAGGATGCGATATATGCACAGGAAGTGAAGAACCGTTGCGTGATGCGTGCGGTAAGGTCCCTTGATATGGTCAAGTATCTGTATGGCACTGTCAGCGGGCCGTTCAGGACGGGGGATTATGTCATAAATATCGGAGACAGGGACTATGGCCCTATTCATTGTGTGGCTACTGAGACAGATACGGTATGGACTGTGAACAGGTGCGATGTCCGCCATCTTTCGGAAGACCCCGAGAGATGGGAAGTTGGATTTTCCGGTGAGGTCGGGAGCCGAGGAGAAAGCCTGTATGAAATATCTCTTGAGGCTTCGCCTGTTGAGGAAAGGCCGCAACTGCCTGAGGATTGTGATTACACGTGGGAAGACGGAGAATTGTATAATACTTGGAAGGTCGAATTCTCCGGAAAGAAGACTGAGGAATCACCTTATTCTATGGAGTTCAGTTCCGCCGGGCCGATTACATCCGGGTGGGTACGTGAAAACGTGTCATACGGCATATCATACCGTACCGGAGTGAGGATTACATTGTCCGGGCCGATGGATGTCACTTTCTTCAAGGACAGTAGACGTATTGATGGTTTTCGATATGTATATGCCTTGGGAGTCGTGGATACGCCTTCTGACTACGATTACGATTGAACTGACAAATTGTCATAAGCCCTCAGATTGGAACGTTATTTGACTTGATTGAGCCGTCCGGTTTTTCCGGGCGGCTTTTTTGTGCTTTTCCGGCATTGTCATTCTGAAGTTTTGAAGACAGTTCTTGTCGCTGTCCTTTTTCTGAATTCAGCAATGCTTTGCGTGGAAATCCATCATAAGCGAAATGTTATAGTAAAGAAACAAAAACAGAAATATTATGGCAGAGATGAAAGGTAAAATCGGTGTCACTACGGAAAACATCTTCCCGGTGATCAAGCAGTTCTTGTATTCGGATCACGAGATTTTCCTTAGGGAGCTCGTGGCCAATGCAGTCGATGCGACAGAGAAAATGAAGGCGCTTGCGTCTTCAGGTGACTTCAAGGGCGTGCTCGGCGACCTGTTCGTGAAAGTCGAGCTGGACGAGGACAAGAAGGTGCTCAGGATCATTGACCGTGGTATCGGTATGACCGAGGAGGAGATCGACAAATACATTAACCAGATAGCATTCTCCTCGGCAGGTGAGTTCCTGGAAAAATATAAGGATCAGATAGGCAATATCATTGGCCACTTCGGACTTGGATTCTATTCAGCATTTATGGTATCGAAGAAAGTGACCATCGAGTCACTGTCCTGGAAAGACGGTGCAAAGCCTGTGATGTGGTCTTGTGACGGCAGTCCTGAATATGAGATGAAGGAGTGCGAGAAGGATGACAGGGGAACTGTCATCACGTTGTATCTCGACGATGATTCTTCAGAGTATGCCTCCAAGGGCAAGATAGAGCAGCTTCTGAACAAATACTGCAAGTTTATGCCGTTCCCTGTCGTGTTCGGCAAGGAGCAGGAGTGGAAAGACGGTAAAAATGTAGACACGGACAAGGATAAGGTTATAAACACTGTGGAGCCTCTGTGGACACGCAAGCCGTCAGAACTGAAGGAAGAGGACTATATGAGCTTTTATAAGTCTCTGTATCCTACGTATGAGGATCCTCTGTTCTATATCCATCTGAATGTGGACTACCCGTTCCATCTGACAGGTATTCTCTACTTCCCTAAGATAAAGGAAAGGATGGCTATCGAGAAGAACAAGATTCAGCTTTATTGCAACCAGATGTTCGTGACCGACCACGTGGACAATATCGTCCCGGACTTCCTTACGTTGCTTCACGGTGTGATAGACTCTCCGGACATTCCTCTGAATGTCTCAAGAAGTTATCTGCAGAGTGATTCAAATGTAAAGAAAATTTCAGGCTATATCACCAAGAAGGTAGCAGACAGGCTGGAGGAGATATTCAACAATGACCGCAAGTCATTGGAAGAGAAATGGGATAATCTCAAGCTCTTCATCGAGTATGGTATGCTGTCAGATGAGAAGTTCTGCGAAAGGGCTATGAATTTCGCTCTTCTCAAGAACACGGACGGCAAGTACTTCAGTTTCGACGAGTACCGCAAGGCCATCGAGGCAGAGCAGACAGACAAGGACAAGAAGGTCGTCTATCTGTATGCCACAGATGTCGAGGCCCAGTATTCGTTCATCGAGGGTGCCAAGAACAAGGGCTATGACGTCCTGCTTATGGACTGCGAACTGGATTCGCACTTCGTGAATCTTCTGGAGCAGAAACTGAAAGACTGCAGGTTCTGCCGCGTGGACTCAGATGCCATCGACAATCTCATCCCTAAGGAGGAAAGGACGAGGCCGGAGTTCTCCGAGGATGAGAAGAACGATATATCAGACTTGTTCAAGGCTGTTCTTCCTAAGGATTACGAGTACTATGTGTCTGCCGATAATCTCGGCAAGACAGGCGAGCCTATTCTTATAACCCAGAATGAGTTTATGCGCCGTTACCGCGAGATGAGCGCAATGGGCGGCGGCTTGAACTTCTATGGAAATATGCCGGTATCCTATAATATCACTGTCAATGCAGAGAATCCGGTGATCGCCAAGATTCTGAAGGCGGAGAAGGCTGAGGTCAAGCCTCTGGAGGCTGTGGTTGACGCCGATCCGGAGATTGTGAAGGCAGGTGAGGCCAAGGACGCCACAGAGGAGCAGAAGAAGGCCGCAGAAGATGCCAAGGCAGCTGCACGCGAGGCCAAGGAGGCCGCTCATACCGCTCACAAGGCGGATATCGAGGAGTTCGCTTCCAAGAACGAAGTGCTTCAGCAGATTACGGATCTGGCTCTTCTTGCGAACGGCCTGTTGAAAGGCAAGGCATTGAGCGACTTCATCGCTCGCAGTCAGAAGGTCGTCAGCGATGCCTACCTGAAATAAAACGATAGCGGTATTATTGGTTGAACACCCCGAAGGGCACTGTACCCGTCGGGGTGTTTTTTTTGCCGCGGTTTTGGAAAAATTATTATATTAGCAAGTTGAAATGCTAAAACGGTGTGGGTATGGAGAAAAGACGGTTGTTCCCGATAGGAATACAGACATTTTCAGAGCTGATAAATAAAGGCTTTGTTTACATAGACAAGACGGAATATTGACAAATTGATAATTACTTCTTAAACTTGTAACAATATGATTGCCCAGGTACAGACATCCGGTTCCGGATGGTCAATGTTGCTGATGCTTATTCTGATTGTCGGTGTGTGGTGGCTGATTGGCAGGCCGTTGTTGCGTGCTTTTACCGAAGCATACCGAAAAGAACCTACCTGGATAGGTAGGATGTTTATTCTATATATTATATCTGCGCTTTTCGGAGGGGATGAGGATGATTGATTAATCAGTCCTCTGCTGGTGTTATTGTCTCACGACCTTTACGACATTTTTCAGTGTCTTTATCTGGGATGTCACCTTGTCCAGCTCCATATTTGACGGCACAGACAGCTTCATCGTGATGTCATAAGTCCCGTTTCTCTGGTTCTCATTTACATTGAACTGCCTCATTGACGCCCGGAATGTGTTCACGATGTCCATAATCTGGTTGATTATGAACGGCTCGATTGCGGTGATGACTCTCAGGGATGCCTGGAAGGTGCCGCTTGCCGGAGTGTCTGCCCAGCGGACTTTCTGGATTCTGTAAGGGTAGTTGCTGATCAGCCTGGATGCGTTCGGGCAGGACATCCTGTGGATCTTGATGCCGTCAGTCCTGGTCACGAAGCCAAAGACGTCGTCACCGAACACAGGGTTGCAGCATTTGGACATCTTGTAGTCAAGCCCCTTGAGGTCTTTCGCATTGAGCACCAGGATGTCATCAGAAGACTTTCCGTTCACCCAGCGTTCGCGTGAAGCCTCAGCTGCGGCAAGGTCGGCGGCTTTGGCCGCCTCTATCGCTTTGGCTTCCAGGGCGTCGTGCTCAAGTATGTATGTCTTTATCTGGTCTATGTCAAGCGACCCGTTGCCGATGGCCGCGAAGAAAGCGTTTACGGTAGGGAATTTCTGCTTCTTCATAAACTCTGCCATCCTGTCGTCAGGAAACTCCAGTTTCCAGTTCTTCAGCCTTCTGGTCAGCAGTTCCTTCCCTTCTGCTGCGATCTTGTATTCTGCCTCACTCAACGCCTGGCGGATCTTGTTCTTCGCTTTGGTGGAAACCACGAAATTCACCCAGTCCGGTGACGGCTTCTGGTTCTTGCCGCTCATAATTTCCACGACATCTCCAGTCTTCAGTTTCTCTTTTATCGATACTGCCTTGCCATTGACTTTCCCTCCGATGCACTTCAGTCCGAGGTTCGAGTGGATGTTGAATGCGAAGTCCAGCATTGACGAGCCTGCTGGGAGAATTCGGAGCTCGCCTGACGGAGTAAACACGAAAATCTCTTTGGACGGCGGCTGAGGCAGGTCTTCCGGAGCGGTGGTCTGAGGATGCTCCAGATTGTACCTGACGGATGTAAGCCACTTGTCCATAGTCTCCTCGTGCTTTATGCCCTTGTAAGACCAGTGCGCGGCGTGTCCGTTTTCGGCGATGTCATCCATTCGCTTGGTGCGGATCTGTACCTCAATGTATGAGTTGTCCTTATTCTTGACGGTGATGTGCAGCGATTCGTAGCCGTTCGGCTTAGGGTTCGACAGCCAGTCCCTCAGCCTGTGAGTGTCAGGCTCGTATTCTTCGGTCACGTAGGAGTAGACTTTCCAACAGAGATCCTGTTCTGTCTTGTGGTCCGTGTCGCAGTCTATGATGAAACGGATGGCGAAGACGTCGAACACTCCCTCGAACGGCACTTTCTGCTTCTGCATCTTCTTGTATATCGAATATGCTGTCTTCGTCCTGATTTTCAGCTTATACTTAATGCCTGCGTCAGAAAGTTTCT
Organism: uncultured Bacteroidales bacterium; assembly: GCA_934695325.1. Lineage (GTDB taxonomy): Bacteria > Bacteroidota > Bacteroidia > Bacteroidales > UBA932 > Cryptobacteroides. The sequence continues at coordinate 270,462 of CAKUVD010000001.1, read as the reverse complement.
TTGCGAGCGGCCGCACGAATTCCTCTGTCAGTTTTATCCTGTCTTTCTCTGTGGCTTTCAGATTGTTCGTGATGAGCCTGTATTCGGCCGGGTCGGCGAATTTGAAATAGATGTCCTCGAGTTCGCTTTTTATGTTATAGAGACCGAGCTGGTGCGCCAGCGGTATGTACAGCATAAGCGTCTCCAGGATCTTCCTCTCCCTGGAGAGCTTCGGGAACATTTCCAGGTTCCTCATCACTTCCAGCCTGTCCGCTATCTTGAGCACTGTGACACGCGGGTCCGTGGAATACTGGACGATAAGCTTCTTGTAGTTCTCAGCTTCCAGGCGAGTGTCCTTTGGCTTGATCGTGGCTATCTTGTCCAGACCGTCCACCATCTTGTATACTTCGGCCGGAAAACCGGCTGACTTTATGTCGTAATCGGGATGCTTACGCTGAGCCTCGTGCAGGAACACTGCAGCGGCACATTCCGCCGGAAGCCCTATTTCGTCAGAGACGATGAGAGCCACGTTCATCGGATGTTCCACGAACGGATGTCCGTTGTCCCTGAAGTCAGCTTTCAATGCTTCTGTGGCTATTTCGCAGGCCTTTAGCACAAGTGCCTTTCCGCCCTCGTCGTAGTGAGGGAATTTCTCGTCTATGAGAGCTCTTTTTGTTGCAGTCGTTTCCATTTTTTCAATCTCCTCACCCAAAGATAATAATTCTTGCGGTTTGTATCAATATCATCCGTTCTTTATCCACTCCGGGCTATTTTAAGTAGTGCTTCAAGGAGATGTTCGGAGTCACTCCATCGGAGTTCTGAAGTGTAGTGATGCACGCCATACAGACTTGAGTCTGCCGTCGCTACGTCAATAGGGCGATTCTTTCACAGGCTGGCGTCTGTGCGGTTTGAGAGGCGTAGATGTAACATTTGTTGCATATTTTGTAACGTGGGTGGAATGGCTATTAACGGCGTCTTCGGATATTTGCAGAGCTTTTGCACTAAACTGATAGGCAATGAAAAAATCTGAAGTTATCCTTTACGCCTTTTTGGCTGCATTCGGAGCTCTTGTTGTTGGGCTCAACCTCGGCGGAATGTCCGGGGCAATTGACATCATTGAAAAAGAATTTGCATTGTCCTCGCTTGCGAAGGGACTTGTGGCGAGCGCCCTTATGGTCGGGTGTCTTGTCGGTGCTCTGACTGGCGGACGGTTTAGCGACCGATTCGGGCGTCGTCCCCTGATGACGATATCCGCCATACTGCTTGCAGTCTCAGCGGCCGGATGTTCATTGCTTTCGCACGGGGCCATCGCTCTTGTCGCTTTCCGCTTCATAGGAGGGTTAGGTGTAGGGGTGCTTTCTGCGGTCATTCCTACATATATAACGGAAATCTCCCCGGAGAAGATGCGCGGCACGCTCGTATCTCTCTATCAGCTCTTCGTGGTGATCGGAATACTTGCCGCATATGTCGCCAACTATTTTTTGGCCGATATTGACGGAAACTGGCACTATATGCTCGGTTTTCCTCTCACATTCGCTCTCATCGACATCATCTTTCTGTTCATTCTTCCCGAGAGTCCGCTCTGGCTCGCCCATAGAAATCAGACACGTCAGGCAGGAGCGAGTCTCTCGGAACTTTTCAAGGGAAAGATGGCCAAAGTGGTCTTTCTCGGATGTATGTTGGCGTTCTTTCAGCAGATTACAGGTATAAATGTGGTCATCAATTATGCCCCGGGAATACTCGGGAAGGTCGGCATCGCAGGCAGCGACCCTATGCTCCAGACTGTGTTCGTAGGATCCGCCAATCTGCTTTTCACTGTCATAGCCCTCTGGCTGTGTGACAAGTTCGGCCGCAAAACCCTGCTGGTAAGCGGTTGTGCAGGTCTTGTCGTCTCGCTTGGTTACCTCACATACTCATTCTCCATTGACAATCCTAGCAATGTCGGGATTCTCGTTGCGATTCTTGCATATATCGCATTTTTCGCACTGTCCCTCTCGCCGCTTATGTTCGTCGTCACGTCCGAAATGTACCCTTCACATATAAGAGGAACTGCGATGGCGCTTTCGACGGGAATCAGCTGGGTTTGCGCATTCATTGTCGTTCAGTTCTATCCGTGGATGGAGAGCACGCTCGGAGTGAACGTGACGTTCGGGATCTTTGCAGTCTTTTGCCTCCTGGCTGGATTGTTCATACATTTCTTCATCCCTGAGACAAAGGGCAAGAAACTTGAGGACATAGAGCGTGAACTTGAACTCTAAAACATTGAATGATATGGAAAAAAAGACAGTAATAGGTGTCGGGGAGTTCCTCTGGGATGTCACTCCGACTGGAAAGCGGGCCGGAGGCGCCCCAGTGAACTTCGCTTACCACGCATCCTGTGATGATGTGGAAGGCTGGGCCGTAAGTGCTGTAGGCAAGGATGAACTCGGACGAGAACTGCTTGCCGCGGCCCGTGAAAACGGCATACGGCTTCTTGTCGCCGAAGTGGACTGGCCTACGGGAACCGTTGATGTGCTGCTGAATGACGGGCAGCCGGACTTTCATATCCGTGAGAACGTCGCGTGGGATCACATTCCTCTCACTGATGAGCTGAAGAAGAAAGCGTCGGCGGCTTCCGCCATCACGTTCGGTACTCTTGCCCAGCGCTGCCCTGTATCACGTGCTACGACCAAGGCTCTTCTCGAAGCCGCTCCGGAATCCGCTTGGAAGGTATATGACATTAACCTGCGTCAGAAATTCTGGTCGAAAGAACTGATCGAAGAGTCTCTCTGTATGGCTAACGTATTCAAGATTAATAATGACGAGATGTCTCTCCTTAAAGAGCTCTTCGGATTTTCGGGTATGGGCGAGGACGACATCGCTGCGAGATTCATATCGGATTATGGCCTTCGTATGCTTGTGCTTACCGCAGGGGAGCATTATAGCTCGATATACACGCCGGAGGGCAAGGTTTCTGAGATACCGACGCCGAAGGTTGCTGTGGAAGATGCAATCGGCGCCGGTGACTCGTTTACTGGGACCCTGATTTCGGGACTTCTTCGTGGTCTGGACATACGGCAGGCGCATAGGGAGGCTGTCGATACGGCCGCATACGTATGTACGAAGTCCGGAGCCTGGCATAAAAGGCAACCATATAATAAATAGACACTAGATATGAAAAGAATCTTTGGATATGCGGCTGTCCTGATTGCCGCTGTCGGGTCGGCATCCTGCTCCGGCTCTGCTGAAGTCACGATGGAGACTCTTCTTGACGAGATGGTCTCCCGAGACGCCGTGACATATTTTCCCGAGCATTTCTGGTCGCAGAGACAGGCGAGCAGTTATGACCGTCGCTCTGTCTCTCCAGATTCCTCAGGCTGGTTCGCTAACCGTGATTGGACAGGATACGAGCGTCTCGACACCATAGCTGGACGCATTGAGAAAGTTATGATGGAATGGAACGGCCCTGGAGCCATAGACCGTATATGGATGACTACTAAAGGCAAGAGGGGCACGATGCGTTTTTATTTCGATGGCGAGGATGAACCTGGGATAACGGTTCCAGCATATGATATGAAGCGTTTCCCGCTTGACGTGCCGGAAGCATTGTCACTTACGCACACTCATTACGAAGAGAGCATTGACGGGGTCGGAGGAAATACCTTCTTTCTTCCTATACCGTTCGCGAAAGGATGCCGTGTCACTTTCGAGGAGGAGACGCCGGATGCTGACAGTCCGCGATATTTTCACATAAACTGGAGGGCGTATGAGCCGGGGACGAAAGTCCGTACATATACACAGGCGGAGGCTGAGAGGCTGCTGCCGAAAATGCGTGAGGTGAGCGACCTCCTGCTCCATCCTGCAGATGCGGCGGGTGACCGTCTCACAGCGTCCGGCGAACTTGCTCCCGGAGGGCGTCTTGAACTGAAACTACCTGAAGGTCCTGCCGCAATCCGTGGAATAAATGTGGAAGTGTCCGGTAGTGCCGGCTATAGTCGGGCTATGGAAAGCCTACGTGTAAATGGCTCCTTTGACGGTGCCAAGTGCATTGACGCTGTCCTGTCGGAGTTCTTCGGGGCCGGCTTCGGCGCTCCGGATGTCGATGGATGGTGGCTTGCCAATCATCAGGGAAAGGCGGCCTGCCGCTGGGTGATGCCGTATCGTGAAGGCGGTGAGATTTTTATCACTAATGAAGGAGAGGACACGGTCTCTGTCGATATGTACGTGACGCCGGGAAACTACGACTGGACGAGGAACTCTATGTATTTTCACTGCAGCGGACACTATGAGGATGGCATTCCTGAAAGCAACCAATATGACTCCAATGACAATCTGGACTGGAACTTTACTACTATAAATGGCCGTGGCGTGTATTGCGGTGACCTGCTCAGCCTCTACAATCACTGCATTGACTGGTATGGGGAAGGCGACGAGAAAATCTGGATTGACGATGACAGTTTCCCGTCTCATTTTGGAACTGGCACGGAGGACTATTATAACTGCTCGTGGGCTCCGGTGGTTCCATTCTTGACACCTTATGGCGGCGCTCCGCGCGCTGACGAACTTTCATCGCACGGCTACAATGCTTACCTACGTACTCGTAATCTCGACGTCATTCCGTTCGCCAGGCGTTTCCGCTATGACATAGAGATGCTCAGCTGGAATCCGGGGACAGTCGATTATCATACTGTTTCATTCTGGTACGGAGATACGGACACTGTAGCTGACGCCAGATGAATATTGGGTATGAACCTGAGGCCTGGCGTGAAAGGCTTGTCATTCCTGAAGGGAGTGCTGTGATACGTAGACGCCGGAAACAATGTTGATAAATATAGAACAATGAAAAAGATACTGTCAATAATCATATACCTGCTGCTGGCCTGCATAACGGCTTTTGCGCAGAAAACCACTGTCCGAGGGACAGTCGTCGATAATACTGGAACTCCTGTCGCAGGAGCGTATGTCGTGGACAATGCCTCAAAGACCGGGGTGAATACAGACGTGGACGGAAAATATGAGATAACGTCCGAGGTAGGCTCGACTCTTTCGTATTCATTTATGGGTTTCAAGACATTGACGCAAAAAGTCAGCGGAACTGAGATGAATGTTATTCTTGAACCGGACGCTATGCTGATGGACGAACTTGTCGTCATCGGTTACGGCACGGTCAAGCGTGAGGAAATCACATCATCTGTCACTCGCGTGAAGTCAGAAGACTTCGTCCAGGGAGGCGTCAGTTCTCCGATGCAGCTGCTTCAGGGCAAGGTGGCCGGACTGGGAATCTCCAATACGAGCGGGGATCCTGCCGGAGACGTGAGCGTACAGCTCCGAGGCATCTCTACGCTTGCTGCTTCATCATCACCTCTCATAGTGATTGACGGCATTGTCGGCGGTTCTCTCAATTCCATTGCACCTGAGGATATCGAGAGCATTGATGTGCTCAAGGACGGTTCCGCCGCTGCGATTTACGGAACCAGGGGCACTAATGGTGTCATACTTATAACGACACGTCGCCCGAAGGAGGGTGCGATGACTCTTGAATATGATGCCAGGGTGAAAGTGGATCAGCGGATTCGCGACGACGGCTGCTATACGGCTGATGAACTCCGCACGCTCAAGGAACGGTCGGAGTTCTCGGCGATCAACGATTATGGCAGCTCGACCGACTGGGTCAAGGAAATCACGCGAGTGCCGTTCAGCCACAGCCATTATGTGTCGGCGCGAGGAGGTACCGGCAGAACCGGATATGTGGCATCGCTCACCTATGACGACCGTCAGGGGCTTTACAAGACCTCGTTCCAGAAATCTCTTGCGGCAAAAGTCTCGATCAACCACTCGATGTTCGACGACCGTCTGAAACTCATTTTCAATGTCAATGACCGTGCTGCAAGGCGAGGCAATGCTGCTGACGAACTCTACTCCACGGCAGTGCTCAGAAATCCGACGACTCCTATATATAATGAGGACGGCTCTTATTATGAGAATAGCAACGGGGCCAATCCTGTGGAACTGCTCAACGAGTATAAAGGCGTGAACAAGTACAATCAGTTGGCACTCAGTGCGAAGATTGTCGTGGAACCGGTCCGGGATCTCAAGTTGAGCGCCACAGGGGCATATCAGAACGACTACAACGAATACGAGTGGATATCGACTCATAAGGCGTACAATGCAGTGATGGGAAGCGAGAACGGAAGCGCAACCCTTTCCGGTGGGCACGGGGACGACAGGACTCTCGAACTTCAGGCCGACTGGTCCAAGTCTTTCGGCAGCCATTCTATTTCCACGACTCTCGGCTACAGCTGGAACAGATACGTCTGGCAGAACTGGAAGATGTATGCCTTCGATTTCCCGGTGGACGGATTCGGGGCCTGGAACATCGGCTCTGCCGAATCGACCAGAAACGGCCTGTCAAGCCTTTACAGCCAGAAGACTGAACGTAAGCTGATAGGATTCTATGGCCGTGTGAACTACAATTATGCGGAACGTTACCTTCTGATGGTCAGCGCACGTTATGAGGGCAGTGACAAGTTCGGAAAAAACAACCGCTGGGGATGGTTCCCGTCAGTGAGCGCCGGTTGGCGTATCAAGAACGAAGAGTGGATGAAGTCTGTCAGATGGATTGACGAACTGAAACTCCGTGCGGGCTATGGTGTAACCGGTACCGAGCCGTCCGCTCCGTACCAGTATATTGCTCTGTATGATTTCAATAACTCATATATGTCTTACGTGGACGGCAAGTGGGTCAGCGGCATTATCCCTGCAAACAATCCTAACGACGACTTGAAGTGGGAGGAGAAGCACGAGACCAATGTGGGCCTGGATTTCTCGTTCCTCGGCGGCCGCCTCTCGGGCTCCATTGACGGATATTACCGCTACACTAAGGATCTGCTCTACACATATACCGTCCCGATGCCACCTAATATCGCAAGTTCTATGCTTGCCAATGTCGGTGCCATCAGCAACAAGGGCGTGGAACTCTCTCTCAACGGAGTGCTGCTCCAGAAAAAGAATTTCACTTGGACAATCGGAGGAAACGTCTCCTACAACAAGAACAAGCTTGAGAGGCTCTCCAACGATGTCTATACTCTTGAATATCTGAACCTCGGATGGCTTGATCACGTCCAGACATATTCTCACCGTCTCGAGGAAGGCTGGTCGATAGGCAACTTCTACGGCTGGGAGACTGTAGGACTCAAGAACAACGGAACGGCTTGGAGGATAAAGGGCGCCGAGAACTCCACTGCCGGAGAAGATCAGAAGACAGTGCTCGGAAACGGAATGCCTAAGATGTTCGCAGCTGTCAGCACCACTCTCCGATGGAAGGGCCTTGATTTTACTGTGTCAATGCACGGAGCGTTCCTGTACCAGATTCTGAACCAGTACAGAATGAAGTATGAGACACTTGCTTGGCTCTCTTCAGTGAATGTCCCTAAGTCGGCTTTCAAGAAAGTCGGTGACTGGTACAACTATGCTCCTTCGACTTATTGCGACCGTTATATAGAGAACGGAAATTATATGAAAGTTGATAATGTCACTCTTGGCCATACGTTCACATTCCCGAAAGTTCGCTACATAAACAGCGTAAGAGTATATTTCGCCGGACAGAACCTCTTTACGATGACAAAGTACAGCGGGCTAGACCCGGAGGCTGTCCCGATCACAGGACTTACTCCAGGCGTGGATTCATACGAGAAATACCCGACACTGCGTTCATTCACATTCGGTCTTAATCTTAAATTCTGAGGAAAATGAAAAGGACAGTCATATCTTTTGCTGCAGCCCTGTGCTGCATTGCCTGCACGAATCTTGACCCCGTGGTCTATAGCAGCATCACGATGGATCAGTTGATGCAGAACGCCGACGAGAACTCCGGCTATATGCTTGCGCCTGTCTATGGACAGATGCGCTGGTTCAACGAAGACCGCAGCGTTCTGGATCTATATGAGTTGGGCACGGATGCGTGGGTGGTTCCGATAAACACTGACGGAGGATGGAACGACAACGGTATCTGGCAGAGGCTCAACAAACACGAGTGGCTCGTGAACGACCCTCATTTCAGCAATGTATGGAATCACCTGTGGTACGGCATCTCATCCTGCTGCAACCGTGTGCTTTACCAACTGGACGAGGCCGGCGTAAAGCTTGACGAAGCGACTGTTGCGGAGATCAAGGTGGCCAGGGCGCACTACTATTACCATCTTCTCTCCCTTTACGGAAATGTCCCGATAGAGACGACTTACGATGTTCCTAAGGGCTATATGCCGGAGAGCAAGACGAGAAAGGAGGTATATGATTTCGTCGTCAGAGAAATTCGCGACAATATGGACAAGCTCACGGAGGAAAAGACATACAGCCGTTTCAACAAATGGGCGGCGAAGCAGATGCTTGCGAGAGTCTATCTCAATGCAGAATCCTGGCTTGGCCCAGAATACGCAGCCAAACGTGACAGCACGATAATCCTCTGCGATGAGATTCTTGGCTCCGGCAGATATTCGCTGGACGGAACGTTCTCGCACATATTCAGTCTTGATAACGAGAATTCTCCGGAGATCATCTTTGCGATTCCGTACGACGAGACTACGAAAACCCCGATTCTGCATTTTATCTATGCCAAGACAATGCACTGGGCAGGAAAGCCTGTATATAATGCCGCTTCCGCCGGCTACAACGGCCTCAGAGCCAATCCGTCGTACGTAGCTGACACTTTCGACGCAGATGAAGACCCTGTCACACATAACTGTATCTCCTGGACGGACAGGCGCTATAAGGATTCCTACCTTATGGGGCAGCAATATGACTATGTGACCAAAGAGCCTCTGTATCTCAACGGAATACCGTACAACCATATAAACTATATCGCCAGTCCTACGGCAGCCAATGAGTTCGACGGCTACAGGTACGGGAAATACGAGATCAAGATAGGACAGAAATGGGAGACCGACCAGGACTGGGTAGTCTACAGACTCGGAGAGACAATGATGATGAAGGCGGAATGCTTGCTCCGGAACGGCGACGCCGCCGATGCGGCTGACATTGTCAATGAGGTCAGAAAGCGCTCGTTTGACCAGTCTCTCCCGGAGGAAAAGCGCTGTCTTACTGCGGAGCAGCTGAAGGCTACTGTGAAAGTGGACGGCGTCGAGGTGAAGTATGGTGAGTTCCTGAACGAACTTGGACGCGAGTTCACGGGGGAAGGAATGCGTCGTGAGCAACTGATACGTTTCGGCCTCTATACCACTGGCACTTGGTGGGGCCACACCCCGAAAAACGACAATCATCTCGAGCTCTTCCCGATTCCTGAGGTCGAAAGGCTCTCAAATCCGAAGCTCGGACAGAATGATGGCTACCCTATGTAATCCGTAAGAGTATGAAACTGAGATTATATTGTATTGCCGCAACTGCGCTGGCTGCTATCTTTTCATTCTCTTGCACGAGATCTGAGCTTCCGGTCGTGACGCCGCCTTCCGGGGAAGGTGAATTCCCTGAAAAAGAGGGAGGCGAGACAGTGGCTTCACTTGAGGCAGTAAATGCCGAGTGTGTGGCCCGGGTCATCGGAAACACTCCATCTGGAGAGAACCTTCCGAACCCGAATGCCACGCTGAAGCGGTTCAATATGGCTTCGACAGACTACGGCAATATGTGGGATGCCGGAAACGGGCAGCTCTGGTGTATGTTCGGGGACAATTTCAACGACCGCAATGGAGACTGGAAGTCAAATGCGATAGCATTCTCTACTGACCGAGACCTCTCAGACGGGCTCTATTATGATGATATGCTGCGTGCGCAGGACGGAAGCAGGATGGAGTTTGTCGTATCGCGTGCAAAGACGGGGCAATATCCCGATGATGCCGAGCACGAGACAACCTGTATTCCGACGGCAGGCACATCCATACCGCACGGAAGCGGCAACCGTCAGTATGTCAGCTATATGAGCGTGAACAGATGGGCTGTGGACGGCAATGATGTCTGGACGGCGAATTACAGCGAGATAGTCTATACGGATGATTATGGCAAGACGTGGACTCGCTCCGGAGTGAAATGGGACGGCACTGGTAATTTCGTCCAGGTCGCATTCTTGAAACAGGATGGTATGTTGTATATGTTCGGGACGAGGGCCGGCAGAAAAGGAAGCGTATATCTGGCACGGACAACTTTCGACAGCATCCTGGACAAGTCGTCGTGGAAGTATTGGGACGGAGGCTCTTGGGCGGCATCCGAGTCAGAGGCCGTACCTGTCGCTAACGGAACTGTCTCAGAGATGACTGTACAGTACAATACTTATTATAAGAGATATATAATGATGTATCTTTCCGTGAATCAGCGAAAGCTTGTATATCGTGACGCATCGTCTCCGGAAGGGGAATGGTCTGAAGAGAAGATCATCGCAGAGGATGGCTATGGGCCGTATATCCATCCGTGGTTCTGCAACGGGCGTGACCTGTGGTATGTGGTGTCGAGCGTGACGCCTTCTGGAAAAGGCTATGACACTTGGCATATACATCTGTGGCACGCTAAATTACGTGAACTGGAAGGCGGATTCAATATGGTATGGGAAGGCGGTTTCGAGAATGACCCAAACAAACCTATAGCATACAGGACGTTGTGGAAGAACATCGAGAACTCGACTTCCACAAGGGATGCACATAGTGGGAAGATTGCCTGCAGGCTGCTCAACAATGAAAGCGGAGCCTGGAAGGATGCCTGCGTACAGACCATAAATGTCCATAAGAATACTGATTATGTAGTGTGCGGGTGGGCTAAGTCCTCCGTCTCCGGCAGTTCTCTCTCATATCTCGGTGTGCGCCTCCCGGACGGACGCATTTTCGATGCGAATCCTCAGCTGAAATCCGATGAATGGGAGAAGATTTCCGTTGAGTTTAATTCCGGGGACTGTTCCTCTCTTGACGTGTTTTTCGGAACCTGGGGCGCTGAGGGGCTTTCTGTCACGGTAGATGACATAAGTCTTGCGCCAAAGAAATAATTATCAACTAATCCACATAAAAACAGTGATGATGAAAAATTACAATTCTATTATCGCGGCTTTTGCTGCATTGTCACTCGTCGCCTGCTCAAAGGACAACGGCGGCTCTTCTGAAAAGGAAAATCCTAACCCGACACAACTTTCCGTGAATCTCGTCAAGGCTGACATCGCCATTGACAAGGACGGCTTCAATATGCTCACCGATGGTGGCTTTGAACGCTTTTCCGGCGACGAGAACTGGAAGTCGAAGTCTCTGTGGTATCTTCCTGAATGGGTCGGCGAGGCCGAGACTTCGCTGACAGGCTCGAGGACACTTCACGCTGACTGCAACACCCACGACTGGAGGGATGTCGCAGTGCAGAGCGTCTGCCTGAAGAAAAATACATCTTATACTCTGACCCTGAGCTACCGCGGCGCCTGGGACGGCCTTAACTGCTATATGGGCTTCCGTGGAACTGCCGGACACGACGTGAACCTGAACCAGGAGGGAATAGGATCCGAGTGGAAAGATTACAGCTATACTCTGGACAATGTCGATGACACCAAGGCCGACGCTTTCTTCGGAGGCTGGTGCTGGGACAATCTCTGGCTCGAACTTGATGACGTAAAAGTCGTTCCGACCGGGTCCAACAATGACACATTCGTTCCTGAGAATGTGCGCACCGTCTCTACGACTGCAACAAACGCTTCTTTCACGGAACTCAAGTCGTTCGGCAAGATCGTGGCTTGGAATGAGGCTGACGGCACTGTGTCCGCTGTGCTTTCAGATGCTGAGACTGCTGACGGAAAGAAGGTATCCGGTGTATATGCACATACGAAGGGTGCTGCCTCCGACGGCCTGAAATTCGTCACAGTAGTCACTGGGCCGATATTCGCCGAGGGTTGCGTACCGACATCAGGAGTCTCTGCAGGCGGTGTCAAGGCGTTGCGTTACTACAAACCGGTGGCAGCTGTAGATGAGGAGTCTGACTGGACTGCATCCGAGGCCGGCCTGGCGGTGTCTGCTGACGGTCAGAACTGGAGCAAGGCCGACGCCCAGTGGAAAGCTGACGGCAATTTCGTGAGGGCTTCATATATGCTAAATGGAAACTATGTCTATATGTTCGGTTCTGCGGCAGGAGACCGCAACGCTATGGCATACGTGGCCAGAGTCGCTTCCGGAAATGTGACTTCATATTCCGAGTACGAGTACTGGGACGGTGCAGAGTGGGTGAAAGGTGACGAGGAAGCCGCGGCGCCGATATTCTATGGGCCAGTGGATGATATGAGCGTCGTATATAACGCTTCACGCTATACATATATGGCAATCTATCGTTCAAGCACTACTGGAGGGCTTGTTTACAGGGATGCCGGTCTGCCGGAAGGAGAGTGGTCAGGTGAGAAAGTCCTCCTTCTTGACGGGACGTCATCGTACTCTTCGCCGTCCATCGTATCAGTCGGCAATAATGCTGTCACGTTCATAGCAAATGAAGTCAAGTAGAATATTTTCGGCGATATTTTTCATTATGGTCTCAGTGTGTTCCGCTTTCTGTGCGGAGCGCACTGATGCCGTTTCTAGGTATACCATAGGTTTTTCACAGTCCGCTGATGACAGGTGGCGTCAGATTATGATGATACAGATGGAGTCTGAAGTCTCCAAGTATCCGAATCTTACGCTGTTGATCCGGGAGGCTCACAACGATACTGAGACTCAGATACGCCAGATACGTGAACTTATGGAGCAGAAGGTCGATCTGCTGATCATCTCTCCGAATGAATCGGAACCGATAACCCCAATAGCTGTCGAGGCTTACAGAAGCGGAATCCCGACGATAATCTGGGACAGGAAGATTCTGTCGGATGAATATACGGCCTATATCGGGGCGGACAATTATTCTATCGGTCGCAGTGTCGGAAACTATATCCGTTCGCATTTTCCTCCGGGAAGTTCAGTCCTCGAGATTCAGGGGCTACGCGGCTCGTCTCCGGCACAGGAACGGCACAAAGGGTTTATGGATGTCGTGAATGGCGATTATCGTGTGCGCAGCATTTGGGGTGATTGGCTATCGGCGGCTACTAAGTCCAAGGTCAGGGATATCCAGGATTACTCCAGCATTGACCTAGTCTTTGCACATAATGATGATATGGCGCTTGCTGCTTACGAGGGAATCAGCGAGCGAAGTCTTGCTGATGCGCGAAGAATCCGTTTCATCGGGGTGGATGCAATCGTGGGCGTGGATGCAGTGATTGACGGGCGCCTCGATGCCTCGTTCCTCTATCCTCCTGGCGGAGAGTTCGTGACAGAGACTGCTATGAAGATTCTGGGCGGCAAGCCTGTTGAACGGAACTATATCCTACGCTCTTTTATCGTGGATTCAACGAATGCCGAGACGATAAAGGCTCAGTCGGATCAGATGCTTGACTATCAGAACCGTATCAATGCCCAGAAAAAGGAACTAGATGCGCTTGACACCGGTTACCGCTCGGCCAGGAATGTCTTGATACTGATGATTTTTTTTGTGCTGGTCTTGCTGGTCGTGGCGACGCTTGCTTTTGTAGCCAATTCCAGGATAAGGAAGCGCAATGCGGAGTTGGAGGTGCTTGTGAACCAGAAACTTGAGCAGTTTACGAAGCCGTGTGCCGACGATCTGTTCAAGGACAGGCTGTTCGACATAATGGAACATTCTTATGACAAGTCTGACTTCACTGTGGAGTCTATGAGCGAGGCCCTCGGAATGTCAAGGGTGCATCTGTACCGCAAGATTCACGATATGTATGGAATTGCGCCAACGGATCTTATGCGTACGTTCCGTCTGCGCAAGGCTGCGGCTATGCTCAAGCGAGGTGGCTATACTGTCAGTGAGGTCGCCTACTCTGTGGGCTTCTCCACTCCGGGCTATTTCACGAAGTGCTTCAAGGAGATGTTCGGAGTCACTCCGTCGGAGTTCTGAAGTGCAGTGAAAGATGCTCTGCTGTAGACTGCGTCTGCGCCTCTGTCGAGAGTGCTATGCTCCAGTCTGGTCGTCTGTTGGATCCGAGAGGATTATCTCGATGCTTCTGGATTCGCAGTTCTGCGAGGTCTTGTCTTCCTCTCCGTCCTCTCCAGGGACGATTACCGTTACGATCTTGTCGTAATAATAATTGAGAGGCCATCCGCTGTCCAGATGGATTTCCTCTGTGGTGTACTGCTCGCACGTCATATTTATCGGCTTCAGAGCCGTTGAAAGACTGTCTCTGAGGGCATTGACCTTGTTCCCGCTGACCTTGGCGGCGGCGCCTGCGAATGTCGAGGCGACAGACGTGACAAAGTCTTTCAGCTCCTCGGACGGAATCTCGGTGAATGTCCGGATCACTGCGCTGTATTCATCCGTCATAGCCGCATCCACCCAGAGCGTCGTCATTGCGTTCAGCGAGTCCTGTCCGGCCATCAGGGGGGCGCACTTGTCCTCGAAGGTGTAGGTCTCCGCAGTGTCAAGCTGGATTCCGTGGGCGAAGAAGAATTTGCCCAGGTCATCATTGACGGTAGACAGCGTGATCTCAGGGTTGCAGTATCTGTCTTTCAGTAATTTCATCGTCCTCTTCATCAGAGCCCCTTTCAAATCAGTGCTCTTCTTCATTATCTCCATCATAGGCTTCAGTCCGGCCTCATTGTACCTTACCAGTTCCTCGAGATTTACTATTTCCTCCGGAGATCCCATCTCGGATGTCCGGAGCAGTACATTCATCGGGCCACACTGTCTATGTATCGCCTGTATCATTTCAGTCTCGGTCGGGTCGCTGCTCCAGAAGTCAGAGTATGAAATCTTCAGCGTATATGAATCTTTCGTCTGCGAGAGCACCTCTATCGTGCGGACTTCGCTCTGTCGGCTCGTATATGTCGTGTCTCCATCGGGGCCGACCTTGTATTTGTCTGTCTTGCATCGGTATGAATACTGGTCGCCTGGAGTCCAGTATGCGACGATGCTTACCGTGGAGTCGCGGAGCTGCGCCTGCGCTCCGATGCCTGTAAGTGCCAATGCCAATGTGGCGAAAGCGGTTCTGAAGATGTTCATCTTTTTTCGTTTGTTTTTCGCATTAATCTGTTAAAGTTAATGCTTTTTTCGCATTAATCTGTTAAAGTTAATGCTTTTTTCGCATTAATCTGTTAAAGTTAATGCTTTTTTCGCATTAAGTCGCCCTTACAAGACATTTCTGACTAACTTTGCGGAATGGAAATCTGAAACATCTGCGATGAAATATATAAAATGGCTTTGGGACAGGTCGGGTGAGTCTCGCATCGCTGTCACCGTGAACATCTTCCTCTGCTGTATCAGCATTGGCTTGAATCTGTGGTTCATCTGGGTAAGCAAAAGGCTCGTGGACATCGCCACAGGTACCTGCGAAGGGTCTGTCGCCAGATACGGCTGCGTGCTGGTAGCCGCGATGCTATTGCGGGTGGCTGTCAATGCTGTACGCACGTCGGTCGAAAACAATTCCCGATATAAGATGGCTTTCATCTTCAGACAGAACCTATACAGAAGGCTTCTGCGGGCAAAGTGGCAAGGCATTGAGAGAATGCACAGCGGCGATGCCGTGAACAGGCTCTTCTCAGACATTGACACGGTCGCCGGGACTGTCTGTCAGGATATTCCGTCGGCGGTCTCCACGTCTGTGCAATTAGTGGCGGCGTTCACGTTCCTGTGCACGATGGATTGGAGGCTCGCTGTGGCCCTGCTTCTAATGACTCCGCTTTTCGCGCTGTTCAGTAAGTTGTTCTTCAGGCGTATGCGGAAACTGACGAGGCACATTCGAGAGGCCGAGGGCTTGGTCCAGAGCCGTATCCAGGAGTCGGTCCAGCATAGGACGGTCATCCAGTCGATGGAACTGGAGGGCGAAATGGAGACACGGCTGCAGAGACTTCAGGACAATGAGTATGTGCGTGTGAGGGAACGTACAGGGTTCAATGTCTTTTCCCGCTCTTCCATAAGCGTGGCATTCGGGGCCGGCTATTCAGTGGCATTGCTCTGGGGCGTCACCGGAATCGCCGACGGGGCGATGACTTTCGGTATGCTCACCGCTTTCCTCCAGCTGGTCGGTCAGATCCAGGGGCCGTCAATGACATTGGCAAGGCAGATGTCCGGATTCGTCTATGCCGCGGCGTCGATAGACCGGCTGATGGACCTGGAGAATGTCGAGATGGAGGAGACGGGCTCGTCAATGCTTCCTTCACCGGTCGGAATACGGATCGTGGACTTGTCCTTCACATATCCTGGATCGGACAGTCCTGTATTCAGCCACTTCAGCTATGATTTCAAGCCGGGCGCCAGGACTGCGGTAGTCGGACATACGGGCGTGGGGAAGACTACGATGATACGCCTGGTTCTCTCGCTGCTCCGGCCTGACAGCGGTTCCGTGGAACTGTATTCAGGCAGTTCCAGCGTGGAAGCGTCCCCCTCTACACGAGCGAACATCATCTATGTGCCTCAAGGAAATACATTGTTCAGCGGAACGATAAGGGACAATCTCCTTATGGGCGACCGGGATGCGGACGAGAAGAGGATGTGGGAAGTCCTGGATATTGCGGCCGCTGAATTCGTCCGCGATCTGCCTGACGGTCTGGACACGAGGTGCGGAGAACTTGGCGCTGGGCTGAGCGAGGGTCAGGCGCAGAGAATAGCCATAGCGAGGGGATTGCTCCGTCCGGGCAGCATAATGCTCCTGGATGAACTCAGTTCGTCACTTGACCCTGAAACGGAAGTGCGTATGCTGCGTAATCTCACTGCGGCAAGTCAGGGCAAGACAATGATATTTATAACGCACAGGGATGCTGTGGAGCGCTATTGTGATGCTGTGCTGAGATTATGATATAGGCAGCCTCCTTATTATGGCGAGCAGATAGCGTCTGACTGGCTTGAGGGCATTCCATACGGCGAGACGTCTCATCATCCTAGGGGAGTACGGATCTATCCGCATTGACTTTCTCCTCAATATGGTCACGACCTTTCCGCAGACATCATTCCGCAGGCAATGCTCCTCTCCCACTGTGATGCCGTCGCCCTGAATACGGAGACGGTTTCCGTCTGTCGCGATGATTCTGTGCATTATGTGACGTCCGTCGCAGAAAAAAAGGACAATGTCGCCGACTTTGGCCTCGATTCTCTTCCTGCCTTCCGGAGTGCCGCTTTCGATTCCTTCCAGCACTACGGCGTCCCTGTCTCCGCGGATGAAAGGAAGCATACTGCATCCTTTGACGGGTATGGTCACAGTATGTCCTGATTTCAGCAGTCTGGTGACTTGCGAAAAGAACTGGCCGTTATCGACAATCATATTTTCATCGCTGTTGCCGCTGTGCATAGACAAATTTTTTACAAAAATACATAAAAACTCGCTACCTTTGCCCGGATAACCAATAGATTCTGTGACAATGAAGATAAAGGATGGCTTTGTGATCCGCGAGATCTGCGGCGAGAAGGTTTTCTCGGGAGAGGGCGCAGGGAATGTGAATCTCACCAAGATAGTGAGGCTCAATGATTCTGCGGCATTCCTGCTGGAAAAGGTCGGTAACGCTGACTTCACAGCGGAAAGCCTCGCTGCGCTGCTTGTGGAGCATTATGGGATAGATGAGGCGGTGGCGCTGAGAGATTCTTCGGCACTTTGCGACAGCCTTATGGCCAACGGCATAGCGGAATGAGCGAAGTCGGATGGTATGATGTCGGAGGCATCGCTTTCGGGATAAGGCTCGAGGCCCCGTGGAAGAGTATGGACTATGCCGCGCCTGTGCTTGAACGTATCGCAAATGCGGCACGCGGCGGCGTGGCTGACGTGTCACCTGTCCGGGCCGGCGATGATATGCCTGCGAGAACATTTGTCCGGGACAGGAAAGACCTTCCTGCTGATTTTACGCGGCATACTCTGGATCTGTCTCAATATGAGCCGTTCCGTATTCCGGATGCGGAGAATCCGGCTTTCTGTATGACAGTCCTGGCTCCTGGAAAAGGACGTGAATGGCACCGGGCGGATAATGAACTTATAATGAGCGTCGAGGAGGCCACTCCTTTTTATTATATATATCGGAAAGGGGAGGACACTCTTTTCGTCTTCAAGAATGACGGCGGTGATGTCATTGCTGAGATGTATCTGCCCGCTGACGCCTGCAGTGCCGAATTCTGTCCTTCCGAGAAATGCGGCCCTTACGCTGCCGTGTTCTATCTCTCTGTCGCGCTCAGGATTCTATATTCGTACAATGCCGCATCTCACGGTGCGCTCCTGCTGCATTCCTCTGTCATAGGACTTGATGGGCGGGCCGTGCTGTTCCTCGGGGCGAGCGGAACCGGAAAGAGCACGCACAGCAGACTGTGGCTGGAAAATGTCCCGGGGACGGAGATTGTCAATGATGACAACCCTGTCATTCGTCTTGAGAACGGGAGGTTCTTTGTCTATGGAACGCCGTGGAGCGGAAAGACTCCGTGCTATAGGAATGTGAGAATGCCTGTCAAGGCTGTCGTTAGGCTGTCGCAGGCGGACAGGAATGAAATCTCAGTCGTGTCCGGACTGAATGCGTATGCTGCGTTCAGCGGCTCCATATCGGCCGTGCGATGGGAAAAATCCAAGATGGACTATGTCGTCCCGCTGGCGTCCGCCGTGGCTATGGAGGTGCCGTTTTACAAGATGGGATGTCTTCCTGATGCGGAAGCTGCACTGCTCTGCAAGAATACGGTATTTTGATGCCGCGGGTGTTTGTTTTTAAGGAAACAGATTCTAAATTTGTCGGCTTTTATATTGAATTGAACTTATGAGATTACCAGCAGAATGGGAGCACCAGAGCGGTGTTCAGCTGACGTGGCCGGACGAGACCACTCCGTGGTATGAACTGGACAAGGTACAGGACTGCTATGCCAGGATCGCGTCTGCCATACTTGAAAGCGAGTCGCTTATGATAGTCACCTCTTCGATAGAGGGTGCCGCCAGGCGACTTTCCGAGTCGGCAGCCGCGCAGGGACTTGCGCTGGACATTGACAAGATTCGTTTCTGTGAATGTCCTGTCAATGACACTTGGGCGCGTGACCACGGCGGGATTTCGGTCTATGGTGACGATGGGGAGAAATATCTGTATGATTTCGTATTTAACGGATGGGGCCTGAAATTTGCGTCTGACAAAGACAATCAGATCACGAAGACTGCCTTTTTCGCCAATATGTTCAGCGAGGACGTGGCCTGCGTGGATATGCGCCCGTATGTCCTGGAAGGCGGCAGCATTGATACTGACGGATGTGGTACTCTCCTTACGACTAAAGAGTGTCTGTGTTCATTGAACAGGAACGAATATCTGACTCAGGAGGAGATCGAGGGCGAACTGAAGCAGGCGTTCGGGCTGAAGCGTGTATTTTGGCTCGAAAATGGTGGAATCGTCGGTGACGACACTGACAGCCACGTGGACATACTCGCAAGGTTCTGTTCCGCGGATACGATAGCATATACCCAATGCACGGACGAGTCCGATGAGAACTATGACCGCCTGAAGGCAATGGAGGACGAACTGAAAGCGTTCAGGACTGCGGAAGGGAAGCCTTACAGGCTCGTTCCTCTGCCTCTTCCGGATGCCTTGTACCTTGACGGCTACCGTCTGCCTGGGTCTTATGCCAATTTCTTGATAATCAATGATGCCGTGCTTGTACCTGGATGCGCCTCCCCAAAGGATGACATCGCCAGGGAGAGACTTCAGGCGGTGTTCCCGGGCAGGAAGGTGAAGGTGATAGACTGCAGGCCGCTTCTTTCCGGGCACGGAGGCCTGCATTGCGTCACGATGCAGTTCCCGGACGGCTGGCTCCCCGAGTAGTCTTTCAGGACTCTCAGTGTCTGCTGTTTCTTAGAAAACTCGCCTAGGGGTGGGTGAACGGAATTCAAAAATCTTTTGAGGTTACTTAAATAAACAGAATATGTCAAGAATACTTAAAGTCGGGATGGTGCAGCAGTCTTGCGGAAGAGACATCGCCGCCAATATCGCCAAACTTGAATCAAATATCAGGGATTGCGCTTCCAAAGGGGCAGAGCTCGTAGTCCTTCAGGAACTTCATAACAGTGTCTATTTTTGCCAGACGGAGGAAGCGGCGCTCTGTGACCTTGCTGAGCCGATACCGGGACCTTCCACGGAACGTTTCGGGGCATTGGCCAGAGAGCTCGGCATTGTCCTGGTGCTGTCACTTTTCGAGAAGCGTGCTCCGGGCATCTATCATAATACTGCCGTAGTGATGGAGAAGGACGGTACCATAGCCGGAAAGTATAGGAAAATGCACATTCCTGATGACCCTTGCTTTTACGAGAAATTCTATTTCACGCCAGGGGATCTCGGATTCAGGCCTGTCCATACGTCTGTCGGGGATCTTGGCGTCCTGGTATGCTGGGATCAGTGGTATCCTGAGGCGGCTCGTCTGATGGCGCTGAACGGTGCGGACTTGCTCATCTATCCTACGGCCATCGGAGGCGTGGGGACTGATGACAAGGAGGAGCAGGCTATGCAGCGTCAGGCTTGGCAGCTGGTGCAGAGGGGACACGCAGTGGCCAACGGCCTGCCTGTGATCACGGTGAACCGTGTGGGGCACGAGGATGACCCGTCCGGCAACACGATAGGACTTGATTTCTGGGGCTATTCTTTCGCCACAGGGCCGCAGGGTGAAATCCTTGCCCAGTTCGATACCGATCACGAAGAGAACAAAGTAGTCTCCATCGACCTCGATCGCACCGAGTATGTGCGTAGGGGCTGGCCGTTCCTCCGCGACCGCCGTATCGACGCCTATGATCCGATCCTGAAACGCTTCGGGAAGTGATCAGGCGCAGGCCAGCCCCGGGCGTCATCAGACGCCGCCCGGAGAACAGCGAAGCCTACGCTTAACACATAAGCAGAATTATCATCTGCGCCGAGATGACCCTCAGGAACATCTCGACAGGGTAGACCGTAGCGTAAGCCACGGAAGGCTCATCGTCATCCACGGTGCTGAGTGCATAGTTGAGTGCGATAGGATTCGCCATCGCCCCGCACAGCATACCCACATTTGATGCGTAAGACGTTCGGCAGAACCTTGACGCCACATATCCTGTCAGGAGGACAGGAACGATAGTCAGAATCAGGCTCGCCGCTATCCAAAGGAGACCCTCCGGACGGAAGACAGTCTCGAAAAATCCAGGCCCCGCACTGAGCCCCAGCCCGGCCAGATAGACAGTGAGCCCAAGCTGCCTTAGCATCAAGTTGGCGCTGTGCGTCGTGTATGTCGTAAAATGCAGACGCGGCCCGAATGCCCCCATCAGGATTCCGACGATTATAGGTCCGCCGGCGATGCCGAGCTTGATAGGCATACTCATCCCCGGGATCGCAAACGGAATGCTCCCGACGACAAGCCCGAGTATGAGGCCGAAGAAAATGGAGAACAGATTAGGGTTCCTGAGCTCCTTCTCCTGATTGCCGAGAACCTCAGCGACATTGCTTATGGCCTTTTCCTGTCCGACTATGGTCAGCTTGTCACCGATCTGGAGCCTCAGGTTGCTTGACGGCAAGATGTCTATTCCGGCTCTGTTCACCCTGGTTATGTTTATCCCGTAGACATTGCGCAGATGCAGGTCACCCAGTTTGGCACCGTTCACGTTAGGCTTGGTCACGAAGATATGCCTGGATACGAGCGTTCCGTCGATATGGTTCCAGTCGATGTCCTTCTTGTTCCAGTCCTTCTTCACTGTCTCTCCGAAGAGTTTCTCCGCAGCGCCCACCTCCCATTCTTTGGAAAGCACCAGCACGTGCTCCCCATTCTCCAGAACAGTGTCGCCGTTAGGAATTATGACCATTCCCTGTTTTCCCGTCTCCTCGTTCTCCTTCCCGTTGAACTTCCAGACGCGTGATACCACGAGCCTGATGGAGACATCTTTCATAATGTCCCGTATCGTCTTGCCGCAGATCGCCGGATTGCTTATCCTGAACTCAGTAATATATGTCTGGTTGTCGTGGCTGTCTTTTTTCCTGCCGCTGTCTTTCTGAAAGATGGCCTTCAGTATGATCACGCAGATAATCACACCGATCACGCCGAAGGGATATCCTACTGCACAGGCCATAGCCATCTCGTTGGAGACGGTCGTGGCTTCCGGATGAAGCTGGAGCAATGCCTGCTGTGCCGCTCCGAGCATAGGCGTGTTCGTGGCCGCTCCGGTGAGGAGACCTATGGACACTGGAAGAGAGAGCCCCATTGCCCAGGTGAAGGCGATGGACATAGCCGTTCCTATCAACAGAACCGCAAACGCCAGCAGGTTGAGCCTGATGCCTCCTTTTTTCAATGACGGGAAGAAACTCGGCCCCACCTGCAAACCGAGAGCGTACACGAAAAGTATGAGGCCGAAGTTCTGTGCCAGAGCGAGCATCTGCGGGTCAATGTTGAGGCCGAGATGCCCTGCCACGATGCCGGCGAAGAACACGAATGTCACGCCGAGCGTCACGCCCTTGAACTTAATCTGGTTGCACAGCAGTCCGACTGCACATATAAGCGAGAGCACCAGGATGGCCTGGATGAATGTATGTTCCGTAAATAAATCTGTAAACCACTCCATAACAGGATAATTTAAAACTAGTCGCACCAGTCTTTGTCAATGTTGATTTGCACGGAGTAGCCTGGCCAGCGCTCCTGGACTGCTGATGTGACATCTTTCTTCAGCCCGGCTATGTCCTTGACCGAGAAGTCGATGACGATATCGAATGATATGTGCTTCCCGACGGTGTCTATGAACATTCCGTGCACCTGCAGCACGCCTGGCATCGATGATGCGAGGGCTGACACGGCGTCTTGCATCTGGACGATTTCCTTGTTTCCCGTGATCACCGCATAGATGCCTATGATGAGAAGGACTCCGTATTTGTTGTATATTTCACGCTTTATCTTCTGCGAGAGGAAATGTATCTGCTCGGCCGTCATCTCTTCCGGTATGGCTATGTTCAGGGCTCCCACCATATGTTCCGGGCCATAGTTGTGAAGCTGGAGGTCATAGGCCCCGAGCACAGGACTTATCTTGCAGATGTCCGCCTTTATCGCCTTCGCTATGCCTGCTGGAATACGCTCTCCCATAAGCTCGTTTACCGGGTTCATAAGCATATTGTAGCCGGCCCTTATGATTATCAATGATATGAGGCCTCCGAGGATGCCGTCCATAGGGATGCCGGACATCTTGTCGCCCAGCAGCATTGACATAATTGCGGAAATCAGCGTCGCGCCGGTGACGAGAGCGTCGAAGAGTGCGTCCGCACCTGTCGCCGTCAATGATTCTGAATTCACCTCATTTCCGACGTTCTTGACATACCGTCCCAGAAGAATTTTAGCCAGTATCGCCACGACGAGCACTGCGAGGGTCAGGTACGTGTACTCCGACGGCTCTGGATTCATCATTTTCTTTATTGACTCGATGAATGACGAGCCCCCGGCGATGATGATCACGACAGAGATGACCACGGCCGTGAAATACTCTGCCCTTCCGTGTCCGAACGGATGCTCTTTGTCCGCAGGCTTGCCGGCAAGTTTCATTCCGATGATGGTGACTGTGGCGGAGAATGCATCTGACAAGTTGTTGATGGCGTCCAGCACGATGGCTATGGAATTGGACAGCAGTCCTACGACGGCCTTGAATCCGCTGAGCAAAATGTTTGTGGCTACGCCTACCCAACTGGTCCGAATTATCTGTCTTTCCCTGGATATCATAGTGGTATGACTTTTATTTCTCATTCACGGCTCTGCGGCTGAACATAAACAGCCCGAGCATCGTGAACAATGCGTTGAAAATGAGCAGTTCATAACTTATCTGCCATCCTCCGAGCCATCTTTCCGAATTGGCCTGTAGAATAAAGCAGAGCGCAGGGGCGATGACGGCGATGTATGGTACGGTCTTGTCTTTCACTCTGCGCCTGGTAAGGATTCCGAAGGCGAACATTCCGAGGATCGGCCCGTATGTGTAGCTTGCAAGCTTGTACACCGCATCGATCGCACTGGTGTTGTTCAATATGTTGAATACAATTATTGTCAGCCCCATTCCTGCGGCCATCAGGATGTGGACTCTTTCCCGCATTGACCTGATTCCGTCTTCAGACTTTCCTGCGGTTCCGAGAATGTCCACCGTGAATGACGTGGTCAATGCGGTCAGCGCCGAGCCGCCGGCGGCATAGGAACAGGATATGAGACCGATGACGAAGAGCACTCCGGTTACGGCCGGCAGCCCTCCTCCGGTGGCTACGGCAGGGAACAGCCTGTCTCCGGAAGCGCCGCTCACAGCATTGACGTCGGCGAACATATACAGAAGCACTCCCAGGACGAGGAACAGAAATATCGCCACCGTCTGCATTATCGTGCTGGTGATGATGTTCTTCTGAGAATCGCGCGGACTGCGGCAGGCGAGTGAGCGTTGCATCATATCCTGGTCCAGACCTGTCATCGCTATCAATGTGAACATTCCTCCGAAGAATTGCTTGAAGAAGTATTGCGGCGCCGCAGGGTCATCGAAGAAGAACACCCTGGACATATCGCTGTCGGCCACGGCCTTGCACATAGCCCCGAAAGAAAATCCGAGAGATTTGCTGATGAATATGGTGCACAGGATTATAGATGTCAGCATACAGAATGTCTTGAGAAAATCAATCCAGATGACGGATCTGACTCCGCCGCGGAATGTGTATGCGAGCAGTATGAGAATTGTCGCCAGCACGTTGGACCAGAATGGGAGGCCGAGTGGCCCGAATACCATAAGTTGCAGCGAGATGCACACGAGGTATAGCCTGACAGATGCGCCCAGCATCTTGGATATGAAGAAGAACCACGCCCCGGTGCGGTATGATGAGATGCCGAAGCGACTTTCCAGGTAACCGTATATCGAGATGAGGTTCATCTTATAGAAGAGCGGTACCAGGACGAATGCTATCACCATCTGCCCGGCGATGAACCCGAGGGCCATCTGCATATAGCCGAAGCCTGACGTGGCGACCATTCCAGGCACTGAGACGAATGTCACTCCGGACATGGCGGAGCCTATCATCGCGAACGCCACCACATACCAGGACTGTCGGCGGTTTCCGCTGAAGAATCCGGCATTGTCAGCCTTCCTGCCTGAAAACCAGGAAATGACGAGAATGGCTGCGAAATATGCCGCTATCGTCGCTATTATTGCATAAGGTGTCATTCCGAGTCAATGTCTTTGAGTGTTTCGATTCCTGTCACCGTGACTGTGTCCTCGCCTGTGCGGAACTTTATGTCGCATCCCATAAAAGGCATTCCGTAGATTCTTTCCTGGTCTCGTATGTATTGAGGAATCGGTCTTTGCGCCAGTGTCCCTACCAGAGCCTTCACTTCCAGGTCTCCTGCGCCGCTTCTTCTCCTGAACTCCTTTTCCAGAGCCTCGGGGAAATCCACTTCAGCCTCTTTCCAGGCGGTGCTGTCCGTGAACCCGGAAGCCGCTTCGGGGTGAGAGTCCGAATATCTGACGTATGGCTTGATGTCATATATCGGAGTCCAGTCCATCAGATCCGCCCCGGCGACAGTTATTGCCGGCCCTGCCGGACTGTCCAGGTCAATGCTGACGATTCTTGCGGAGGATAATCCTAGCCCGTTAGGTCTGAAG
This sequence comes from uncultured Bacteroidales bacterium, assembly GCA_934695325.1. GTDB lineage: Bacteria > Bacteroidota > Bacteroidia > Bacteroidales > UBA932 > Cryptobacteroides. The sequence continues at coordinate 244,937 of CAKUVD010000001.1, read as the reverse complement.
GGGGAGCGAGAGGCGAAGACGCCGACGGACTTGTTGCCGCCGAGCCGTGGCGGCCTGACAGTCAGTCCCCATTTCCCGTCATTGCCTGAGAATCCCCATATAAGCCAAAGATAGTCAAACCCTTCCAGCCCTCTGACAGCCTCCGTTGCGGCGAACTCTGGAGCAAGGACAATCCTTCCTTCAAGTTCGTTTACTACGCCACTCTGGCGGGGTATACCGAACTTGGAGGAGAAAGGCGACCTGAACCAGGCCACGGGCTTTATCGTCTTTTCAGCATTGTCCTTCATCTTGGCTGCTTTGCCGGCCTTCTTGGTCCCTGCGCAGGTGAGTGTGCCGACAAAGAAACTTCAAAGATAGTCATTTACTTTGAGAAGTGACATCATACGATGTTGCTATTTGGACTGAAGTTGCGTAACTTTGCATAAAACCTGAACCATATTATGCATTGCAGAAAGACTGTGCTGGCAGCGCTCCTGTCGGCCATATTTGTTTCCGTCTGCGTCCCGTCCTGCCACAGGCGCGGGGAGACACGGACGGACATCGACAGGGATACCGTCTATCCGCTCGGATTCTGTACGGACTCGTTTGATCTTGTGGAAGGGACGTTGAGGCAGGGTGAGATATTCACTGGTCTGATGACACGTCTGGGCCTGTCAGCGAAGGAGGCTATGGAATTGGTGACCGTGTCTGATACCGTGTTCAATCCCAAGAAGATGCGAGCCGGTAATTCCTGGCAGGCATACTATAGCCTGACCGATTCTCTGTATAGCGTGCCGGAATATATAGTATATAATGAGGACAAGGTCAATATGACTGTATTCAAGTGCCGCGGGTCTCTTTCCGCCTGGCGAGTCACCAAGCCGGTGGTGCACAACAGGCGATTTGCCGACGTCACGATAACGTCATCGCTGTGGAACGATATGCGCCGTGCTGGGGCTCCGTTGATGCTGATACTCCATCTGGAGGATATCTATGCGTGGACCATCGACTTCTTCTCTATTCAGCCGGGCGATCGTTTCAGCGTCATCTATGACGAGGCAGTGTGCGACGGGGAACTTGTGGACATCGACACTGTATATTACGCAGAGTTCAGCAATGGCGGCAAGGTTTTTCCTGCTGTGCGCTTTGACCAGGGGGATGGCGGCAATGTCTATTGGAACGCTCAAGGGGAGAGTATGAAGAAGGCTTTTCTGAAGGCTCCACTGCGTTTCTCCCGCATAAGCTCAGGTTTTTCGTACCATCGCAAGCATCCTGTGACCGGCAAGGTCAAGGCTCATACCGGCGTGGACTATGCCGCACCTGCGGGGACTCCCGTGATGAGCATCGGTGACGGCACCGTAATCGGCAAAGGCTGGGGCGGCGGTGGTGGAAACACGGTGAAGATCAGGCATAACTCAGTGTACACTACGGCTTATCTCCATCTGTCTCGCTATGCCGCCGGACTGAAAGTAGGCGACAGGGTGCGTCAGGGTGATGTGATAGGTTATGTCGGTTCCACCGGGGTGTCTACGGGCCCTCATCTGGACTTCCGCGTCTGGAAAGGCGGATCGCCTGTCAATCCTCTTACTCTGGAGTCTCCAAGTGCCGAGCCTATACGTCAGGAGAATCTTCTGGCTCTGGATTCTGTGCTGCACGTGTTTTCCGACACTCTAAGAAATTGGCTCTCTTCTAGAAATTTTGGAATTTAGGATGAAAGAATCTCGGCGCCGTTGCGTATATGTATATGGATCCGGCTCGAAGTCGGTTTCGTAAAATCTTAAAATATGACAATGGAAATTATCTTAGGAATCGTGGCTCTTGCCGTCTGTGTATGGTTTACGGTGGTGCTCTGCAAGAGAAATGCTGATGCTAGGGTGGCTCTGAAGGATGTCGAACTTGAAAACAGGGATCGGATATGGCAGGAGAGGCTGTCTGGCGCCGAGGCTGCTGCCTCCGGAGAGAAGTGCAGGCTGGAGGCGATGCTGGAGGCTGAAAAAGAGGCCGCCGCCACAGGGAAGGCCGCCGCAAGAGAGCAGTATGAGTCAATGCTGAAGGCGACAAGGGATGGTTACGAGTCCCAGTTGGCTGCCTTGCGCAGCAGCCTTCTGGATGCGCGGAAGAATTATGAGGTGATGGTAGCTGAACTGAAGGAGAACCAGGAGAAGACTCTGGCAAGGCAGGTCGAGGCTATGCGTGCCGAGATGACGGCACAGACTGAGGCTGTGCTCAAGGCTCGTGAGGCGGAACTGGACAAGAAGGCCGAGGAAACATTCAAGAACATAACGGGGGCGCTGGGCAAGGATCTGGAGGAGATGAAGAAGTCCTTCAATGAGAACAAGGTGGCTCAGACGGAGAGTTCTGCGTCCCTTAAGGAGCATCTGGAGAATGCCGTGAAGAACCTCAAGGAACAGACGGCGTCCATCGGTATGAAGGCAGACCATCTGGCAGATGCCCTTCGCGGACAGAACAAGATGCAGGGGTGCTTTGGCGAGACGGTTCTTGAGAATCTGCTTATAGCCGAAGGGTTCAAGTCTGGGGTCGATTATGAACGAGAATTCGTCTTGCGGGACGAGGTGGGGCTTGTCGTTGCGAATGAAGACAGTGAGAAGAATATGCGCCCAGATGTAATAATCCATTATCCGGATGACACGGAGGTCATCATTGACTCGAAGGTGGATCTGAAGGCATTGTCCGACTGGAGCGAGGCTACGGATGAGGCGAAGAAGGCCGAAGCGGCGCAGCGCAATCTGAAGGCGATAAAGAAGCAGGTGGAGAACCTCTCGAAAAAGGATTACGGCAGTTATATCCCGGCCGGGAAGAAAAGTCTTGGGTATGTCCTTATGTTCGTCCCCGTCTATGGTGCGCTCCAGCTGGCCAAGAGCATTGACCCTGATATATGGCGTGACGCTTTCAGAAAGAATGTCCTCATAACCACGGAGGAGACTCTGGTTCCGTTCCTGCGTATGATACGCACTGCTTGGTGCAATGTGGAACAGATTCGCAATCAACAGAATATCATAAAGGCGGCAGAGGAAATGATCGCCAGGGTGTCTGATATGGCTGTGGCTTTCGCAAAACTCGGCAAGGGTATAGATGCTCTCCGGACCTCATACGATTCGTGTGAAAAGAAACTGAGAAACAGCGGCAAGAGTATAATCGTCTCGGCGAATAAAGTCATCTCCTTCGGTGTGAAGCCTCGGGCCGGCAAAGACAAGCTTCCTGCGCTCTACGGCGCCGATGACGCAGATGCTGACCTGGCTGAAGACACTTCCGCGGCTGCGCCTGCAGATGGCTCCGGCCTATGATCCCGGCAATGATTTCGAGGGCAGAGACAAGTTCCTACCTCGCCTGCGCTGTATGGGATTCCTCCAACATCCAGAAATAGTCATCTCCCGATGTCATCAGCCAGTGGAACTTACGGAAATAATTGTTAAATTTGATGTTCGTAAACGATTGTATGCTATGTTGTACCCGATAGGAATACAGAACTTCGAGAAAATAATGACGGGAGGATTCGTCTATGTGGACAAGACCGCTCAAATTTATGAGCTGGCTTCCACAGGACAGTATTATTTTCTTAGCCGGCCGCGGAGGTTCGGCAAGAGCCTGCTCATCTCGACGATGGAGGCGTATTTCAGCGGCAGGAAGGAACTGTTCCGTGGGCTTGCGATGGAGGCGCTGGAGAAGGACTGGGTCGAGTATCCGGTGCTGCACCTTGACCTGACCGGCAGCAGGTACACTTCCGTCTCGGACCTGGAGGAGAAACTGGGCAAGCACTTGAGCAAGTGGGAGGATGCCTATGGCAAATCCGGCGACTTCTCGGATCCCGCTGCGCGTTTCGATGCCGTCATAGACTCCGCATACCAGAAGACCGGGCGTCAGGTGGTCATCCTGATTGACGAGTACGAGAAGCCAATCATCGACAATATGGACGATCCGGAGCTGATGGAGAAGTTCCGCAGGGAGCTGCAGGGGTTCTACAGCGTCATCAAGGGGAAGGACGAGTCCATCCGTTTCGCATTCCTGACAGGTGTCACGAAGCTCGGCAAGATGAGCATATTCAGCGGTCTGAACAACCTGAACGACATCTCTATGGACCTGGAGTTCTCTGACATCTGCGGCGTGTCGGAGACGGAGCTGAAGCGGTATTTCGACGGGAGCGTGGAGAAACTGGCCAAGGTCCATAGTACAAGCAAGGAAGAGTGCTACGGCAAGCTGAAGACGATGTATGACGGATATCATTTTCACTATAGAGCCGCTGGCGTATATAATCCGTTCAGTTTGATAAACACATTCAAAGCCAACGAATTCCGTATGTACTGGTTCGAGACCGGGACGCCTGCGTTCCTTGTGCGCTACCTTAAGCAGGGGCGGTATAACCTCGACCGTATCTCCAAGAACGATGTGCCGGTGGAGACTCTCACGGGTGCGAATTACGTAAGCCCGGCTCCGATAACTCTGATGTACCAGACAGGGTACCTGACGATAAAGGGGTATGACGAGCGATTCAACACCTATTTCTTGGATTACCCAAACGATGAAGTGAAGGCGGGATTCCTTAATTCATTGAGCCAGCTGTATGCACCGGCCTTAGCCGGAGGAGAGCTGTCTGCGGCTCAGTTCGTGCGCGACATAGAGCGAGGCGACGTTCAGAGCTTTATGGACAGGTTCACGGCGTTCCTGTCGGGGAACGGCTACGAGATCCAGGGCGACCTGGAGCTGTACTTCCAGAACACGATGTCGGTGATGCTGAAGATGATGGGTCTGTATGTCAAGACGGAGTACCGGACATCCAACGGCAGGATTGACATAGTCTTCGACACTGACAAGTATGTCTATATCATCGAGCTGAAGCGTGATCAGTCACCTGAGGTCGCATTGGAGCAGATTGACGGGAAAGGCTACGACAGGCCATTCCTCGCAAGCGGCAAGGAGATAATAAAGCTTGGAATAAACTTCTCGTCGGAGACCAGGACTGTGGACGGATGGAAGATGAAGCAATGATCCAACAATAAGTTGCACATCCCAGATGCCACGAGTGTAAGCATCTGGGATGTGCAACTATTTGATTCAATGCCAGCGCTATCCGGCCATCAAAAGGCTATTTGAACAGGTATGCCACACCGAGCTGGAGCTGCTGCCTGTGAAGCTTGACGTCGCTGTTGCCTCTGTTCAACATACCCCAGTCATAGCCGAACTTCACTCTGACGCGGTTGGCCACATCTATACCGGCTCCTACACCGAACATAAGGTCGAATGTGCCGTATTTTCCGCCGATGTTCTCGAAGAAGTCCTTGGTGTCAATCTTTGTCTTTCCAGTCTCAGAACCGAAAGCGCTTCCCTTGACCTTTGCCCTCGAAGAGACATTGAAAGAAAGGGTCGGGCCTGCGAACACGAAGAACCTCATAACCTTGACGTCGATTCCCCAGTTCACCTCGAGAGGAACATTGATATAGTGCTCCTTGAACTTGCTCTCTGCCTCGATCTTGCCAATTCCGAGTTCCTGGAGATCCTTGTCTCCGGCGAACACCCACTCAAGGCCAGGGGTGAATCCGAGGCCGTGCTTGAAGCGGAAAGTATAGTCGGCTCCGACATAGAGGCCGTTTGCCTTGGAAATGTTTTCCTGCTTGATGGAGGAAATGTCCGCCTTTTCCTTGAGGTCGGACTTTGCGAAACCGGCACCGATGCTCAGCTGTGCAGAGGCGTCAATGCTGAAGAACATAAGAGCTGCAGCCGCAGCCGCAAAAATGATCTTTCTCATCTTTTTTAGCGTTTGATTCGTTATTTATAAATGTCTGTACCTATTATTCCAAAATGGACGGCGAATATAGCATTTATTTCCATATTCGCCATCATTATTCATCCATCGGTAAATTTTAGTGTTCGTTTCGGAAACTATCCGCCGACAATCCACTTGCTCTTTCTGTTTTTCGACGCTGGAATCCAGTCTCCGTCAAATATATCATTCCAGTTTTTTAGACTGTGTGCAAAATGCGCCATTCGGCGAAGTTCATAATAATCAAAGCAGCTTATTCGTCTCGTCCTGTATCTCGTCATCCTGATGGCTTATGACAATGCCTATCAGCTCTTTTCCGTAGGCATTGACCTTGGCGGGACCTATTCCGGGGACGTCCAGAAGTTCTACCTGCTTCTTTGGCTCAGGTTCCTCCGGAGCTGGCTCCTTGGGTTCGTCCGTCTTTTCATATTCGAAATGCTCATATCCGAGCGAAAATGCCAAATCATTGATATCCTGGGAGATGTAGCTGATATACGCCTCTACGGCATTGTTTCGGATGAAAACTGATGCCGAAACGGGGGAATTCAGCACAAGGCCCTCCAGTGTGCGGCAACGGCTCAGGGCTACGTATGCCTGCCCGGGGGAGAATGCTGCATAGATGTCTATGATGGCCTTGTCAAATGTGAGTCCCTGGCTCTTGTGTATGGTGATCGCCCACGCCGGTTTCAGTGGATACTGGCGGAAATGCCCTATTTGCTTTGACGATATCTCATTGCTGTCTTCAGCGAACTGATAACGGATGTTCTGCCAGACCATAGGCTCCACGTCGATGACTTTTCCTGATCCTGTGAGACGTACAGAAAGGCTGTCATTGTCAATGCCTACGACCTCACCTAGCGTCCCGTTTATGAAACGCTTTTCCGGATCGTTCTTGATGAACATTACCTGGGCCCCTTTTTTCAATGTCAGGCAGGATGTCGTAGGATAGGATTCCTCAGGGAATGTCCCTTTGACATCGGCCACGAAGGTGTAAGGGCGGCTGTCCAGCCTGGACATCTCATCTGCATTGATGCTGTCCACCTGTCTGTTGTGTGTCATCAGGCGGATGTATCCTTCTTCCGGCGGTGGGGTGAAGCCCGGGAGGAAGCGGGCGTTCAGGTCTGCGAGATCCTGTGTGGTCAGGCAGCAGTTCCTGGCGTGATTCAGAATATCTATGAAGTGCCTGTCAGTCTGCCGATAGACGTTCTTCAACTCGATACAGCAGTATTCGGTGCTTTTCAATGCTCTGCTGCTGAAGAAGTACAATGTCTTGTAATGCTGTCTCAGTATGTCTTCTTCGTCTCCGTGCGCAATAGGTGGCAACTGCTGCAAGTCTCCGATCATCAGCAGCTGCACCCTGCCAAAGGGCTTGCTGTTTCTTCTGATGCGGCGCAGCGTGACGTCAATGTGATCCATCAGGTCCGCCCTTACCATCGAGACCTCATCTATTATAAGCAGCTGGAGGTTGCGGATAAGTTCAAGCTTGGATTTGTTCATCCTGAATCCGGACTGTGGCTCTATCAGTCCAGGAATGTATGGCCCGATGCCGAACTGGAAGAAAGAATGGATTGTCATAGCTCCGGCATTCACTGCGGCTATGCCTGTGGGCGCCAGTACGATGCATTTCTTTTCAGTATGCCGGACGACATCCCTTAGGAACGTGGTCTTTCCTGTCCCGGCCTTGCCTGTAAGGAACAGGCTCCGTTCCGTTTTCTCGACGATGAATCTGGCGACATCCAGCTCGAAGTTCCCGCTCTCCATTGCAGCCTAGTCTACGAATCTGAATTTCGACAGGTCGCGCGGCTTTGCGGCCGGGGCCTCATCTGGATAGCCGAATGCGATGGCATATAGAAGTTCATATCCATCCGAGAAGTCGAGTCTTCCCATAAAATCCTTTCCTGCATCTGTTTTCAGGAATGCGACCGGGCCGCCTAGACAGCAGGTCCCTATTCCGAGCGATTCGGCAGCAAGTATCATATTCTCGCCGAGCAGGCCGCAGTCAATCTGAGACATTCCGCTGTCCTTCTTATTTGCGATGAAAGCAACAGTGGGTGCATTTCTGAACATATTTACAAAACCAGGCTTTCCTGCTATGTCGTGGTGCTCTGCTGCAAATAGCCTGGTTATGCTTGCGATTTCATCTGCATTGTCCAGCACGCGAACTTCCCAGTTCTGGCTGTTCATAGCGTTTGGCGCATTGACGCCGCACTCCAGAATCACCTGCATCGTGTCTCGTCCTACTGGAACCGGTTTGTACGCCCTGATGCTTCTTCTGGCCATTATACTCTTGATGACTGGAGTCGTGATGCCGTTTCCTGAGGTGCATCCTCCATTGTCTCCGCGGGATGCGCACCCGGCTGTAATCATTGCCGCCAATACTGCAGGCATAAGTTTGATTGCACTTTTCATATTGTCAATGTTTTTTGTAAAGATAGATAAATTGTATGAATCTGCAGAGAAATTCATGTGCGTTTCCTGTATGCGTATTCTGAAACATTGGAGTATTTGACTATCTTTGTGCTCAAAAGATAAGACATTATGGAACATTTGCCGCAGAACGATATGCCGATGCTTGCTTCGGCCATCAACTTTCTCCTCCGAGACGAGGAATTTGACAACCTGGACCAGATATGTGACTACTATCACGAAGACAGGGCTGAACTTGAGAAAAAACTCGAGGATGCGGGTTTCACATATTCTGAAGAACAGAAGCGGTTCATTTGAAGGGAAGCATTGTCTATGATAAAGAATATCGTGTTTGACTTCGGTGGAGTCCTCTTGGACTGGAATCCGAGATATCTGTACAAGGGGTATTTCCGTGATGATGATGAGATGGAACATTTCCTCTCGGACATCTGCAACAGTGAGTGGAACGTGCAGCAAGATGCCGGGCGGCCGTTCGCAGAAGCCGTGAGGCTGCTTCAGGCGGAGCATCCGGAATACAGCGAAGCCATCAGAATGTATGACGAGCAGTGGGACAAGATGCTCAAATGCGAGTTGCCGGACAGCATTGACCTGCTGAAAGAATTGAAGTCCAAAGGGTACGGAATCTATGGACTTACGAATTGGTCATCGGAAAAGATCGGCGTCGCATTCTCGCGGTACGACTTCTTCAGCCTTTTTGACGGCATTGTCGTCTCCGGCGATGAAAAAGTGGCGAAGCCGGATCCCAAGATATTCAGAATCCTGCTTGACCGATATGGGCTGAAGGCTGGGGAATGTGTGTTCATAGATGACAACCAGCCTAATGTGGATGCGGCGGAGAGTCTTGGGTTCAATGCCATACGGTTTGACAATGTAACAGACGTGAGGGCCGGGCTGAAAGGATTGGGCGTTTTCGGACGCCAAGCCTCATTGTGAACTTCTCGACGGCCTCAGTGGCATTGCTGCGTTGCTGCCCGGTTTCGTCATCGTCATATTTCCTGTGCTTGTATGACTTGGCGCATAGTTATAGTCCTGTAGCTTGGCTGCATTCTCTTCTCTTGGCTCTGTCTGAGATTTTTCGACGAACCGATCCGACGGCGTCTTCGTATGTCCGTGGAGAGAAAATATGTGCTTATAATGGTTTCATTTAGTGTATTGACCGAAAATTTGCATATTTTGTCCTAAAAATTTTGATGCAAAAAATTTCGATTTCATATATTTGCGAAACCAAATTATGACACTAAAATGAGAAACCGAGTATTTGTACTATTGGCACTGCTTTTTACTTGTATAGGGTGCATAGGATTTGCCACGGTATCCGCCGTCGAGTCGGATCCGGCTTCGTCTTCTCGAAAACAGGACTTAGGAAAAATATCTGTCGAGTGGGGAGATGCGAAACTGCTGACACCTGGAGGGTATGCCCGTGTCCATCGTCTTAATGACGGTCGTTATATGGCAGTATATTCTCGCGGTGGTGACGGGTGCCTGATGTTCAGCAATGACGGCTATTCAGAATGGTCAAAACCGCAAAGGGTTATGCTTCACGGGTCATATACCGCTCCTGTAAAAGTCACGGTATCCAATGCCGAGTTCGCTCAGCTTAGTCCGGACAATCCTCACCATCCAGGGAGAATAATATATGCGGCCAATATCCGCCCTGTTGAAAACAAGAGCTCCCAGACTCCATATACTATAGCGATTTCCGTTTCAGACAATGCCGGGAAGTCCTGGAGTGGCATACGCGACGTGTATAAATCCAAGACCTGGGACAAGGATGTCCTGCGCGGATGCTATGAACCGTGCGTTCTTGAACTTCCTGACGGTACGGTGCAGATATATTTCGCTGATGAGACTCCATATTATGAGAGACGCCTGCCGTATCAGAACATATCTCTCATAGAGTCGAGGGATGGCGGGGACACGTGGAGCCAAGCCCGAATCGTATGCTATAACGAGAAGTTCCGCGACGGTATGCCTGTGGCAATGACCTATGGAGACTGGATATATGTCGCGGTGGAGGCTAACGGACAGAATGTCAAGTTCCATCCGCAGATTGTATGCTCCAGAATCGCTGACAATTGGAAGACCCCTGTATATGGTTCGTCGGTGAACCGGTTCGACCCGTTCGTGACCTCGATGGAGAGCGCATTCATATATGCAGGGGCGCCGTATCTCATCCGCACTGACAACTACATTGTCCTATGTTACCAGTCTTCGGAGGGAGCGCTTGAGCCTACGACGAAAAATTCGGTGATGGAGATGGCTTTGTGCCGGATCGACGAGATGCGTGGACACGAATTTCTGACGATGCGAGAGCGGATACGCCCGTTCGATATAGACCAGACACGGGACAATGGCCTTTGGAACTCGCTCTGCGACCTCGGTGACGACTGCATCCTTGCGGTCACTCAGCTCAGCGGTAACATATATATCAGAAAAGGCAGAATCGTGATGAAATAATCGCCTGAAAGCCAAAAGACCACTATGACACGTATAATGACCTTGGCCGCGATTCTGGCATCTTCTATGTTGCTGGCATCTGCGTGCGGAAAGAATAATCATCAAGAGCGGCAATCAGAGTCCGGCACTGTATTCCAGGCTATCGTCTCGGAGGCTGAAGTCAAGACTGAGATTGGCGAGAAAGTGGACGACAAATATGTCGTGCTATGGTCGGAAGGCGACCGTATCGCTGTCAATGGAGCGGTATCGACGCCACTTTCCTCCGATGATGCCGGAAGCGACTGTGCTTCTTTTGTATTCAATGAAAAATTATCATCTCCTTATTTGGCAGTATCACCTTATTCCGCTTTGGTAGATGAGGCTTCTGTCAAGATACCGTCTGTCCAGGCTCCTGTATCGAATGGCTTCGACCCGTTGGCCGCAATTATGGCGGCATCGAGTGATGCCACAGAGTTGCAGTTCCGCCAGATATGTGCATATCTAAGGATAAGAGTGGCTTATCCTGATGATTGCAAGCGTGTTGCCACGAGAGCCGTCTTCAGGGGGAATGATGCCGAGATCATATCAGGGCGGTTCGCTCTAGGCATTGATGATGGGGATTGCTTTCTCGGAGAGGTCTCAAGTAATGCCGGGAAAGAAATATCCATCGTCTCCGGAAGCACTGATGGCATCCTGAAGAACTTCTGTATCTCTATGCCTCCTCAGGTGCTGAGCAAAGGTTTCAGCATAGAGTTCTCAGATGCTGACGGCATATTCCTCAAGGCAGAGACTACGGCTCGTGTGAATCTGAAACGTGGAGTGATACTCAATGCTCCGGAACTGAAATTCACTTTGGCTGACGGTACTGCTCCAGGTCTGGTGGAGATTGACGGAGTGCATCCGGACATCTCTTGGGGAAAGCCTGTCCTGGTTTCAGGATGGTGCAGCACTTACGGGCGTGTCCATCGCTTGAATGATGGAAGGCTGATGATGTGCTATTCAAATACGTGGACGGCTAAGGCCCGTTTCAGCAGCGATGACGGGGCGACGTGGGGAAGTGAGAAGGCGGTTGTAAAGACTTATAAGTCCGATGAATTGACTTACAAGATGGACAACCCTGAATTTGCCCAGCTGAGCGCCGATAACCCGCATCATCCTGGGCGCATCATATATGCTGTGAACGAGCGTGTAAGGGACGCCGATGGCAATATGGCTCATCCTTTCCATATATCAGTCTGCACATCAGATGATAACGGGGCGACCTGGAGTCCTTCTCCTGTGAAGATATATTCGTCCAACAATGTCTCTGGTTGTTACGAGCCTTTCGTCCTCGAGCTCCCGGATGGTACTGTACAGATATATTTCGCCGATGAGACACCTTATGCGTATAAGGAAATTTCCTATCAGAACATATCTGTCATAGAATCTACGGATGGCGGTGACACTTGGGGCTCAAAACGGATAGTTTGCTATACTTATGCCCAAAGGGACGGGATGCCTACGGCTACTGTGTATGACGGGAATATATATGTCGCCATCGAGGCGTGCGGCAACAATGTGAGGTTCTATCCTCAGATTGTCTATAATCCGATTTCTGAGAGTTGGGGCAAGATGGTGCGGGAGAATTCCCCATATCGTTTCGACCCGTTCGAGACATCTATGAGAAGCTCGGAAATTTATTCGGGTGCTCCATACCTGATACAGACTGACAACTATTTCGTAATGTCTTATCAGACGACAAAGGGAGCGACTCAGGCCACTTATGAAGAAAGGTATAAGCATACTGCAATGGAAGTGCAGCTCTGTCCGAAAAGTGAGATTGTCAATGGAAAGTTCAGTACAATGCGGGGTGCGACTCGTCCTGTCGCCTTGGACCAGACCTCGGCTTGTGCAAAATGGAACTCGCTGTGCCATCTCGGAGGGGATGAGATACTTGCAGTCTATTCTTCCGGAGGAGAGGGCCACGAGGGTGACACAGGATTTCTGTATGTGGTCAAGGGACGTGTCACGACGACATCGCTTGACCTGAAATAAGCAAATGGCAGATTCGGTTAGGTTGAAATGAAGTCTAGGCTCGTCATACGGCTTGTGTCTGTCCTCCTTCTCTTGATTCCGGAAATCGTCTGGGGGGGGGGTAGGAGATTATAAGTTCACGCATTTGACTGCCGCAAACAGCGGGCTGTCGTATGATGGCGTGAGCAAGATAATGCAGGATTCTCGCGGTTTCGTGTGGATCGGGACATATCACGGCCTGAACCGCTATGACGGATGCCGCTTCGATGTGTTCTTCGCTAAGGACCTGGGTCTTCAGACGGACTTCATACATTGTCTGGTCGAGGATCGTGACGGCAACATCTGGATAGGCACAGACAACGGTGTCTGCCGTTACGATTATGTGCGAGACTGCTTTGAGCCAATCGACTATGCCGCAGATAGCGGAGAGTGCATAAAAAACAAGGTGACCTGCATAACGGAAGACAGTGGCGGACGTATCTGGATGATTGTGAACGGACAGGGTGTTTTCTGCTATGACACTAAGTACTCTCATCTTCATCACGTAAGTTATGACGAGCTTGGCATCTCGGGATTCCGCAGGCTGCTCTGTTCCAGGCATAGCGGAATGTGGCTTTCGCGCTATCACTCATCATTATATCATACCCCTTCCGAAATGCGGCTGGCCGGTGGAATGGAACGCTTTCAGGATAAGGGATGGTTTGACAATGATGAGATCGAGGGCATTTTCGAGGGTGCGGACGGGCAGGTCTATGTCGCTAGCACTTTGAACGGCATCAGCGAGATAGATCCTGTGTCAGGTGCTATAAGAAGCCTTTTCAAGCTTCCTGACGGAGTCGTCCTTACTGATGCGTTCTTCGAGAAAGACAGATGGATATGGCTTTCCACGACAGACGGTGTATGGCGATATGATCTGCACGGCAGCGGGGTGCAGCATATCGAAAGCCTCCCTGATGACAGGTTCTCCCTGTCCGGAAACTATGTGACGTGTGTGTTCGTGGATAAGACGGACGGAGTTTGGCTGGGCACCAAGGATATGGGCATAAACTGGTCCGGACTGTCACAGACGAACTTCAGGAAGCATTATATGGCATCGGGAGTCCCGCTTGACGGCTGCATCGTAAGCGGATTTGCCGAAGAGTCTCCTGATAAGGTCTGGGTGGCTACGGAGCAGGATGGCCTGCTGATCTGGAATCCGGAGGTCTCTTCGGTGGAGCGGGTAGCGTCCAAAGACATTCCCGGGAAGATATGCTCCATCTGCATTGACGGGAACTTCTTGTGGCTCGGCACATTGAACGGAATATACAGACTGGATGTAAGGACATATTCATTGAAATTCTATGGCGGCTTGAAACGGAAAAGCGGTAGAAATGATCAGAATGTCTATCTCATTCACAGGACAAAGAATGGAAAGGTATATGCCGGAACCACTCTCGGACTCTCTGAATATGATAGGGCGGCCGACCGATTCGATGATGTGGAAGTATTTGAAGATGTGTTCGTCACTTCAATGGATGAGGATAAGGACGGCAATCTGTGGCTTTCGACTTTCGCTTCCGGGATATATCGGTGGAATCCGGCGGACGGCTCCCTTCTGCATCTGGCACAAGATGACGGCTCCGGCCTTCCGAACAATAAAGTTTCGTCAGTCCATATTGACAGCCGTGGGCATATATGGTCAGTGGGATTCAGCCACGGGATATCCGAATACAATCCAGATACTGAAAAATTCACGACGTACGACAAATCAGGGATTCCTTCATTGCCGTCTGATGTGTTCTTCCGTTGTGTCGAGGACAAGAGCGGCTCGCTGTGGTTCGCCTCCGATGCCGGGCTGCTCCAGCTTAGTCCTGCCACTGCGGGTATGAGACTCTATACAAATATCGAGGGGCTGCTTGATACGAAGCTCACCAACAGTGCCTTGAGACTCTCTTCAGGTGAACTGTGCTTCGGCTCGGACAATGGCTTCATCAGTTTTGTCCCGAACAGGATGCGCTCCGGCGGACACCCTTATATAGTGATTACCGGTATGAGCGCCGGGAATGAACCGGTAAGGACTGAGGACAACATTGATCTTGTGGATGAAATCAAGCTGCGTGACTGTCAGAACTCATTCACATTCGACTTTTCCGTGCCGGATATGCTGTCCGCATCGTATTTTTGGATTCAGTGCCGCCTGAAAGGATATGAAAGCGAATGGAGAGATGTCTCCGTGTCTCGTTCTGCATCCTGGTATAATGTTCCTGCGGGGACATATACGTTGGAACTCAGGCTGTCTGCCTCATCGTCGGAATGGCACGATGCTCACTATCCTCTGAAAATAGTCGTGAGTCCGTCTTTCTGGGAGTCCGCCTGGGGAATGATGACAATCGGGCTTCTGGTGCTGATTCTGTTCGCCTCTGCTTTCGCCATCGTCCGGATCCGGACGGAGAGACGACATCGCCAGATGGAGCAGGAATATAGGCGGACACGTGAGGAGGAGGTCTTCCGGGAGAAGATCAATACAGTGTCACAGATAGTCGGACTTCCCAAGAAAGACCAGGATTTCCTTTCCGAATTTGACCGGATTGTGCGTGAGAATCTTTCCAATTCATTGCTTTCCAACGAGATAATTGCAGAAAAGATGGCGGTCAGCCCATCTACATTGGTGCGGAGGATTCGCCGTCTTCTGGAAACATCTCCGAATAATTATGTACGCAATCTTCGTCTTGCCGTCGCCGCTGAGATGCTCAGGGACCCTCAAGGAAACAACATCTCGGAGATATGTTACCGGGTAGGCTTCTCGAATATGTCATATTTCGCCAAATGCTTCAGGGAAATGTATGGGAAGACACCTACCGCTTTCGTCGGGAAGGTCCGGAACGGTGGAAACGAGAAGCCTGTCGGACAGGATTGAATATGAATGGACATTGAACTGATAAACCAATGATATTATGAGAACCAAACTTTCATCATCCTTTGTAATGGCGGCTGTATTCCTTGTCGCGGCTGGCTGTGGAAAGTCGGACGACAATGGAGGTCAGCGGCCGGATGTGGATTCTGAAGACAGGGTGAGCCTTGACTTGAGTTCTGAGGTCGTCAGCAAGACGGTTCTGGGAGAGCTTGATGGGGATAAGTATCCTGTATATTGGTGCGACGGAGACCGCGTCATCGTGAATGGTCACCGTTCGGAGCCTTTATATAATGTCGGGGAAAAGGCTGTCAGAGCGACTTTCACGGTAAATGGAACCAAGGCCCCTTATAGTGTGGTCTATCCAAGCTGGATATGCGAGTCTATGGATTCCGAATATGCTGAAATAGTTCTCCAGTCTGTGCAGAAATGGACTCCGGGCTCATTTTACAATGGCTCTGCCGTCCTCTATGGAAAATCGGCCGAAAACGATTTCCATATGAAGAATCTCTGTGGCGTGGTGAGAATTGCCGTGGATTTCGGAAAATATGAAATGGAAAGCATATCCATCACGAGCCAGGGCGCTCCGGTCGCAGGCAAGTTCAATCTTGAACTTGCGACTGGCGAACTCTCGGCGCTCGCCGGACTGCAGAGCATTGACCTTTCCATTCCGGAAGAAGGATTTGCGCCGAAATCTGATGGTGGGAAACAGCCTGTGGAACTGAATTTCTGCGTTCCGGCAGGAGAATATCCGGAAGGATTCAACGTCACTCTGACTGAGAGACACGGCCGTCAGATGGTGATTGAGATGAGGGGGAGCACTGAGGTGAGGGCCGGTCTTATCGTCACGTGGCCTGAGCAGGTGTTCACACCAAGCGGCTCATTGATAATAACTGATCCGGACTCTTGGAATTCTTTTGCTGCGGCTGTAAATTCCGGAGACTATTCCGAGTGGAAGGATCCGGAGACAGGAGAAGTCACTGTCGCGGCGAACATCATTTCCTCAGGCGACCTGTCTCAGATAGGAGTCTGGGACGGAATCTTGGACGGAAAGGGTTATGTGATTACAAGGAATTCTATTACGAAACCTTTGTTTGGGAAGATGACCGAAGGAGCGGTGGTGCGTAACCTGAAACTGGACGGGCTGCGTACGGAACCAGGCGAGAATTCTTGCGCCACCCTTGTCGGGACGAATCTGGGTACATTAGAAAATTGCGAGAACCGTGCAGGGCTTTCTGTCACTGTCGATTCGGATTTCCATTTTTGTGGTCTTGCGGAAGCCAACGGCGGCGTGATGAAGTCGTGCATCAACAATGCGGATTTCGAGATAAGCCTTCCTTTTTCTGCCAGTCACGAATTTTCAGGTGGCGGCATTGCTGTCAGACCGGATGCGGAAGGGCTGTCCGGAGTTTTCGAGGGCTGCTCCAATTTCGGCAACATCACTGTCGTGAAAGATGCAGCCGCGGCATCAGACCTCTATAAATGTGCTGTCGGCGGCATCATAGCCAGTGTGAACGACGGTACAGAGGGTTCTTTCGTGACGTTGAAGAATTGCGCCAATGAAGGCAAGATCACTTTATGGGAGAACAGCCTCGGTAAGATAGGGGCTCAGGGCGCATACGCTGTAGGTGGAATTGTCGGAAGGATGGCTCCTTTGTCCGGTGATGCTGCGTGTATGTTCGTGAACCCGGCACCGAAGACAGGATATTACGCAGAAATCACAGGCTGCTCCAATTCCGGGACAATAGATGTGTGCAGCGCCATCAACAGCGCGGCATCTGCAGGAATGTCAGGAGCCAGGCAATGCTATGTCGGCGGCATTGCAGGCATCGCGGTGGGGCTCCCGGCCAAGTTTGCGATGATTTCGGATTGTACGAATACTGGCAAGATTCTTTCCGGTGGTTCTGTCAAGCCTTGCGCTATAGTCGGAGGCATTCTCGGTGGAACCGCATACTCGGAAATCAGTTCCTGTGTCAATGCAGGCTCATTCGGATTGACAATGAATACATTGGTGAAGCCTGACGTGCGTATCGGTGCAGTCGGCGGCATTGTCGCCCATATACTTAAAGTTACACCTGTACCGGCGCTGTCAGGCTGCGAGTCCTCTGCGGCATTGCCTGCGGAAGCGGTGGACGGATGCAAAGGTGAAATATATGCCACAGGAAACAAACCTACAATGAAATAATGAAGCAAATGAAACACGCATATATGAAAAGGATATTGCTTCTGGCAATGCTGCTGCTCTCCTCGGCGGCCATATCATTTGCGCAGAGCATAAAAGTCCGCGGAACGGTCAAGGACAGCGATGGCAACCCATTGCCAGGAGTCTATGTCATAGACAAGCAGTCCAAGGCCAGGGGAACATCTACAGATGTCAATGGAAAATATGAAATCAGCGTCGCCTCTGACGGCTTCATTGAGTTCAGCTGCATCGGATTCGAGTCCAAGCTGGAACGTGTCGGCGGAAGAGAAAAAGTGGACGTGGTGCTGAAATCTGATGCCGCAAAGCTGGATGACGTCGTGGTCATAGCATACGGTACGGCGAAGAAGTCTGATCTCACAGGAGCCGTGTCCGTGGTGGATATGAAATCTTTGCACGATGTGCCGGCGGCATCCGTGAGTTCTGCGCTTCAGGGACGTGTCGCGGGAATGGATATGATGTCTTCGACAGGAGAGCCTGGAGCCGAGGCCTCCATCCAGATTCGCGGGTCGAGATCCATCAGCGCTGGAAACTCTCCTCTGATTGTCGTGGACGGAGTGATAGACGCAGTTTCAGACCTCAATGAGATAAATCCTGCGGACATCAAAAGCATATCTGTCCTCAAAGATGTATCTTCCACCTCATTATACGGTTCTCGCGGTGCGAACGGCGTCATCCTCATAACTACGGAGCGCGAGACTTCCAGAAACTTCACGGCAAGTTTCAAGGCTTCTGCAGGAATCTCCGGAATTATGGGAAAGCTGGATCTTATGGATGCGTCCGAGTTCGCAGAGTACTGCAATATGACACACTACATATCCGACTATGTCAGTGGAAAGGAATCTCCGTCCAGAAATTTCTATTTTACTGATGAGGAAGTCGCTGCGAAGGGCAAGGGAACAGACTGGATTGATGCGCTTTCCCAGACAGGCGTCTATCAAGATTATACATTTTCCGCTCAGGGCGGGACGAATGTGACCAGAGCCTCCGCCTCATTCGGCTATCATAACGAGAGAGGCGTGGTCATCGGCTCTGGTTTTCAGAGAATAAGCGGAAGGGTAAGCGTGGAGACGCAGCCGCTCAAATGGCTGCGTGCCGGTGTCCGTCTTTACTATGCCGACCGCGCCACTGACAAATCAAGCGCATCCATCACCGGGACTGGCAGCACGGCCGCCGTGTATCTGAGCCCGTTGCTCAGTACGGGAGACACTTGGAACACGTTTGGCTCGGAGTATGCGTCAGGAGGTTCTCCGTTCAACAATCCGTACATCTGCGCCAAGGAGATAAGTAATGACATCAGGCAGACAAACCTGAACTTGCTCCCGTGGGCCCGCCTGATATTCAGCCGATATGCGTCTTTCGTCAGCAAGTTCTCCTTTACGGCTGACGGCTACAAGTCACTGAGATATGCCCCGTCCACGCTGCCTGTCGCCAAGCGCAACCTCAGCGGCGGAACTGCGACATCCATACGCCAGGATCGTCAGGTTATGCTCAGCGAAAATACGTTCACCTATGACAGGACATTCTCCCGCCGTCATACCCTGAACTTACTTGCCGGCTTTACCGCAGAGCGTATGAATCTGAACTATAATTATTTCTATGGCGAGGGCTATATGGATGACAATGTCACGTACAAGAATCTCGGAGGCCTCCTGGATGACCGTAACACCACCAACCGCAGCTACGAGAACATAAAGACCTCTATGTCGTTCCTTGCGAGAGTGAACTACGATTATCTCAAGAAATACTATGTCACCTTGACAATGCGCGCAGATGGAGCCTCGAACTTTGCGGACAACCGGAAGTGGGGCGTTTTCCCGGCCGCCGCGGTGAGATGGAACATCAGCCGCGAGGATTTTATGGCGGGGGTGTCCTGGATTGACGACCTCTCGCTCAGGGCGAGCGTCGGAAGAAGCGGGAACGATGCGATAGGTACATATATGTCCAGATCCATCCTCACCTCTGACAAGGGCGTGTGGATGCTTGGAAACTACAGGCCTGTCGCTTATTACGATACGAGACTGAGCAACAGGAATCTCACTTGGGAGACTACGGATTCCTATAATGTCGGACTCAACTTCTCGGCTTTCGGTGAGCGGGTGAATCTTGAAGTGGATGCGTATCAGTCCAGGACATCCGACCTTCTTCTGGCGATGAAGACGAACCAGTCCACAGGTTTCGACACTTATTTCACGAATATGGGAAGCACTCGCAACCGCGGAATAGAGGTCTCCCTTACCACCAGAAACATCGTGGGGCACAAGTTCTCGTGGAGCACGATGCTGACACTCTCTCACAATGACCAGCTAGTCCTGGATGCCGGGGAAGACCGCCTTGTCCCGACATATTCCAACTTCCGCAACACTACTCAGCCTCTCTACGGCTATCGCGCGGGATATCCGGTGAACTCACTGTGGGGATATCAGTATGCGGGAGTCTGGCACAGTCAGGAAGAGATTGACAGGAACAGAATTTCCAGGACATACATCAGTTCGGGCACGGAACAGCCTGGAATCTGTCGTTATGTGGATCAGAATCACGACGGGCTTCTGGATCAGAAGGACCTGGTTTATCAGGGAAATGCCGATCCTGTCATATACGGAGGCTTTCAGAATGCCTTCACAATAGGAAATCTCTCCCTCAAGCTCTATGCGACGTGGTCATTCGGGGGAAAGATATACAATATCAGCGAGATCCTTGCGGGTAGCGGTTCCAGGGCATATAACAAGTACCGCTATATGCTTGACTCTTGGGATCCCGAGCTGAATCCGAACTCGGATATACCGCGTGCCGGAAAAGAGGACTATAATGCCAGCGACCGTATGATATACGACGCTTCGTACATACGCCTGAAGGAGATGTCGATAAGTTACCGCTTCGACATTGCGAAGAACTGGTGCAAGAGCATAGTGCTCGGGGCGAGCGGGGAGAACCTTCTGCTGTGGAAGCGTTACAACGGGTTCGACCCGGATGTCTCCACGAGTTCGCTGTCCAGAAGAATTGACGACGGGGCGTTCCCGCGTCCTAGAACTTTCGTGATAAACCTTCAGATGAACTTTTAGTATATGAGAAAGATAATTGCCATTGCATTGATGTCCTTCAGCGCAGTTGCCTGCTCGCTGAAGGAAGATATTACGTCCTATACTGAAGGCGACAAGTATTATCGCAGCGTAGAACAGATAAAGACAGGACTGAACGCTTGCTATTCGCCTCTTAGGCTCATTTATACGAATATGGGTTTCTGGGAGATGTGCGAGTGCGATACCGATCTTATGTATCTTAACGTGGACAACCAGATAGATGCGGTATGCGACATTGCTCCGGCGCGGCCTGGCGCAGCCTCTCTTGTGTGGCAGCGAGGATATCAGGGAGTATCGCGCACTAACAGTATGGTGCACTATATCGACAGGGCCGTAAACAACGGCTATATATCAGATGAAGATGCCGCACCTCTCTATGCGGAGGCGTCGGTGCTGCGTTCGTTCTACTGGTATCTGCTGACCTCTACGTTCGGTGACGTACCGTTCTATCAGGAACGAGTGACCGAGGAGAACAGGGATTCGGTCGTGAGGCTTCCGAGGATGCCTGCAAAGGAAATTCGCAAGTTCTGCATATCTGAACTTGGGAGGACATTGCCGGCTCTGGAGGCGCGGAGAAGTTATGCCTCCGGGACGGACTACCGTATGGGGCGAGCCTTGGGGCTTATGCTTGGCGGCCGACTCTGCCTTTGGAATTCTGACTGGGATGGAGCGGTGGAGTTCTTCAGTCAGCTGGAAGATATCTACGGAAGCCTTTCGCAGTACAAACTTTCGGATGTGCCTTTCAGCGTAAAGTACAGTGCCGAGTCCATTTGGGAAGTGCCTAACACATATGAACCTAACGGCCTGCAGATAGTCGGGACGCTTGCCAGCTGGACGACTCCTCTGAGGGCGCAGAATATAGTGAGTGACGAATTTGCGCAGGAGGAAATCATATCTGACGTGTATTATGGCATAGGGATTCCTGAGCTCGGAGCGAGTGCGATGACATATACATCGGCTCGTCCTACGCCGTATCTTTGCCAGAATCTGTTGCCGTACTCTTCTGAGGACTTGCGATCCGGAGAGTATTCCAACGGTGCTGTGAAGGCGCGCGGGGGCTCGGGAAGCCTTGCCTGGAGATGGCTCGGCTATGACCCGGATGACACTTCGAGAGACGGCGAGAGGACAGTCCTGTTCTTCGGGTTGCGTAATGATGACGGCTC
This sequence comes from uncultured Bacteroidales bacterium, assembly GCA_934695325.1. Classification (GTDB taxonomy): domain Bacteria; phylum Bacteroidota; class Bacteroidia; order Bacteroidales; family UBA932; genus Cryptobacteroides. The sequence continues at coordinate 222,973 of CAKUVD010000001.1, read as the reverse complement.
TTGGACGAGAATGAACCAGTCCAGCACGCCCTGGCTAGGCAACAAGTTCTGGTGCCCAGATATGAGAAGCGCACGTGATGCGAACAACTACAAGATTTTCCGATATGCAGGAGCCATTCTCGGGCTTGCCGAGGCGTATTTGATGAAGGGTGACGCAGCGTCTGCATTGACATACCTCAATATGGTGCGTGTCCGGGCGGGATTGTCGGAACTCCGTCTAGTCGATGTCGGCGGTGACGAACGTCTGCTGATGGAGGAAGTCCGCCGTGAGTGTGCGAAAGAACTTCTGGGTGAGTTCAACCGCAAGTTTGACCTGGTCAGGTGGGGCATCTGGTATGAGCGCACATCACAGTATAGCACAGGCTCTCTCATCAGCAGGAATATCCGTCCGTGCAACAGATATTGGCCGATACCGGCAGACCAGGTAGCAGCTTCCGGAGGCGTCCTGGACAATGCGGAATACGGGGAATGAAATACGGAAACTTCTAAACAGAATTTTAATAAATATGAAGAATATAACAGTGGCAGTGGCCGTAATGGCAATGCTGATGGCTTGCGAGCGTCAGCCTGAATTCTCGGAGGTGACGGAACTCGGATGCGAGAGCCCGACAGCTACAGTCGATGCGGCTGAAGGTAATGTTACATTTAGTATCATCGCCTCTGGTGAAGTGAAGGCGGAGGTCATTGACGGGATGGACTGGGTATGGCTGTCTGAATCTGACTGGAAAGGTGACGCGGATCTTGCGGTGTCATTCGGGGCCAATCCCGGACGGGAGCGCAAGGCCGAGGTGAGTCTTGTCAGCGGATGCCGGGAATTGCGGCTTACACTCATTCAGGGCGGCTCGGAAGATGCGACTTTCCATTTCTCGGAAAGGAACGTGACCATCCCTTTTGAAAGCGGAGCCCATATAGCCGTCTTCGAGACAGTCATTCCGGCAAATGAGATTACCGGCCGAGTGATTTATCCTGATGGAGGTAACTGGATTGAAGAGCCTCTTGCCGGCGTGAACCTGGACGGAACTTTCAGTTATGCTGTCCGCGAGAATTTGGGAGATACGCCTCGTACAGCGATAATAGAGCTTACGGCTTCCGACAATGCAGGACGCAAACTTGCCTCCCGGCTTTATGTGACTCAGAGCTCCCGCGGGAATGTCGAGATCATTCCGCTGAGTCTTGCGGGCCTTCGTGGCTTGAGCCTGGAAGAAGGCGACATAGATCCTCAGGGCATAATCCAGAAGCCGTATGCGCTCACTGGCCGCGTCATAAGCGATGACTCCGAGGGCAATGCCGCCCCTAACAGCAATATGTCCGCTATTATACAGGACCTCACTCTTTCTTCCAGGACAGTATATCTCCAGAGCAGCGAGACGGACGAGTTCTATGGGGCAAGACTCATATTCGATTCTGCGGATGCTCTTTCTCTGGAAAGATATGACTTGGCGACGATATCTCTGAAGGGGCGGAAGCTTATCCGTCATTCTGAGCCGGAATGTTATGCTGTCTCAGGGCTTAAGGCTTATGATATCGTTTCTTCGGAGGCCGGCTCGGCTTCGGATGTCCCGCAGCGTATGAAGTCCATCAAAGAACTTACGGACAGTGATATAAACACGTTTCTGACACTTGCGGACTGTGAAATTCCTATAAGCAAGGGCGCTTTTGTCCCAATAGACAACAGCCGTTCGAGCATAATCAACAAATACCCTATGCCACTTCTGGACAAAGACGGGAGCACGGTATGGCTTCTGACCAATACGACTGCGGCGTGGGCGCGTGACGGAAAGGGGCTTCCGCAGGGTAGCGGAGACGTGAGCGGAATCATCGTGAACGAGACCTGCGACAATTTTGAGTGGAACAGCGTCGCCGCGGCGTCTGATTCTCGACTGTCTGACTATGTCACGGACTTGGGAGATATCGGCCGTTACCAGATCAGGCCTCAGCTCCGCAGCGACATTGCGCTGGACGAGGAACCGTTCTCGAATGTCCTCCGTGAGTGGACTTGCTATTCGGATGTCGTCGAGAAACCAGGATTGACATATTCCAAGTCGGAACTCAGGGCCATCTCTCCAAGTCAGGACTGGAGCAGCCTCGGACCTCTTTCCGGCTCGTCTTCGGGCATTGTCCCTCAGGCGGACGGGCCTGCGTGGTTCGGTGCCTACTGGTTCTCCGGCAGTCATACCGACCCTAAACTTGACGAGTATTATTGGCAGATCCAGTTCTCGACTGCGGACTTGACGCTTGCCAATGCTCCTCTGTCGATCCAGATCTCCGCATTCAATACTGTAGGAGCGGATGTCGGGGCGCCGCGCTACTGGTGGCTCAGATATTCTGCCGACGGGGAGAGTTGGGAGACTCTCACTTATGACTCCGCATCAGAAGACTTTGTCCAATATACATCTGTGGGCACAGACTGGACATATACGGTTCCGGATTATCCCAAAAACGGCTCTTACCGTCAGTATCATTGCCCTGGCGCGAAGAATATGTCGTTCACGCTGCCTGTGTCGCAGGACCTCTTCGGCAAGGACAATGTATATGTCCGCCTGATGCCGGCGAAGGATGCCTCCGGATATGACGGGCAAATCCCGATATCGTATGACGGCTCGACCATACAGAACGCTAAGCGCTCCTGTCTGTCCTATGTGGCAGTCCGCTGCAATAAAAATAATTAATCACATACTATTATGAAAAACACTGAAATTGAGAAAAATGCCGTGGAGGGATATGTCGCTCCGGCATTGGATGTCATCGACATCCAAATGGAAACCGTATTCTGCCAGTCGATGGAAAAGAAGTCCTCTACGGAGGGCCTTACGGAAGAAGAGATGGATTTCCTCTGGAAATAGTCATTAAAGCGAACGTGTTATGAAAAGACTGAATTATCTCATATCTGCGATGGCAGCGGCCCTTGCGTTCGGCGGATGCGCCAAGGAAATGGATGGCGAAATCAAGAATCCGGATGAAACACGACGGGGTGACGATGCGACTATGCTTTTAGGCGCCGTGCTGCCGGATTCTCCTGATAATGAGGCTATGAAGACCAAAACTGGCGTCACGGACAATGGCGACAAGACATATTCTGTGTTCTGGACTGATGCCGACACGATTGTCGTGAACGGAAAGACCAGCCGTGACATCATCATTGATCAGAAAGACGAGAAAAATGCGCTCTTCACGATGGATGTCATAGATGCTCCTTATTGTGCCGTCTATCCTGCGAAAGCTTATGTGGCAGACTCATTCTCTTCCGAGACGGACACCCTCAATATGCTCGTCCCTGCTGTCCAGAAATATGTCGGAGGTGGCTTCGACCCGGCAGCCGCGATTATGTATGCCTATTCGGAGAGTTCGGAAAATGGAATCTCGTTCAGGCACGCAATGGCTTATCTCAAGCTTACTGCGAATGTGGACGTGAAGAGCGTCAGAGTGAACGGCAACAATAATGAGGCTATAAGCGGTGAGTTCACGGGCAAATTCTCGAAGGACGGAATCACTTTCTCTCCAAGGAAATATGACGGCAAGACGAAAGGCAATACTTCCGTAGTATATTCAAATGGGGATGCAGGCATCATGGCAGGAACGCCGATGTTTATCGCCATCCCGGCTTCGCTCTATGCCAAAGGTTTGGTGCTGACTGTGGTGGATATGGAAAACCATTGCCAGGTCTTGCGAAGCGAGACGTCGTTCCACGCTCTTTCCGGAAAGGTATATCCTACGAGCATTGACTTCAATTCTTCGGAGTTGTATGTTGATGGCGGAATCTATACTGTCGAGGATTGGAATGCATTTGTCACAGCAGTAAATTCCGGGGACTGGTCGGCCTGGAAGACGACTGTGGACGGAAAAGAAGGTGTCCACCTTATGGCAGACATCTATTCAGCGACGAATCTTCCGAGAACCAATGACAAGATAACTGGAAGCACCACTGACAAATGCGAGTGGAACGGGACGTTCTATGGTCACAATCATACGATTACCCATTCTGGCTTTGAGCCTCTGTTCCTTCACGTCGGTGCTGAAGGCAAGATTCTTGACCTTAAGGTCTCTGGCACGAGAACCTCGAACACCATTAATGGGTGGTCAAGCGTAATCGCACTGAACAATGCCGGCGAGATCCGCAATTGCGAAAGCAATGTGGATTTTGCATTGAGCGGATCGAGTACCAATGCCGCCGGAATCTGCCGGACGAATACAGGACTTATAGCAGGCTGCAAGAATACCGGAAATGTTACGATAACGGATCCTAAGTCATCCGTGAATGTCGCCGGTATCACGATGACGAGCATAGGGACTCTCGTGGATTGTATGAATGAAGGTGAGATTATGATCACAGGAGTCGATGTGGACTGCATCGTGGGCGGAATAGTTCAGTCCGTCGCCAGCGGAGTTGAAGATAAGGTCAATAATCTGACGAATAAGGCGGATATCACCGTAGATGCGAAACTTACTGCTGCGAGAAGGATTTTCGTTGGCGGAATTGCGGCTAATGCAGACTATACTGGCGGTGACAAGACGACCCCGACGCATTTCAACATCTGCAGGAATGAGGGTGCGCTCAAGATTACGAAAAGTGAGGCGCACCATATGAAAGGCGGTGCAATCGGAGGAATAGTGGCTGCGATAAACTATGGTGTCGCAGGGAAACAGGGAGTCGATTTCACAAGCTTTGACAAATGCACCAATTCCGGAAACATCTCTTTCTATGAGAGCGAAAGGGGAGACTGCCCTAACCCTGGAAATCACGGCGCTTATGCGATAGGGGGGATCTTGGGACGTTGCGCAGCCGTTCAGTCTGATGGATATTATTCTATCGACAAGGGATATTACACAGTGGTTCGCAATACTTGCCATAATACAGGGACCATAGATGTCTGTACGGCGAACGGACAGACTGTCGGAAATGGTACATCCGGAGCCCGTCAGACATACGTTGGCGCTATCGCCGGCTTTGTCGATGGCGGAACCGCTACTTCTGTCGTTCGCGGCAATGCGGAGAATCAGCCGTGCACAATCAAGGTCGGCTCACTCAACGGCGGAATCTGTGCCGGCGGAATCCTCGGTGGCGGCAATAAGGTCAAAATCGACGGAGACTCAAACGCAAACGTGTCATTTATGGCATCTGACAATGCGGTAGTGACTCCGACTAAGGTCGGGTTTGTCGGAGCCGTTCTCGGATGGGCTGCATCTTCAGTAAATATCGGCAAGACAGTGGCGAAAGCGTCATTCGATTTCAAGGATTCGCTTACCTCCAGTGCATACGCTTCAGGTTTTGCCGGTATCAGGTCAAATTATACGCTGACGATTGAGGCGGGATGCACATATAATGGAAAAGCGGTCTCCGCCGGAGACCTCTACGGCGGCGGTACGAAGACAATCAAATAATTACGATGACGATGAAGAAGTTCATAAGATTTTCATTGGTCGGGCTGCTCTCTGCGGCGGCCATTGCTTCCTGTAACTGTGAAAAGCCTGTCGCTGAGCGTTGGTCAGAAGAGAAGGCCAATGAATGGTATGCCGCCAGGGAATGGCCCGTGGGGTGTGACTATGTCCCGGCTTATGCTGGGAACCAGATACAGATGTGGCAGACGAGCACCTGGAATCCAGCCGAGATAGACAAGGAACTCGGCTGGGCTGAAGGACTCGGATTCAACAGTGTCCGTATCTTCCTTCACGACAAAGTCTGGAGCGCGGACCGTGACGCCTTTTTCGCACATATCGAGCAGTTCCTTCAGATTGCCGACAGCCACGGCATCAGCAGCCTTGTCACTCTGTTCACGAACGGAGGGTCGAGAGACCGCTATGTCGATGAGAAGATAGAGCCTGTCCCGGGCATTCATAACAGTATCTGGGCGCAGACGCCAGGCATCGAGACAGTGAACGACCCTGCGCAGTGGGACTGGGTGAAGGAATATGAACAGGACGTGCTCAGTCATTTCAAGGATGACAGCCGCATCATAGCCTGGTGTCTGTATAATGAACCGGAGAACGTCCCTGCGTGCCATACCTATCCTCTATTGAAAAAAGTCTTCGAGTGGGCTCGTGAGGTGAACCCTTCGCAGCCCCTCACGGCTCCGATATACACTCGTCCTCTGAGCCGCAGCGGAAACCTTACGACACGTTTTCCTACTGTGACGTTCCTTTGTGAAAACTGCGACGTGCTGAGCATCCACTGCTATCAGCCGGCGGAAGAGATGCAGAGATTCATTGACCTGATGAAGACCTTCAACCGTCCGATTTTCTGTACCGAGTATCTTGCAAGGCCGTTCGGCAGTACATTCGAGACCGTTCTGCCTGTGTTGAAGAAAGAAAAAGTGGCGGCTTACAGCTTCGGGTTGGTAAAAGGGGCCATGCAGTGCCACTATAGGTGGAACTTTGTGGATAAGGACGGAAAGAAGATTCCTTTTATGGAGGAACCTGAACTTTGGTTCCACGATGTCCTGAATCCTGACGGGACTCCGTACAGCGAGTCTGAGGCCGAGTTCATAAAGTCCGTCACGAGGCGGTGACAGGCCTTTGGCCGTGCTTGGACTATGGTGCGTGCAGGACAATGGATTCCGCACGCACCGTTTTTTTGTTCGGAAAACTTTCCCGTAAATGCTTCGTTATCTCTAAAATTTGGTTAAATTTGTACCCCTGTTAAAGATAAACAAACGAATATGAACACAAAATACGTCTTCGTGACAGGGGGTGTGGCTTCCTCGCTCGGAAAGGGTATCATCGCCGCATCATTAGCTAAACTTTTGCAGGCCAGGGGGCTCAGAGTCACCATTCAGAAATTCGACCCGTACATCAACATTGACCCGGGAACATTGAATCCGTATGAGCACGGCGAGTGCTATGTGACTGATGACGGTGCGGAGACGGATCTTGACCTCGGACATTATGAGCGATTCCTGGGTGTTCATATGACGAAGGCGAACAACGTCACCACGGGAAAGGTATATTACACTGTAATCAATAAGGAGCGTGAGGGCGCATATCTCGGAAAGACTGTACAGATAATTCCTCATATCACAGACGAGATCAAGAGGCGTATGCTTCTTCTGGGCAAGTCCGGCAAGTTCGATGTCATCATCACCGAGGTCGGCGGAACAGTCGGCGATATGGAGTCTCAGCCGTTCCTGGAGGCCATCCGTCAGTTGCAGTGGGAACTCCCGGAGGAGGATCTCGCAAGCATACATCTTACGCTGGTGCCATATCTCCGTGCTGCCAAGGAGCTGAAGACCAAGCCTACGCAGCATTCTGTGCAGATGCTTCAGCAGGCCGGCGTGCATCCTGACGTAATTGTCTGCCGTACCGAGAAGGAACTTACTCCTGAGATCAGAAGGAAAGTCGCCCTGTTCTGCAATGTGAAGCCGGGCCACGTCATCCAGTCGATCGATGCTCCGTCTATCTACCAGGTTCCTCTGAATATGGAAGGGGAGCGTCTCGACGAGATGATTCTCAGCCATTTCCACATCAACGACCTTCCGGAACCAGACTTCACGAATCTGAAGGCATTCCTGGATAGGCTCTATCACCCTAAGCATCAGGTGGATATCGCCCTTGTCGGAAAATATGTCGAGCTGCAGGACGCATACAAGTCCATTCTCGAGTCCTTCGTTCACGCAGGTGCCGCCAATGAGTGCAAGGTGAATGTGCATACTGTCCAGAGTGAATTCATTGACCCGACGAATGTCGAGGAGAAGGTCGGAGGGATGGATGCCATCCTGGTCGCTCCTGGGTTCGGTGAGCGTGGTCTCGAAGGCAAGGTGACAGCGATCAAGTATGCGCGTGAGCACAATATCCCGTTCTTCGGAATCTGTCTCGGTATGCAGATGTGCGTAGTGGAGTTCGCGAGAGATGTGCTCGGGATGAAGGAGGCTGCGTCTACTGAGGTGAATCCTTCTACCCCTTATCCGGTCATCGACCTTATGGAGGATCAGAAGAGCACCACCATAAAGGGCGGTACGATGCGTCTGGGCGCTTATGAGTGCCAGCTGGACAAGAATTCGCTAGCATACAAGGTTTATGGCTCCGAGATTATCTCCGAGCGCCACAGGCATAGATATGAGTTCAACAGTGATTTCCTCGCTCAGATGGAGTCTGCCGGTCTGAAGGCTACAGGCCGTAACCCGGAGACCGGTCTCGTGGAGATTGTGGAGATCCCGACGCATCCGTTCTTCATCGGTGTCCAGTTCCATCCGGAATACAAGAGCACGCCGGAGAAGCCGCAGCCGATATTTGTCGCATTCGTCAAGGCTGCAATGGAGTATCGTAAGCTGCGTGGCGCAGAGAGCGCACTTTAGATGATGCGGAAAGTGTTCAGGTCAATGCTGATGCTGGCGGCGGCGCTTCCGTTGTCGCTGGCGTCTTGTGCCAATGCGTCAGGCTCCAAGTCCACGGCGTCGGCACCGGAGTCTTCCAGGACAGCGGTCAAGGTCAATGCCGGGGCGTCAAGGAAAATCAAGCCTGTTCAGTATAAAGTAAAGGTTGTCAATGAATTTCCTCACGATGTCACTTCATATACGCAGGGACTTTTCTTCTATGACGGGCAGATGTACGAGTCCACGGGACTGAATGGAAAATCGACATTCAGGAAGGTGGACATTGGTACTGGGAGGCCTGAATTTCGCCTGGATTTCGACAGAAAATATTTTATAGAGGGGTCTGTGGAGAAGGACGGCAACATATTCATCCTCACGTGGATGAACAATGTCGCATTTGTATATGACGCGAATACTCTGGAGTATAAGACCACGTATTCGTATCCTCGTGAGGGATGGGGACTTACCACTGATGGAGAGTATCTTATCGCCAGTGATGGCTCTTCTGACCTCTTTTTTATGGATGACAGTTTCCGTACTGTGAGGACTGTGAATGTCAGGCTGAACGGGCGGCCTGTCTCTGAACTCAATGAGCTGGAGTACATTGACGGCAAGGTCTGGGCCAATGTCTATCTTACGGATATGATAGTGGTCATAGACCCTTCGGACGGCAATGTCACTGGCATCATTGACTGTTCCGGGCTTCTTCCCGATAGTCTGCGTACGGATGATACGGATGTCCTGAACGGCATTGCGAGGAATCCGGCTGACGGCAGGATTTATCTGACTGGAAAGAACTGGTGCCGGCTGTACGAGGTCGTGTTGGAGGAAATTAAGTGATTGTTTTATAGCGATTTCCGTCGGGGGGGGGGTAAATAATGCCTCCAAATGTTTGTGGGATTGCTGCGGAATTGTTAAATTAGCGGAATAAAAGCCGTGAGGCCCTATTTATATCAGTTTTTATTAGAGGACGGCTGTGTTCCGATGGAGCACAGCCTTTATTTTTTGCTTTGTTGTTCTCCGGTCGCGTCCGATGACGCCAGGCTCTTATTCCTCTCAGTTTCCGGAATTAAAGAGGGTGTTGCAGATTAGAGAAGGATGTTATAAATTTGCGCTTATTATATGTATGAACATATAGCATTTTGTGTGAATATATTATAGGCGAAATGAAAAAATATGCTATTGGAGTAGATGTGGGAGGTTCCCACGTGTGCTCATCTGTAATAGAGATAACCTCTGGGAAAATATGTACGGATCCGGTGACGACTCCGATTGACAGCAAGGATACCGCGTCGGGCATCATTGGCGGTTGGGCGTCCAATATCCTAGAGACGGCATCTCTTCTCGGTGAGCCTGTCTCGGATGTGGGAATGGCTCTGCCGGGGCCGTTTGATTATGAGAGAGGAATCTCTAAAATACACGGAGTGGATAAATTCGAGGAAATCTACGGCTTGAACGTCGGAGAAGCGCTGAAGTCTGTCATTCAGCCGAAAATCGGCCCCGTTGAGTTCAGGTTCGTCAATGATGCCTCGGCTTTTGCGCTGGGGGAGTGCCTCGGTGGGGCGGCCCGCGATGCGGACAAGGTCGTGGCGATAACTCTGGGCACCGGTGTCGGATCAGGCTTCGTGGATTCTAAGCGACTGGTCGTCTCTGGGGACAGGGTGCCTGCCAACGGGTGGGTGTATTGTATCCCTTTTGAAGGTGACATAGCGGATGCCGCATTCTCCACGAGGTGGTTTGTCCGCCGGTACAAGGAACTTACGGGAATAGATGTCAGCGGTGCCAAGGATGTCGTTGATCGGTATGACAGTGATGTTGCGGCTAGACGTCTGCTGGATGAATACGGCGGACGGCTTGCTGATTTTGTGAGCCCTTTGGCCAGAAGGTTCGGCGCAGGGAAACTTGTGCTTGGAGGGAACATTTCCAGGGCGTATCCTCTTTTCAGAAAATCTCTGGAGGAAGGTCTGGCAAGGAACTGTTGTGACGTTACGGTATGCGTGTCTGAACTTATGGACAGGGCGGCAATGATGGGCGCGGCGTCACTTTTCCTGTAGTGCATAGTGGACAGTGCACTTATGGGACAGAGATTTGCAGTTATGTCCATAATTCATTATATTTGTATGAACATTAATGTGCGAAAGCGATGGCATTGAACCCTAAATCAACGATCCCTCTTCATCAGCAGGCTGAAGAATATCTGAGGGAACTTATACAGAAAGAAGAATATCGTAACGGCAAGCTTCTGCCTAACGAGGTGGAACTCTCAAAAGAACTGAACATTTCCAGGAACACTCTCAGGCAGGGCATTAACAAACTGGTGTTTGAAGGCCTTCTGGTGAGGCGGAAAGGGTATGGCACGTATGTCGCCCCGCAGGATGTGATGAGCAATGCCAACAACTGGATGAGCTTTTCGCACGAAATGTCGGCGATGGGGTTCAAGGTGCAGAACTTTGAGCTCCACATAAGTTGGAAACTTCCCCCTGTCGAGGCCAGCGAGTTTCTCGGTACGATGCCGGACAGACGTCTTCTATGTCTTGAGAGGCTGAGAGGAAAGCCTGATTTGCCGTTCGTCTTCTTCATATCGTATTTCAATCCGTCCATCCCTATGTCGGTGTCAGAAGACCTGAGCCGTCCGCTGTATGACATATTGTACGAGAACTACGGCATCAAGGTGAAGACTTCCAGGGAGCAGATCTATGCGCGTCTGGCGAATGCTGAGCTTGCCGAGAAACTAGGCATCCAGGAGAATGCTCCCGTGCTCGTGCGGAAGCGCTACGTGCTGGACGTGAACAATGTCCCGATAGAGTATAACGTGGGATATTACCGCGCTGACTCATTTACCTATACTATAGAATGTACTAAAGAATGAACAAGAATTCATATAAGGCCCTGCCGGTGCTTTTCGGCTTCTTTGTTATGGGCTTCTGTGATGTCGTGGGCATCGCGACCAGTTATGTCAAGCAGGATTTCGGCTTGAGCGAGTCTATGGCGGGACTCATTCCGTCGATGGTGTTCCTGTGGTTTCTGGTGCTCTCTGTACCTTCTGCATTGATGATGAACAGGATAGGCAGGAAGCGCACGGTGCAGCTTAGCAACGTGATCACGTTCATCGGTATGCTGCTGCCTTTCTTTGACTACAACTTTGCGATATGTATGTTGGCGTTCGTACTGCTCGGAGTTGGCAATACGATACTCCAGGTGTCGCTCAATCCGCTTCTTACCAATGTCGTGAGCGGCAACGCCCTTACGAGTTCGCTGACTGCTGGCCAGGTAATCAAGGCTATGTCTTCGTTCTGCGGCCCGTTCATAGCGGCGTTCGCAGCCGGAACCCTCGGCAATTGGCAATATCTTTTCCCGATATATGCCGCAGTGACGCTGGTATCAGCGTTGTGGCTTATGGCTGTAAGAATCCCTGAAACGGCCGCGGCCGGAAAGGGCGCATCATTGAAGGAGACATTCTCGCTGCTTAAGGACAGCACTATATTTCTGCTTTTCCTCGGGATATTCTTCATTGTCGGCATTGACGTAGGCGTGAACACGATAGCCCCCAAGCTTATGATGGAGCGTGCCGGGTGGGCGGTCGAGAAGGCAGGCCTCGCATCCAGCGTCTATTTCGTGTGCCGTACGGCCGGTGCTTTCATCGGTTCGTTTCTGCTCGCCAGAGTTGATGAGAACAAGTACTTCAAGGTCAATATGGTCGCAGCGGCCGCAGTTCTTGTGGCTCTGTTCTTCGTGAAGGGGCAGATCGGTATATTGGTGATGATAGGGTTGCTCGGTGCGTTCTGCTCCAGCATTTTCCCGATCATTTATTCTGCGGCTATGAAGGCTCATCCGGACAAGGCCAATGAGATATCGGGGCTTATGGTCACCGGCGTGTCCGGCGGTGCCGCCATTCCTCCTGCTATGGGAATCCTTACGGATGCCGTCGGGAGCCAGGCCGGTTCCATCATTGTGATTTTTGTGTGCGCTATATATCTTGTAGGCTGCTCATTCTGGCTCGGCCGCAAATCTGATGCATAGGCATCCTTCTCTCCAGGGCGAGCAGATATCTCTTGGCCTCCAGTCCGCCGGCGAAGCCTGTCAATGACCCGTCTGACCCGATTACGCGATGACAGGGGACAATGATGCTCATCGCATTGTCCCCGACGGCCTGCGCTACGGCCCTGACACCTTTCGGATTGCCTATGGCACGGGCTATGTGCATATAACTTCTGGTCTCTCCGTAAGGAATGTCCAGCAGAGCTCGCCATACGCCTCTCTGGAACTCTGTTCCGGCGAACTGAAGTGGTATGTCGAACTCCTTCCGTGTCCCCGAGAAGTATTCGTCCAGTTCATTGATGGCCATATTTATGACGTCTGATGTCTCTTCCGTGAAATCAGCATTGAGTATCCTGCTGATTCTCCGTTTGTTGCTCTCGACGCACGCCTTTTCGTTCCAGTCGCAGAGGCACAGCCTGTCTCCGATGGAGCCGAGGATTATTCCTCCGCAGGGCGAGCTGTAGAGCTGCACCTTCACGGTCTGCCTTTTATTCATCATTGCTTTTTCGTGTGTCAGGTAAGAATCCAGCCACGACACCGAGCAGCGGCAGGAATGAGCTTACATTGAAAATGAATGTTATGCTTGTACAGTCAGCCAGCCATCCGAATAGGGCCGAGCCTATGCCGCCGAGGCCGAACATAAGGCCGAAGAACACTCCGGAGATCATTCCAATCCTGTCAGGCATCAGGTCGGTCGCATATACTACAATCGACGAGAATGCTGATGAAATCACCAGGCCAATGATGATGGCGAGGACTATGGTCCAGCAGCAGTTTACGTGAGGAAGCAGCAGGGCGAAGGGCGCTGCCCCAAGGATGGAGCCCCATATTATGTATTTCCTTCCGTACTTGTCGCCAAGCAGACCTCCACCCACGGTGCCTATCGCAGATGCGGCGAGAAAGGCGAAGAGGCAGAATTGCGCATTCTGCACGCTCATCGAGAACTTGTCCATCAGGAAGAACGTGAAGTAGCTCGTCATACAGGACAGGTATATGTATTTGGAGAAGATCAATGCCACGAGAATGAGCATTGCCGTATGTACCGTGCGGCGTGGAATGTCATCACGCACGCCTGCGTTGATATCGGGATGGTCTGTATGGGTGGCTATCTTTTCCTTGTACCAAGAGGCGATACGCAGCATAATGACTGCGGCGAGGAGTGCTATCAGTGCGAACCATCGGATGGCGCTCTGTCCGAAAGGCAGGACTATCAGCGCGGCCAGAAGCGGTCCGAGGGCATTTCCTCCGTTTCCTCCTACTTGGAATATGGACTGTGCAAGGCTTTTCCGTCCTCCGGAAGCCATCTGTGCCGCTCTGGAGGCCTCCGGATGGAATATGGATGAGCCCATTCCGATTATTCCCACGGCGATGAGAATCGTCCAGAATGTTCCAGCCCCGGCGAGCATAAGTATCCCTGCCATCGTGAAGCACATACCTATGGAAAGTGCATACGGACTGGGCCTCTTGTCAGCGTAATAGCCTGTAAACGGCTGAAGTATGGACGAGGTCATCTGGAAGACCAGGGTTATTATGCCTATCTGTGCGAATGTGAATCCGTATGTGTCTTTGATTACTGGATATATGGACGGAATCACCGACTGGATCATATCGTTCAGAAAGTGTCCGATGCCGCAGGTTATCAGTATTGAGTAGGCCGTGCCTCCTGTGGAACTCTTTCCGGTCTGTCTGCCGGCCAATTTGAAATTCATCATCTGGAATCTCTTTAGGTGCTGTCTGACTTTTCTGCTGCCGTCCTCCTCCTCGAGGAAGCTGCCCTGGAACAGCTTCTTAAAATCCAGTCAATGGTATGCTGAGTCATAGGGCACGGCAGATTGCCTGTGTGAAATGCGGCACAAAGGTACAAAAACAATCCGCATTGACAAAAGGCCTTGCGGCTATAGTATGCTCCCGCTACTGTGTCCCTACGACTGTGAATTTTACCGCCATTACAAAAGTTAAATGTGAGCTTTATGCAATATATTTATTTTCAATACATTGCAGTCGTATATCATAGGCTTCAATCTCTTTCTTCATGGCATTGACCTCGGGGATGCTGCAATTAAGTTCGTTTAGCCGTCGTTCGGTTTCCGTGAGGTTGGTCCTGCTTTCTTGAAACTCGGAAATAATGCTACCCATACCTGAAGCGGCGCGATATGCCGTTTTCAGAGCATAACTGGCCGGATGGGTGAGATCCTTTATTGACTCCGGCATAAATGCCTTCCCGATGGTCTTCAATGCCTTTTCGGTCGCCATCGAGTTATACTTTTTCCTTATCGGGGCCATAAGTTCGTCCTTCCGGATTTCAACAAGGACTCTGCGATACTTTGATAGCAGGCTATGAAAGAGAATGGACGGACCGATTGCGACGGAATAAATGTCGAAGAGGTTGAATAGGTCCTGCAGATTATCCTTGTAGTCATCTGTTTTTCTGCGGATGTCAGAACTGTCCTTCGCCCCGGACAAGATTTTCTTCAGAAAGTCCGACTGCGCCTGAGCTGTCGCGAGAGGATTCCTGACCTCGACCACCATACCGTTAGCCGCCGCGAACACGCCTGCGATGTTTCTTATGCAATCAGCCAAGTCATTCCCAGCCTGCCGGGCAAGTTCATTCGCTTCATCATCTCTGTGTTCCGCCAGATAATTGACTTTGATGTCAAGGAAAGAAAAGAGATTATGAAACATTGAAGCGAAGGCATCCTTCACATCCTCCTTTTGTCTGTCATCAGTTGATGCCCCAAGAGCCCTGACCAGCAAATTTACAAGCCTGTCGGCTTGCACCCGAACCATTACTGGCGAGTTTATGACGGACAGCACCGTGGCCTGAGCCTTCACGACCTCGGAATAAGGTCCGGAAACCTTGCCTGTCAGTCCTTCAATCCATCTGCATATTCCGTCAAAGGTACCGATGACTGTCTTCCCGTCATCCACATAAGGTCCGGAACAGGCTTTACTCTCGCAGGACTTCTTGTCAGCCACATCACGTTCTCGCTGCGTCCGTTCGTCCTTCCACTCGCTGACCTTTGCGGCAAGCCCTTCCGAAGCATCGGAAAGAACGGAACCTGTAGCCGCCACAGCTTTCTGAGCGCTTTCTGCCAGTTTTCTGAATAATGCTGACATCGTTTATTTATTTTTAATGTTTATAACCACTTATTCCAAGTCCATTCATCTTCAGCTCTTCCAGTGACAGATTTTCTTTTTCCGGTTCAATCTGGCTCTTTATGACATCTGCAATCGCCTTTGATACGGCAACCCTGCGAGGGTCATGACATATAAGGCTCCAGGCAAGGCGTATAACAAGCCCGTTCATATAGTCATGATTTTTAAGGCGTCTCAAGAAAAGCCCTTGGCTGTCATAGCGATGATACCGCTGTCTGTCACAGCTTACATCAAATCCTTCCAGCAAGGCCGCCTCTATTCCTGACAAGAGTCGCGCAAGATTATCCTTATCATGCACCAATAAGTCTGGAGCATCAAAACTTTCATCTCCTTTAGCTCCACCATAACCGAAATGAACCTGAGTCGGATATTCCGGTTCATTGGCGCCGCTCGCTGCAAGCAGAGCAATCACCCAGCTTCCTTCCCTGTCGGAAAGTCTTTCTACATCAGAAAGAAATGCCTGATAATCGTCTCTATCCATTTCATATGAATTAGAATAAAATGAAAAATAAGGATGAGCCCGCCCTATTTCACGGCTGACATAGTTGAATCCACCGATTTTTGCGAGGAAGTAGGCAAAATGCCCGATGACAGGATCCGCGACATTGGAGGGAGCAACAATTGTCACCAATGAACCACGGTCAATCATGCAACCATATATGGTGTTGGCACAGAAAGTCTCCACCGCCAATTTGTCCTGAGGGAACTTGTCAACGGGTATTGTTGAAGCGATGTTTATGAGCCGAAAGTCAGTGCTGCTCTCTACCGCCTCCAAAATGTCATCCTCCGTCATACGCATTCTTGCCTGAATTTCTACAAGCGAAAGGAATTGAGGCATTAACCGGAAGCCGGTATAACGATCAAGGACTCGTTCATATGCGTCATGAAGCTTCAATTTGTTCTGTTCCAACGCATCCTCATTCCGTTCATCCTCCAAGACATCAACAAATCCGGAACCGATGAGACCGGCCGGCACGGCAAATATCGCAATTCCGAGTAAACCGACCACAGCTGCAATAACCTGTCCCCAGAATGTCACCAAAGGAAAATCCGCTATCTTTCCGGGGTCTCCGAGATACTTGGCAAATGCCCATATCAAAGTCTGCCATCCATTCTCGCAAAGCTCCGGCTGCGCATCATGTTCCGCATAATAAAGGAGGAAGGATAATATCACAGTCAATATGCACAGAAAAATAAGGCTGATTGAAAGTTCCTGCTTCTTGGCCTTTATTACTTTCCCAAGTATGCGGAAAGACTTCATGTACCTGAATATCCGGAAAAGTCTCGCCACCCTGAGTATCTTCAGTGCCGCGACCGGAATCTTCATGAAGAAACTTAAATAAAACGGATAGGTCGAGAGGCAGTCAATCAGCCCATAGAAACTGAGACAATATCGTATTCTCCCCTTGAATCCGGAATATTTCGGGTTCAGTAAGTCCGCAACCCATATACGCAAAGAAACTTCTATCGTGAATATGACAGTCGTGAATATATCTATAAACTTCAAGACCCCTCCGAAGCGTTCGGAGATTCCTTCGAATGTTGACAGAAATATCTCAAGGGAACTTATCAGAATCAATGCAATTATTGTCCAATCAACGACATTGTGCCACACCTTTGTGTGCAAGTTATCGTCAAAGACGCACGCAAGATTCTTCTTGAATTTCTCTATTCTTGTCATATAGTTATTTCAACATCTCTTTAATCGCCTTGAGTATGAATCCGCCTATTTTTCTTTCCAGTCCCTGTTTTGTCGTAGGGATACCGGTAGTTCTGGCTATCTTCTGCTTAATTCTCGTGATGCCTACCGCACGCTTCCACGAGAATGACAACCCAGGAATTTTCATATACCAAACAATTTACACACTGCATAGCACACTAGTGCGGCTACAGCGATTAAACCACCTATCATATAAATCAGACTGTCCAAGCAAGACTGTTTTCCTTTCAGGACATTAGGAATATCTTTAGTAAAGAAACTGGCTATCAGATGCACTACGGCAGATATTATCAGAATCGCTCCGCCAATAATCAAAAGCCATTTAGGAACCGTGCTCATTTTCGCGCCCTCTCTCTTGCCAAGTTTGCCTTCGCCGTATCTATTTGTCTTTTAATGGACTCTATCTGCCTGTCATGTGAGGCGGCATGATCTATCTTTGTCTTACGATATGATGCCTTGGAAGAAGGAGAAGACGCGCTCTTTATATAGCTTGCATAACGTTCATTTTCATTCTTCTTAGCTTCTTTTTCTTTTGCAAGTCTGGCCCTGAGGTCAATAAGCAATTTTCTGTAATATTCAACACTCATATCAATTATTCTGGTTATCAGTTAAACTTTTGCCCAATTGAAAAAAAGCTTTCAACAGTGGCTTATCATTCAAGAATGCAAGTCTGTCCAGTTCCGCCGTTTCAAGGCTGAAGAAACCGTCCTTGAGCAAGCCCATGTCCTTCAGGCTCATATATTCTTCCATCGTAAGAACAAGTGACAGGTTGCCGCGGATTATCTTGCCGGTGGTCCAAAGAAGACGATCAACATCATCGTAAGAAAGCGATTCGACCTCAAACTTGTCCCTCAATCTGTTTATGGCAATGATGAAGGTGTCAATGTCAGAAGACAAGCCATTACGTGAAGTAATCTCATCTTTCGGAAAACCACAGTATCGCCAGATTCTAGGATACATCTCCCTTGCGATGGAATCGAATATCGGAAAGTTTCCCTTGGTCTCAAAATAGGCATATTTGCTGATTAGGGACACTGCCTTGCCTTTGTCCTTGCCGTCTTTACCTATGCCATAGTTCTCATTAAAAAGATTCTTCCCATTTACCGAAAATCTGGAATTGTCATGTGTCACAGTCCCTTCTGCCAGAGCATGGAACAACGGGGCAAGGCTGCTGCCGGAATGAATGGAAGCAAGAATCCGAGCAAGTTCATCAAGTCCATAATAACGCCGCCCCATCTGAGTTGAATACAGACTGTCGATAACCGTCAGCTTCACAAGGATGCTGCTATAGGAATATCTGTCCGGAATCGTCTGGAATATGGATGAGATAGCATTCTTATTTAGGAAATATGACGAAGACTCATCTCCGGAGCTCTTTATAAGCCGCAATATCCGCTGAACTTCGGACAAGCCATTCCGATTACCATTGACTATGGATATCATAATTAACGGTACATACCTTTTTTACATCCATTTTTCTCACATTCCGCATTAAAGGCAGACAATGTCTTGTCATCAGCCGAGCCAGATGTGTAGTAACGATGCCCGTCAGCATCGGTATAACAGACCTGTGCATATACCCCGAACACTGTATCAAACTCTTTCTCCAATGATTTTATCTTTCGATTGCCGGATATGCTGATATTTCCTCCGGAATCGGCACGTCTTACGGATGCGATTGTCTTATCTTCGGGAAGCTGAGTCTTTGTTGCTTCGTTGCGCATATAACTATAGAACAGACCGAGCCTGAGATATGGAAATTTCTTGTTGAATTCTTTCTGAAGAGTGCCTATCTTCTTATTTCCACTCACAGAAAGTTCCAATGCTGGTTTGGATACAGATTTAGCAGAGGTTGTTGCCTTTGGCTTTGCACTTGTCTTTATTTTTGTCTTCACAACTGACTTTGTTGCGGAGGTTTTCTTCGCTGCCGGTTTTGCGGCTACTTTTTTTGTTCTAGGCATATTGCTATTAGATTTAGTATGTCGAATTTTTAAGGCCGGAAGCTCCGTCAGAAACCTCCGGTCTCATCACAAGAGAGATTATTTTCCTGCGGCGACAAGTGTAACTTTGTTGTCAGCCAGTTTGGTATTGCTGGCATTTGCTACCTGGACGCCAATGCCCCATGTCGCTGCGAACTCATCCTCAAACTTGCCGACGGTCTTGTTTCCACCGACAGTGAGTTCACCGCCCTTTGCACCTTCCGCACGAAGGCTGGCAAGTGTTGCATCGTCATCAGCCTGAGCACCCTTGCAGCTTGAACTCTTGTAAACTCGCAGAGAGCTACCGAAAATTTTCTTGAAGTTGGCCTTGAGAGTCTTCACTTTCATACGGCCGTCAATCTTTAATTCTGCCATAATTCCATTTGGTTATTCTATTCTACAATTATGAATTCCGTCCTACGGTTAACTTCCCTATTCTCCTTGTCTATAGGCTCGCTGCTTCCCTTTCCCTCATAAGTGAGTCGGGATTCTTCAACACCCTGAGAAACAAGGAAATCCACTGCAGCTTTCGCACGATTCTCCGAGAGTTTCTGATTGTATTCCGCATTGCCCTCATCGGAAGTATGTCCTTTGATAAGAAGCTTCAGCTGAGGATTTTTAATCATGACATTTGCCAGATCATGCAATGCGAATTTTGCCTTGTCATTAAGCTCATACGAGCCGGCCTTGAATTGAGCGGCGTTGAAATTCTTTGCGATTTCTTCAACCTGCTGAACATAGACAGTGTCCACCTTCACGACAGTATCTTTCTGGACAACAGTCAATGTGTCATGCTGAACAACAGTCACAACTTCCGGTTCCTTTTTCCGGCTCATCAGGAGAAATACCAGCAGCAAGACAATTATGAGAAGTACTGCCCAGATCCATGTCCGGGACTTGGACTTTTTATTTATTTGAAGTGTTGGCTTTATGGTTATACTCTTTGGCGCTTCCGGTTTGATAAACTCCAATGAGTACCCGCCTTTCTTTCCAAAGCCTTTGTCCGCAGCATCCATCTTGGCGACAACTATTCCGTATTGTCCGGCGTGAGCCACAAGTCTTTCATAACTTGGTTTAGTCCACATTGAGACTACAGCAACTTTCTGGCCGTCAGACATCGTAAGAAGGCAATCCTTATCCGTGAAATATCCATTCCAGTTGATACTGTCCATCTGAGACTTTATCTCTTCCAGTGTCTTGAAATTGGATTTGACTCCGGAATCCGGATTGAGAGAGTCCGGGAAAGCTAGCTTGAGATCTGCCAGTGTTGTCTTCGGATACAGCTCCATATAGGCATGCATTATGCCCAATGCCGTACGGTTCTGAGCCTTTCCGTAAACCTTTACTCTAGTTTCCATACGATATGACTATTTTTCATTTACGAAATCCACCAGTTTGCTTCCAAATTGTCTGGTAGTCCATGAAGCCTCATACTCGAAGCCCTCTTTAGCGGAAATCTCACGCAGGGCCTCCTTCGTGTTGTCGTATGTCCGGAAAATGTCTATATGATTCTTTCCGTCTTTGGTTACGACATAATTTCCGATATTAGCCATCTTGCCATCACCATATTCTTTTATGATTTTGGCACCGAACTGTTGAGTTGTCCACTGTGAATCGTATTCAAATCCCTGTTTTTCGGCGATTTCTCGCAATGCACCCTTTGCATTTTCATAAATGCGGTACACCTCGATTGCTCCGTCATCTTTCACTGTGATCACATACTCGCCACAGATAGCTGATTTCTTTGCCATGATAATATTGTTTTAAAAGTTAGTTCTTTCTTGCTGCTTCACCGATTGTCAGATTATTGTTGCACAATTTCTTATTATCGTAATCTGCAATCTGGACATTCACGCCAAAATGTTCCTTGAAGCTTTTCTCTGCATCACCGACCTTCATGCTGGCCTTTATCTTCAGAGAGCCAGCCTTTGTATTCAATTCGGTTTTCTTTGATAATTTATTCAGCTGTGCAAGCGTCAAATCGCCGTCAGCAATGGTCTGTCCTTTATAGACGCGAAGTGAAAGGCCAAAGTTTGCATTGAAATTCTTGCACAAGGTCTTGATTTTCGTCTGCGGCTTTATTTCAAAGTCTGCAGCCTTGAAATTATCCCCGATTTTCTTCAGAAGGTTACTTAATCCCATAGTCTTAATAGTTATTACAAAAAACAAAAAAGGACACGAACATCGTTGTTCTTGTCCTCTTACCAGGTCTTAGACTACCTCCTTATGGAACAAGTAACAATGCTCGTGTCCTGGATATCGGGTATGAGACCATATACCAATACCAAAGGACACAAGCGTTGCCACTGTCCGCCGATAAGGATCAAAGTGTCTAAGTTTGATAAGAAGGCGGAATACGTTGAAACGCTCTATGTCTTTACTCGCCGATTTAACTTGGCGAAGCGCACAAATATACGATTTATTTTCAATATTGTTCCCACGGTGTAAATAAATTTCTGAGTCTTGTCAATGCCTTTATTGGTATCAATGAGTTGCGAATTTCAAATGTCACAAGTGACGAGGGCACTGAAAAACCACTCGCTTTGAAGTTTCTGACGTCTTAAGAGTCGCCCCCTACGTGGGAGATTGCGAATATTAAAATCTCAGACACTTTAAAAAGGAGGTTTACCACTTTTTCAGTGCCCTCAGAACTTTACACTTTGAGATTCGTAAGTACTTGATAATCAATGTTGATTTTGTTCCGGAGTCCGCAGAGTCTGGCACATTGCCTTCTCACGTGGCTTCACATGCCTCGCTACATGTTCCTCACACGCCAGGCGCGGGGAGTGAAGCCTGTATGCTGGCGGAAGTATCGGGTGAAGAAGGAGGCGTCGCTGAAGTTGTAGTCCCAGGAAATCTGCTTCAGCGGCTTGTCCGTCCCTGAGAGTTCCTGCTTGAGTTTGAGGATGACATAGTGGTCAATGAGTGTCTTGACGCTATGCCCGGAAATGGATTTCGTGATGATGTTCAGATATTTGGAAGTTATGTTCAGCCTGCTGGCATACCATCCGGCATCGCGGCAGGTCCTGAAATCCTGCTCCAGCATCTGCATAAAGGCATTGAAAATGGATCTTTTCCTTTTCGAGCCTGTCGCGGTGGCCGGGGCCAGTTCCGGAAATCTGGTGATGTAGTCGTGGAATCCTATGAAGAAGGCTTTCAACTGATAGAGGACCAGTTTCTCCAGGCATTTGCATTCGCTCTGATGGAAATATAATCCGAGAAGAGTGAACATAGAGCTCACTATCTGTGTCACTATGGGGGAGTCGCTGCGGCATCTGTCCTCCCTCAGGGCCTCATATATGGAACGCTCTATGTCCAGGCTGGCCTCGCGCAGAATCGCGGGACTGAAGATCAGCATATCAGCTGAGAAATCCACGTTCTTCATTGCCACGGAGACGAGGTCTCCAGGGAACAATGTAATCACACCTCCTGCCGGCAGATGCCAGGTCTTGTAATTCACATTGATATCCGCCTGTCCGCTTTTGCAGTGGATGATGATTCCATTTTCGACAAGCCTTTCCGTTCCGCTTTCCGCACTGGCTGCTCCGACTGTCATATCGCGCAAGCCTTCCAGTAGGGCAACCTTTCCGGCTGACATTAATTCTATATCCATTTTGTTCTCTTTTGTGCTGCAAATATCGGTAAAAATGTCTTAAAACGCTACAATAGTTCCCGAATATCCTATTTTTGGCAATTTTTGTCCAACGCTTCCGTCGCATTTGCACAATACCTTTGCACTTGGAAAAATTGGTTGTATGAATTTTAGAAAGTCTAAAGCGGCAGAAACAGCTGTCGCAGTTTTTTTGTCGATGTCGCTTCCATCGCAGGCAGGCACATTCCCTGCTTCTGATGTCAGGGCGGCAGGCGACACGTTGAGGCTGACATTGTCAGAAGTGTTCTCGCGTATCGAGACTGAAAACAGAACAATGGAAATGCTCCGTTCCGCACAAGAAGCTTCAGACGAAGGTGTCAAGGCTGCAAGGAATGCGAGACTTCCAGAACTTAATGCAGAGCTTAATGTAAGTTATATCGGAGATGCCTTCCTGACGGACAGGAACTTCTCGAACTTCACCAAGGCTCAGTCACCACATTTCGGAAATGGATTCACACTTGAAGCGCAGCAAGTAGTCTATGCTGGAGGAGCTGTCAATGCAGGAATCCGAATTGCTGAGAAACAGGCCTCTCTTGCGTCTGCACAGATCGACAAGACCCGTCAGGGACTGAGGCTTATGGCTGCAGGCCAGTGCATTGACCTTTTCAGGATTGACAATGATATCAGGGTCTATAAGAAGAATATCTCATTGACGGAGAAGCTTATAGCGGAAATACAGGCGAAACGGGAGCAGGGACTTGCACTTGCGAATGACGTGACTCGTTACGAACTTCGCCTGGAGATGCTGAAGCTGGAGCTTGTCCGTATGGAGAACAATGCAGCTGTGTTGAACTACAGGCTCTGCAATACGCTCGGGCTTCCTGAGGGGACGGTCATCGCACTTGCATTGTCAGAACCGGAAGATATGCGTACTGATTCACATTCCTCCTGGCAGGCCAGGGCGGAACAGACTTCTCCGGAATTGAAAATAGCCGATGTCAATGCTGATATCGCAGTGGCTCAGAGGCAGATTGTCCGCAGCGGGAGACTTCCTAAAATTGCTGTCGTGGCGCACGAGGATTTCAACGGCCCGATCACATTCGAGATCCCTCCGGTTGACAAGAATCTGAACCTTTGGTATGTCGGCCTGGGAATCAGATATGAATTCGGCGCTCTATACAAGTCCGGGCATAAGCTAAGGCAGGCGACGATTGTGGCCAGGCAGGCCGAGCAGGCACGTGATGTGTCGAGAGAGAATCTTCAGAATGATGTACAGCAGTCGTTTACGGATTATCAGCAGGCCTATGTGGAACTTGAGACGCACGAGAAGAGACTTCAGATGGCGAATGAAAATTACGAGCGTGTGCACGACAGGTATGTCGAGCAGCTGGTGCTTGTGACTGATATGCTGGATGCGTTCAATATGAAGCTTGACGCGGAGCTTGGTGTAGCAGATGCAAAGGCTGAGATCGAATATAGATTGTGTAGGCTTAAATATGCCTCAGGGGTGTTATAGAGGCCGTCGGCTGCGAATGTAATAAAGTCTGTCTGCTAGGAATTTGTGTTAATAATATCATAGTTATGGAGAATAAGAAAACTATCAAGAGAATATACAATGCGGTGATAATCGTTTTGATTATCTGCGGAATCGGCTATGTGTGCTCACGTTTCGTACATCTGGGCCGTGTAGAATATACAGATGATGCGCGAGTTGAGCGCCATATCTCCCCGGTCAATACCAGGGTGCAGGGTTTCATCAGCGAGATACGTTTCGAGGAATACCAGCACGTCAGAAAAGGCGATACGCTTGTCGTCATTGACAATACAGAATATCTCTATCAACTTGCGCAGGCTCAGGCGGATCTCGCGAGGGCGCGCTCCGGGAAGTCGGCCGATGCCGCAAGCCTGAGGACCACAGCCAGCAATGTCAGTGTCGTAGAGGCCGGAATCGAGGAGGCGAAGGTCAATCTTGCCAATGCTGAAGACGACTATGTGCGCTACAAGGCTTTGCTTGCGAAGGACGCCGTGACTCGGCAGCAGTTCGATGCGGTGGAGACAAGGTACAAGGCAGCCAAGGCCCGTTATGAGCAGGTAAGCCGTCAGAGGAAATCAACGGAACTCGTAGGCAATGAACTTACCGGACGCCTGGGACAGAGCGAGGCCGGTGTTCAGCTTGCGGAAGCCGCACTGGAGCTTGCAAGGCTAAGGCTTTCATACACCGTGATTGCCGCTCCGTGTGACGGACAGATAGGACGCAAGGACATCCACGTCGGCCAGCTTGTACAGCCGGGGCAGCTGCTTGCCAAGGTGGTGGATGATTCAAATGTCTGGATCATAGCCGACTATCGCGAGACTCAGATGAAGCATATATCCGAAGGGGCTGAGGTCAAGGTCAATGCTGATGCTGTCCCTGATGTCACATATACTGGACACGTAGAGTCCATCGCCGGTGCCACCGGCGCCGCCTGGATGGGCGCTCCGGTGAACAATGCCACCGGAAATTTCGTGAAGGTAGAGCAGAGGGTCCCTGTCCGCATAAGGATTGACGGAACCGCTGACGAACTGTCAGCTCTCAAGGCTGGTCTCAATGTGGAAACGGAAGTGAAGTATTGATATGCCGATGCCTCCTATGGTATTCTCGATGCCTATGTATCGGGAATTTGTCCCTAAGGCTGTGCGCCCGTGGATATACGTTTTCTTCGCCATAGTATTCCAGCTCAGCGGCGGAATATATCTTGGCTCATTGGCCAATATGATGGGTACGACATCCTTTATGAGGGAGGATGTGCTGATGATTGGCTTGTGCGGTGTCGTCGGGGTGGCTATGCCTTTCCCTCTCCTGTTCCGCTTCAAGTTCCGCTATACGAACAGGCAGATTCTGCTGACTGCCGCACTGGGCATAGCCGTATGCAATCTGCTGTGTATGAAGGTGCAGAGCATACCTGTCCTGTGCGTGCTGTCTTATGTCGCCGGCTTCCTGAAGCTGTGCGGTACCTTCGAATGTATGTCCAATATCCAGCTCTGGATGGCTCCGGGACGTGACTTCACCAGGTTCTTCCCGTTCCTTTATATGATTGTTATCGGCTGTATGAATATGTCATCGTGGGTGGCGAATCAGCTGACATATCATCTCGGAAGCTGGTATATGATGCACTGGCTTATGATCGGCCTGCTGCTCGTGGTCGCATTGACAGTATCCGTATTGACCAGGAATGTACGAATCGCCCCTAAGATTCCTCTGATAAGCGTGGACTGGCTGGGTTGTGTGCTTTGGTCGCTGGTTCTGCTCGAAGGAGTCTGGATATTCACCTATGGCGAGTATTATAACTGGTTTGACAGTAATGTTTTCTGCACAGTGTGCTGTGCATTGTCTGTGACATTGGCATTCTGCGTCGCCCGTATGCTGCATATACGTCATCCTTACATCGACGTAGCGGCATTCAGATATCGAAGACTTTATCCTATACTGGGGCTTTTCATTGTGCTGGAGGTGATGTGCGCGACATCGAAGTCTCTCCAGACTCCATTCATGTCCGCGGTCCTGGGATATGGCGCGATGACCACTGCAAGGCTCTCGATATGCGAGCTTGCCGGGACATTGATCGGTTGCCTGTTCGTGCTATGGTGGATCAAGTGTCTGCACCAGAAATACACCAGGTTGCTGTCAGTCGGGTTTGCCGCGATACTCGTATATCTGCTGGCGATGTATTTCTGCCTGTCGCCTTATGTCAATGTCGAAGTTCTTTATGTCCCGACAATGCTGCGGGCATTCGGATATGCGATATTCTTTGTGGCACTCACCATCTGTCTTGAGGAGATAATGCCGTTCCAGCATTTCTTTATGGGGCTTACGATATGCGGCTTCATAAGAAATGGCCTTGTGGACTCGATGGCCTCTGCGGGATATGCGCATTCTCTTAGGCGTTGCATAGCCGAATATGCTACGCACTTCTCGTCCGTCAGCCTGTTGGATTTCTCCGGCCTGGAGCCTGGAGTAGCCGCTTATGCCGCCAAGATGAATGCCCTCGCCCCGCTGATGTCCGGAGTGAAGACTCTTTTCGGATGGTCCTGCCTTATCGGCTGCATAATCCTGATGCTCTTCCTTTTGTACGATGTGGGGCCAGTCAGGGCCACTCTGAAGAAGATGCCGTCCTGGCGCTCCGTAGCCGAGTCAGTCCGCCGCTCGCTGTCGTAACGGCTGCTGTTTCCATCCGTCTGACCCGGCATTGTTCGCACTTTGGACCACCAAGTTGGTGCTTCGGCACAATGTTGCTCACCATCAGACTTCTCCAACCTATCTATGTCTTGAAAGACTCTGCTTGATTATCAGTGAGTTATGAATTCCAAAGTGCGGAATTATGGACTTTGGAATCTGTAAGTCGCTGATAGTAAATGATGACTTCAATGTATCTTTTTCTTGCGGGGGGGGGAAAAAAATACTAAATTTGTCAGGCTCAATGAGCTGTGTGTTAAAGTTAAACATATTTAAATACATTGGTATGGGTATTTTGGGAGATATTGCAAAGAGAGACCTTACAGGAGGTAAGAGGAAGGAAGACCGCAGAATCCCGTTTTGGAGAAAGGACGGTTTTGTAGGTGTCGTGACTGAAGAGTTGCAGAAAATGTTATATGCAATTTATGACTTTACGGGCTATTCTGTCTTTTCTCCTAATGCCATACTTCCTCTTGACGGGGATGTGGATGTGATTCTGGATGATAAGACGACCAGAAAAGAGAAAGTTTCGAGGGATGATATTAAGAAGACAATCGAATCTCTTGAGAGTGAAGTGAAGTCTCTTGTGGCTGAAAAAAAGTTGCTGGAAGAATCCCGACAGAATAGTCAAAATGATGATTCTTATCTGTCGAAACGAATTGAGGAAATTTGTGGGATAATAGAAAAATTAGATATAAAACTAGAGGGATTAAGAGGGCTGTTAAAGTCCCCAGCGGATTTTTACGAATTTGAAGTGGATCTGCTAGGTTATTACAAACGCAGGCCGGATCCGGAAATACACTTGATGATGGGGGCTTTGGCAGGCGATGCTCAACTGGCCGGTATTGTCTTTGTGCACGAACTTATGCACGCATATTTCGATTTGCAATTCGATTCCAAGGGTGAATATATCGGCCATCCTTCTTGTCGCAGCATTGAAGAGCCTATTGCTGAGTATGGTATGCTCTGCTTTATGGAGATGTTTGAAATGGTGAACAGTGCATACAGGGGCATTTTGTCGAAAGCAAAAAAATATGTGAAGGATAAGCGGTTCAGCGAGAGCTGCTGTGATTACGGGTATGGATATTACCTCTATGAAGACAAATCAGATTTTGGGGCAGATTGGGTGTCATTGTTTCATAAGCATTGTCCAATGATTCAGATGAACAGTCCTGAGATGAAGGCTTATGAAGGGATGATATCGCCCATCTTGTATCCTCGCTATGAACGGGCGTGTGAAGTCAGGCTGTATGAGTTGTTGAGACCTAAACGGTTCTGTTTTGTTGGTCTTACTAAATATCATAATGAGACAGCCAGTGAGCGGCCGGAAGATATGTATGTGAAAGTCTGTTCAGGATTCGAGAATAATGAATCATTCAGAATAGAGTATATTTCATACCCTAAGGGCAAGTCTACAAAAATAAGGCTTCTGATTGAATGTAAAGATGGTTCTATGCTTACTGGCGATGCGTCGTTTTATCGAGAACCAAGTAGATTTTTTCCGAGACTCTATATTTCAAAGAACCTTTTCTATGCTTATGCCGATCATTTCGGCAAGAAAGATAAATGTTTTGCATTTTATGAGAAGACACCATTCGATGGCATCAATCCCGCTGAATGGGTTGCAACCGAATGTGACATGTCACTCTAAAATAATGTTCTTCTTGGAAATGTGGGTGTGGAAGTATTTCCCGCAGACCAGCAGGCGGCACATCAATTTCGGATGTGCCGCCTGCTGGCCTGCTGAAGGTGTGAGTTGTGAAATGAAAATCGTATCTTTGCGGTCTGCGGCCATATAATTGTTGATTATTTCGTGATATAAGAATTTAGAAGCTGTTTGGATTTTATTCAATAGAAATCACTACTGTCCGGAGAAATTTTCTCCGACAAGGTTCTAACTGTTTAACTTCAACAACTTACAAGGCTAGGAATATTTTTCGATTAGAACTGCGGAACTTTGCGGTCGGCAACAAGACCTCCCGTCCGGAACGCAAGCTGATGGCTGTGGCATATATCCAGAAGAATGGCTGTCTTTCGCTCAGCAAATACTGCGGATTCACCGGACTGGGCAGCAAGTTCGCTGAGGCGGAGCTGGATTCCTTCACCCTGGACAGACAGAATCCGCTTGTCAGGACAATGAAAGGGAACAAAGTCGTTTATACATTAGCGGATGAATGAGAAGAACATAGTCAGATTGTTGGGCGAGAATCTCTAGCACATTCCTTTCTCAGAAGCAGATATCCCGGGTGTACGAGATAGAGCGCGATATGATGCGCAGGCTCTCGCAGCTGAAGCCGCAGGGTGCCAAGACTGCAGTAACCATCAAAACCGAGAAGCAATGCGCAGAGATAGCCTATATTATGGCATCATTGCCCTCTCGTCAAACTGCTTGGTGAGTGCGAGGCATCCTGTGCCGGAATATATGTCCTCGGCGGTTCGATGGGTGGTACAGGAATCTGGTCATTGGCAAACACATATCAAGGGAAGTTCAGCGGAATAATGCCTGTCGCCGGGAAGCCAGGAACCGCTGACGCATCCAATTTCAGGTCAATGCGAGTCTGCACGGTGGTGAGCGAATCGGACGAGGTGATGAAGACCGCCTCCGCTGGCTGTTCGGGGAATAAAATGAACTGAATATTTACACTTGAATAACTGTTTGCATTGTGGTGAAGTTTTTTTAACTTTAGGCGTTGGTGGCCTTCCGTCAGTGTCTGTCTGAAATAAGGCCTTAAACGATAACCAGAAAAATAGTATATAAAAATATGAAAATACAGACAGCCATTGTTTTTGGTATGGCGCTTCTTTTATCCGCTCCATACACATCAGCCCGTTCATTGAAATCAAACAGCATCCTGAACGGAAAAGAATCCGTGGAACTCTTCGTGCGTACGGATGGACAGTTCTCATTCGGACTGTCTGAAAGTGTTGAACCCGAGAAAATTGTGGAGGAGGACGGCTTTGTCTGGTACAAAGAGCGCGTGGACGGGCGACAGCAGATATATGACGTGAATGGAAATGTAATAATCCCGAGTTCGAGAGGGTATGGCTGGGGTCGGTATATGCCGGACTGGGGAATGTTCTCCGTGTGGTCAAGATCCGACAGGAGGAATGAGTCGGGGCTTCCGGAAAGCTATTACGGCATCTGCCTCAAGGACGGAACGGAACTGATCTCTCCGAATCGCCGCTATACATCGTGCAGATATTCCAAGGATACGAGGCGCTTTACGGTCAAGAAAGGAAATCACGTGGGCATCTGCGATTCTACCGGGAGGGAGATGATCTCTCCTGATCTCGGGTATGAGTCCTGCAGGAGGAGCCGTTCGTTCTATTCTGTCAGTTCCGGCACCTTCGAAGGGCTTCACGACTATGCGACAGGTAATGTGGTCATTCCTGTCAGCCGGGGATATAATGTCGCCTCATACAATCCGGTGCGCGATTTTATCAATGTGAAGAAGAACGGGTTATGCGGCGTCTGTCTCAAGGACGGGACGGAGATTATCCCTCCGGTCTGGTTTGACTGCATATACAACACGGCCGTGAAGAAATTCCGCGGAAAGCGGACTCTGAACTCTATGTGGGAAGATATTGATTTGAACAATCCTGTGCCACATAACTGAGAATCTGTCTTGAAATGATTATGACACTGAACGAATTTCTTAAATCATCTAATGATATGAAAATACGGGCAACTATTCTCCTTTGCGCGGCGCTTCTTTCGGCAGCGCCGTGTGCATCAGGTCAATCTCTGAAAGACGGTCTTAAACGCCTCGGCGACCAGATCGGTAAGACAGTGAAACGGACTGCGACGCAGACGACTTCTAAGGCAACAGGGCAGACGGACAAAGACAAGCAGCTGCAGAAGCAGTATGAGGCGATGCTTGGGCCTGGCGTAGGCAACGCCGAGGATGAGGCGCCGACTGCAAGACTCCCGGAACATCATACCGCTCTGTTCGCACCTCTCGGATATCCGATAGAGGCGCGATATGGCGTTAAGAAGGCCAAGGCTGAAATGCCTCCTAGGGAAGCGGAAAGACAGGTGGATTGGACTTCTGACAGACCATGGATATCGGATCTTGACAATCAGAGCCTTGTGGAGGAGTATCTTCTTCTTGACGACTGCGTGAAAGACGGCTATATTGAACCTCTTACACCGGCTCATCACCATTATTCAAATGTCAAGGCCGAAGTCTTCGCACGTGCTGATGCCCTGAACGGGCTTGTCAAGTATTACAACGAGGCGGTGGAAGAATACACCTACAAGATGGGTGATGAGACCTATAACTGGGTGATAAACGGGATACACGACAAGATTGCCGAAATTCTTGACGGAGTTCCGTACAAGACTGTCGTCCGGTCGTCCCTGACTCCGCTGTTCACATTGACCGACTTTATCGAGGACTACACTAAAGCTTATTTCAAGGCTTATGGCGGATACGAGAATGCCATTAATGTGGACTGGACAAAATGGGATCCGAATCCTGACAAGAAGACAGGGGCGACATCAGTCCAGGGCCAGACGGCGACTGTCATTGAAGAGGTCAAGGGTGGAGCGACAGTCGATGTCGCTGGCGTCGCATACGTCCTGCACAATGGCAACAATGGAGGCCCGGGATATGCTTTCGCTTCCGAGGTGGCGAAGACTGCGGTAGCGGGCAAGGACATCGTCATTCCTGAGTACATAGAATACAATGGCGGCAGGTATCCTGTTAGGACGATGCGTGCGGGACTGTTCACAGGCACCGAAATCAAGTCTATAAAGCTCCCGAACTCGTTGAGGGAAATCTCCAACAGGGCATTCGCCTTCACTCCGATAACGGAAATCGTGATTCCGGCTTCCGTCAAGGTCGTTCAGGGATCCGCCTTCCAGGAATGCAGAAATCTTGCGAAGGTCGTGTTCGAGGGAGATGTCATTGACGAACTGCACGGCTGTTTCCAGAACTGTACGAGTCTTCGATCCATTAAGCTTCCTCGCCGTCTTAACGATGTTATGAGCTACTCTATGTTCGAGGGCTGCTCAAATCTTACGGATGTGTCACTGCCGGAGAATCTGACTATGATACCTGCGTCCACGTTTGACGGGTGCAAGAGCCTGAAGGCTGTCTCTATCCCTTCGGGTGTCAGGAAAGTCGATTCCCACGCATTCGCCGGATGTGGGGTCACGACACTTGATCTCTCGAATGTGACGGAGTTCGGGGACTTCTGCTTTAGCGACTGCAAGAGCCTCAAGTCAGTGAAACTGAACTCGAAGTTTAAGGATGATTTCCTTATGGAGCTTTATCCTGAATTTATGGAATGTCCGCTTCTTCAGGTAAAATATGTAAACGGTCAGTATGTCTATCCTGAGGGTGGATTCATATTTGTCGACGGGAAATAGAGGGAGAATCATTCTATGCTTAGAAAAATAATCATGACGGCTCTTTCAATGGCTGCGATGCTGATGCCTATGCTTGCGCCGGCACAGAGCAAGCCGAAAGTGAAATCAGTGGATCTGACAATCCCGGTGCCTGAGCCGGGAATGTCCCTGTTCGATGCGAGGGAGTTCCAGTTGCTCTCTGCGAAGACGGAGTATGGTGATCTTGCCCCCACCGGAGATATAGCTGTCGCTTCGCTGGACTTTGAAGGCGATTTCACGGAGAATGACGACGGGGATATGTTTTTCAAGGACGGGTTCGATTATCTTGTCCGGCTGAAGTTTATGGTGAATCCGGATGGAAAATACGATACGGACTATATGTTCAAGAACAATGACTACTACATTGATGAAACCCGTATAAAGGCTACGGTAAATGGGGTAGAGGCGAAGGTTCTGCGTAGCGTTCCTTATTTCATTGATGTGGAGCTGCTTATGAGCGTAGGCTCCGGCGGGGCGGATTCGGACAGGGCGGCTGCAATGAAGAAGCCCGCTGATTATGAGCTGAACAAGAATTCCTATCGCGGCTCCCTAGTCGCTTATTCTGTCAAGGAGGCCGATGCCGTATGCCCGGACACGAATCCGTATGACCTGATAGTCATAAATGATTTGTATCATCCGAGATTCTATGCGAATGTCGGGTTCGGTATAATGGGTAACGGATACCCTGGTCAGAGGTGTATGCTTGTGACCAAGCTTCTTGTCGATACCGCCAACCCGGAGATTTATCTCGCGACTGCAGGTGATATCAATAATACCATCCAGGGCACGTACAATATTCGCGAGGTCTGGATCAGCGACAAAGTGAACCCGGTCGATTTCGTCAGGACGATATGCTCTGTTATGAGGGGCGGGGATGATGATAAGACCAAGATATATTTTCCTGCGTACAGTATGCTTTTCCATAGCGGCAGGGCGACGTTGTTTGTTCCGGAAGCGGCCGCTCCCGCCCTGAAGCAGCTTTTCGCCCGCCCGACGTGGAGCTATCATATCTTGTTCAAGATAAAGACGTATTCCGGTGATGTACATACCGCCCAGAAAGCCGGTGGCGATGCCGCCAAGCCTTTATGCGTCAATCATATATTTACGGACAAGGTCGCGGCTGCTGATAAGATATATCGGTATGGGACTTGCGGGCGCACTCAGCGCTACTATTATTCTTGCCGTATATGCGGTCAGAACGAGCATAATGCCAACCATACGTTCAGCTTGACAGCGGAAGGCGACAACGGGCCGCACCAGTGCGAGGAGCCGCTTGCCGACGACCAGGCCTATATCGGAGTCAATGCTTCCGGGCATCACGTGTGGTGGTACAGCTGTATCTGGTGCGGTCATTCAGACGGATATGAGCAGCGGCATATCACTAGACGCGACTGGCAGCTCTCAGGAACTGAAGCAAACTATGAGGAGTTCAGAAAGGCTATGGCAGAAATCGCAGACAATACTGAGAGAGAAGCGCTTCTTAAGACCACGGCTCTTCCTGGTATGTTCATTCTGCCGCATAAGTCGGATGCCAAGATGACGGCTACATTCCAAAGTGTTGTCAATTATGCTCTTAATGACAATCTTCTTGAAGATGCAGTCCTTGGAAAGGACTATACCGCTCCATTGACACAACTCCAGCTGAGGTCCTTGGCGGTGCGTCTCATAGAAGAACTCGTCAAGAAAGAAATAAAGCCCGACAAGAAGCAGGCGGGAGCCTTTACTGACGGCTATTCAGCCAAAGCTGCTGCAATCGGGCTTCTTGAAGGCCATTTCTCCGGTGCGGACGCTCCTTCTGTCAATGCCCCCGCGACCAGGCAGGAGGTGGCGACGATGATTTACAGGGCATTGCGCTATATCGAAAGTCAGGGTGTGTACAGTTATACCGAATACGATTCCGCATTGTCCAGATATAAGGACCGTGAGTGTGTGGCGTCGTGGGCGGAAGAGCCGATGGCATTTATGGATGCGTTGGGACTTCTGACCGGGATATCCGAAAATGAGCTTGGGCCGGAATCGGTATGTTCTATTGAAAAAGCGATCGAAGTGGCAGAGAAGAGTACTCACGCTCATCAGCTCGGCTGGTATCAGGCAAGGAGCTGGGGTGAAGGGACAGGCCGTTCTTATGAAGGCTCGGTATGCTATATGCCGCACGTCGCAGGAACGACCAATCATTTCATTTCTCCTGGAGAAAGGGTCTGGGTCACTGGGCCACGTGTGGGACTTATGTATGATTTCCTTCCGATCCGTGAATCGTATTCTGGTGAGAGAATGTATGTGAAGGCCGAATGGTTCCGTCCGGTGCGACCTCGCATTCTGAAGTCCTCCGGGACTACGTTCGCTCCTCTCCATACCAGGGACTATCTTGATGGCATCTATATATGGGGCAATTGACAAGCCTATACGTGCGGCTTGTCTTGGTGTTTGTCATCAATAATCTATGAATTCCAAATGTCCTCTTTTGTGATATTTGGAATTTGTAATTTACTGATAATTAATAATGAAAAAAAGTTCGGACTCTGAATCTCTATTGGGATGCGGAGCTCCTATTTGACCTTTCGATAGAAACTGCCGCTCTGCCCTTTGATGTGATATTCCTTGGTTGTGTTCCAGGTCTCGTCCCCGCCGTAGATCCTGGACTGTTCAGTCGTGCTGATGTATTCATTGCCATATTTGTCCACGAAGACACCTCCCTGCGAAGACGCATTGACACCGCCGGACGAAGCACCGCCGATGATGGCACCGATGACGGCAAGCGCCGCGAGTACCGCAAGAGCGAGCCACCAGAAGTCCTTCATAATGAAGATGCCCAGGCTCAGCACTGGCGATACGAGTATCATACCGGCAATGGCGCACCCGACTGCCGGCAGCCAGCCTCCGGCATAGCCGAATAGTCCGTCGATGACCACCAGATAGAAGGATGCGACCACCATAAGTGTCAATGCACCTGTATATGTCAATGCCAATGAGCATTTCAGGATGCTTTCGTCCAGCATCTCCTTGGAGCATAACTCCTTCAGAGCAGGCATTATCTTTCCCACTGACAATGCCAGCGCAGCGGCTCCGACGAGCAGGACAATGAACCTGCCGGCCTTGCGCCAGCCGTCCTTTTCGTAAAAGACGCTTCCCCACAGCGCAAGGGCTGCGGATGCTAGAGGAATGATGAAAGATAGAAGCATATCCGCCATAAGGTTATCAGTTTTTGCTGGCCAAATATAAGAATAATATTTCATTCATATTATAGCTGACTTCATGGTCTTGCGGATTCACGAAAATATTGATAACTTTCCGACAATAAATTTTCTGGACGATGAAAAAAGTATTTGCTATCGTGGTCGGGCTGGTCGCATTGATCTGCATAAACGGCTGCAAAGAGAATTATTCCAACGGAGAAAAAGTCGGCAACCTTATCGAGTTCACCACCAAAGGTGTATTCTGGGATTCCTGGGAGGGCCGTATGAATATGACACAGACTGGAATGAACACCAGCGGAGAGCCGTTCTCGTTCAGCTTTGACAATGACCGCCACGACCAGGATTCATTGGTGAATCTTATGAAGCAAGCTCAGGTGGAGGGGTGGAAACTGAAGATACGCTACCACGAAGTGTGGGGCCTGAGAAACCTGTTCTACAACCGCGGGGAGACTGACTACTTCGTGGATGATGTAACAGTCCTTGACCGGGACTTCGCAAACCCTCTCAAGAATATTGGCGCAGGAACCCGCGGAAGTGTCGTGGACACTATCTGGGTGGTAGTGGACAAGTCCGAGATTCTCCGCGACAGGAAAAAATAGGCTCAGACCTTGTCTATCGGCACTCTCCTCTCGCCCTTGATCTTGCGGAACTCGGTAGGGGAGAACCCGGTGATGCGGCGGAACTGGGCGCTCAGATATGCCACGCTGGAGTAGTTCATCCTGTATGCTATCTCTGTGAGCGACAATTCCCCGTAGACTAGAAGCTCCTTCACCCGCTCCACTTTCTGCGCTATGTAATATTGCTCTATCGTGACGTTCTCCTGGTCGGAGAAGATGCCGCTAAGATATTTGTAGTCACAGTGCAGCTTCTCCGACAGGTAGTCCGACAGATTCATCTTCATCCCTTCTTCATCGGCGGCGCCGGTCAGACTGTCCTGGTGGACCAGACTTATTATGGCCTGCTTTATCTGTTCTGTGAGCAGCCTTCTCTTGTCGTCTATGAACCCGAATCCGAGCGGCTCCAGAATGGCCTTCGCCTTCGCGATTTCCTCATCTGTAAGCTCTCTCGGAAATTCGGCCTCGCCGAGCCTTACGGAGACCGGACCAAGTCCCGCCTTCTCCAGCTGTTCGCGGACCGCCATTATGCAGCGGTCGCAGACCATATGTTTTATATACAGAATCATAATTTCTTATACTTCAGCCTCAGGCTGTTTGTCACGACACTGATGCTGCTAAATGCCATTGCCGCGCTGGCTGCCATTGGATTGAGCAGGAATCCGCAAACAGGATACAGGACGCCTGCTGCAATCGGAATGCCAATCACATTGTAAATGAACGCCCAGAACAGATTTTCCCGCAACGTTTTCACTGTCAGGCGTGACAGCCGTATTGCACCGGCGACTTTCCTGAGGTCCGAACCTGTCAAAGTGATGCCTGCGGACTCCATCGCGATGTCGCTTCCTCTGCCCATCGCAATTCCCAGATCCGCTTGCGCCAGGGCTGCGCTGTCATTGATCCCGTCCCCGACCATAGCAGTCAGGATCCCGCGAGCCTGCAGACCGCGTATGAACTCCAGTTTGTCCGATGGCAACGCCTCCGCCCGCATACCGCTTACTCCAAGCTCGTCTGCCACGCTCTCCGCAGCCGCCTTGCTGTCGCCGGTGAGAATGTAAGTGTCAATGCCCATATCCTTCAGCAGGTCAATGCCTTCCTTTGCTGTCTTCCTCACTGTGTCGGACACCGAGAGCACTGCCGTGGCCTCTCCATCTTCCGCAAACCAGATGACGGTTCCGGTCATTCTGCCGGCGTTATGGGACAATGCGGAAGTTACATTGACTCCAAGCATTGTCATAAACCGTGTGGAACCTGCATTGACCTTCACCTTGCTGCCGTCAGGCAGGATTGCCGATCCGCTGACTCCGAGTCCAGGGACTGTCTGGAAATCATTGATCTTTACGTTGGCGTACGATCTGCATTGACCTTTGGCATAGTCGGCGACTGCCCCTGCCAGCGGATGCTCCGATATTGATTCCAGACTTGCCAGTTCGTTGAGAATCATCTCTTTATGCTCCTCGTCAGCGAAGTGCGCCTCCTGAACCTCCGGTCGCCCTTCAGTAAGCGTTCCAGTCTTGTCAAGCACGGCAGCCTTGACGCCGGCCGCTCTTTCCAGGCACTCCGCATCCTTGATCAGTATGCCGTTTTCCGCACCGAGACCGATGCCGACTGTGATTGCGGTGGGGGTTGCGAGGCCGAGGGCGCAAGGGCAGGCGATGACAAGCACAGTCACGGCGGCGAGGAGTCCGTGTGTGAACCCGTCCGCCGGATCCAGGATGAGCCAGGCGACGAAACTTATTATGGATATCAGTATTATTGCGGGTACGAATATCGAGGCGATTTTATCTACTGTCCGCTGAATCGGCGCCTTGCTGTCCTGCGCACGTTGCGTCATCTGTATTATCTGTGACAGCATAGTCTTTTCGCCGACCTCCTCAGCTCGGTACCTTATGCTCCCTTTCTGATTTATCGTGCCGGAAAAAATTTTAGCCCCTGCGCCCTTGAGCACGGGAAGCGGCTCGCCTGTGAGCATACTTTCGTCAATGTATGTGCTTCCTTCCGTGACAGTGCCGTCCACTGCGATGCGCTCACCGGGATGTGCTACGACAATGTCTCCTGGCACGATATCATCCACATTTACTGTCTTTTCCGTGTTTCCGCTGGCCAATGTCACTGTGCGTGGCTTCAGCCCGATGAGCTTGCGGACTGCCGATGTGGTCTGGCGCTTTGCCCTGTTCTCCAGCAGTTTGCCGGCAAGGACGAATGCCACCACCATCGCCGATGCCTCGAAATAGAGGTGCGGCTCAATGCCTCTGCACGTCCAGTATGCCGGGAATGTCAGGTTGAAGAGGCTGAACAGGTAAGAGACTCCCGTGCTCAATGCCACGAGTGTGTCCATACTGCACATTCCGTGCTTCAACTGTTTCCAGGCGTTGGAAAGGAACCGGCCGCCGCACCAGAAAACCGCCGGGGTGGAAAGAATCCACATAGAGATGCCGGCTCGGCTGCCATAGATCATTCCGGCCGCCATTACCATCAGGGACAATGCGGCTGCGACTGATGTCTTGATGATCAATGCCTTATGCTCCCTGCGCTCCCGGTCTTCCGCATCGTCCCCGTCTTCGTCCTCTTCCGGTACAAGGCCATATCCTGCGTCTTCTACAGCCTTTACCAGTTTAGCCGTATCACATTGCTTCTCATCGAATTCCACAGTCGCCCTTCCCGAGACGAAGCTTACCGATGCCGCCTTGACGCCAGGCTGTTCGTTGAGCACTGTATGGATACGGGCAGCGCATCCGGCGCAACCCATTCCTGTAGCCTTGAAATTCTTTCTAGTCATGTCTTTGAATTTTTCTGCAAAGATAGCGCTTCGCTCGGCGCCGTGTGTTACATTATTTTCCTGTGTGGTTATGATATTTCTTCTCAGGCAAATCATACCAAAAAAGGCCTCGGAAAATTCCGAAGCCTTCAGTGGAGGTAGACGGAGTCGAACCGACGACCCTCTGCTTGCAAAGCAGATGCTCTAGCCAACTGAGCTATACCCCCTTTTTGCGTTTGCAAATGTAGATATTATTTTTTATTTTTACAAGAATTAATGACAAAAATTTTCGATATGGAGATTGTTTACAAAGATCCTCATAGCGGGATTATGGGGCAGAAGATTGAAAATAAGGATACGGCGCCGGGTGTGTCTGCGATAGAGGCCAGGACACCGAGAGTGGAACTCAGAAAGGCCAGGCCCTCGGATGCGTCGTTCATCGCGGATGTCGTTCTTGCCGCTATGGGATACGACATCTTCAACCCTGAAGTCTTGTCTTCTGGAGATACTCCGTTCGGGACGCTTTCGGCAGTGCATAATGCTTTGGTGAAAGTATGCTCAAAGGAAGACACTTTGTATTCTTGGAAGAACACTTGCATTGCCACGTATTGTGGAAAAGTCGCCGGTGCGCTCGTGTCATACGACGGGGCCGGCTATGGAGAAGCGGCTGACAGGACATTCTCATTGATGGCCAGGCTAATGAATACTGAAAAGCCGACTCCAGGCGAGGAAACCGGTCCGGGTGAGTACTATCTGGACTCTCTCGCCGTCCATCCTGACTATAGAGGATGCAGCATAGGAAGCATCTTGATGCAGAATTCGTTAGATGAAGCTCAGGCTCTTGGCTATACACGGGTTACCTTGATCGTGGACAAGCATAAGCCATATCTGCACGACCTATACGGCAGACTGGGCTTCGCCGACGAAGCCGAGGTTACATTCTTCGGGGAGCCATATATAAGAATGGTCCAGGAAGTGTAAGGCTGATTCTTTTCTCTTGTCCGTGGAATGTGGCCTCGGAACAGGTGACGCTATGACTGGCAGCTTCCGAACTCCTTAGGCGGCTTGGCCGTGAAGGTCATCACCTTGCCCGATACGGGGTGGATGAATGCCAGTCTCCCGGCGTGCAGGGCAAGACGTCCGATAGGATTCGTGGCGGCTCCATACTTGCGGTCTCCTGCGATAGGACATCCGAGCTCATCGGCGGCGTGGACGCGGATCTGGTTCTTCCTTCCTGTCTCCAGAAGGAACTCGACCACTGAATACCTGCGGGACTCATCCACTGCTCTGTCAGCATTGGCCTTGCCTTCTTTTCCGGAATTCTTGAGCGGGATTCCGCTCTGGAGCGTCCGGTATCGGGTGATGGCCTTCTGCCACTCTTCGGCCTTCTTGCCGTATGCCTGTTTCTCCTGCCGTATCACATCAGTATCGCGGGAGGATACCATCTTCATTGATTTTGGGTTCTCCTTCAGCCAGCTTATTATGGTCCCTTCGACCGGACTCGGAACTCCCTCGACAATGCCTATGTAGCCTCGTTCTTTTACGGAGTTGTTCCAGCCGTCCTGGAGAATCTGTTGAATCTTCTCTGTCTTGGCGAATACCAGGATGCCGGACGTGTCGCGGTCAAGCCTGTGCACGATATAGACGTGTGACGGCTTCCACGGCAGCTTCACGGAAGAACTCATCCTTTCCGCACGGACCTTTGTGCGCACGTAGTCACATAATATGGAATAGACTGTCGTCTCCTTCCGCTGTGTCATCAGGCTTGCCTTCGCTCCTTTCTTGGACAGGTCCACAGTCTGTCCGGCAGACTTTCCAGTCCCGACGACTGGCAGTCCGCTTCTCTTGTTCACTACTATGATATAGTCGTCCTCGAACAGTATCTCGACTCCGTAGTCCTGGACATCCACTCTGGCTGCGTGCCTTACCTCATTGTATATGGAAACTTTCTTGGGCAGGATGACCAATGTGTCGCCTTCCCATAGCGGCTGGTCGAAGGCGGTGACTTTCTTGCCGTTCAGAATCACCTGTCCGTTGGAAAGATACGCCTTCACTCCGGTCTTGCTCTGTCCCGGGAATATTTCGTAAAGATATTTGAGCAGCGGCGCATTGTGGCTCACTGTGAATTTCTGTCCTGGTATGTTCTCCATAGTCTGTATGTCTTTTCGGAATTTCAGAGGGAAGCTCATCGGAAACCCATCATAAAAATTCATATCGAGTAGAAGTCAATCGACTTCCATAAAAAATCGAAGTTAGACAATTATTTCGTAAATTTGAAAAATATAACGACAAAAAACTGCATCTGATATGAATCTGAAGAAAAGCGCATCGCTTGTGACAGCAGCAGGCATCGCCGTGACGACTTGCTCATCGGGAAGAATCAAGCCTGCCATCACGTATGACAAGGACATCGAAGTACAGATAGAAAAGATCCTCTCCCGAATGACGCTTGAGGAGAAAGTGGGACAGATGGTACAGCTGACGGCAGAGACTTTCACTACCGACGGGGTGGTGGATGAGGCTAAGGCTTCGGAGCTGGCCAGGAAATATAAGATAGGCTCATTGCTCAACACATTCGGACCTACATCCAGGACACATAAGGCGACTGCGGAGCAGGTTCGCAGACTGCAAGACATATTTATGCGCGACCTGGGCATCCCTGTGATATATGGTCTTGATATGATACACGGCGCATCGTACCTGGATGACGCCACCTTCTATCCTCAGGAGGTGAATGTCGCCGCTACGTTCAACCGCATATATGCCAGGAATATGGGAAAGGTGACAGCCTACGAGACCCGTGCCGCGATGGTGCCGTGGGTGTTCTCTCCTGTGATGGATCTTAGCCGCAACCCTTGCTGGCCCAGGGTATGGGAAAGCTGGGGAGAAGATCCGTTCCTCCAGTCGGAGATGGCTGTGGCAGAGACTATGGGCGCGCAGGGTGACGAGCCGAACCATATCGATGACAAGCACGTCGCAGTAAGCATAAAGCATTATCTGGCGTATGGCGCCGCGGTCACGGGGAAAGACAGGACGCCGGCGGTAGTCTCGCCTTCGGACCTGAGAGAGAAGTACTTCCGTCCGTTCAAGGAGTGTATGCAGGCCGGAGCGCTTACGATGATGGTGAACTCCTCATCCATAAATGGAGTCCCTGTGCACGCCAGCTATGAATATCTTACGGAATGGGCCAAGAGACAGCTCGGGTGGGACGGTCTCATAGTGACCGACTGGGCTGACATTGACAACCTTTATACTCGTGAGCATATCGCGGCGGACAGGAAGGAGGCGCTTGCCATAGGTATCAATGCCGGTATAGATATGATAATGGATCCGTACCACCCAGATGTCTGCGAGGACATTGTCGCCGCCGTAAAGGAAAAGATGATACCGATGTCCCGCATTGACGATGCCGTGCTCCGGGTGCTCAGGCTGAAGGCCCGGCTCGGCCTGTTTGAAAACCCAGTGTGGGGCGGGGAATACGCCGACTTCGCCTGCGAAGAGTTCAGAAGGGACGCCTATGGCGCCGCCGTCGAATCGATGGTCCTTCTAAAGAACAATGCAGAAGTGCTCCCTCTGAGGCACGGGACGAAGATACTCGTCTCCGGCCCGAATGCCAACTCGATGCGCACACTTAATGGTGGATGGTCATATACGTGGCAGGGTGACGCTGACAAGTTCGCCGGAAGCCACGACACGATTCTGGAGGCGCTCCGGGCGGAGTTCGGTGAAGAGAATGTAATTTACGAGCCTGGCGTGACATATAAGGACGGTGGTGAATGGCAGGAAGAGGACGCTCAGGACTATGAGGCTGCGGTCAAGGCCGCAGACAATGCGGATGTGATAGTCGTCTGTGTCGGCGAGAACTCGTATTGCGAGACGCCCGGCAACATCGATGACCTGAATCTGTCTTTCAATCAGAAGCGTCTGGTGAGAGAACTTGCAGGCACAGGCAAGCCGATAGTGCTCGTGCTGAATGAAGGGAGGCCGCGCGTCATCAATGACATTGAGCCGCTTGCCGCCTCTGTCATCGATATTATGCTCCCTGGAAACTATGGCGGCGACGCTTTGGCCGCGCTTCTTTCCGGCCGCGAGAATTTCAGCGGGAGACTTCCGTTTACTTACAGCAAATATGTGAACTCCCTGCACACATACGACTATAAAGTCAGCGAAAGCGTCAAGACTATGTCCGGGATGTATGGCTATGAGTCTTCTGTCGAGGTACAATGGCCGTTCGGGGCGGGACTCAGCTACACTGAGTTCGAGTATGGCGGACTGAAACTCACGGCTCCGTTCTCCGGTGAGTTCAATGCAGATGACACACTTGTGTTCGAGGTGACTGTCCGCAATGCCGGCAAAGTCAAAGGCAAGGAGTCCGTGCTTCTGTTCTCAAGTGACCTTGTCGCAAGCATTGTCCCGGACTCGAGGCGCCTGAGGCAGTTCACTAAAGTGGAGCTGGAGCCTGGCGAAAGTCGTACCGTCCGTATGGAGGTGCCGGCATATGAGCTGGCTTTCGTAGGAAATGACGGAAAGTGGCGTCTGGAGAAGGGTGATTTCCTGATAGGATGCGGCAGTGAGCGGCTGAAGATCCGTTGCTCCGAGACGAAAGTGTGGGATACGCCTAATACAGACTAGACGTATCAGCCTGATATATTATTCGGAAGCCTGCGGCAGGATGCCCATATCAATGAACATCTTTCTGTATGCTTCCGCCTTCTTCTCCAGTGCCAGAGGGTAAGCCCTTGATGATGACGGCAGACGGTAGAGCCTCAGATGCCTGGGCGTGCCGTCTGCCATTTTCATATCGAATTCAGAGAATCCTCCCATAGGTGGCTCGGGGCATCCGAAATGCTCTGTCAGGGTGTCGGTGGCCTTCTGCCCGGTAGTGACTATCGCTCCACATTGTGGAATCCTGCTTATCAATGCTTCGATGTCCGTGGCCTCCGTGACCTGCAGAAACTTGTCGGAAGCATTGTCCTTCAGGCGGATGACTTCACAGGCGGTGTCATATAGTGCGATGCCCCTGTCCCTGCAGAACCCCACGATCTTGTCCTTGTCGAATCTTTTCTCTCCGCTGACTACGAACCTATTCTTGTCTCTGAAGAAAATCAGTCCGATTATACGCCACATATCGTTCCCGAAATTCGGGTAGTAAAATACTATGCTCCATCTCTTTGGCTGTGGAGGAAAGCTTCCCAGCATCAATATCTTGGCTCCTCCGGGGAGAAACGGCTCGAATGGATGTCTTTCTCTGTTCATCAGAAA
This sequence comes from uncultured Bacteroidales bacterium, assembly GCA_934695325.1. Taxonomy (GTDB): domain Bacteria; phylum Bacteroidota; class Bacteroidia; order Bacteroidales; family UBA932; genus Cryptobacteroides. Next base: position 178,752 of record CAKUVD010000001.1, on the reverse strand, counting down.
TCTGTTTGAATTTGTGATAAATTTAAACATAATTTCAGGAATATTGTTTACATTTGAAAAAGATGCTGTCCAGTGATGGCGTGCGGATCCGGCTATGCCTTAGGGCGTCCGGGTGGATTTGCCTTCAGATGGACAGACGAAACCTTTTGAATATGAGAAAGAGTATAGGAATACTATCTGCATTGGCCTGTGCGATGATGCTGACGGCCTGTGGTGGAGATGTCGCAGTGCGTACTGCGGCTGGGACTGACGTTCCGGAGACAGTCGTTGCCGGAAACGTCTCATTCAGAATGGTCAGCGTCCCGGGAGGTACGTTCGCTATGGGCAGGACTCCGTCTGGGACAAAGGTCACCGGGGCCAAGATGCACCAAGTCGTGCTGTATGGATACTCGATATCCGAGCAGCCTGTGAGCCAGGAGCTCTGGACTGCTGTAATGGGGACTCCAAGCGGCAATTCGGCCATCGCTGATATGGTGTCGTATGATGACTGCCTCAAGTTCCTGGGAAAGCTCACCAAGATGAGCGGGATACCGTTCTCGCTCCCGACCGAGGCTCAATGGGAGAATGCCGCGGCGGAGGGTTTGGCTGATGTCAATGCCGATCTTATGGAGTGGTGTGCGGATTCGTTTACGGAGGAGTTCGGCGGAGATTCTCTCGCATTGGAGCCGTTGTGCACAGAGAAGACTGACCTGAGGGTGGTAAGAGACCGGAAATCCAGGTCGGGGGAGCTTCGATATGTGAAAAAGCCGAGGCTTGGATTCAGGCTGGCGGTGAACACAGTGACGGACATTCCGCAGGATGTGATGACGATGATCGTGGACAAGACCCCTGAACGTGAGCTTGTGGATTCTGACGAGACCATAAGCGTCGGAGGGGTGTCATTCAAGATGATAGGTGTCGCCGGAGGTACATTCTATATGGGTGCCTCTCCTGAACAGGGGAAGATGGCAGGTGATGACGAAAAGCCTGTGCACGAGGTGACGCTGAGCGGGTTCGAGATAGGGCAGACGGAGGTGACCGCCGGCCTTTGGAATGCAGTCATGGGAAGCCTACCGTATAAGAACAGCGCAGATGAGCCGGACAAGCCTGTGGTGAACGTATCGTGGTATGACTGCCAGATGTTCATAATCAGACTCAACAGATTGACAGGCCGCAAGTTCCGTCTCCCTACGGAAGCTGAGTGGGAGTATGCGGCGAAAGGCGGGCTTAAATCGTCCGGAGACCAGTTCTCGGGCGGAATGTATGTCAGCCAGGTGGCGGCTTACATAGGGAATGCGGCTTCACAGGTGATGTCTGTGAGGAGTTTCAGGCCGAATGAACTGGGCATCTATGATATGTCGGGCAATGCCTGGGAATGGTGTCAAGACAGCAAGTATGACTATGCGGATGAGGAGGTTACGGATCCATACTATAATCTGAGAGGTGAACTCCGTATAATGCGCGGTGGAAGTGCGGCTTCCAAGTGGGATGCCTGCCGTGTGTCCAACCGTTCCGCGCTTCCTGCCTGTTCAGTCAAGTCTACATTCGGTTTTCGCCTGGCGCTATGACACACATTCTCTTGCCTGACCCCGAAAAGGAGCGTCGCCTGGTGTTCTACCTGGCTATGGAAGAATATGTCGCCGCCAATCTCGCTGCATTGACTGAAGGACGTGGAGTCAAGGATGCCTTCTTCCTGTGGCAGGTCAGGCCGACGGTCATATTCGGCAGGAACCAGGTTATGGAGGCCGAGGTCAATATGGACTATTGCCGCTCAAGGGGCATCCAGCTGTACCGAAGAAAGAGCGGCGGTGGATGTGTATATTCAGACGGCGGAAACATAATGCTTTCATATATAACGGATTCTACGGATGTCACCGCTACATTCGACCGCTATCTGAATGAACTGGCGTCTTATCTGAGAGATACAGGGGTAAATGCGGTGAAGTCAGGGAGGAATGATATACTGGTGGATGGACGCAAGGTCTCAGGCAATGCGTTCTTTCTCAAGCCGAACTCGGGCATTGTCCACGGGACGATGCTGTTTGACTCCGACTTTGACGAACTGGAGCGGGCCATCACCCCTTCCGAAGCCAAGGTATCCAGCAAGGGTGTGGCATCTGTACGGCAGCACGTCACGAACTTGCGGCCTTATTATAAGGCGGCGGGGAGCGGTCTTGAGGACATTGACCGTTTCAAATCATATCTTGTCAGCCGATTCTGCGGGGAAGGAGACAGCATTGTCTTGAATGATAGCCAGATAACTGAGATTGAGAAAATTGAGGCCGGGTATCTTGAACCTGCGTTCCTCGAAGGGCGGAACCATTCATATTCTGTCTGCCGCGGCGGCAAGATTCCTGGCGTCGGAGAGGTCAATGCGGAATTTGACATTGACGATGGAGTCATAACGAAATGCCACCTGTCGGGTGATTTCTTCCCGATTTCCGACGGCCTTGACGGTGTCCTTACTGAAAGACTGAGTGGAATACCGCTTGAGTATGGGGCCGTGGCCGGAGCTCTCTGCGGCACGGACCTTGGAGCATATGTCGCGGGATTGACCACGGAGGCCTTTATGAAACTGATATAAACCACAGAATATAACATAATAACACTGAAATATGGAGGAAAATCTTAAGAAAACGTGCCTATATGATAGTCACGTTGCTTTGGGGGCGAAGATGAGCCCTTTCGCCGGCTTCATCATGCCTATTCAATACACATCCATAACGGACGAGCACAATGCCGTGCGTCATCGGGTCGGGATGTTCGATGTCTCGCATATGGGCGAGATATTTGTCAGCGGACCTGACGCAGAGAGATTCGTGAACCACATCTTCACAAATGATATACGAGGCTATGAGCCTGGCAAGGTCCTGTATGGGATGATGCTGCATCCTGACGGGGGAGTGGTGGATGACCTGCTTGTTTACAGAGAGTTCGAGCCTAAACATTTCCTGCTTGTTGTGAACGCCGCGAATATCGCCAAGGACTATGAGTGGATATTGTCCAATACCGATGGATATGATGTCAAGGTCGTGAACGAGTCGGACAAATGGGGACAGATAGCCGTGCAGGGACCTGAATCCGAGCGGATCGTGACAGAAGTCCTGGGGATCGGGGACGCATCTGCATTGACCTTCTACACTTATTGCGAGTCCAGTTGGAATGGAAGCCGGATGGTCGTCAGCCGCACTGGATATACCGGCGAGGACGGATTTGAGCTCTACACTTCGCACGATGGGATAGGGGAAATCTGGAAACGACTTCTTGACGCCGGTGTGACGCCTTGCGGGCTCGGCTGTCGAGACACTCTGCGCTTCGAGGCCGGCCTTCCGCTGTACGGCGACGAACTGTCGGATACGATAACCCCTGTCGAGGCCGGTCTGGGAATGTTCTGCAAGATGGACAAGGAGGAATTCATCGGTAAAGATGCGCTGTCAATGCAGAAGGAACACGGAACGGAACGCAAGCTTGTCGGTATCGAACTGCAGGACAAGGCGATACCGCGTGCGACATATTCGGTGGAGACTGCTGACGGCACACAGATAGGTGTGGTGACTACAGGATATCATTCCATATCCCTGGACAAGAGCATCTGCTTCGCACTGGTAAAGACAGAATACAGCAAGCTGGGCACGGAATTGTTCATCAGGATACGTAAGAAGGTCTTCCCGGGAATCGTGGTGAAGAAGCGTTTCTATCAGACTAATTATAAGAAGTAGTCTTCAAGACATCTCCTAAGAAATAACACAAAAACAGATTGAATATGAGTAAAGTAATTGACGGTCTCCGCTATAGCGAGACACACGAATGGGTAAAAGTAGAAGGCGATATCGCAGTGATCGGCGTTACTGATTTCGCACAGAGCGAGATGGGGGACATCACGTATGTGGATATGCCTGACGAGGATGACGAGGTGGTGAAGGACGAGGAGTTCGGAGCACTTGAGAGCGTGAAGGCCTCCAGTGACCTCATTTCTCCTGTAAGCGGAACAGTAGTGGAGAAGAACGAGGCTCTTGAAGATGCACCAGAGCTGATCAACCAGGATCCTTATGAGAACTGGATCATCAAGGTGAGAATGAGCGATCAGTCGGAACTTGACGGACTTCTCGATGCTGAAGGCTATGAGGCCGCCATCGCCAAATAGTCTTGAACATACACTAAACTGACAACTATGTCCACATTTTCATATTTTCCTCACACAGAGGATGATATAAGGACAATGCTGGAGCGCGTAGGGGTTTCCTCTCTGGACGGCCTCTATGCCGATGTTCCGGAAAAATTCATCTATAAGGGTGAATATGACCTTCCGGACGCATTGTCCGAGCAGCAGGTGCGTGACTTTTTTACACATCTGGACAGCAAGGATGTGAAGCTTAAGGTATTCGCCGGTTGCGGTGCGTATGACCACTATACTCCGGCGGTGGTTCCTTATATCTGCTCGCGTTCAGAGTTTCTTACGGCATATACGCCTTACCAGGCTGAGATCTCTCAGGGCACTTTGCGCTATATATTCGAGTATCAGAGTATGATATGCGCATTGACAAGGCTGGATATCTCTAACGCTTCTATGTACGATGGCCCTACAGCGGCTGCGGAAGCTATGATGATGGCCATCGCCTGCACCAGGAAGAAGACCCGCGTGCTCCTTTCCGACACGCTTCTTCCGAATGTTCTGAAAGTCGTGGAAACCTATGCCCGCTATCACGGCGTCCTGCTTGGACGTATCGCCGCCGAGGATGGGCAGACATCGCTTGAGTCACTGAAGAAGGAACTGGGATCAGGTGATGTCGCCGGCATCATTGTCCCTGCGATAAACAGATATGGCGTCATCGAGGATCTTTCCGGATTTGCGGAGGCAGTCCACGAGGCGAAGGGAATCGCCGTGGAGTATTGTGACCCGTCAGCATTGGCAGTGGTCAGGACTCCTGGCGAATGGGGCTTCGACGTGGCAGTGGGGGACGGCCAGTCTCTGGGCATTCCGTTGAGCTATGGCGGCCCGTATGTGGGCTTCATGGCATGCCGCAAGGACTATGTCCGCAAGATGCCCGGGCGCATTGTCGGACAGACTGAGGATGCGCAGGGACGGAGATGCTTCGTGCTGACTCTTCAGGCCCGCGAACAGCATATAAGGAGAGAGAAGGCTACGAGCAACATCTGCTCCAATCAGAGCCTTATGGCCCTGTATGTGACTGTATATATGTCTCTTATGGGTGCGGAAGGACTGCGTAAGGTCAATGAACTGTCTTCTGCCGGCGCTCACTATCTGTATGACCGCCTGATGGAGACCGGCAAGTTCGAGGAAGTGATGCACAAGCCGTTCCTGAAGGAATTCGTGCTGAAGCCGCTTGTCCCTGTAGAGAAGCTGCAGCAGGCGCTTCTGGACGCCGGCTTCTTCGGAGCCCTCGGGACGGATGAAGGCTATGTTAGCTTCTGCGTCACGGAGAAGCGTACAAAGTCTGAGATAGATTCACTTGTAGAAACGGTAAGGAGGGCATAGCAATGAAATACTACGATAAACTTATTTTCGAGCTTTCAAGACCGGGGCGCACCGGCTATTCACTTCCTGTCAATGAATTCGGGCGACTGGAGGCTGTCCCTGAGAATCTTTCCCGCAAGGCGGAACTGCCTCTTCCGGAGGTCAGCGAGGTGGATGTCGTCCGTCACTACACGAACCTCTCCCAGATGAACTTCGGTGTCGATACCGGATTCTACCCGCTGGGCAGCTGCACGATGAAATATAATCCCAAGGTCAATGAAGATGTGGCGTCGATGCCAGGTTTCCTCGCCCTTCATCCGCTCCAGCCGGAATCTACCGTGCAGGGTGCTTTGGAGGTCTATTATAATATGGAGAGGTCTCTGGCTGCCATCACTGGAATGGCCGGATTCACTTTCAATCCTTGTGCCGGAGCACACGGCGAACTGACGGGTCTTATGATAATGCGCCAGTACCATATCTTGCGCGGAGATACCGGTCGCACCAAGGTGATAGTGCCGGACAGCGCACACGGGACGAACCCGGCCAGTGCGGCAGTCTGCGGCCTGGAAGTGGTGGTAGTCAAGTCCAATGCTGACGGTCTCGTGGATGTAAGCGACCTTGTGCCGCTCCTCGGAGACGATATAGCCGGCATAATGATGACCAATCCGAACACGCTTGGCCTGTTTGAGAAGGAAATAGGCGAGATAGCGTCGTTGGTTCACGGGTGCGGAGGTCTGCTGTATTACGACGGAGCCAATATGAATCCGCTGCTCGGTGTCGTCCGTCCTGGAGATATGGGATTCGACATTATGCACCTTAACTTGCATAAGACATTCTCGACACCTCACGGTGGGGGAGGCCCAGGCTCCGGTCCGGTAGGAGTGGCAAAGCATCTGCTGCCATATCTGCCTGTGCCTCACGTAGTGAAGGATGGCGATGGTCGTTTCCGCATAGTCGGCAATGATGAGAATACTCAGTCTGCCGGCCAGGTGTCTGGATTTATGGGCAATTTCGGTGTGATTTTGCGTGCGTATGCATACATACTTATGCTCGGAAAGCAGAATATCCGTATGGCAGGAAGACTTGCCACCTTGTCGGCAAACTACATAAAAGAGAGTCTGAAGGACTGCTACAAACTGCCTATACCGTCCATCTGCAAGCACGAGTTCGTGTTCGACGGGCTTGTCAATGACGGGGCCGTCCCTGGCGTGGAGCATTCTGGAGCGACCACGCTGGATGTAGCTAAACGTCTGCTGGACTTCGGCTTCCACGCTCCGACAATCTATTTCCCTCTGCTTTTCCATCAGGCTATAATGATAGAGCCTACCGAGACGGAGTCGAAAGAGACTATAGATGCTTTCATAGACGTGATGCGGACCATCGCCGCAGAAGCCGCAGCCGACCCATCTGTCCTCAAGGGTGCTCCGCACAATACTCCTATAAGTAGGCCGGACGAGACCAAGGCGGCACGTCAGCCGATTCTCAAATACTGGGACTCAAATGAATCATAATATGACGATAACTATAATAGGGGCTGGGCCCGGTGGCTATGAGACTGCCGTGGCCGCTGCCGCAAGAGGTGTTGAGGTCAATGTGATTTCAGACGGCCCTGTCGGAGGAACGTGCCTGAACGAAGGCTGCATACCGACCAAGTCCCTGTGCAGGGATGCGGAAATCCTGGAGAATGCACGCAGGGCCGGAGACTTCGGCGTAGTCGTGGACGGCAATCCGTCATTCGATATGAAAAAGGCTATGGAGCGGAAGGAGGAAGTCGTCTCTCAGTTGCGTGGCGGTGTGGAGTTCCTGCTGAAGAACAAGCTGATACATCTTATCTATGGCAAGGCTGAACTCAAGGACGGGCACACTGTCACTGTTTGGCTTTCAGAGCCGGCGGATGGTCAGGAAAGCATTGACCTGAAGTCTGATTATATCATCATTGCCACAGGCTCGGTGTCAGCCTCGCTTCCTGTGCCCGGTGCGGATGCCGAAGGGGTGCTGACTTCGCGGGAGATTCTTTCTCTGGAGGAGGTGCCTGGCAGACTCTGCATCATAGGTGCGGGTGTGATCGGGCTTGAGTTCGCGTCCATATTCCGTAGCCTCGGATCCGAGGTTACGGTGCTGGAATATTGCAAGGACATACTTCCTCGTTTCGACACTGACCTTGCGAAGCGTCTGAAGCAGGCTCTGGTCAAGCGGGGGATAAATATCGAGACGTCCGCTCAGGTCACGGGAATCGAATCTGATGCCAATGGACTGAAGGTCAAATATCTGAAGAAAGAAGCCGAGCATATCGTCGAGGCGGACAAGGTGCTGATGGCCGTCGGGCGCAGACCTAATGTGATGTCGCTCAATCTTGCTGATGCAGGAATAGATTTCAGCGGGAAAGGCATTGTCACGGACTGCAATATGCGTACAAGCGTATCGCCTGTGTTCGCTGTCGGTGATGTCCGTGGCGGTATGATGTTGGCACATATGGCCGTGGCGGAAGGCAGGAGGGCATTGAATACGATTATTGCGGAGATGGAGGGGCGCAGCGTTGATGGGCAGGTGGATGACGGCATCGACCTCGGTATCGTCCCGGCCGCTGTGTTTACCGATCCTGAAGCCGCGACAGTCGGTATGACAGAGGAGGAGTGCAAGGCGGCAGGAATACCGGTGAAGGTTTTCAAGTCAGTGTTCCGTGCTAACGGCAAGGCTCTGGCGATGGGGGAGTCTGATGGCTATTGCAAGATTTTGGCGGCAGGAGAAGGAGGGCCTTATGAGCCTGGCCGGATCCTTGGCTGCCATATGTTCGGCGCCCACAGTTCTGATTTGATCCACGAGGTGGCCGCCTTGATGAATTGCGGAGCCTCCGTCGAAACCATCCGCAAGACCATTCACGCGCATCCGACATTGTCGGAAGTACTGTATTCCGCGGCCTGTCAGTAGCAGGGTGTCAGGTGGTTCTATAATTGCGATATTCGGATATAAGTGGTCCCAGGGAAACCCTGAGACGGATCTGAATTGATTCGGCAGGCATACTTTCACTGGGTTATGCCTGCCGGTCTTTATATGGCGGAGCTTATCTGCCTGAGAGGGTTCTCATCCAACTTTCCGGCTTGAGCGCCGCCGCTTGCTGGCGTGTTGGGGATTCAGAGATGAGCCTCGAGAAAATCCAGTCCTCTTTCGAGAGCCTCCGCTGTAGGGCGATGTCCCGTGGCGTGGTTGAAAAATCCTATCCGTTCAGGGTGCCTCTCATATCCGCGTGCTCTTGCCATAGCATCGTGACTCCGCTCATCATCAGCCTCTCCTGCTATGAGATAGATAGGTTTTCCTCCGTTCATTGACAGGACAGTGACATTGTCTATTCCCTTCTTTTTCAGGATATCCAATTTGTCACCCCAGTACCAGCATCTTTCCCAGTTGGTCTGATTCCACAGGAAGCCGAAATCGCTCGCAAGAATCACCTTTATCCTGGAATCGAGGCAACCCGTGTAAAAAGCTATCTTACCGCCCAGCGAATGTCCTGCAATGCCAATCCTGTCCCCATCTATACGTTCATCACTTCGTAGGATGTCCACGAGAAGACGGGTGTCATGTACCAATTTTCCCACTCCTGACCATTGTGGATGGTCGCGAAGCAGCGCCTGTCCGGCGTCCTCCCATCTGGTGAAATCATCTCGATCCTTATCACTTTCCATATATGTCAGGTGATAACTTTCGGCACTTATCGAGGCAATCCCTCTTTCCGCCAGTTTGGCCATTATCTCGATGCCGGCATATCGTGAAAGCCTTTCTCCGGTGCGCGGGTCCATACCGATCATAGCTTCCGGAAAATAGAACGGAACCACCACGGCCGGAACTTTTGCCTGACGATTCTTCGGAAAAGCCATCATCACCCGCTGTGACGTCTGCGGACCATTGGACTGGGTATAATATTCAACATCAAATGTCTCAAGAGAATACTCGTATCCTTTTCCAACGATTCCGGTGCCTGCATATCCCTCCGGAGGGTCAATGTATCCCAAAAGCACTTTCTCTTTACCGCATCTTATCTGGCAGCAGGAACTGCAGCATAAAGCAAGCAAGAGTCCAATGACAGCTCTGAGACGAATCGGCGCATATCGATGATGATTCATTTGCATATAGTGGCTAATCTTCACAAAGATACTCCATATTTTGCAAATAAGGCGAATCGTTTTCGTGCGGGACTGCGCAGGACATACGAATTTAACCCCGATAAACAATCAGAAGGTAATCCGATATGGCATCACTGAAAATGTCCCGGAAGAACCACTTATTTCAGGACAAGTCATCTGACATTAGTGTGAAGCCTTTAGGCGTCGCTGCCTCTATAAAAGGATTCCATCCAAGTTTGAGCTTCAGGTCGAGCGCTGCAATGAGTGCCTTTGCTGCGGTCTTTCTCTCTTTGATCGACTCAATGCGGTTGAACTTTATTTTGACACGGCGCATTTTCCCCGTAGCGGGGTGCTTGCAGCTGAATGAGACATACCAGACCTTGCCCTGCGTCAGTCTAGGCGGTATATACTCTACGTATGGAATAGGTGGAGAAAATAACATTTTTTTCTTTGCACAACTCCACGAGGGTGTCATACAAGGAAAAATTTTGTCCCGTCTTTGTCCCGTCTATATCGGGAGAATGTTCTAATATATTGTAAATTAGTTTGTTATGAACTTCTAGTGGAGATGGGCGGAGTCGAACCGCCGTCCAAACATCGCACCAAGTAGCTTTCTACACGTTTATCTGTCCTTTGATTGTCGGTAAGCGCCTGCCGGATAGCGGGCCAGCGAAAACTTATCCTTTAAGTCTTGGCGGAGTTTAAAGGAGTCCCTCCGTGCATCCGGTTTGGATGATACCCCGTACCCAGAACATAACCGGCCTAAAGTCTGCGGGATACTCGTCAGAGCCGCAACCTTGGCGGCCCGATTAAGGTGATCAACCTAGTTGATTACGCAGCGAGTGCATAGTTGTTGTTAGCAACTGAATTTACGGACGCTGAGATTTACGAGCAAACGTGCCATACGCTCGACGTGCTTACCACCCGACATCAATGCTGTCAAAACCAGAACATCCCCGGATAGTATCAATCCACGAATTTACGATAAATTCTGATAAAAACCAAAGGTTTGAAAATTAACGTTATTATCCGTATCTTTGAAATCTGAATGTGTACAAGAACCGAAAGATGAAGATATTTCGTCAAGCAATATATCGGATAGCGGCGTTGGCGGCAGTCGTGACGGCTGCATTGTGCTCCGTCCAGTCCTGCGGACTTTCAGGTGAACGTTCGAGAAAACTTGAAGGCCAGGTGTCTGTGTCCGGTGCGTTCGCTCTGTATCCTCTTGCGGTGCAGTGGTCCAACGATTTCCAGGTCAAGTATCCTGAAGTGAAGGTAGACGTTTCGGCGGGAGGCGCAGGGAAAGGTATGACAGATGTCCTGAACGGTATGGTGGACTATGCGATGCTCTCCAGAGAACTCCATTCGGAAGAAGAGAGTGCAGGAGCCAAGGCTTTCATCGTCGGCAGGGATGCCGTCATACCTGATTTCAACGCCTCGAATCCTTATGCGGAAATGATATGCAGGCGCGGAATAACATCATCGGAGGCCAGGAAGATATGGGTTACCGGAGAAATCACCACCTGGGGAGAATTGCTTGGCAACTCAGAGCGACATAAGATCAATGTCTATACTCGTTCCGATGCGTGTGGAGCTGCGCAGACCTTTGCATCGTGGCTTGGAGCCAAGCAGGAAGACTTGAAGGGAACCGCAGTGTTCGGGGACCCCGGCATCGCAAAGGCTGTACAGAATGACAAGTGGGGAGTCGGGTTCAACAATCTCGCATACGCTTACGACCCTCAGACCCACAGACCGCAGGACAATCTCGCCATATTGCCTATAGATTCGGATATGGACGGGTGTATAGATGAAAGCGAAGACTGTTATGAGACGAAAGAGAAATTGGTCAATGCCATAGAACAGGACTTGTTTCCGACACCTCCGGCTAGGAACCTGTATTTCGTGTCGAAGGGCGCTCCGAAGGATTCTGCATCATTGGCATTCCTGCAGTATGTCCTGAAAGAGGGGCAGAGGTTCAATGAACCGGCCGGATATGTCCGTATCTCAGGAAAAATGCAGAGCGAGAATATGAAGACGCTGAGGACGGCCAGGCGGGCAGCAGACCTGAAAGGGAACAACACGCAGGACATTGTCTATATCTTCATTGCCTTGGTTCTCGGCGTCTTGGCACTGTTCGGCGGATCCATTTTCAAGCGTACCTGGAACGGTCGCAGGATTTACAGGCAGAACTTGTCATCCGCATTTATGTTCATACTTACGGTATCCTCAGCGCTGCTCCTGCTTGCGATGATAGCCGGCCTTGCGATAAAGTCAATGCCGATACTTCAGGAGAATTCATTCTGGTCTCTCGTCACGTCTTCCGAATGGAAGCCTTCCCAGAAGAAGTTCGGATTCCTTCCGTTCATAACGGGAACATTGACCGTCACGTTCCTGGCGATACTCATATCGCTCCCGCTGTCCCTGCTTACGGCGATATCATTGACGGAGTATTCAAAGAAAATCGTCCGGAAATTCGTCTATCCTGCATTGGACATCCTTGCCGCATTGCCTTCTGTCATATATGGCGTCTGGGGGATTCTTTTGCTTATACCGGTTACAGGATATTCTCTCCTGACCGCATCCCTGGTCCTTTGCGTAATGGTGCTGCCGATTATGGTCAGCCTTTTTGTCGAGATCTTCTCCGCGGTGCCGCAGGATCTCAGGGATGCGTCAATGTCTTTGGGCGCCACCCAGTGGCAGACGACGAGGAAGGTTGTGCTAAAGAAATCATTGTCGGGTATTTTTGCGGCTGTTGTCCTCGCACTTTCAAAGGCGATGGGGGAGACCATTGCCGTTATGATGGTATGCGGAAGTATACCGGCCGTGCCTAAGTCGCTGTTCAAGGGGTTCTATACACTGCCTGCATTGATCGGAAACAACTATGGCGAGATGGCTTCAGTACCTCTGTATGAATCGGCCATTATGTTTGCCGCATTGCTTTTGCTTGTGATTGTGATAATATTCAATGTGCTTTCTCGTGTGATACTCTATAAAGTACAGAAAAAGAACTGATTATGGCAAAGATTGAGAGTAAGTTCATAGAAGAGAAAATAGTCAAGGGGCTTATGTGGGCATCTGTCGCTCTCGTCGTGGCGATAGTCGTGTCGATAATCTGGACGATATTCGTGAAAGGCTTCGGCTCAATTTCCTGGGATATGGTCACGAAGGCTCCGGGAAAGAACTGGAACACCGCTGATGACGGAGGCTTTCTCAATGCCATTGTCGGCTCCCTGGTTGTCGTCGCCCCGGCTACGCTTATGGCTATGTGCGTCAGCATACCGGTCGTGTTCTATATGAATCTGTACAGGAGACGCTCCAACTGGCTGTCTTATATCGCTCGTCTTGTCTATGACGTGCTGTACGGGATACCGTCGATTGTGTATGGCGCCTTTGCGTTTATGATAATGGTAATGGTCGGGATGCGTGCGTCTGTCCTCGGCGGAATAATAGTCAGCACCTTGCTGATAATACCTATGTTCATCAGAAGCGGCGACGAGATTTCCAAGTCTGTGCCTGACGATATGATCGACGCTGCGTTTTCGCTTGGGGCGACTAAATGGGAAACATTGAAGGTTGTTCTCAAGCAGATTCTTCCCGGAATGGCCACTGCCACGCTTCTTGCTGTAGGAAAAGCGATAGGTGACGCTGCGGCGGTGATGTTCACTGCGGGATTCTCGGATTCCGTGGCCTCGTCATTGTCATCTCCTACGGCGACATTGCCTCTGGCTATATTCAACTGGATTACGATGCCGGAGCCGTTCCCTGGGAGAGCGTATGCCGCTGCCTTGGTACTTACGGTCATTGTGCTCATACTTAGCCTCGGCGGGCGCTGGATTACTGATCACTTCACAAAGAACAATATGTAGAATATGGAACAGAATAATAAAAGACATCCTCTGGTCGTGAGGGATCTGAATCTCTCTATAGAGGGAAGGCCTATTCTGAAAAATATAAACCTCACTTTCCCGGAGAATAAGATCACTTGTATAGTCGGCCCGTCAGGTTGCGGCAAGAGTACATTGCTTAAGAGCCTTAACAGACTGATAGACAATGTTGATGGCTTAAGAATAGATGGGCGTATAATGATTGGTGACAAGAATATCATCGGGGCGAAATACAGTGACTTGATAGAACTTAGGCGCCGCATCGGACTTGTGCCGCAGCGTCCTTGTCCGCTGCCGATGTCTATTTTTGACAATGTGGCATACGGCTGCAGGATTCACGGTATGCATACTAAGAAAAAGGATTTGGCTGAGGTCGTAGAGAAATATCTTTCGGAAGTAGGGCTCTGGGATGAGGTGAAGGATCGGCTTCAGAGTTCAGCTATGAGGCTTTCCATCGGGCAACAGCAGCGCCTCTGTCTGGCGAGGAGCCTTGCCGTGGAACCGGATTTCATCTTGGCGGATGAGGCCACGAGCGCCCTGGATCCTGTCTCCAGCAAGATTGTCGAGGATCTCTTTGTCAAGTTGAAAGAGAAGTACTCCATAATAATGGTGACGCATACATTGAGGCAGGCGCTGAGAATCGCGGATTATGCAGTGTTCCTCTATCTGGGCGAAGTGATAGAGACTGGTGATGCGAAACAAGTCTTCGGAGACCCGCGTGAGGAACTGACGAAGAAATACTTGTCCGGTGTGTTCAGTTGATCTGGCTCCGAAGATTAATTTCCCGGTTCGGACGGGATTCATTATATTTGCAATTTGTTAAAGAAAAAATAATATGAGCGAACATTTAACGCATTTGAAAGAACTTGAGGCAGAGTCTATATATATCCTCAGAGAGGTGGCGGCGCAATTCGAGCGGCCGTGCATACTTTTCTCTGGCGGAAAAGATTCAATCGTGCTTACTTATCTTGCATATAAGGCTTTCTATCCTGCGAAAATACCTTTCCCTCTGGTTCACATCGACACCGGTCATAATTTCCCGGAAACCATCACATACAGGGATGAACTTGTCAAGAAGCTCGGGGCTGACCTCATAGTGGGATATGTGCAGGACTCCATAGATGAAGGCAAGGTGAAGGAAGAGACCGGATACAATGCGAGCCGCAACAAGCTTCAGACTGTCACTCTTTTGGACACTCTTGCGAAATACAAGTTTGACGCTGCTTGCGGTGGCGCAAGGCGTGACGAGGAGAAGGCTCGCGCCAAAGAGAGGATTTTTTCCCATCGTGACGAATTCGGCCAGTGGAATCCTAAGAACCAGCGTCCGGAATTGTGGAATATCTATAACGGGATGAAGAATCCTGGAGAGCATTTCCGCGTGTTCCCTATAAGCAACTGGACAGAGATGGATGTATGGCAATATATCTATCAGGAAGGCATTGAGCTTCCGAGCCTCTATTATACGCACAATAGGAAGGTGTTCTTCCGTGACGGTCAGTGGCTTGCGGCCGAACCGCCTGTCATTCTTCGTCGTCCGGAGGAAGAGGTCGTGGAGAAGGAGGTGCGCTGCAGGACTATCGGAGACATAACTTGTACCGGACTTACGTTGTCCCACGCGCACAGCATAGAGGACATCATCGATGAGATTGCGTCGTCACGTGTCACGGAACGTGGGGGAAGGGCGGATGACAAGCGCTCGGAAACTGCTATGGAAGACCGTAAGAAGGCCGGCTATTTTTAGGAATCCCGACTCTCCGAGTTTGGGCGTCGTAGAATTTCTATTGAATGGTCCGAATAGCCGTCAGTCTTATGATGACGAGATATAAATGTTATGAAACAGCTTCTTAATCAAGAAAAAATGGAAACATTAAATACAAAAGGATATCTGAATATGCAGTTGCTCCGCTTCACGACAGCGGGCAGTGTCGATGACGGTAAGAGCACATTGATCGGAAGGCTCCTATATGATTCGAAGTCAATATTCGAGGATCAGCTCGAGGCCGTGGAAGAGGCTTCCAGAAGCCGTGGCAATGAGGAAGTGAACCTTGCACTCCTTACTGACGGCCTTCGTGCGGAGAGGGAACAGGGCATCACCATAGATGTAGCATACAGATATTTCGCTACGCCGAAGCGTAAATTCATCATCGCGGATACTCCGGGACATATCCAGTATACCAGGAATATGGTGACAGGAGCTTCCACTGCCGATCTTGCGGTGATTCTTGTTGATGCACGCCACGGCATTATGGAACAGACAGTCAGGCACTCATACATTGCTTCGCTCCTTGCGATAAAAGAAGTGGTAGTGTGCGTGAACAAAATGGATCTTGTGGATTTCTCGCAGGAAGTGTTTGACAAGATCGTGGCTGATTACAAGGCGATGGCATCGTCAATCGACCTTGGCAACGTCACATTCATCCCTATTTCAGCCAAACTCGGAGACAATGTCGTGAACAAGTCTGAGAATATGCCGTGGTACACCGGCAAGGCGCTTCTTGACTTCCTCGAGACAGTACAGCTCCCTGTGGAGGCTGAGGATCGTATGCGCCTCCCTGTCCAGTATGTCGTCAGACCTATTTCTGCCAAGTTCCCGGATTTCAGAGGATACGCAGGAAGACTTGCGGAGGGCTCTGTGAAGAAAGGGGACAAGATAAAGGTATATCCTTCAGAGATGACATCCAGTGTGACTGGAATATATCTTGGAGAAAAGGAACTGGATTCTGCTGTCTCTCCTGAGTCCGTCGATATAACATTGTCGGATGATATTGACATAAGCCGCGGGGACGTGATTGTTTCTGAGTCTGGAATCCAGCCGATGGTGGAGCAGGAGGTGATGCTCAATGTATGCTGGTTCCGCAATTCACCTATGGTGTCAGGTAAGAAATACATCATCCGTCATTCTACGCAGCAGACTCTCGGCATTGTAAAAGAGATTGAGTATAAGATCGATATCAACACGAGAGAGAGGGAATATGGTGTGGACAAATTGATTATGAATGATATCGCTCGTGTCCGTATCAAGACTGCCGACCCTCTTGTGTTTGACTACTATAAGGATAACAGGACAATGGGCAGTCTCATATTCATAGAGGAAGGCACCAATGACACAGTGGGTGCCGGTATGATTGTTCCTGAAGAGGCATAGGAGGCTGTGATGGCAGAAGTTTTCTCCTCAATGACTGTGGATGAAAAGAAGGCTTTCGCATCCGCGAGAAATGAAGAATTTATGGATAAAGAGCCGCAGGCGGTCTTGGAGTATTTCCTCAGCTCTTTCCCATATACTGCTGCATTGTCATCCAGTCTCAGCTACGAGGATCAGGCATTGACCGATATGATGGTCAAGATAAAGAGAGATGCGAGGATATTCACACTCGACACCGGACGGCAGTTTCCTGAGACCTATGAACTCATAGATCGCACCAATATGCAGTATGGCATCAGGATAGAGGTGTTCTTTCCTGACTTCCGCAAGGTACAGGAGATGGTCAGGGAACACGGCATCAACCTGTTTTATGACAGTGTCGAGTTCCGCCATATGTGCTGCAATGTCCGTAAGGTCGAACCACTCAAGCGTGCGTTGGAAGGAGTTGAGGTATGGATCAGCGGATTGAGGCGTGAACAATCCGTCACGAGGAAAAGTATGCAGATGGTCGAGTACGATGCAGTAGACAATGTCATAAAACTTAATCCTCTGATAATGTGGACTGAACAGCAGGTGAAAGATTATGTCAGAGTGAACGGCGTCCCTTACAATAAACTGCAGGATAATGGTTTTCCAAGCATCGGCTGCCAACCGTGCACCAGGGCTGTGAGACCTGGGGAGGATATTCGCGCCGGCAGATGGTGGTGGGAGGATCCTGACCATCGTGAATGTGGATTGCATAGTAGGAGGTAGAGGCCTTTCCTATATGACGATGCTGATGTCTTCACCGGTTTTCCAGTCGATGACTCTTATGCCGGTCAGACATCCGGCGTGGTCTATGTACAGGCGTATGTCGTTCAGATCCTCGGTTGTCCAGTCGTATCCGGAAGATGATATCAGGTCCGAGAGGTCATAGACTTTTCCTATTCCGTCCTCTCGGAATGGAACAAGTTCCAGTGTCAGTCCTTTTCCGTCCGGTTTCTGCCGTGGAATCCTTGCTGAAACTGTCCCCTCAGATGTGTGACGGTAAGCCTCGCAATGGAATGAACCCTCCAGAGGCTTGCCCGAGAGAAGTCTGAGTCCGTTTATGTTTCCACGGATATGGATATCGTAGGGATACGCTCTTCCTGGTTCATTTGCCTCGAGAATTGTCAGCGTCGCCCAATTCTTATGGAACATCGCCTTGCAGGATGCGTTTTCTCCTGAACAGAGTATTTTATTGAGGCTGACCATAATGCTGTCAGCCTCAAATCCTTCGGGAATTATGACATCAGTTCCATCATTACGGTTGCTTCGGATCCCTTGAATACAAGTGACGTTCACGTATCCTTTGGGAACATCAGCTGTCAGCAGACTCTCTGTAGCCGGATCAGCATTGATAGTCATCACGGATTCCCGTGTTTCTATCCTGGACGATACGATTCCTCCGGAGGGAGAGGCTTCAGAGATGTCCACCTCAAGGCGACAAGGACATCCTCCCCGTTCTTCTTTTACAGAGCAGGATATCAATATCGCCGCTGCTGTCATCAATAATGCTCGTGATGTCATACCTTCATCCTGTCATCAGATTGTCAAATCCTGAGATGTCCCTTCTTCCCAGTCTTTCACGGTGATGCTGAACGAGCATTCATCGCTGGATACAGGCGTGTCTGGGTCTGCAGATCCCGGTCTTGTCACAGTCATATTACGGATAGTGTAAGTCTTATTGCTTCCTATGCCAGGAATCCTGACAGGATAGTAATATGTGATGCCACCGAGAGTGGTCTCCACGACAAGTCTTGTCATTCTGGCATCATTGTCGTCATCATTCGGATCTTCATTCAGCGTATTAGGGTAAACATAGAAACAGGTATGTCCATCATATGGCTTATCTTCTGTGACGGCTGTGTCTTCAATGTCATCATAGAGCAGCGCATCAGCAGGACTTTGTGTGTACCCACGTTTGTTGAGCCAGGATTCTGATACTCCGTCCAAGCCATAATTGATGTCTCCGGCGACGTTTGTGACATATATCCTTGTCACTTTGAACTCTTTTTTCTTGTATGCTTCAGAAGTGAAAGCAGCCGAAATCTTTTCTACTGAGACTCTGGAGACAATCCTGCTTACTGATATTTCAACTGTCTCATCCGCTCCGATTGCCGTGGTGACTTCACCGAGCATAATGAAGTTGCCGATACTGTTGTCTGTAAGCCTTGATTTTGTGGACATAAGTTCCGAGTGGCTTGTAATTGATGACAGGTCAGGAGCGTTCACTATGGCAGTGATGATTTTCTCTCCCGTCGTGCAACTTATCTTTATGCCGCTTTTTTCGCTTGAGCTGGCGTAGGCGTCAAGTTCTCCGTTGTTGCGGAATACGAATATCTGCACGTTGCCGACGTGCACCTCATCTGTCTCAGATGCAGATGATCTGGTGAATCCGCACCCATTGACGCTTACGGTAAGCGATGCAGAGACAGTCTCGTCTTTTCCTGCTGCCTCTGTATTCTTGTCGCAGGATGTAGACAATATAGATATGACAGCCATAGCGGTCATCATAAGGATTTTTGTTGAAGTTTTCATTTCGTTGTTTTTTATTGTTTATTTTCAATCATTATCGGAGTTGAGCCCGAACACTTTTATCAGTGATGATATTTCCGGATCCAGATTCCCCCTATGTATGAACGTCTGGTTCATACTGCAGGCTTTTTCATAGTGTTCCGCCGCAGTCCGGTATTCTCCTGTCCGGCTGTATAGTATGGCAAGCATATAATGAACTTTGTCGCTTTTTTCGATGTCCTGCAGAATTTCCAAGGCACTGGCGTTATAGTCCATTGCGCAGTATGCTACGGCAAGGTTGAAATCACGATATGGTCTCAATATGGAGATCGCCTTGCGGTAGTCACGGTTTGTGATGGCCTCTACACCAGACATATAGGCGGTGTCCAACACAGTCGTCCTTACGGTGTCCAGTATCATATCTTTTCGGTGAAGATAGAAATCGAACCTGACTGTACGAAGCCGTGGGTAAAGAGATTCCCTGAGATGCCTGTAGCTTTCCATCTCAGCGAGAAGACTTTCCCGCTTATCCGGGTCTCCTGTCTCCCTGATCTTCCTATATTCGGATTTCTCTGAATTATTCAGAACTGTGTCCGCGGCTACGAGAAAATCCAGCATCTCCCAGTTCTCCCCGGCACTTTTGGATATGAACCTGACTTCCGGCAATGCCGCTATTCTCATATCTGATTGCGTTGTCCTTCCCATCTCGTCGAATTCTAACATTATGCCACGGGTTCTGAGGACAGAATCCCGACACTGCCTGAGATATTTGCCGAAGTAATCGGAAATCGCCTCTGCACGCATCTTTGACAGCCTGTCATTATAGTCCTTTTTCCCTTCAGGCGATGCTGATGCAGTCACGACTATAGAGTCCAGGTCGAATTCCCTGTCACAGGCAAGGTCTACCAGGTTTTTTCGGATACGTCCTATTTCTGTGATGTTATTGCCCAGGTCGGGAATTATTTCAGTTTTTCCTGGCTGGAAATCAACATAGCATACTGTATTGGCTTCCGCTCTTCTGGCTATGACTTTGGTCAAATACCTTTCTGATAAGTCGGCAAAAGAACTCAGAGAACTGATGTAGAACGTGAGGGGCGCACTCTGTGGAATCGACAGTATCCTGTCGCCGTTTTCCAGAATGACTCCTGACAGACGTATCTCGGCTTTTTTGAGGCCGGGACAGGTATTGATCGTCTGCGTATAGTCATATATGAAGTCACCATTGTCCGAAACAATGACTGTGTCCAGACGTATGCCTTCCTTGACAATGGGAGCCTTGACATATCTGGCATAGACCTTACCTGTCCTTGCTCTTTTCCGTTCATTCATCTGCGCTCGGAATTTGTTGGTATAGTGCTCTACCGCAGCTTTTTCCGTAACCCCATATGCTGAAGCGAACTCGTCATCTGATACAAAGGAAGAGTCACTCCTGAATTTATATAGCTGAGGAATGTTTCTGCGTATGAAAATGTTCAGCTGACTGGAATTTATGAACTTGTCATTGTCTGAAATGATGGAGTCAAGGAATTTTTGATATTGTTCATATCCCTTGAGCTGCCTCTTTCTGTAAAGAACTCCTGTTATGATCACCGGTTCAAGCCTAATGCTGTCGCCGAGAAGATACATATCAGGATCCATTCTCAGTTGCCATTTTCCGTCGCGTAAACTCTCGGGTACGGTTATCTGGAATTTCAGATCCACTTTCCCGTTGCGTTCTGCGATGTTCCTGAATCTCGCCGTAACCTTCGCCGCCCTGATGACATCTGTGGCTACCATCTCTCCGTTCTCATCCTTCACCGCATTCATTATCAGCTCGTTTACCGGACTCGCTACCTCCAGGGTGTCTCGATCGCCGTCTTGCGCACTTTCAATTAATGGGATGAATGTTTCTTCGGGCAATGACAATCCGGCCGGTACAGGACATTCCTTGAGGCTGCTGATTTTTTTATGCGTACCGCATTCAGCCAACAGGATGACGAAGGCTGTCAGCAAGATCAGTTTCTTCATACCTTCCTATATTCCAAATGTAGGTTGGGTGCCTTCATCAGTATCTATGATGAGGATTTTGTTCGCCACCACTTCATAAGAGGTTCTTTCTATGCCGTCGCTGCCCTCGAATTTCTGGCATCTCAACCTGCCTGACACTTGGACAAGAGAGCCCTTGTCAATGTCATTGAAATCAGGCATCCCTTTTCCGCTCCAGGCAGTCACATTATGCCAGGTCGTCTCGATTACAGGATTACCGTCTTTGCCTTTATAGGCATAGTTGGTGGCAATGGAGAAACGCACACTCTGTCTTTCCCCGACATTCTGGACTTTAACGTTGCCGACGTTACCTCTCAGTTCGATTTTATTGATCTGTTCCATAAATTTTTGTTTTTGGGTCCAGGCCAACCCGGCCGCGCGGTTCCGATTGACCTGCGGCAAAGTAAGAGCGAAAAAAATGTCTGGGAAAGGAAATTTAAGATTCGTGCAGCTGTTTTTGACGAATTTTAAATGTGCCGAGTGATTTAAAATTTATTTTAAATCATTTGTGGCGAGGTATGATATTGTGCGGAAATCTTCCGATGATTCCTGAAATTTAAAAAATAGGTATTTCTATGTACGTATGAGGTACTTTTCGGAGTGCCTCATAAAAATTGTCCGCATATTCGTGCTTTGAAAAACATTGATTATATGGAAGAGTACAAGAGCATTGACCAATCGCTTAAGATGGATGCCTGTCTGGAATGCGGGACTGTATTCTATGGTCGAAGAAACAAGCGCTTTTGCTGCGAGGAGTGCAAGAACAAGTTCCATAACAGAAAAAACCGGACTTCCCGCAGTATCAGGATGCGTGTCACCTCCATATTGGAGAAAAACTACAGCATCCTGACATCGCTTCTGTCCGGACATATTTATGCGGCTACCAACTCGGAACTAAGCCTTCTCGGGTATTCTCCTGGCTTTCTGACTTCTTGCATCAGAGCGGACAGGCACGAGCAGTGCTCTTGTTACGATATATGCTACAACAGGACTTCCAGCCGTATATATAATATAAGGAGACTCCCTCTTGCTGAACTGGATGCCTCTGATACCTGAAACCCAGATATCATTGACGTATCGCCTCTTTCTTCGGATCCTTGAACAGTATCCAGAACAGCACACCGACGGCGAATGCGTATCCGGCAAAGATGTACCAGGCTGTACTCCAGGACGGAACATCGGCATTGAATACAAATTGATTGACCACTGCCTGTGCGCTGAGTGTCCCTATTGTGGCTCCTATGCCGTTGGTCATCAGCATAAACAGTCCCTGTGCGCTGGACCGTATCTTCTCGTCAGTCTTCATATTTACATACAGAGAGCCTGAGATGTTGAAGAAATCGAAGGCTACGCCGTAGACGATGCAAGACAGGATGAACATCCATATTCCGCTGCCCGGATTACCTGCTCCGAACAGACCGAAGCGGAATACCCAGGCGAACATCGCGATGAGCATAACTTTCTTGATTCCGAAGAATTTCATTGCGAAAGGGATGAGAAGAATGCACAGAGTCTCGGAAATCTGGGACAATGATATCAGTGCATTGGCGTTCTGTGCCCCCCAGGTGTCAGCATATTCCGGAAGCTCCTTGAAGTGTGTTATGAATGGGTTCGCAAAGCCATTCGTGATCTGAAGTGAAACTCCGAGCAGCATAGAGAATATGAAGAAAATGGCCATATCCTTTTTCTTGAACAACGAGAAGGACTGGAGTCCGAAAACCTCGACAAACGATGTGGCCTTCGCGTCTCTTCCGGAGACCGGGCAGGCAGGAAGTGTGAAGGCATAGGCGCCGAGGAGCAGTCCGATGACTCCGGACGTAAAGAACTGGTTATATGAACTCTGGAACTGAATCCCGTCTATGGACATATAGTTCACGAAAAGCATACTGCAGATGAATCCGACTGTACCGAACACTCTTATCGGCGGAAAATCTTTCACCGTATCCAGCCCATATTTCTCAAGACCGGAATATGCTACGGAATTGGACAATGCTATGGTCGGCATATAGAAGGCCACCGCTACAGAATAGAGTGCGAAGAGTTCGGCGAAACTGACATCGGCTCCTGCCGTCATACCACAATATCCTGCGGCAAGCATAGCCAGTCCGGAGATGCCGTGGCAGATTCCCAGGACTTTCTGAGCCTGGATGTATCTGTCAGCGATGATTCCTATGATGGCAGGCATAAATATGGATACGATTCCTTGCATTGCGTAGAAGATACCGATTTTCGCCCCAAGTCCGACACGTACCAGATAGCTGCCCATAGACGTGAGGTATGCACCCCAAACGGCATATTGCAGGAAATTCATAATTATCAGCCTTATGCTGATGCCTTTGTTTCTCATATTATTAGTTTTTATTGATATAATCATTTCCGTGGTCGGCAAATGTACGAGTTTTTATCGTAATTTTACTAACTTTGAAAGTCGAAACTTAAAAATATCAGTTTCAGAATGAAATTTGTCAAGACAGCAACAGATCTCCAGTCTTCGGCCAGATGCGGGGTGATAACCACAGATCACGGTCAGATAGAGACACCTATATTTATGCCGGTCGGTACAGTCGGCTCAGTGAAAGGGGTATACCACCGTGATTTGAAGGATGATATAAAGGCTCAGATAATTCTGGGGAATACATACCATCTGTATCTTCGCCCCGGACTGGATACATTGAAAGCCGCCGGCGGCCTCCACAAGTTCATTTCGTGGGACAGGCCGATTCTTACGGACAGCGGTGGATTTCAGGTATTCTCATTGACAGGAATAAGAAAGCTGACACCGGAAGGCTGCACATTCTCATCGCATATTGACGGCTCCAGACATACTTTCACTCCGGAGAACAATGTGGATACTCAGCGTATCATAGGCGCTGACATAATGATGGCTCTGGACGAATGCTGCCCGGGAGACGCAGACTATAATTATGCTAAAAAGTCACTGAAGATGACTCAGGACTGGCTTGAGAGATATCTGAAGAGATTCGATGAGACTGAACCTCTATATGGGTATAGTCAGACTGTGTTCCCGATCATTCAGGGATGCGTCTATCCTGATCTGCGGAAAATGGCGGTGGAACACGCAGTGTCTTTCGACAGAGAAGGATATGCGATAGGTGGGCTTGCCGTAGGGGAGCCTACTGAGAAGATGTACGAGATGCTCGAACTTGTCTGTCCGATGCTGCCTGACGACAGACCGAGATACCTTATGGGTGTGGGCACTCCTGCCAATATATTGGAAGGGATCGCCCGTGGAGTGGATATGTTCGACTGCGTGATGCCGACGAGGAACGGACGCAACGGAATGCTATTCACTTGGAACGGCATAATGAATATGCGCAACAAGAAATGGGAGAATGATTTCTCGCTTATAGATCCTGATGGTGCGTCTTTCGTGGACAGGACCTATACTAAGGCATATCTGAGACACCTCTTCGTGGCCGGGGAGATGTTTGCGGCGATGATCGCCAGCGAGCATAATCTGGCGTTTTATCTGGATCTCGTGCGCCAGGCGCGTGCACATATTCAGGCAGGGGACTTCAAGTCCTGGAAGGATGTTACTGTAAGACGGATAATGACAAGACTTTAGCAGACTATGTTCCCGAAGAAACTGGATGCATATATAATAAAGAAGTTTATGCTGACATTCTTTATCGCGATATTGCTGATAATAGGAATCGTCATAATCTTCGACATAAGTGAGAAAATTGATGACTTCGTGGCGAGACAGGCTCCATTGAAGGCTATCATATTCAGCTATTATGTGAATTTCATTCCGTACTTTATGAATATGTTCAGCCCGCTGTTCGTGTTCATCACGGTCATTTTCTTTACGTCGAGGATGGCTGCGAACTCGGAGATAATCGCCATCCTTTCTTGCGGAATCAGCTTCCATCGTATGATGGTGCCGTACATATTCTCCGCGACATTGATCGCGCTGCTCTCTCTCGGCCTGAACCTGTTCGTCATACCTCGATCAAATGCGGAACGTCATATCTTCGAGGCTGCTTATACGAAAAAAAAGGCTGTCTCGGCTGAAAGGAATATCCATTACCAGATCGCCCCAGGTGAGTTCGTATATGTGGAGCAGTTCAGCAAATACAACAATACGGCCTACAAATTCACGCTGGAAACCATAGAGGACAATCATCTTGTGTCCAAGCTGTCTGCGGAGCGTGCAGTATGGGACAGTACTTTCGGAGGATGGCAGCTGAGGAAGTATTTCATTCGTGAGTACAATGACGGGGGACTTGAGGACAAAGTCAGGAGCGGAGAACAGCTGGATACTGTGATAAGTCTGACCGTCAAGGACTTCTTCAGAAAGAAAAATACTGTCGAGGATCTTCCGTACAATGAACTGAACGAACTTATAGCGGTTCAGAAGCTCAGAGGAGATCCAAATGTAAAATATTCATTGATAGAGAAACAGCAGAGATTCTCTCTGCCTTTTTCCGCATTCATATTGACAATAATGGGAGTGGCATTGTCTTCCAGGAAGAAGAGAGGCGGCATCGGATGGAATCTTGCCGTCGGCATTGCCCTCAGTTTCTCATATATTCTTTTTATGCGCTTCAGTCAGATGTTCGTCTATACGGGTGTTATGCCTCCGTGGCTTGCCATCTGGCTGCCAAATATGATATTTACGGTAATCGCAGGTGTACTGTACAGAATCGCCCCGAAATAATCCAAACATCTTTTAAATATGGCGGAACACACTCTATCCCCGATGAAACGCACCATTGTCGGTGTGCAATTTATGTTCGTGGCATTCGGCTCCACGGTCCTTGTGCCGATCCTTTGTCATCTCGATCCGGCGATCGCTCTGCTTGCCGCAGGACTCGGGACACTCCTTTTCCACGCAGTCACAGGCGGAAAGGTCCCTATCTATCTGGGCAGCAGTTTTGCATTCATTGCCCCGATTGTCAAGGCGACGGAACTTTATGGCCTGTCAGGAATGTTCTGCGGCCTGGTTGCCGTCGGTGTCGTCTATATGCTGATGAGCTTGCTGGTCAAGTCTTTCGGTGTTGGCTTCATAAAGAAATTGTTCCCGCCTATCGTTATAGGGCCGGTGATTATTCTCATCGGTCTCTCACTTGCCGGTTCCGGTGTGAATATGGCGAAGACTAACTGGGTACTCGCACTTGTGTCACTTGCGGTCGCTGTGATAGCATCCATCTGGGGCAGGGGCATAGTAAAACTTATCCCTGTCGTATTCGGTGCAGCCGCCGGCTATGTCGTCGCCGTCCTGTTCTTCAGGGATGCGATGGACTTCTCGCCTGTCGCCGAGGCGTCCTGGTTCGCATTGCCTAAGCTGGCGCATATGTCATTCTCCTGGCAGGCGATCCTGTTTATGGCTCCTGTGGCCATCGCCCCTATAATCGAGCACGTCGGAGATATGTATGCCATCAGCTCCATTGCCGGGAAAGATTTCATAAAGGATCCAGGTCTGCACAGGACTCTTCTTGGAGACGGCCTCTCTTGCTGCCTTGCGGCATTCCTCGGAGGCGCTCCTATAACTACATATTCTGAGGTCACTGGAGCAGTGTCATTGACAAAGGTCACAGATCCATCCGTGCTGCGGATCGCCGGTCTGTCGGCTGTGGCTCTTGCACTTATCGGGAAGGTCGGTGCTGTCATCCAGACCATACCGGAGGCTGTGCTGGGCGGCATAATGCTGCTTCTGTTCGGTTCCATCGCCTCTGTCGGAATCAGCAATATGATTGAGTCCAGGATCAATATGGGTTCGACGCGCAACCTCATCATTTCATCATTGATTCTTACTATAGGTATCGGAGGCGCGGTGATTGACTTCGGCTCGTTTTCGTTGGCAGGCATCGGCCTTGCGTCCATCGTCGGTGTCGTCCTTAACCTCATCTTGCCTCACGACAAGAAAGAACCTGAAACACTTGAAAAGTAATGAAGGTAAAAATCGTAAACAAATCGAGAAATCCGTTTCCGACATATGCGACACCGCTTTCCGCAGGGATGGATGTCCGTGCTGATATCGAAGAGCCGATAACATTGAACCCCCTTCAGAGAGTGCTTGTCCCTACTGGACTTTATATCGCCTTGCCGGAAGGATATGAGTGCCAGGCTCGTCCGAGAAGCGGTCTGGCTATGAAACACGGGGTGACAGTGCTTAATTCCCCAGGGACAATCGATGCGGACTATCGCGGAGAACTCAAGACATTGCTCGTCAATCTTTCTGACACTCCTTTTGTGATCGAGCCAGGCGAGCGTATCGCCCAACTTGTCGTCGCACGTCACGAACGCGTGGAGTGGGAAGAAGTAGATGTACTCGATGCGACAGAGAGGGGAGCGGGTGGATTCGGTAGCACAGGAGTAAAATAATGGAAATAAGGGAACTACATTCTATATTTATGAAATGCGGCACTGTCACCACTGACAGCCGCAAAATTTCTGGAGGGGAGCTCTTCTTCGCATTGAAGGGAGAGAATTTCGATGGCAACGAGTATGCTGCGAAGGCTCTCGAGTCCGGGGCGGCGTATGCTGTGGTCAATGCAGATGCTTCTGTATGCTCCAGGGCGGAGGAATTCAGGGATGATGACGGCTGCAGCCGCTTGATACCTGTCAATGATACGCTTACGGCCCTGCAGGACTTGGCCCGATACCACCGCGAGAATGTTCTTGGCGAGGGCAGGCACTTGACCGTCATAGGCATAACCGGGACTAACGGCAAGACCACGACCAAGGAACTGATACGCATTGTCCTTTCCGCTGGGTTCAATGTCACTGCCACGGAGGGAAACTTCAATAATGACATCGGAGTGCCTCTTTCTGTTCTGAAGATAACGCCAGAGACTCAGCTTGCGATCATCGAGATGGGTGCGAGCCATCCGGACGACATATATAGGCTTGTGCGCATCAGCGAGCCGGACTATGGAATCATAACCAATGTCGGCCGTGCGCATCTGCAGGGCTTCGGCAGTCTTGAAGGCGTAAAGAAGGCGAAGGGACAGCTCTATGACTATGTCAATGAATACGGCAAGGCTGTCTTTGTCAATGAAGATGACGATGTCCTGAGGACAATGTGCGCTGAACGCGAAGGCCTCTCCATTGTCCCTTATGGCCTGGAGACAGACGGCTGCTCGGTATTGGAGACCACCCCGGAGAATCCATATCTCCAGATTCGTCTGGCTGACGGAAAGGTCGTAAAGACGCACCTAGTAGGCTCTTATAATTCCGCCAATGTGCTAGCCGCAATATGTATAGGCAAGTTCTTCGGCATTGGCGAAGACAAGGCTATATCCCAGGTTGAGACATACGTACCGTCCAACAGTCGTTCACAGATGGTCCGGACTGAGCATAACACACTTATCGTGGATGCCTATAATGCGAATCCTTCAAGTATGCGGGCCTCGGTGATGAATTTCATTCAGGTCAATGCAGAAAGAAAGGCTGTGATGCTCGGTGATATGGGGGAGCTTGGCGCCAGCTCGGATGAAGAACATTCCGGAATACTGGAATTGCTGCTGAAGTCCGGCATTGACAAACTCTATCTTGTGGGATCTGAATTCAGAAAGGCATTGACACGGGCAGGCATTGACCTTGACGGTCGTGTGCATTGGGCCGAGAACTCGGGCTCGCTGGCTGCGGAACTTGTGCGGAACCCGCTTGAGGAATATCTTGTTCTGGTCAAGGGGTCGCACTATATGCAGATGGAGAAAGTCATCCCGAGTTTGTAGGGCGTTTTCTCCTAAGGATTGTTTCCCGTTGTCTTTCCCGGCAGCGGGATTTCGTTTTTATCTATGTACTTGGCGAAGAGCCATCTTGCCGCCATTGCGATAAGAGCACCGTATCCGCTGCCGATCAATGCGCCGGCTATCACGTCTCCGAGATAGTGCTTTCCGACGAAGATTCTGCTGATGGAAAGCAGAGCCGCCCACGTGAAGATCAATGCGATGAAAGCCCTGTATGTATGCTTGTCGTCATATCTGAAAAGTATCGAGGAGCATACTGCGAGGCCAAATGCGTTGGCGGCGTGAGCAGAGAAGAAGCCGAAGAAATTTCCACGGTACTCCAGGACGTGCAGTCCACCGAAGATCATCTGGGTGCTGTAGCAGGGCCTCAGTCTGGCGACCGAGTTCTTCAGCAGGTTGGATGTCTGGTCGCACACAAGAAGCGTCAATGCCAGGCATAGCACTGATATCAGCCCTTTTTTCCATCCGAGCCGCTTGACAAGGAAAAATGCTATCAAAGCGTATAACGGAAACCATACGGCCCTGTCAGACATAAACATCATAAGCTGATCCGTGGCAGGGATATGGAAACTGTTTATGAACAGCGTGAGTATCTGATCCCACTTGTGTAGTATGTCCCAGAAATGCATAGGTCAATGTACTGCTGTCAGATTTCTGCGTTCAGGGCCTTCCAGAGCTCGTCTTTCAGTTCAGTGAGGTTCTCGCCGGTGACTGCTGAGATGAACACTGTCGGGATGTCTGCAGGAAGTGTCTTCTTTATCTTCTTCTCTGTCTTCTCGTCGATGAGATCGCATTTGGTGACTGCCAGGACCCGTTCCTTGTCGAGAAGCTCCGGATTATACATCTGCAACTCGTTCAGAAGAATCTCATACCCCTTTTCTATGTCCTCCTCTTCGGCTGACACCATGAACAGCAGCACGGAGTTACGCTCGATGTGCCTGAGGAAGCGGAGGCCGATGCCCTTGCCTTCGTGTGCTCCTTCGATGATTCCCGGAATGTCGGCCATCACGAAGGACTTGTCGTCTCGGTATCTGACGATGCCGAGGTTCGGTTCCAGCGTGGTGAACGCATAGTTCGCAATTTTAGGCTTGGCTGAGGTTATGGCAGCCAGGAGAGTGGACTTGCCGGCGTTAGGGAAGCCGACGAGACCGACGTCTGCAAGTACTTTAAGCTCAAGGATGAACCAGCCTTCCTGCCCGTCCTCTCCAGGCTGGGCATATCGTGGGGTCTGCTGAGTGGCCGTCTTGAAATTGTTGTTCCCGAGGCCGCCGCGTCCGCCTTTACAGAGGATCCGCTCCTCTCCGGGCTCCATCATATCGAAAAGTTCCTCTCCTGTCTCTCCGTCTCTGACAACTGTCCCGACAGGAACATCCAGGACAATGTCCTGACCCTGCTTGCCTTTGCAGAGCGCCGCTCCTCCGTGCTCACCATTCTCAGCCTTGATGAACTTCTTGTATTTCAGATGAATCAAAGTCCAGAACTGAGGATTCGCCCGGAGTATGATATGTCCTCCGCGTCCTCCGTCGCCTCCGTCAGGCCCGCCCTTAGGCACATACTTGGCCCTGTGCAGATGCACCGACCCTGCGCCACCGTGTCCCGAGGCGCAATATATTTTCACGTAGTCTATAAAGTTGCTCTCTGCCATAATTCTTTATCTCTCAATTAAATAAGTGGTCCTTGATGACCATTTTCGACCTCCGGGTAACAACGGAGTAACAAAAATTTCGTGCAATTAGTCACAAAAACGATACTGCATATTTATGCTTGTTCCTCCTCGTAACTCTCAATCTAAGCTCAATGAACTTTTTGTTTGAAAGCGATATCTTCTGCTTTCAAAAATACAAAGATAGCGAAAGTTTGGGAAAGAACACGGTGTGGATATCTATGAATTTCAATATGAATTTTTCGCGTGGAGACAGAATTCTTGTCCGGTTCGCCGGAAGTGTACAAAAGTGTTATATTTGCATCTGTGCATTCCTTGCTGTGAAAACAGCAGGCATTTTTGACTATATGAATATGAAAAAGACATTGACATCTATAGCATTGACACTGATCATGGTGACATCTGCATTGGCCCAGACGGGGACCTGGAGCGGCAGGCTCACGGTTCAGGGGATGGAACTCACGCTGGTCTTCCGGATCGACGGGGACACGGCCACGCTGGATGTCCCGGATCAGGGTGCGGAGGACATTCCGGTGGCGGTAGAACGCTCGTCATTCGGGAGGATCAGACTCTCCATTCCGACTATAAACGCCTCATATGACGGACTTTGGACAGGAAAACTCATCACCGGCACTTTCATTCAGCACGGCGTGCAGTTCCCGCTTACCCTCTCTACTGGGGCGCCAGTGCCGGACCGTCCGCAGACACCTGTCGGGCCATTTTCTTATGCCGATGAAGAAGTGGCGTTCAGCAATGGCGATGCTGTCCTCAGAGGAACTTTGACAATGCCGGAGAAATGCGATAGGAATACCCCGGTGCTCATTATGGTGACCGGCAGCGGGTTGCAGAACCGAGACGAGGCAATGTTCGGACATAAGCCGTTCCTGGTCATAGCCGATGCGTTCGCCCGTGCTGGGATCGCCACGTTGAGATACGACGACAGGGGATTCGGAGAATCTACGGGCGATGTGCTATCCTGTACTACTGAGGATTTTAAGAATGACGCCCTTGCCGGGATTCGGCTTCTGCGTAGGCGCTTCGATCACGTCGGCGTGCTCGGACACAGCGAGGGTGGGAGCATTGCACTGATGCTTGCGGCCGAGGGCAATGCCGATTTCATCATCAGCCTCGCCGGAATGGTCGTCTCTGGAGCGGAGACATTGTTGGAGCAGAACCGCAGGGCACTGGCCGATGCCGGTATCGCTCAGGCCGATGTGGATTCCTATTGCCGGCTCTTGTCCGATACCTATGATGCAGTCAAAGCCGGTCTTCCATTGCCGTCACCTGAAAGTCACGATCTTCCGGAAGCTTTGAAGCAGAACTTGATCATGGCTTCCCGCCAGCTCCTGACGCCATATATGAGATACTTCCTGGCAATGGATCTGGCTAGGGAACTTGGAGGCATCACCTGCCCCGTGATGGCTCTTAACGGCACGATGGACGTTCAGGTGTCGTGTGAGCGCAACCTTGATGCCATCAGAAACGGACTCCCTGCCACCTCCGAAGGCGGACATAAAAATGTGGTCAAGGCCGAAGACGGTCTCAACCACTTGTTCCAGCATTGCAGTACCGGGAATCCTGCTGAATATAAGGCGATATCCGAAACCTTCTCTCCGGAAGTAATATCGGAGATGGTTACCTGGATAAAGTCCTTGTTCTAGTCATTTTCACGATGGCTGCTCTTGATGACTCTCTAATTCTTAATGCGATGCCCGATGTCGTGCACTTTCGGAGCGATTTATTCAGCAGGCTTGACCAGGGAGCGCCATTCCATAAACTGCTTCGTGGCCTCGCCTGAATGGTGATCCATAAACAGGCTCTGCTTCAGATCCAGTGACGATATCTTCTGAATGTCCTCCGGAGTGAGCTCGAAGTCAAGTATGTCGAGATTCTCGGCCATCCTTTCCTTATGGGTGCTCTTCGGGATGATGATGACATCCGTCTGGAACAGCCATCTGAGGGCTACCTGTGCCACGGACTTGCCCTTCAGATTGTAAGCCTCGATAAATGTGTTGATGATCCGCGGCGCTCCGTTCCACCAGTCCAGGTCCTCTGCCGAGTATTCCTTGGCAGGAGTGATTCTGTAAAGTTCTCCGTCAGTGGCTGATGCGATCATCTTCGCCACGTTTTCAGTCGTCCCGGTAGCGGAGAAATATGCTACCGGAGACTTGCTTTCATTGCCTTGTGCCATAGCCTTGCCTTTCTTGCCTTGCCCGCACGCCGCAACTGTGACAGCGCCCAGTATCACGGTCCCGAGAGTCCCTTCCGAGCCGGTGTCCAGGACGGTGCCGTCGCTCAGGACAATGCGGATGGATTCCAGCAGCGCGGAAGGTAACAGGGAGTTTCATTTCATTGGCACATCTGACCAGTGTCACGAGTTCGCTTTCGTCTCGCGGGAACGCTACCACTTCCGGTGTCAGACGATAGAATCCTGCGTCTGTGCCCAGGTGTACCGCACTATAGGTTCGGAACTGACGGCTCCGCGTTTCGCCAGTATCTTGCCTGTACGCCGTGCGTATTCTTCGTAGATGTCAGTTTTAGGTATGTTTTCCGGACTTTTTCAGCCTGATGGCGGCTGTCCTTTTCGGAATCTGTTCTGAAGGGTGTCTCCGATGTTCTGATCCCCTGATTCTCACTGTGCCGCTACCGATAGTACCAGCCGAGGATGCTTGCGAAGATTCTGTCTGGGAGGATGTGCTTCAACGAGACGGAAAGACGCTGGACGGGGTCTGCTACGATATAGCGGCAGCGCGGATGTCTTGTGTTGCAAATCCGTGAAATAGTCCGTGCGACAGCTATCGGCTTCAGCCCTCCGCGCTCGTCCTTCTCTATGTCGTTCAATGCTTTTGCATACCTCGGATAGGCGTTCTCCGCTTCAGGATCCGATGCCTTCACCCTGCGTGAAGTGAACCCTGTGGAGAAATCTCCTGGATTCACGGTCGTCACAGTAATGCCGAAGTCATTGACCTCCAGTCGTAGAGCCTCTGCGAAACCTTCTACAGCGAACTTGCTCGCGGAATAGAAACCCTGGTAGGGGAGTCCCATCAGTCCTCCGATCGAGCTTATGAAGACTAGCCGGCCATAACGCCTCTCACGCATAAAGGGCAGCACAGCCCGCGTACACTTTACGACACCGCCGAAGTTGGTATCCATCTGCAGGTCAATGCTTTTCTGCGGTGTGTATTCTACTGGGCCGCCTACACCCATACCAGCGTTGCATACCAGTATGTCTATACGCCCCTCATTGTCTATCACTTGACGGACCGCCGCCGTTACCGCATCATTGTCAGTGACATCCGCGAATAGATAGTGCACGCAGGGCAGTTGCTCCACCTTGCGCCTTACTGTCCCATATACGGTATGCCCCTCGGCTGCCAGCAGCCTTGCCGTCTCAAGTCCGAATCCGGACGATATTCCTGTAATAAGTATCACCATAGCATCAGCAAAGTTATATTTTTTCTCTATTTGTTCAGCCAACCCTTGAGTGCTGTTGCCCGTTCACGGCTGATTATGATTTCTGTGTCGGGGTAGTTCCTCAGATGGACGAGCAGACGGGAGTTGAAATAGAAGCTGACCTTGCGGACGGAATCAATGTTGATCAGGAACTGCCTGTTCGCGCGGAAGAACTTGTCAGGGTCAAGCTGCGATTCCAGGTCGTCCAGGGAAAACGGAACAGCCTTGCTTCTCCCGTCTTCCAGGAATGCAAGCACCGTCCTGTCCTTCAGCATTATATGGCTGATATCATTTACTGATATGGATTCATATCCGTCGATTCCGGAGATAAGGAAACGTTCACGATATCGGAAATTGCTCTGTTTCATCATTTCCAGAAGCTCCTTCAGGTTCTCTCCGTAGTCCTTTTCGGAAGGTGCCTCATGTGCCTTGGAGTATGTTTCCGCCTTGGAAATCGCCTCGCGCAGTTCCTCGCTGTCCACCGGTTTCAGGAGGTAGTCAATGCTGTTGTACTTGAAGGCCTGCACGGCATATTCGTCATAAGCCGTCGTGAAAATGATAGGCGAGCCGGCATTGACCTGCCGGAAGATCTCGAAGCTGAGTCCGTCGGCGAGGCGGATGTCGGCGAAAATCAGGTCAGGAGCCTCGTGCGAACCCAGATAGTCCACCCCCTCTCCGATGCTCGTGATGGGACCGTCAATGCTGTAGTCCGGGTCAATGTCCGTCAGCAGTCTCT
Source organism: uncultured Bacteroidales bacterium (assembly GCA_934695325.1). Classification (GTDB taxonomy): domain Bacteria; phylum Bacteroidota; class Bacteroidia; order Bacteroidales; family UBA932; genus Cryptobacteroides. The sequence continues at coordinate 144,023 of CAKUVD010000001.1, read as the reverse complement.
GAAGTCTGTTGAAGTTCCGTTTCTCGTCTTCGATTATGAGTATGTTCCTTATTTTCATTGTCTTGAATATTTTATTCTTCCATTATTACAGGAATCTTCACGATATATTTATCAGGACCGTCCGTTATCACAGGCCTTCGTCCGCACAATATCATATATCTGTCCGAAATGTTCTGAAGTCCTGTCCCGGTAGAGTCTATTTCGGACTTCAGCGGACGTAGAGGATTCTCCACGACAATGTCGCTTCCGTCACGGAAGACATTGACCTCCAGCGGCTCTTCTGCGGAAAGGCGGTTGTGCCGGATGGCGTTCTCGACCAGAATCTGCAGGCTCGCCGGCGGAATCCTCCCCGGCATCTGGGCGACCTCCCGGGAGACATTGACATTGACCTGGCCCTCATATCTCGTCTTTATCAGATATAGGTATGAATCCAGGAACGAAAGCTCCTCGCGGATGCTGATAAGGTCTTTTTTCGGGGTGCGGATGACATATCGGTAGACTTTCGACAGATTCTCGAGGAATTGCTCGGCGACTGGCGGATCCTCTACGATAAGCTCCGACAGGATGCTGAAGTTGTTGAACATGAAATGCGGATCTATCTTCGCCTTCAGGCTCTCCAGCTGTGCTTTTGCCTGCATCTCCTTCTCCTTGGCCAGGTTCACTTCAAGGGACCTTCGGCTGTTCTCGGCCTCGGCCATCAAATCCATGTATCTGGCATTGAGATATATGCTTGAGACAAATGTCACGAGAATGCAGATGATGTAGAATGACTGGTTGAAATACATCTCCCATTCCGGGTCGCAGAATATAAGAATTGTATTGAATAGTGCAGCTGTCAGAATGTTGAGTACCATCAGTGAAATACCTTCAAGTATCAGGGAGCGGTAGATATGCTCCGTGACAGGGAAAGCTTTGCTGAGCAGTCTGCTGTACATGACAGAAACCTCTACGAAGAGTAGGCTGCTAAGAAGGGTGAATACGAATTCCAGTATGTAGTCCATTGCTGTGTCATATTCGGAGAAGTATGAACGGAAACTGCAACCCTCCATTATGAATATAAGGAGGTAATATATGACATAAACCACAAGGGTCAGCGGAATCCTATATTTGAATTTATCAAGCTGTATCATATTATGAAATTCATTCCGCAAAGAAAGCCGTTTTTGCTGTCAATAACAATAACCATATCTGCGAAATATAGAATTCACAGCCTGAATGTAAGAAATCCCGGTCCGTAACGACGGTTCGATAGTGGATTTTTCCGTTTCGCGCAGAGAACCATTATTTGTGTTAATACTGATGGCTATCTTCGTTTCCGAAAATATCCAGATATATAAAATGCGTACTATCAAGACAGGAATCCTCCTGATGACGGCACTGGCTGCGATAGCCTCATGCCGAGGAAAATCATCAGGACAAGCAGAAAATGCTGTAGTCAGCACCATCACGGCGGAAATCAGCCCTATCGACATCAATGACGAATACTCCGCCACCATACGGGGCCGTCAGGACATCGACATATACTCCCAAGTTTCAGGAAGGATTGTCAAGGTCTGCATAAAAGAAGGCGAGCGGGTCAGGAAAGGACAGAGCCTCTTCATCATTGACCAGGTTCCTTACAAGGCAGCGCTGGAGCGTGCGAAGGCAGATGTGCATATCGCGCAAGCGCAGGTGAGAACAGCCAAGCTCGAATATGAGAGCAAGGCAAGCCTGTACAAGGATAAGGTCATCTCTGAATATGAATTGTCAATGTCGGAGATTTCACTTGCTTCGACGGAAGCGGCTCTGGAGCAGGCCAATGCCAATGAGACGGATGCCCGCAACAGTCTGTCCTACACGGATGTCACAAGTCCGGCGGACGGCGTGACAGGGGCATTGCCATACAGAGAGGGGACACTTGTCAGTCCGTCGATGGCATCTCCGCTCACATCAGTCTCGGATAATTCCTCCATGTATGTCTATTTTTCTATGTCAGAGAATAAACTGCTGTCTATTCTCAGGCAGTACGGCTCACAGGAGAAGGCTATCGAGATGCTTCCGGAGATATCCCTCAAACTGAATGACGGGACACTTTATGAAGATAAGGGCAGGGTGGAGACCATAAGCGGCGTCATAAATCCGCAGACAGGCTCCGTCTCGCTGCGTGCCGTGTTCCCGAATCCGTCAGGGATGCTCCTCAGCGGCGGAACCGGCAATGTCGTCATCACCAGGACCGATTCGTCTTCTGTCGTGATACCTCAGACCGCTACGTTTATGATACAGGACAAGATATTTGTCTATAAGGTCGTGGACGGAAAGGCCGTCATGGTGGAGGTCAATGCGGAGGGAACTCCTGACGGACAGAACTATATTATCCGAGGCGGTCTCTCTGAAGGAGAAATTATCGTATCGGATGGAATAAGCAGTGTATATGAGGGTGCCGAAATCGTAGAAATGCAGTCAATCCAGAATTAAATAAAATGAATCTTAAGCTATTTATACATAGGCCGGTGCTGTCCATGGTGATATCCATCGTGATTGTGTTGATGGGAGCCATCGCCCTGTTCTCGCTCCCGGTGGAGCAGTACCCGGACATAGCTCCGCCTACCATCAGCGTCTGGGCAAGCTATCCCGGCGCGAATGCCGAGACTGTGCAGAAGGCTGTCATCATGCCTCTTGAAGAGGCTATCAACGGTGTCGAGCATATGACATATATGACATCCACCGCCTCCAATAGCGGCGATGCAAGCATCACCATATATTTCGAGCAGGGGAGCAATGCCGATATGGCGGCTGTCAATGTGCAGAACCGTGTCTCCACCGCATTGAGCCTGCTTCCGGCAGAAGTTACCAAGTCGGGAGTCTCCACGGAAAAGCAGCAGAACAGCGAGCTGAAGACCTTCGCCCTATATTCGCCGGGGGGCCGCTACGATGGCACATTCATAAATAACTATATGGACATTAATGTCGAACCTCGCATCAAGCGGATCGGCGGCGTAGGCAAAATACAGAACTATGGCGCTACATATAGTATGCGTATATGGATGAACCCGGACAAGATGATGCAGCATGAACTGGTCCCGTCAGACATAGAGACGGCATTGGCACAGCAGAACTTGGAAGCGGCGACCGGCGCATTCGGCGAGAACAGCGGTGCCGCCTGGCAATATACGATGAAATTCCGCGGACGCTACTCAACTCCGGAGGAATTCGGGAACATTGTCCTGAAAGCCCTGCCGGACGGCAATGTCCTGAGACTTAAGGATGTCGCTGAGATAGAACTCGGCGATGATGCATATAATTTCGTTTCAGACCTTAATGGTTTGCCTGCATCCGTGTCAACTGTCTATCAGACGGCCGGGTCCAATGCATCTGAAATCATAAATGAGATAGACGCCGCCCTGGACGACTTGTCGAGGGACTTGCCTGAGGGAATGGAGTTCGTCACGCTCAGTGACACGAACCGCTTTCTGTATGCGTCCATCTTTGCTGTGCTGAGGACGTTGCTGGAAGCGATTCTCCTCGTGGTGCTGGTGGTCTATGTGTTCCTCCAGGATCTGAAATCAACATTGATTCCTACTATTTCCATTTTCGTCTCTATAATCGGAACATTCGCTGTGATGTCTGTGGCTGGATTCTCGGTGAACCTGCTGACGCTATTCGCACTGGTGCTTGCCATAGGTACGGTCGTGGATGACGCTATCATAGTGGTCGAGGCGGTGCAGGCACGGTTCGATGCGGGATACAGGTCTCCTTATCTTGCCACGGAAGATGCGATGAATAACGTATCCTCGGCCATACTCACATCGACATTGATCTTTATGGCAGTGTTCTTTCCTGTCTCGATGATCGGCGGTACATCCGGCGAGTTCTACAAGCAGTTCGGTATGACAATGGCTATAGCAGTCGGAATATCGGCTCTTAATGCCTTTACTCTTTCGCCGGCTCTGTGCGCCTTGGTCCTGAGGCCTTATACTGATGGGAGCGGCAATATGAAGAACAATTTCGCTGCGCGGTTCAGGATTGCTTTCAATACCGGCTTCAGTGTCGTCACGGGACGATATCTCCGTATCCTGAAGTTCTTTATGAGACGTAAATGGATGATGTGGCTGATGCTGGCTGTTTCTGCTGTGCTGCTTGTCGCATTGATGCATACCGTGAAGACAGGGCTTATTCCAGAGGAGGATACCGGGACAGTGATAGTGAGCCTTGATGCGAGACCTGGAACTGCATTGCCGAAGACATATGGCATAATGTCTGAAATCGAGAAGAGAGTTTGCGCAATACCAGGTGTGCAATATGCTTCAGGCGTGGCCGGATATTCGTTCACAGGCTCCGGTCCGTCTATGGGACTGTTCTTCGTCTCCTTGGATGACTGGAAAGACAGGGACCTTTCATCTTTTGAGATTTGTGACAGAATCAATGAAGCTGTCGCATCCATTCCTGATATCAATGTATTCGTGACCACACCGCCTATGATTCCTGGATATGGAATGTCAAATGACATAGAACTTTACCTCCAGGACAGGAATGGCGGCAGCCTTGACCGGTTCAAGAGTGTCGCAGAAGGATTCGTTGAGGCACTTTCCGGTTGCCCTGAGATATCTTCCGCATATTCGGCATTCGACAACCGCTATCCTCAGTTCCAGGTGGGTGTGGATGATGCCCAGTGCGTCCGGGCAGGCATCTCGACAGACGAGGTTATAGGGACATTGGCAGGCTACTATGGAGGAAGCTACGCATCCAACTTCAACAGGTTCTCCAAGCTGTACAAGGTCCAGGTGCAGGCACGTCCTGAGTTCAGGATGACTCCTGAGTCGCTTGACAGAATGTATGTCAGGACTCCTGGCGGAATGGCTCCGCTCAGCCAGTTCGTGAAGTTGATACGAACGGAGGGACCGCAAGACCTCACGAGTTTCAACCTCTACGGCGCAATTTCCATAAGTGTCAGCCCTGCAGAGGGATACAGCACAGGAGATGCTATGAACGCCATCAGCAGGACGGCATCGGGGAACCTTCCTTCCGGCTATGGCTTTGAGTATGGCGGAGTGTCCAGGGAAGAAGCGGCATCGACCGGCAATGCGGCATTGATTTTCGTCATCTGTATCGTGCTCGTATATCTGATTCTCAGCGCTTTGTATGAGAGCTTCCTTGTCCCTGCCGCCGTGATTCTGGCGATTCCGGCTGGACTTGCCGGGAGCTTCGCATTCGCCGCGGTACTTGACCTGGAGAACAATATCTATCTCCAGACTGGACTCATAATGCTGATCGGACTGCTCGCCAAGACTGCCATCCTCCAGACGGAGTATGCAGTTCAGCGGCGCAAGGAGGGGCTGTCCCTGACAATGTCCGCCTTCAGCGCGGCCCGAGAGCGCTTTCGCCCGATTCTGATGACTGTCGTATCGATGATCTTTGGACTCATTCCGCTTATGGTTGCGAGCGGTGTCGGCGCCAACGGATGCCGCTCCCTGGCTTCAGGCGTGGTCGGTGGAATGATAGCAGGCTCTGTGGCCCTTCTGCTCTTCGTCCCGGTGCTCTTCATTGTGTTCCAGTACCTGCAGGAGCGTCTCGGCGTAAGCAGAAGAAGTTCATAGGCTTGAATAAAGAGATGAAATTATGAAACATATCGCAATACTTGCAGCCCTGGCTATGCTTTCAGGCTGCGGACTATATAACAGATACTCCCGTCCGGACACGGTGGACACCACAGGACTCTATCGTGACATCGAAACCTCGGATACAGCATCCATAGCATCTGCCGGATGGCGGGACTTCTTCAGCGACACGTGTCTTGTTGCATTGATAGACACGGCCTTGGAGCGCAATTCCGATGTGCGCATAGCCGGGCACAGGATTGCGGCTGCGGAAGCTGCTCTCAAGACATCACGACTGACGTACCTTCCTGCATTGACCTTCAACGCCGATGGGGGAGTGAGCGGAGGTGCCGGAAGCGGGCGTACATTCGCATTGACGCCGTCGGCCTCCTGGGACATCGACTTCTTCGGCCGGAAGACGAATGCGAAACGTGCTGCCGGGGCTGCGCTGGAGGGGTCTCTGGCATACGGACAGGCGGTCAGGACGAAGGTCGTCGCGGATGTGGCGGCAGGGTATTACACCCTTCTTCTGCTGGATGCGCAGCTGGACATCAATTCCCGCACGATGGAAAGCTGGAGGGAGATGGAGCAGACTCTCGAAGCATTGAAGAGGGCGGGGCGGTCGAACGATGCCGCCGTGCTTCAGGCACGCGCAAGCCGTCTGGCGCTGGAAAGCTCCAATGTCTCGATTCTCCAGTCGATACGCGAGGCAGAGAACAGCCTGTCTCTGCTGCTTGGCGAGGCTCCTCATCAGATAGAGCGTCTGTCGCTCGATGAACAGTCGTTCCCTGATACTGTCAGCGTCGGCATCCCGTTGAGGCTGCTGTCGTCGCGCCCTGATGTCCGTCAGGCCGAGGCCGCACTCGCACAGTCATTCTATAATGTCAATGCCGCCCATGCGTCGTTCTATCCGTCCGTGACCCTTTCCGGTTCGGCAGGGTGGACGAACAATGCCGGCGGGGTGATACTGAATCCTGCAGCCTGGCTGACCAATGCCGTGACGTCATTGACCCAGCCACTGTTCCATCGTGGTGCGAACATTGCTGCGCTAAGGCAGGCCAAGGCCGCATACGAGGAGTCACTGGACTCGTTCTCTCAGACACTCCTGCAGGCAGGCAAGGAGGTCAATGATGCCGTGACCGGGTGGCAGGCTGCAGGAGTCCGCATCGGCCTGGATCTTCAGCGGGTGGAGGCATTGACGGAAGCCGTGACGAAGACCACGCTTCTGATGCGGCACTCATCAGTGAACTATCTGGAAGTGCTTACGGCGAGACAGTCGCTTCTGTCGGCGCAGCAGTCTCTGGTCCAGGACAGGGCGGCCCGCATACAGTCAGTCATATCACTGTATTATGCCCTCGGCTTCCCAGTGGAATAGCAGAGCCTACCAGTTGTCTGATCTGAACGGGGCGACCGGTATGTTGCTGCGCCCTTTCAGATTGCCTGGCTGGAAATCACGGAAGCAATACCTTACTGCGACAGGAGCCGGAACTTCATCTGATTTTACAGTGATGATGCTCTGAGCCCATTTTATAAGGTCAGCCTGTGCAGGGTGAAAGACGCCGTCCTCTCCTGCCAGTTCAAATCCTGTTATGCCGTGCCACGGGCTGAGTCCCAGAAGTTTATTGTCGAAATACACCTCCACTTCACTGCCGTTTATCTTGATTTCCTTGAAGACAGGGCCTTCACATACCACCCATTCGTGCCCGTAGGTCTTGTTCAATGCCAGATATGCCAGCCTTTCTCCGACTTTTCTTTTCTGGCGAGGGTGGATCTGGTCATATTCGTGAGGGTAGACCAGGTCGTTAGTCACTGCGATGCCGCTGTTCGGGATCAGTTTCACTGCCTTGTGCTGTGCCTCGCGTATCCTGGCGCCTACGGTTCCGTCACCGTTGTACGTGAATGGCGACAGCTCGACCTGATAGAAAGGAATGTCACCCTCGCCCCATAGGTCTCGCCATACTTTCACCATCGTCGCGAGCCTTTCTGCATAATACTCGTGGAAAGGAGCGTTGGTCTCTCCCTGATACCAGAGGAATCCTCGTATGGTGTAGTTGTGCACAGGGTAGAGCATTCCGTTATACATCACAATAGGCGTGTCACACCGATACCATCCCTGCGGAAGCATTCCCGGTGAATACTTGCCGTTGGGAAGTGTGTTCTCGGGATACGAATAGACAATGTCCCGGGGCAGCCAGCTCTCCACGGCAGAACCACCCCACTTGCACTCGAGGAGCCCTACCGGGACATCCAGAGCCTCGCTTATCATCTTCGCAAAGAACCACCCCACGGCTGAGAATCTCCTGGTCGTCTCTGGAGAGCACGTCTGCCAGCTTCCGCCCACTGTGTCCTGCGGTGTCTCTGCTCCGAACCGTGACACCTTCACGTCGCGGATGCGGCCTTTCCATTTCATCGACAATGCTATTTCCTCGTCGGCCTCTTCTACCGGGCAGGCTGTGAATCCCTCCAGAGGCATCTCCATATTAGACTGGCCGCCGCAGAGCCACACCTCTCCTATGAGTATATCTGTCAATGTCAATGAACCGTCCTTGTCTGATATCGTGATGCTCTGCGGATTGAAACTCGCTTCGGGCGTCCTGACGGAGAGTCTCCAGTTTCCGTCACTGTCTGTCACAGTGCTTATCCGCTCCCTGCTCCAGGAGACTTTGACATTGACCTTGGAGGACGGCGAGGCCTTGCCCCAAAGGTTGGCATCGCTTTGCTGCTGCAGTACCATATGGTCTCCGAGAATCTGCGGCAGCCAGACTTTCGCTGAGGATGTGGCGGACGCAGTAAGGATGAATATTAGAGTCAATGCTCCTGAAATGAGTTTTCGTGTCATCTTCTGTATGTTTTTCGACGATGGCAAATATACGTGAAATGTTCACTGTCACGTGGGCGGTAAACGCAAAATATGGCAGAAATTGCGAAATATCGTCATAAAATCACTATTTTTGCCGAACGCATCAGAAGATGTCGCTGGACAGATTCTGGGATTAATGACATTGACGAAACTGCACGGTGGCTGTCTGTTTTTATAATATATAATAATATCTGATTTTAAATAATATCTGCATATGAAGAAAATAATATCTGCATTTACATTGGCATTTACATTGGTCTCCTGCACGGGGAATGGCGGCGACGGATTTTGGCGTGTCGAGGATGGACATTTCCGGAGAGGAAGTGAGGACAGCGTATATTTCATCGGCACCAATATGTGGTATGCCCCGATATTGCTCTCAGATACGGAATCTGCTGATCCTGACAGGCTTTACGCTGAATTGGACACGCTGAAGTCTATGGGTGTGACGAATCTCCGCGTCCTGGCCGGGGCGGATGAGAATGAAGGAATGCCATTCCGTGTGGAGCCTGCCTTGCAGAAATCTCCTGGCGTATATGACGAGAATGTGTTCGTCGGCCTTGACCGTTTCCTCGCCGAGATAGGGAAGCGCGGGATGTCGGCCGTGATTTATCTGAACAATTCCTGGCTGTGGTCGGGAGGATTCTCCAAATACCTGGAATGGTCCGGCGGGGGGACAATCACTGAAGATGCACCGTGGGAAGAATATATGACTTATGCCTCGAGGTTCGTTATGAACGAAAAGGCAAAGGCGATGGCGGATGACAATATAAGGCACATCGTGACGAGAGTCAATACTGTGACCGGAAAGCCTTACAAGGATGACCAGGCCATATTCAGTTGGCAGATATGCAACGAGCCGAGATGCTTCTCCACTGATGATTCTGTAAAGACGGCATTCTCTGAGTGGCTGTGGCACTCGGCGGCATTGATAAAGTCCTTGGATCCGAATCATCTGGTATCGACGGGCAGTGAGGGCTGGTATGGCTGCGAGGCTGATATGAATCTTTGTGAGAAGATACACAGCTGCCCGGACATAGACTATCTCACTATGCATATATGGCCGTTCAATTGGGGCTGGGCGCACAAGGAGACGCTGGACAGCGATATGGGGACGTCCATCAAGAAGACTGAAGAGTATATGTCGATGCACATCGACCTGGCCAGGAAACTCGGTAAGCCTCTGGTGATGGAGGAGTTCGGGTTCCCGAGGGACGGCGTGCAGTTCTCCAAGGGCTCTTCCGTCGAGTTGAGGGACGAATACTATTCGTATGTGTTCGGGAAGGTGGTGGAGTCTGCACGTTCAGGAGGGCCTCTGGCAGGAACTAATTTCTGGGCGTGGGGAGGCTTCGCCGGTCAGTCGGAGGACAATGTGTTCTGGCATAGGGGAGATGAGCGCTGCGGAGACCCTCCTCAGGAGCAGCAGGGGCTTTATTCCGTTTACCACAGTGATTCGACCACTGTTTCGCTGATAAAGAAATTCACCACTATGTTGAATGATATTTAGGCATTATGGCAAAAGTCAGACTTTCTGAGAAAATCGGATATGGGTTCGGCGATATGTCGTCGTCTATGTTCTGGAAAATCTTCTCTTATTATCTACCGTTCTTTTATTCCAACATCTTCGGACTGAGCCTTGCTCACGCAGGCACGCTGGTTCTCGTCACCAAGCTATATGACGCCATCTCGGATCCTGTTATGGGACTGATTGCTGACCGCACCTGTACAAGATGGGGAAAATATCGTCCTTACCTGCTCTGGATGGCCGTTCCGTTCGCAGTTGCCGGTGTGCTGGCATTTTATACCCCTCAGACGGACAGTTATACGTTCAGGCATATCTATGCCTATGTGACATATATACTTATGATGACGGTGTACACTGCTGTCAATGTCCCTTATGGCGCTATGCTTGGCGTGATGACAGACGATTCCAGGGAGAAATCAGTGTTCTCTTCATTTCGAATGTTCTTCGCTTTCATAGGAGGGTTCATTGCGATGGGAGCATTTGAGCCGCTTCTCAAACTCCGTTCTTCAGTCCTGGGGACTCTCCCGGAGAACTGGACTCTTTCGGATTCGGCCCCGGCAGACTGGACATTGGCTTTGACTGTTATCGGGTGCGTCTGCGCCATTCTCTTTGTCCTCTCGTTCCTGATGACACGTGAGCACGTCACGGAAGCGGAGATGGCTGGTGAGCGTGTAGTCGCAGAGAGTCCGGAACGGCAAGCCTCGGTATGGAATGACCTTAAATGCCTTGTCCGCAATGCCCCGTGGTGGCTACTTCTGGGAGGAGGGGTGTCGATCCTGCTCTTCAACTGCATCCGCGGTGGCGCCGCTGCCTACTATTTCACTGATGTGCTGGGCACCAATGCGATATATACTCTCGCCGCATTCCTTACCGTGGGCGAGATATCGCAGCTCATAGGGGTCGTAGTTACAGTCCCGATATCAGAAAGAATCGGCAAGAAAAACACTTTCATAGCCGTCCTCGCTCTGCTTACCGTGCTGAGCGTGGCCGTGGCGTTCCTTCCTGACAATGCCGCCGGGATGTGGGCGCTTATGGGCATCCAGGTTCTCATCTGCATTGCCATAGGAATAAATTCGCCGCTTCTATGGTCAATGTTCGCCGACGTGGCGGAGTATTCAGAATATAAGAACGGTTCTTCTTCGACAGGACTGATTTTCTCATCCTCGTCGATGGCGCAGAAGTTCGGGGCGGCATTCGGCAGCGCCATAGTCCTCTGGGTCCTTATGGCGTTCGGCTATGACAATGCAAAGGGCGCTGTGCAGTCCGAAGAGGCTCTCGCCACGATAAAGGCTCTTATGAGCTGGATTCCGGCCATAGGCTCTGCCGTCGGCATCATCATAATGACATTCTATCCGCTCACAGGCAAGAAGATGCGTGAAATCAGCGAAAAACGTGGATAAGGGTGCCTTGTGAGGATTATTTTGTAAATTAACATTAAATTTTTAATTTTGTAAGAATTTTCGGAAGTCATTGATGGACGGAAAGGAGATATTTGCAAAACTAGTAAAAACTATTAATAATTATTTAAAATGAAAACTTCAAGATTCTTCATTGGGGCTCTCGCCGTAATGGCGAGCGTGCTGGTGGCTTCCCCTGTGAGTGCACAGGAGAATGGCAACCGTGATGAGAACGGCAAGATCGTGCGCGGTTCTTATGAGACGAACCGTTTCGGCGACAATTGGTTCATAGGCGTCGGCGCAGGTGTGAATTCCTGGCTTGGAAAAGGCGTGGATGGCAAGGCAGGTGTCGCCACTGACATATATCTCGGAAAATGGTTCACTCCTTCTGTCGGTGCGAGAGTCGGCTGGGCAGGCCTCAAGAACAAGGTGGAGGCCAATGACGGCTATACAGCCTGTGACGGTACGTTCAACTGCAACACTATTCACGCTGACCTCCTTTGGAATCTTTCCAATGCGTTCAGCGGTTACAAGGAGACAAGGACTTGGAATGTCATCGCATATCCTTCATTCGCATATATGCGCGCAAGAAGCAACAGCGAGTTCGGCGCAGGCCTCGGTCTCTTGAACAACTTCCGTCTCTGCAACAGGGTCAATCTCTATCTCGACCTTTCTGTCCTTGCGACGAAGAGCAGCTTCCCTCACGTGGATCCGAATCCTAACACTATGCTCGGCTTCCTCCCGTCAGCAAAGTTCGGCGTGTCTGTGAACCTTGGCAAGACCAACTTCAAGCGTCACACTTCTGTCGTTCCTGCTATCGTCCCTGTTCCTTTCACAGAGGCTCAGTACAATGAACTCCAGGATCGTGTCAATGCTCTTGAGAAAGAGAACAAGGATCTTCGCCAGCAGATCGAAGACCTCAAGAACGCAAGACCTGATACAGTCACAGTTTCCAAAGCCGGTGACCTCGTATCTCCTGCTACTCTCTACTATGAGATCGGCAGCACGAAACTTTCGGAGCGTGAAGAGGCTCATCTCGACTTCTATGTGAAGAACATCCTTGAGCAGGCTCCTGACAAGGTGTTCGTTCTCACAGGCTCGGCTGACAAGGGCACTGGCACCGCAGCACGCAACCAGTATCTTTCAGAGCAGCGTGTAAACAATGTGAAGAAGGTGCTCGTGGAGAAATATGGCATCGACGAGTCGCATCTCGTAGTGAAGGCTGAAGGCTCCACAAACAACAGGTTCGGCTCGGCAGTCCTGAACAGAGTCGTTACCATCGAGTAATTCCGATAGGACAATAAATAGGTGAGGGATGGCCGTTGCACAGCGGTCATCCCTCTTTTCGTTATGTCGAAAAGCCGGTGAATAAATTAGGGGGACGGCAGACAAGCTGTCGTTTTTTTTTATATATTTGAAAAATAAGACAGAGAATATATGCATACTCATATTGTCATAATGGCCGGAGGAGTCGGCAGCAGGCTTTGGCCGGTGAGCACACCGGAGACGCCGAAGCAGTTCATTGACCTGCTCGGGGTGGGGAAGTCACTCATCCAGCTGACGGTCGAGCGATTCCTCCCGGTATGTGATATGTCGCGGATCTGGGTGGTAACGTCACGCAAATATGTGGAGACGGTACGAGAGCAGCTTCCGCTGATACCGGAAGACCAGATTCTTGCGGAGCCCGAGGCTCGGAACACGGCTCCGTGCATCGCATATGCCAGTTGGAAAATCGTGGCGAAGGATCCTGACGCCAACATCGTCGTGACACCTTCGGACGCACTTGTGCTGAGGACGGGAAAGTTCGCCGACTGCATCAGAAAGGCATTGAATTTCACGCAGGAGGGAGACAGGATAGTGACTGTGGGCATCCGCCCTGACCGTCCGGAAACAGGATATGGTTATATCTGTTCCGCGTCCAGGGAGGAGGATACCGTGATAAAAGTCAATGCTTTCAAGGAAAAGCCTGACCTGGAGACTGCCAGGGCTTACCTTGCATCCGGGAATTACTTCTGGAACGCCGGAATCTTCATCTGGTCTGCACGTACTATAGTCAGCCAGCTCCGGCGGTTCGCCCCTCGGATCGCGGGCGTAATGGACCGGCTCGCTCCTTCATTCTACACGGATGGAGAAGAGAGGGCTCTTGCGGAGCTGTTCCCTGAATGCGACCGGATATCCATTGATTATGCCGTGATGGAGAAGTCGGATTCAATATATGTCATTGCCGCTGACCTCGAGTGGTCCGACCTCGGCAGCTGGAGCTCCGTCGGAGGAAAGATAAGGACTGACAGGCAGGGCAACAGGACTGTCGGGGCTGATGTCCGTCTGGAAAGATGTGAGAACTGCATTGTGCATACCGAGGATGCGAAGATGGTGGTCGTGGACGGACTCAAGAATTATATCGTCGCGGAAAAAGACGGGAATTTCCTGGTATGCCCTATAACAGACGAGCAGAAGATCAAGGAGTTCACAGCTCCGAAAAAACGGTAGATATGGGAGAACGTCCTCATTACAAGACAGTAGTCATCTCAGACGTACATATCGGGGCTCCGCATTCCAGGGTCCGTGAGGTCACGGAGTTCCTCGGCGCAGTGGACTGTGACCGTCTGATCCTGGATGGTGACATCATCGACGGCTGGCAGCTGAAGAATTCTGACGACAAATGGACTGTCGTGCATTCCGCATTCTTTCACGTGATAATGAAGATGATGGAGAAGCACGGCACTGAAGTAATATATGTCACTGGAAATCACGATGACTTCCTGGATCCTCTCGTGCCGTCCAGGATGGCGAACATAAGCCTTGTCCACGAATATATAATAAAGGAGGACGAGCATTCATACGTGGTGATACACGGCCACGCATTTGACAGCATCACTTCCAGGCTGACATTCCTGGCCAAGCTCGGAGACGTCGCATATAATCTTCTCCTGCGGTTCAACAATGTATGGAACAAGGCAAGGCAGAAACGCGGCAAGGAGTATTACTCCCTTTCCAAGGTCATAAAGCACAAGGTGAAGCAGGCCGTGTCCGCGATTTCCGGATTCGAGTCGGATCTGGACTCGTTTGCGAGGGCTAAAGGCTGCGACGGAATCATCTGCGGGCATATTCACCATCCTGAAGACAAGATGCTCAAGGGCGGAGTGCATTATCTCAATGCCGGGGACTGGGTGGAGTCGCTTACGGCGTTGGTGGAAGACTATAACGGAAATTGGCGTATCGTCAGGTATTCTGACTATGTCGCCGTCAATATATGAGACCGTAATGAAGTATCTATTCATAATACAGGGCGAGGGACGCGGACACCTGACACAGGCAATGACACTGGAGAGACTTCTCCGTTCCCGCGGCCACGAGGTCGTGGAGATGCTTGTCGGCAGGAGCGAGACGCGGACTCTCCCGTCTTTCTTCACGGCCGGAGTCAATGCCCCCGTGACTTATTTCGAGTCGATCAATTTCGTATCCGCATCTAAGGACAAGAGGCCGGATGCACTGAAATCCGTTCTTTTCAATATAGCCATATCTCCTAAGTTCATACCGTCGATATCCCTGATTCGCACACGCATAAAGGAAAGCGGGGCGGATGTGGTCGTGAACTTCTACGAACTCCTTGGCACCATTGCTTACGGGCTTACGCTCAAGAAGATACCTATGGTGTGCATAGGACATCAATTCCTTTTCCTTCACGAGGATATGCGTATGCCTGAGTTCGGCTATGAGGGACATCTGGCTCTGAACCTTTTCTCCAGGGCGATAGCCGCCGGGGCTTCCAAGTTGCTCGCTCTGTCATTCAGGCCGATGCCGGATGACGGCAGACTGGTGGTCGTTCCTCCTCTTCTCCGTCCCGAGGTCCTGGCCTATCGTGACAGCCCCGAGTTCCGTGATGGAGACTACATCCTCGGATATATGCTCAATGCTGGATTTGCGGAGGAGGTCCGCACCTGGCATTCGGCGCACCCGTCAGTTCCGCTTCATTTCTTCTGGGACAATGCTGACGAGGCGCCGGTGAAGGTGGTGGATGACACCCTCAGTTTCTACTATCTGGATGACAAGGAGTTCCTCCGGCAGATGGCTGGATGCAGGGCGTATGCGTCCACGGCCGGGTTTGAGTCCATCTGTGAGGCGATGTATCTGGGCAAGCCTCTGATGATGGTGCCGTCACATATAGAGCAGAGATGCAATGCCTATGATGCGACTCGCTTCTGCGCCGCAGTGGAATCAGACAAGTTTGACCTTAGCGTGCTTCTGGACTTCGCGGAGAGCGGGCGCTTTCACCGGGACGAGAACTTCCCGGACTGGGCGCGTTCAGCCGCGGATATGATAGTCGGCGAGCTTGAGAATTTCTGAGTGCTTCATTGCTCGAGGACCGGCAGCTCCAGATAAGACGTCCCTGAATTTACGGTGATTCTTATGGTCTGATAGTCAGATGACTTGGCCTTGTAAGGGTTCTGGAGGAATGACTGCGGATTCATCGCTATGAGCGGGAACCAGCTTCCTTGCAACTGCACCATAATGGAATGCCCGGGCTCGAAGACGTGGTCGATGTCACACATAGTGAAGTCCACAGAGACTTGCTTTCCCGCCTTCACCGGCACTGGCCTGCCAAAGCCTTTGCGAAATCTCAGCGGCATAACGTCTCCTCGGATGAGCATCTGGTACCCGTCCGGACGAACGTCGATCAGTTTGACTATTATGTCACCGTCAAGTGGCCGTTTCCCGCTCTCACAGTCCAGGCTCAGGTCCAGATGCATCTTTATAGGGCCGGCTATGTGCAGCGGCGCATCCTGCATTGGATGGATATATGTCGCCACGTCATTGCGCATTGACGCGAAGCTCTGGTCTGCGGCCATATATGCACGGTCACGGCTTTTCGCCTTTATGTCCATATAGGGAACAGGTGATGAGGGGTCCGAAACGATGGCCCTCGCATATTTTTCCGCTCTGCCATACGTCAGTCCGTCTTTTCCGGAGAGGAAGAGCTTCGTATATCTCGTACCTTTAGGCGGCCACTCATCATAAGTATGCCAGTCTCCGGCAGACTCTTTCCCTTCCTTGGCGGCCTGCATTGTCTCTCCGGACGGAAGGACATTGACCCTTGCCGGTTCAGATCCCTTTCCGGAGAGGTACCTGGTGAAGAACGGATATTCCACATTGTCCTGATAATAAGCGCCTGACGCTTCTCCGAACCAGGCACAGGCGAGATGGTCGGCCGTGCGGTTGTTCCACCCTCCGTGATACCAAGGGCCGGCCGCGAGGTAAAGGTCGCATTCCGGGGACAATGCCTTCAGCATATAATATGTCCTGAAAGCCCCGTAGCAGTCCTCCGCATCATAGAATCCGCCTGTTACGAGCACCGGGACACGGATATCCTTCAGATGGACGGAAGGATCCCGCATCTGCCAGAATCCGTCATAGTCCGGGTGGGCCATCATCTCGCTCCAGAAACGGAGGCTGTCTCCGAAGAATGCGTCGAGGCTGCACATCGGCTTGCCCCTGAAATAGTCATATATGTCTTCATCGATGCTCACCAGGCTTGCGAGTCCTTTTGTTGAAGGCTTCTTGCGCTCGCGGTAGAACCCTCCTCCGAACCTGTAAGTGTCCGTCAGGCACAATGCTCCGTTGTGGTGTGCGTCATCGCCCATAAACCAGTCTGTCGCAGGTGCTTGCGGGGAGATCGCCTTGATGGCCGGATGCCTGGACAATGCGGCCATTGTGGCGTAGAATCCCGGGTAAGAAACCCCCTTCACACCGACGTTGCCGTCGCAGTCCGTATTGGCGAGCAGCCACTCTATGGAGTCATAGATGTCAGTGGATTCATCGGTGAGTACCCCTGAGCCTGCGAAACTGACGGTATCCACTGCGCCGCTGGGGCCTGAAAGGTATGGACGCATATTCTCGTAGACCCCGTCACTGAGATACTTGCCCCTCACGTTCTGCAGCACGATGATGTATCCGTCGGCCACATAGTTCGCCATATCTCCCTTGAGCTGGCCGGCGAAGCCTGACTGGTGTCTTTCTCCGGAGAGATCGCCATAAGGCTTCAGTGAATATGGCGTCCTCATAATCATCATAGGCGTCTTCCTGAGGCCAAGTGATGACAGATATTCAGATGATGGCTCATAGACGGCGGTATATATGCTGGCTCCGTCGCGCACCTGGATCATCGCCTCTCGCTTGGTGTAATTCTTTTCCAGCCACTCGTCAGTCACGATCCTGCCGTTCTGGGCCGATGCCGCCTGGCATATCGCCAGAGTCAGCACCATCATAAATAGGTGTCTTCTCATCTTTCCTTGAAAAAGTCATTTATATGCAAAGGTACGTTTTTATATCTATAGGTCAATGCTTTTCGTCTCTGAATGCCTGTGCGGAGGAATATGTTTCCGGCCAGAATTTGCGCCATACTGTTGTGCTGAACCAATCTTTTTTATTAATTTGCAGTCTGATTCATTGTCCAGGCTCTCCTGCTCGGCTCCGGACATTGTCGCGGATTCGGCTCGGGGCGTTCTTCTTGGAATCATTGTCTTGACAGAGTAACCATATAAATATAATAAGATGAACTACAGAAAATTTTTGTCCGCGCTGACAATGTGCGGTAGTGTGTGCGCCTGTGGCGGGAATGAGAACAATCCTGATGCGCCTGCCGTGAGTGCTATGCTTACGGCTCCGGCCGATGTCGTAGTGACACAGACGGGAGCCCTGGAAGCCACGGTGACCTGGACAGACAAGAGCACTCACGAGACCGGGTTCGCCATATACCTCATAAACCCGGCGGACATCGACCATCCTTCACTTTGCGGAAAGACTGAGGAAAATGCCACGGTCTATGTCATCAGCGATGGACTTGACTACGGTACATCATACTATGTAGGAGTTCAGGCGCTCGCTCCTGAGGAAAAGTTCAACTCCAGGATAACCAAGACAATGTTCACCACCGTCGAGAAGGACGCTCCTGAAGTGACGTCCGTCAAGGCCGAAGGCCACCCTGTGTGCGTGACTGTCTCATACTCGATGAGGAATGTCAATGCTGATGCCGTGACAGGCGTATGCTGGAGCGCTGACGGCACTCCATCTGTTGATGGGGCCCATCAGGATGCTGCTCCTGGGGACAATGCAAGAGAACGTGTCCAAGTCATTTCTAATGTGCTTCTTGACTATGGCAATGAATATGCTTTCCGCGCCTATGCCTCCGTGGCAGGAAAGACATATTACAGTGATCCTGTCAAGGCGAGCCTCGGCAAGGAGCCGGGAGCGATAACGCTTGGCTGGAAGAAGCTGGATTTCGCTGGATTCCCTTCAAGCGTTGAGGTATATGAGACGTCTGACAAACTGAACGGAAGGAACTTCCACGCCTGGTATGCCAGCGCAGACCTTACTGCCGGAGATGTGGAATTCAAGGTGCGTGTGCCTTCGGCTGCTGCCACGGTGGATGCGCAGTCAGCCGCAGCCGGCAACTGCCTCGTAATGGTGAACGGAGGCTATTTCTATAACGGCAAGAATACAGGAATCTCCTATGTGGACGGTGCTGCGGCAGGTTCTGTCACAGCGGTGAGAGGCTCTCTAAAGTCCGGGGATGCAGAATATGATGTTATGTATAATGTCACCAGGGGCATCTTCGGCGTTGGGGCTGACTCCAAGCCTGCAGTATATTGGGCTGCATCTGATGCCTCCGGGAAGAGCCGTTTCTACGACAGGCCGCTTCCATCGGTAAAAGGCCGGGACAGGTATGGCGTCGTCAGCGACAAGAATCCTTCCGCACCTGTCGCCTGGAGTCCGAGATTCGCCCAGAGCGCCGGCCCGGTGCTGTTGTATGACGGCAAATGCCCGTTTGATTTCGAGACGACCTCGGCAGGGGCGGACTATTATCTGACCAATTATGAGATAATGCCTTACGACATATTCGGCACATCTGTGAAGCCAGACAGGACTGCTGCGGGCTTTACGGCTGCCGGCAAGGTCATACTCTTCATCTGTGACGGCCGCATAGCGTCAAGCGACGGCGCCACATTGACGGAACTTGCACAGATAATGAAGGGGCTCGGGTGTAAGAGCGCCGTGAATTTTGACGGCGGCGGATCCACTGCTATGGTCGCAGGAGGCAGCCACCTGAATGATCAGACTGCCGAAAACAGGCCTGTGGTATCCACATTGGGCTTCTTCAGAAAATAGCGCCAATGATAAGGGTCATTCTTATGATAGATTATTCCAGCGAGTTCGACAGGCGTCTGCTGCGCGGGATAATCCGCTATACGAAGGAAAACGGGCCGTGGCTCTTTCTGCGTATGTCCTCAGACCCTCGCTCCGGAGGTCTGAGGTATCGCAAGGTGATGGAGATGGCCCGTAAATGGAAGGCTGACGCCATCATAGGAAGGTGGAACGACGAGGACATAAAGCTTCTGGATAAGCTGGACATCCCGATTGTCCTGCAGAATTACAGGAACCGCAGCACGGAATACTCCAATATCACCGGTGACTACAAGGGCACCGGTGTTATGGCTGCGAGATATTTCTGGGCGAGGAGGCATACCAGTTATGCTTTCTTCGGGATAAAGGATGTCGTCTGGTCTGAAGAGAGGCAGACAGGATTCAGGGAGGAAGTTGAGAGGTGCCGCGGGCAGTTCCGCTCGTATCTTATTCCGGAGCCAGGAATGGAGGACAGGGCGGAAATCGCCGAATGGCTCCGCTCGCTTCCCGAAAGGACTGCCCTGTTCTGCTGCGACGATGAAAGAGCATTGATAATAACGGAGATATGTCGGATCGAGAACATTGATGTTCCGAGGCAGGTCTCCGTTCTCGGTGTGGACAATGATGACCTTATATGCAGCATATCCGACCCGCCTATATCCTCTGTCGAACTGGATGTGGAACAGGGCGGATATATGCTGTGCAAACGCCTGCACGCACAGATTATGGATCCGTCCGCAAGCCATTTCAGCATTGTCATAAATCCTGTGGCGGTGAAGGAACGGCAGTCCACGTCTTTCTATGTCATTGCTGATCCTGCGGTGATGAAGGTGGTGAACCATATTAATGAAAACTATATGAAAGAACTGAATGTCAAGCAGATGCTGGAACTGGTACCGCTTTCGAGGCGCAGCATAGAGTCTCGTTTCAGAAAGGAGATGGGGATGAGCATTTACCAGTATGTGCTGGAATGTCGCATCCTCCGTGTTGCGCAGCTCTTGCTTACCACGAATAAGTCTCTTCCGGACATCGCTTCCGAGGCCGGCATACAGGACTACAACAGCCTCTCGAAGCTTTTCAGGCGACGTATGAATTGCACGCCTAGCGAGTATAGACAGAAGTTTTGCGTTTTTTCTAATTAAATTTGCGTAAATCTGCGTAAAAAATAGGGGTAATAACGTTTAAATTTGTGGTTGGCTATTAAGAAGCTGCTTAAGATTCCAAGCCTTATAGTATGGACTCAATTATTGTTAATTATATACCAAATGAATTCTTACACTAAAAGTAAAGCCAAGAGGACGTTCTCGGCGGGAAAGACACTCCTTTCCGCTATGGTGCTGTTCTGCATCTCTGCAGTGGCAGGCTTCGCCCAGAATGTCGTCACCGGCAAGGTAACTGATGAGACGGGAGCTCCTATGCCGGGAGTAAGCATCTACATCAAGAACACTACAAAGGGTGTAGTAAGTGAACTTGATGGGCGTTATTCCATATCAGCCGGAAAGTCTGATGTGCTTGTCTACAGTTCATTGAGTTATATCACTGAAGAGCGCGACGTCAATGGACAGAAAGTCATAAATGTCGTTATGCGTGAAGACAAGAACACTCTTGACGAGGTGGTCGTGGTGGGTTACGGCACACAGAAGAAGGCTCACCTTACAGGTTCCGTGGCAGCGGTCACACAGGAGGAAATCCTTAAGACCACGGCCAGCAACGTGTCCCAGGCGCTTGTCGGAAAACTCCCGGGCATCGTGTCACAGCAGTCTCTGGGGCAGCCGGGCTCCGATGACGTCACGATGCTCGTCCGCGGCTACTCCTCTTATCAGGGAACGAGTCCGCTTGTCCTTGTGGACGGCGTGAAGCGTACTATGAGAAGTGTGGACGCCCATGACATCGAGTCCATCTCCGTGCTGAAGGACGCCGCAGCCTGCGCCGTCTATGGTATGGACGGAGGCGCAGGTGTCATCCTCATCACTACCAAGAGCGGTACTGAGGGAAAGGCAAGCGTAAGCTACAGCGGAAGCGTCACATTGTCACACGCGACAGCGTTGCCTAAGATGATGAACGGCACTCAGTATATGCAGTACTATAACCTCGGCCGCGTTCTTGACGGCAACGATCCGTACTTCACGCAGGAGCAGATAGATATGACCTGCAACGGCGATCCGAATGACGGCTTGGAGAACACTGACTGGTCATCGACATTGTACCGTACCACCACTATGCACCAGCACAGTGTCTCGGTGAACGGCGGCAACAAGAAGGTAAGATACTTCATAAGCGGCGGATTCCTCAGCCAGAACGGTATCATTGACGACCACAACTATCAGAAAGGTTCGTTCCGTTCAAATGTCGAGGCGACACCTTTCGACAACTTGAAGGTAGCCCTGAACATAGGCGGCTATGTCGCTGACGCATATATCCCGGGCTCATACTCTTATGAGAATCAGAAGTCATACAGCATCTTCCATCAGATGTTGTACTCTCTTCCTTTCGTGCCTAAGGAAATCAACGGTCAGCCTGTGTCAGGATACCGTACCGTATCCAATGCGGCCAACCCTATCTATGGCTCCGCAAATTCCGGATTCAATTCTTCCAGGAACCTCAAACTTGAGACGTCTGCGCGCGTCGAGTATTCATTCCCGTTTCTCAAGGGCTTGAAGGCTTCAATGTTCTTCAGCTGGGACTGGAGAGACCTTGAGAGCAAGACATTCTCATATACATACCAGGTGCTTGCTCCGGATTCTTTCGGAAGTACATCCTACTCCTTGGTGAATGCCGCCAACCTCACTCAGGACGGAAATATGTATAAGGGTGAGCAGAAGAGCCAGCAGCTTGTGCTCCGCCCTCAGATTTCATATAACCAGACTTTCGGGAAGCATACTGTAGGCGCTCTCTTCCTGTACGAGCAGACGAAGAACAACAGCAGCGTGTTCTCCGGCTCGCGCAGGGACTTCGCTCTGTTCGACCTTCCTTACCTTA
The DNA here is from genome assembly GCA_934695325.1 of uncultured Bacteroidales bacterium. Taxonomy (GTDB): domain Bacteria; phylum Bacteroidota; class Bacteroidia; order Bacteroidales; family UBA932; genus Cryptobacteroides. The sequence goes on along the minus strand of CAKUVD010000001.1, from coordinate 121,508 downwards.
ACTTCGGTAACTCTGCTACCGCTCAGAACTCCGAATCTTACGGACACGATGCACAGGCCGGCTATGTCGGCAGGCTGAATTATATCTATGCAGACAAATATCTGTTGGAGTTCTCAGCGCGCTATGATGGCTCGTACCTCTTCCACAAGGATCACAGATGGGGCTTCTTCCCGTCTGCGTCGCTTGGCTGGGTGATGTCCAAGGAGAAGTTCTTCAAGAACGCTCTTCCTAAGATAGATATGTTCAAGCTCCGCGCTTCCGTGGGTACTCTGGGCGCCAAGAACGTAAGCGCATACCAGTACAGGAAGAGCTACAGCTGGTCTCAGAACAATGTGGCTTTCGGCAGCACTCCTACTGCGCAGAACACGCTGTACAATGCCGTCTCCTATCCGTTTGAGGACTTGACCTGGGAGCGTCTCCGTTCCACCAACATAGGATTTGACCTGAGCGTATGGAAAGGCAAGCTCAGCATCGAGGCCGACTACTTCTATAAATATACATACAACATCCTGAACAGCATCAGCAGCGTGTTCCCACCTTCCCTCGGCGGACATTATCCGACACAGGAGAACTCCGGAGCGTTTGACAACAGGGGAGTGGATCTCATCGTGCGTCATCGCAACAGAGTCGGTAAGGTCAATTATGGACTTACCGGGACATTCACTTATGCGCACAACCGCATCCTCAGGAAGAAGCAGAGCGACAATGTCCTTCCGTGGCAGAGTGTACTCGGGGCTTCTGTCGGCTCCATCTGGGGCTATAAGTCTGACGGACTCTTCCAGACACAGGAAGAGATCGACAATGCTCCTAAGCCGGCGAACGTGACGCCTCGTCTCGGTGACATCAAGTATGTGGACATCAACGGTGACGGCCAGATCAATTCAGAGGATATGGTAAAGATTGCGAAGAGCCCTATGCCTGAGATGATGTTCTCCCTTCAGTTTGATATGGACTGGAAAGGACTTGACTTCTCCGTTCAGTTCCAGGGCGCGGCCCTCAGCGACAAGATGCTGATGGGTTCGTGGTCGAACTTCTCTGGAGTGACTGACCTCACACCGCTCACTGTTCCGTGGTATGCGAATTATGACAACGCTCCTCTCTACCTCGTGGAGGGCAGCTGGACACCTGATCATACTGATGCCGAGTTCCCTAGGCTGTCAGTGAACAAGGCCTCTTACTCCAACAACGGACTTCTTTCCGATTTCTGGAAACGCAACGGCGCTTACCTCCGTCTTAAGAACGCGACTATCGGATATACCTTCCCGTCCAAATGGATGAGCAAGGTACGCATCGACAGGCTCCGTATCTATGCGACTGGAACGAACCTCTTGACATTCACTCAGTTCAAGTACCTCGATCCGGAAAGCCAGAACGTCATTACAGGCTACTATCCTCAGCAGAGGACTGTCAGCTTCGGACTTGATTTATCATTCTAATGAAGAAGATGAATATGAACAAGATATTTAGAAAAACATTGATAGGGATGGCGGCAGGCGTTGTTGCGGTATCATCGTGCAACGTTATGGACCTGGATCCTACAGGATGGTATGGCGAGGATGTCGCTTATTCTTCGGTGGAGAATATGGATCTGTATGTGAAAGGCCTCTATCCGGTTCTCTATTCCAACGCCGACATCGCTATGGGCTATTTGATGGATGACGGAGTGTCCGAACTCCTCAAGTATTCCTGGTGGGGTGACAAAGGTCAGGTGAACAGAGCGTTCTATGACCCTAACTATGTTACTGTGAACAGTAACTATCGCAGCAACTGGTCTACGATGTACACATATATCCGCCAGTTGAACGAGTACTTCTATGACATTAACCACGGCTTCGCCGACAAACTGGATCAGGCGCAAGTGAAGATAAGGACCGCAGAGGTTCGTTTCCTCAGGGCTTTTGCTTATCAGGAGCTCGTGGCGCGTCACGGCGGCGTCATTCTCCGTGTCGCGGAAGATTATGTGGACGGCCCGAATGACAGGGCGAAGGCCCGTTCTAGCAAGGCTGAATGTTATGATTTCATAATCAATGAATACACTAAGGCAGCCGAAGACCTTCCGGTTTCGTGGGAGGCGTCCGAGACAGGCCGTGTGACCAAGGGCGCCGCTCTCGGAATGAAGGCCAGGGCTGCTCTGTATGGGGAGCGCTGGGATGATGCCATCAATGCTTGCGATGAGGTGCTCAAGCTCGGATATAGCCTTCTTCCGGGCAATACCGTGGACAACTATAACAAGATCTTCACCACCGTCGGCAACAGCGAACTCATACTGGCTGTGTATTTCCAGCAGGGAACCGGCGGCGGAAGCGCCAGACAGCATAGCTTCAACAACTATTTCTGTGCCCCAGGTGACGATGCGGTGCTTGGTTTCCCTAATTCCGGCGTCGGTGCCGCGGCTACTCCTACTGACGAATATGCGTCGATGTTCGACATCAAGGTAGGTGACAAGTGGGAATCATTCGACTGGGACAACCTCGCTTCATACGGCAACGCCCCTTACGCCAACCGTGATCCGAGATTCTATGCCTCCATACTCTATAACGGCGCTACGTGGCTCGGCAGGACTCTCGATCTTTCCAAGGATAGCGGGAACTATATGCCATTTGCGACAAGCGGTCAGGATAATGTCCACAAGACAACTACCGGATACATTATCCGCAAGTTCTTGAGCGACAGCAGGAAGATTAACTTCACGAGTATACTCAGCGGACAGTACTGGGTGGAGATGAGGCTTCCGGAGATTTATCTCATCCGCTCTGAGGCTTATGCCCGCAAGGGAGAATTCGGTCAGGCTTACATTGACCTCAATGCGGTCCGCGACCGTGTCGGTATGCCTGGACGTGATACAAAGACCTCTTGGAATGAGTATCTGGAGGATCTCAGCAAGGAACGCGTCTGCGAACTCGGTCTCGAGGGGCATAGATACTTCGATCTCGTCAGATGGGGCATCGCTTCCAAGACTCTGAACGGAAAGCGTCTTCACGCCATCGAGATAGTAAAGAACGCCGATGGAACCCTCAAATACAACAGAGTGGAATGTGACACGCAGGATCGTCTCTTCCCTGAGCGTATGAGCATTTTCCCTATACCTTATGGAGAGCTCAGGAACAATACATTGTGCGAACAGAACGATCTGTGGAAGTAACCTATAATTATGAAACAGAATATGAAACTCAGTAGAATTATATTTGCGGCCGCTGTCCTTCCGATGCTCTTCACCGGATGTCACAAGCCTGATGAACTCGTCAGGGAGAACAACGGTAACGTGATGAATCTGACCATAAAGGGTACATTGCTTCAGAATAGTCAGGAATATGATGCCGTGGTCAATGATGAAGACTACACCGTCACGTTCAATATCCCTTATTATATCAGTGATACGGAGGAGATAATGTCGGATCTTTCTGAACTGAAGATACGCGCCACAATGCCGCTCGGGGCCAAATTCGAGCCTGGAATAAGCGGTATCCACGATATGTCGGACGGAAAGGTGTTCGTCAGCACTCTCGTGTATGAGGACGGTGTGCGGAAGCCTTATACGTTCAGGGCCTTGCGCAAGAAGTCTGATGATTCAAGTCTTGACGGGGCGGCTCTCACAGACGAGGATGTACGCGCTGTGTTCAGCATCACTGAACCGACTGCTGACAACCCTAAGGGAAAACTCACAGTTCTCAAGACTTCCGGTGCGGTGGAGGCTGCCCTCCAGTCTGTAAAACTCACTCCTGCGCCGTGGGCCACCATCGAGGCTGCAGGCTATGACAGACAGACCGGAACGGTAGACCTTAATGCCATCAAGGAAATCTATGTGTTCTCTCAGGACGGCGCTTCCAAGACTGTCTATGAGGTTTCCATCGAGTCTCCGGCTGTCCTTCCTTCCGGTCAGATCGGATATGTTTCGGCGCTCTTCGGAATCCAGTGCACCGGTGCCGATGGACTCGGCTTCGAGGCTGATGCGAACTGCTCTATCGCCGCAGTCGGAAATTATCTGATTGTAAGCAATAAGAATGACGCCAGCAAGATGGCGGTTTTCAACCGCTTCTCAGGCAGGCATCTTACTGAAGTTACCGTGAATACATCCGGCGTGGATGCGAGCAGGGAACTCAGGGCCATCTCCACAGATGATGACGGCAACCTCGTAGCCGTGACATATACCTGCACCAAGGAGCAGACCGACGTCACCAAGGCCAACGGCTGGGATTACGTGAAGACCGACCCTGCCATAAAGGTGTATTATTGGAAAAACGGCATAGACTCCGCTCCGGAGGAGATTATGAATCTCAGCATCACGAGTGCGGAAATGAACAAGCTGGCTTCCAAGGCTACCGAGCTGTTCAATCAGATGGGCATCAAGGGAAGTCTCTCAAGCGGCCGTGCCGTGATTACCTCTACTGAGGCTGCCGTCGCAAGAGTGTTTGCCTTCTACTTCAACAACGGCAAGTTCCAGACCGTCGAGCAGTTCTGCCCATATAGTGACGGAAAGGCATTCTGGCTTTCCACCAAGAATTCTTCCAAGGCAATTCCGTTGAATACAGAATCGCCTCTCGCTTATGTCATCAACGGTGATTTCAGACCTCAGATCGGCTACAGCACAGGTGTTCCGGCTGGTTCTCTCGTGTTTGACGCTCCTAAGACTCATTGGTGGGCTTCAGGTGGAAACTATGACTATACGAAGAACCTCAGGGGAGTGGATGTCACCGAATTCAACGGTACAAGGCTTCTCGCCGTGTCCAACGGTAATCTGTCCAGCGGTATCTGGGGACATAGGCTATATGTCGCCAACATCGGTATGGCACCGACCAAGACTTCGCTCCAGAGCGGGTTCCTGTTCGATTCACGTGAAGGTGACCTTGAGCACGGTGACGCTTCCAAGGGCGGCCCTACGGGTACTGGATATTCTCCGTCCGGAATGACCTCTACATATCCGTTCGTCGCTTCCGACGGCAAGTTCGGAGGGGACAATGCCACAAAGCGCGGTGACGTCATTTTCGTGGAGAGTGCCGACGGCAATGTAGTCCAGGTGTATATGTTCACTGCGAATGCCGGCATACTTGGATATGAAATCACAAGATATGATATGTAATTTAATAATACTAAAATAATTGAAAGATGAAAAAGTTATTTTTCGCTGTCGTTTCAGCTCTGATGGCATTCTCTTGCTCTCAGTATGACGACACCAATCTTAAGGACAGGGTGGATAACCTTGAGAACAGAGTCACGGCCCTGGAAAAGCTCCAGACACAGATGGATGAGCTCCAGACTCTCGTAAAGGCTATCCAGAACAAGGATTATGTGACAGGTGTCACTCCTATTATGGAAGGCGGTGTCCAGGTGGGATACGCCATAATGTTCACGCAGAGCGGAACAGTGGAAATCCGTAACGGAAGAGACGGCTCTGATGGTCTGGACGGCAAGGACGGAGCGAATGGCGCTGCAGGCAAGGACGGCTCCGTGGTCAGCATTAAGCAGGATACCGACGGCGTCTGGTACTGGACTATTGACGGCAACTTCACCGACCCTAAGCTCAGGGTGGACGGGGCTACACCTCAGTTCAAGATTGACGAGGAGGCTTATCTCTGCGTCTCTTATGACGGGAAGACCTGGGAGCGTCTCGGCAAGACCGGAGCCACGGTGTCATCCAACTACAAGATAGAATATGATGATGACAATGTCTATATCACATTCCTTGACGAGGATAATTACAAGATCACGCTTCCTCGCGAGAAGAACTTCGCGCTCTCCATCGCACGCTCCGGAGGCATAGGCGTCAAGGCCGGTGAGACAGTCGAGATTCCTTATGTCATCACGGCCGCTGACAATACTGTCACTGTCGAGACCATCTCCGAGAATGGCTTCAAGGCCGAGGTCGTGAAGACATCTGACTCAGAGGGCAAGGTCAAGGTGACCGCTCCTTCTCCTCTCGTGGACGGCAAGGTTCTAGTATTCGCCAACAAAGGTGACAAGACTTGTATGAAGGCTCTCCATTTCGAGGCCGGTGTGTTCACTATGTCCACGACTGCTTATACTGTCGGAAAATATGGCGGAGAAGTTGCGATGTCGTTCAATACTAATTATGATTTCAATGTAGATATTCCGGCATCTGCTTCTTGGCTGTCAGTCGTTTCCACGAAGTCAGCGGATTATACTGTAACGCTGATTGCTGAAGCAAATACTGGAGACGCACGCAGTGCTGAAGTCAGCATTAAATCTTCAAACGGAACAGTGCTTCAGAAAGTGACGATCGCTCAGGATGCCGCTTCGTCTGAACTTGAGTGCCTCTTCGGTTTCCAACCATATACTGACGAGACTCACGGAATGACTAAAGATGCACATTTCTCAATGGCTGCCATAGGTAACTACCTTATACTCTCGAATGCCAAGAATATAGCAGAGATGCCTGTTTATAACCGTATGACAGGTGATTATCTCCCGAATGTTAAAGTGAATGTCGATGGAATAGACTGCACGGACAGAGAGTTCAGGGCCATCGCCAACGATGATGCAGGGCACTTGATTGCGGTTGCATATACCTCTACGATTGATACGGACACCTCAAATGATGTCGTCCGTGCCTATGTATGGAAGAACGGTATAGACCAGAAGCCTACGTCATTCATTTATGCGTCTCTTACGGGGGCTATGTATGCGAATGCTCCTTATGGGGTGAATGGAGTCAATACTTGCGATATCTATAATACTGTCAAAGTATACGGGGATCTTACGAAGGATGCCGTCATCGCCACGGCATCTTGGAAGAATATCAGGCCTGTGTTCCAGTTTGTCAAGGATGGCGCACTTGAGCCGAAGGCTTATGTCTATTGGCCTGGCAGCGGTGCTACCGCCTCATTCGGAGCGATGTCCACGGTCGTCCCTCTCAACTACCCTGCAGATGTCGCTGCACCTAAGGATCTTGAATATCTTTGGAATTCAGGAAACCATAATCAAGCTACTGTGTATGTGGTGAACTCAACCTCAGCATTGACATTCACCAATCCTTCTTCACATTGGTGGCCAAAGAATGGCTATGCAAACCCTACGTGGGGTATGGATGCACTCAAGATTAACGGAACCATCCTCGTTGCCGTGCAGAATGTGCAGTATGCAAACGCCAAGTCTCCTGCAGGCCAGAACAGATATACATCTCGCCTTGTTGTCTCCAATGTCGGAGCTGTTCCTGCAGCCGGGACTCTTGCAAGCGGTTTTATTTTCGATTCCAGAGAGGGCGACCTTGTCAAGGGAGATGCAACAAAAGGTGGTCCCGCCGGTACCGGCTATGGTGTGAAAGGTATGACTTCCCCATATTCATTCGCAACAGGCAAGACAGTAATGGCTGATAATGACTTGTCAGTAGGTTATGTGCTTCTCTCCAAGGGTGCTGACGGCAAGAGTGTGCAGGCATATATGCTTGCACAGAATAATGGCCTCATAGGCTACAACATTCCGTTCAGCAAGTTCTAGGACAGGATGATTTCGTCTGCGGGGAGGTGACACTCCCCGCAGGTGCCAATGAATAATGACATTATGAACATAATCAGAAACATTGCATATACTGCGTTGGCGTCGGCTCTGGCGCTTTCCTGCGGAAAAGCTGAGAAAGTCACGCCCGATGTGATACCTTACCCTAATTCGACGGAACTATCGGCGTCGTCTGTGAACTTCGACCGCATATCCAGGATTGAAGTCATTGACTCTGCGCTTCTTCCGGAAGCAGGGCTCCTGAGGGACGCGCTTGAGAAACTGGGGCGTTCGGTTACCATTTCATCCGAGGGAGACGCTTCCGGTGCCGTTGTGCTGAGGCTGGATCCAGCAGCGGAGGACGAGGCTTATTCTCTGCGCACTTCCCGGAAGTCGGCGGAGATTTCAGGAGGGCGTGCGGGCGTGTTCTACGGAGCGCAGACATTGTTGCAGGAACTCAGGAACGGTAAGGTCAGACAGGGAACCATCACGGATTCCCCGAGATATGCCTGGCGAGGCTTTATGCTGGATGAGGCGCGGCATTTCTTCGGAAAGGACCGGGTGAAGAGACTGATCGATATGATGGCGTACTTCAAGCTGAACCGCTTCCATTGGCATCTCACCGATGCACAGGGATGGAGAATCGAGATCAAGTCCTATCCGAGACTTGGAGAGATAGGTGGAAGAGGCTGTCACAGCGATCCTGAAACGGCGGCGCAGTATTATTCGCAGAGAGATATAAGGGAAATCGTCGCATATGCGGCGGAGAGACATATCGAGATCATTCCGGAGATAGATATGCCTGGACACGCATCAGCTGCCAACAGGGCATATCCGGAATATAACGGAGGCGGTACGCCGCAGTTCGCCGACTTCACGTTCAATGTCGGCAAGGAGGAGACATACGCCTACCTCACTGCCATACTGCGCGAAGTCGCAGGCCTGTTCCCGTCCGAGTATATACACATCGGCGGAGATGAAGTGTTCTACGGCAGCGATGCCTGGAACAGTGATCCTTATGTAAGACGGATGATGAAGAGGGAAGGCCTGGAGACCATCAAGGACGCTGAGGGATATTTCATAAGCAGGATGACGGATTCGGTGAAAGTGCTTGGCAAGAAAGTGATCGGCTGGGACGATATGCTGGATTTCCCTCTGGACAAGGAAGAGAACATCATCTGCTGGTGGAGGCACGACCGCCCTCAGTCATTGCGCAAGTCGTTGGCTGAAGGCTATTCCACCATCCTCTGCCCGAGAAAGCCTATGTATTTCGACTTTGTCCAGGACAGCACGCACAAATGTGGTCGCGTATGGGACGGCTTCTGCCCTCTGGAGGATGTCTATGCGTTCCCTGATGCGTGGTATGATAGCTGGAATGTCACGGAGAAGGATATGACTCCTGTCCTGGGCATCCAGGCCAACCTCTGGACTGAGCTTGTCCATAATGCCGACCGTTTCGACTTTATGATATGGCCGCGTCTGTGCGCAGTGGCAGAATCCGCCTGGACTATGCCTGAGAACAAGAGCTATGACAGTTTCTCCTCCAGGATGGAGTCTGTGTACGATCTTTTTATGAAGATGGGCATTTATTACTTCGATCCTCGCGATCCGTCCCATCATCCGGAACCTGACGGCCCGGTGATCAGGAAGAAAGGTGATCCTCAGCCAAGAAGGATGGATTACAGAGACTGATGATATCATCACTTCATAAGGTTGTCATTTTCGCGGCTGCGTTGTCAGTGTATCCGTGCGGGATGACCGTGTCCGCATCCGAGACGCCCGGCATTGTCCTGGAGAACTCTTCGATGCGGCTTACGCTCAATTCCCGCGGCTATGCGGAGAGCCTTCTGGACAAATCCTCGGGAGAGGAATGCCTGGACGTCTCCGCCGGCACTGTGCCATTCTGCACATTGACTCAGTACAGACCCTATGACAATGAGAACTTCCTGATGTATCCGGCGAAGCCGAAGGTGTTTCCGTCTGATAGCATATATATGTCGGAGGGCAGCCTGAATGTGGCGTTTGCCGGCACTGCGGACATCGCGGTCATTGATTTGGAAATCAAGCCGGACTATATGTGGTTTGCATTGTCCCGGATTGATTATAGAATAGAGGAAATCGGGGTCAAGCGCAGAACGGAGATCGACGAGATGGCTTTCGTGCGCCTTCCCGTGAAGAAGAGGCGGCATTTCGGAGAATGGCTGAACACTGTGTGGGATGACCGTTCTGGCGTATGTCTTATGGGGACAGCCCCGGAGACCAGGGTGGATGTGTCTTCAGACCGCGGCGGTATGACGATGTGGGCTGGAAGCGAGTTCTCTGTAGGCCTGACAGGCACGGGTGCGGCCCTTGTGGTGGCTTCCGGTGAAAAGATGCTTGACCGCATATCATCCGTGGAACGAGACTTCGGCCTTCCGTCAGGAGTCGAGAGCCGCAGGCGACCGGAGTACCTGTATTCGTATTATGAACTCAGGGATGTCACCAAGGACAACATCGACAAGCATATCGAGTATGCGAAGAGAGGCGGTTTCCGCGCGATCGTGATATATTACCCTGATTTCGCCTATACTTGCGGACATTTCCTTTGGAACGGCAGATATCCTGGAGGAATGGAAGACCTGAAGGCCATAACGGCCAAGATAAAGGCTGCCGGCCTGATTCCTGGTTTCCATATTCATTATTCCAAAGTCTCCATAGACGATCCTTACTTCTGTTCCGGAGTGCCTGATGCGAGACTGAACTATGTGGCGGACGTCATCCTGTCGGCCGGGATCAATGCAGACGATACTGTCATTCCTCTGGATGCCTCTCCTCGCTGTTTTCATACCGAGGACGGCAGACGGATAGTCCGCATCGGTGATGAATTGGTGGAATACTCGTCATTCTCCACGGAGAAGCCATATATCCTTACTGGATGTCGCAGGGGGCTTTTCGGGACCGCCGCCGCATCTCATCCTAAGGGTTCACATACGCTTCTCCTGGACGTGGACACCTGGCCTCGCTTTATCAGAGTGAACCAGGGCACATCCATTCAGGATGAGATTTCAGAGAACCTCGGGCGCATATATAAGGATGCCGGTTTCGAGTTCGTTTATTTTGACGGTGCGGAGGATGTGCCGATGCCATACTGGTACAATGTCTCCAAGTCTCAGCTGTCGGTGTACAGGAAGCTCGAGCCGGAGCCGATGTTCTCCGAGGGAGCGCTGAAATCGCACTTCGGGTGGCATATACTCACAAGGGGGAATGCCTTCGACCTGTTCAGGCCGGAGAAGATAAAAGAGGCGATGAAGATTTACACCTTGCCTTGCGCTGCAAGGATAGCGGACGATTTCACCTCTGTGAATTTCGGCTGGACGGATTATCTTGCGCCGGACTCCGTGACGGTGGGGATGCAGCCTGATATGTATGAATACGTATGCTCCAAGGCTTTGGCCTGGGACAGTCCGATATCGCTTATGGGCAAGCTTGACCAGATAGGAAGGCATCCGCGCACTGATGACAATTTCGATGTGATCAGGAGATGGGAGGAGGCCAAGTTGTCCAAGAAGTTCACAGAGGAGCAGAAACAGATGCTGCGTGACCCGGAGCGCGAGTTCATCCTGCTAGGGGACAATGAACTTATAGAATACAGGATGGTCGTGGCCACTGACAACGTCAGGGCGTTTTCTTTCACCAGGAACGGCAGAGGATGTGTCATATTCTGGGCTACCGGGAAAGATGATTCGCCTGCATATATGGAGATGGACGCTTCCGGGCTCCGCTTGAGACTGACACTTCCTGACGGTAGGAAAGCGGGACTGAAGATAAGGAACGGCAAGGCCGTGCTTCCGCTTGGAGGCAGGCTCATATTGGAATCGGATACTGATGAGGACACGCTGACAGGACGTATCCTGGCCGCTGTGGCGAAATAAAGAACATTATTGCTTATGATAAGGAAATTTATGGTATTGGCATTGGCCTTGGCAATGCTTCCCGCGCTGAGGACATTGGCTCAGCCGGATGCTGGCGATGACATCGTCTTGAAGAACTCCGGAGTGGAACTACGATTCTCTGGCTCAGACAATGGATTCTCATTCAAGGAGTTCCGTGTCGGTGACGTGGAGGTCCTTCCTGATGGCGGCAGTCCCGCTCATCCGTGGGAACTCACATATCTCGGCCCTAACGGGGAGAACCCTGTCCTGCAGCCTAAATATACATATTATAAGGGCGGCAGGCTGGAGGAGAAGGATGGTGCCCCTACAGCGGTCTTCACTTGGAATGTGGTCCTGGAAGGCAGCCAGTGGCCTGTGAACGTATATGTGTCACTGCCTGCCGATGCGGAGATGCCAAGATGGAGCATTGATGCGGCCGTCCCGGACAAATGGGTGGTCACGAAGGCTGATTTCCCGCGCATAACTGTGAGGCGGCTTTCTGGCGCGGCTAAAGGAATACTTCCGTTCGGCTATGGTGCGGAGTATGATATGCCTACAGAGACTCAGCTGCAGATGCGTTATCCATCGGTTACAGGAGTTATGCAGCTGGTGCTTATGCACAACGGGGCTTCCACAGTGTATTTCGCTGCTGAAGACACGACTGCTTCAGGCAAGTATCTGACAATGAAGGGCGAAGGCGGCAATGTCCTATTCACCCAGTCATCCGTGGCCTCATATTCCTGGTCAGACGGCGGCCGTTTCGCCCTTCCGTGGGAGACAGTGATGGGATATAATCCGGACACCTGGCAGAATACTGTCACCAGATGGTACCGCCCTTTCACTTATGAGACTAAATGGGGCGCCAGTACGCTTTCGCAGAGAAAGATCACGAACTGGATACAGAATGCCGATATGTGGCTCCGCCCGGCGGATGCTACGCCTGAGATGATGCAGTCAGTCAGAAAGGCCTTGACATATTTCGGGAAAGGAGTCGGCTTGCACTGGTACTATTGGCACAATCATCCTTTTGACACGAACTATCCGGAGTATTTTCCTGCTCAGCCAGGCTTCAAGGATATGATAAGAGAAAGCCAGAAACTCGGCGCTTATGTCACTCCGTATATAAACGGAAGGCTCTGGGACACTGCCAACCACACCTATAGCGAACTCGGAGGCTCCGGGGCTTCCTGCCGAAAGCTTGACGGGACGCTCTATACTGAGGTCTATAGTTCCAAGGTTCTCAATACCGTTACCTGCCCGTCATCGCCGATATGGCGAGATGTTCTGACTTCGCTGAACAGGCGCATACTCAAGGAACTCGGTACAGACGGCGTATATATGGATCAGATAGGCTGCGCTGCCAGCGAGCCTTGCTATGCGGGAAACCACAGTCACGCCAAAGGTGGCGGAGGCTGGTGGCCGGAGGCATACAGGTCAATGCTGACCGATATGAGACGCGACATCTATGGGAAGAATGATGCGATGACGACAGAGGAGAATGTGGAATGCTACATTGACCTTTTCGATATGATGCTCGTGGTGAACTCGCCTCACTCTTCATATATGAAGATGGTGCCTCTCTTCCCTCTGGTGTATTCCGACAGGTGCGTCTACAGTGGTTTCACATACATCCCGTGGAAACTGAATGACGGTTCGTTCCTGTACATAACGATGAAGAGCCTGCTTTGGGGCTCACAGCTCGGCTGGGTGAATCCTGAATGGATAATGAGGCCAGAGAACGGCACCGAGGCTTCATTCCTGCGGACGCTGGCGAAGTTCAGGAAAGGACAGCACGACCTTTTCCTCGGCGGAAAGTTTGTCTGCGAGTTCATCCCTTCCGGAGACAATCCGGTGATTGCCATCCCGAATTACCAGGACACTAATGTGGTCGTGGGCGCAGAGTGGCGGACCGTATCCGGAGAGGATGTCTATCTGCTGGCGAATATGAGCGGCGCTGACAGGTCTGTGTGCCTCCCTGACGGCAGGACGGTCACAGTCGGTGCGTATGATGCTTTGAGGATAGATAAACAATGATATAATGTGGATTCCGTGTCACCGCTAAATGCTCTACCGGGTATATAGTTTGTGTTAAAATACGGTCCGGAGACAAGTCCTTCGGATTAAGGTTATTGGTAAATGACGGCTTTACTGGCTGCTGTCTTGGCGCTGAGACGGTGACAGGGAATCCTTTTAAAATAAGACATAAAATGAAAATGAGAAAATTCATCACGGCTATCATAGCGTCGGCGGCGCTGATGCCTGTTTACACTTCTTGTGCCAAAGGACCTGAGGAAGTCCCTGACTGGAGAAAATACCAAGACCCGAAAGATGACCAGACTGAGGCCCCTGTGTCCGGAGAAAAAATACCTTCCGATATGGTTCTCCTCTATGGCGGCGGTCATCACCGCTCTCCATACAAATGGAGCGGCTCTTATCTGAAAGATTATGTGGCATATACGGACCGTGCAGGAAAGAGCCATTGGCTTTTCGACGGTTTCCTTATGCTGGAATTTATGGATGCCGGAAACACGGGCGGCGACAAGACTTTCATCACAGGTTATAAATATAACGGAGTCGCACTTCCTTCTGCCGTAAAGGAGGACTGGCAGGCGCTCATAGACTACTATTTCGATGTGGACGGAGGAGTCAATGCCCTTGAGCAGGCCATCGAGTCAGCCGCCAAGGATATGGGCGAGGCTCCGTCATACAAGCGCAAAGTGGTGATAGGGATACCTGAGCCTATAACCAACGCCGAATACAGCAATTCTGCATCTTCCACGAAATACTGGGGCACTATAGCCGGCAAGGATATGGACTTCTCTTCCACCGCTGACCGTATGACGGCCTGCAAGTGGTATATGGACGAGGTCATAAAGAAGTTCAAGGACGGCAAATACAAGTATGTGGAGCTGGCAGGCTTCTACTGGGTGGCTGAGAAGGCCACGCAGACACGGGACCTGATGTCCAAGATCGGTGAATATCTGGACAAGAAAGGCTACACCTTTAACTGGATTCCGTATTTCAGCGCTGACGGCTTCTCTGAATGGAAGTCATTCGGATTCACCTGCGCATATCTCCAGCCGAACTATTTCTTCAATGTCAATGTCCCTGACACCCGTCTGGATGACGCCTGCTCGCAGGCTCTCAAGTTCGGTATGGGTATGGAAATCGAGTTCGACGGCAATGCTCTCGAGAAGAACGGACGCGGATATCGCCTTACCAACTATATGAACGCATTCAAGAAATATGGCGTGTGGAAATCACTCCCGATAGCATACTATCAGGGAAGCTGGGCTCTCAAATGGCTCAAGACTTCGTCTTCAGAGGCGGACAAGAACCTTTATTACGATTTCTGCGACTTCGTCGTGACCAGACCGTACCGTACTGAAAAAGAGAGCAAGTGATGACTTCGGGTACACCACATAAGACTGACACTTCCGCAATGGTGATCCTTGCGGCGATGTTCTTCATCTTCGGCTTCGTGTCGTGGGTGAACTCCATACTGATACCATATTTCAGGATATCTTGCGAACTGACGCATTTCGAGTCGTATTTCGTCACGTTCGCATTCTACATAGCCTATTTCATAATGGCGATACCGTCCGGCATCCTGCTGAAGAAGACAGGGTTCAAGAACGGCATTATGATAGGCTTCGCGCTTATGGCTGTGGGGATGTTCGTTTTCGTCCCGGCGGCGCTTATGCGTGAGTTCGGGATGTTCCTGGGCGGACTGTTCCTCATAGGAACCGGCCTTGCGATACTACAGACGGCGGCGAATCCATACGTGACCATCGTCGGGCCTATCGAGAGTGCCGCAAGGCGAATCAGCATTGTCGGTATCTGCAACAAGGTCGCAGGCATAATTTCTCCGCTCGTATTTGCGGCTGTGATACTTGACCCTGGTGACAGCGAGCTGTTCTCCCTTATAGAGTCCGGCACATTGTCAGACATTGACAAGAACATTATTCTGGATGATCTGATAAGAAGGGTGATCGTTCCGTATTCCATATTGGGAGTCATTCTTCTCCTGTTCGGCGTATTCATCCGCTACTCTTCATTGCCGGAGATTAATACCGAGGAAGAGAACGCTGATGAGGAGGATACCACTGGCGAGGGAGGCAGGAAAAGCGTGTTCTCCTATCCTTATCTGGTGCTCGGCGCCATAGCCATCTTCTTTCACGTGGGGAGTCAGGTCGTGGCTATAGACACCGTGATAAACTATGCCGGCTCGATGGGGATAGATATGCTCGAGGCGAAGGTGTTCCCGTCTTATACACTTGCGTGCACGATGATAGGCTATATAATAGGCATCTTCCTTATACCTAAGGTGATATCGCAGCGGACAGCGCTTGTGATCTGCTCGTTCCTCGGGCTTGCGCTGTCACTATGCGTGGTGCTTGTGGACTGTCCTGTGACTTTCCTGGGGCATAACATTAACCTGTCGCTGCTTTTCCTCTGTGCGCTTGGATTTCCGAATGCACTGATATATGCCTCCATCTGGCCGCTTTCGATACATTCCCTCGGAAGATTCACGAAGATCGGTTCGTCGCTCTTGATAATGGGCCTTTGCGGCAATGCCATTATGCCTCAGGTCTATGGGCTTGTTGCGCATCACGGCAGTTTTAGAGGCGGCTATTGGGTTCTGATACCGTGCTTCCTGTATCTGATATTCTTCGCGCTGAAGGGATACAAGATAAATTATTGGCATAAAACAAATCCAGAATTAAGATGAAACTGATAATAAAAGGCGGACGAGTCATCCTCCCGGAAGGGATACGGGACGGTTTAGATGTCGTATGCGACCGCTCTACCGGAAGAATTTCCGGCATCGTCCCGTCAGGCGGATATGTCCCGGACAATGATGATGTCATCCTGGATGCCGCCGGCCGTTATGTGTCCCCTGGATTCATTGACATCCACGTACACGGTGGCGGAGGCTATGACTTTATGGACGGTACTGTCGAGGCTTTCCTCGGTGCCGCCAGGGCACATGCCATACACGGCACCACATCGATGGTGCCGACGACATTGACCTGCACAGACGATGAACTCCTCAGGACTTTCCGTGTCTTCGACGAGGCCTCATCTTTAAATGCGAAAGGTGCTCATCTCCTAGGGCTTCATCTGGAGGGGCCTTACTTTTCCCCGGAACAGAGCGGTGCGCAGGATCCGGCGTACCTTCAGAAGCCTGTGCCTGAGTCATACCTCCCGATACTTGATGCCACGGACAAGATAATGAGGTGGAGCGTCGCCCCGGAACTGGAAGGTGCGATGGAACTCGGTGACTGTCTGGTGAAAAGGGGCATATTGCCGTCCATTGCGCATTCCAACGCTGTCTGCGAGGTGGCTGAGGAGGCATACAGGCACGGATATACGCACGTAACACATCTATATTGTGCGATGTCGTCTGTCACCAGGCGTAACGCTTTCCGAAAGGCCGGCATAGTGGAGGCCGCTTATCTGACAGACGGGATGACAGTGGAGATCATAGCTGACGGAGTCCATCTTCCGTCACCGCTCCTGCGTTTCGTCTATAAGTTCAAGGGCCCGGAGAAGACCGTGCTCTGCACTGACGCTATGCGTGCCGCGGGGATGCCCGACGGGGAATATCTTCTCGGAAGCCAGGAGAAAGGACAGAAGGTCATAGTCGAGGACGGCGTGGCGAAACTGCCGGACCGTTCTGCTTTCGCCGGCAGTGTCGCTACCACGGACCGTCTGGTGCGCACGATGATGTCTATGGCAGGCGTGCCTCTCGAAGAGGCTGTCCGTATGATGACGGAGACGCCTGCCAGGGTGATGCATATAGACGACCGAAAAGGAAGCATAGCGGAGGGAAAGGATGCGGACATAGTCATATTCGATGACGGAGTCAATGTCGCATATACCATAACCTCTTCGGAAATAATATATTCAGATAACACTAAATGACAGATATGAAACACTTTGATGGCGTGAAAACTTTCGTAAGAGATTTGCTGAAGGTTAATATATACCCGACTACGGAGGAGATGGGGGCAGCCGCGGCAGCGGATGTAGCTGCAAGAATCGCGGAGCTCCTGAAGGAGAAGGATGAGATCAATATGATTTTCGCCGCGGCTCCGTCCCAGAGCGCATTTCTCTCCAGTCTTGTCGCCGACAAGACGATAGAGTGGGGCAGGATCAATGCCTTCCATATGGATGAGTACATCGGCATCGACAGAAGCCGTAGTCAGAGTTTCGGCAACTTCCTGGAGCGCAGCATCTTCGGACTTGTCCCGTTCAAGACGGTGAACTATATAGACGGATGTGCTCCGGATGTGGCTGCGGAATGTGCCAGATATTCGCAGTTGCTGGAAGAGTATCCCGTGGACATAGTATGTCTGGGAATTGGGGAGAACGGCCATATAGCGTTCAATGACCCTGCGTTCGCTGACTTCAATGATCCAAATCTGGTGAAGGTCGTGGAACTGGACAGCGTCTGCCGCGGCCAGCAGGTTCACGAGAAGTGCTTCCCTACGCTTGACCAGGTCCCGGAAAAGGCTCTCACCCTTACTGTTCCGGCTCTGCTCAGGGCCGACAGGATGTTCTGCATTGTTCCCTTCACGAACAAGGCTCCGGCTGTCAAGCGTATGCTGGAGGGCTCTATTTCGGAAGAATGTCCTGCCACTATCTTGAGGAAAAAAGAAAATTCTTGCCTATATTTGAATAATGAAAGTTCATCATTGCTCTAGAAAATGAAACATCTTATTATGTCGGCCCTCGCCGCTCTAGTTCTGTCGGCGGGTGCGAATGCGCAGGAAAAAGTGATAAAGGTGGGCATCATCGGCCTGGATACGTCGCACTCGACGGCGTTCACTGAACTGCTCAACGGCGACAGCGACGATCCGTATGTCAGGAAGTTCGAGATAGTCGCCGCATATCCCTATGGCTCCAGGACCATCGAGTCCAGTTACAAGCGGATTCCCGGCTATATCGAGGAAGTGAAGAAATACGGCGTGGAGATAACCTCTTCCATAAGCGAGCTGCTGGACAAGGTGGACTGCGTGATGTTAGAGACCAATGACGGCCGTCTGCACATAGAACAGGCCGTGGAGGTGTTCAGGTCAGGCAAGATCTGTTATGTGGACAAGCCCGCTGGGGCGACGTTGGGGCAGACTATGGCGCTCTACCGTCTCGCCGATGCCTATGGTGTGCAGATATTCTCGTCGTCCGCACTTAGGTTCTCTCCTGAGAATGTGAAACTTCACGACGGCGTATATGGCAAGGTGCTCGGGGCTGACTGCTGGTCTCCGCACAAGACTGAACCTACTCATCCTGACTTCGGATTCTATGGCATACACGGTGTGGAGACGCTCTATACCCTTATGGGAACCGGATGCGAAAGCGTGAGCCGGGTTTCTTCAGCGGACGGCGACATCGTCTCCGGCGTGTGGAAAGACGGCAGGCTCGGTACGTTCAGGGCCATTGTCTCCGGTCCGGCGATTTATGGCGGTACTGCGTTCACTGCGGACGGCGCTGTCCCGGCAGGAGGCTATGCGGGATACAAAGTCCTTCTGAACCAGATACTTGATTTCTTCATCTCAGGCAAGTCCCCGATTTCTGACGATGAAACGATAGAGATATTCGCATTTATGAAGGCTTCCAATATGAGCAAGGAAAGAGGCGGCAAGTCCGTAAGCCTGGAGGAAGCATACAGGGCCGGGGAAAAGGAAGCAAGAAAATTGGTGCGCGAGTATGGTCCTGAAAGCAAGTAAGACGGCTGCCGTGCTGGCTGCATTGACACTGGCCGTCGGAGGATGCCGTAACCGTGAACTGACATTGACAGTCATCGATCCGGGTCATTTTCACGCAAGCCTGCTTCAGAAGAATATGCTGGACGGTGTGTCTCCTGATGTCAGCGTCTATGCTCCTGAGGGCGAGGAACTTCAGCAGTATCTCTCTACAGTGGAGTCTTTCTGCGCGCGTCCTGCCAATCCGACCACTTGGAAGGAGAAGGTGTATGCCGGGGATGACTATCTGGACAGGCTGCCGGAGGGGCACGGGAACATAGCGGTTCTGGCCGGGAACAACAGACGGAAGTCAGACTACATACTCACGGCTGTCAGCAAGGGGTACAATGTTCTCTCTGACAAGCCTCTCGCGATAGACAGTGCCGGATTCTCAAGACTTGAGAAGGCATATTCGGAGGCTGGAGACAAGGGCTTGGTCATATATGACCTTATGACAGAGCGATATGACATTCTCAACATTCTAGTCCGTGAAATCGTAAATTCTCCGGATGTGTTCGGAGAGTTCGACGCTACGAAGGGACCTGCCGTGAAGATGACCAGCGTTCACCACTTTTACAAGGAGGTGGCCGGCGCTCCTTTAATGCGTCCTCAGTGGTATTACGATGTGCGTCAGCAGGGTGAGGGCATAGCAGACGTGACCACTCACCTGATAGATCTGGTGTTCTGGCAGTGCTTCCCGGACAAGCCTGTCACGACAGATATGGTGAGAGTGGACTCTGCGTCGCACTATCCTACTGTGGTGACTTTGGAGCAGTTCCGGAAGTCCACGGGGGCGGACTCCTTTCCAGAGTATCTTTCGGGCGTCGAGAAAGACGGCGCAATATCTGTGATGGCTAACGGGAGCATATCATTCACTGCCGGGAGCCTTCCGGTGGAGATGAACGTGAGGTGGAACTGGATGCCGGCGGAGGGCCAGGCAGATACGTTCGAGGCGATATACAGGGGGACACTGGCGAATGTGATTGTCTATCAGGATGCCAGGAGCAACTATGTGAAGAGCCTTGCCGTGGAGAGTTCGGATTTTGGAAAAAGGGCTGTAAATATGAAAGCCCTCTCGGATTTGATGCGGAAATATCCGTTCGTGACTCTGCGCATCGGAGTCGGGGACTATGGTGCGGACATAATGGTTCCGGCGGAAGACAGGCCTGGACACGAAGACCATTTCAATATGGTGGCGGAGCAGATGCTGAAGTATGTTCGAGGGCAGGAGCGACTCCCGGATTGGGAGGTTCCGAACACTCTGAGCAAGTATTACATAACCACGACGGCGACTGAGATGGCCGTCGAAAAATGAACGGGACAATGCTGGGGGCGTCCAGTACATATTACAGGGAGGAGATGATATTCAGAGGCTCGGTCAGCCGGGTTATGGGTACTTTCCTGGAAATGTTGATTATGGGGCGGGAGGAAAATCTGTGTCTGAGTGTATGGAAAGAGGTATGCTCCATACTGGCGAGGGATGAAGGAGCCTTGGACAGGTTTGATGCTTCCAGCGAGGTGTCGGGGATAAACAGGGCATTGAAGTCGGCCGGGCGTTTCGATGGCGTCTCCGACCTTGTGGCTGGCATACTGAGAGAATGTCTGCGTTACCGCAGCCTGACTGGCGGGCTTTTTGATGTCACTAGAAAGGATATGTCGGCGCTTTCGCTTGACGGAAGAGCGTTGGCATCCACGGACAGGAGCATTGATTTGGATTTCGGAGGATTTGCGAAGGGCTGGGCCTTGAAGGAAATCCGTGAGATATTGGATGATGCCGGCATTGACACGGCCTTCATTGACTTCGGCGGAAGTGCGCTTATGGCGCTCGGAAGCCAGCCCGGGGGAGACGGGTGGAGGATTGACCTGCCGTCTCCGTATGACGGTGCGGCTCTCGCCTCGTTTGTGTTGAAGGATAATGCTTTGTCTACGTCCGGGAACACGCCTGGATATGCTGGGCACATAATCGACCCTCGTGACGGGAGAGTTGAAGTTCGTAAGATGCTTTCCACGGTCGTGAGCGGCGATCCCGTGGATGCGGAGGTCCTCAGCACCGCACTGATGATTGCCGGGACCGGTGACACTGAAATGTTGAGGCGGGCTTTTCCGGACGCTGAATTCGGAAGGTATTTATTGAGTCACGAGGATTGACTCCGGCTGTAAGCGTGCATAAGAATATAGAACAGACTTGATATGGAACTGGAATATAAGGATAAAGTGGCCCGGGACATAAGCCGCCGGGATTTCATAAGGAACCTCGGTTTTCTGGCAGGTGGCTCGGCCATTCTGGCATCGGCCCCGTGGCTGGCGTCCTGCTCGCCTGACAGGTTGAAGGATTTGGGAAAGGAGAAGGCGAGGATAGGCCTGATAGGTACAGGTTCGCGTGGAATGTACCACGTGCATAATCTGAAACTCATACCTCACGCTGAGATCGCCGCGGTGTGTGACATCTATGAGCCGAACCTGAAGCAGGCTGCGGACCTATGCCCGGAAGCCAGGCAGTATCGGGACTACAGGGAGCTGCTGGAAGACAAGGACATAGACGGAGTGGTGATTTCCACTCCTCTGAATATGCACGCCCCGATAACGCTGGATGCCCTCGCTGCCGGCAAGCACGTTTTCTGCGAGAAGGCGATGGCGCTTACGTTGGACGAATGTAAGGCTGTGTACGATGCGTATCAGCAGACAGACCGGGCTCTCTATTTCTGTATGCAGCGTATGTATGACGAGAAATACATAAGGGGTATGCAGCTTATCCGCGACGGCGTCATCGGTGATGTGGTCGGGATGCGTTGCCACTGGTTCCGCAACGCTGACTGGAGAAGGCCTGTGCCGTCTCCGGAACTGGAGAAGGCCATCAACTGGAGGCTGTACAGGGAGTCCTCCGGAGGGCTTATGACAGAACTTGCCTGCCATCAGCTGGAGGTATGCAATATGGCGGCTGGAAAAATTCCTGAGACAATCACCGGAATGGGTGATATCGTATGGTGGAAGGACGGAAGGGAGGTCTATGATGCAGTGAATGTCATCTACCGCTATGCTGACGGCAGGAAGATTAACTATGAATCACTTATTTCCAATAAGTTCAACGGAATGGAGGACCAGATTCTGGGACATCTGGGGACGATGGACCTGACCAAGGGTGTCTATTATCTGGAGGAGGACAATTCCCGCTCCGGAATCGAGACGCTTATTTCCAATGTGAAGGACAAGGTGTTCTCGTCAGTTCCTCTCGCAGGTCCGAGCTGGCGTCCTGAGGTCAAGGGCACAGCCATTCCTCACGCAATAATCGAGGGCAAGGTCAGCGTGAACGGAGGGCAGAATATGATCGGCGTGGACAATGACGCTTCGGACATAATCCTGTCAGCGTTCTGCCAGTCCTGCATCACGGGTGAGAAGGCCAAGGATGTAGTGGAGGAGGCTTATTGCTCCACTGTCCTGTGTCTCCTCGGGAACAAGGCTATGGACGAGCAGAGGACGATCCGCTTCCCGGACTATTACAGGATTCCTTATATGAAGTTCTAAGAGTATGAGAGACATAGTTATATCGGGCAGGATTGTCCGCAGGGAATTGCTGATAGCGGTCAGCTGTTTTCTCCTTTCGTTCTGCATAAATGCCGGAACTGTCATAGCTTACGTGAAGCCGTGGACTGAGATCTTCAGCCAGATCGGCTATGTGGTCGTGATTTCAGTGGTATTCTATGCAGTGCTGATGTTCTTCAGGATTCTGTTCCTGGGCTTAAAGAAATGTTTAAGGGCGCTTTTCTGCAAGTGACCCGGATTAATAACCAATAAATGTTATGACTTCAAGAAGAGATTTTATCAAGAATGCGGCGATGGCGACGGCGTCATTGTCACTCTCGAGCATCATTCCAGGATTCGCCATATCACGCAAGAATTCGGTCCTGGGCGCAAACGACAGGATACGCATAGGCGTGATAGGGGTCAATTCAAGGGGAAGTGCGCTTGCGCAGGGATTTGCCAAGATGCCAGACTGTGAGGTTACTTATCTTTGTGACTGCGACAGCGAGGCGCTTGAGCGTTGCCGGCAGCAGATAAAGGCATTGACAGGAAAACTTCCGAAAGGGGAGAAGGATATCCGCAAGATGCTGGAGTCCGACCTCTTCGACGCGGTCGTCATTGCGATGCCTGACCATTGGCACGCAAAGGCCGCCATTATGGCGATGAAGGCAGGGAAGCACGTGTACCTGGAGAAGCCTACCAGCCATAATCCGGCCGAGAATGAGTTGCTTGTGCGTGCGGCATTGAAATATGGCAAGGTCGTTCAGGTCGGGAACCAGCGCCGCTCGTGGCCTAACCTCATCCGTGCCATCGAGGAGATTCACGGAGGAAGCATCGGCAAGGTGCGTTATGCGAAGTCTTGGTATGTAAACAACCGTCCATCCATCGGTGTCGGCAAGGTCGTCCCAGTTCCGTCGAATCTGGACTGGGATCTCTGGCAGGGGCCGGCTCCTAGGACTGATTACAAGGACAATATCGTTCACTATAACTGGCACTGGTTCTGGAGATGGGGAACTGGCGAGGCTCTAAACAACGGAACTCATTTCGTGGATCTTATGCGCTGGGGACTCGGAGTGGAATATCCTACGCTGGTTTCTTCTGTCGGTGGGCGCTATCGTTTTCAGGATGACTGGGAGACTCCTGACACGCAGCTGATAACCTATCAGTTCGGAGACAAGGCGTCTGGTTCGTGGGAAGGCCGAAGCTGCAACAATTCTCCTGTGGACGGAGACGGCGTCGGCGTGGCATTCTACGGTGAGACGGGCACTCTGTACCTTAACGGAGGAAATGAGTATAAGATCCGGGATCTTGGCGGCAATGTCATCAAGGATGTGAAGAGCGAACTGAAGTTCGAGACCGGGAACCTCCTGAATCCTAGCGAGCAGCTGGACGCTTTCCATTTTGCCAACTGGTTCGATGCGATCCGCAAAGGGGCGAAACTTAATTCTGACATAAACGAGGCTTGCATAAGCACGCAGCTAGTTCAGTTGGGAAACATTGCGCAGCGCGTAGGACATTCTCTGAAGATAGAGCCTGTGAGCGGCCGCATCCTCGATGATGCCGAGGCCAACAAGCTCTGGGGACGTGAATACGAGCCTGGCTGGGGCATAGAATTGTAAGGGGCCCCACAGGCATAAGCCTGTGGGGAAGCATCGCCCCCTCGATGGGGGCGCAGACGCAGTCTGCAGGGTTGTATCAAGACAAAAAAAGGATGGCCAAATCAGTCACATTTGGTCATCCTTTTCTATTTCTGTATGAATGAAAAGATCTATTTCGTACCGAAGATCCTGTCGCCGGCGTCGCCGAGGCCTGGCACTATGTAGGCGTCCTGGTTCAGATGGTCATCGACAGCGGCCACGAAGATATCCACGTCCGGATGCTCCTTCTGGACACGTGCGATTCCTTCAGGGGCGGCTACGAGGCACATCAGCCTGATGTTCCGGCAGCCACGCTCTTTCAGCATTGACAGTGCGTCGCAAGAACTTCCTCCTGTGGCGAGCATCGGATCGGTCACGATCACGAGGCGCTTGTTTATGTCCTCAGGCAGCTTGCAGTAGTATACTACCGGAACGTGAGTCTTCTCGTCGCGGTAAAGGCCTATATGCCCGACCTTTGCCACAGGGACCAATGTCTGGAGACCATCCACCATACCTATACCGGCACGGAGGATAGGGACGATGGCAAGCTTTCGGCCGGAGACCTTCTTCGCAGTCATCTTGCAGATAGGAGTCTCGATCTCGATGTCATCAAGCGGGAGGTCCCTCGTGATTTCGTACCCCATCAGAAGCGATATCTCTTTAAGTAATTCACGGAAATCCTTGGAACCGGTTTCCTTTTTCCTCATAATCGTCAGCTTGTGCTGGATCATCGGGTGGTCAATTACGTGCACTTGGCTCATAAAAATTAAATTTTTCGTAAAGTTACCATATTTTTTCTATTTTTGTACGATTTAGTAAGCACGATAGTGCAAACGACAGGACAAATGGTAAGAATATTCTGCAAGAATACCGGGACCTATAGAGAGTTCCAGGAAGGCACGATGCTTCTTGATATGATCGACGAGTTCGACTTCGGAAAGCCGTACGACATCATATCAGCCAAGGTGAACAATGTCTCGCAGGGACTGAAGTTCAGAGTTTA
This sequence comes from uncultured Bacteroidales bacterium, assembly GCA_934695325.1. Taxonomy (GTDB): domain Bacteria; phylum Bacteroidota; class Bacteroidia; order Bacteroidales; family UBA932; genus Cryptobacteroides. The sequence continues at coordinate 96,241 of CAKUVD010000001.1, read as the reverse complement.
CAATAGCCGGGATGTGGAGTTCCAGGACTACACCACCTACAGCGGCCGCAACGTCTACAGCCGCTCTCTCTGCTTCCTTCTTTACAAGGCGGCGCTGGACGTGTTCCCTCAGTGCAAGGTCGTGATGCGCAGGCCTATATCCAAGGGCTTCTTCTGCAGCATAGACAAAGGCGACGGAAATCCGCTATCTGCTATGGACATAGCCGCGATAAAGGCGAGGATGCGAGAGATAGTCGAGCAGGATATGCCGTTCCACAGACACGAGGTGCAGATTTCAGAAGCGATTGAACTTTTCCGCAGCCTCGGTCACTATGACAAGGTGAAACTTCTGGAGTCCTGCGGCGAGGTCTACATAAGCTACTATACTCTTGGCGAAACGGCGGACTATTATTATGACGTGCTTGTCCCGAGCGCCGGTTATCTGAAGGTCTGGGATCTCAGCCCTTACCGCAATGGAGCGATCCTTCGTGTCCCTGACCGCCATCATCCGGAACGTCTCGCCCCGTTCAACGAACAGCCCAAGACATTCGACGTGTTCGCTGAGACCATAAGGTGGAACAGCATTATGGGACTTGACAATGTCGGGGACGTGAACCAGGCCTGCCTGAAAGGTAAGGCCACAGACCTCATCCAGGTGGCAGAGGCATTGCAGGAGAAGAAGATAGTCCAGATAGCCGAGGAGATTGACAGAAGGTACAGATCCCCGCAGAGAGTCAGGATCGTACTGATAACCGGCCCTACCAGCAGCGGGAAGAGTACATTCTGCAAGAGGCTCAGCGTACAGCTGATGACTTGCGGACTGAAACCTATATCATTCTCTACCGACGATTACTTCGTGAACAGGCTGGACACGCCGAAACTTCCCGACGGCAGCTATGACTTCGACAATTTCGACACTGTGGACCACGCATTGCTCCAGAAGGATGTGCAGAGGCTCATCTCCGGGGAGACAGTAGAAGTCCCTGAATATAATTTCGTCACGGGCATCCGGGAATATAACGGCAAGAGGCTTAGACTTGAGGAAGGCTCCATTTTGCTTATAGAGGGGCTCCACGCCCTGAATCCGCGGCTCCTCGACAATATCCCTGACTCCGGAAAATTTCGCATATTCATAAACACCATCACCAGCATATCCCTGGATGACCATAACTGCATACCGACCAGCGATAACCGCTTGCTCCGCCGTATCGTGCGCGACTTCAACAAGGGCGCTTTCACGGCAAGGGAGACCATATCCAACTGGCCGAACGTCCGCCGTGCCGAGGTGAAGTGGATATATCCTTACCAGGAGGAGGCTGACGTCCTGTTCAATTCCGCCTATCTGGTGGAGTTCGCAGTGCTCCGCAGCCACGCGGAACGCATTCTCGCCACAGTACCCAAGAACTGTCCCGAATACAGCGAGGCACACAGGCTGATGAAATTCCTGCACTACTTCATCCCAGTATCGGACAAACAGATACCTCCTACGTCACTTATGAGATATTTCATCGGATAAGACTGTTCCTACCCGCTTGCAGATGAAACTGAAGGCATACATATTCCTGGCGGCGCTGCTGTCCCTGGCCGTGCCCGCATATGGAGCCGCGGTGCGTGATTCCTCGGAAGTGCACAGGACAATGCAGACATCATCTGAGCCTTTCGGGCATATCGTCCATCGTATAGGCGTCAGGGCGGGAGGGGCGTGGCTGGCGCAGACACACAGTTTCTTCCGCGGCGAAAACGAGAAGGAAAGACGTCTGGACAGGAGCGGCTCGGCCCATTTGCAATACGCATTCTCATTTCCGTCCGGGAGCCATTTCGGGACTATCTATCCGACGTCATATCAGGGCGTCGGAGTGGGGTTCAACACCTTTTGGGACAAGAAGGAGATAGGCACTCCTGTGGCTTTGTATGTTTTCCAGGGCGCTCAGATAGCGAGACTTGCCCGACGCCTTTCTCTCGGATATGAATGGAACTTCGGGGCTTCATTCGGATGGAGGCCGTATGATGAGCGGTCAAACGGACTGAATATGGTAGTCGGCTCGAAGATCAATGCTTACATCAATGCTGGGCTTCTGTTTTCTTGGAGACCGATATCTGCATTGACCGTCACTGCAGGCGCCGAAGTCTCTCACTTCTCGAACGGGAACACGAAATATCCGAATTCGGGTGTCAATACTGTCGGTGTTCGTATCGGCGCTGTCTACAGCATCGGCGAGGACAATGTCCGCAGACCCGGGGCGAAGCCGGGACTTGCAGCCTATGGCGCCAACGATTTCCGTACCGGACGGCGTCCGTTCCGCTGTGATGATGAAGGAGAGGGGCGCGGTAGGAGTGGGCGACTCCGAGGCCGTATCGTAACGGATGTCGTGCTGTATGGGGCGCTGCGCACGAAAGGAGTCATATATGATAACACTCCATACATAGCGGATGGTCGATTTGCGATCGCCGGGCTGAATGTCAGTCCTATGTATCGGTTCGGAAAATGTTTTCAGGCAGGACTTTCATTGGATGTCCAGTATGACGAGAGCGCCAATGTCCAGAACCACGTGGCCGGCGTCGAGACCGGAGATGACGGTAAGAACGAACTGCGGTTCTATCGCCCTCATCTCAGGGAGCAGCTTGCGGGCGGCCTGTCGTTGAGGGCGGAACTGGTAATGCCCATCTTTACTGTGGACATAGGCTTCGGGCATAATGTCGTCTGCCGAGGGGAAGACTTGTCAGGATTTTATCAGATAGTCGCACTGAAGGCGAGTGTCACGCGCCGCATCTTCATCCACATAGGGTATAAGCTCAGTAACTTCCGGGATCCGAATAACCTTATGCTCGGCGTCGGATGCAGGATTTAGGGACGAAAGGCCGGACTGACTTGCTAAAGAGCGAAAAAAAATATAAATTCGCAAGTTTTGTGGACACATCCGTCCTGATGTGCCTATGGATGCTATAAATATAGTAGAAAATGACCAGGGAAGAACTTGTCAGCAGAGTGAACGAAATATTGTCCGAGGAATTCGAGGCAGACATAAATGATATGCGGCCGGACGCCTCGCTTATGGAGGTGCTGGACCTTGACAGTCTGGATATTGTAGATGTCGTGGTGCTTGTGGAGAGGAACTTCGGATATGTTATGAAAAAGGAAGACTTTGCCGGCATAAAGACTTTCTCCGATTTCTATGATTTCCTGATGGACAAGATAGCCTGACGGACTATGGCTAGGCAGTGGCAGGGAAGATCCAGAGGCGGAAGGGCGGGATATGGCGTATTCATATTCCTGATACGCCACTTCGGGGTGCGGACGGCATACGTCCTGCTTTTTTTCGTGGTGCTGTACTTCATTCCAGCCGCCCCGAGATCCACTGGCGACATCTGGAGATATGCCCGCAGGATATTGGGCCTCGACAGGCTCCGTTCATCATTGTTCGTATTCCGTAACTATTGGTCGTTCGGTCAGTCCATCATCGACAGGGTTGCCGTGTCCGCAGGCCTGGAAGATAGTTTCCATTATGAATTTGAAGGCTTCGGCGCATTGGAGGGACTGCTTAGAGAAGGCAGAGGTGCCATAATACTCGGCGCTCACTTCGGCAACTGGGCCGCCGGAGAACCGTTCTTCAGCAAGTACAGAACGAAGCTTAACCTCGTGATGTATGACAATGAACATTCCGACATTAAGAAGATTCTGGAGAATAATCGTGACAGGGAGGCGTCATTCAAGATAATTCCGGTTAACAAGGACAGTCTCGCCCACGTGTTTATGATAACAGAGGCTCTGGACCGCGGGGAACTGGTGTGCTTTCTCGGTGACAGATATGTCAATGAAGACAAACTTCTCGATGCAGAGTTTATGGGGCATCCAGCAAGGTTTCCGTCAGGTCCTTTCCTGCTGTCAGCCAGGATGCGTGTCCCTGTGATGTTCTATGCCGCAGTGCGGGAAAGAGATATGACATACCGTTTCATATTCCGACGGCTGGACGTGTCCGTACGAGGCGATGAGTGGTGCGGAATGCTGGATAAATTCATCGAGACTCTGGAGGCAATGCTGAAAGCTCATCCGGAGCAATGGTATAATTATTACGATTTCTGGAATCTGAGAAAGCCCGTGTCTTCACGGAAGAAATGAGACTACTATCTGATTATGAACGAGAAATATAAAGGATACAGGATGACTGCGCTGGACGCGCAGCGTGCAGCCCACGGGATAGCCTTCGCTCCGATGGTATTCCAGGTGAGCAGGCTTATGATAAAATACGGTATATTCGCCGCTTTAGAGGAATCTGGTCGAAAGACACCTTCCGGACTCACTGTGACGGAGGTGGCCGAAAGCGCCGGCATATCCATCTATGGCGCGAAGATTCTGCTGGAGTCATCTTTGACTGCCGGCACAGTATTCTGTGACGGCAGCCGTTTCACCATATCCAAGATAGGATGGTTTCTGCTCAATGACCCGATGGTCCGCGCCGACATTGACTTCAACAATGACATAAACTACAAGGGGCTGTTCCACTTGGACGAGGCGATAAGGACTGGAAGGCCTGCGGGTCTGAGGGAACTTGGCGGCTGGCCGACATTGTATGAAGGATTGTCCTCGCTCAAGCCTGAAGAGCAGAAAAGCTGGTTCGGCTTCGACCATTTCTATTCTGACAATTCGTTCGAGGAGGCTCTTCCCTATGTGTTCTCAGGCGGTACGGCGACTATTCTGGACATAGGCGGCAACACTGGACGGTTCGCACTGAAATGCGTGTCGGAAAACTCAGGAGTGGATGTCACCGTGATGGATCTGCCTCAGCAGATAGAGATGCTGGAGCGTAACATAGCCGGAAGACCGGGCGCAGACAGGATTCATACCCATCCGGGAGACCTTCTTAAAGAGGATACCTCCGTGCCTGGCGGTTTTGATGTCGTATGGATGAGCCAGTTCCTCGACTGTTTCTCGGAAGAGCAGGTCGTGAGCATTCTTGCCCGTGTGGCTGCCGGACTGAAGCCCGGTGCCAGAATCTTCATAATGGAGACCTTGTGGGATAGGCAGAGATATGATACGGCCTCATTTGACCTCGCCCAGACCAGCGTCTACTTCACGGCTATGGCGAACGGAAACAGCAAGATGTTCTACGGCCCTGATCTGGAGAGGATGATAGGCGAGGCCGGATTGAAGATCGAAAAGAGCATAGATGACCTCGGCTATGGGCACAGTCTTATCCGTTGCGTAAGGAAGTGATATGAAAGGCAGCGTTTACATATCGGCGACGAATATGGTGACATCCCTCGGAGAGGGCACAGCCTTGAATTTCGACGCCTTGTGCCGAGGAGAGAGCGGTGTCCGTATGACATCTGCCCCCAGGGTGACACAGTCCTCCGTTATGGCCGGCATCGTCCAGGAGACATTGTATGATGTTCTCCGCGGCAGATACGGCGTAGAATTCACCAGAGCGGAACTTCTTTCGATCGCTTGCATTGACGGGCTCGGAGGGATTCCTGATGGCAGGACTGCGTTGGTTACTGCCTCTGCCAAGGGCAACGCATCCTTGCTTGAGGGCCGCTGCCAGTCAGGCCCGTTCATCCCTGAGGACAATGACATCGTGCTTCCCGAGGTGACGTGGTGCCGTGTCGGAGCAAGATTCGGCTTCTCCAGGAAAGACATATATATGATATCCAACGCTTGTATCTCAGGCGTATCCGCCCTGACTGTAGCCAGGAGGCTGATTCTGTCCGGACGATATGACAATGCCGTCGTGGTGGGGACTGATGTGCAGAACCGCTTCATTACCAGTGGATTCGCTTCATTCAAGTCCTTGAGTCCGGAGCATTGTCTGCCGTATGATGCGGCTCGGTGCGGCCTTAATCTGGGGGAGGCGTCAGGTGCGATTCTGCTCACAAAGGTCAATGCGGATGCCTCCATCAGCATTGACGGAGGCTGCATAACTGATGATGCGAACCATATTTCAGGCCCGTCAAGAACCGGCGACGGCCTTTTCCTTGCGATGCGGGGTGCGATGACGGAGGCAGGAGTCCTTGGCTCAGACATTGATATGCTCCAGATGCACGGCACGGCTACGGCGTATAATGATGAGATGGAGAGCAAGGCTGCCGCATTGGCCGGTCTGGACAACGTCCCGGTCCAGAGCCTGAAGCCATATTTCGGCCACACAATGGGCGCCTCGGGAATAATCGAGACCATCATCGCTGCTGAGGAACTGAAACAGGGCATATTCATAGGGACAAAGGGATATTCCGATTCTGGTGTATCCGTGCGTCTGGATGTCACCTCGGATAACCGTGTCATCCCTGGAGCCGAATATCTGCTGAAGACGGCCTCCGGTTTCGGCGGTACCAATGCGGCTGTGCTCCTTCACCTCGACGGCGAGCGTCACGGCGAGACAGGTGTGTCAGACAATGCTGACTGTCAATGCCTTGTCCTTGTCGCGAACAGGCTCCGCACGGTGCGTAAGGTCTGCATTGAGTCCGGCAGCATTGTCATAGACGGTGCGACCGTCTTCTCTCACTCGGGCGCTGATTTCGGGACATTCATCAGGGAAGCCTACAAGTCAGGAGGGGAGTCCGGGATGAAATTCTATAAGATGGATGATTTCTGCAAACTGGGCTATGTCGCGGCGGAAAGGCTTCTGGAAGGAATCACATTCGGCAAGGAAGAATGTGGCATCGTCCTTTCCGGCAGGTACGGATGCCTGGATACTGATATGCGCCATCAGAGGATCATTGACACAGACGGTGATTCGGCAGCCAGTCCTGCTGTGTTCGTCTACACTTTGCCGAACGTCGTGGCAGGGGAGATTTCCATCCGCCATCATATCAAGGGGGAGAACACCTGGTTCTGGTCGGGAGACAAGTCGATGTCAGACATACGTGAATATGCCGGACTGATGTTGTCCGCCGTCGGAATGAAATACGCCATTGTCGGGCATCTTGACTGTATCGCCGGGACGTACGGTGCTGTGTTTGAACTCGTAGAGGCGGTCTAGAACGACAGTTCCAGTCCTATGTTCACCACGAAATTGTTAGGTGACTTGCCGACTGTACCGTCAGGCGCTGTGATGTGGCGGTGAGTCATCCTCCAGAACGCATCCACCCTCAAGAGCCTTAGGATGTTGGATATCCCGACGCCCATCTCTACATAAGGCTTCGTAAGTGCGTTCATTCCTGCCGGGAACAGCATCGGCGCTGAACTTGAGTGTGCGGAGCCGATGATTCCGTTGTTCTTCCGCGAGAGTGTGCCGTATGCTGCCTTGACAGTGAAGATCTCCCTGAGGTGCAGTTTCTTGATGAGCGGGATCTTGTCCAGGAAGAACCCTCCGAAATTATGCTCCAGCGACAATGTCGTCCACGTGTCGGATGCGAACTCGTAAAACGCCATACAGGAGAAGGAACTCTTGTCCAGGATGTAAGTGCCGTTGCCCTCGTGGAGTTTCAGCATGGGGTAAGGCACTGAGCCGATGATCTTCCCGGCCGAGAATTGTATCTTGGAGCTTCCTATCGGCGGCAGCGGCAGGGTGTAGTCGAGCTTTACCTCCGATCTGAAGTAGCTGTACTCGTTCTTGCCTATTCCTTTAAGTGAACCGAGCAGGTCCACCGTCACTACGGGGTAGTCCGAGAACAGGTATGACTTCTCGAACACTCCACGCGTCACCGTCTCGTCCTTGCTGAACCTGGCTACGAACCGGAACTCGTTGGAGCCTACAGAATTCACCGAGACAGTGTCGCCGACTGCATTGACCTTCAGCATAGGGACGAAGATGTTGGAGTATATCCTCTTGAATTCCAGAGATGTGGCGGTGTTCAGCCATGGGCGGGCCTCCCAGTCGAACTTGGCGTAGTACTCGTTCACCGGGCTGCGTTTCTCGCTGCTCCGCTTGCTGAAGATGGATGTCAGGATGGATGTCTCGTTGAAGGCGTTCAGTCCCTTCCCTAGCTGCAGCATATCACGTTTGCCGCTGAGCGTCAGCTTCATCGTAGGCTGCCTGCTGATCATCCACTCGAACGTGCCTCCGCCCTTGAACTCCTTGTCCCTGAAGCCGTAGGCGAGGTAGCCGCCTATGCGGACTTTTCTGCTGACATCAGATGTCGTCCGCATCCCGAACAGGACTCTGTTCCCTTCTATCTTGTTGAAACTGTAGATCTGCGAGTAAGGCCCGAAAGCCACGTATTTCGTCTCCAGATAGCCTGAGACGAATGTGTTCACTATATTATATATGTTGTTGTACAACGGGACTGACTTTATGGAGTCCACCATATTGTAGATGTTCCGCTCTTTCTCTGAAAGGTCATAAGGCCTGGCGCTCTCCCACCAGGTGTCGTCGTGCCTGCCGGCATCCTTCTCTATCTGGACGGAGACATTGCCTTGCATAGACTTGTCCAGGGCCTGCTCTCCGCATATAGGGTTCATATAGTCGTTCTGCCTGTGCCCGAGGAACGACATCAGCTTGGACGAGTCCCTCATCGTGACGGAGAAGTCGATATAGATCTTGTCCTGCTTGTAGAACCACAGGGAATCTCCCAGCCTCTGATCCGTCCTGTCGATTACCATATCCCTGATCCAGTTCACATTGGAGCCTCTCATCAGTCTTGCGTGAATCTCTCGCAAGCCGAAGTCTTCGGCGTCTATCGCCATTTCCCCGTCGAATACGGATGTGGATATGTTCTTTCCGGGATGGAATCGGATTTTCCAGGTCTTCCGTCCGTCGATCATCAGGCTGTCCACCAGATAATAATTATAGTACAGATTACCTGATGACGCCAGAGGCGAAGGTATCTGGACATTGAACGCATCGATGAAATTCTCATAGAAGTTCGTCTTCAGATGCATACTTCCGGTGAATTGGGACACGGCATTGTCCTCGTTCAGGCCTGAGATTCTCGATGCCTCGATGGTCTCGCGGCTTACCTCCGGAGATGAACTGTGGTATCTTCTCGCCCTGGTCTCCGAGATCATCACCGGCAGATATGGCTTGCCAGTCACCACGGACGTGTCCATATAGTCGAAAACGAAGCCGAAGTTCTTTCGCAGTATCTTGCTGCGTATCTGTTCCTCCGCATTTGACAGGTCCAGCTCCATCTTCGTATAGACATCGCATTTGTAGGCGTCACGCCTCTCCGGGTCATTCTTGGACTTGTGGCTGTCTATCTGGGCCAATATCCACTTCATATAGCGGTTGTCCGGTTTCACTATGGCAGCATTCAGGGATGAAGCCGCAGGCCTCAGCCGGAAATTCACTTCGCTGAACGCCCCTCGGCTGATGCGTATTATCTGAGTCTCGTAGCCGAGGATGGATGCGCATAGTATGCTTGCTGTGCTGTCCCGCGTCTCCATTAGATAGTTGCCGTCCATATCCGAGCTGACTCCGATGGTCGTCCCCTGGAAATACACGGCGGCGAACGGAATCCCCTCGCCGGTGTCGGCGTCCGTGACTCGTCCCTTCACTCTCGTGGACTGGGCGCAAATGTCCAGGTCAATGCAGACGAGACCGGCCAACGACATCAATGCCGTCAGCATATACCTATATATTATATATGATGTCTTCCGTATCATCATCACGCCGCTTCAGCGAAATTTCGGCAAAGTTACAAAACAGCGAGTTTTTTATGTAAATTTGTCATTCAAAAATGATGCTTGAATTATGATTAATGTTGCGATCTTCGTTTCCGGAAGCGGGACGAACTGCGAAGCCCTCATACGGCACTTCGCCGGCTCTGACAGCGTGAAGATTTCCGTGGTGCTGAGCAACCGCCCGGACGCTTACGCCCTGGTACGTGCCGAGAACCTTGGAATCCCTACTGTGGTGATGCCGAAGAAGGACTTCAACAATCCTGACCTTATCCTTCCGCTTATGAAAGAATTCGGGATTGATTTCATCGTCCTTGCGGGTTTTCTCCTTGTGGTTCCAGGATTCCTTATCAATGCTTATGAACACCGTATGATAAACCTTCATCCGGCTCTTCTGCCAAAGTTCGGAGGTATCGGTATGTACGGGCATCACGTTCACGAGGCGGTCAAGGCTGCCGGGGAGACGGAGACCGGGATGACGGTCCATTATGTGAGCACGGATGTGGACGGCGGCGAGATCATAGCCCAGCGTTCCGTAAGAATCTCTCCGGATGACACTCCGGATGACATAGCGGCCAAGGAACACGAGCTGGAAATGAAGTATTTTCCGCAAATTGTCGGCACGATTTTACAAAAATTAAAAAATGACTAGATTTTTTCATCCCCGATTGGCGATGTAAAATATGAAGAATTGTCAAGGGCTGTGACGCTTAGTCACAGCCCTTCTGTGTATCTGTAGAGGCGATTTATCATACTTGGACAGGGTGTCTTGACGATTTCTGCACATAAATTGACAAGTTGGATTTGTAAGAATTATAACTGATTTTACAAAAAATGATTACCTAAAATGGAATTTATATATATTGCATCGTATTGGAATTTTTTATAGTTTTGCGTCGCTTTAATAAAAACAGATGTATTAGGAATTGAGGTGTGCCTCTTTTGAAGCTGATATAGGTAGATGATGAAAAATTTGACCAGACGGTTTTTTGATGTTGCTCTTCTGGTGTCCGGATTTCTTTTCGCAGCGTTCAGTTCCGCTGCGCAGGAAACAGGGACATCGGATAGCGGGCAGCAGATTCTGCGTTCTACGCCGAGAAGCTTTGCCATATATTATGTGCAGAACGGAATCGACATTGATGAGCACTATCTGGACAATGAATGGCAGATATCGCAGATTAGAAAGTATCTGGTTCTCTCTCCTAAAGTGGACAGCATCACAATATATTCTTATGCGTCGCCTGAAGGTGTCTATGAGCGCAATGTATGGCTCGCCCGCAAGAGAGGAGAGGCTGCCAGGCGTTTCATCGTGAACAGCATTCCGGAGGGGTCGTCCCTCACGGGAGATCTCATTAGACTGAAGCCTACGGCAGAGAACTGGGCCGGGCTCAGAGAAGAGATCGTGAGGAACTACACTCTTCAGAACAAGGACAGGGTCTTGAGGATAATCGACGCCGACATCCCGGACGATACCAAGAAATGGCGACTGAAGAATCTGGACAACGGCTATACTTGGAATTATATAATAAGGCATAATATGCCTAGGCTGCGTTATGCGACCTGGATCTGTGTGTGGGTAGAGCCTACGATTCCTGCCTTGGATATGCCTGAGCGCCCGCTTGCATATAATTCTCCGATCACACTGGCGCAGCCTGCTCAAGAGATATCCGTAAGGCCTGAATATGAGAGGCAGATGATACTTGCCGGAAGGACGAACCTTCTCGTGCCGGGGCTTAACTTCGGCGTCGAGATTCCTATAGGCCGCCACGTCTCCATAGGAGCTGACTATTGGTATCCGTGGTGGCTTGCGAAGAGCAACAAGTATTGCGGCGAGATGCTGGGCTGGTTCATTGACGGTAAATACTGGTTCACTGGAAAGAACGGCAAGTATGAATGGGCCAGGGACGACAAGTTGAAGGGACACGCCCTCGGTGCTTATGCAGGAGCGGGCTATTATGACTATCAGAAACTGAAGAGTGGATATCAGGGTGAGTACCTGGATTTGGGAGTGGACTATACTTTCGGTCTTCCGATTGGAAAGCGCTCGAAGTGGATGAGGATGGAGTTCAACATAGGTGTCGGATGTATCCTCACGAAGGCTCGGCATTATGTGCCTACGTCGGACTATGTGGATCTCATAAAGGATCCTGGCATAAAGAACAAGTATTATACATATTTCGGCCCGACTCGTGCCGGAGTGTCATTCGTGATGCCTATCATAGTCAAACGCAAGATAAAGGGAGGTGTGCGATGAAACGTATATTGATGATGCTTGCGGCTGCATTGATGCTTCTCGCGCCGGAATCCTGCAAGAGAAGGCCGCTTTCGACGGCAGACTATTCGGTGAACGTGGTGATAAACATTGATGAAGATATCGTGAACTACCGTATGCCGTCCGAACCGGAACTTATGAGAGTCGCATTTTTCGATCACGAGGACGGACAGCTGATGACGCAGGCGTTTCTTCCGCCGCAGGGAGGAAAGGTCAATGTCATCCCGGGAAGGACTTATGACGTGCTGGTATATAATTTCGACACGCAGGTCACATATATAAAGGAGGAGAACAATTTCAGGAGGATTCTGGCTACGACGAACCAGATTTCCGACGATTTCAAGAGTAAGCTGAAGAGCCGCGGGACGAAGAGCCCTGAGAGTTCCACCAAGGATGACTTGGACGAGACGATAGTTTACGACCCTGACCATCTTTATGTCGGACGGCTGAACACGGTGGATATGCCTGCGAGGTCTGTGGACTCTCCGGAGATAACGCTGACTGTGGATTGCGAGACAGTAGTGCAGACGTGGATCCTGGAAGTGGACAAGATAAATGGGGCGCAATACATAGGCTCCATATCGGCTGTCATAACCGGACTGTCGGAGTTCAACAGAATTTCCACCGGACAGCGCTCTAAGGATTACGCTACTGTGTTCTTCGATATACAGAGCATCGGGAAGGACGGAGTGCTGAAGACCAAGTTCAATACGTTCGGAGAGAACCCGGAGTCGGGGGAACGTCAGATTCTCTCGCTCGTCATCACAGACACCGGAGGAAAGGGATATATCTTCAATGTTGATGTGACAGACCAGTTCCCTGGCAACAAGGAGCAGATCATCCGTGTCAAGACAGGCGAGATAGACATACCTGAGCCGGAGAAGAAAGGCGGCGGCTTGGCACCGTCCGTGGATGAATGGAAAGATATTGTGTCTCAGATAGAAATCTGATGAATTGCAAAGACTTATAAATTTATTATTTACTTATTTATTGTTTTTTTATGAAAAAAGTTTTCGCTATCGTACTTGGCGCAAGCGCTATGATCGCCTGCACTAAGACCTCTGTAAGCTACGAGCCGACAGGGGAGATCGCTCTCGCTCCTGTAGCCAGAGTCAATATGACCAAGGCTGCCGTAGAGGGCGTAAAAATGCCGGAAGACTGGGGTCTCAAGGTATTCGGCTACTATGACCAGAATGAGACAGCTATTCCTGAAGCCGGAATTGGTGACAAGTTCTCCACGGTTTACTTGAATGGCGCTTTATTTGCAAAGAAAGGCGATGTATGGGCTGGCTCTCCAACTCCATATTACTGGCCTAAGACCGGCTCCATCCTTTTCGCAGCCTACGCTCCTGCAGATTTTACGCCGGCCCTCACTCACGACCGTGCCACCAACGTATTCACTCTTACTGACTATGTTCAGCCTGCCCTGAAGGACACCAAGGATCTCCTCTATTCTTGCTATACTACTCCGGCTAAGAACGGGACTGTTCCAATGACGTTCAGACACGCTCTTGCCTGGGTGACTTTCGAACTCGGAACAGGTGATGATGATGTATTCGCGGTTAAGAAAATCACTATCGAGAATGCTGCAAGCAAAGGCTCCGCGACACTTGGTACCGCAACTGACGGTAATGATAATCGAAAGTGGACTGTATCAGAGAAGAAGAATCTGCAGATATTCGCTGGTGATAAGAAACTTACCACTGCTGTTGAAATCGCTGACGCAGAGAAATGTGGCCTAGTAATCCCTGCTGAGCTCGGTGACGATGTTGTCCTCAAGATAGAGTATACTATGGCATACGGCGCTACGGCCCCGGTGGCTCAGGTGTTCAGCAAGCAGCTTAACCTGTGCGAGGCTGCCAATAATCAGAAAATCAATGAATGGAAAGCCGGTATGCACTATACATATCGCCTGAACTTCGGTCGCGAGGAGATTACGATTACTCCTAAAGTCGAGGATTGGGATGATACGGATATCGACAACATTGACCTGGGCAAATAATTTATCAAGTCTATGAGAATCTTCTTCAGAATACTCGTGCCGCTGACGGCAGCAGGGATGCTGTCTGGCTGTCTTTCACACACCAAGTTGGACGACAGCACCGGCTATATACGTATAAGTCCCGCTATCGGATGCGGCACGAGGGCTGGAGAGGATTTCATAAAATTTCCGGAAGACAAGTCGTTCAGGCTTTATGCCATATCCGATGATTCCGGGAAGAAATACCTCGATGATGTCAATGTGAGTTATAGGGGCAGCCGCGGCTGGCTCCCGGAGGGCACTCCGTTCTGGCCGCAGAGTGAAGCATTGAGATTCATAGGATATTATCCTGCAAGCCTGCCGATGACCTGTGGCGATGACGGCTCCGTCAAGATGGAGTCTCTGGCAGTGCGGGGAAACGGTGAGGATATTCTCGTGACCGATCTCACGAAGTCTTTGACCAAAAACGACAGCATCGTGGGCCTGCCGTTCCATCACGCCCTTACGAAAGTGGATTTCAGGGTGATGCACGGACTGGGCAGCGGCACCAGGGTGAGGGTCGAGAAGATCGGATTGAAGAAGGTCTATACCCGGGGAGGGTTCGACTCATCTTCCAGCCTCTGCTGGAGTCTGGCCGGAGAGCCTGAAGACATCACAGTCTTCGAAGCCGACGGCGAAGGGGCTGAAGTTCTTAGCGTGACTCCGAGGACATTGGGTGACAGTATGCTCCTGCTTCCGCAGGACGGCGGCTCATCCATTGAGATTACCTACGCTTTCTCGACAGGCGGGAGCGGATGGATTACAGGGCAGAAGATGTCCACGCCTGCCATAAGTGCGTGGGAGCCAGACAGGCACTACACGTACACCCTCAAGATCCAGGAAGACAGACTCGCCTGTACCTCAGGCATAAGCAGCTGGTACGACGAAGATGCACAGAACTGATTGATGATGAAAACTGATATGAAACATATATTGGCATTGACCTTTCTGGCGGCGGCAGCCTCCTGCACGAGCACTCGTGTGGAGACGGAGGAGATTCTGCCGGAGGGCATTCCTATACGGCTGGCGGTCAATTCTGACAAGCCTGGTACGAGGGCGATGCTGGACGGCGACTCTTTCCAGGCTGAGGGAAATGCCCTCCAGATCTGGGATGTGTATTTCAGCGCCATTCAGGAGCCGAAGCCATACATCGACGGCAAATTCGTCGTCTCAGGCGGACCTGACGCCAACAAAAGCAATGTATGGCCGTTCAGGCCTTCGATCACTGAGTCATCAGTTCAGGATCACTATTACTGGACCAAGACAGGCGTACACCGTTTCTATGGTGTCCTCGTCAATGATAATTCCACAGGTGCGTCGCTCGCTCCGGCTTCCGGCTGGGGTTTCGATGCAGACCATAAGGTATACAGTGTTCCGGAGACGAAACTTGACCTGGAGTCTGAGCAGTTTGACTTCGTATATTCCAATGTAATCGAGCGTGACCTTGACAACGGTGGGACTACTGCTTCCGTGCCTCTTCGTTTCAGCCACCTTTTTTCCGCATTCGGCTTCACTCTGAAGAATGACAGCCCGTCACCGCTGATACTGAAGTCCGTAGCATTGAACGTGGACAATGTCGCCAGTGCGGAGATTGACTACAGCAGAGCCTGGGATTCTTCGGCAGACCTTCCTGAAGGGGCCGACGGTTGGACTCCGTCTCCGTCATATTCGGATAGGTTTATGTCCCCTGCTTCTGGCATAGGCGGCATCGCGTCGAATCTTGCTTCTTCTGAATGTCGTGACCTTTTCAAGGGGAATGTGCTGAAGGATTCAGAACTGAATGATTATATGGCTCATACGCTTATGTGGCCACAGAATTTGGCGGGCAAGACGCTGGATGTGAGCTATGAGTGGAGTGGTAAGAAATATGTGGAAGTTGAGGTGACGGTAAATAAGTATGAATATACGACTTATTCCTCATACTATAATTACAATGTGCAGTTTACGGATGATCTTGATCAGGTGACTTCCACTGGTGACAAGAGTTTTGATTATGACCTGTCCAATGGACATTATGTATATGTGGGGAGAGGTAAAGGTCAATATGCTGTAAGGAGTGCCTTGCGAAATTGGTATGGGAATTATACGCTCAGTACGATCAAGGATAAGGAAACCCAACTTAAAGATGTTACAGAAGAAAAGGAACTTTTCGTGAAATTGGCTGACATAACCCCGGGCGGACGTTGGAATGCCGGGAACCGCTACCTATATAATCTTGTCTATAGCGACAATGAGATCGGCTTGACCGTCACCGTTATGAAATGGGACGGCGACCACGGCGGAGATGTGACCTTTGAATAATGACGATGATTATGAAACACTATATACTGTACATCATAGCTGCATTGACACTGGTTATGGGGACTTCCTGCGTCAAGGAGGAGTCCGGAGTCAGACCGTCAGGCGATGGGGGAGAGATGAGCCTTTCTCTCGACGTGCTTGCGGGCGGAATGCGTGATGTCATCGTCAAGAGCAGATGGGATGCCAATGACGACAACGAGAAGGCTGTCTATAACCTCCGCGTATATATTTTCTCCGAGTCCGGAAAACTTGTCGGGTATGGTCTTTTCGGTCAGTTGAGCACCGCGGAGGTGACTGACGGGTACAATGCGACCGTGGAGCATATTCATACTCAGACCGGTGACAAGGTATATATCTATGGGATTGCGAATGCGACTACGTCTCAGTATTGGGTCACGGACAAGGCCTCTATCCTTAACATCGAGGATGTGTCGTCATCGACATTGACCAGGGAGCAGTTCCTTTCAGCAACATATACCAGACAGACGGACGCATACGACCCGCGTGACAATCAGTTCCTTATGACGGGCTATGTCAATGACGGCTCCGCTGTCACCATAGAAAGAAAGGCAGGCACAAACCAGGCCGTCATCACAGGTGTCTCTGAGGATGCACAGCGTCTGAAACTCTATAAGGTGATGTCGAAGAACCGCATTGAGGTGAAGACTGCTGCCGGCGTCACGTTCACTCCGGACTATATGGCGATTCACAATATGCCTTCTACGGTGGCATTGATGCGGGAACTCCCTTCCGGGGACGAGGCATTGAGGCCTGCTGCCGGTGATTTCGAGACGTTCGACCGTATCGTCCTGGATGAGAACAGCCTCACTTTCTATCTGCCGGAGAATTTGCAGGAGAGCGGCAAGACCGTCGGCTCATTCAATGAGAGGGAGAAGAACTCATACCAGGGTGATGTGAAGAGTTTCGACAATGCTCCTGCGAATGCGACATATCTCGTCATCCACGGGCGCTACTCGTCTTCCGACTACACTGGAAACGTGAACTATACGGTACATCTCGGCGATTTCAGCAAGAATATGTCCGATTTTGACGTAGTCCGTAATTATAACTATAGTTACACTGTCACCATCAAGGGGGTGAAGAATTTTATCGCAGAGTCGAAGTGCGAGGAGGACAAGTTCGACCACGGTTCCGAGGGTATCATCATCAACACCACGACTGGGGAGCTCCTTGACGTGGACTGCCATTATGAGGCTCGCGTGATGACGTTCAGGAAATCCGAGTTGAAGACTTTGATTGCTGAAAACTTCGGATATATCCTGAAGATCAAGACTGCGTTCTGTGAGACGAAGAGTCTTCTTGTGGTGTCAGACCACACCATAAATGGAATTGATGTCGCTGCCGGGATATATGATGCTGCGGACTATAAGGATGACCTGGATTCCGGTCGCAAGCCTGAACTTCTGGCGACCATAGGCGCTGATGGGGCTGTATCTGATGAAAGTGCGCTGCTGCTGAGCGGCGAGCCTGATTTCGGATGGGTTCATTTCGTCCAGAATACAGGGACGAGGAGTACGTATAATACTAGTGGACGTACTCAGACTCACGCCATAAGTGAGGTATGTGCATATCCCGATGATAGAGATTCCCGGATTATGAGTGTGTTCCAGTTCTTCCAGAAACTATACGCCGCTACGGTGGGGGATGACAATACATTCTTCAATCAGGATAACGGAGAGACTGTCTATGTCACCTGTTTCATTGATGAGAACTATTACGATAATAAGAACTGGGCCGATTTCGTGAACAAGACTGACGACAGGGTGATGTATTGTGCGAACACATTCGACACCAGCGAGGACGGAAAGAGTTCGTATGCAGAGGCGAAGTATGTGATTTCTCAGAAGTCCATCTGGACATTCTATTCTTCTGATGTGAATTATCCTTTCGGAATAGAGACTGTATCAGAAGAGGAGGTCGTCAGGCAGAAGAACAGTTCGTTCAGGCTTTCCGGCGATACTAACCGGAAACCGGAGAATTGGAACGGACGGGCATCCGCTGTCTATAACAATGTCACGTATACAAGCGGTAACCGAAACAAATATAATTATTCCGTGTATCGGAATGTGGGTACGCAGGATATGTACACAGATCCTTATAAGGCTTGTATGAGCAGGAATCGTGATGAGAATGGCAACGGGAAGATTGATGCGGATGAAGTAAAATGGTATCTTGCCGCGGTGGATGAGTACAAGGGAATATGGGCAGGAGAGGATATACTTCCTACGGAAGCCAAGCTTTTCCAGCCTACTGAGGCTAACTGGACTGCGCTTAACCGCAGCTGGAACAATAATGACGACAACCTTTATCCGTGGCATTATTTCACTGCTTCGTCACAGAATACTTTCTGGGCTGAAGAGGGATGTTCCACCGGAGATAACAGGAACGCTGCAAAGGCACGCTGCATAAGAACCCTGGAGAATAATGGGGCTGGCCTGAGAGATGCTGATGAGTATTATTCGTATGAGACTGCGAATACAGGCTCCGGTACTTCGGCGAAGACTGAGTACACTATATCGCTGAGGCTTGCGAATGGTGCTACTCGTTCCTATCAAGGTTCGGCGCAGGAGCCGACATACGAAAGGGGAGAGGGACATAACAACAGGTTATTCTCCAAGTTCAAGGTCGCCACGGACAACATCGGGACGTATACGAGGAGCCAGATTCTGAATGCGTCCAACGGAGACAAGTTCATAACTGCCAACGAGGATGTATGCCAGACTGAAAAAGGCGAGGGGTGGCGTGTCCCTACTCAGCGGGAACTGTCCGTTATGACGGCGGTAATCGCCACAGGAACTTTGCTCCCTTATGGCAATACTTCCGGGTCTTATTATCTGTGGAGCAGCACATCTTTCACAGGACTTAACACGGGGTATTACAAGAATGGCTCCGGCGCTGCGGGATTTGTCTATCTGAGCAACGGAAAGATGACTATCGCTCCACAGAGCTATGGCTATGTCCGCTGTGTTATGGATGTGCAGGACTGATTTGAGAGACAAGACGAAAATCGTTTACCGACGATTATTTATATACTATTTTTCTGTGAATGGCGTCCGAAGTGATTTCGCACGCCATTTTTTTATATAATAAAGAGCGTCATTTAAAGTTAGATAACTTATTGGGAACTTCTTTACGAAACTATCACTATCTTTGGTACGCAATATGACATCTTTAATGAAACACGTCGCCATAGTCGGAGGCGGGGCGGCAGGATGCTTCGCCGCAGTCAATATAAAGAGAGCTCGGCCGGATACGGAAGTGACTGTCTATGAGGCCGGACGCAAACTGCTGTCCAAAGTGGCCGTGACAGGCGGAGGACGTTGCAACATCACGAACTCCTTTGCCGAAGTGCGCAGCCTGGAAAGCGTATATCCCAGGGGATTCCGCCTGATGAAACGTCTGCTGAAAGAGTTCGGCCCTGAGGATACTCTGCATTGGTTCGGAGAATTCGGAGTGCGTTTCGTCACCCAGCCGGACCAATGCGTCTTTCCTGTTTCGCAGGACGCTATGGAAATCGTCAATACGCTGATCTCCGCCATGTGCCGTCTCGGAGTCAATGTAAGAGTCGGCAGTAGGGTGTCAATGATAGAAGACAATGCAGATGTGGCTGGAAGGTACAGGCTGTCGTTCGCGGCAGGCGCTGACGGAAATGCCTCATCGCCGGCGGAGGCGGACATTGTCCTGGTCACATCCGGAGGAAGCCCCAGACGGTCTGGATTGTCAATGCTGGACGGACTCGGCCTTGAGATTGTCGAGCCTGTCCCTTCTCTTTTCAGTCTGAATATCGGAGCGCCGGATGGCTCTGGAAGGGATCCTGGGCTCTCGGCTCTTATGGGGACGGTCGTGGAAGGTGTGTCCGTCGGGCTTACAGGGACGAAATTCCGTGCAGAGGGGCCTCTCCTGGTGACGGACTGGGGAATGAGCGGCCCCGCAATCCTGAGACTGTCATCGTATGCAGCGAGATATCTTGCTGAAAATCAGTACAAGGCAAGCATTATGGTGAACTGGTACGGAGACGTGAACGCTGACGGTGTCGTGTCAATGCTTTCAGATATGGCTGTGCGTAATCCTCAGAAACTGGTCTCGAATGTCAGTCCGGATAGATTCAACAGTCGTCTCTGGGCGTTTCTGCTTGGTCGCTCGGGAACGCCTGCGACAAGACGATGGTCGGAACTTGCCGGAAGAGGCCTCCACAGACTCGCAGAGACATTGACCTGCGACATTTATCCTGTCTCGGGACGGAACAGGTTCAAGGGAGAGTTTGTGACTTGCGGGGGAGTGTCCCTGAAGGAGATCGACACTAAGACGCTGGAGAGCCGTGCGCATCCGGGACTGTATTTCGCAGGAGAGGTGTTGGATATTGACGCCGTCACGGGCGGATTCAATCTCCAGGCGGCCTGGTCCACTTCCGCAGTCGCATCCAAAGACATTGTCAGCCGGCTTTGAATGTCGTGACCTGGAGCCTTCAGTCGTCTTTCCAGACCTTTAGATACTGCTCCAGCGCCCACATCTCGTCACGGTAGCGTGCCGCTGCCGCATAGTCCAGGTCGGCGGCGGCTTTTTTCATCTTGCGCCTGGATTCTTCGGCAGCCTTCTTCACCTGAGGCCTCGACATTGACCTTATGACAGGGTCCTGGAGCACCGCGGCGAGGTCTGCACGTATATATCCGTCAGCGTAAGCCGTGTTAGTGTCACGTTTAGAGTCGTCGCCGAGCCCCACAGTTATGCGTCCCTTGCCCAAAGCGCTTGGATCCGGTATGAATGTAGGAGCATCGTATGAATTGGATGCCGTGACACGGCCCTGACTCTTGGCCTTGTCCTGTTCCTGGCTGCCTGCACCGAGCTCGGAAATGAGCGCATTATGCTTGACTTCCACCTGCTTAGGCGTGATATGGTGCAGCTTGTTATACTCTATCTGCTTGGCCCTGCGGCGGTTGGTCTCATAGATGGTCTCCTGCATTGACTTCGTTATGGAGTCCGCATACATTATCACGAGGCCGTTTATGTTCCTGGCGGCTCGTCCCGCAGTCTGTGTCAATGCCACCTGCGACCTGAGGAATCCCTCCTTGTCTGCGTCCAGGATCGCCACCAATGAGACTGTCGGGATGTCAAGCCCTTCACGAAGCAGGTTCACGCCGATGAGCACGTCGAACAGTCCGTTCTTGAAGTCCTCGATGATTTCTACGCGCTCTGCCGTGTCTACGTCTGAATGTATGTAGCGGCATCTCACGCCTCTCTTCCCGAAGAAATCGTCCAGTTCCTCTGCCATCCGCTTGGTGAGGGTGGTCACCAACACGCGCTCGTCCACCTCCGCTCGCTTGCGTATCTCTTCGAGGAGGTCGTCCACCTGGTCGTGGGTCGGCCTGACCTCGATAGGCGGGTCCAGAAGTCCCGTAGGCCTTACTACCTGTTCCACCACGAGTCCTTCTGACCTCTTCAGCTCGTATTCTGACGGGGTGGCGCTCACATAGACAGTCTGTCCCGTGATGCTCTCGAACTCGTCGAATGTCAGCGGCCTGTTGTCTGACGCGGCAGGAAGCCTGAACCCGTATTCTATGAGGACTGACTTCCTGGAGTGGTCTCCGCCGTACATCGCCCGTATCTGCGGAATAGTCACGTGGCTCTCGTCGATGAACGTTATGAAGTCGTTCTGGAAATAGTCGATGAGACAGAATGGCCTCTGCCCCTCCTTTCTGCCGTCAAGGTACCTCGAATAGTTCTCGATTCCCGGGCAGTATCCCATCTCCTTTATCATCTCCAGGTCATATTCGACACGCTGCTTCAGCCTCTTGGCTTCCAGGCTCTTGCCGATGCTCTCGAAATATGCCATCTGCTTCACCAGGTCGTCCTGGATCATACTGACTGCCCTGACGGACTTCTCTTTGGTCGTGACGAAATTCCCTGCCGGATATATCGGCACTTCGGTGAGCTGCTCGATGGTGGCCCCGGTCACTGGGTCGATAAGTGACAATGCGTCAATCTCGTCTCCGAAGAATTCGATCCGCACCGCTTCGTCCGAGCCTCCGAGATATACGTCCACGGTGTCTCCACGAACTCTGAACGTGCCTCTCTTGAAATCGGTCTCCGTCCTGCTGAACAATGCGTCCACGAGATGGTACAGCAGCCTCGTCTCGCTTATCTGCTGCCCGACGTGCACCTTCACGGTCTGCTCGTGGAAGTCTTGCGGATTACCTATGCCGTACAGGCAGGACACGCTGGACACTACGATTACGTCGCGCCGTCCTGACATAAGCGCCGATGCTGCACTGAGCCGCAGCTTGTCTATCTGTTCATTGATGCTGAGATCCTTTTCAATGTATGTGTCAGTGGATGGAATATACGCCTCCGGCTGATAGTAATCATAGTAGGAGACGAAATACTCCACCGCATTGTTTGGAAAGAATGACTTGAACTCACCGTACAACTGAGCCGCCAGCGTCTTGTTATGGCTGAGTATCAACGCAGGACGCTGAAGCCTCTCTATGACGTTGGCCATAGTGAACGTTTTCCCGGAGCCGGTGACGCCGAGCAGGGTCACTGCGTCGGCGCCCTGGTCTATGGCTGAACATATCCCGTCTATGGCTCCGGGCTGGTCGCCTGACGGCTTGTATTCTGATGAGATCTTGAACTGCATATAGGTCTTACTTCTCTTTCGGAAGGATCAGATTGAGCACTACGGCAAGCACGAACACGACTGCCACGCAGTTCTCCGCGAAGACTGTCTTGACGATGTCAGGGAAGATGTTGAACATCTGGGAAGCGGAGGTGAAGCCGAGCCCGACGCTGAGGGAAAGGCTGGCTATGATCATATTGCGGTTCCCGAAGCCGCACTTGGCCATCATACCGAATCCTGCGAACAGGATGCTTCCGAACATCATTATGGTGCATCCTCCGAGCACTGCCTGAGGAATGGTGGTCAATGTAAGGCCCACGGCCGGGAAGATTCCTCCGATGATCATTATGGCAGCGCCTGTAGCGATGGCGAAGCGATTCACGACACCGCTCATTGCTGCGAGGCCTATGTTTTGGCTGAAAGATGTGATAGGTGTGCATCCGAACAGACCGGATATCGTGCTCACGAATCCGTCGCAAGCGATGCTTCCTCCGAGCTCCTTGTCAGTAGGCTGACGCTTGAGCGCTCCGGAGCACAATGCGCTGGTGTCTCCGATGGTCTCTGTCGCGCTGACCATATATATGGCCACGATGGAAAGGATTGCGCCGAGGTTGAACTCTGGCTTGAACGGCAGGAACTTAGGAACTGATATGAATCCTGCGCCGCTGATGGCGCTGAAGTCCACCATTCCCATAAACAGCGAGAGGATATATCCTACGATAAGCCCTACGAGCACTGAAAGTGAGCGGAGGAACCCTTTGCCGAATACCTGGCAGAGCAGGCAGGTGAGCAGTGTCACGGAACCTACGATCCAGTTGTGAGCGGCTCCGAAGTCAGACGCGCCCTGTCCGCCGGCGAAGCTGTTGGCTCCGATGGGAAGCAGTGAGAATCCGATGGCGGTGACAACTGTGGCTGCCACGATCGGCGGGACGATCTTTATCCAGTATTTTACGAAGAGCCCGAGAACACCCTCTACGAGACCTCCTATGATGACTGCGCCCATCAATGTCCCCATTCCCATTGTCGTGCCGATGAATATGGCGAGAGACAGGAACGTGAAGCTGATGCCCATCACGATAGGAAGTCCCGAGCCTACTTTCCATACAGGATAGAGCTGCACCAGGGTCCCGATGCCCGCTATGATCATACAGTTCTGTATGAGTGCGCCCTGAAGTGCCGGATCCACCCCGACAATGCTTGCGAGGATGATGATAGGGGTGATGTTGCTCACAAACATTGCAAGCACGTGCTGGAGGCCGAAAGGAATGGCCTGAGCCACCGGAACTCGTCCGTTGAGCTCATAGATGCTGGACTTTGCCATAGATTATCTGTTTCTGAAATGAATAGTCTGAGTGGTATAGTCCATATCCTCGATGATGGCTATGGACTCGAGGTGATAGCCTGCTGCTCGGAGAAGTTCACCGCCTTTCTGCTGCCCTTTTTCGATGGCTACGCCTAATCCCACGACTTCAGCGCCCGCCTGCCTTACGATGTCTGTCAGCGCCATCATAGCCTGTCCGTCAGCGAGAAAATCGTCCACGATGAGCACTTTTTCCCCGGCGAGGAGGTATGGCCTCGACACGAAGACATTGTTCATCTTCTTGTGAGTGAATGAATAAGCCTGTGATACATACTTGTCGTCCGTGCTGTTGGCTGTCTCGCTCTTCTTCGCGAACACCACAGGAACATCATAGAGGTCGGCGAGCAGCGTCGCAATGGCGATTCCGCTGGCCTCGATAGTCAGGATCTTGGTCACGGTCTCTCCACGGAAACGGCGCTTGAACTCGTAGGCTATCTGTCTCATGATGTCGATGTCGATCTGGTGGTTCAGGAAATTGTCCACCTTGAGGATGTTGCCCTCTTTGATCACTCCGTCCGCGAGGATCTTTTCTTCAAGAAAATTCATACTTATGTCTATTTGGTCTTTGTCAGAAGGTGTTCTGATGAAAGTGCAGCCAAATTTAGAGAAAAATATCGGATTATAATCCAAAATGTCTACCTTTGCCGCCTAAATTTCAGAAAATGCAGAGTAAACTTGACTTTCACCCTAAATTCTTCACCTGTATCAGGAATTACGACAAGGCTACATTTCTCTCGGATCTTATGGCCGGCGTCATTGTCGGCATCGTGGCTCTTCCGCTTGCCATCGCATTTGCGATAGCATCCGGAGTGTCCCCGGAAAAAGGCATAATAACCGCCATAATAGCTGGATTTGTCGTGTCTTTTCTCGGAGGTAGCAAAGTACAGATAGGTGGCCCGACGGGGGCCTTCATCGTGATTGTCTACGGCGTGATACAGCAGTATGGCATCGGCGGCCTTGCCGCGGCGACGGTGATGTCCGGTGTATTGCTTATCCTGTTGGGTGCGTTCAGGCTCGGAACAGTGATAAAGTTCATCCCTTACCCTGTTGTCGTCGGCTTCACCAGCGGTATAGCCGTGACGATATTCACCACGCAGATGGCGGATGTGTTCGGTCTCTCATTCGGAGGCGAGACGGTGCCTGGAGACTTCATCGGAAAGTGGCTCCTATATTTCAGGCATCTGGACACGGTGAACTGGTGGGATGCTCTCATAAGCATTGTCAGTGTGCTGATAATCATCGTCGTCCCTAAATTCTCGCGCAGGATTCCAGGGTCGCTTGTGGCCATTGTCCTGGTGACCGTAGGCGTGTATTGTATGAAGACGATGCTCGGGATAGACGGCATAGACACGATAGGCGATCGCTTCACCATTGACTCTCATCTGCCGAAGGCTGTGATGCCGGCGCTGGACTGGGAGGCCGTGAAGAATCTGTTCCCGGTGGCCGTGACCATCGCCGCCCTCGGAGCCATAGAGTCTCTGCTCTCTGCGACTGTGGCCGACGGTATGATAAGCGACCATCATAATTCCAATACAGAGCTGATGGCTCTCGGCCTGGCCAATATGCTGACACCGCTTTTCGGCGGGATCCCGGCTACCGGCGCCATCGCCAGGACAATGACCAATATCAATAATGGCGGTCGTACTCCTGTCGCCGGTATGATACACGCTGTCGTGCTGCTGCTGATACTCCTTTTCCTGATGCCGCTGGCACAGTTCATACCTATGGCGTGCCTTGCCGGAGTCCTCGTGGTGGTGTCATATAATATGAGCGGGTGGAGGACTTTCAGGGCGCTCCTCCGAAATCCTAAGTCAGATGTCACTGTGCTGCTCATAACTTTCTTTTTGACAGTGGTTTTCGACCTTACGGTGGCGATTGCCGTGGGGCTGATGCTTGCCTGCGTGCTGTTTATGAGACGTGTGATGGAGACCACAGAGATAACGGCGGTAAAGAACGAGATCAAGGTTCAGGACGAGTCCGGCATACACAGTTATGACGAGGGCCTGACGATTCCTAAGGGTGTGGAGGTATATGAAATCAACGGCCCGTATTTCTTCGGTGTCGCCACACAGTTCGAGGAGATGATGTCTGAGCTTAGGGACAGGTCCAAGGTACGTATCATCCGTATGCGCAAGGTTCCGTTCATAGACTCTACCGGTATCCATAATCTCACGAACCTGTGCGAGATGAGCAAGAAGAACAAGATCACGGTCGTGCTTTCAGGAGTGAACCCTAAGGTGCACTCTGCGTTGCAGAAAGCTGGATTCTACCGCCTTCTCGGCGAGAGGAACATCTGTCCCGACATCAATGTCGCACTTGCCAGGGCCAAGGAGATAATCGGTTAGTATGATTTTTGCGGAGAGTGGTCGCTGATGATTATAAAGATCATATTGCTGAGCATAGCCGCCAGCTTCATCCAGAGGACTACGGGATTCGGTTTCGGCATCTTCATAATGACGATGCTGCCGTATATTATGCCGTCCTATGGTGAGGCTACGACGTTGTCTGGTATGCTCGCTCTTACCACCTCGTTTCTGGTCACTGTCAAGATGCACAGACTTATCTCCTGGCGACGCCTTCTTCCTGTGCTTGTGACCTTCATCATTGTCTCCGCGGGAGCCATCACCGTACTGCGATATCTGGATGACGAACTCTTGAGGCGAGTCCTTGGCATTGTCCTGATTCTGGTCAGCCTCTATTTCATATTTTTCAGCGCCAGGATTCGCATTCGTCCATCAGTTCCGGCCGCTGTCGGGACAGGTGCGGTCAGCGGAGTCCTCGGCGGTTTTTTCGGGATGCAGGGGCCTCCGGTAGTTCTGTATCTTATTAATTCCGAACCGGACAATGAGCACTATATGGCTATGGCTCAGTGCTATTTCTTTCTCGGCAACATTGCGATGACGGTGTCCCGCGCCTGCAACGGCTTCTTCACGTCCGCCGTGCTTGTGGATTATATATACGGACTTGCCGGGATAGTCATAGGCTCTGCGGCAGGTGCTGCAGTCTATAGGCATATCCCGGCCAGGACTCTGCGTTATATCGTTTACGGATACATCGGCGTCAGCGGCATTGTCCTTGCCTTGACAGTCTGATTCCCGGATATCGGCAGTCAGATATCGCCGGCCACCTTTTCGGAAATTCATCACGAAAGCTCGGATGAATGAAACTTCTAAAGATTGTCCAGATCATTGATGAACAATGTCTTCCAGGCATCCGAAGGCATCCTCCAGTCTCCTCTCGGAGAAAGTGATACGGATCCTACCTTAGGGCAGTCCGGCAGGCAGGAACGCTTGAACTGCTGTGCGAAGAACCTGCGGATGAATGTCCTTAGCCATTTCAGTATCACCTCGTCGGAATATCTTCCGTCGAAGGCCTTTCTGGCTAGGAAATACACTTTAGACGGCCTGGTCCCGAACCTGAAGATGTGGTAGAGGAAGAAGTCGTGGAGTTCGTAAGGCCCCACGAGGTCTTCAGTCTTCTGCGTTATCTCGTCATTGTCGTCGGCAGGCTTCAGCTCCGGGCTCACCGGCGTGTCGATGATGTCCAGAAGTATATCCTTTACGGTCCGTGACATTCCTTTTGTCTCTCCGAAATGTTTCTCTGCGGCCCATCTCACGAGATATTTCACGAGCGTCTTGGGAATGCTGGCGTTCACGGCATACATTGACATATGGTCTCCGTTGTAAGTGGCCCATCCCAACGCCAGTTCGGAAAGGTCGCCCGTGCCTACCACGATTCCATTCTCCTTGTTGGCTACATCCATAAGAATCTGCGTACGTTCCCTGGCCTGCGAGTTCTCGTATGTGACGTCCGTCACCGACGGATCCTGTCCAATGTCCTCGAAATGCTGAGACACCGCTTTGCCGATGGGAATCTCAAGAGATGTCACGCCGAGAGCCTCCATAAGGTCTTCTGCGTTGGAGCGTGTCCTTCCGGTCGTCCCGAGCCCGGGCATCGTGATTCCGATGATTCTCTTCCTGTCCCAACCGAGCTTGTCGAATGCGAGCACCGTCACTATCAATGCCAATGTGCTGTCCAGCCCTCCAGATATGCCGATGACAGCCGTTTTCGAGTTGATGTGAGCGAGCCGTGTGGCGAGGCCCATCACTTGGATGTCAGTGACCTCGCGGCATCTCTCGTCACGTTCGCGCAGGGCCTCATTCTCCCGTTCTCCTTCTTCCGTGTCATATCCAGGCACGAAAGGATGTGCGTCTATATGCCGTCGGAGTTCTGTCTCGAAGTCTGTGCAGGCGCCTTTTCCGGCCTGGATGCGCACATATCTCGCTGAATCGGCCCCGTCTGTGACACCTGACGGTGAGACAGAGTGGAATGTGCTTTCCTTCTGCCTGAGTATGTGTAGCCTTTCAATGTCGATGTCTGCTGAGACCATAGAAGCCTCCATATCGAATCTTCTGTTCTCCGCCATCAGACTGCCGTTCTCATATATGACGGATGACCCGGCGAATACGACATCCTGTGTCGATTCCCCGTATCCGCAGGAACTGTATATGTAAGCCGAGATGGTCCTGGCTGACTGCTGGCTGATGAGCTGCTTCCGGTATTGGTGCTTCATCAGCACTTCGTTGCTGGCGGACAGGTTCACGATGATGTCCGCCCCGGCGAGGGCGTGATGTGATGACGGTGGGATAGGCGTCCAGAGGTCTTCGCAGATTTCGATGGCGAATGTTGCCTTACCGAGCGAGAATAGAAGGTCGGGAAAGACATTGACCTTAGCTTCGGCATAGACGATTTCTGCGCCTGCCGCCGGAGTGCTGCATCCTTTCCCGTCATCTCTGACCGGTACGGAAATGGCGCCTGTATCCTGCAGAAAGTCTGAACCGCTTGAGAACCAGCGTGATTCGTAGAATTCGCCGTATGTCGGCAGCCATATCTTCGGAACCAGTCCGCGGAGCGTTCCGTTGTGGATGACTGCGGCGCAGTTATAAAGGTTGGCATTTACTCTTACGGGAACTCCTACTGTCATCACGACCGACTTACCTCTGGAGAATGCTTTCAGTCGTTTTATTCCTTCCTCTGCCTCGCGGATAAGCAGCTCCTGTCCGAACAGGTCTCCGCACGTATATCCAGTGACGGAGAGTTCAGGGAATGCAAGGAGGGAGATGCCGTCTTTTTCGGCTTCTCCCGCCATCTTGCATATCTCTTCCACATTTGCCTTGACATCCGCGGTACGTACTCTCGGCACAGCCGCCGCCACTCTTATGAATCCTAAGTCCATTATTTCTGACTATCCAAGTTGTTTGTAATGCGCCCGTCGAGGGGGCTATGCTTCCCACAGGCGCAAGCCTGCGGGGCCCTACAATGATTTTATTATCTTGGAGAAGATGTAGGTCATCTTGTCTGCGGCTGCGTCAGCTGCCTTCACTACGTCATCGCCGTCGTTCTTGTAGTCAGCCGCGAACTCTTTCTGTGCCGCATTCGTGATGACAGACATTCCGAAGACAGGAATCTCTGAATGCCTGGCCACGATTACCTCCGGGACAGTGCTCATTCCTGCGGCGTCCGCCCCGACGGTGCGGAAGAAATGCCATTCTGCCGGTGTCTCGTAAGACGGGCCCGAGCTGGCGATATATACTCCCTTCTTCAGCTCTATTCCGGCTTCAGCGGCGATGGCCTCTGCCTTTGCGATGAGATTTGCGTCATAAGGGTGCGTCATATCAGGGAACCTCGGTCCGAAATCGTCCATATTGGGACCTATGAGCGGATTAGGCAGCATATTGATGTGATCCTTTATTATCATTAGGTCGCCCACGCGGAAATCGAAATTGATTCCTCCTGCCGCATTGGATACGAACAGGTAACTGATGCCCAGCACTTTCATCACGCGGATAGGCAGTGTCACCAGATCCATAGGATATCCTTCATAGTAATGAATCCTTCCCTGCATAGCGATCACGAATTTCCCTCCCAGTTCTCCGGCGATGAAATTTCCCTTGTGACCGATGGCGGTAGATACTGGAAATCCAGGTATGTCCTTATAATGTATCACGATAGGGTTCTCTATCTTGTCGGCAAGCTTGCCGAGTCCGCTGCCGAGCACGATTCCTGCCATAGGCACGCGACCGTCGAGCCGCTCACGCACGTATGCCGCGGCATTGTTGATTCTCTCTATTCTATCGTCCATAATTTGTATGATGTGTTGGATACAAGATTGCCAGACTCTTGTATGATAAAGTCACTTCGCCGCGACTGGCAGCGGCAGCTGTCGTTAAAGCTTCTGGAGCTGCTCCTGTGCGCAGGACAGAATCTGCGCCTCGTCTTTCACCTTGCGGTTCCTCATCACGAACTTACCACCGGCGATGGCATATTCGATGCAGTCGCTGTGCGCCGAATATACGAAGTTAGGCAAGAACCCGGCGGGGGAGAGGAAGAATGAACTTTCGGTATTGACGATCAGTATATCCGCGAGTCTCCCTTCCTCGATGACGCCAGTGTCCAGCCCGAGGGCTTTCGCACCGTTCGCCGTCGCCAGCCCGAGGAGTTCGTCGAGGGGCAATGCCTTCGGATCGTTTCTCCAGGCTTTCTGGAACAATGCAGATGTCTTCATTGCTTCCAGCATATCCAGATTGTTGGAAGATGCGCACCCGTCGGTCCCTATGCAGACATTGGCCCCTGCGTCACGCAGTTCATTGTACCTGAACTTGTAGCCGGAAGCCAGCTTGGAGTTGGAATTGATGTTGTGCACACAGTTCACCTTGTGCTTCCCGAGAGTCTCGACATCCTTGTCGCTGAGCCACAGAGTATGTGCAGCGATGACATCGGGGCCGAGTATTCCAAGCCGGTCGAGGTATTCCACAGGCGAGAGCCCGCCGTGGAGCTCCTGGCATTCACGAACTTCTTTCTCCGTCTCGCTCAGATGGATGTGGAGCTTCAGGTTGTGCTCTCTCGCAAATGCCGCCGTCCACTGCATCAGTTCTTCGCTCGTGGAGTAGATCGCATGAAAGGCGGCTTCGAATATGCCTCCGTCCCTGTGACCGAGGAACTCCTCGTATGTCCTTAGGAATTGCTCCTTCTGTCTTTCTGTCTCCTCCGGGTCATTATGGTCGATGGAGACGTAGGACAATACTGGACGGATTCCCATTTCCGTGGCTGCCCGCCTGGCGTATTCAGGGAACCAGTACTGGTCGTTGAAAGTCAGTGTCCCTGTCTTTATCATCTCCAGGCAGGCTACCTTGGTGCTCCAGTACACGAATTCAGCGTCAATCCCCGATTCCACTTCCCAGATTTTCTTGATCCAGTCCTCGAATATGATGTCTTCGCCGATGCCTCTCATAAGCGCCATTCCGGCGTGTGTGTGCATATTGACGAAGCCCGGCATCGCCGTCTTGCCTTCGCAGTCCATCACTTCCACGCCTGACGCTATCGGGCATTCTACGCTCCCGCTTCCTCCGACAGGCATTATCTTCTTTATTCTGGCGCCCTCGATGTAGATGTCCGAGAGCGCTCCGTTGCAATTTATATTCTTGAGCAGTATAGAACTCATACCTATATTTATATATTTCCCAAATGTAACGATTTTTATCGTATTAGCAAAAATCGGGCGAATTTCCGTGCCGTGCGGAAAAAATCATGGAATGAGTGTATATTACGATAATGGGGATGACAGAATCGCATTCTGGTCATCCCCGTAATCTGTGCGTTGGCATTGTTCCGGACTAGAACATATCGGTGTCAGCCGCATTGTCCTGAGAAGTCTCAGGGCCGGCCGGCTCGTCGTGTCTGTAGTCACGTTCCTGCTTCGCGGAACCATTGAGGCATTTTGTCCTTATATACTCGACGACCTCCTCAAGTCCCTCGGCGAATTTGTCGAAATCTTCCTTGTAAAGGAAAATCTTATGCTTGTCGTAAGAGAAACGCCCGTCCTGTTCTGTCCTTCTCTTGCTTTCTGTAATGGTGAGGTAAAAGTCGTTGTTGCCTTTTGTCGATTTCACATCGAAGAAGTAAGTCCTCTTACCTGCCCTGACCGGCTTCGAATAGATCTCCTCATCCGAGCGGTCGCGGGAGTAGCCTCCCTCATAATCATCGTTGTACATATCTCCCTTTATGGTTTAATTATTTACCAAATATAAGGATAATTCTGAAAAATGATAGTATCTTTGAGAAAATTTTGGAACAAATTAAAACAACTTCTTATGTTAGGGAGAAGAATTTTGAGGATAAAGGCCTTCAAGGTGCTGTACGGATATGCGGCGGCAGGCAAGATGACGCTCGATGAGGCTATGAGGGAATTGGAGACGTCCTGTGAGGCTACCAGAGACTTATATTTATTTATGTTGTCCATCATTCCGCCTATGACGGAGGAGGCGAGGGCAAGGATTGAGCTGGCGAAGACCAAATTCAATCCTACGGAAGAAGATCTGAACCCGAACACGAAGTTCGCGGACAATATGGTGGCCGTGACATTGGAGAATGACCCTGATTTCAAGAAGATCATTGACAGGAAAGGCCTGTCGTGGGCTCCGTATGACCTGCTGATAAAGTCAGTGCTGGACTCGATGAAGGAAAAGAAGTACTTCATCCGCTATATGGAGAATCCTGAGCGGTCACTCAAGGAGGACTGCAGACTCTGGATAAAGATATTCGAGAACGAGTTCACGGAGAATCCGCAGCTGCCGGCCATCCTGGAAGACCTGTCCATCTATTGGATAGATGACCTTGCTTATGCTCTGACATATTGCTGCAGGACGATGGAGGATATCGCCGCAGGCAAGCCGTGGCATCTTCCGGACCTGTATCTGAGCGATATGCTCAAGAAAAAGAATCCTGCTGCGGACGTGCAGAGCGACAAGGTGTTCGTGACCAGGCTGCTTAAGAACGCATTCACTGGATTCGAGGGATACTTCGACCTTATAACGTCTTCTGTCAAGGGATGGGAGGCGGACAGGCTCAATGCCTTGGACACCGCTCTGGTCGCGCTCGGACTTGCTGAAGCCGAGTCTTTCCCGGAGATTCCGCTGAGGGTCACCATAAATGAATATGTGGAAATCTCCAAGTTCTACAGTCTGCCTAAGAGCAGTTCTTTTGTGAATGGACTTCTCGACAGGCTGATCGGAAAGCTGGTGGAAGAGGGCAAGATCAGAAAGAACGACGAGGCCCTTCCTGACGGTACGGTTTCTGTAGACAGACAATAATCTGAAAACACTTTTTTGAAAATGAATATTCTTACATTTATTCTTCAGGCTGCTCCGGCAGCCAATGGCCAGGCAGGCGGTGCCGGCTGGTCAATGTGGGTTATGCTCCTTCTTATCTTCGTAGTGATGTGGTTCTTTATGATCCGTCCTCAGCGCAAGCAGCAGAAGGAACTCGAAAAATTCCGTAACGGGCTCAGGAAAGGAGACAAGATCGTCACCATCGGCGGCATATATGGCGTCGTTGAGTCACTCAAGGACAAGACAGTCCTCATCAAGGTGGATGAAAACACCACTCTGAAAGTGGACAAGAACTCTCTTGTCAAGGATTTCTCCGAGACACAGCAGCAGTAGGAAAAATTTCCGCGCACTATGCGGGACATCCTGAAAAAAATATCAGATGCGCTTAACATCAGCGGGAGAGATGCAAAGATTTTCATTGTCTCTCTCCTGTTGGCGTATAGTATATGGCTGATTCATAATCTCTCGCTCAATTATTCCGAGACTGTTAGGATTCCCGTGCAGGCTCGCTGTGACATAAACGGGCATTCCGACAAGTCTGCGAACACTACGGTGGTGACTGCCCGGTGCCGCACGAGGGGGTTCAGTCTCATAAAACTGGAGAGAGCTGAGCGCAATGCTCCCATCGTCGTTCGGTTCACCACGTCCGATATGCACCAGAAAGGCGATGAGTTCTTCTATGTGACTGCGGATGACCTGAACAGATATGCTGGGCAGATATTCGGCGGGGCGACTAAACTTGAATCATTTGTATCTGACACCCTTATGTTCAGATTCCCTTTCGAGAATCACAAGAGGGTACCTGTGCAGCCTGTGTATTCAATGAACTTCCGACCGCAGTACACCAATTCGTCAGAGTTCAGGATATCCCCGGATTCTGTCACGGTATATGGCGAACCTGTTCACCTGTCCGGCATCGACAGAGTCTTTACGGAGTCTCTGAACTTGTATGACATTGATTCACAGGTGCACGGCGAGCTCAGACTGGAGAAGATAAAAGGCGTGAGGCTTTCTGACGAGTCAGTGCGTTACAGTATGGAGGTGTCGAGGTTCATAGAAATCAAGGCCGACGTCCCGGTGACGGCGAGAAATGTCCCCAAGGGCAAGATGCTCATAATCTATCCGTCATCGGCTGAAGTCACATTCAGGTGCTCGTTCCCTGTTTCTGTCAATCCTGCTGAAGGTGCGCATCTGGTCATTGACTATGGCGACTTCGCGTCATCTCTTCGTGGACAATGTATTCCCACGTTGGAGCCGATGCCTGCAGGGTTGCTTGAATATAGGGTTGAACCTCAAGTCTTTGATTGTGTGGAGAGCGGGAGATGAAAGCATTGACCATATTGATAACCGGTGGAATCGGAAGCGGGAAGTCCGAACTGTCCAGGTATCTGGAAGCCAACGGCGTCCCGGTGTATGACAGCGACAGCCGCACGAAGGCAATGTACGAAGGCCCATTGGGAACGGTGCTGGAAAAGGAGTTCGGGATGAGCCTTTATGACGGTTCAGGTCACTTTGACCGAAAACGTCTGGCGGCATTGGTCTTCAGTGACGGTGAAGCATTGCATAGGTTGGAGTCCATCGTGCATCCCGCTGTCCTGAAGGACTTTCTGCATTGGCGAGAGGAGATGCTCTTGAATATGGATTGGAAAGGGTATTGCGGAACAGCGCCGCTGGTGTGCATGGAGTCCGCCATCGCCCTGGACAAGCCTCTGTTCGCAGGAGTGTATGACATTGTCCTGATGGTGGATGCCCCTGAGGATGTCAGAGTGATGAGAGCCTGCAGACGTGACTCCGTGGATGAGGCCGTGGTGCGAAGACGCATCCGGAGCCAGCGGACGGACAGGGGAGCCGCTGATTATGTGATAGAAAATGACGGCAGTCCGGATGACCTTATGAAGGCTGCGGACAATGTGTTCAGGCAGATCGCCGGAATGCAGGCCGACAAAAACAGATAACGTAAAAATTTTTATAGTATGAAAACAGATCTTACAAGGATTCTTTCAGTGTCCGGCCAGCACGGACTGTTCAATTATGTGGCTCAGGCGCGTAACGGCGCCATCGTTGAGGCTCTGTCCGACAAGAAAAGGACTTGCTTCGATATGAAGAGCAGGATCACCACATTGGCAGATATCTCCATCTATACCAATGAGGGTGAAATGAAACTGAAGGATGTATTACTTAAACTGAAGGATGTCCTCGGTGATGCGGACGCTCCGTCACCTAAGGCATCAGCAGACGAACTGAAGGCATTGTTCACAAAGGCAATACCGGATTATGACGCCGATCGTTTCTATGTGTCACATATGAAGAAAGTAGTCGAGTGGTACAATGAACTCAAGAACTACGCTTCATTCGATTTCGAGGATGAAGAGGCTCCTGTCTCAGAAGAGGATAAAGTAAACGAATAAGATGTCCGTTAAGAAGACACTTCAGGTGGTCACTTTGGGCTGCTCGAAGAATGATGTGGATTCTGAGCATCTTCTTGCGCAGGTAAGGGATGATTATGAGGTGGTTCCGGCAGGGGAGGAGTGTGATGTCGATTATCTTCTCCTCAATACCTGCGGGTTCATCGGCGATGCGAAGGAAGAGTCCATACAGGCTATATTGCAGGCTGTGGAGCGCAAGAAAGAAGGAAAGGTCGGAAATATTTTCGTGTTCGGCTGCCTGTCGCAGCGGTACAATGCTGAAATGCCAGGCCTCATTCCGGAGGTGGACGGCTGGTTCGGTGCACGAGACATCGAGCCTGTCGTCACCGCTCTCGGGTCGAGGATGCACCGCGAGCGCCGTTGCGAGCGCATATTGACCGGGAAGAAACTGCCGTATGCCTACCTGAAGATTTCAGAGGGATGTGACAGAAGGTGCTCTTATTGTGCCATCCCGTTCATACGCGGCGCTCATCGTTCCGTTCCGATAGAAGATCTGGTCGAGGAGGCCAGGGGTCTCGTTTCCGGAGGAGTGAAGGAACTGGTGCTGATAGCCCAGGATACCACTTATTATGGCCTTGACCTCTATCATAAGAGGGCTCTAGGAGAGCTTCTCCGGAGGCTTTCGGAGATTGACGGAGTGGAATGGATTCGTGTGCATTATTCATATCCTGCTGATTTCCCTGAGGATGTGCTCGAGCAGATGGCGCATAACCCTAAGGTCTGTCGCTATCTGGACATCCCTCTGCAGCACGTTTCTGACAAGATACTGGATATGATGCACCGTCACGTGGATGGAGCGTGGACGAGGGCATTGATCCGGAAGATGAGGGAGAAGGTGCCAGGGATTGTCCTGCGCACGACGATGATCGTGGGGCATCCAGGTGAAGGTGTCGCCGAGTTCAATGAACTCCTGGACTTCGTGAAAGAGGCGAAGTTTGAACGCCTCGGCGCATTCACATATTCCGAGGAAGAGGGAACTTTCGATGCCGAGAACTTCAAGGACAATGTTCCCGCACGTTCAAAGCAGAGCCGTCTGAAAAGACTTATGTCGCTCCAGAGCGGCATATCATTGGCTTTCAACAAGAGC
This sequence comes from uncultured Bacteroidales bacterium, assembly GCA_934695325.1. Taxonomy (GTDB): domain Bacteria; phylum Bacteroidota; class Bacteroidia; order Bacteroidales; family UBA932; genus Cryptobacteroides. The sequence goes on along the minus strand of CAKUVD010000001.1, from coordinate 59,442 downwards.
CGTGTCGGCAGTGAGACCAGGGTTATCATTGACGATTTCAATGATGGTGTGTTCGTGTGCCGCAGCGAGTTCGAGAGTCCTGAAGTCGATGGCGAGATTCTTGTACACTATGATGCGGACAAGATGAAGGCCGCTCCCGAGGATATGGTAGGTGGATTCATCAATGTCAGGATAACTCAGGCTGACGAGTATGACCTTGTCGGTGAGTATATTGATAGGTAATTATGAAACAGGTCAGATTTTTTGCATTGGCCGCGGCAGCCGCTGTGTCAATGTCCGCATTGTCTTCGTGTGACCCTCAGGCGTTCAGTATGAATGTCGAGATGCGATATCCTTCCAAATCCGGGCTTGACCTGGCGGGGAAGTCCATTGCCGTGGTCTATCTGGAGGATGATGCCCGGAGGGATTCCGTGTTCAATGAATATCTGGCCAATGGTTTCGCTTCTTCGCTCGAGAAAGAGTATTTCGGTGGAGAGCAGGCGGTAAGCCTGTATCGGTTAGGCAAGAAGATCGGGGCCGACTATGCTTCTGTGGACAGCCTTGCGAGCCTGGTAATGTCTACCGGTGATGATGTCGTCTTCCTCTTTGACGCTCCGGAATTCGGTGATGTCTCGGTTTCGGATGTCCAGCCGATGCCTGGCGATACGGCGGTTTTCTACAGCACATCTGTTCCGCTGAAGATAAAACTGTACGCCTATGACTCTATGGGCAAGAAAGATACCGTCAGGGTGTGGAACGGAAGCAAGAACATCGTTCAGAAGGTGGCTGCGGATGTCTATACGTCCAGGGCAGATGTCCCGTCTATGCTTTGGCCTGCATTGTCCACGGCCGGCAAGACTGTAGGGGAGAAGTCGGCTCAGATTTTCTTCCCGGAGTGGAAGTCTGAGCAGTACACGCTGGTGTATTTCGATTCTCCGGAGGCTTGGAACACTGCGTCTGAGGCTGCCTATAACTTCAAGTGGAAAGAAGCGATGACAGCCTGGATGACATTGGTGGACACGAATAATCTCACCAAGAGATCCTGTGCCGAGTACAATATAGCACTCGCCTGCTATATGCTGGGGGACAATGACTTGGCGCTGAAATGGCTGGATATGTCTGACCAGGATTATCCGATATCTCTGTCATCGGGCCTCAGGAAACGCATAATGGCCAGGATGAAGTCATAGCATAGCGGCCACGTTGTCATAGTATCTTCTCGTGACCGGGATGCTGACCGGCTCCTGACTGTCAAGGTCTGCATATACGATGCCGTCCGATGTCTTCCTGAGTATCTTTATATGGGACGGGTTCACGATATATGACCTATGGCAACGCAGAAGTGAATTGCGGGCGCAGAGCTCCTCAATGCTTTTCATTGACGCTCTGAGCTCGTATTTTTTCGTCTTTCCGCCTTCCTCATAATGTATGTTCACATAGTTCTCGTCCGCGCCTATGTAATATATGGAAGACACATTGACCACCAGTTTCATCACTTTTCTGGAGTCATAGAATCGTATCCTGTCATCCGGTGCCTCCTCCGCCGTCTCCATCTTTCTCTTCCGCAGGTTCAGCAGCAGCGCCATCATAATTATGACGTAGGGGTATATGGATGTCAATGCCATTGCGCCGAATGCCCACGAGACCGCACTGAAATATGGAATCACGGTGCGTTTCATCAGCCATATGTACAGTCCCATAAACAGGGCGGCTGTCACCATATCCAGCAGGCACCAGAAAAGGTATGATGTCTTGTTTATCTTTTTCCTGAAGATATAGAGTGTGCTTCGTGTCAATCCTTCGCTTCCCGCGATGATGCAGGCAAGCATTGTGATGTGGAACGCATAGCCAGGCTTTATGCCTCCGAGATATTCTGCGGCTCCGAGCGGGTTGTAAATCATCATAAACCCGAAGAAGAACACCGGGATGGCAATTATATGTATCGTCTGCGGCAGGAACCGCTTCAGCATTTCATTTATCTCGTCCATTTTACTGTCTGTTACTTTATATTATATCGGGCATCAGTGACTTATGTGCCCCAAATATCTATCGTTCAGATATTTGAGAATGCACACTGATAGGTGATTGGCGGCTTGTGCTCTCGTCAGCCACGCCCGTTCCCTTGTTGTGACGAATTCGGAATCTGCCTGTTTTCGTCACCATATACCTATTTTAGTCACCAAGACGCCTGTCTTGTCACAAATCCCATACCAGTGTCACCTTTATTTTATCGGCTTCCAGCCTTCGCATAATTTTGCGAAAAAAGATAGGTATGACACGTAAGAATATAATATCATTCGGTGACTCCGTGATGAAAGGCATTGTCACCGGCAAGAACAGGGAAGAACACGGCCGCGCCCGTTATGTGATCTCGGATTCCGGCTTTGCGTCTCTTTGCGCGAGACGTATGGGCGTGGACATTGAGAACTACGGAAAGTTCGGCAACACTGTCGCCGGGGGAGTGCGCGATGTCTCTCGCCACGTGCGCCAGCTGGAGGAATCCAGTCTTGCCCTGCTTGAGTTCGGCGGCAACGACTGCAATTATGACTGGAATGCCATAGCCGAGAATCCGGATGATGAACATCTGCCGCAGACTTCACCGGAGTCGTTCCGCTCATCTTATGAGTCCCTTATCGCCAAGGTGAGGGATTCCGGCTGCATTCCCGTGATGCTGTCACTGCCACCGATAGATTCCGTGAAATTCTTCTCCTACATCTGTTCAGGTTTCTGCGCCGAGCAGAGGGACAATGTCCTGAAATGGCTCGGCGGCTCGGTCTATGCTATAGGGAACTGGCACGAGATGTACAATCTGGAACTTTACCGAATCGCCGCCGGGCAGGGTGTGCGTCTCATTGACATAACCACCTGTTTTCTCGCGCGGCGTGATTTTTCCGGACTGTTCTGCGATGACGGTATGCATCCTAACGAAGCTGGGCATCACCTCATTTCCGATGCTGTATGTGCTCAGTCTAAGGACTTTCGCCTTCTTATGTGTGCGAAATGACCTTCTGAAGTTTTCATAAAAAAGGCGGGAACGTAAGCCGGTTTCTGTGTCGATCTGCCATTTATCTGCGCAACCTACCCCCTGACATCGGGCGGGCAGCCCTCATCTGTCAGTATATTTGGTTTTGCAGGCTCTGGTACCGTACCCGTCCGACATCGCTGCCGTCCGTCGTGAGCTCTTGCCTCGCGTTTTCACCCTCACCCGTTCCAGTAGTCTCTGGTGCGGGCAGTCGTTTTCTGTTACGGTTTCATAAGATTGCTCCCATCTGCGCTTTCCGCAGCAGAGTGCCCTTTCCTGTCCGGACTTTCCTCACCGGCAAAAGAGCCGGCGCGGCAGAAAATCCCGCCTATTCTGCAAAATTAGTCAATGCTATTGAATATCGGAAATTTTATTTACGTTTGATAGGTTCTGTTTTCGGAATGAAAACAATTTACTATATTTGCGTTTTGAAACGAAAGTGGTTGTGCGCTGTACGTAAGAGTACAGTGAGACTACTTTCTAAGAACGAAAAATAAAGAAACTTTAACTGTATATGGCCGGAACGAAAAACAACGAATTCGATGTCATCATTATCGGAGGAGGAATAACCGGAGCCGGAACAGCGAGAGACTGCGCTCTCAGAGGACTGAAAGTCCTTCTCATAGAGCGCCACGACATCGCTGACGGTGCTACCGGACGAAACCACGGTCTGCTGCATAGTGGAGCACGCTATGCCGTGACCGACCAGGAATCAGCTGCTGAGTGCATTCAGGAGAATATGATTCTGAAGAAGATAGCAAACCATTGCGTGGATGACACTTCCGGATTCTTCATAACACTTCCTGAAGACGACCTGGCATACCAGGCCAAGTTTGTGGAGTCTTGCACAAAGGCTGGGATAAAGGCCGAAGTGATAGACCCTAAGGAAGCTATCAGGATGGAGCCTTCAGTGAACCCTGACATAATCGGTGCGGTACGCGTTCCGGACGGTTCGGTGGATCCGTTCAGGCTTTGCTCATCCAATGTCGTGGATGCCAAGCTTCACGGTGCGAAAGTTCTTGTCTATACGGAAGTTATGGACTTTATCCGTAACCAGGACTCTATCGTCGGAGTGAAAGTCCTCGACCACAAGACAGGCGAGACTGCGGAATACTATGCACCTATCACTGTCAATGCAGGTGGAATCTGGGGCCATCTCATAGCCGAGAAGGCCGGCGCCAAGATCAGTATGTTCCCGGCCAAGGGAGCGCTCCTCATCTTCGCGCACAGAGTGAACAGCATTGTCCTGAACCGATGCAGAAAGCCTGCGAATGCCGACATCCTCGTCCCTGGCGATACAGTCTGCGTCATCGGAACTACCTCTACGAGAGTGCCTTATGAGGAGTGCGATGATATGCACGTGACACCTGACGAAGTTAGGCTGCTTCTCGCCGAAGGAGAGAAACTCGCTCCTAGCCTGGGCAATACACGTATCCTCAGAGCATATGCGGGCGTCCGTCCTCTCGTTGCTGCGGAAGGCGACACAAGCGGCCGAAACATCAGCCGAGGAATCGTCCTGTTCGACCACGAGAAACGTGACGGCATAAAGGGATTCATCACCATCACCGGCGGTAAGCTTATGACATACAGACTTATGGCGGAGATGGCCACGGATCTGGTCTGTCAGAAGCTGAACGTGGACAAGAAATGCGAGACACGCACGACACCGCTTCCGGGATCCGGAGAGGGCAATGTCAAGGAAGTCTCACAGAAGATCTGGGCACAGCCTTCCACAGCGCAGAAAGCTACCGCGGGACGAATCGGAAGCCTTGCTTCCAACATAAAGTTCGACACGAAGGAGGATCAGAGCCTCGTATGCGAATGCGAGGAAGTTCCGGAGAGCGAGGTAGAGAACGCAATACAGAATCTTGACGTGCATAACCTTGTAGACCTCAGGAGAAGGACACGTGTCGGTATGGGCACCTGTCAGGGCGAGCTCTGCGCCTGCCGTGCGGCGGGGCTCCTCGGAAAGGCTCACGGCTGCACAGCCAGGGCAAGGCAGGATCTCGAGAAATTTATGAACGAACGGTGGAAAGGAATGTATCCTGTAGCTTGGGGCGAGACGCTTCGCGAAGCCGAGTTCACGTCCTGGGTATATTCTGAATGTCTCGGAATAGGTGGAGAGAAGAACGTCGATGCTACTCCTGAAACACCGGTCTTTGAATAAAAAAGCAGAATACTATGAGATTTGATACAGTAATAATAGGCGGCGGCCTTGCGGGCCTTGTATGTGGACTCAGATTGCAGAAGGCAGGAAAGAGATGCGCCATAGTCGCAGCCGGGCAGAATGCTATGCACTTCTTCTCCGGAGGATTCGGACTCCTTTCAAGGCTCCCGGACGGAACTGCGGTAAGCGAGCCGCTCAAGGCAATTCAGTCCCTGGACGCGAACCATCCATACTCAAAAATCGGAGCCGGCAAGATCGAAAGGTACGCCGAAGAGGCCAGAACACTTCTCAGTTCAGTGGGAATCAATGTTGAAGGAACCGCTCAGAAGAACAGATTCGTCATATCGGCCTCAGGCACACTGAGACCGGCCTGGCTCACCATAGACGATATCGCGTCAGTATCGACTACTGATGAAAAAGTCGGAGACAATGCGTTGATTGTCAATATAGAAGGCTTCCTTGACTTCAATACCTCATTCATTGCCGAGGCATTCGAGAACCGCGGGACGAAGTGCAGGATCATTGCCGTCACGACAGACGAGATCCGCCAGCTCCGCAGAAACCCGAGTGAAATGCGTGCGACCAACATCGCCAGGATACTGGACAATGCAGATGTCCGCGCCAAGTTCATCAGTGCTGTCAATGTGCAGAAAGGCGATGCTGATGTCATCATCCTTCCTGCAGTGTTCGGACTGAAGAACACATCCGTAGTAGAAGACGTGAGAAAGGCATTGGGTGTCAAGACATTGATTCTCGGGACACTTCCACCGTCCGTCCCCGGAGTCCGTTCTCAGATGCAGCTGAAGGAGGCTTTCGAGGCTGCAGGCGGAACATTCCTGAAGGGTGACGAGGCTACTGGGGCCAGGTTCGAGAATGGGAAAGTCGCTGCCGTCAGCACAGTGGATTTCGGAGACATTGACCTGACAGCCGAGAACTACGTCCTTGCCAGTGGAAGCTATTTCGGGCACGGCCTGATAGCGGACATTGACAAAGTCACCGAACCGGTGTTCGGGTCTGACGTCATCTTCGACGCCGACAGGGAGAAATGGTATGACAAGGATTTCTTCAGCAAGCAGGGCTTCATCGGATTTGGCGTTGCGACAGACGCAGGCTTCCATATAGTGAAGGACGGAGCGCCTGTGGAGAACCTTTATGCGGCCGGTTCGGTGCTCGGTGGATTCAACCCTCTTTATGAAGGCTGCGGAGCCGGTGTGGCCATAATGACTGCATTCCATATTTCAGAATCAATACTAGGCAGATAGAATAGAGACTATGACAACAAGTGCTAATAATTTCGAGCAGTGTATCAAATGCACGATTTGTACGGTATATTGCCCGGTTGTTCCTGTCAATCCTGAGTACCCGGGCCCTAAGCAGGCCGGTCCTGACGGCGAAAGGCTCAGGCTGAAGAACAGGTATTTCTTCGATGAGGCTCTGAAATACTGCCTTAACTGCAAGCGCTGTGACGTGGCCTGCCCGTCTGGCGTGAAAATTTCCGACCTCATCCAGGAGGCCAGGATCAATTTCAGCACCAAGAAGCCGAAACTGCGCGATATGATGCTCGCCAGCACTGACCTTATGGGCAGTCTCGCAAGTCCGTTCGCACCTATCGTTAATGCCACATTGCCGCTGAAGCCGGTAAAGGCTGTGCTCGACGGAGTCCTCGGAATCGACCACAGAAGGACATTCCCTAAGTATTCGGGCACCAAGTTCGAGAGCTGGTTCAGAAAGAACGCGGCCGCAAGGCAGTCCTCATTCAAGAACCAGATAGCATATTTCCACGGCTGTTATGTGAACTATAACTATCCTCAGCTCGGAAAGGACTTCGTGAGTGTGATGAATGCTCTTGGCTATGGAGTGAACCTGCTTGACAAGGAGAAGTGCTGTGGCGTGGCAATGATCGTGAACGGTCTTATCGACGGTGCGAAGAACCACGCCGTGCATAATGTTGCCGCTCTCCAGAAGGTTGTGGACAAGAAGATGAAAGTCCTCACGACATCATCTACCTGCGTCCTCACTATGCGAGACGAATATCCAGAACTTCTGAAAGTGGACAACAGCGGTGTGCGTGACAGCCTGCTTCTGGCTACCAAGTTCATCTTCAGCCTGATAGACTCGGGCAAGGTCAAAGTGGCATTCAAGAAGGACTACAAGGCAAGGATTGCATATCATACGCCTTGCCATCTTGAAAAGCTCGGCTGGGGAGTGTTCTCCACTTCTCTACTGAAGATGATTCCTGGCGTGGAGTTCACTATGCTTGACAGCAACTGCTGCGGTATATCGGGAACATACGGCTTCAAGAAGGAGAACTATGAGAAGTCCCAGGCCATCGGCAAGCCGCTGTTCGACCAGATCGGCAAGGTCGCCCCGGATTTCGTGGCCTGCGACTGCGAGACCTGCAAGTGGCAGATCGAGATGTCCACCGGCTTTACGGTGAAGAACCCTGTCAGTGTCTTCGCCGAGGCTCTTGACCTGGAGGCCACGGCCAAATTGAATTTGTAATATAGCCCGCAGGCATTCGCCTGAGGATCCAATGACAGAGGGTGGCCAGACGATTTGGTCACCCTCTGATTTTTGTTAAACTGATAGTGTATGAAGTTTTAGGTTGATTTATTTCTGTCCGCCTAGCCCGCTGGAACTGTTTATTCTCGAGGCCTCCTCGAGATTTCCGACGTTCCGGGCCCTCGTCTGCTGTGCCTTTCCGAAATTCCAGGACAGCCCTATCCGGAATTTCTGCGCATAATACCTCTGGCCGATATAGGACGACCTGACGCCATCGACGTTGACAAGATCTAGATTCGTCCGCATTGTCCTGAACAGATCCGGGACGTTGACGGTCAGCGTCATTCGGTTGTCCAGCAGGTTCTTCTTCACCGCCAGGCTTGAGAAGAACTGCGAGCGGACCTTGAAATATCCCCACGACATCGGGCTTGAAGCGTAAGCGTCCAGCTGTATCTTCCAGTCCTTAGGCAGTGCGAAAGTAAGGCACGTGTAGACATTTGCCGAAGGCTTGTCATTGACATAGTCGGCACTGCCGGCATTGCGGATGTACATCCCATTCGCACTGACAGTCCAGAACAGCCATTTCGCAAGAGGAAGATCCGAGACGTTCATCCCTGCGGATGCGATGTGCCGTCTGCCGAAATTGCCCCATATCAGAAGCTCGTCACCATTGTCTTTGAAAACCGGCCTCTGATCCATCAGCCCGGTGGTGAGATTATATCCGAGGCTCCACGAGAGGTATTGTCCGAATCCGGCCTGAAAAGCCACGCCGTCGGTGTATTCAGGCTTTATGTCAGGATCCCCGACGATGCAGTTATGGGCATCCACATATATCTCCACGGGATTCAGCCTGTTGTAGTCAGGTCTCGTTATCCTCCTTGTATAAGACAGCGAAAACCTCCATTTCTCATTCGGTACGTAACCCAGATAGACTGTAGGGAATACATCGAAATAACTCCTTCTCGTATGCGAACCCTCGCTCTTCCAGTCGCCGAATGAGTTCGTGTATTCACCGCGCAGCCCTGCCTTCGCTGACCACTTGCCGCTGAACTGCATCGCCAATGACACATACCCTGCGCCGATGTGCTCCCTGTAGTCGAACAATGTCCGTGAGATGAAAGGTACGGCGCCGGTCTCTACCCTGGACATATCATTTCTTGTGCAGGACAATGCCCATTTGCCTCCCGCCTCCAGCATTGCCTTCTTCCAGACGGCCGTCTGATAGTCGGCCTTGGCAGAGTATATGTCAATGTCGTTGTCAGATATGATGTCCCTTCTCGCCTCGCTCCAATCCTCGTCTCCGGGAGCCTGGGAAAATGTGCCCTGGAGGTTCTTCGTCTTTCCAGTGTTCCTGTAATAATCTGCATTGACAGTCATCTCGGCGCTGCGGGCTTGGTCGAATATGTGAGTCCAGTTCACATTGGCATTGGCCTGGAACATATTCGCGGAGGTGTTGATGTCACTTTCGGATATTTCGGTGATCTTGCCGTCGGCCGTCCTCGTCGAGCGGTTGTCGTCTTGCGGCGAAGGCATAGCCGATTTGAGCACTGGTATGGAAAGTATCACTCCTAAAGTGTTCTTGCTGTTTATGAACCAGTCGTTTCCGACCTTGACCTGCCAGTTCCTGTAGTCGCTGCGCAGCAATGATTCCGAGTCTTGTCCATAAGGGCCGTCAGTGCCTGCGAGACTGTTCTTGAGAGTCATCCCAAGCCCGGTCTGGTATATTCCGCCGTTGGCGTTGATGTAGGTGGCCGTTTTCCTTGAGCGGTAACTTAGATTGGCATAACTGCTTGTCTGCCAATATGATTTGTCAATGCTGCCGAACCGCATCCCGCCGTTGTCCGTGCCGAGCGAGCCGTTGAAGCCTGAAAGAGCATTGCGCTTGGTCTTTATGTTTATGATTCCGCCTTGGCCCTCGGCGTCATATTTGGCCGACGGGTGCTCCATTATCTCGAATTTCTCTATTGTACTGCCTGCAGTGCCGCGCAGAAGCGACTCCAAGGCCTTTCCGTCCATGTATGAAGGCCTGCCGTCTATCCATACGGACACAGTCTTGCCGTTCAGCTTGATGTTACCGTCCTTGTCCACCACCACGCCTGGAGCCTTGCGTATAAGTTCCATTGCGTCAGTCCCTTGTGCGAATGCGCTCTGCGAGATGTTCATCACCAGCTTATCTATCTTCATCTCCACGAGCTTCACCTTTTCGGTCACCACGGCGCCCGTCAGGGACTGATTCTCGCTTTCTAGACGCACAGGCTCGGCTTCGTTCATTCCTGCTTGCAGGTCAATGCTCTTGTGCGCATCCTTGTAACCTATGAATGACACCATAAGGGAATATCGTCCCGGCTGCGCCTGCAAACTGAATGTCCCGTCCTCATTGCAGGCCGTTCCGCAGACTACGGAGCTGTCCGTCCCGACAAGCGCCACAGTCGCCCATCCTATAGGCTCCCCTGTCGTCAAGTCCGTCACCTTTCCCCTTAGTTCTCCGCGGTCTTGCCTGGCCGCCGACATCAGTGTGATGCTCAATATGGCCCCGATGGCCACGGTCATAAATTTTTTCATCGCTTTTGTTTTTCTCGGTCGCAAAGTTACGGCGGAGTGTCTTACGGACAATGGAGGCGATGTGGACAAAGTGATTTTATAAGATATTGTATAGTAATATGTTACGATGTGGACACGTGGACATCGGCATATAATGTGGCTTATGCGAGGCCTTTTGTCTTGGCTTTCAGACGCTGCTTTGCCTTAGTCACGGATGTGGGGGAGATGCCTTCCATTACGGCTATCTGTCCTGTGGTGAAGCCGAGCTTCATAAGCGCCGCAAGTCTGATGTTCGCCTTGGTCAGTTCGGGATTGACTGTCGCCAGTGACGAGCAGAACCCGTCATAAGCCTTGTCCACGATACTGATGATGGTGTCTGCCTCCTCCTCTTTAAGGTATCTCGGCGTCTTGCGCAGCTGTTTCACGAGGTCGCTCTTCTCCACGACTATGTTGTGAATTTCCTCACGCTGGCTCTGCACCATTTTCACATTCTTTATCAGCTCAGCCTCTTTTCTTTCCAGTTCGGCGGTCGTGGTCTTCAGCATTGACTCCGTATTCTTCAGGGATTCCGACTGCCGGATGATGGTCGTATCCTTCAGCCTCATCCTGCGGCGGTGTACGATAATGATCCCTGCGGCTGCCGTCAGGATCAATGCTATTGCCGCCAATGTTCTCTTCAGCAGCTTGCCGCGCTCCTTCTCGGCGATGTCCTGTTCCAGTTCGACCTCATTCTTCATCACCTTGTCATTCTCCTGAGACTCGACAATCTGGTTTTTAAGGTCATTGTACAGAGACAGGTATCTTACCGCCATATCATTGTCTTTCAAGAGGTCACGATACACTATATAGAAAATCTGAGTAGCCGATGTCCTGGTTATTACGCTTACAGAAGACGTGTCCTTTGCCGCATAGAAGAGAGCAGAGTCGGCATCGCCAATTTTCCTGTAAGCATCGGCTATGGCGATGTGCCTTACCGGGTCCTTCCTTTTTCCGCTGGCGAACTGCGCCTCCGCTATCTTGTTGGCTTTCAGTGCGCTGCCCAGTGCCTCCTGGAACAGGCCGGCCCTGCTGCAACAGGAGGATAATGCATATAGTGCCTTGGCATAGCTGCTTTCCAGATGGTTCTCTTCCGATATTGTCACGGCCTTTCGCGTACATTCAAGCGCCTTGGAATAGTCTCTGCTTGCATCCGAAGTGAACATATATGTATGCGAAAGGTTTATGAGTATCGTCACCTGTAGAATCTTCAGGTCTCCCGCTTCGGCCTCTTTAAGTGCTTTCATAAGGGCCTCCTCTGCGCTGTCATACCACTTCCTCTCATTCATCTCGCATCCGTATCTCATATACAGAAGTGATGCGAGGTAATGGTCTTCAGAGTCTTCTATGGCTTTGCAGCCACGCTGGAGGTCGTCCACTACTTGGGATTTGCTTCTGGTCTTGTCCTCGTCACCGAGTACGGCGCGAAGATAGTAGGCGAGCGCCTTCCTGTCATTGTCTCCTCTTTTCAGGAAGTATTCGATACCTGTCCTGGACTGCTCCTCGGAAATGTCTTGTCTGTAGGCGTTGTATTCCGCCCACGTCTTTATAAGACACCACGTCGCATAGGCATAGGTGTCATCTGCATTGACCTTGGCATTTCCGAGTATTGTCAGGGCGCTGTCAGGGTTGGACGCAAGTATCTTTTCTGCGCTGTCGAGGCTCGCCGGCAGACTGCCGTGACCAGTGCAGGAGCAGACAGCTGCGGCTATCAGCGTATCTATCAGGAAAGATGTCTTCATAAGCCTTGCATAGGAGTCTGGCTACTCCTTCTCGTATATTGCCTTGTTGTTCTCGGATTCCCAGATCTCCACCTTGTAACAGTTCTCCGTCTCATCGCATATCCACTTGGCGATGTTCTCAGCCGTCGGGCTGAACGGAAGCACCTCGTTCAGGTTCTTGTGGTCGATGCGCGACATTATGTTCTTCTTTATCTGGGTGAAATCCGTCACCATCCCGTCGTCGTTCAGTTCCGCCGCCTTGCAATGCACGATGACTATCCAGTTGTGCCCGTGAAGGGCCTCACACTTGCTTCTGTGTTCCGTGGTGACATAATGTGCCCCCGAAACCTCGAACCTCTTGCTTACGTAATACATATTATCAGTTGTCCAATAGTTCCCTTAATTCGTCCAATGTCAGCGAATGAGCCTGTGGCCTGCTGCTCGATAGCGGGGCTCCACCACGAATCGAGATGAATCACATAGTTCGCCCCGGTCAGATAGAAATGGCTGACGCCTGCTGAGGTCAATGCAGATGACACGATATCCTGGACTGGTTCCATAAGCGCCGACACTTTGGTCGGCTCGTCTTTCCATCCTTTCCTGACAAGAGGTATCGCGTAAGCGGCTTCACGTAGCAATGTGATGTCGGCGAGAGCATTGACCCCGGACTTCCGTATCATATCGGCGAGCAGGCCGACCTGGAATACTGGCACTTTCTCATTGCCTTTCTGCATCTGTCCTAGGGACTCCATCCGTTTCATATATTTAGCGAGCGAATCTGACAATGCGATGTGCTCCAGAAGTCGTTCTTGGCGTTCTGTAAGCCCGAAATTCTGTTCGGAAAACAGTGTCTTAAGCTTGTCTGCGTATGTTGAATTGCCTTGGGGCGTAGCCATCTTTTGTAGATTGTTGTCGAGTCTACAAAAATAGCAGTAATTGCTGGTGATGCAAAACTTTTTTGTCAAAGGATGTACATTCACGATCTCGGGAGAGTCGCCGAAGTAAATGTTTATATGTGTAAATAACTGTAGTGTAAATAGATACGTGGGGGGGGGTAGGGCTTATGACCTTAAATGAACCTGATAATGATTAGGATGGATGGAGGAAAAGTGTTATCTTTGTATCTATATGTCACTATTTCGTCGATGCGGGGACGTGGAGCTTATGCCTGAACGTATTCCCGCAGATGAGAAGAGGAGACATATAAATACTGATATGAAAGAGCAGCAAGGATTATGTTTGATGCCAGCGGCTGGGATACCGCGCGGCACTGACATAAAATAGGGCGGGGAACGATGGCACTGGATAGTTCAGCTTCTTGTCCTATATCCGTAGGGAGCGCGCAGAGCAGGAATTCTGTGGCTTCGTCGGGAGTAGTTTCTGGACAGGCGAAAAGCCCCTGCCCAGACATAAAGGATTGGTGCTATCTCTTTCTTCACAACAAGCAGGCCGAGCCTTTCGAGAGGATGGTCTCACGCACGGCGGGCTTCCGTACGTTCGTCCACAGGACGGTCCGCTACCGCAAGGAAAAGCACGGCGTGGCTGAGGACAGCAAGCCCACGGTCTCCGGACTGGTGTTCATCCAGGGCAATGCTGATGACATAAAAGGCTGGCTCAGGGTGTATTATCCGCAGTGTCACCTCGTGAATGACTGCAGCCGACACAGCACGGCCGTTATTCCCGACAGCGTGATGCAGCCGTTTATGCGTGTCGTGCAGGCTGACCCGCTCAGAATCCGTTTCCTGCTGAATCCTATTTCAGAATACGCAGAGGGGCATACCCTTGTGGAGATAACAACGGGTGCGCTGGCAGGTCTCCGAGGATATGTCATACGCATTGACAGGGACAGAAAACTTGTTATGGGTGTGGGAGATATGACTGTGGCCGTCGGAGGAGTGCATAAGGAGAACTTCGAGAATGTGGAGGACTTCGCACGGGAGCGCAAGGCTTCGGACAGGGGCAGAGTCTCGTCGAGGGATCTTGACTCCATTCAGGGTTCGATAGACAAGTCGTTCTACAGGCCGGGAAACCTTAATGATGTCATACTACAGGCCGCCAACATCGACCTCTGGCGCGGCAGGGCGGAGGAATATGTCCGTATAGGGCAGCCTGACAAGGCTGCGACGATCCTGCTTTTCCTGCTTGAGGAAATCGGGTATTATTTCGCTGACGCATACAGGGCCGGGACACTGGACCTGACCGCCGTGAAGGCATCCGGAAGGGGAGTGGCCCAGTATATAAGCGCATTGGCGGAGACTTCCGGAATCGCCGATGAAATCCGTCAGACGCTTGAGTCCGGCTGCGAAGCACAGGTCATAAGGCACGGATATCTATGGGCCTGACCTTGTGGCAGTTCCCGACACGCACACAACCTCATTACAAATAACTTACAATGTCACTACTACAGAAAATCTCCAACTGGTATTTTACGAAGAAGGCTCTCCCGTACTGGTGCATATTGGTGATAGACTGCGCCGTGGTGGTCTTTTCCGGGTATCTGGGATATTATCTTACACTCGGCGGGGACTCCTTCGCGAGCAATTTCTGGCCTATGACTTCAGGGCTGATCGTCGGCCTGGTTCCATTCATCATCGCTTTCCGCGTGTTCCATACATATTCGGGAATCGTGAGGTATTCGTCATTCGTGGACCTTCAGAAAGTAGCGATAGCCACGTTCTTGGGGGCATTGTCCTGCTGGGCTCTCGGTGTCTTGTCTGACGAAATCTGGCCAGACCAGGAGTATATACTTTTCCCCAAGCTGAGCGAGGTTATCGTGATGTTTGTCAGCGGCACGCTGTTCCTGTGGGTGGAAAGGGTCCTGGTAAAACGCCTTTTCGACTCGTTCCATCTGGACAATGCGATACCTGTCGCCATCTATGGTACGAAAGCAGGCGGCATCAGCATTGCCAAGAGCATAATCGCCGTGAAGGATAAGAAATACTCTCTCCAGGCATTCATATCAGACGGTTCGGAGATGCGCGGCGCATACCTTATGGGCAAGCCTGTGTATCTGAACAAGAAAGGGCTTGCGGCGGAACTGAAGGGCGAGGGTGTGCGCGCATTGCTCGTGTCGCCGCTGAAGACCGATAAGTTCCGTGCCAATTCTGAGATGGTGGATGAGTTCATCTCCTCCGGCATAAAGATAATGATGATGTCGGACGGTGCTGAATGGAACGGACGGGAGGAGACGGTATCTCATCAGCAGTTGCATCCTGTGGACATAGAGGATCTTCTGCCGCGTGACAAGATCGAGGTGGATATGGATGCCATAGGTGCTCTTCTCGCAGGAAGACGTATCCTTATCACAGGTGCCGCCGGCTCGATAGGCTCCGAGATGGTGAGGCAGGTGGCCAAGTTCAATCCTGCCGAGATGATTCTCATAGACCAGGCTGAGACGCCTATGCACGACATCCGTATGATGATGTCAAGCAAATACGGCGACATCCCTAATCAGACAATCGTCACCAGCATCACGAACAAGACGCATATGGAGATGATATTCGCGGAGCACCGCCCTGAATATGTGTTCCACGCCGCCGCATACAAGCACGTCCCGATGATGGAGGACGATCCTGCGATCGCCGTGCAGAACAATATATATGGTACTCGCGTGATAGCAGATCTCGCGGTGAAGTATGGCACGAAGAAGTTCGTGATGATTTCGACAGACAAGGCCGTGAACCCGACCAATGTGATGGGATGCAGCAAGCGTATCTGCGAGATATATTGCCAGAGCCTCAGCCAGGCGATTGCCGAGGGCAAGGTGCAGGGGGTTACGCAGTTTGTGACTACGCGTTTCGGCAACGTGCTCGGCTCCAACGGAAGTGTGATTCCTATTTTCAAGGAGCAAATCCGTAATGGCGGCCCGATTACAGTCACTCATCCGGACATCATACGTTTCTTTATGCTGATTCCGGAGGCCTGTCGTCTTGTCCTCGAGGCCGGAACGATGGGGAAGGGCGGCGAGATTTTCGTATTCGATATGGGGAAGCCTGTCAAGATCGTAGACCTGGCCAAGAGGATGATTGCATTGTCCGGAGCGCAGAACATCGAGATCAAGTATACTGGTCTCCGCGATGGCGAGAAACTTTACGAGGAAGTGCTCAATGACAAGGAGGGCACTCTTCCTACGACCAATCCAAAGATTATGGTGGCCAAGGTGCGCGAGTATGACTATACTACGGCGTGCGCCAACGAACAGCGTCTGATGGAGGTGTCCGAGACGTTCGACGATATGGCCATAGTCAAGGTGATGAAGGATATAGTGCCTGAGTACAAGAGCCGCCAGAGCAAGTACGAGGTCTTGGATAAGTAGGGTGTAATATATGAAGTGTCTTGGCACTTTCGTTTTGACTGGAATATAAGATTTAAAGATATGAAAGACATTAAGGATATAAAGGTCGCGGTGGCCGGCACGGGCTATGTGGGGCTTTCCATAGCGACGCTTCTTTCGCAGCATCATAAGGTGACAGCCGTCGATGTGATTCCGGAGAAGGTGGAGAAGATCAACAAGAAAGTTTCACCTATCCAGGACGAGTACATCGAGAAATACTTGGCTGAGAAGCCTCTGGATCTCACTGCGACGCTTGACGGAGCGGCCGCTTACAGTGACGCCGATTTCGTCGTCATCGCAGCACCGACCAATTACGACAGCAAGAAGAATTTTTTCGATACTTCGCACGTGGAGGAGGTTATCGAACTGGTGCTGAAGGTCAATCCTGAGGCTGTTATGGTCATCAAATCGACTGTGCCTGTGGGGTATACGGCGTCAGTCCGCGAAAAGTTCTCATACAGGGAACGCCTTGCAGACGGCACTATGAAGGTCGTGATGCCTAACATCATTTTCGCCCCGGAATTCCTGCGCGAGTCCAAGGCATTGTATGACAATCTCTATCCTAGCCGCATCATTGTCGGGTTTGACGATCCTGCCCTTGAGGAGGCTGCGCACACGTTCGCACATATAATAAAGGAAGGTGCTCTGAAGGAGGATGTCAATGTCCTGTTTATGGGTACGACCGAGGCGGAGGCCGTAAAGCTGTTCGCCAATACATATCTGGCGCTGAGGGTAAGCTATTTCAATGAACTCGATACTTATGCGGAGATGAAAGGCCTTGACACGAAGTCTATTATAGATGGCGTCTGCCTGGATCCTCGCATCGGCTCTCATTATAACAACCCGTCATTCGGCTACGGCGGATATTGCCTGCCGAAGGATACGAAGCAGCTTCTTGCGAACTACAACGATGTGCCTGAGAATCTCATCCAGGCCATCGTGGATTCCAACAGCACGAGAAAGGATTTCATTGCGGACCAGGTTCTCGCCAAGGCCGGATATTATACAGCGTCCAGCGAGTGGAACAGCAGCCGCGAGTGCGATGTGACTGTAGGTGTGTACCGTCTCACGATGAAGTCGAACTCTGACAATTTCCGTCAGTCCGCCATCCAGGGAATAATGAAGCGCATCAAGGCGAAGGGCGCTAAGGTGATAATCTACGAGCCGACGCTGGAGAACGGGACAATGTTCTTCGGCAGCGAGGTGGTGAACGACCTGGCCGAGTTCAAGGCCAAGTCCCGTGCGGTCATTGCGAACCGCTACGATACCTGCCTCGACGACATAAAGGACAAGGTCTACACCCGCGACATCTTCAGAAGGGACTGAATAGGTTCCTTTTCTAGAAACACATTGCAAAAACATAAAGTATAGTTTAGGATAATTTGGTATATTTGTAAAGTATACTTACGCTTTATATGGATAAACAAATTATTAAAACTATTATTATAGAAAAACAAGTCTCCGTGCCGCAGTACTCTGTGGTCAAAAGAGATTTCGATTTCGAATCAAATGCCAATTATGTCCTAGTGGGCTTACGACGTGCTGGAAAGTCATATCTCCTCTACCAAGATATACAGAGCAAGATAAAGTTTGAAGGCAAATCGAAAGAGGATATTCTATATATCAACTTTGAGGATGAGCGTCTCTCTTTTGCCGGCTCCGCAGAGTTGGGGGAGATCTTGGATGCGTATCGTGAATTATATCCGGAACGGACTCCGCTCATATATCTCGATGAGATACAGAATATTACAGGATGGGAGAGATTTGCGAGACGACTTGCGGACTCCAAATACAGGGTTATGATAACTGGAAGCAATGCCAGGATGCTGAGTCGTGAAATAGCCTCATCTCTAGGCGGCAGGTTCATACCTAAAGAGGTGTTCCCTTTTTCATTCAGGGAATACCTAGACTATAAGCAGGTGAATCTGGATGCCAATTGGCAGTACAATTCCACAGTGTGCTCCCGTATATCGAAGTGCTTTGACGAATATTTTAAAGGTGGTGGTGTCGCTGAGTCTTTTGCTCTGAATGATAAACGGGAATACCTGAATTCTTTATATCAGAAAATTCTGGTCGGAGATATCGTTGAAAGAAATGGAATCCGTAATCCGAGAGTGTTTCGTCTCCTGGCGAAGAAATTGGCAGACAGCGTAATGCAGCCATCATCATTGACCAGGCTGCACCATATAATATGCTCAAGCGGTGACCGCATAAGTATCCCTGTGCTCAAGGACTATCTCGATTATATGGAGGAGGCTTATTTGTTTTTTGGAGTCCCTAATTTCGCATCTTCGGTCTCAGAGCAGTCCACTATCCAGAAAAGGTATATGGTGGACAACGGCTTGCTGAACCTGTTCCTATATAACGGTGAGACCAAGCTTCTGGAGAATGTGGTCGCAGATGAACTCAACCGAAGATATAGAAACACTCCGGAAGAGACATTGCTCTATTACTATAGCAGGAATGTGGAGATTGATTTCTGCATTCCTTCTGAAAGACAGGTGATACAAGTGTCCTTCTCTTTATCGGACAGTTCTACTTACGAGCGCGAGGTGAACGCATTGACCAGTTTCTTGAACAAGAATCAGGATTATTCCGCTATAATTATCACGCGAGACCAGCAGGACACGATTGATGCTGATGGACATATAATTAAAGTCATTCCGGTCTGGAAATGGCTATGCCTTTAAGGATTGCCCCAACCTGCCCCCCCCCGGCCCGGAGCGGCGCGCAGAGGCGCAAAGGGCTGCCCGGCAGGGGCTTGCGTCGCGGCGTCCCCGCGGTCGCACAACGCCGGGGCGGGTTCCGCTGACATTAGAGAACAACGTAAACAGAGAAAATATATGAGCATTTTTGCAGGAAAGACATTGATGATCACCGGCGGCACCGGCAGCTTCGGCAACGCCGTGCTGAGGCGCTTCCTCAGGACCGACATCGCGGAGATCAGGATCTTCTCGCGCGACGAGAAGAAGCAGGACGATATGCGCCACGAGTACCAGGCGAAGTTCCCCGACGTGGCGGACAAGATAAAGTTCCACATCGGCGACGTGAGGAACCTGGAGAGCGTCCGCTCGGCGATGCCGGGCACTGACTACATCTTCCACGCCGCCGCCCTCAAGCAGGTCCCGAGCTGCGAGTTCTTCCCGATGGAGGCCGTGAGGACGAACGTGATCGGGACGGACAACGTGCTTACGGCGGCCGTGGAGAACAACGTCGGTGCGGTGATCTGCCTGTCCACCGACAAGGCGGCGTACCCGATCAACGCGATGGGCATCACCAAGGCGATCGAGGAGAAGGTGGCCGTGGCGAAGAGCCGCAACTCCCGGAACACGAGGATATGCTGCACCAGGTACGGCAACGTGATGTGCTCCAGAGGCAGTGTCATCCCTCTGTGGATCGAGCAGATAAGGAGCGGCCTCCCGATCACCCTCACCGAGCCCAATATGACCAGATTCATAATGTCGCTCGAGGAGGCGGTGGACCTCGTGCTGTTCGCGTTCGAGCACGGGCGCAACGGCGACATCCTCGTGCAGAAGGCGCCGGCGTGCACCATCAGGACGCAGGCCGAGGCGGTATGCGAGCTGTTCGGCGGCAGGAAGGAGGCCATCAAGGTCATCGGCATCCGCCACGGGGAGAAGATGTACGAGACTCTCCTCACCAAGGAGGAGTGCGCCAAGGCGGAGGATATGGGCGACTTCTACCGCGTCCCTGCCGACAACCGCGACCTGAACTACGACAAGTACTTCACGAAGGGCGACACGAAGCGCGCCGGCATCGAGGAGTTCAACTCGAACAACACCCGCCGCCTTGACCTCGATGAGACGAAGGCGAAGATCGCATCCCTGGAATACATCCGGAACGAGCTGAACGGAATCGAAAATCTCGCAAGGTAATGAAGATACTCGTCACAGGCGCAAGGGGGTTCGTGGGAAAGAACCTGTGCGCCCAGCTGAGGAACATCCGCGACGGGAAGGCCCGCTGCTACGGCATCGCGCCGGCCGGCCAGGGGATGGCGGAGACGCCGTCCGTCGATGAGGTCCTTGAATATGACATAGACTCGTCCCCGGAACAGCTGGATGAATGGTGCGCCGAGGCGGACTTCGTGTTCAACCTCGCGGGCGTGAACCGGCCGAAGGACCAGGCGGAGTTTATGGAGGGCAACTTCGGCTTCGCCTCCACATTGCTCGATACGCTGAGAAAGCACGGAAACAGATGCCCCGTGATGCTCTCCAGTTCACAGCAGGCATCCTTGACAGGACGTTTCGGTGACAGCGAGTACGGCCGCAGCAAGAAGGCCGGCGAGGACCTGTTCCTGGAGTACGGAAGGGAGACTGGCGCCAGGGTGCTGGTCTACCGCTTCCCCAACCTGTACGGCAAATGGTGCCGCCCAAACTACAACAGCGCGGTGGCCACGTTCTGCAACAATATCGCCAATGATTTGCCCATCACTGTAAACGATCCAAGCGTGGAGCTTGAGCTGCTCTACATCGACGACCTCGTGGACGAGATGCTCCTCTCACTGAAGGGCGAAGAGCACCGCTGCGAGTTCGAGGGGCTGGATGTCCACCCGTCAGCCGAGGGGCGCTACTGCTACTGTCCCGTCACCCATAGGGCTTCGCTCGGCGAAATTGTCGCCCTGCTTCACAAGTTCGCGGATATGCCTAGGACATTGATGATCCCCGAGATTCCTGCGGACTCGTTCGCAAGGCGCCTGTACAGCACGTACCTCAGCTATCTTCCAAAGGAGAAAGCCATCTTCGACCTGAAGATGAATGCGGACGGCCGCGGCTCGTTCACGGAGCTTGTGCACACGCCCAGCTGCGGCCAGGTCAGCGTGAACATATCGAGGCCCGGCGTCACCAAGGGCGAGCACTGGCACAACACCAAGTGGGAGCAGTTCATCGTGGTGAGCGGGCACGGTCTCATCCGGCTTCGGAAGGAAGGCTCGGACGAAGTGCTTGAGTACGAGGTGAGCGGCGACAGGATGCAGTCCGTCATTATGCTTCCCGGCTATACCCACGACATCATCAACCTCTCCGATACAGAGGACCTGGTGACGGTGATGTATTGCAACGAGGTGTTCAACCCGGAAAGGCCGGACACATACTCCGACAGGGTCGAGCACAAATAGAGACAGAACATTATGGAAAAGACCACTGAATTTGATTATTCCGACATTCATTTCAAGGACAACGGCGGGATCAGGCTCCTCATAATCGTGGGGACCCGCCCGGAGATCATACGCCTGGCGGCCGTCATCACAAGATGCCGCCAGTATTTCGACGTGATACTGGCGCATACCGGCCAGAACTATGACTATAACCTGAACGGCATATTCTTCCGTGACCTGAGGCTCGGAGAGCCGGAGGTCTATATGAATGCTGTCGGAAAGGACCTCGGCGAGACGATGGGCAACATCATCTCCGAGAGCTACAAGCTGATGGTTGCTGTGAAGCCGGACGCCGTGCTCGTCCTCGGTGACACGAACTCGTGCCTCAGCGTCATCGGGGCCAAGCGGCTGCACATTCCCATCTTTCATATGGAGGCCGGCAACCGGTGCAAGGACGAGTGCCTCCCCGAGGAGACGAACCGCCGCATCGTGGACATCATCTCCGACGTGAATATGGCGTACTCGGAGCACGCCCGCCGGTATCTCGCCGACTGCGGCCTGCCTAGGGAGCGCACGTACGTCACCGGCTCCCCGATGGCGGAGGTCCTCCACGCAAACCTCGCCGAGATAGAGGCGAGCGACGTCCACAGGCGTCTCGGACTCGAGAAGGGGAGGTACATCCTGCTCTCCGCCCACCGCGAGGAGAACATCGACACCGAGAGGAACTTCCTGTCCCTGTTCAATGCCATAAACAGGATGGCTGAGAAATATGACATGCCGATCCTCTACAGCTGCCATCCGCGCAGCCGCAATCGCCTCGCATCAAGTGGCTTCAAGCTGGATCCGCGCGTGATACAGCACGAGCCGCTCGGCTTCCACGACTACAACTGCCTCCAGATGAACGCATTCGCCGTGGTCAGCGACTCCGGCACACTCCCTGAGGAGTCCAGCTTCTTCACCAGCGTCGGTCATCCGTTCCCTGCCGTCTGCATCCGCACGAGCACGGAGCGCCCAGAGGCCATCGACAAGGGCGACTTCATCATCGCCGGCATTGACGAGAAATCGCTGCTCCAGGCCGTGGACACCGCCGTCGAGCTCTGCAGGAACGGCCACAACGGCCTCCCCGTGCCCGACTACATGGACGAGAATGTCTCCACCAAGGTCGTCAAGATCATCCAGTCCTACGTCGGCATCGTCAACAAGATGGTCTGGAGGAAGTTCTGAGAAAATGCACTCGATAAGTGCACGATTTGACCGGTTTGTGCACTGATTGAGTGCAATTTTATAGAAAACTCTGCTTTCAATGAGTGAAAATCACTATCTTTGCTGAGAATTCAAAGAACAGCACGATTATGGTGGACGAGTCATTATATGCTTATATGCGTTTGCAGCTGGAATTGACGACCAGCGATTTTCACCGTTATCTTTATGATGACGTGAATTGGAGCGCACGTATGGTTGCCATCACCGGAGCCAGAGGCGTCGGCAAATCGACTATGGTCCTGCAATATGTGAAAACACAGATGGCAGACAGCAAGGCTCTATACATATCTGCCGACCATACATATTTCAGCACTCATACACTCGTCGAAGTGGCCGATGAATTTTCTAAAGAGGCAGGACGTCTCCTCGTCATAGATGAGGTTCACAAATATCCGGACTGGGCACGGGAACTCAAACAGATCTATGACACCCATCCGGATATGCGGGTGATCTTCACAGGCTCCTCTGTGCTTGACATCATTGAGGGAGTTGCCGACCTGAGCCGCAGGGTTCTGCACTACACGATGTATGGATTGTCCTTCAGGGAATATCTTGGATTGTTTCATCACATTTCCACTCCGACATATTCCCTGGAAGACATACTTGGAGGAAAAGCACATATCGAAGGTCTACTGCACCCTCTTCCAGTTTTCAGAGAGTATCTTTCTGAAGGCTATTATCCATTCGCAATAGAGGGCGACTTCCCGATGAGGATGCAGAATGTCATAACTAAGACAATAGAGTCCGACATCG
This sequence comes from uncultured Bacteroidales bacterium, assembly GCA_934695325.1. Lineage (GTDB taxonomy): Bacteria > Bacteroidota > Bacteroidia > Bacteroidales > UBA932 > Cryptobacteroides. Next base: position 36,015 of record CAKUVD010000001.1, on the reverse strand, counting down.
CCCAATACGCAGAATTGAAAGCGTCCACGGCAAAGAAGCTCAAGAAAATGCTTGCAGTCATTTCAACGCTCGCACCATACAAGCCTAATGCGGATAGTCTGGCTACGGAGATTGGCATCAGCAGGAATAGCGTCCAGGACTATCTCGCCCTTCTGGAGAGAGCACAGCTGATAGGACAGCTCAGGGACGATACCGGCGGGATGAGAGGCCTTGGGAAGGTCGAGAAGGTCTATATTGACAACCCAAGCTTGATGTCCGTCCTGTCAGGAGGAAAGACCGATGTCGGAAATATGAGGGAGACTTTCTTCTACAATCAGATGCGAGTAAAGAATGACGTGATATCCTCTCGTCTTTCTGATTTTGTTATCGGGGGATGCACATTTGAGGTCGGCGGCAGGAACAAAGGGAAGAGACAGATCGAGAACGTCCCGGACGCCTACGTCGTGAAGGACGACATAGAGTTCGCCCAGGGCAACGTCATTCCTCTCTGGGCCTTCGGACTGAACTACTGATTCCGAACAATCGGAATACAGATCTATGCTTGTATAGCAGCGTGTAACAGCATATGCAGATAAAAGCCGCTAATATCTTCAAGAAAGATTATCTTTGAGAAAGATATTTATAGCACGATGATTTTGAAGTATTTGCAAGATGTCTAGCCACCGAATCTGTAAGATTTTGGTTTGGAATGTTCCAGCATAATGCATATATTTGTAAAAATTGAAAGTGAAATGTTGGGAATAAGTGAACATAAAGTAATAGTCTCAGGTAAATTTGCCGAAGCTGTTAGAAAAGCAGCAAAAGATTCGGCAAATATTGATGTGAGACCTGTTCCCTCCAAGAAATCTTCAGATAAGGCAAAGTTCCGTTTCGAATGGAAATAATGATTCCGTGATGTTTGTATGGATGAGGCGTATGTGATATCATTAATTTCGGATTTCAAGTCTTTATTGTCATTTTCATGCGGAGTAAAGCCGTTAGATGATTTTATACATTCTGAATTAGAAATTTATTCCAGCAATCATTATTGCTCTGCATATTCAGTCGCAGCAAAAGATAGTGGACGAATAGTCGCCATATTTGCCTTATCATTTGATTCCATTGTCTTGGATTCTGATGATTTCGAGGAGATGAATAATGGATTATCTGAGACCTGGTGTCCGAAGGTCAATGATTCTCACCGTATTCAATTCGAGAACAAGTCTGTATATCCTGCACTGGAAATAGCCTATTTGGCTGTTCATAAAGATTGCCAATCCCGACATCTGGGTTCTGCCATTGTCAATGAAATCGCAGAATTTGCTAGACGGCAGACATTGGCAGGTTGCGTGTTCCTGACAGTAAAAGCATACCATACAAAAGACCATAGCGCACTGTCATTCTACCAGAAATGCCACTTCGCAAGACTAACGCCATGCCCACAAGGCGAAGTTTGGCCAATGTTTCGCACGCTATGGACAATAAATGATGACGTGCTATAATTTGTTCTATTAATGGTCAGATAACTAGTTTCTACCCAAGGTTGTGTCTATAAACGAACGAGTTTTATGCAGAAAGATTTCATATAGATGATGCATCTCGCGATTGTATAATTATTTTTGACTGTGGCTGTTTTGAGGCAGCAAAGCCAGGAGTCTCTTCAAAAGACTTTGAGGAACGGATAGTTAAAATTATTGATGACGAGTTTGCGAAAGGTACTATAATAGACGCACTCTTTATTTCGCATTTTCATGCCGATCATATCAATGGAATAGACCATTTAATGATAAGATGCAATGTGAAAAAAGTTTTTATTCCCAAATTATCATTATCAATAGTTGTCGAGGCATACTTATATGACAAAACTATTACAGAGAACGCTTCCTTGAGGATATTAGACAGACTCATTGCATCTGAAGGGGAATCGATAAATGATATCCCAGTCATACAAGTGGAAACATTAGATTTAGATGAAGAAACCACAAATTCAAGTATTGAACTTGACGCTTTAATAGGAAAAACTATGCCTTCTGGAGGGATATTGACAATAAAGAAGTTATTGTATATACCATACTATGTTAGTTCAAAGAATGATGATGATTTAGTTCAAGACGTGCAACGTGAAATAACTTCCATCGGGAAAACTCTCTCAGGTGATTTGTATAAAGATTCCAAGATTATAAAAGACTTTTTAGAGAGTATTGGAGCCGAAAAATGTAAGAAACTCTATGAGAAGCATTATGGAAAGAAACATAACTGCTACTCAATGACATTGCTGTCTAAGCCAGATTCCTGCAAAAAACAATGTAAAAAGCAATGTTGTAAGTTTGGGCAAAATCCTATGTTATGCTACGCAGCATGTCTATATATGGGAGATTTTGAAGCAGCAAATTCAGCTAATCTTGAAAATCTAAAGAACTTTTATACTAAACATGAATGCTGGAATAAGATAGGTCTTATTCAGGTTCCGCATCATGGCTCAGAAAAAAATTATAATGAGGAATTATATGCAATACCTAAATTTTGCATGATATCCGCGGGAAAAACAGATATTTATGAACATCCTGATAACACAACTTTAATAAATCTTCATCAGAAACGGTGTGTTCCTATTATCGTCACAGAGGATGCAAAAACAAAACAGGAGTTTTTTATCGATCTTGCGACCATATCATTATGTGACCAGCAAAATCTTGGAAGTGTATCGAATAACTTTAGTTTTAAATAAATAGATTTTACAGATTTATTTTCATATATGAGGGGCAATTTCATCACTTTACTTTCAATGTCATTATTGCCTGCATATACGTGGTCGAAACCTAGAGAACACGTTCTTTATTAGTATCTTAAAATGGCGAAATTCATAACATTGCACAAGGTGACAGGAGGCAAAAGAATCTATGTTAATATCGACGCTATCGCATCAGTAGAGGAAACAAATCATGGAACTTATGTGAATTTCAACTGTTCAGGTGTTTCAGGTACGGGAGATAGTCGATCAAGCAGGCTTGAACGAGAACTTATCAAAGAATCTTATTCACAAGTAATATTTGAAATTGAAAACTGATGGAAGAACTCATTATACCTGTAGATAAGCAAGTCTCTGACTTTATACGTCATATTGAGGCCAATCCGCGGACGATATTATCGTCAAAATTTGGAGACGGAAAGAGCTTTTTCTTGAAATCCGTATTGGCTAGCCAGACATCTAAAGACTTCAAATTTCTTACAATTTATCCTGTCAATTATCAGATAGCATCCAATGAAGACATCTTCCGTTTCATTAAACATGATATCTTCTTTCAGCTTATGCTCAATGATATACTACCTGAATCTTTCACATTGCCAGACAATAGAATTTCCTTTTTGTTTTTCATCCAGAATAAATTTCGGTCTTTTGCTGCTGATATTATTCCTTTTCTGTCAGAATTAGGACTGCCCCAGGAACAAGCCTCAAAAGTTCTGATGCTGGTGAAAGGACACAGTCTTTTCACCAACATAAAGAAAAAGTATGATGAATTCAAGCAATCATTAAGCAAAGACACATGCATTGATGACTTCATGTCTTCAGTAGAAAGCAATTTCGTATATGAAGAAGATCTCATAACGACTATCATAAAAGAATCAATCAACAAATATAAAACCGAACATTCTCAAAAGATAGCCTTGGTGATCGAGGATTTGGACAGAATTGATCCGGCTCATTTATTTCGCATCCTCAATGTCTTTTCTGCACACATGGACAGTTGCTATAAGTGTGCAGTATCTCCTGACAGTTCTCTTGTTGGAAACAAATTTGGTTTGGATAATGTAGTCCTCGTGGCTGATTTTGCGAATATCCGTAAAATTTTCAGACATTTTTATGGTGAAGATACGGACTTCGCAGGCTATATAAGTAAATTCCTCTCAAGTCACCCGTTTAGGTATTCTTTGAAGGAAAGCAGAAGAGAATATTTGTACAATCATATTCATGAAATTACAGGATGTCCAACTGATATAATAAGAGGACTTATTGGCGATGATTATATGGGCACCCCTACAATCAGAGATTTTATTCATTCTTTTACAATTGACAAACAGATAGCGGTACAACCGATATTCAAATTGGAAAAAGGTAATATTGCGCTTGATACAACTGTCCTGAAAGTATTCGCCATTATGAGACGACTTGGATTTGCTGATGAGGTCATAATAAAAACTGGAGAAGATTATTTCAAGGTAAACATAAATGCGTTCTATAAGTATCTGGCACCATATAAGCTATTTATCATGAAAACGCCTACTCTGTTACAGAATACTTTAAAGGTGAATATAATACACTATTCTGACAGAAGCCTGCAGAGCACAACCGTTGTGGTCAATTCTGATGGAACAGGAAGTGTTGGAACATCACACTTCTACGATTCTACAAGAACAACAAATGATTTCGCAGATATCATACGCTATATGCTTGGGCTTATTGCGAAATAACAAGTTGAATATTGTAGAATGCTCAATCCTCAAGAATTATTTTGAGGCTACATTATATTAAATTCCAAGAAAATGAAAATAGTATTTCTTTCAAATATATTGAGTCCGCATCAACTACAATTATGTGATGAATGGGTGAAATTAGGTATTGATTTGACCTTTATTGAAACACTGAACGTGGACAAGAGTTTATTGCCAACCGGATGGAAATTTACAGGTTGGCGCAGCTATCTGGTTGACTATACCACTTATGCCAGTAACGCTGATGAAATAAAAGAAAGGATACTTACTGCAGATGTCGTCATATTAGGATCTGCCCCAGTACATTTGCTACACGAACGCCTTGAACGAGAAAAGTTGACGTTTATATATTCGGAGAGGATATATAAAAATTTTAGGACTATGCTGAAATGGCCATATCATTTGCTTAAATTCAGCAAAATATATGGTAAGTATTCAAACTTGCACTTACTGTGTGCCAGTGCTTTTTCGGCTGCTGATTATCTGAAGGCAGGATGTTTTAAGAATAAAGCATACAAATGGGGATATTTTACCAAAGTTGATGAGAAATTTTCAGTTGAAACGCCATCAAGTGTTTCCACTTCGGGAACCTTGCACACACTTATGTGGTGTGCAAGGTTCTTGAAGTGGAAACACCCGGAATTGCCCATACAGATGGCAGTTCTACTGAAAACAAAGGGGTACAAGTTTATACTCGATATGTATGGTTCAGGGATAGAACAGGAGAAGATGAAAAAACTTGTAAGAGAGCTTTGCATTAGCGATGTTGTTTCTTTTAAGGGTGATACCCCTAATGATGAAGTCCTGAAAGCAATGCGGGGACACGATATTTTCCTTTTCACTTCCGATAAAAATGAAGGATGGGGAGCTGTGGCTAATGAGGCGATGAGTAATGGGTGCGTATTGGTTGGATCGAGTGCCATAGGCAGTATTCCTTTCTTGGTAAAAGATGGCGAAAATGGATGTGTCTTTCAATCGGGAAACATTAAATCTCTGATGGATAAGGTTGAATGGCTGCTAAATCATAATGATGAGAGGGAAAAAATGTCCATCAATGGATATAATACAATGAAGACCTTATGGACTCCCAAATATGCCGCTACAAGCTTTTTGACATTAGTACGATTCTTAAATAAAGGGAAAGAAACGCCTTTTACAGAAGGGCCATGCAGTAAAGCAGAAATTTTGAATGACAATTGGTATAAAGAGAAGAATAGGATACAATGATTAAACGTCTTTTTAATCATATATGGCGACACATAGTTTTGCTGATGGTTAATAAAATTTTTGCTGGGACGAATCCACGTCTATTTGGAGTAAAACGTCAGTTGTTACAAAGTATTGGTTATATCATCGGGAAGAACACGAAAATAGTGGGACCGATTATTTGTACTGGTAAGCTGACAATTGGGAGTGATTGCTGGATTGGTGCAAACTTCACGGTGCGTGGCAACGGCAGTGTTGTGCTAGGAGACAGAATTGATATTGGGCCTGATGTAACATTCTTGACAGGAACACACGAGATCGGAGCATCTGAACGTCGTGCAGGCTCCGGATATAATTGTGTCCAGTCAATAGGTGATGGTTGTTGGATTGGAGCAAGAGCTGTTTTTGTTAACAATCTCAGTGTTGGAGATTCAAGCGTAGTTGCCGCTTCGGCCTGTGTATGCAAAACCGCCCCCCCCAATGTATTAATTGGAGGGATTCCATCTAAAGTCATAAAATGTTTAGAATGATGAAATCTTTATCTTCAAGCCAACAAATAAAATATGGTGCCGTATTGTCATATTTAGGAGTGGCGGTTTATATACTTGTAGGACTTCTCTATACACCGTGGATGATACAAGTAATCGGTAAGGACGACTATGGGTTGTATACGCTTGCATATTCAATTGTGGCTTTATTCGTCTTCGACTTTGGCATAAGTGCCGCTATACAAAGATTTGTCGCAAAATATTTGGCAGAAGGAGACGAAGAAAAAGTAAACCATTGCATTAGTCTCGTTTATAAATTATATCTCTACATTGATATAGCAATATTTGTTGTATTGGCAATAGTGTATGTTTTGATACCTCACATATACCGGGAGCTTACTTTGGAACAAATACAACGCTTGAAGGTGGTTTTTGCTATTGCAGGGGCATTTAGTGTAATCTCCTTTCCATTCACTCCTCTAAATGGTATATTGTCAGCTCACGAAAAATTTGTACAGTTAAAGACTTGCGACCTGTTGTCGAAAGTATTGATTGTTAGCATAAATGTCGTATGTCTGTATTGTGGAGGTGGGCTATATGAACTCGTCCTTACGAATGTTTTAGTTGGTCTTTTTATCATCTGTATCAAATTATTTATAGTTCGACGGCAGACAGAAATAAAAGTACAACTTGGCTATAAAGATAAATCCGAGATGTGTTCATTGCTGAGTTTCTCTGGATGGACAACCGTTGTTGCTTTATGTCAGCGTTGTATTTTTAATATAGCGCCATCTATCCTAGGTATGTTTGCCGGAGCAGGAGTGATTGCAGTATTGGGTATTTCGATTAGTTTGGAGGCATATACATACACATTCGCTTGTGCTCTTAATGGTTTGTTCCTCCCGCGTATTTCACGGATACTAAACGAAAGAGGGGATGTACTTCCTTTGATGATTCGTGTTGGACGCATTCAGATTCTGACAATGGGACTGATATTAGTCGGATTTATTATCGTAGGTAAGGATTTTATTATGGTTTGGCTAGGTGAGGGCTATGAAGACGCATACATTTGTACATTACTACTTATTATTCCCGCATTTCTCTTACTTCCTGCAGACATTGCAGATCAGACATTAATCGCAAGTGGAAAAGTAAAATATCGGGCTGCAGTATATGTTGGAATGACCATAGTGAATGTCCCGCTATCTATAGTTATGACCAAGTTTTATGGTTTGCTCGGTCTTTCCCTTTCTATTTTTATAGCTTATATGGTTCGAAATCTAGCATTATTCTATATATACTACTATAAACTTCATATAAACATTGTGAGTTTTTTTCAAAAATCATACTTGAAAATGATGCCAGGATTATGCTTGTCTGCGATATGCGCATATGCGTTTGCCAATATGGTCACAATAGATGGGTGGAATAGGGTCATAATAAAAACTATGATTGTGGTAGAAAGTTATATTATTAGTATGGTTATGTTTTCAATGAATAATTATGAAAAAGAATTCGTAAGAACCATTTTTGGAAAATTGCTTGTAAAAAAATGAACATATTAGTAATGTCCAGTAACAGAGTAGAGGATTCATTTATCTTGTGTGTCCTGCTATTCGGTGCTTGTTTGAATTTTATGGGACGTGGGCCTGTTATATTTCTATGTTTCTGTCTGTGGGGAATTCTGAAAACCAGTAATTATAAGATACGGTGGAACGTCAGTTCTATCTGTTATTTACTAATGTCCCTCTCATCAATATTAGCATCAATGTTATTCTTTGATGCAAAAGAAGTTATTAAGTCATTTATTTATTTTCTTGTGTTTATAGTTGGTTATAAGGGGTTCTTGGCATCATATGATAAGGAACTTTTTATTAGACGTATAATCTTTTCTGCTTTCTTAGGGTTTGAAGTTAATTTACTTATTACGTACTATTCAAATTTTATTTTGATAGGACATATCTCAGGCCAACGAGAATTATATAGCTTCTGGACACACGATTTAATGTCTGTTACTCTAGCTGGGCTAATGTCTAGTGTCCCAATAGCATATTCGTTTTATTGTTTTTTTTGTGGGTATGGTTGGCTATATAAAATCTTGGGAATTATTAGTGTCGCTGTGGTTTTTCTAATCAATATAGGAACAGCAACTAGGACACCATTTGTTTTGATGGGAGTTGTGTACATCTCTCTGCTATATGAATTCTTTAGTTGCCACAACATTAAACATAAGGGGAAAAAGTTCTCCTTATTATTAGTAGCGTGTTCAGTTCTCGTTTATACCGCAATTCCTAAAATTGCCAATTCCGCAATAGCGGAACGTTTTAACGATGAAGGGATAAACACATCAAGAGGTGACATTACTATAACATACATCGGGGAAATGTTGAATTACCCCCTTGGAGGATCTGAAATCGCTAAACATACTAATCTTCTCGCACATAATTTCATATTAGAAGCCTATGATATGTATGGGATGTTATTCTTCATTCCTATGATTGTATTGTTTATATTAATTATGCAAAGGATAATAAGACTACACAAATTGAAGAATAAAGGTGACGTCTCTTTTTTATTGTTTGCGATGTATTTAGCGATGTTCATTCAGATTATGCTAGAGCCTGTTATTGGAGGATATCCGCAGTTGCCTTGGCTTTTATTTTTGGTTGACGGTATAACAATTCCATATTTGGAAGGGACTCACATAAAAAGTGGTAATTTTATATGTCATCCCAATTACAAAAGGGCAGAAAATTAATGTACTTGAGTTCTCGAATTGTTAATGCTACAAAATACAATGAAAATCTTACAAGTTAACAGTGTTTACAGGAAAGGAAGCACCGGTAAGATTGTCTATGACATTCATACAGAACTGCAGCGACAAGGAATAGATTCCGTCGTGTGTTATGGCCGTGGAGAAAAGTGCTGTGAACCTAATGTGTATAAGGTGTGTCCGGAATGGTATTCTAAATTGAATAATCTTTGGTCTCGTATCACAGGCTTGATGTATGGAGGGCTATACTTTTCTACGCATTCGTTAATTAAAATTATTGAAAGAGAAAAGCCGGATATCGTTCATCTGCACTGCATCAATGGATATTTCGTGAATATCTATAAGATTGTAAAATATCTCAATCTTCATCATATCAAAACAGTTCTGAGCCTTCACGCTGAGTTTATGCATACTGCGAATTGTGGTCATTCTTTTGAATGTGAAAAATGGAAAACAGGTTGTGGACATTGCCAAAGGTTCAGACAAGAAACCAAATCATTCCTCATTGATGGGACTCATCGCTCTTGGACACTTATGCAGGAGGCATTTGACAGTTTTGGAGATAGGCTTATTGTAACCTCGGTCTCACCCTGGCTTGAAAATCGAGCCAGGCAATCGCCTATATTGTCGAATGCCCGTCACGTGACAGTGTTGAACGGTCTTGATACGAATGTTTTCAGACTATATGGAAAGGATGATTGCAGAAAACAATTTTCTATGCCTTTGGACAAAAAAATTGTTTTCCACGCAACTCCGTCTTTCTCACTTGACATAAACTCAATCAAAGGAGGCTACTATGTCTGTGAATTAGCAAGGCTGATGCCTGATGTCTTATTCGTTGTCGCTGGCAGGTATGATGCTGGCGTCGATATTCCCGATAATGTAAAACTGTTTGGACAAGTCGACAATCAAAACGATTTAGCTAAACTGTATTCTTTGTCAGACGTCACACTGCTGACAAGTAAGCGCGAAACCTTCTCGATGGTCACAGCAGAAAGCCTTTGTTGTGGGACGCCTGTAGTAGGGTTTAAGGCAGGAGCACCTGAGGAAATCACATTGCCAGACTATTCGGAGTTTGTAGATTATGGAGATCTTGTAAATTTGAAAGACACAACGGAAACACTTTTAGAAAGGAGTTTCAGCCATATTGATATAAGCAATATGGCACAACATAAATATGCAAGAGAAAAAATGGTACAAGCTTATATTGATGTGTACAAAAAACTTATACATAGTAACTAAAATTACATACTTATAGTGAAAGTACTTGTTGTTAGCAATAACTGCTTTTCCCCTTCAAACTCAAATGGTCGCACACTTGGCAATTTGTTTTATGGATGGCCAAAAGAAAATCTCGCACAGTTTTGTGTTATAGCAACAGATCCTGCGTGGGATGTGTGCGACAATTATTATTGTTTGGAGGACAAGATGATGCTTAATGCGTTTAAGCATCTCAAGAAAGCACAGGGCAGAATACTGCATAAACCAAATTTGAATCCTAGAAAACCAAAAGAAGTTGACACACGACGCTTGAACATCGGAAAAAAGACATTGACAAAGATGATGCTTCGTGAACTGGTGTGGTCTTATGGACGTTGGAAAAGCAGAGATTTTGTACAATGGATGAACGATTTTAAGCCAGATGCTGTGGTTTTGCAATTCGGTGACAGCTCGTTTATGATTGACATCGCTATTTATATAGCAAAAAGCAGAAGCATTCCTCTGGTGGTTTATAACACCGAGGGGTATTATTTTTTTGATAAGTTTTGGTACAGTCATTCTATGCTAGATGTGTTCCTATTTCCATTATTCAAAAACAGGTTTCAGAAAAAGGTTAAGAATTTAATGAATTATGCCTGCCATTCTGTATATTTGAATGATGAGTTAAAGGAAGATTACGATTATGCGTTTAATAAACCATCAACAGTGATATATAATAGTAGTAGTATTCATATTGGGCAGCCGCCTACTTTCGATACAAAGTTGCCCAAAATAAGCTATCTCGGAGGTTTAGGACATAGTCGTGATTTGGCAATTGTAGATGTTGGTGAGGTTCTTAATAGTATAAATCCAGAAATATATATTGATGTTTATGGCCCCGCTGATTCAAATATAAAAATGCGATTAGGGAAGGCTGTCGGTGTAAAGTATAATGGGGTTGTGTCTTATGATGAAGTGAGAGCAATAATCAATCAAAGTGATGTTTTATTTCACGTGGAGCCGATAGTAGGTTTTAGCAATCAATTGAAATATGCTTTTTCCGGAAAAATTGCTGATGCTGTGGCTTCTGGAAAATGTTTTGTATTGTATGCACCTAAGGATTTAGCTTGTTCAAAATACATTTTAGAAAATAGATGTGGGTGGTTTGCTGAAGACAAGGATGATTTGCGAGATGTTATGATTCGTGTCTTTACAAATGAAAAGGAACGTAAAACTGTACTAGAAACAGCAAAAGTCGTGGCAAAAAAGAATCATTCGCTTAAGAAAAATGCTGAAAAGTTTCAAGAGGTTCTTGTTAATGCCAGTTTAAATTTACAATAAAGTAGGAAAGACAATGAAGATATCCGTGATTGTTCCATCTTATAAGCCTCAATGTTATTTATGGGAATGCTTAAACTCTATTTATAATCAAACTTTTCCAAAAACAGAATATGAGTTGGTTCTTGTTCTAAATGGCTGTAACGAGCCATACAATACAAAGATAAAGGATTGGCTGTTGGCACATAATGATTTACAAGTTCAGTACGTACAAACAGATGAACCTGGAGTATCAAATGCTCGTAATATAGCTATGAGTCGTAGTCGGGGGGGGGGGTACTTTCTGTTTGTTGACGATGATGATTACATCTCTTGTTCATATTTGAGCGATCTATACAAATATGCGGAAAAGGATGTTGTTGCTATAAGTGACGCTGTTTCGTTTGATGATGAAACAAAAGAGTTTGATTATGATAATTCTCTTCACCGTGATTTTATAAGTAAAACTAGTAATAAGGTATATGGGATTGTTGAAGTCAGAAAATTCTACGGCGCACCTATGAGGAAACTGATAAGTCGCAGTATTATAAATAATAGATGCTTCGACACTAATTTTAAAAATGGTGAAGATACTTTATTCTTTTTCTTGATTTCAGATCGCATTGAGAAAACGCGTCCTTCAAGTGGCGCAGCTGTATATTATAGAAGATGCAGACCAACTAGTGCTCATTTTTGTAAGAAAACGAGAAGATATAAACTCAAACTTGGCTTTAATCTGATCATAACATTAACTAAATATTATCTAAAAGATCCAATACATTACAACATAGTGTTTTTTCTTACACGCTTGTTGGGGTCTATTAAAATAATGATTTCATAAATGAACCGGGTATACTTTTTAGTTTCTATTATAATTCCCTGCTATAATGTGGAACGCTATGTTGAGCAGTGCCTACGCTCCATAATGAACCAAAGTTATAACAAATTGGAAATTATTGCTGTGGACGATGGCAGTCTTGATGGTTCTCCGCAAATCCTAGACAAACTGGCAAATGAAGATTACCGTATAAAAGTTATCCACAAGCAGAATGCTGGTGTCAGTGTTGCACGCAATAACGGATTGGATGTTGCGACTGGGGATTACGTGGTGTTTGTTGATGGCGATGATTATCTGGCCAAAGATTATGTGGACTATATGCTTCGTTTGGCCAATGAGAATGATTCTGACTTCGTGATGTCACAAGATTGTTTCACCCAAAAAAACGACACCCAGATTCAAAACGATGTCTTTTCCACATTGACCTCTACGCAGGCGACAGCATTGTTACTTTCTCCTAGAGTTATAGTTGGTTGTTGGAACAAGATGTTCAAGAAAAAGTTTCTTGATGAAAACAAATTAAGGTTCTCAACGAAACTGTTCTATGGTGAAGGTTTGAATTTTATAACAAAAGCTGCTGGATTGGCTAATAGCGTGACTTTGGGCAAACGAAAGGTTTATTACTATCGTCGTAACAATGAATCTTCGGCAACGACAAAATTTAACATCCAAAAATACTATAATGGAGAAAGTGCTCTCAATGAAATAGAAAAGGAATTGGTATCGCCTGATTATACTGTAACACAAATGATGGCTTTACATAAGAGTCTGTTTTGTTTAGGGGCTTTGAGTCAAACCTATGCTCATTCATTACAAAAAACATTCAAAGTTGATTGTGGGCGATGGAAGTCGACAATAAGAACAAATCTACCACAATTAATTAAGTCAGATAATGTCTCTTTTTATAGGAAAGTGTTGTTGTTAGGCGGTTTGTATTTTCCTAACATAATATGCAGAATGGATATGTGGAGACGTAAACGAATATCAAAATGCAGCGTGAACTGATGCGAGGGAAAATACTATTAACTACAGTTTTTACAGGATATAATTATGGCTCAAGTCTTCAGGCCTTGGCAGGGAAGCAAATAATCGAGAAATCGGGGTACGAGTGTGAACTTATAAAATTGAAGTCATTAGTTAAAGGCCGTGATGTTAGATTAGGAAAACTGATGACTATTCTGTTTCGTTCATTGTTTACGAAAAAGAATAGTGCGTTGAAAATATACGGGAAATCATATAATAAGGCATTAATTGATGAAACAGAAAGTAAATTCTTCGCTTTTGCCGATGAGTATCTGAAGCCATTGGAAAGGTCGTGGAAAAGCCTGAAACGTGTTGCAAATGAATCCGTTGCTTGTTTTTCTGGAAGCGATCAGATATGGAACTCTACTACATTATATGTTGATCCGCTATACTATTTACGATTTGCGCCAAACAATAAGCGTGTCGCTCTAGCCCCAAGTTTTGGCCGCGATTATATCGCAGAATATAATAAGGAGAAGATAGCGAAATGGATCAATGATTACCAGTTCTTGTCTGTCCGTGAAGATAGCGGCGTAAAATTGATAAAAGAACTCACTGGACGTGATGCGCTGCATCTGCTTGATCCTACGCTGATAATTAATTCGTCTGAATGGCGAAAGATCTTGCAAATTAAAGAGAAGCCTAAGACTTATATACTTGCATATTTTTTGGACGTTCCATCGAAGGCGGCGATGCAAGGCCTAAAAGAATTGAAAGAAAAGCTAGGCTATAAAATAATTGCTATACCATATAAATTTAATTATGTGCAATATTGTGACAGTATGATATCTGCCGGTCCCAAGGAATTTGTCGAACTTGTAGCAAATGCTAGGGTGGTGTGCACTGACTCATTTCACGGGACAGCCTTTTCTATAAATATGCATACACCATTTTTTACATATGAGCGTGAATATGGTTCTGCCTCCAAACAATCGGAACGAATACTCTCAATATTGCGTGGAATGAATATGCTCAATCGTTTTCAACCAAAGAACATTAGTGAAGAACTTGATAATTTAAACTTTGGCTATTCAGATGAAATTCTAAGTGTAGAGAGAGTGAAAGCATACAAGTATGTGAATAACGCTATAACTACAATAAAAGAGTTACAGCATTCAATCTAAAAACTAACCACAATCCTATAAAAACACACTTTCCTAATTCATAGGTCTGCAGATTGCCTTTTTTATATCTGCGTCATTTCTCTTTTCTCTGCAAATACAATATGCAAATAAGCATCATTATGCCGTATTATAATGCGGCAGCGTACATCCGTGAGACTGTTGAATCTATTATTGCCCAGACATATACGGATTGGGAGCTGATTATTGTGGATGATTGCAGCCCGGCTTCGGATACAGCAGAAGTTCTTGAAAAAGTCAAATCAATGGATGATCGTATCAGGGTTCTTCGCACTGAAAAGAATGGAGGGGCAGGGTTGGCAAGGAACATTGGAATAAAGGCTGCTCAGGGACGCTATATCGCCTTCTGCGACAGCGATGACTGGTGGTATCCGATGAAACTGGAGGCTCAACTGAAGTTTATGCAGGACAACGGCTACGAGTTCACGTGCACTTGGTATGAGGATGCCAATGAACATCTGGAACCATATTATACAATGAAGCAGAAACCTAGGCAATCCTATAAGTCAATGATTTCAGGGTGCAATATAGGGACCCCTGGTGTAATATATGATACAAAACGCATTGGCAAGAAATATATGACGCCTCTTCGTAGAGCCGAGGACTGGGGCTTGTGGATGACGATATTGCGAGATGTGGATTATATCTATACATATCCTAAGGCATTGTGGAAGTATCGGCATATTCCCGGGTCAGAGACGAGTGACAAATGGCTTATGCTGAGGGCAGTCGTGAAGATGTATGAAACTGTGCTAGGAATGCCTGCGATGCGAGCTTGGTTCACCGGAGTTTTTGTGTTTTTGCCTAACAATATAATAAAAAAATTAAAAAAGATATTGTGACATTCCACATCGTTCTTTAACAGGATTAATTATGGCTTCTAAACTATCTCGAGGACATCTTCTGATTTCATCGGGAAGAGAGATTTCTATTCTTCGGTTCCATCTACTAAAGATTGGCTAGAATTCATCGAATGTCACACAAGTATGGTCTTGAAAGCATTGATAATTAGAATTTTTATTCGTATCTCAATGGCACGATGATGTATTCTGATTGATGCGTCATTGGAACACTAAAACGTAGGAAATTTTTAATAGAAGACATTGATATGACAAGACAAAGAGTAAGTTCGTCGAACATTGCATCTGTTGGTTATGATTCCGTTCTGAGTATTCTTGAAGTGGAATTTCTTAACGGCTCAGTTTATCGGTATTATGATGTGCCTGAGATTCTATTTAAGGGTCTTATGTCTGCTGCTTCTCACGGTAAATATTTCAATGCGCTTATTAAGAATGGCCCCTATCAATACGAAAAGATATACTGAGGAATTAGTAGCGATATTTCATTTTACATCACTTGTAAAATCAATTGATTTCGCATATATTTGTGAGTAAAGTGAATTAATGGAACTGTATGAACACGGTAAACGGAACACAAAAAGACATTGAATGCGTAAAGAGCACATTCAAAAAAATGATGGCGGATAAGAAGGCCATCAGCGACTATATTCATAAGCAGGGTACGATTAGTGGATTTAAGGATGAATCAATTCAGTTTGCCAAGCCATTATGATGTATTTGATTGTGAAAATGGCTACTGTTTTAAGACAGACTACGGCAACACCTATTTTATCACTTTCATAAAGTATCCTACAATTTCAGAATACCTGTCTGTTGATGTATATATGATGAACATTGACAGAGCTGATGATTCTAACCACAGAAATGGGAGCGACAATAAAGTCAGGAACACTATTCTTTTCATTATCTGGAACTTTTTCACCCTACATAATGATGCGTTAATCACTATTTGTGATATCTTGGACGGTAGGCAGGCTTGCCGCCGAAGGTTGTTCAACAAATGGTTTAATGAATTCTCAGGGAATGAACTGTCAAAGCTGGACGCCACTTGTCTCATAGATGAAACCGAGACCTATGCATCTATGATTTTCAGAAATGATATCAATAACAGAACAGAACTTGAATACGAGTTCTCTTTACTGAATGATATCAATTTCTATAATTAATTGACACCAAAAGCGGATAAGGCGATTCTGAGACAACAAGATCTTTTTTTTCCCGTGACAGACATTGATTTATTTTTCCAACTCATACAGACGGCATTAGGCACGGCGGACGGGATCGATGGGGTTCCGACGGAGGAGGAATGGGCTGAGATGTACAAGGAGGCGCAGAGGCAGACGCTTCTGGGGGTGTGCTTCGTCGGCGTGCAGAAGATATGCGGAAGGCATCCGGAGCAGGCGGTGAATCTGCCGGCGGCGCTTAAGATGAAATGGCTTGGTGCTGCGGCCTTCGTGCAAGACCGCAACCGGCTGATGAACAGGCGGTGCGTGGAATTGCAGCAGTCTATGGCATCTGACGGATTCAGAACCTGTATCTTGAAGGGGCAGGGCGTCGCATCTTTTTATGGGGAACTTGCGCAGCTTCGTCAGTCTGGGGACATTGACATTTTTGTGGATGCAGATCTGGCGACAATTCTAAAATATCTCTCCGATAAGGGGCTTCTTAACGATGGATGGGATTATGTTCACGCTCATCCTCGGTTTTTTGAGGATGTTGAGGTCGAACTGCATTACCGGCTAAATGTCTTTCGAGACCTATTTCTTAACAGAAAATTCCAAAAGTTCGCTGAGAAGGACAAGAAAGAATTCTTCGGCAATAAGGTTGCACTTGCGGCGGTCGGAGAGATTACGATACCGTCCGGCTGGATGAATCTGTTCTATCTGCTCCATCACATCTATCGTCATCTGTTTTCCGAGGGCATCGGTCTTCGTCAAGTGATGGACTACTACTTTGCCTTGAGGTCAATCTCGTTGTCACCGGATGACAGCGACCAACTTTTGATGGCAGTCAGAAATTTCGGTATGGAGCGCTTCGCCCGTGGTCTGATGTGGGTTCTCTCCAATGCTTTCTGTATGGAAGAGAACTTGATGCCGTGGATTCCCGATGAGAAGGAAGGGCGATTCATACTTGAAGACATTATGCAGAGCGGCAACTTCGGCAAACTTGACAACCGCTATGGAAAACCGGCCGGCAACAAAATCCGCAAGTTCACCGCCACGCTCCGCCGCTCCCTACACCTTCTGAGCCACTACCCAAGCGAAGCTCTTTGGACTCCGGCTTACTATATCTGGCATTTCTGCTGGAAGCGTATCAAATGCCTGAATTTCAGATATAAGAGTAATACCGCAAACGCTATATAGAATCTTTTATTCTCGTCAGATATTGAGACTGACAATTTAATTCTATAATCCAATCATAATGAACAATTATCTGCTGTACGGCATAGTCGCCGTGCTGCTTTTTGCGTTGGAGGTGATTTACTTCCGACTGGCGGCGCATTACGACATCATTGACAAACCGAATCAGCGCTCGTCGCACTCGAGCATTGTCCTGCGTGGTGGTGGGATTATCTTCCTGCTTGGCGTGTGGATCTGGTGCGCCTTTTTCGGGTTCCATTATCCGCTGTTCCTTGCGGCGGTGACACTTGCTGCGGGAATCAGTTTCATTGATGATATACACTCCTTGCCGGATTCTGTCCGGCTTGTCGTGCAATTCGTGGCGATGGGGCTGATGATCGGGCAGATTTTCGTTTCTGGAGATGGCTCCTTCGCATTCGGCGAGAGCCTGTGGGCGAAAATTGCATTCGTGGTCATTGCGCTGATCGTCTGCGTCGGTGCGACGAACATCTATAATTTTATGGACGGAATCAATGGCATCACGGCGGGATACTCAATAGTGGTGCTGGTGCCTCTCGCATTGATGGACAGCGGGTTGAAATTCATTGAACCGTCGTTCCTTGCCGTCATAATGCTTGCAGTGCTGGTGTTCTCATTCTTCAATTTCCGCCCGCGAGGCAAGGCCAAGTGCTTTGCCGGAGATGTGGGCAGCGTAGGGATGGCGTTCATTGTGCTGTTCGCCGTCGGAATGCTCATCGCTCGTACCGGTGACATCACATGGCTGATATTCCTGCTGGTCTATGGCGTGGACGGCTGCCTTACCATCTGCCACCGCATCATGCTGCACGAGAATCTCGGCGAGGCTCACCGCAAGCACGCCTATCAGCTGATGGCCAATGAGTTGAGGATGAGCCATCCGCTGGTGTCTGTGATTTATATGGCGCTCCAGCTGGCGGTCTCCCTCGGCTTCATCTTCCTGATTCCGGACAATGTCCTGGCGCATTGGCTCTACCTGGTCGGCGCTCTGGCAGTGCTATGTGTCGCCTACGTGCTATTTATGAAGAAGTATTATCATCTGCACGAGGAATATCTGAAGAGCATAGAGAATTGATTATCTAGAATCGTTAGTGTTGCATTAGTTGTAATAGTTTGCTATCTTGCGAGAAAATTAGATTATATGTTAAGTCACGGTGTTCAAGAGATGATTCCAAAGATTCGGATGTATCTGTCTACATTGCCGATTGAGAAGGCGTGGCTTTTCGGATCTTGCTCTCGCGGAGAAGAGACATCAACCAGTGATGTGGATATCTTGGTGAGGTATATTGCCGGGGCAAGGGTGTCGTTGTTGGGAGTCTCGAGAATAAATGTAGGATTGGGCAGACTACTTGACAGAAAGGTTGATCTTATCGAGGATGATTGCCTGTTATCATTTGCAAGAGAATCTGTAGATAAAGATAAAATCTTGATTTATGAGAGAACAAATTAGGGATAAAGAACGTTTATGGCATATTCTTGAAGCGATAGACGTCATTGTTACCAATAAGGATCGGTTCAATCTTGAATTGATTGAGAATGATCCGATTGTTTTCTATGGATTTGTCAAACAGGTGGAAATTATAGGTGAAGCTGTCTATATGCTTACGAAAGATTTCCGTTCAAAACACCCTGAAGTGGAGTGGGATGCGATAGAAGGAATGCGTCACGTCCTTGCGCACGGATATTATCAGATTCGGCCATCCCAATTATGGGATACTATTGAAAATGACATCCCGCAGTTAAAACCTCATATTCAATGCATATATGATTCGTTGACTTGAGTTTCCAATGCTTTTTGCCATTAGTAGTGTACATCTGAAGGGCTCTATCTGGTCGGCGCATGGCGGTGCTATGTGTCGCCTACGTGCTATTTATGAAGAAGTATTATCATCTGCACGAGGAATATCTTGCGAGTCTCAAAAAGTAAGCGGCTATGATTGAAATAGATAAGAAGTTTATATCGGATCTGTTGGGTCGGGCGGCGGAAAGTCCTCGCCTACGTCAGAACTATGACCTGCGCACATCGGCTGACGACAATAGTCAGCGTATGCTCAATGCTCTTCTTCCGGGAACACAGGTTCCGATTCATCGTCATCCGCACAGCACAGAGAATGTCCTGCTGCTTCAGGGCAAGTTGGTAGAGGTTCTTTACGAAGAAGACCGGCTGGGAGATGGCTTTGAACGTGGGATGGATGCACAGGACGTGACGGTCGGGCGTCGCCTCAGGGAAACTGAACGCATTGTGCTCGACCCGTCATCAGATAGTTTCGGCTGCATTGTCCCTGCCGGCACCTGGCACACGGTCGAAGTCCTTGAACCGTCCGTCATCTACGAGGCTAAGGACGGGAAGTATGGTGAGGACGGGAGTGAGGTGTTATAATCGCCAACACGTATTCCTGCGACTAGTATATGTACAGGGCTGGCGGCAGTAAGGTCGGTGGCCTTGTTAGTTAGTATGCACTCGGGGTGTACAAATGCCCTCTTGCTGCGCCCCGCTTGCGGGCCAGCAGGAATGAAGGACAAGTTGATGGAAGTAATTTCCTGAAATAGAATGAATTACTTTTTTGTAATCCGTTCTATGACGCAGCTATGTCTTTTGTCCGACTTGTCATAGTTTATCCCTACCAGAACCACTTCCCCGAAATACTCTTTGAGAGCACCGCCATAATTCTGCCGTTTAATCTGACTGATTGCGGTTTCGGCATCCTTGTCATATTTCAGTTCCAGGACGATTGCAGGATAGTCAGCATTCCGGTTCGGAACAAGTAAGATATCTGCGAAGCCTCTGCCGGCCGGAAGCTCTCGGAGCATCTGATAATGGGCACGGGCCGTATAAAAGGCCAATGAAAGCACACAGGCCAATGAGTTCTCATCATTGTACCGCAAGACACTGGTATTCTGCTCGTGAACCTTATCTATACACGACGCCACAGTATCTGCGTCACCACTCAGCACGCAAGACAGCAGATAGTCTGACTGCTTCAGCGCATCTGTGACCTCCGTCCATCCGGAGTCGGCGATAGCAGTCTCAAACTCCTGACGAATCTCATAATTCGGAATATTGGCGCGACTTGTCTCATCATTGAAAGACAGATACCCCAGATGACACAGGAGCGTGAGTACATCATCCTTGCAATCGATTTTATGCATATCGTTGCTGAATCGCAAAGAATTGACCTTTACAGGAATATCATTGAGCGCGGAAACAATGTCATCCTTGAGCCCCTCGAAATTCATTGTGATATACATCCGCAAACTTTCGAAAGTATTTGTACTTGCCCAATAACTTGAGAAGGACTTCCGCTTCAAAGCCCGCATCACGGCAAACGGATTATACATAGCCTTTTCCTGGCCTAGTTCATAGCCATCGTACCAGAGTTTCATCTGCCCTGCATCCATCCCGCCTTTTTCACAAAGAACATTTACCTCTCTCTCAGTAAATCCAAAATATGGAGCCAGCTGAGCAGGGCTCAACATTGTGTATTCTTCAAAATTATTCAGCGCAGACTGTGTATTGTATCTTTTTATCGGAAGAATTCCTGTCATATAGACGCAAGCGAAAACATATTCAGTCCTACTGCCTTTGAATAAACGACGGAGAAAATCTGTATATTCTTCCATCAGATTTTCATACCCTTCCCGGCAAATGGCATCCCACTCATCAATCAGACAGATGAACTTTTCCCCCGTATGCTCTACGATGCTTGCCAGCAAATCCATCAGGTCATCATTCGGAGCCATTCGGACATCCTTGTAGACACCAAGCAGCTCTTCACAAATATCCCGCTTCATCCGTTCAACAAGACGCACATCATCTCCATACTTCGTCATAAAATCTGTCATGTCAAGATAAAGTACAGGAAAATGGTTCAAGTATTTGCTGAAGTCTGTCTGTTGGGATATTTTCAAGTCTTCAAACAGTTCTCGGGAATCACAGGAACGATCATAATAGGCATTGAGCATCTTCACGGCGACCGATTTGCCGAACCGACGCGCACGCGTAACGCACATATACCGATTCTCGGTCAACATCACAGAATTGACTTCATTAATCAGCATACTCTTGTCCACAAAGTTCGTATTGCGGACCGACGCAAACCCATCGTTGCCTTTATCAATAAAATTCCCCATACCAAACTGATGCCCGCGTCATCCTTATAATCGGGCACTCTTCAAATTTACGAATAAAATCCGACAGGACAACTTTATTTGTAATAGGATGGTTACACTTCCTCCCCGGCGAACTTCTCTGCCCACTCCAAGGTATTTACTCCATCTTCTACCGCAAAATTAAGTCCAACTGCCATAACAGATTTGCCCTTCAGTTTGAAAGCTTCTCCATAGCGTTTTGACTCTATCTGCGCCAGCGCTTCCTCCGGACTCCTGCCGAATTTCAGTTCCATTACGTAGACCGTATCTGACGTTTCCAATGTAATGTCAATCCGTCCCTTCGCTGTGTGCTGCTCGACCGTGATGCGATAATTAGTGAGCAAGGCAAAGATGATGTAGAGCATCTGCTGATAGTGCCCCTCGTAGTTCGTATTGTCGCAATAAGGTACGGTCTGGAGAAAGTCGGCAAGCATAGACAAGGCTTCATCTATCTGCCTCCTCTTGATAAGCACAGACATCTTGGCAATAGCGGTATTGCCCTTTACAGAGTTCTCCTTCAGATAGTGCGGCAGCAGACTGCGGAACAGTCCGACACGAATCTCATTGTTCGGAATGTCCAGCTTGTACAGTTGCGTTTCCTCATCATACCCCTTGATGGTCATATATCCGCTCTGATAAAGCAGCGGAATTAAGGTAGTCATAGTCTCTGTTGCCGCATCGAAATCATTCTTGTCGGCTTCTATACCCGCCCCTAACTCCGACGGCAGAAAATCGTATTTCCGCATCATATTGATGAGATAGGTCGGAGTGCCGGAACCGAACCAGTATGAATCTAATTTTTTGTCCGCAAAGCAGTTGAGCAAGCTATATGGGTTAAACACGTCGGGCGACGGCCAGCAGAAATGATAGCCGTCATAGTTATTCTTCAAAGCCTCTATAGTTTTTTCCTTACTGAATCCCAAAGCCTGAGCCAAATCGTCTATATCTTCACTCATCTGAATGAGTAGTTCGTCCTTTGTGATTCCGCAGATGCCAGCATAAGGCTCGTCCATACTTACGTTTCTGATGTTGTTCAATTCGCTGAAAATGCTTAGCTGTGAAAACTTGGTGATTCCTGTCAGAAAAACGAAGCGAAGCATCGGTTCGCAGGCCTTCAGCGGACTATAAAAATTACGCATCGTATTGCGCAGAGCATCAAGACTTTCATTCTCGTGGACGACATCCAGCAGAGGGGCGTCATATTCATCGATGAGGACTACGACCTGCTTTCCGGTCTTCTGATATACGGCTGTCAGCAGATCATACAGTCGAAGATTAATGTCTGACTTGCTGTTCCTACAATCAAAGCGTATCTCTTGTTTCTCAATAATATCCAGCAAATACCGGTTAAGCTGTCCATTATCCATATGCTTCCCCTTGCTCATATCAAAATGCAGCACGGGATATTCCGCCCAATCCTTTTCCAACTTCTCTATGGCAAGTCCCTTAAAGAGATCTTTCCGTCCCTCGAAATAGCTCCGGAATGTGGACACCAGCAACGACTTTCCGAATCGACGCGGACGACTCAAGAAAAAATATTTTCCGTTCGTATGCGTCATCTGATAGACATACTCCGTCTTGTCAATATAGAGATTGTCAAGCCTGCGAATCTCCTCAAAGGTCTGGATCCCTATAGGGTATAATTTCCGTGCCATAGCAGTCGTTTCTAAACATTTGTGTAAAAATATAACAAATATTCGATTCGGCCAAGTTCAATGTTTGCCCTCTTCACGAACAAATAAGGTATGAATTTCCAAAAGAAGATAAGACCCTTCTTCAGCGCTCTGCAATAATAACCTTGAAAGTCTGGAAAATCAGTTTGATATCATACCAGAAACTAGCATTCTGCACATACTCCAGATAAAGCTTTATCTTCTCCTGCATAATGACTTGGATGTAGTATTCCTCAGGATTCTCAGCTTTCGCCATCAGCTCGTTCTCGTTGCGGAATTTGATGGAGGCTGGGTCTGTAATACCAGGACGCACATCGAGGACCTGCATCTGCTCAGGAGTCCAATAATCAACATAGTGACGGACTTCCGGCCTCGGACCAACGAGACTCATATCTCCGATGAACACATTTATCAGTTGAGGCAGTTCGTCAAGCTTATACTTGCGAATATAATATCCAGAGCGTGTAACACGGGGATCGTGACCGCCTATTGTCACCAGAGAACCCTTGTCCGCGCCAATCCGCATTGAACGGAACTTGAAGATACGGAAATCTTTATTGTTTCTCCCAACCCGCACTTGCCGATAAAATACAGGGCCTTTCGAATCCAATTTTATCCAAATGGCGAGTATCAGAAACAGCGGACTCAAAACGATGAGGCCAGACCCAGAAGCTATAATATCAAAAACTCTCTTCATAAAGCGCACAAAAAAACTTGGAGGCAAATATCTTATACTCACCTCCAAGCATTGTAACTTATTATATTATAAATTAGATACTATCTCTATAAAATTTTCAATCACATATCCCTGATCATCGTCCGTCATCTTGGTATTCAGCGGCAGTGTGACTTCATTCTCAAACTGATGGAAGGCATTAGGGAAATTCTTGATGTCAAACCCCAATTTCTTGTAGGCAGTCATCATTGGCAATGGTTTGTAATGCACGTTAGTAGCAATGCCACGCTCAGCCATCAACTCTATCACCTTATTGGTTTCCTCACGGGTCTTGCCCAAAAGACGCACAAGATACAGATGGCCAGAGGATGTGTGCACATCATTATAATGATCCAGAACTGCCACATTCAGCGTCTTAAAAGCCTCATTGTAGCGTTCAATCATCTTGTGGCGACGCTCCAACATTCCAGGGTAACGCTGCATCTGAACCAATCCGATCGCTGCAACCACATCTGTCATATTGCACTTATACCACGTCCCAATGATGTCGTACTCCCAAGCACCAAGTTTTGTCTTTGCCAGTGCATCCTTATTCTGTCCGTGCAGACTCAACAACTGAACCTTTCGATAAAGGTTATCGTTCCACGTCTCGCCATCAATTTCAGGGACACCGCTGAAAGTGTTTTCAGCACACTTGTCCAAGTCTTTCTCAACCTTTTCGTTGCCAAAAGGCAAATTCCAGGTCAAGGCACCTCCCTCGGCTGTAGTGAAGTTCTTTACAGCGTGAAAAGAGAATGAAGAAAAGTCAGCAATAGAACCGACCATCTTTCCCTTGCGTGAAGCACCGAAGGCATGGGCAGCATCGCAGCATATAGCTATACGTCCAATCTTTTTCTGTAAGTCCGTTTTCGGCACGAAGAGAGTCTTCTTGTTCTCCACAATAGAAAACAGACGACCGTAGTCGCAAGGAATACCAGCTAAATCAACAGGAATAATTGCTTTGGTCTTAGAAGTAATGGCAGCCTCGACCGCATCATAGTCCATTTCCAGACAATCTTTCTGCACATCCACCAAAACAAGTGTAGCCCCGATATGTTCCACAATAGAAGCGCTTGCCGTATAGGTATAGGCCGGAACGATCACCTCGTCACCTGCGCCAATGCCAAGAAGGCGCAAAGCCATCTCGCCGCAGGCTGTCTGCGAGTTAAGACATACCGCCTTGTCCACTCCGACAAAAGCGGCCACTTCTTTCTCCAGCTTTTTAGTACGTGGTCCAGTTGTTATCCAACCAGACAAAATAGCATCACGAACCTCATTGGCCTCCGCCTCCGTCATATCCGGAGGAGAAAAAGGCACATTTCTTCTTTTCAAATCTGCACTCATTGTATTTATTGTTTGATTTGTGATTTCTAATTGAACAACGAATAATCTCCACCTCTTTTGTTTGGCATAACTAAAGAAGCGGTTGTTTTGTTTTTTATTTTAAGTATGCTTAATTCTTCACAATGCTTTGCTTGAATCTCATAGGCTTCCAGAGGATGCTCCAAAACTTGGGAGGGCAATGCGGGATACAGCCCTCATACAATGTAGAGAATGTCTGTTTACGTTAAATCTTGCTGTCTTCCTGCAGATGAAACTACACGCCAAAGAAAATTTGGCAATTTGTTGTTTACATAACAATTATCCACAACATACAGTCGTCCTTAACGAATGAACAAGTAGCATATAGTCTATGGCATCATAGCATATGCACTTTGGCGAATTCCTGCAAATTGATTTTTATGGATAAATTCCAATTAATGAGACGGGAAATAACATTTTATTATTCATGTAAACGTATAAGTCTTTTCTTGCTTAGTTTCCACACAAGATGCCATATCAGCCAAAAGGGCATCCAGAGTACTTCCGATGGATAATGGAACAGTAGATGGATGCCATGGCAGATACTCTGCGTCTGCACAGCAAAACGTCCTGAGTGAGAGTAACGTTTATCATGATGTCCAAAGTTTCCAGCCATCATAATCTCACCAAGCAAATAGAGCCCCTCCCTATCATTGGGAGCACAAAGCATATACTTCTCATCCAGCATGAAAATTTCCCGTAGCACCCACATAACAGCCGCGGCAAACTTATTCATGCCTAATTGCAAAATTCTTTCTAACACTTCTGCGTTCTCATCTGTTGGAGAATTTAGGAGAACAAAATAATAATCCATCAATTGGCGTAAGCCAACACCCTCAGATATAAAGTGGCGATATATATGACAAAGCATGAATAGTTTATTGAATGCAGATGATGGTACATAAAAGCCGAGATCATCAGCCATCAAAAATTGGTCTGGTGAAAATTCATCTGCCCACTTTTGTAGTTTTCTATTGTGGAATGGATTATTCATCATTGATGGGCGATGATGTAGTTCCACTTCCGCATCATTAAATACATTATAATGAAAACGGTGATATGAGACATCTTTGCTGGGATGAGTTCGCTGTACATAATCGCATACTACATCATACCCACCCTTTATCCACATGTCTATATCTCCACTTTGGCGCAAGTATGCTAAAGAAACACCACCTTCACTAGTTTTATAATATGTTGCCACACCCTGCCCTTTCAACACACAGGCAGATAGACCAGCATCAAGTAGCCTTTGCTGCAATTCCTTGCATCTAAGATTCATCAACTCATTTCGCTTCTGTATGCTTGCTGCAATACCCAGCCATCGCATTTTCAACATCATAGGTAGGTTCACCACATAATTTGGCTGATGGGTATACAGATACTGCACACCATTAAAACATACTCCGAGCAAAGCATGCTTTGCAGCCATCTCATACAATTGTGACCATTCTTTGGAAGAAGGAACGCAAGAAAGATGATTCGATGAGCGAACAGAGACTTTGAGAAGTGAGAGAAAAAGTGTTGTCATTATCTATAATACAACTTATCGTATTGCTGGTGCATACTTTCTAAAGAGAAATTTTCACTAACAGACTTACGATTCATCATACCTATCTGCCTTAACTGAGCTTTATCCATTTCTACAAGTTCGCGTATTTTCTTGACCCAAAGATCAATATCCGCAGGCAATGTGATTAGCGATGTACATTTCTCAGAAATTTCCGTATGTTGTTCAATATTAGTAACAAGACAAGCCGCTCCACACCCCATTGCTTCAAGCACGCCAATAGGGAGACCTTCGTATGATGAAGTTGAAACATACAAGTCTGCCGACTTCAACTGCCTATAGACTTCTTCACGAGGAAGCAAACCTTTAAAGGATACTTGTTTTTCAATGCCCAAGTCTTTTACCATAACTTTAAGTTCTGAAGCTAGTGGTCCTTGTCCTATTAAATCAAGATGTACATTTGGCAATTGCTTCAACACATTAAACAATATATAGTGTCGCTTTAGTGGCACCAAACGGGCAACATAAACCATCGTGAAAGGTCTCCCTGTTGTATCATAGGCATCTCCAGCGGCATCAATTCTATCTATATCCACGCCATTCTGTATGCTCATAGCATCTTTGCCACGTAAAAACTTTAATATGGAAGGATAATATTTATAGGAGGTACGACTTACACAAACCACCTTTTTTGCCAAAATAGATGCACAGAAACTAAATAGTTTATTATGAAAAGGATAATTTTTATAAGTACTATGAAGTGTGTAAATTGTCTTATTTCTCCTACTTAAAAATGTAGCAAAAGAAAACAATATAACAGATTTACCTTCATGTATGTGAAAGGCTTTTATATCAAATCTTTTTTCTATAGCTTTTATTCTCTTCAACAAAGCCCAAGGATTCATTCCTAAACTATAGAAATCAACACCATTTGGAATGGTTACATTAGGATCAATACCCTTCTCAAATACTTGTATTATAATTTGTTTTTCCTCTGGATGTCTTTGTAACCTATATAGCACAAATTCATTAAATGGCATACTTGTTGGAGATATGCCATCTGTTATAGTAACAATGCATTTTTGCTTCATGATTAATTAGATAAAATATCTATTGTTCTATTTACAGCATCTTCCAGTTCATACATAGGCACAAAACCTAATGATTTAAGTTTTGTGTTATCCATTATCGCATTCATTGCTATTGAAAATCCCTTTCTTTCCGTTTCTGAAGGTAAATCAAATACGATACTTCTGTTATTATACTGTGCACATATTTGTGCAAAATCCTTAAGATGCACGTTACACTTTTCGTTACTGATATTATAAGCTTGTCCACATTCGCCATGTAACATTACATATAATATAGCAGCTACAGCATCAGTAACATAGGTGTACGAAAAATATTGTTCTCCTTTACTTTTCAACACTATGTCTTCATTAAGGAGAGCCTTATTAATAAACTGCGAAGAAGCTTTACTATCAGACTCAAGCATTGTAGGACCAAATATACGCGATAGACGTACTATCTTTACATCAACGCCTTTTTCCGAAATATACGACTGACACAATGCCTCACTTACTCGTTTGGACTCCGTATAACAACTGCGTGAGTTTGAAAGATTAAGCTTTCCCGTATAATTCTCAGTAAAAGGTTCGTCTGCAAGTGCATTTCCATAAATTTCAACTGTTGACATATACAACACCGTTGCATTGCACCTACGAGCAAGTTCAAGAGCATATTCAGCCCCCTTTACATTTATAAGTATTGTTTCAACTGGATATTGTGAATAAGCTAAAGGATGTGTATTTGAAGCTCCTGGTATTATGTAGTCTACATGTAAATTTTCTTGAAAAGGTTCACATACGTCTTGTTCTATAAATGTAAAGAGAGGATTGTCGTAATACTCTCCAAGTCTAACTTTTGCCTTTTCCTTGTTTCTTCCAACTGCATAAATTTTTACTTCTCCTATAGCCATCAGAGCATCTATCAGATGAACACCAATTAATCCTGTTGCACCTGTTATAAGGACTGACTTAGACTTCATTTGTTCAATACCTTTAACGGAAAGAACATTCTTTATATCCTCTTTGTATAAGGGATTATTCTTATTGAGTTTCATATATCTAATTGTTTAATTTTTCTTGCAGGATTACCAACATAAACAGAGTTTTCATCAAGATTATGTACAACAATGCTTCCTGCACCTACAACAGTTCCTTTTCCAATTCTTACGCCAGGCAAGATTGTAACATTAGCTCCTATCCAGCAACCGTCTTCTACAACAATAGGCTTAAAAATTGTATCTTTTGGTGCTCGTCGCCTAGAACTACCAATCTGATGTGTATGGGTCGTAAATGTCACTCCCATAGCAATAGCAACATTATCACCAATAAATATTTCTGAGCCTTCGTTGCAATGCGAATAGAAACGGCAGAACTTATTAATAAAGACGTTCTCTCCTATATGTATTTTATTGCCCGTAAAATAGGAATCTCCAGATATTTCAGCACTTGAAGCTACATATCCGATTAGTTTATTTAAAATCCTATTTCTTAAAATGGGGGGGGGTAATTTGAGAGCTTGCCAGTGCCAATACGATTTTCTTTATCATATAACAGGCACTATTTCTTACTCAAATACCCCTTGAACATTTCAAGATCATCTGGCGTTGTTAATTTTATGTTCTTATCACTTCCTGCTGCAAAGTGCAAACGCACCCCAAGCTCAACCATCATTGTATTGGTATAATGAGAGCCATAAATACCAATTTCTTTTTCAAATGCTTCATGATATTTAGTATCAAGAAGTTGGAATTGATATGCTTGTGGTGTAGAAACTCTTCGAAGTGTTTCTCGAGGTATGAACTGAGTGGTAGTACTATCATCATCTTCGCTTATTACAAATATCTGCTCATTATAAGGAAGTGATGTAACTGCAGCTCCATAATTTTGTCCCTTGCAAATAACATCTGTTAAAACTTCCGCATCTACCAAAGGTCTTATTCCGTCATGAATAATAACGGTATCATCCGCGACACATTTATCTTCAAGATTATACACACCATTACGGATTGATTCTTGACCACTTGCACCACCTTTCACAATCCATTTAAGTTTAGTAATGTTGTATTGTTTTGCATATGACCAAACAACATTTTCCCAACCTTCTATGCACACCACTTCTATGGCATCAATCATTGGATGCTTTTCAAAGCCCTCTAATGTGTACATCAATATCGGTTTGTCATAAACATTAATAAATTGTTTAGGGATACTCTGTCCCATTCTGTTGCCTACACCACCAGCAATGATAATAGCTACATTCATATGATTATTCATTTAAGAGGCCACGCAATGTCACGACCATTATTAATAAATTGATGATTGTATATACAGAAATAAAAAAGTTAAGCGTATGGAATAATATACACAATAAAAATATCACCTGTAAAAATCCTGATGGCGAAATAAAGTTCATTGATATTATTTGTTTTATCCCAAAATGTGTCTTATCCGTTAGTTTATTAACCGCATCTGAATTTACGCCATATGTTTTCTTCTTCTGCATAACAAGACGAGGGAATATCGACATTATGGCACTTGCTCCTCCCATTATCAATAGCATATAATTATCGCAAAAATCATAAAGACTATTATCAAAATAAGCTGCTATACCTGCTGAGAAATACGTTAATACCATTGCAGCATAACCTCCTGTAGTATCCCAAAGATCACCAAGATTAGAACATTGTTTAGTACTTCTTGCAAGATTTCCATCAACTCCATCCAACAGGTTCCATAAAAAGAAAAAACACCATCCAAAAAGTGTCATTGTCATACTATAACTAATAGACACCAAAACCGAACCTATTACTAAAGCAATCAATGACCAGCCTGTCACTGTGGTAGGTTTTACTTGCGTTTTTGTCAAAGGTACTGTCATTAATACGGACAAAGGTCTACCTATGTGTCCAGCAAACAGATTCCAACGTTCTTCCTTGCGTTTCCTTTCAGGAACAGCAATATCATATATTTCCTTATAAGTCATATTAATTTTTTTTACTTGCTTATCAATTCCTTTATCTTCTTTTTATACTCTCTTACCACAATTTCACGTGAGAATTTTTCCTTTACTCTTTCTCTTCCTGCTTCTCCCATTTTCTGCCTTGTTTCGTTAGGTAGAGCAAGAAATCGCTCAATGGCATTGACAAGAGCATCAACATCCTCGCCATGATAGATATATCCAGTCTTGCCGTTTTCTACAGTTTCCTGACAACCAGGATTATCTGTTGTTATAAGGAAACGACCAGACGAAGCGCTTTCGAGCAACACATTGCTCATGCCCTCACCATACGTCGAAGGGTGAATAGTGCAATGGGCACGAGCAACAAATGGCTTTACATCCTTTTGGCTACCACGATACATCACAATACCTGCTTCTTGCAACTGCTTCAATTCTGCCTCGTAATGAATTTCTGTAGGCTCAATGAAGCCAAGAATATTGAATTCTGTCTGTGGATAATTCTTCTTGATACGTTTTGCTGCCTCTATATAGTCATCCACACGTTTGTCCTTTAGCACTCGTCCTATATAATTGAATACTATTGGTGCTCCCGTCTTACCATCACCACCATCAGGGTATGCCTGTAAAGGATAACGGTCGGTGTTAACTCCCGAACCTGGTATAAGACGATAATCGCCCTTAACCATTCCCTCGTCTATTGCCACTTGCATATTAGTGGCATTTTGAAACATCATACAAGCAGACTTCTGATAAGCCTTCTTGAATAGCCACATGATAAACCGCTGTTTCAGTCCACTCTCGTTTACAACAGAGCCAAGTCCCGTAAGATTATTTATCACCGGTATTCCCATACGATGTGCTGCAATGCTTGCATACACATTAGGCTTTGCGGTATACGTAAGTACCACGGCTGGACGATACTTCCTAAAAAGACTATGATAGTGCATTAGCAAGCCAAAGTCCTTAATGGGATTAGTTCCACGACGGTCAATGTCGGGATTGTCATAGATGAAAGGGATCCCTTTCATCAATTCAAACTTAGGCCCGTCAGGACACGACACTAACATCTCATAACCTTCAGCGATAAGACCTTCTATAAGTTCTTTTCGGAAGCAATAAACGTCATCATCGTTGTTGGTCAGAAGCGCAATTAATGGTTTCTGTTTCATATCTAAAATGCTTTTCTATCTTCTTAGTTTTCGTCTTAGGAAATAGGCTCTCGACAACAAATGATCAAGCAATCCCATTCCTTTCAAATTATTCACGTTTAAAGAATCGAAACCGACAATCTCTTCCTTATGCTCTTTTAAGAATCTTTCTGTAGTTTCGAAATTAGCATCCGTCATAGTAGAAGGATGCAAACAGAAGGTCCATACGCCTTTTAACCTCATCTCCGTGCAATGCCCACCTAATTGTGGAAGAAAGACAAAATCGCCTCTTCGGTATGGCTTTGTGGCTATCGTGTCGCTGATGATGCGGATATCTGTACATTCTTTCAAGGCCACAAGCGTATTCTCATCAAACGTATGGCTTGGAGCAAAGAAATACTTTGGTTTAACTCCATGACTTGAAAGAATCTCGAAACCATCAAGAATCTTCTGCTTCTGCACATCAAGTGGCACACCTGCAAACTCTGAGCGTTCCCATAAAGGATTCAATCCCTCCAAACCCTTATCGGATATATAACAATGGTTGTAGCCATGTAAAGCGATAGCATATCCTTTTTGTTGCCACTGCATTGCCTTATCCCAAAACTCTTTATCCGGAACGTCTATCTCCTGTTTCGGGTCTTCATTATGCGGAATAATGCCTACCATTGGACGTACTCCATAGCGGTCAAGAATGTCAAACATTCTCTGCCACTTGGCTCCATCCATCGTAGGACAAGCATCGTCCAAGCGAATTAAATATTTATTGTTCATTAATGTTTCAGTTTGTCAATTATAAACTGGAAGAAAGGTCGCTTATCATCCTTTGTATATTCCAAGAATACATCTGTACGGTGCAAGTCTTTCAACCACCGACCAAAAGACAATCGACGTTGCAATACCAACTTGAAGTCTTGAAACTCTGGCATTACAACAATATGCTTCGGCTTATGCAATTCCGAACGATAGTCTTCGTTTAAGCAAGCCTTTACCCATATTACTGGTAAATTCACTCCACTCGCTGTCACACAAAAAGCATTGCCATCATTACGAAAATTAGTTTCAAGGAAATACACTTTGTCGTCCTTTCCCCTTATAAATTCTATTGAAAAAAGGCCAGAGTAGCCACAATCACGAATGTAAGCCTTGCTGTGTTCTACGATTTCTTCATAAAAAGAATCTATTGGTCCATATTCTAAAAATCCTGTGTTAGTATTAGGCTGTGACCGAAGAACCTTTGTCATGCCAGGTATGACGATTTCATTACCACCATTAAGAGAGCAACCAATAAACTGCACTTCTTCCTTCTTATTAATATATGGTTGCACAAATACATTGTCTGTTTTTTCTGACAAGAAACCGTCTAGTTCTGCACGGCTTCTACAAATCACTATATCTGCCTTACCACCATGACTGCTTAAATAAGATTTCGTGATGCACGGAAAAGTTACATCGTCTTTATCTGTTGGCAAAGTCCATATATGTGGAGCATTAATACCATGCTTTGCAGCCATTTCTATCATAGTGGTCTTGTCCATCAAGTTCACCATCTTTCCTTGCTGCTGAACCCCAGGCAAAATGTAACGCTCTGAAAGTCGGTCATAGTGTAAGTTTAGATGTTCTGTCACTGCATCTGCACACGATATAACAATCTCCTTGTCCTTTTTCGGTTCTCTGTATAACAGATAAGAGGCAAGTTCCTTTACATCAGCCAAAGCATGGTGATTGTTTACATACTTGCTACTTGCAATATAGTTTTTACGTAAATTACCAATAGTAATCAACTCAACTTGATAGCCTCGTCTGCCCAAAGCACGCACAACTCCAAGGGCATTGTGGTGATTACCCCCCCCGATTACTAATACAGTATTATTCATATTATCCTTTGCTTTCTATTAGTTTGATGTATTTCTGTACAAAAGCCTCTTTAGAGAATAGTGTCTCGGCTATTTCTCTGCTTTTGTGTCCCCATGCCAAACGTTCTTCTTTTGACATTTCAATTATCTGCTTCAATCCATTATATATACTGTCCACATCTGTTGGATTAAAGAATATACCATTCTTGTTTTCCTGAACAATATACGGATTGTCACATACACGACTGCATGCTATCGGCTTTCCACAACTCATAGCTTCGCATACCACATTGGGGAAACCTTCATAAATGCTCGGTAGACAGAACACATCACACGACTGATAATGCTTTACGATACTTGTTGTGGCAGGATGAAATTCAATAACGTCTTCCACACCAAGTTCAATACGTTTGTTATAGCAAGCCTCTCCATACGCCTCTTCGCCTGTCTGCACATCACCATACCAATCGAAGTGCTCCTTTTCTGCATAGCCTTCTTGTTTCAAACGTTTTATGGCTTCCAGATAGTTTAAGATGTTCTTTTGCTTTGCAACACGTGCAGCTGTCATAATAATAAGTTTATTATTAGGAGGAGTATCTGTAGGCTTGAAATGGTCTGTATCTGTGAAGTTTGTTATCGTAACCGTTTTGTTGCTCAAAGCAGCAAAATACTGCTTGATAAACTTTTCCTGTGCGTATGCATTAGGCACCACATAATCAGCCCAACGATAAAACCAAAACTTCATCTTGTCACTACGACTGACGTCTTGGTTAGTATTTCTTTCAGAAACAATCAGTCGGAACTTTGCCCCCATCATCTTCAACATACATCCAATGATAGCCGGACCATTTTTATAAGCTATCACCCAATCATAGCCACCAGCCTGTTTGATATGCCGCTTTACTGCCAGCAATTTCAGCCACCTACTATTTTTAACATGCAATGTCACCGAACCAATTCCATATCTGTCCACTAATTCCGCATAAAAGTCATGGTCATAGTATGTAACCAAATCTACATGATACCCTTTTTCTTTAAGAAATAGAGTCAGACCTATCATCTGCCGTTCGGCTCCCCCCATCCCTAACGTATCTATCAAACATAATATCTTTTTCATTCTGTCACATTATTTATATATCCTTCTGTGGCATTGTCCCGATGCTTAATGATGCACGGATTTCCCAACACTACACTATGTGGAGGCACATCACAGTTCACATAACTGCAAGGAGCGATCAGAACATCATCACCGATTGTCACATTGCCTACAATTGCCGCATTAATGCCGACCCATACTCTATTTCCAAGTCGCGGTGCACCTTTACGTTTACCTCTATTCTCTCCGCCTATCACAACTCCTTTATGCAGATTACACCAGTCACCGATTATAGCGTGGTTATTGACTGTTATATTGAAAGCATGTCCAAGGTAAAGGCCTTTCCCGATTTCTGTTTCTGGGGAGATTTCGAGTCCGTATTTCAGTCTGTATCGACGTAAAAACGCTTTACAAGCAATCTTTACTGCAACATTACGTGTATTTTTGTACATTCTAAAAAACATAAGGAAGCGTAACACATACCCCCCCCCCACGATTTCGCTGATAATCAAGCTTGTACAATTGTAGCATTTTACTTAAACAATATAAAATTTTTTTCAACTTTAATCCAATAATTAAATGCATAGGATTTTATCCAATAACATGATGTGATAGGCTATATACTACCCAAGGAAATTATAATGTAACCCACATATGGATATGAAGAGGCAGCTCATGATTTCAAATCAATAGACTTGATTTTCTATTATACCTAAATTCCGCAGCCTAAACTGCAAAAGAAATTAAAAAGCCCTGATAAAGAAACCCTTAGCAGGGCTTGCGGATGT